>NZ_JACHMJ010000001.1:1214443-2428886 GCF_014204935.1 Conyzicola lurida | reverse complement strand
TCGCCGAACTGGCGACCGTCCCCACCGAGACCATCCACAACATGCCGTTCGCCGTCACGGTCGACGACGTCGTGAGCGCGCTGAAGTCGATCGAGCGCCTGTCGCGTTCGGTGCGTGCCGACCGTGGACTGGCGGAGCCGGTCAAGCACGTCGCGAAGCACTAGTCGATCTCGGCCCCTGAGCTTGTCGAAGGGTCACGTGCGGTGATGCTTCGACCCCTTCGACAGGCTCAGGGACCGCGGGCTCAGCGACCGGTGCGCGAGCGCGTCAGCTCCTCGATCGCGGTGACGACGTCGTCGAGCTCGCCCTCGGGCGTCGGCAGCTTGTCGAACGGGAACAGCGCCGCGTTGTAGTACAGCCCGTCGCCGACGAGCAGCACGATCCGGGCGATGGCCGGGTCGCCGACCGCGCCCTCGATCAGGGTGCGCCATCCCTGCTCCACGCTCGAGAGCGACGCGTTCGCCTCGGGGTAGAGCCCCGACTGCGCGAGCCGGGTCATGGCGATATACGTGCTGTCGAACGGGGTTCCGATAACGACGGACGAGCGGATGAAACGGCTGACGATACCGTCGGGAGCCGCGGCCAGCTGCTCGAGATCGCTCTCGGCCAGCCCTGTCATCCTTTCGACGAGCCCTTCGACGAGGTCCTTCTTGCCGCCGAAGTGGTAGAGCAGCCCGCCCTTGGAGACGCCCGCCTCGGTGGCCACCGCCTCGAGGGTCGCGGCGCGCTCGCCCCGGTCGATCACCACGCGTTCGAACGCGTCGAGCACCGCTTCTTTGGCTGACGTCTTCTGCACCATGCCCCCAGCGTAGCCGCGCGATCTTGCCCACTGTACCGTCCAGACGGTACAGTAAATCCATGAGCACCATCGAACACCCCCGCGTCCTCGCCTCCACCCGCCAGTGGTTCGCCCTCGGCGTGCTCATGCTGCCCACCCTGCTGGTCTCGATCGACAACACCGTGCTGAGCTTCGCGCTGCCGAGCATCGCCCGCGACCTGCGCCCGTCGGCCGCGGCCCAGCTCTGGATCGTCGACGCCTACCCGCTCGTGCTCGCGGCCCTGCTCGTGGCGATGGGCAACCTCGGCGACCGCTTCGGCCGCCGCCGCATGCTGCTCATCGGCGCCTCGGGCTTCGGCGTCGTCTCCGTGCTGGCGGCGACGGCTCAGGATGCCGCCTGGCTGATCGCCGCGCGTGTTCTGCTGGGGTTCTTCGGCGCGATGATCATGCCGTCCACCCTGTCGCTGCTGCGCTCGCTCTTCGTCGACCGCCGTCAGCGCCGCCTCGCCATCGCGATCTGGGCGACGGGCTTCTCGGCCGGTTCCGCCGTCGGCCCGCTCGTCGGCGGTGTCCTGCTCGAGCACTTCTGGTGGGGCTCCGTGTTCCTCATCGCGGTGCCGTTCCTGCTGCCGCTTCTGGTGTTCGCGCCGCTGCTCATCCTCGAATCGAAGGACCCGGCGCCCGGCCCGTTCGACCTCGTCAGCATCCTGCTCTCCATGCTCGCGCTCGGCCCCGCGGTCTACGCGATCAAGTCGATCGCGACCGAGGGCTTCGGCGTGGTTCCCGTGCTGCTGATCGCCGTCGGCATCGCGGCGGGCACCCTGTTCGTGCGCCGCCTGCTGAAGCAGGACAACCCGATGCTCGACATGAAGCTGTTCCGCGTGCCGTCGTTCAGCGGCGCCGTCGTGGTCAACCTGGTCAGCGTGTTCTCGCTCGTCGGATTCCTGTTCTTCATCACGCAGCATTTGCAACTCGTGGTGGGGCTGAGCCCGTTCGACGCCGCGATAGCGCTCGCGCCCGGCACCGTCGTCATCATCGTGGCGGGCCTCGCCATCGTGCCCGTCGTGCGCCGGATCCGGCCGGGCTACCTGATGGCCTTCGGGCTCTCGCTGTCGCTCGTCGCGTACGCCTCGGTCGCGATCGTCGGGGGAGGGACGACGACGCTGAGCCTCATCCTCGCGTTCTGTGTGCTCGGTGCGGGGATCGGTGCGGCCGAGACGCTCTCGAACGACCTGATCATCTCGAGCGTTCCCGCAGACAAAGCGGGTGCGGCATCCGGCGTCTCGGAGACCGCCTACGAACTCGGCGCCGTCCTCGGAACCGCGGTCCTCGGCAGTATCCTCACCGCGTCGTACCGGTCGTCGGTCGTGATCCCCGGTTCCGTGACGGGCGCCGATGCGACGGCGGCCCGGGAGACCCTGGGCGGCGCGGTCGAGGTCGCGTCGACGCTGCCGGGCGCGGTGGGCGACAGCCTGCTCGCGTCGGCGCGGGCGGCGTTCGACTCCGGCGTGGTCGTCACCTCGTGGGTCGCGGCGGCACTGATGGCGGTCGCGATCACGGTGACGCTGGTCACGCTGCGCAAGCCGCGGGGTTGACGCGAAACGGTCGCTGAGCCTGTCGAAGCGCGCGTCATGGCGACGCTTCGACAAGCTCAGCGACCGGTGTCGCTGATGCTGCTTAGATCGTGTCGTTCGGCGTGCTGGTCGAACGCTGCTGCACGGCCTCGCCGCTGGCGGGGTCGACGGCCGAGCGCACTGTGGTGGTGGACTGGCGCTTACGCATCATCAGCACGAGGCCGAGGATGAAGATCAACACACCGGCACCCATCAGCAGGTAGCCGATGGTGCTCAGCTCGATCCAGTCCAGCTGCACGTTGACCGCGAAGGCCAGAATGGCGCCGATGACGAACAGGGCGATACCGCTTCCAATACTCATGCGCCAACCATACCGACTGGGCGGCTCAGCCGTGCCACCCGCCGATCGCTTGCTAACGCGGCATCCGCCCTGCTAGGCGCCGGGCAGTACGCTGGAGGAATGCCCTCAGCTCTCAATCTCGCAGTGATTCCCGGAGACGGAATCGGACCGGAAGTCATCGCCGAAGCCGTGAAGGTGCTGCAGGCGGCACTGCCCGCCGACGTGACGCTCACGACGACCGAGTTCCCGTTCGGGGCAGGGCACTTCCTCGAGACCGGCAGGATCCTCGACGACTCCGACCTCGACGAGCTGAAGAAGCACGACGCCATTCTGCTCGGTGCGGTCGGCGGCGACCCCCGCGACCCGCGCCTCAAGGGCGGCATCATCGAGCGCGGCCTGCTGCTCAAGCTGCGCTTCGCCCTCGACCACTACGTCAACCTGCGCCCGACCACGCTGTTCCCCAACGTCGAATCCCCGCTGGCGAACCCCGGCGACGTCGACTTCGTCGTCGTGCGCGAGGGCACCGAGGGGCCGTACGTCGGCAACGGCGGTGCGATCCGCGTCGGCACCCCCGCCGAGGTCGCGAACGAGGTCTCGGTCAACACGGCATTCGGTGTCGAACGCCTCGTGCGGTACGGATTCGCCGTCGCGGCATCCCGCCCTGCTAAAAAGCTGACGCTCGTGCACAAGACCAACGTGCTCGTGTTCGCCGGCTCGCTCTGGCAGCGCACGGTCGACCGGGTCGCCCTCGAGTTCCCCGACGTGGCCGTGGACTACCTGCACATCGACGCCGTGACTATATTCATGGTCACGAATCCGGGTAGATTTGACACCATCGTCACGGACAACCTCTTTGGCGACATCATCACCGATCTTGCTGCCGCCATTAGCGGCGGAATCGGACTGGCCGCCTCCGGCAACATCAACCCGGATGGTACGTTCCCCAGCATGTTCGAGCCGGTCCACGGATCCGCACCCGACATCGCCGGCCAGCAGAAAGCCGATCCCACCGCCGCGATCCTCTCCGTGGCACTGCTGCTCGATCACCTCGGGTCAGTGGATGCCGCGGCTCGCGTTTCCGCGGCCGTCTCCGCCGACCTCGCCGCCCGTGGTTCCGCCCCCAGGACCACCGCGCAGATCGGCGACGCCATCGCGGCCTCGCTCACCTAAGAATTAGAACAACGAACCGACAGGAACCGCCAGCATGATCAAGAACCTCCTCGCGCCAACCACCCTGCAGTTCCTACGCTCCATGAACCCCGAAGCCAAGTCGGAGATGGAGCGCATGGAGATCCTCGCCGACCCGGGCTTCGGCAAGCACTTCACCGACCACATGGTCGACATCTGCTGGTCGGCCCGTGGCAGCTGGCACCGCCCGCGCGTGCAGCCCTACGGCCCGATCTCGCTCGACCCCGCCGCCGCCGTGCTGCACTACGGCCAGGAAATCTTCGAGGGCATGAAGGCGTACCGCCACGAGGACGGCTCCATCTGGACCTTCCGCCCCGAGAAGAACGCCGAGCGCATGCAGCGCTCCGCCCGTCGCATGGCGCTTCCCGAACTGCCCACCGAGTACTTCATCGACTCGCTGAAAGAGATCATCAAGGCGGATGGCGCGTGGGTCCCCTCCGAGCCCGACACGAGCCTCTACATCCGTCCGTTTATGTTCGCGAAGGAGTCGTTCCTCGGCGTGCGTCCCGCGGAGAAGGTCAACTACTACGTCATCGCGAGCCCGGCCGGCCCGTACTTCGCGGGCGGCGGCGTCGTGCCGATCTCGATCTGGCTCTCGACCACCTACTCGCGCGCCGGCAAGGGCGGAACGGGTGCGGCGAAGACCGGCGGCAACTACGCCTCGTCGCTCGTGGCCCAGGCCGAGGCGTACGACAACGGCTGCGACCAGGTGCTGTTCCTCGACAGCGAAGAGAACAAGTACCTCGAAGAGCTCGGCGGCATGAACATCGTGCTGGTCTACAAGGACGGCACGCTCGTCACCCCGCACTCCGACTCGATCCTCGAGGGCATCACGCGCGACTCGATCCTGGAGCTCGCGGAGGACCGCGGCCTCAAGGTCGAGCGTCGTCGCGTGACGATCGACGAGTGGCGCGAGGGTGTGGCCTCGGGCGACATCGTCGAGGCCTTCGCCTGCGGTACCGCCGCGGTGGTCACGCCGATCGCCCTCGTGAAGAGCGCCGACTTCGAGATCGGCTCGGCCGACGCCCCCGCCGGCCCGCTCACCCTGTCGCTGCGCGAAGAGCTCACCGACATCCAGTACGGACGTCGCGAGGACGTGCACGGCTGGATGACGCGCCTCGACGCCTGAGCCGCTCAGGCGGATTGAGCCTGTCGAAATCCCTTCCGCGGGGGTGTCGACAGGCTCAACCCGCTGGTGACGAGATCACCCGAACGGCCGAGGCCCCGCCGCCACCCCGCGGATAGAGTCGGGTCATGCCGACGCTCCCGACCTCCGTCTCCGCGCTCTGGCGCCGTCCCCTCGTGCGTGACGCGCTGCGGGCCGCGGCCCTGCTCGCCGCGTGGCTGCTCGCGATCCTGCTCGCGCTGCGACTCGGCTGGTACCCGTTCCAGCTCGAGAGTTACATCTATCTCGGCGTCATCACCGCGCTCGCGCTGCTGCTCTGTCGGCGCTGGCCGCTCGTCGGACTCGTGCTGGTCGGCATCGCGTCGGTCTGGCCCGCCTGGTACTTCGACGTTCCCGAGCTGCGCATCGTGCCGCTCGTCGTCGCCGGTTTCATCGCCGCGGCGAGCGGGTTGCAGCTGCGGATCGCGGCCCCCGTCGTCGTGGTCTCGGTGGTCCTGACCGTCGTGCCCTCGTTCATGTGGGGCGTCGACTACACCGGCGAGACCGCCTGGGTACTCGAGACACTGGTCTACAGCGACCCCTCCACCCGCATCCTCGCGGGCCTCGTCGCCATCGGGGCCATGCTGCTCGGCGCGTCCGTGCACGCCCAGCGCCGCACCGTCGCGTCGCTGCGCGAGCGCAACGCGGAGCTCGAACGCCTGCGCGAGGCCGACGCCGCGCGCATCGTCGCCGAGGAGCGCACGGCCATCGCCCGCGACATCCACGACGTCGTCGCCCACCACATCAGCGCGATGGTGATCCGGGCGCAGGCCGCCGACCGGGTCGCCGACACCCGTCCCGAGGAGCTGCGCGACACGGTGCGCTGGATCGCCGGCACCGGGCAGGACGCGCTCGGCGCGATGCGCCAGGTGGTGCGCGTGCTGCGCTCGGACACGGGTGCACCCGCACTGATGGCGCCCGCCGACTTCGCCGCCGCGCTCGACGCGATCGTCGGCCGGGTGCGTGACACGGGGCTCGTCGTCGAGGTCGCGATCGACCCCGACCTGGACCTGACGACCCTGCAGCAGGCCGCGGTCGTGCGCATCGTGCAGGAAGGGCTCACCAACGTGATGCTGCACTCGGACGCGACGGCGGCGCGCATCGCGCTCGGCGCCCGCGACCGCTCGATCGAGCTGCGCATCGACGACGAGGGCTCCGAGGCGTCGGCGGTGTCGTCGAGCGGCGGCGGGTCCGGTATCCGGGGCATGCGCGAGCGGGCCGAGGCCGCGGGCGGCACCCTCGTCGCCGGGCGCCTCAACGGCCGCGGCTGGACCGTGCTCGTGCGGCTGCCCGAACCGAGCCGCGAACTGGTGCGCGCGTGACCGGCCCGATCCGCGTGCTCGTCGTCGACGACCAGCCGATGGTTCGCATGGGGCTGCGCATGATGCTCGACGCGGAGGCCGACATCGAGGTCGTCGACGAGGCGCGCGACGGAATCGACGCGGTCGAGAAGGCGGAACAGCACGGACCCGACGTGGTGCTGATGGACATCCGGATGCCGCGGCTCGACGGCGTGGAAGCGACGAGGCGCATCGTCGCCGCGGGCACCGCGAGGGCGGTCGTCGTCATCACCACGTTCGACGACGAGGAGTACCTGCTCGGCAGCGTGCGCGCGGGAGCATCGGGGTTCCTGCTCAAGGACGCGGGCGCCGACCTGCTCGCCGCCGCGGTGCGCACGGCGCTTCGCGGCGACACCCTGATCGACCCGGCGATGACCCGGTCCCTGCTCGAGCACCGGCTCGGCGCCGAGAGCCGCGCCGTCGACGCCGTGGTGCCCGCCGACCAGGCCGCGCTGCTCGCGACACTCACCGACCGCGAGCGGGAGGTACTCGAGGCGATCGCGCGAGGCCTGAGCAACGCGGCGATCGCCTCGGAGTTCTTCCTCAGCGCGGCGACGGTGAAAACGCACATCAGCGCCGTGCTGCAGAAGACGAAGACCGCGAGCCGGGTGCAGGCCGCGGTCTTCGCCTACGAGGTGGGTTTCGTGCGGCCGGGATGGCTGGGTGGCTAGCGCGACTTCGGCGAGCGACCCACGGTCAGCGACACGTCGGTCTCGGCGACATCCCCGATCGCCGCATCGATCGCGGCGAGAGTCTCGGGGCTGAGCGTCACGCCCGACGCCTTGACGTTGTCGGTGACCTGCTGCGGGCGGGAGGCGCCGATGATCGCGGACGCGACGTTGTCGTTCTGCAGCACCCAGGCCACGGCGAGCTGCGCCATCGACAGGCCGTTCTCTTCGGCGATGGGCTCGAGCTTCTGCACGCCGGTCAATACCTCGTCACGCAGCCAGTTGCTGATCATGTCGGCCCCGCCCGCGGCATCCGTCGCCCGGGAGCCGCTGGGCAGCTCGGCGCCCGGCTTGTACTTGCCCGTGAGCACGCCCTGTGCCACGGGCGACCAGACGATCTGCGAGATGCCGAGCTCGCGCGACGTGGGCACGACCTCGCCCTCGATGACGCGCCAGAGCGCCGAGTACTGCGGCTGGTTCGAGATGAGCTGGATGCCGAGCTCGGTGGCGAGCTTGTGTCCGGCACGCAGCTGCTCGGCCGACCACTCGGAGACGCCGATGTACAGCGCCTTGCCCTGGTGCACGGCCTGCGCGAACGCCTGCATCGTCTCCTCGAGCGGTGTCTCGTAGTCGTAGCGGTGTGCCTGGTAGAGGTCGACGTAGTCGGTTCCGAGGCGGATGAGCGAGGCGTCGATCGACTCGCGGATGTGCTTGCGGCTCAGGCCGGTGTCGTTCGGACCCTTCGGCCCGGTCGGGAAGTAGACCTTCGTGAAGATCTCCAGCGACTCGCGGCGCTGGCCCTTGAGGGCGTCGCCGAGCACCTGCTCCGCGACGGTGTTGGCGTAGGTGTCCGCCGTGTCGAACGTGGTGATTCCAGCATCGAGGGCGGCGTGCACGCACTGCGTCGCGACGTCGTTCTCCACCTGGGACCCGTGGGTCAGCCAGTTGCCGTACGTGATTTCCGAGACCTTGAGGCCGCTGTTTCCGAGATAGCGATGTTCCATGGGGCCCACGCTACGCCTGCCGGTGGTCCGAGCCTGTCGAAATCCCATGGGTTTCGACAAGCTCAACCCGATTCTGGTTTCGACAGGCTCGACCCGCCACAGCCCCCGACTAGGCTTGCACCCGTGAAAATCGCGCGCTTTAGCTCTGGTGGAGACCCCCGTTTCGGCATCGTCGACGGCGACGAACTCGTCGTCCTGACGGGCGACCCGATGTTCGTCGGCTTCGACACGACCGAGGAGCGTGTGCCGCTCTCCGACGTGCGGCTCCTCGCCCCCGTCATCCCTCGTTCGAAGGTTCTCAGCGTCGAGGGAAACTACCCGGCCGACCCCGACGAAGACACCGACGCCGCCCCGCTGATCTTCCTCAAGCCGAACACGACGGTCGTCGGACCGGGCGACCCGATCCTGCTGCCCGACGGCGTCGGCGCGGTCGCCCACGAGGGCGAGCTCGTCGTCGTGATCGGCCGCATCGCCAAGAAGGTCTCGGTCGAGAACGCCCTCGACCACGTCTTCGGCTACACGGTCGGCAACGACGTCACCGCCGTCGACCTGATGGCAGAGCCCGGCCAGGAGTCGCGGGCCAAGGGTTACGACACGTTCGCACCGGTCGGCCCGGTCATCGAGACCGAGCTCGACCCGCAGAACCTCACGATCACTACCCGCGTCGACGGCGAGACCCGTCTCTCGGGCTCGACCGGCGACAGCAAGAACACCGTCGCCGAACTGGTCGCCTTCGCCTCGGACATCTTCACGCTGCTGCCGGGCGACATCATCATGACCGGTTCGCCCGCCGGCGACGGCGCCATCACTGCCGGCCAGTTCGTCGAGATCGGAATCGGCGGCATCGGCACGCTCGGCAACCCCACGCGCGCACGGGCGTGACCACCCTCGACGAGTACCGCGCGGTCCAGCGGCGCTCCGTCGCGCTGCTGAGCATCGGACAGGTGCTCGGCGGCCTCGGCCTCGGGGCCACCCTGTCGCTCGGCGCGATCATCGCCGAGTCGCTCTCCGGTTCCCCGGCCTGGAGCGGCATGGCCGCGACCATGAGCACGCTCGGCGCCGCGGCGGCCGCGATCCCGCTCGCGCGTCTCGCGCGGAGCCGGGGTCGCCGGGTCGCCCTCGCGCTCGGTGCTCTTATCGCCACGGTCGGCGCGCTGCTCACCATCACGAGCGTGGTGGTCGAATCGTTCCCGCTGCTCTTGCTCGCGCTCGCGGGCCTCGGCAGCGGCACCGCGGTCGCCCTGCAGGCCCGGTTCGCCGCCACCGACCTCGCCTCGGCCGCGCACCGCGCACGCGACCTCTCGCTCGTCGTCTGGGCCACGTCGCTCGGCGCGGTCGTCGGCCCGAACCTCGTCGGCCCGGGGGAGCGCGTCGGCGAAGCGCTCGGCCTGCCGCCGCTCGCCGGCCCCTTCGTCTTCACCGTGGTCGCCCAGCTCGCCGCGGCGCTCGTCTACACGGTCGGCCTGCGGCCCGACCCGCTCCTGCTCCGACAGCGGTTGGATGCCGCGCCCGTGGCCGCGGCCGTGACACCGGCTGTCGCGCGCCCCCGTCGCGCCACCTTCGCGATCGCGGCCGTGGCCCTCAGCCACGCGGTCATGGTCTCCGTGATGTCGATGACGCCCGTGCACCTCAGCGGCCACGGCTCGTCGATCACCGTCGTCGGGCTGGTGATCAGCCTGCACATCGCCGGCATGTACGTGCTCTCGCCGGTGTTCGGCGCGCTCGCCGACCGCCTCGGGAGCATCCCCGTGATCCTCGGCGGGCAGGCGGTGCTCGTGGCGGCGCTGCTGACCGTCGCGCTCGGGGCCGAGAGCCACGTCGGGGTCACGGTCGGCCTCGTGCTGCTCGGGCTCGGCTGGAGCGCGGCCACCGTGGCGGGGTCGGCGCTGCTCGCCGAGTCGGTTCTGGCCGAGCGGCGCTCGGTCATGCAGGGGCGCTCCGACCTCGCGATGAACGCGGCGGGCGCGCTCGGCGGCGCTCTCGCGGGACCCGTTCTCACGCTGCTCGGGTACGCGGGCCTCGCCGTCGTCGCGCTCGCGATCGTAGCGGTCGTCCTCGGGCTCGCGGGGCGGTTGCGCGTCGTCGACGCCTGAGCCGCGACATCCGTGTTGCCTGTGAATAGCTCATATTCTCTCGGTGCCGGGCGTAGCGTCGAAGACCAAGGATGGAGGCAGCAATGACAACTCGCCAGTATTCAGCACTCCTCGTCGCGGCACTCGCGGCCATCACCATGGCCGGCTGCACGACCGCCGGGGACGACACCGAACCCACCGCCGAGCCGGCCGCGACCAGCGGCTGCACGCCCGAGACCGGGGCAATCAGTTGGGGCACTCTGAGCTACGGGGAGAACGTGCCCGTCGGCGTCCAGGTCGTCACCACCACCGGATCGACGACGCCGTCCGGTCCCGTCACGACCGTCGAGACGATCGCCGTGCCGACCGAGCCGCAGTTCGGCGGCGACGGCATCAACATGGTCTCGGACTTCGACAGCGACCTGCGCGACGAGTGGGAGAGCGTGCTGATCGAGGACGCGCGCACCACCGGGCAGGTCGGCGAGGACTTCGCGACCGACTTCGTGCTCGGAGAGCAGCAGTACGTGACGGCCGACCCGCCCGCCGACGGCACCTTCGTCACCGCCGTCGAGACCACGCCGCAGGTGATGCCGTTCACGATCGAGTGCGACGGCCAGGAGCCGTTCTCGGGCAGCGTCTCCGCGGTCACGCCGGGAGGCACCGCGAGCGTCCAGCTGTCGTGCGCCGCCGACAACAGCGAGGCGAGCGAGAACCAGCTGGCCGCCCTCGAGTACTGCCCGTAGGCCCGGGGGCCCGCGGTAGGATTGCTGCCGATGTCTGCCACTTTCTCCACCGCTGCCGGTGCCGATGTGCGCGTGCGATTCTGCCCGTCGCCCACCGGAACCCCCCATGTCGGTCTCATTCGCACAGCCCTCTTCAACTGGGCGTACGCCCGCCACACCGGCGGCAAACTGGTCTTCCGGATCGAAGACACGGATGCCGCCCGCGACAGCGAAGAGAGCTACCTCCAGCTGCTCGACGCGATGCGCTGGCTCGGGCTCACCTGGGACGAGGGAGTGGAGACCGGCGGGCCGCACGAGCCCTACCGCCAGTCGCAGCGCTCCGACATCTACCTCGGTGTCATCGAGCAGCTGAAGAACAGCGGCCACCTCTACGAGAGCTTCGCCACCGGCGAGGAGATCGAGGCGCGCAACATCGCCGCCGGCCGCGACCCCAAGCAGGGCTACGACAATTTCGAACGCGACCTCACCGCCGAGCAGATCGCCGCGTACAAGGCCGAGGGCCGCAGCCCGGCGCTGCGCCTGCGCGTGCCCGACACCGACCTCAGCTTCGACGACCTCGTGCGCGGCGAGATCACCTTCCCGGCCGGTTCGTTCACCGACTTCGTGGTCGTGCGCCCGAACGGTGCGCCGCTGTACACGTTTGTGAACCCCTTGGATGACGCCCTGATGGGTATCACGCACGTGTTGCGAGGCGAGGACCTGCTCTCCTCGACCCCGCGACAGATCGCGCTGTACACCGCGCTCATCGAGATCGGCGTGACGAAGTTCATTCCGCGCTTCGGCCACCTGCCCTACGTCATGGGCGAGAACAACAAGAAGCTCTCGAAGCGCGACCCCGAGTCGAACCTCTTCCACCACCGTGAGCGCGGGTTCGTGCCCGAGGGTCTCCTCAACTACCTGTCGCTGCTCGGCTGGTCGCTGTCGCACGACCGCGACGTGTTCACCAGCGACGAGATGGTCGCGGCGTTCGACGTCGCCGACGTCAACCCGAACCCGGCCCGCTTCGACCTCAAGAAGGCCGAGTCGATCAACGGCGACCACATCCGTCTGCTCACCGTCGAGGACCTCGCCTCGCGCATCGAGCCGTACCTCGGCAGCCTCGTGACCACCGACGGGGACCGCGCTCTGCTGCGGCAGGCCACGCCGTTGGTGCAGGAGCGTATGCAGCTGCTCGGTGAAGCGCCCGCCCTGCTCGGCTTCCTGTTCCTCAGCGACGGCGCGATCACGGTCGATGCCGACGCCATGCCGGGAGACGCCGGAGCCGCCGTGCTGGACGCCTCGATCACCGCCCTCGGCGCGGTCACCGACTGGAACCACGAGACCATCGAGGCCGCGCTGCGTGCCGCGCTCATCGAGGGACTCGGACTCAAGCCGCGTATCGCGTTCGGCCCGCTGCGCTCGGCCATCTCGGGCAAGCGCATCAGCCCGCCGCTGTTCGAGTCGATGGAACTGCTCGGCAAGGAGTCGTCGCTCGTCCGGCTGACGAACCTGCGCTCGCAGCTGTAGGCCCGGCTGCCCGCCCTGATTTCGGGCGGGCGCCGCGCTCGGTTTTTACTATCGCCGAGGATGGGCTAAAGTAGACCGTCGGCCCGAGCTTCGGTGAGGGACGGTGGGGTATGGTGTAATTGGCAACACGGAAGATTCTGATTCTTTTGTTCTTGGTTCGAGTCCAGGTACCCCAGCTGTGAATCCCCGCTCAGGCGGGGGTTTTTGCGTTAACCTAGGGTCGTGAAGCCGGCGACGCCGCTGATCACCCTTCGGAGTCGGTTGATGGCTCTGCTTCGAGCAGTGATCTCGTTTCGCGGTGTTCAGTGCCCCGGGTTTGCCATCTCAGCCGTTCCGCGATCCCGAAGTCGACCAAGGCTGCCCGTATCGCGGAGAATTTCGATATCTTCGGCTTCGGGCTGTCCGCCGACCAGCTGCCCGCGATTGTCGCCCTCGACACCGGTGTCCGTGGTGGCACGCCCGTCGAGGCAATCACCCGCGAGGCATTCGCCTTCGAAATCCCCGAGGCCGGATCCCGAGTGCACGCCAACTTAGGGCTGATCGATCAGGGCGTCGGAAGTGTATTCATCGCGCTGGCGAGGTCAGGTCGTACGGCGGTTGCGCGTGCGGAAGCGAGCAGAGCCAGTTTCTCGTCACTGTCAGATCGAGCGTCGGGATGGTAGACGACGAGCGTGAGTCCGTTCGTGCCGCCTATTGCCAACCGTTCCCGGTTGACGGTCAGGCCGCCGATTTCGGGGTGATCGATCCGTACCTCGGTTCCCCCGTAGAGCGTTATCACGTCGTGCCGTGCCCAGAGCTTCCGGAAGCGATCGCTGCCGAGGGACAGTTCGCCGGTCAGTTCGATGAATCGCGGGTCGTCGATGTCGGTTCCGACGGCTTGTCGGAGGCTCGCGACCAGGCATTCCGTGAGTGCCGGCCAGTCGGGATGCGCGGTCTGAGTTCCGGGGTCGAGGAACAAATCGCGCAATTGGTTCCGCCCGACCGTCAGGGCCGGATCGAGCGACTGGGCGAGGTGGTTCGAGGCGAGGATGTCGAAGTAGCGTCCCTCGATGAATGCCGGCTGTGTCAGCGAGTGCAGCAGCTTTGAAACGCCGTCGGGGACGGTTTCGGGCTGAGGGCGACGCCTGTTGCGGCGCGGCACGGGCGCCCCGAGAGCGAGAAGATGCGCGCGGTGGTCGTCATCGAGGCCGAGCACGCGGGCGATGGATTCGAGCACTTGCACCGACGGGTTCCGGTCCTTGCCCTGTTCGAGGCGGAGGTAGTAGTCGGCGCTGATACCGGCGAGCATGGCGACCTCTTCGCGGCGCAAACCCGGCACGCGGCGCACACCCTCATCGCTGATGCCCGCCTGCTCGGCGGTCACAGCGTCGCGCCGCGCACGGAGATACGCGCCCAACGTGTTGATCTTCTCGGCCATGGTCCGAGCCTAGGCGAGGGGCGGAGAACGAGAGGGGGTCCTGTCATCCCCTAGGGCAAGGGGAACCCTCGCTGGGTGGTGCGGTCGGTCGTACCGTTTGACGAGCCGGACGGATCCATCGTGTTCCTCCGGTGTCAACGCCGAAATACGTAAGGATCAACGTGCACAAGCTCGAGGGAAAAACCGCCGTCATCACGGGCGGAAGCAGCGGCATCGGACTAGCGACGGCGAAAGAGTTCGTCGCCGAGGGCGCGCGCGTGATTATCACCGGCCGCCGACAGCCGGAGCTCGATGCGGCGCAGCGGGAGATGGGCGAGAACGCGATCGCCGTGCGGGGAGACACCGGCAGCATGTCAGATCTCGACCGGCTCGTCGCGGTAGTCGCCGCCGACTTCGGCCGCATCGACATCTTCTTCGCCAACGCGGGAGTGAACGCGCTGGCACCGTTCGGCGAGGTGGCCGAGGATGCGTTCGACCGACTATTCGCGATCAACGTCAAGGGCACCTTCTTCTCCGCCCAGAAGATGCTCCCGCTGATCACCAACGGTGGATCGATCATCCTGACCGGGTCGACAGCGGGCAGCAGAGCCATGGATGGTCACGCCGTCTACGCCGGAACCAAAGGCGCGATCCGCTCGTTCGCCCGTAACTGGGCGATGGATCTCAAGCACCGGGGTATCCGGGTGAACGTGCTCACCCCCGGCCCGACGCGCACCTCGATGCCGCACACCCTGGGACTCACGGCACAACAACTCGCCGAACTCGACGACGCCGTGGCCGACATGATCCCCCTCGGCCGGTGGGGAAGGCCCGACGACCTCGCGAAAGCGGCACTGTTCCTCGCCTCCGACGACAGCAGCTTCGTCACCGGCACCGAACTCGTCGTCGACGGCGGCATCACCGCCTGACGAACCCGACCTACACCTCCCCAAAAAGCCCGGAGAAACCTATGACTCGCGTACTTCGCCTCCACCACGTCGCCATCGTCGTCCAAGACCTCGAAGCCAGCACCGCGTGGTACTCCGAACACTTCGGATTTGTTCACCAGTACGACTATTCGCTCCCCGGCTCCCGGGCGACGATGCTCGTGCACGGGGAAGCGCGGATCGAACTGATCCAGGCAGAAGGATCCACGCCCATCACGCCCCAACGACAGGATGTCGGAACAACGCTCAGAAGCGGGGGAGTCAACCATCTGGCACTGGGCACTGACGACTTAGAGGCGACGATCGCACTTCTCGAAGCCGCCGGGGTCGAGATCGTCATCCGTCCGGCCGACGTGCCGAACGACTCCGGCGACCGGTTCGCGTTCATCCGCGACAACGAGCGAATGCTCGTCGAGCTGCTCCAGCCCGCGGTCTAGCGATCACCCGCGGGGCCATCGCTGTCGTCTCACCCGACCCCGGGCGTCCCGGCTCACGAGCGATCAGGCGGTGGGCGCCGAAGACCAAGTTCGCGGCACACTGTTCGACGGCCTTCTAGCCGCCCTCGGGGTAGATGATGGTGTTGGCCGAACTGCTCCGGGATGCGTTGCCGGCACTGGTGCACATCCCAGCATCAGGTCCCGCGCCCTCGAGGTCCAGCGGGCTGGTGAAGCGCCTGTTCGAGGAAGCTTCTGGCACGCGCCTCGGATCGGGCTTTGCCATCCGGCAGAACGCCCAACTACTCCTCCTCGAGGCCTTGCGGTCGTACCTCGAGCGGGAGCAGCCTGCCGTCGGCTGGCTGCGTGTCCTTGCCGACCAAAGTCTCGCACCGGCCCTCCGCCTGATGCACGCGGAACCGGGCCGGCCGTGGGGGCTCGTGGAACTCGCTTCGACTGCTGGCATGTCGCGCACGGTGTACTCTGAGCGCTTTCGCCGCGCGGCCGACGAGCCACCGTTGGCGTACTTGTCGCCGTGGCGAATGGTGCTTGCCCAGCACGCGCTGCGGGATCCCGACGCGCGGATCGGCGCCCTGGCGGCGCAACTCGGATACGGATTGGATAGCGCGTTCAGTGACGCGTTCAAACGGATCGTCGGAGAGTCACCCACGCACTATCGGCAACACGCGGGGCGAGCCGCACCGAGTCGTCAGCTCCGGCACTTCGTGCATTGACAGGCAAGCTTTCACTTGCCTATCGTGATGTCGTGACCGACATCTACAAGGCGCTCGCCGACGAGACGAGGCGCGTGCTGCTGGACGAGCTTCTCGGCAGGGACGAGCAGACACTGTTCGAACTGTGCATGAAGCTCGCCATGAACCACGACCTGACCCCCACCCGCCAAGCCGTGTCTCAGCACCTGGGCGTGCTCGAGGAGGCGGGACTCGTGCGCACCGAGCGTCGTGGTCGCTACAAGTTCCACACCGTCGACACGACACCGCTGTCGCAGATCTCCGAGCGATGGCCTTCGAGAGAGGTACAACCGTGAAGCTCCAGACAATCAGTATTTTCGTCGACGACCAGCACCGGGCCGTCGACTTCTACACGTCCCGACTGGGATTCAGTGTCACCGCGGACATCCCGATGGGAGAGCACCGCTGGCTCACCGTCGTCGACCCGACGAGACCGGACGGCACGCAGATCTCGCTCGAGCCGAAGGGTCATCCGGCGGTCCGCCCTTTCACCGAGGCGCTCGCCGCCGACGGCATCCCGTTTTGCGTCCTCGGAGTGGACGACGTCCACAACGAGTACGACCGCCTCGTGGCCCTCGGCGAGACCTTCACCCAGCCCCCGACACCGATGGGGCCGGTGATTGTCGCGGTGCTCGACGACACCTGCGGCAACCTGCTGCAGCTCGCCCAGTGGGTCGGTTGAGGCAGCGATGGTGCCGACAGGAGTGACCCCGCCCGAATCCGACGAGAGCATCCGGTACACGAAGCTCCACCGGGACGGATCGGTCTGGGCGACGGGTCAGACACTGCGCGGAGAGCCCCACGGCTATTGGGAGTGGTTCCGACTCGACGGCACCCTCATGAGGTCGGGCGACTTCGAATCCGGGGTGCAGGTGGGTGAGTGGACCACCTACGACGCGAACGGCGTCCCGTACAAGACAACCGTGATGAAACGGCGGTGAGGGAATGCGTCGGTGGCGGCGGGGCTCTTACCCATACTGCGCGAGACTGACGATGACCACCATGGCGCGAGCGCAATCGTAACTTTCAGGACGCAGCGGCCGCGCCATCCACCCTCTGTCGGCCGCCGCACACCATGTGTACGGTGTGTGCATCGTCGAGGAGGGGATGTCATGACGAACCCGATAGTGCATTTCGAGATCATCGGGCAGAGGCCGGATGATCTGCGGCGGTTTTACGGAGAGCTCTTCGGATGGGTCGCCGACACGGACTCGGTCGTCGCGCCCGAGATTTCTGACGCTGGCGAGTACGGTTTCATCGATCACCCGGCTGATGCCGGACCGGGCGGAATCCCGGGAGGAATCGGTGGTGGCGCCGGGCGCGCGGCGCACACGATCTTCTATGTCGGGGTGCCGGATGTCGCCGTCGCGCTGGCGCGCGCCGAAAGCCTGGGCGGGACCGTGGTGCTTCCCATCTCTGCCAAACCCGGGGGCGGGCTGGTCGTGGCCCACTTCGCCGACCCGGAAGGCAATGTCATCGGGCTGGCTGGCCCTCGATGATGACGCCGAGCTCCAGCGAATCGCTGGATCGGTCAGCGGCAGGAGGCGCTATCCGCCCGCTGGCATCTCCTGAAGTCAGATCCGACTCCTATTCGTTAGCGGTCGAGCGGAGCATGGCCGCGTCGCCGGGCGTTCTTTTCATCGCCCTCACGGAAGGCTTCGACACCTGGTTCGCGGCTCCGGGAAAGATCGTTATGCGCCCACGGGAAGGTGAACCCTTCGTCTTCCAGACCCTCCACGAGGGACGTTTCCACAGTCACTACGGCAGGTTCGTGAAACTGATTCCTGACAGGCTCGTCGAGATGACCTGGGTAACGGGCGATCCGGGCACCCGTGGGGCCGAGACCTTAGTCAGCTTCGATCTCCGCCCTGCGGAGCCGGGCACGGCACTCCGACTGGTCCACAGCGGGTTCGAGGACGCCGAAAGCGTTGCGCGACACGAATCGGCGTGGGAAACGGTCGTGCTGCCACACCTCGACGCAGTGACCTCGGCGGTCGGCCCAGCGCCAGCCGTCACGTGATCGAGCGGTCGCCGGCCACCCGTTCGGCGATCATTGCGAGGTCGGATCGAGACCGATACTCGCCGCCGACCACCACCCCGGCGATCGAGTGGAGGGCGCTCGCCGAGTCGACGGGGTTCTCGTCCAGAATCACGAGATCAGCTGCTTTGCCCGCCTCGATCGTGCCGTGCGTCGCGGTCGTGCCGAGGAACTCCGCGGCGCTGGTCGTCGTCGACTGCAGAATTCTCAGCGGCGAGAGGCCCGCGCGCGCGAGTTCGTCGAACTCGTGATGCAGTGACGGCCCCGGCACGAGCCAGACGCCGCCCGTGGCATCCGTGCCCGTCAGAATGCCGACGCCTTCCTCGTCGAAGATCCGGAGGAGGCGCAGCTGCAGCCCGTACTCGGCGCGCAGGGTGGCGCGCTCCGCTGGGCCGAACTTCGTGACGAACCTACGGCGCGTGGAGTGCCACAGTTTCAGCGTCGCGGGTGCCACGTACATCAGATCGGGGTCCGCCGGGAACCGCGGCAGGTCGCACTGCTGGGTGGTCAGCTGTCGCATCAGCGTCGGCGTATGCCATGTCCCGTTCGCCGCGAACTCCCTCGCGAGGGCACGGGCCTTCGATTCGTCGAACGTGTCGATCGCGTGCTGCAGCAGCGCGATCGAGCGCGGCGAGCTGACCTGCACCGGATTGACGACGATCCGCCGCATCAACGCTCCGAGGATCCTGTCCATAAACGGAATCCTGAAGGGCGGAAGTCTCAGCTCGACCGTCTGGGCGAGCGTGTGCCTGATCGCCGTCTCGTCGCTCGAGCAGGCGGCGAGCATGGCGATGCCCGGGCCGAGGTGCTCGATCGAACGAAGGCCGTCCCGGGACGTTTTTATGGGGTCGGATGCCGCGGGCAGATGCCCCGAGATGGTCGTGCCGCTCGCTCGTGCTGCCTGCTGGAGTGCGGAGAAGACCGCCGGCGTGACGGCGGCGACCTTGATGAAGTCGGCACCCGCGTCGACCTGGTGGCGCAGTGTCGCAACGGCCTGTTCGACGGTCCCGCCGTTGCCGGGCGAGAGGACCTCGGCGGGGAGCTCGAGCAGTCGCGGCATCCCGGCGCCGATGGGGAGCGCGCCGTTCCTGCGCGCGTCGAGAAGTGCGTCGGAACCGCTCATCTGCCGGAATCCGGTGATGCCGTGGACGAGCATGAGCTCGAGCGCCCCCGCCGGATCCTTCTCGTTCAGCGCGTGGGCGTGCATGTCGTTGTAGCCGGGCACGACGAATTTTCCAGCGACGTCGATGCGGCGATCACCGGGCGACACCACCTGCGCCGCGGCAACGCTGGCGATGCGGCCGTCGACGATCGTGACGTCCATGTCCCGTTCGATCGAGCCGTCGCGCGGGTCGACGACGTTCGCCCCGGTCAGGGTGAGAACGGTCATGGGGCTCCTTCTGCGGGCGAGCATTCACGGGCGCACGGCAACAGGCTGCACCACTAGTTGATGATACAATCACAAATGTAACAATGATCAATGACGACGGCAGCGGCCGGTCGGGATAGCGAGATGCGCATGACGGCGAAGCCGAGAAAGAACCCCGCAGCGGATGCGGCTGCCGGTCCGTCCCGGCGAACCCTGATCAAGAACATCGGCTTCGCTGCCCTCGGAGTCGGTGTGGTCGCGGCATCCGGCGGGCCTCTCTTCTCGGCGCTGGGCGGACAGAGAGTCCCGCCCCGGTCGACCGAGGCGGACGCGGCGCCGTTCCGGATCGACCACGTGACGGTCGTCGATCCCCGTGACGGCAGTGCGCGCGCGGACATGTCCGTGCTCGTGCGCGGCGGGAAGATCGTCTCGGTCGGCGCCGCCACGGACGCGAGCGCGAAGGGTGTGCGCGTGATCGACGGCGGAGGCCGTTTTGTGGTGCCCGGCTACAACAACATGCACACGCACGTGTTCCAGGAGGAGCGATCCGAGCTGTTCATGGCGACGATGCTGCGGGAGGGCACGACCGGTATGCGGCAACTGGCGGGACCGGATGCGCTGCTCCGCCGCCGCGCCGAGGGGCGGCTCTCGCTCGGCGCCGACACCCCGGGTCTGCTGGCGATGTCCGGCGCGATCCTGATGCCGTTCAACTCTCCGAGCATCGAGCGGGTGCGCCACGAAATCGACCGCCAGAAGGCCCTCGGTGCCGACTTCATCAAGCTGATCATGGTCGAGCGCGATGTTTTCTTCGCCGCGGTGAGCTGGGCGCACAAGCGGGGCATGACGATCGGCGGACACCTTCCGCCGTCGATCACCCCGGCCGAGGCGTCGGACGCGGGCTACGACTTCCTCGAGCACCTCGGCACCAGCGCGAACGTCTGGATCGAGACATCCAGCGACAGCTCTGCACTTCGAGCCGCGGCAGACACCTCGCTGGCCCTGCCCAACTCACTCGGCTACGTGCCGTTCGCGGAACAGCTCTTCGCGAGCGAGCTCGTCGTCAAGGTGACGGCGACGACGCTGCTCAATCCCGCGCTGTCCGATCCGCCCGAGTTCATCCCGGTGCTGCAGCGGGCGCTCGACACCTTCGACGAGGGCGCCGCGCGGAAGCTGGCCGCGACCTTCGCGAAGAACGGCACCTGGCAGACCCCCACGCTGTCGCGGTTGCGCACCGAGTACCGCATGGATGCCGCCGAGTACAAGAACCACCCGTGGTTGGAGATGTTGGCGCCGCAGGTGCGGACTAACTTCCAGACGACTCGCACGGCCTTCCTCGACCTGCCGAGGGATCGCCGGAGCGCGTACCACCGCTACTACGACACCTCGCTGAAGCTGATCGGGATCCTCCACGCCGCGGGCGTTCCGATCATGACCGGCACGGACGGCCCGGGAGGCAATCCGGGGCAGGACATGCCCTCCGAATTCCAGGAGCTGGCGGCCGCGGGTCTCGGCCCGCTCGACGTGCTGCGCGCGACGACCACTGTGCCGGCTGCGTTCCTCGGACGCTCCGACCAGATGGGTGCCGTCGACGCGGGCATGGCGGCCGACTTCCTGCTGCTCGACGGCGACCCGCTCCAGAGCGTCGACAACCTCAGCGCCATCAGCGCCGTCGTGAACTCCGGCAACTACCACACCGTCGCGCAGCTCGACGAGACGGTCGACCGACTACTGACTTCCGCGGAGGCGTCATGACGAACCACGAATCACAATCGGCGACCCACAGCACGGCACGCCGACGGTGGACGCGAGCGGCCGGGTGGACTCTCATCGGTCTCGGCGTCGTGATCTCCTGGGTGTGGTCGGTGGAACTCACCATCCTGGGCGAATCCGTCAATGCGTCCATCGCGGGCGCCGCCACGTTGCTCCTCTTCTGTGCGGGCATCGTGCTGATCTGGATGGTGTCACCGCACCACAGTCGCAGGGCGTCGCTGGCGTTCCGGACGGCCGCGATCGCGACCGCCCTCGGGGCGATCGTCGCCGGTGTCGTGCCGATCGCGGTGGTCGCGCAGACCACCGGCACGGTCACCGCGGAGGTCGACTCCGGCACGAGCGGGGCGGGGTACCGGGTCTCGGGCATGGCCGTCGTCACGAGCGACGAGTACCACCAGACCACGCTCGACCTCACGGTCAGTGCAAACGACCGCACCACGCCCCGACTCGTCGCGACCGTGTCGTTCGACGACGGAACAGCCGAGGTCACCTGCGCGAACACGAGGCAGAACTGGACCCACGACGTTTCGACGGTCACGCTGGCGTGCGACAGCTTCACCCCGATCGCCTCGCTCGAGACCGTCTCGGGGATCGCCGTCGACGAGAGGTGACGGGGCGGCGGGCGCTGTAGCGTAAACGGGTGGACGGAATGACGACGGTGCCCGCCGAGGGGCGGAATGCGCGGCGCAAAGAGCGAACGCGTGCGGCGCTCGTGCGCGCGGCGCAGGAGCTCCTCGCAACCGGGCACGCCCACGACGCCAGCATCAAGGCGATCACCGAACTCGCCGATGTCGGCTTCGGCTCGTTCTTCAATCACTTCGAGAACAAGGCAGAGCTCTTCGACGCGGCGCTCACCGAGGTCGCCCAGCGATACGAGGAGTGGTTGGACGAGCGGCTCAGCGGCGTCACCGATCCGCTGCGTCGGCTGTCTCTCAGCATCCGGTACACCGGCAGGCTCCACCTTTCGCACCCGGAACAGGCGCATCTGCTGATCGGCCAGTACACGGCCCTCTACGCCGGGAAAGCGCCGCTCGACGGTCGCATCCGCGCGGACGTCGCCGGTGCGATGGCGTCACTCTCGCCGACGATTCCCCGCGGACCGTCCACGGAGATCTCGGCGATGGGGTCGATCGGGGCGGTGCTCGCGGCGGCGTCGACACTGCCCGAAGAAGACCGCGCGCAGTTGGCCGACTCCCTGGTCGCCGACGTGCTGCGGCTCATCGGCGCCGACGACGCGGTGATCGCCGAGCTGCTGGGCGAATCGTTGGGCTGAGTCGCCCTGCGCTCGCTCACGACGCGGTGCGATGTCACCGGTTCGTCGTGAGCGTCTCCGCCGCCGCGACCAGCGCCGCCCGGTGCTCCCGCGCGCGGTCGTCGCCGTGCGGGTCGCTGCCGTCCACCCCGCGCAACCCGGCCGGAGTGAAGAACCAGGCCTGCGCCATCCCGTACAAAAGAACCAGAAGATCGACAGCCGCCGCCGCGCTACCCGTGGCCCCCGCCATCGTGGCGACCTTCGCCGCGTACACGGGCGCATCTTCCGGCCCCAGATCGGGCCGCTCGAGTTCCCGCCACAGGCTGATCCGCACCCCCGACGGGTGTTCGCGGTGGTAGTCGAACAGCCGGCCGACCCATCCGGGCAGGTCGTCCACGTCGACGGGAACCGCCTCGGCCATCGCCGTCAGCTCCCGGTCGAGCGTCACCGCAAAGAGGTTGTCCTTGCTCGTGAAGTGCGCATAGATAAGACGAACATTGGATGCCGCACCCGCGGCGATGCGGTCGATTCGAGCACCGGCGAGCCCCCGCTCGGCGAACTCGGCCGACGCCGCAGCCAGAATGCGTTCTCGGGTGGCCTCGGCGTCGCGCTTCATCAGCCCATCGTAGCGAAACGTTTGCTTACTTAGGCTAGGGTCTAAGTAAGAGAACATTTACTTAGGAGGATCGATGGACGAGAGAATCCGGCGCGCGCTGGCCATCACCCCGGCATCGCCGGCGTCCGCCCGCACCGTCGACGTCTCGACCACGGGCGCTCGCACTGGTCGAACGAGGCGCATCGAGATCTGGTTCTACCGCGTCGACGGCGAGATCTACCTCACCACCCAGCCCGCCGTACGCAGCTGGTACGCCAACCTGCTGGCTAACCCGCGCTTCACCTTCCACGTCAAGAACGGCGCGCACGCCGATCTTGACGCGACGGCGAAGCCGGTGCTCGACATCGACGAACGACGCCGGATCTTCACGGCCATCGTCGACGACCTCAACCAGCCGCTGCACCGCGGCTACCTGTCCCAACCCGTCGAGCCGGTGGCGGCCTGGGTCTCCGGCAGCCCGCTCATGCACGTCACCTTCGACTGATCCAAAGGACGCATAATGCATACACGCACACTCGGCTCTCAGGGCCTGACCACCTCCGCGATCGGCTACGGCTCGATGGGAATCTCGATCGCCTACGGAACCAGCGACGCCGAGGGCAAAGACGCGATCACCGCGGCCTTCGACGCCGGAGTCACCCATTTCGACACCGCCGAGATGTACGGCTGGGGCGAGAACGAGCAGATCCTCGGGGCAGCGGTCGCGCCGTTCCGCGACGACGTGGTGATCGCGACGAAGTTCGGATTCACCCGCGATTACGGCTTTGACAGCCGCCCCGACCACATCAGGGAGGTCGTGCAGAACAGCCTGCGGTACCTCAAAACCGACCACATCGACGTGCTCTACCAGCACCGCGTCGACCCGACCGTGCCCATCGAGGACGTCGCCGGCGTGGTGAAAGAGCTCATCGAGGCGGGAGACGTGAAGTATTTCGGTCTCAGCGAAGCGGGAGCCGAGACGATCCGGCGCGCGCACGACGTCCATCCCGTCTCGGTGCTGCAGACCGAATACTCGCTGTTCGAACGCGAGGTGGAGCGGCTGTTCCCCGTGCTCGACGAACTCGGCATCGGCCTCGTGCCGTACTCGCCGCTCGGACGCGGATTCTTGACCGGAACAGCGAAGCCGGCGAACCAGTACGACGCGAACGACATGCGCACCACCGACCCGCGATGGCAGCCCGGCAATTTTGAAAAGAACCTCGCCGCCACCGAGCAACTCCGGTCTCTGGCGGCATCGATGGATGCCACCGTCGGCCAACTCGCGCTCGCCTGGCTGCTCGCGCAGGGCGAGAACATCGTGCCGATCCCCGGAAGCCGGGATGCTCGTCGCGTGCGGGAGAACGCGGCGGCCGCGGACCTCCAGCTGACGCCCGCCCAGCTCGAACGCGTTGCCGAGATACTCCCCACCGGTGGGTTCGGTGCGCGCTACACCGCGGGGAACATGCCTAGCTGGCACTGACCCGGGCCTAGGCTCGACACCATGTCGACCAACAAGCGCTTCGAACCGTTGCTCGAGCAGTACGACTTCGCCGTCGAACGACTCCTCACCCGCCTCGCCGGACCTACCAGCGACTCGGGCGACGGGCGCGGAGTCGAGGTGCCGATGCTCACGGACGCCGAGTACCTCTGGGAGCCGGTCGCCGCGTGCTGGTCGGTGCGTCGGCGTGTCGACGGTCCCGGTCCGGGCGCGTTGAAGCTCCTCGGCGCGGGGGAGTGGGGTCGCGACGCAGCCCCCGAAAGCCCGTGGCCGCCGCCCTTCACGACCATCGCCTGGCGCCTCGACCACCTCACCGAGACGCTGGCGGGCCGCGCGAGCCATCTCGGAGGCGACCGGACGTTCGAGCGAGCGACGTACGAGTCGCGACCGGATGCGGCCGGCGCCATCGGGGCGTTCCGCGAGGCCGCGGCCGACTGGCGCCGGGCGATGCTCGGTGTGGACGAGTCCGACTATGACAGCACGGGACTGACCACCTACCCCTACGGCAGCGACCCCGAGGAGACCTTCCCGTCGAACGTGTGGTGGGAGAACCAGGAGATCCTGCACCACGCCGCAGAGATCGCGCTGCTGCGCGACCTCTACGCGCACCAAGCCCGGTAAGAAACCGCGTCTAAACCGCGAACTCCTCCGGCCAGCCGTGCTCGGCGAGATACCGCCGCACCCGGTCGACGTCGTCGTCCGACGGCAGTTCCGAGGTGACGCGCGCGATCGCCGTCCCGACGTCGACCCTGCTTGCCGGGAGTTGCCCTGCGGCGACGAGTTGGGCGCCGACCGCCGTTACCTCGGCGTCGGTCAGTCGTCGGCGCAGTAGAGCGATCAGCGGTACGAAGTCCTGCTCGGGCAGCCCGGCGGGGTAGCCGGCCCGGAGCCACTGCACGACGCGGGCGATGAGCCCGGTCCGCTCGGGCCCGGGCGTTTCCGGATCGCCGAGCGGCCATCCGGCGGCGGCCAGCCGAGCAGAGACACGCACGAGGTCGTCGGGCAGCGCGGGGCCCAGGAGCAGCTTTTCAATGCGCGCGCGCATGTACGCCGGGTCGACCCGGTCGCCGGTTCCTTCGGAACGCGCCGAGTCGGCGACGAGTTCGTCGACGACCCGCGCCAGCTCGGTCGGCGTCAGGCTTCGCTGCAGGATTCCCAGGAGCGGCACGTAGTCCTGCTCGGGCACGCCCGTGGGGTAGCCGGCGCGCAGCCAGCCGATGACCCGGCTGATCAAACCGGCCTGGTCCGCGACGGGTTCGTAGCTCTCGGCGGCCGACATCGTCAGTCTTTGGGCACGAACGTGGGCACGATGTTCTCGAAGCTGACCTCCTGGCCGAACCCGGTCGCGATGATGACGGTCAAACCGATGGCGACGGCGGCCACGACGAGCGCGAAGCACAGCGTGCCGATGGTGCGGAGCAGGGGAGCGGGGATCCGCGACGGAGTCACGGTCTCGTCGTCGGTGACGGGTCGACCCGCGGCGCCGGCGAGTGTGAAGGAGCGGACTCCGACCGCGAACAGTGCGGGAAGGCCGGCCCCGAGGAGGAGGGCGGCCAGGGCGACCTGTCCGGCGGCTTCGAGGAAGAGTGTGAACATCGTCCGGTCTCCTTAGACGCTGGTCTTCTGCGGGGCGGGACGCTTGGCGTCCTGCCATTCGTCGTTGACGTTGTGTGCGCCGACGCTGCTGCGCCGGGAACGGATGTAGATGGCGACCGCGAGACCGATCAGAATCACGAACATCAGGATGCCGCCCACGGCGCCTCCGGCGAGGTTGCCGATCCACCACATCAGTGCGCCGACCAGGGCCGCGGCCGGCAGGGTGATCACCCACGCGATCACCATGCGGAGCGCGACGCGCCAGCGCACCTGGGCGCCGGGCCGGCCGACGCCTGAACCGAGGATCGACCCGGTGGCCACGTGCGTGGTGGAGAGCGCGAAGCCGAGGTGGCTCGAGGCGAGGATGACCGCGGCCGAGGAGCTCTCCGCCGCCATGCCCTGCGGGGTGGTGATCTCCACGAGGCCCTTGCCCACCGTGCGGATGATGCGCCAGCCGCCGATGTAGGTGCCGAGCGAGATGGCGAGCGCGCAGCTGAGCTTCACCCAGAACGGTACGGACTCCGTGTCGTCCCATCCTCCGGCCGCGATCAGGGCGAGGGTGATGACGCCCATGGTCTTCTGCGCGTCGTTGGTGCCGTGGGCGAGCGAGACGAGAGAGGCGCTGCCGATCTGACCGATGCGGAATCCGTGGTCGATCCGCTTGCCCGCGAGGTTGCCGATGACCCGGAATACCAACCAGGTTCCGATCGCGGCCACCACCCCGGCGAGCACCGGCGACATGAGGGCGGGAAGGATCACCTTGCCGACGACGCCGTCGAGCTTCGAACCGTCGCCGGCCCAGTTGACCCCGTCGAGGCCCAAGCCCGCGAGTGCCGAGCCGATCAAGCCGCCGAAGAGGGCGTGCGACGAGCTCGACGGCAGCCCGAGCAGCCAGGTCAACAGGTTCCAGATGATGCCGCCGATGAGCCCGGCGAGCACGATCAGCAGGAGGGCCGATCCGCCGTCTTCGAGCAGGGCCGGGTCGGGTCCGCCCGTTTCGTCCTGGATCTTCACCACGGCGTTCGTCACCGTGAGTGCCACCTCGATGCTCAGGAATGCCCCGACGAGGTTGAGGATGGCCGAGAGGGTGACGGCGACCTTGGGCGCGAGGGCCCCGGTGGCGATCGACGTGGCCATCGCGTTGGCCGTGTCGTGAAAACCATTGGTGAAGTCGAACGCCAGCGCCGTGACGATGACCAGCAGGAGAAGTACAAAAGGATCCACGGCTACGAGCATGCTCCCGTTGCCGTCCGCGCTCAATCCGAAGCGCTACTCAATTCACTCGATGTTCACCTGCTCGGCGGAGTAGGCGCGGTTGACGCCCTCGCGGGCGGTGATCAGACTCGAGGCATGGCCGAGTCGAGGATAAGCGTGAAGCGCGTGTGGCTCGGCGTCGCCGTCGCGGCCGCTGTCGGTGCGGTGTTCGCATCGCTCGTGGTGTTCGTCTGGACGATCGACGAGACACACTTCGACCGGCCCGACGAGAGCTTCGACCGGCTGGCCGCGCGAATCGAGAAAACGCACGGTGTGACCGTCGACGACTCGCAGCGGTGGGTGGAAGCACCCACTTTCTCCGACCCGAGATCGTGGATCCAGCTCACCGTCGACGAACCGGATCTTCCCGAGCTGCTGTCCACCGCGTGCGCCGCGGACTACCCCGACCCGGTCGATTGGTCCCTGCGGGTGGCGACCGACAACGGAAGCGTCGTATCCCTGGCCGCGGCGCCGGCCGGCGACGTACCCTGTCTCGACTTCGGTTTCGACGCGCCGGGCCTCGTCGCAGAGATCGGACGATCCGTTCCTAACGTCGAGCTGCAGGCGTCCATCTGGGACAACGGCCGCTTCGCGCTGGTCGTGGTCGACGACGACGCGGGGGCGCTGCCGGCGCTCCTGCCGCTCGTCGACCATGCCGAGGACGTGCGCGACGCCGCGGGACTCGATACCAGCGAGCCCGTCGAGATCAACGCCGCCGCCCTCAGCGTGGTCATTGCGGCCGACGAGCACGATCGGTACCTCGCCCTGCTGACCGACCTCGCCGAGAATCACGGTGTGACGAGCTTCTCTGCCGATGTCGGAACCCAGACGGACGGCATCGGCAAAGTGCAGATCAGGGCCTCGAGCCGTGAGCGTGACGGGATCGAGAACGCCATCCGCACGTCGGGCCTGCCCATCGCAGATCTGCCCGTACGCTTCCTCCCCCAAACCCCGTAGGGTCAGCTGTCGCGCCCCAGGTCGGCGACGGCCGCGGGCGACGTGAGCGCCTCGACGAGACCCGGGAACCGGGCCTCGAGTTCGGCCGACCGTAGCCGGATGTCGTGGTTGCGACCCTGCACGCGCACCTCGGTGAGCCCGGCCTCCCGCATGGTCTTGAAGTGGTGCGAGAGCGTGGACTTCTGGATATCGAGCCCGAACTCCTCGACGTTGCAGGGGTGGAACTCGCCGTCGGAGAGGACGGCCAGCATCCGCACGCGGCCCGGGTCCGAGAGAGCTCGGAGAAGATCGGTGAGACGGATGTCGCGTGCCTCCGGCATCGGGAACGCGGGTGTTCCGCTCACGGCTCCTCCTCGGGCTCGCGCAAAAAAATGTTCGATGAACGTCGAACTACCTGCTAGCGTATCGGTATGACGAACATCGAACAATCATACGGCTCCGCGCGCCTGTACCCGCGACTCGCGCTGCTCGCCTTCGGGTTGTTCGTCGTCGGCACGAACGCCTTCGTCATCGCCGGCCTGCTGCCGGAGATCGCCAGCGGTCTCGGCGCACACGTGGCCGACGTCGGCTACTCGATCACCTTCTACGCGGTCGTCGTCGCGGTCGCGGCCCCGACGATCTCGACCTTCGTCACGCGACTGTCTCGCACGCGGCTCATGGCTCTGGCGCTGCTGCTGATCGCCGTCGGCACCGTGATCTCCGCGTCATCCGGCGGTATCGGATTTTTCACGGCGGGACGCATCATCGCCGGCCTCGGCGGAGCCGCCCTCGTGCCGGCGGCCACTGCGGCGGCCGTCGCCATCGTCCCGGTGTCCAAGCGGGGGAGCGCCCTCGCCATCGTCTCGATCGGCTTCACGGCCGCGACGGCGCTCGGCTCGCCGGTCGGTACCGCCCTCGGCGATCTGGCGGGATGGCGCGTGCCGCTGTTCTGCGTCGCCGCCCTCGCCCTCGTGCTCGCGGGGCTCTACGCGCTGGTGCTGCGCGAGATCCCGCTCGCGCCCGCCGTGCCGCTCGCCCAACGGTTCACCCCGCTGCGCGACCCGCGGGTGCTCGCGACCCTCGTCGCGGCGATGTTCCTGCTCGCCGCGGTCAACTCCGTCTACATCTTCAGCACGCAGATCGAGCGGGAGACGACCGGCGGATCGGGCACCGTGCTCGCGAGCCTGCTGTTGATCTACGGCGTCGGCGGTTTCGTCGGAACGATCGCCGCCGGCTGGCTGACTGACAGGCTCGGCAGCCGCACCACCGCGACGATCTTCTTCGTCCTGCTCGCGGCCGCTCTCCTGTCGCTGCCGGTCGCGTCCGGCCACTACGCCGCGTCGGCCGCGATCTTCTTGATGTGCGGTCTCGCGGGCTTCGCCGTGGTGCCGCCGATCCAGCACCGGTTGATCAGCATCGACCCCGCGACATCCGGAATCGCCATCTCCTGGTACACGACGGCGATGTACCTCGGTATCGGCCTGGCGCCCGTGCTCGCGGCGACGGCGCTCGGCATCGGCGGGGCCGGCCTGATCCCGGTGTTCTCGGCGGCCGTCCTCGTGATCTCCTTCGCGGCTCTGCAGCTCGGATTCCTGCGCTTCCGCCGGGCGCGGCTGGCCTGATCGCGGCATCCCGCGCAGCGCTCTTGGCGTGTCGCGCGCAGAGGTGCGAACATCGATACATTCGAACGTGTGTTCGAGTGATTGGGGTTCGAGATGATGCTGCACGAGCGGGTCGCGGTGTGGCTGGACGAGCGCGGGGTGCCGAGGCGTCTGGTCTACGGCGGCGAGAGATACCGAGTGTCCGACGCGCCGACGGTGCTACCGTCGGTTCCGGTGAACGAGTGGACGATGCACCCGACGGCGGGTCTGGGCGGCGGCTGGCGTTTCCAGGCGACGACGATCACGGGGGACTGCCGGGTGTTCGACGTTCGGCTCGACGCCGGGCGCAACGAGTGGGTGCTCGTCGGCACCTACGAGTGACGGGCGGCTAGAACAGGTACGCCGACCACGCCGTGACGACAAGCCACGACTGGAGCGCGCCCGTGAGCAAGCCGGCGACTCCCAGCCAGCTGCCCCAGAGCGCGAGAGCCCGTCCGTGCGGCGGCTTGCCCTCGAGCTGCAGCGCCTTCGCGCGCGTGAGCGCCTGGCGCCCGCGGGCGATCGCCACGATCGACGCGAGGAAGAAGGCGTTGAGAGCGAACGACAGGATGCCGAAGACCAGCGAGGTGATCGCGGGCTGGAGCGTCTTCGCGGTCGGGCCGCCGTCCGTCGTCTCGAGCGAGTACGGCTGGCCGGTGAACGGCCCGGTGACGGGTGCCGCTGATTCGGAGCCCGTCGGTCGGGCGTGCTGGGTCCACTCAACACCCGACCACCACAGGTCGGATCCGGGGAGGGCCGGGTGGGCGTACCAGCCGGCGGGCGGCGTGGTCGGGGCAGCGGTCGGAACGGTGTCGGGCATGGTGATCCTCGGGATAGATCGGCGGGTGAGGATTACATTAGTGGTTCTCACGTTCCAGCCGCGAGGGGCGGATCAACTGGCTTTGCGGCGCCTCTTCGGCATCGGGACCGCCGAGGGCAGCTTGTCGGCCAGAAGCGGCATCGACTCGAATCGTCCGCGCTCGACGTGGGCCGCGGTGAGCAGTTCTGCGACGTCCTCCTGGCCCGCGACGATCGCGTCGACGATTTCGCGGTGCTCGATCCACATCGCGGTGGTGTCGCGCTGCGGCGTGAGGCGGAACAGCCAGCGCACGCGTCCGCTCATGAGTTTCGTCACCCGCCGCAGCAGCGCGTGGTCGGCGAGGGCGATGATCTCCTCGTGCAGATCGGAGTTGCGGGTCGACGGGGGCGCGACCTGGTCCGGGGAATCGAGCACCGGGGCCAGCGGGAGGGTCGCGCCGCGGGCCGTCTGAAGCGCTGACAGCATCGGACCGACGTCGGCACCAGCCGCGGCCCGGCGCGCGGCGAAGGCCGACGCCATGGGTTCGAGCTGGCGACGCAGGTCGAAGAGCTCGGCGGCGTCGGTGAGGGTGAGCACGTGCACGACCGCACCGCGCCGGGGCTGCGACGTGATGAAGCCCTCGGACTCGAGGATCGGCAGTGCCTCTCGCACGGGGATGCGCGAGACCTGCAGCCGCTCGGCGATCTCGCGCTCGTTGAGCTTCGATCCCATCTCCAGCTCGCCCGTGATGATCTGTTCGCGCAGGACGTTCGCGATACGCGCGGGGGTCTGTTCGAGGCTCATGAGCACCATTCTGTCACGTCCCCAAGTCGCCTGATTGAATACCAGAATGCGATTCCTAGGCAAAAAAGATGCCGCAATAGGGGATTTGGTATGCGAAAGTGTCGAAAGTGTAAGAAGTATGTGACGAGCGTGTTACGTCGGCCACTATCGGGCAGACCGTCGCATAGCGTCATCGACGTGCTCCTATTCATCGCCCGCCGACTGGCCCTCGCCGTCGCCACAGTGCTCGCCGTGGTGACCATCGCCTTCGTGCTCGGCCGCGCCACCGGCGAGCCCGGTGCGCTGCTCCTGCCCGACAACGCGACGCGGTCCGACGTCGACGCGCTCAACGCAGCGCTCGGCTTCGACCGCCCCCTGATCGTGCAGTACCTCGACACGCTCGTCGGACTCGTCACCGGCGACTTCGGCGACTCGTACCGCCTTCGCGAATCGGCGCTCGGCCTCGTGCTCGAGCGGGTGCCCGCCACGATCGAGCTCGCGTTCTGGGCCTTCGCGATCGGGATCGTGCTCGCCGTCGCCGGGGCCCTGGCCATCCAGCTCACCGGCAGCCGTGTGCTGCGGGCGATCGTCGGCTGGGCCGGTGCGATCCGACAGTCGGTGCCCGACTTCTTCTTCGCGCTCCTACTCGTCCTCGTCTTCTCGGTGATCCTCGGGGTCCTCCCGTCCCTCGGGCGCACGAGCTACGCCAGCCTGGTGCTGCCGGTGCTCACCCTCGCCACCGGCCAGTTCGTGATGTATCTCCGGCTGCTGGACGCCGCGCTCAGTGAGCAGGCCGGTCAGGACTACGTGCGCACCGCCATCGCGCAGGGGCAGCGCCGCTCGACCGTGCTGTTCACCCGGATGCTGCCGAATGCGATTCTGCCGGTGCTCGGAATGGCCGGCCTGAACCTCGGCGGCCTGCTCGGCGGCACCGTGGTGGTCGAAGTCGTGTTCGCCTGGCCCGGTCTCGGCAAGCTGCTGACGGACGCCGTCAGCCAGCGCGACTTCCCGATCGTGCAGGCGGGCCTGGTGTTCGTGGCCCTCGCATTCGTGATCGTCAACACCGCGGTGGACGTGCTCGTCCGCCGCATCGACACAAGGACGGCGACCTCATGACCACCTCGCTCGTCGCGTCACCCGCGCCCGTCGTGCGGCGCTGGCGCCCACGCCCCGGGGCTGTCGTCGGCGCCATCATGCTCGGCAGCGTGCTGCTGCTCACCGCCGTCGTCCCGCTCCTCCCCGGCTACGACCCGATGGCGCAGGACCTGCGCGCGGCGCTCCTGCCCCCGCTGTCCGACCCGGGACACCCGCTCGGCACCGACGCTCTCGGCCGCGACCTGCTCAGCCGGATCGCCCTCGCCTCGGCGGTGACGCTCGGCATGACCGTGCTGATCGTGATCATGAACGCGCTGATCGGCAGTTTCGTCGGGATCCTCGCCGGGTACTTCGGCGGCCGACTCGAGACGCTCATCACCCTGGTGAGCAACGTCACGCTGGCGATGCCCGTCGTGCTGCTGCTCATCGCGATCTGCGCGGTGCTGCGGCCGAGCGCCGGCCTGACGATCCTCGTGCTCGGCCTCACCTGGTGGGTCGGGTACGCCCGGGTCACCCGCAACGTCGCCGCGTCGCTGCGACGCCAGGACTTCGTGGTCTCGCCGCTCACACAGGGCGCCGACTCGATCTGGGTGCTCACCCGGCACGTGGTGCCCAACGTCTGGCCGCACACTCTCATCATTGCGGCGACGGATGTCGCGACGATCGTCCTCATCACGTCGTCGCTCGAGTACCTCGGACTCGGCGTCCAACCGCCAGTGCCGAGTTGGGGCTCGATGATCTTCGACGGCCAACGCCACCTCGCCGGCGACCCCTGGCTGGCGCTGCTGCCCGGACTGGTGATGCTTCTCGCGGTCGGCGGCGTGCAGTTCCTGAGTCAGCAGTTCACGGCGGAGACCCGCGGCGGCCTGCTGCGCAAGGGAGGCATGCGATGAGCACCGTTCTGCGAATCGACAACCTGCGGATCGAGACCGTGGGCGACCAGCCGCGCACGCTCGTCGACGGCGTCTCGCTGCGGGTCGACCGCGGCGAATCGCTCGGCGTCGTCGGCGAGTCCGGCTCCGGCAAGAGCCTCACGGTGCTGGCCGCACTCGGTCTGCTCCCCGTCGGGACACGCATCGCGGGCGGACGCATCGTGCTCGACGAGCAGGTGCTCGTCGACGTCGAGGCGGGTGTCTGGGCGGGCGAACGCGAGTTGCGGGCGCTGCGCGGTCGGACCGCGGCCATGGTCTTCCAGGACCCCATGTCGTCGCTGGACCCGCTGCGGGCAGTCGGTGCGCAGGTCGCTTCGGCGGTGCGGGTGCACGCGCCACGGCTGGGCCGTCGTGCGGCGCGCGAACGGGCGGTCGAGTTGCTCACCTCCGTGGGTGTGCGCGATGCCGCCGAGCGCGCGGCCACCCGTCCCCACCAGTGGTCGGGAGGCATGCGCCAGCGCGCGATGATCGCCATGGCGATCGCGCACGACCCGCTGCTCCTGATCGCCGACGAGCCCACCACCGCCCTCGACGTCACCGTCCAGGCACAGGTCATGGACCTGCTCGCCGAGGTACGCGAACGCACGGGCTCGGCCCTCGTGCTCATCACCCACGACCTCGGCCTCGTCGCCGAGAACAGCGACCGGCTCGCCGTCATGCACCACGGCCGCGTGGTCGAGACCGGCGAGACGCGTGCGGTTCTCGACGCGCCGGCGGAGGACTACACCCGCCGCCTCATGGCCGCGATGCCCGCCGAGTCCGAGCGGACCGCCCCGGCGGTGCGCACCGGAGAGGCCGACGCGCTCGTCGCGGAGGACATCGTCGTCGAGTACCGGATCCCCGGGCGTTCGAACCCGGTGCGGGCCGTCGACGGGGTGTCGGTGCGTATCGCCGCGGGCGAGACGGTGGCCGTGGTCGGGGAATCCGGGTGCGGCAAGTCGTCCCTCGCGAAGGCGGTGCTCGGTATCCAGCCCGCCACGAGGGGCTCGATCGCCGTTGCCGGTGCACGCATGGGCGCCGCGATCGCCCAGCGGACGGCGGTCGAGCGCGAGCGCGCCCAGATCGTCTTCCAGGATCCGTACTCGGCGCTCGATCCGCGCCTGACCGTGCACGACCTCGTGGCCGAGCCGCTGCGTATCCGCCGCGCCTACGACCGTGGCAAGGTCGCCGGGCTGCTCGCCGACGTCGGCCTCGACGAATCGTTCGCGAAGCGCATGCCCGGGCAGCTCTCCGGCGGCCAGCGTCAGCGGGTCGGCATCGCGCGCGCTCTCGCACTCCGGCCCCGTTTGCTCGTGCTCGACGAGCCGGTCTCGGCGCTCGACGTCTCGATCCAAGCCCAGGTCCTCACCCTGCTCGACGCGCTCCAGCGCGAGCACGGACTCGGCTACCTCTTTATCTCGCACGACCTCGGCGTGGTGCGCAGCATCGCGGACCGGGTGATCGTGATGCAGAACGGCCGAGTCGTCGAGGAGGCGCCGACCGCCCAGATCTTCCGCGACCCCCAGCACCCGTTCACGCGTCAACTGCTCGCCGCGGTGCCGCGCCTCGACGGGCCGCGCCGTACAGCGCAGGCCTCCAGCCGCCCCTGATCCCACACCGTTACCACTCCCTTCGCGTCATCCATCGAAATGAGGAATTCCATGCCCACGTCCGCCTTCAGCCGCCGGATTCTCACCGCCGGCGCCCTCGTCGCCACCGGAACACTCGCACTCTCAGGGTGTGCCGGAGGCTTCGACGGCGACACCGATGCCTCGGGTGAGACCCCGACCCGCATCGTCGCCGCCATCCCCACCGATCCGACGTCGATGGACCCGATCCGCTCCGGCGCTCTCGTCGTGCTGTCGGTGTTCTTCCACACCTTCGACCAGCTCGTCACCATCACGGCGGACGGCGAGCTCGCGCCGAAGCTCGCCACCGAGTGGAGCGCGAACGACGACCTCACCCAGTGGGACTTCACGCTGCGGGAGGGCGTCGAGGCCAGCAACGGCGAGGCCATCACGGCCGAGGACGTCGCCTTCTCGTACCAGACGATCCTCGGCGATCCGACCGGCGAGAACTACGCCTACCTCAGCTCGGTCGCGTCGGTCGAGGCGGTCGACGAGCTGACGGTGCGCTTCACCCTCAAGTCCCCGTTCTCGGCCTTCCCCCGCAACACCTCGCTGATCTCGGTCGTCCCGGCCGACACCTACCAGGAGGTGGGCGCGGACGCGTTCGCCCAGGACCCGATCGGCTCGGGCCCGTACGTGTTCGACAGCATCCAGACCGGCGTCTCGTACGACCTCGTGCGCAACGACGACTACTGGGGCGACGCCCCGGCGATCGAGCAGATCTCCCTGCAGCCGGTCTCGTCCGACGAGTCGCGCGTCAACGGCGTGCTCTCGGGCAGCCTCGACGTCGCCCCGATCGGCCCGACGCAGGTGGAGTCGGTCGAAAGCCAGGGCTCCGCGCAGGTCTTCTCCGCGCTCTCGAACGGTGTCGTGTTCCTGGGCGTCAATTCCACGAGCGGCGTCCTGACCGACGTGCGTATCCGCGAGGCCATCGGCCTCGCTATCGACAAGGAAGCGATCACCGACGGGCTTCTCGGCGGACTCGCCGAGCCGGCCACGACGACCCTGGCGCCAGCCGTCGAGGGCTTCAGCGACGACGTGGAAAACACGGGCTACGATCCCGACCGAGCCCGCGAACTGCTCGCGGAGGCCGGATACGCGGGTGAGCCGATCCCGTTCGACTACGCGACCGACGGCCGCATCCCGCTGTCGTCCGAGGTTGCGCAGACCGTGCAGGCCTCCCTCGAGGACGTCGGCTTCACCATCGACCTTCGCGGCGCCGACCAGCAGGCGCACACCCTCAAGGTGCGCGGCCGCGAGATGGAGGGCATCTACCTGAACACCTGGGCGCCGTCCACCGTCGACGGCGACCTGCCCCTCACCGACCTGTACGAGCCGGCCGGCAACAACAACTACGCGCAGGACCCGCGTACCGCCGAACTCGCCGCCGAGCAGCGTGGCGTCGACGGCGAGGACCGACTCGACGTCTTCGCGGAACTGCTGCAGTACAGCAACGAACAGGGCTACTACGTGCCGCTCTACGTGCCGATGAACAACTACGCGGCCGACCCCGACCTCGACTGGACTCCGCGCGCCGACGGACTGTTCGACTTCACGCAGACGAGCTTCCGGTGAGCCGCGCCCTGATCACGGACGCGCGCCCCTGGGGCGGACCCGCCCGTGACGTGCGGATCGTCGACGGGACCATCGCCGAGATCCTCCCCGTCGGCACCCCGCCGCAGACCGGCGAGACGGTGATCGACGGCCGCGGACGGATCCTGCTTCCCTCGTTCGCCGACGTGCACGTGCACCTCGACTCCACCCGCATCGGCCTGCCCTTCCGTCCGCACACCGGCACCCCCGGCGTGTGGGGGATGATGCTCAACGACCGCGCCAATTGGCGCGACGCGGGCGTACCGATCGCCGAGCGCACCACCGAGACTTTGGCTCGGATGATCGCCCACGGCACCACGAGCGTGCGCAGCTACGCGCAGGTCGACGTGGACGCCGGGCTCGAACGGCTGGACGGCGTCCTCGCGGCGAAGGACGCGCACCGGGACCGCGCCACCGTCGAGGTGATCGCGTTCCCGCAGGCCGGACTGCTGCGGGAGGAAGGCTCCGTCGAGCTGCTCGAGGAAGCCATGCGTCAGGGCGCCGACGTGGTCGGCGGCATCGACCCCTGCATGCTGGACCGGGATCCGGTCAGGCACTTGGACCTGGTTTTCGGTCTCGCCGAGCGGTACGACGCGCCCATCGACATCCATCTGCACGAACCCGACCAACTGGCGAAGTTCTCGGCCGAGCTGATCGTGGAGCGCACCCGCGCCCTCGGGATGACCGGACGCGTCACCATCTCGCACGGGTACGGGCTCGGCCAGCTGCCGCGCGAGCAGCTCGTGCCCCTGCTCGAGCAGTTCGCCGAACTGGACATCGCCTGGGCGACCATCGCGCCCTCGACGCCGCTGCCGACGCTGCTCCTCGCCGAGCACGGAATCCGTCTCGGTCTGGGTGAGGACGGCCAGCGCGACTACTGGACGCCCTACGGCAACGCCGACATGCTCGACCGCACCTGGCAGATGGCCTTCACGAACAACTTCCGCCGCGACGAGGACATCGAGCACTGCGTTGCTGTCGCCACCGTCGGCGGCCGCTCGGTTCTCGGCACCGCACCCGCGCTGAACGGGCGGCTCGACCGTCCGGGCGTCGCCGAGGGTGACCGGGCCGACCTCCAGCTCGTGACGGGCGAGACCGTCACCAGTGCGGTCATGGACCGCCTGCCCGACCGCACCGTGCTGTTCGGCGGCGCCGTCGTCGCCGACGGCCTCGAGCTCACCGGGGCCGCATGATCGTGCTCACCGCCTCCCAGCTCGAGGGGCTTGTCGACCGGCCGGCCACCGAGCGGGCCGTCGCGCAGGTATTCCTCGATATCGCGCGGGGTTCGGCTGACCAGCCGCGCCCCACCTCCATGAGCACCGCCGCCGACAGCGGCCGCTACCTGCTGATGGCGGCCCTGTCGGACACGACCGGGACCGCCGCGGTCAAACTGCTCGCCGACGTGCCCGACAACTCCGCGCGCGGTCTGCCGACCCAGCGCTCGATGATCGTGGTGCTCGACCGCACCGACGGTTCGCCGATCGCGCTGCTCCACGGCGGTCCGCCCACCCGGGTGCGCACGGCGGCGGCAAGTGCCGTCGCGACCAGGGCTTTGTCGCGGGAGGACAGCCGCACGCTGGGCCTCGTCGGAGCGGGCGGCCTCGCGCGCGAACACGTCGAGGCGATGCGGGGCGTGCGCGACTGGGACCGGCTCGTGATCTGGTCGCGCACGGGGGAGCGGGCTGCGGCGCTCGCCGACTCGCTCGACTGGGACGGTGCGATCGAGGTCGTAGACGAGTGTGAGTCCGTGTTCCAACTGTCGGATGTGGTCTGCACGCTCACGCCGTCCGTCACCCCGATCGTCCGGGGGGAATGGCTCCGCCCCGGCCAGCACCTGAACGTCGTCGGAGCCCGCCCGCGCCCCGACGAGCGCGAGGTCGATGCGACGACGATGGCCCGTTCTTCCGTCTGGGTGGACGACGTCGCGACGGCCGAGACGAAGTCGGGCGACCTGATGATGGCCGTCGCCGAGGGGGTCGTGACCCTCGACGACGTGGTCGGCACGGTCGGCCAGGTGCTCGCGGGCATGTGCTCCGGCCGCACAGACGCCGGGCAGATCACGCTGTTCGACTCGGTCGGTATCGGTGCCCAGGACCTGGCGATCGCCGACCTGCTCGTGCGCGAGGCTCGTGCGCGCGGCATCGGGGTGCAGCTCGACCTCAACGGTTGAGCGGCTCCGGCCGTTATCAGCGCACCTGCGACGCCGTGAACTGCATGCGCGGGTGGGCGTAGAACTCTTGCGCCTGCACGAGCTGCAGTTCGCGGTCGCCGGAGCGGTGCGTCAGCTCGATGAGGTCGAAAACGCTCGACGCCGTGCGCTCGAGCGCCGTCGCCGCGTCGCCGGTCTCGCGGTAGTGCGCCGTGAACAGGGCCGCGGTGACGTCGCCGGACCCGTTGGCCTTGAACGGCATGTACGGGGTCTGCACCAGCCAGGCGCCGGCGTCGTCGACCGCGAGCATCTCGATCGTGCCGGATTCGCGGTCGGGGCGCTCGACGCTCGTGACGAGAACCGTCGACGGCCCCATCGCGCGGGCCGCGTCGACGGAGGAGAGCGTCGACTCGAGCGTCGACGGGTCGGTGTCGGTCAGGTAACCCAGCTCGAACTGGTTGGGGGTGATGATGTCGGCGGCCGGCACGACGCGTTCGCGCAGCAGCAGGGGGATCTCCGGTGCGACGAAGCAGCCCGACTTAGCGTTGCCCATGACCGGGTCGCACGCGTAGACCGCGGTGGGGTTCGCCTTCTTGACCCGCTCGACCGCGTCGATGATGACGTCGCCGATGCCCACGCCGCCCTGGTAGCCCGAGAGCACGACGTCGACCCCGGCCAGTGCGCCACGGTCTTCGATGCCGAGGATCACGTCGTGTACGTCTTCCGGAGAGATGAGGGGACCGCGCCACGCTCCGTATCCGGTGTGGTTCGAGAAGTTCACCGTGTAGACGGGAAGCACCTCGACTCCGATGCGCTGGAGGGGGAAAACGGCTGCCGAGTTTCCGACATGGCCGAATGCGACGGCTGACTGGATCGAGAGGATCTTCACCCCTCCATTCTCCCGCATCCGGCGGGCGAGACGGCAGCCGCGCGCTGCCTTACTCCCGCAGCTGACTGTCAGCGCCTGCCGATAGAGTGGAACGCGATGACGGACATAACTGAAGATTCTGCAACCTGCCTGCGATCCCACGATCAGGACGGCCCGTCTTCCGGTCAGCCGATTACCCCCGACGACCGCTCCGCCCGCGAGGCACTGCTCGACGCGGCCGTCGCTGTGGCCGAGCGCTACCAGACGCCCGCGGTCGGCTTCGGCGAGATCGCCGCCGCCGCCGGAATCGCTGCCGACGCGGCATCCGCCCTCTTCTCCAGCGTCGACGAAATACTGATCGAGGCCGCGCTCCGCAACTGTCGTGACGACCTGGGGCTCGAGGCGCTCGCGCTGACCGGGTCCGCGCCGACCGTGAGCGCGTACGCGCACCACTTCGCCCGCCGCAAGAGTTTCTACCGCGCGATGCGCAACGGCGACGTCGCCGCGGCCCTGGACGGACGTATGGCCGGGCTGCTCGCGCCGTTCATCGCGGTGCAGACGCGCACGCTGATCAGCACCCGACTGGGTGCCGATCTGCTCGACGAGATGATCCTCGAGGTGACGATCGAGTGCTTCACGGTCACCAACGCGTGGATTCTCGAGAGCCCGGCCGACGAGGGAGCCGAGGGGCTGTACGTACGGCTCGAAGAGATCGTCATCCGCCGCATCGAAGACGCGCGGCTGCGCCAGGGCTGAGCGCCCCGCTCCACGGGCGCGATGACGCCGTGTGCCCGCCCGACCGGGGAATCGCGCCGCTTCGGCCGCGACATCCCGTCTGTCGTATGAGGCACCCTCGGTATCGTGGCAGCCATGGAGTTTCTGCCGCTGATCATCCTCGTCGCCTGCTCGGTGGGACTCACCGCGGTGGCCCGCCGCTACGGTCTTCCCGCGCCGCTGGTCGTGACGGCGGTCGCTCTCGCCGTGTCTTTTATACCCGGGATGCCGGAATTCGAGATCGAGCCGGAGCTGATCCTCACGATCGTGCTGCCGCCACTGCTCTACTCGTCGTCGCTCGAGGTGTCGTTCCAGAACTTCGCGCGGAGTAGCAAACACATCTACCGGCTCGGCATCGGACTCGTGGTGTTCACCGCACTCGCCGTCGGTCTGATCGCGTGGTGGCTGATCCCGGGCATCTCGCTGCCTGCCGCCCTGCTGTTGGGCGCCGTGGTCTCGCCGCCCGACGCTGTGTCGGCCGCGGCGATCGGACAGAAGCTCGGCCTGCCCCGGCACGTGATGACGGTGCTCTCGGGTGAGAGCCTCATCAACGACGCCGCATCCCTCACCCTGCTCAAGGTGTTCGTGGCGATCGTCGTCGGGTCGGGCTACACCGTGCTCGCCGACTTCGGCATCTTCGGTGCCGCGGTCGTCATCGGCGTTTTCCTCGGTGTGGCCGTCGGCGGCGCCTTCGTGCGGCTGCGCAGCAAGCTGAACGACCCGGTGATCGAGACGCTCGTCGGCCTGCTGTTGCCGTTCGCGCTCTACATCGGCGCCGAGCACATCGGCATCGAACCGTTCGTCGGCTCGGGTGTGATCGCGGTCGTTGCGGCGGGACTCGTCGTCGGGTACAACTCGCCGAAGGCCGGCTACGCGTCGCGGCTGCAGGAGCGGCCCGTGTGGGCGGCGCTCGACGTGCTGCTCGAGGGCTTCGTCTTCGCGCTCATCGGGCTGCAGCTCAAGGGCAACCTCGAGAACCTCTCCGAGTCCGACCTCGGCGTCTGGGCGAACGTCGGTATCGCCTCGGTGGTGCTGCTCGTCGTCATCCTCGTGCGGCCGCTCTTCGTGTTCCCTACCTACTACCTCAGCGTGATCGACAACAAGCGCGACGTGCCGCGCATCCAGGCCAAGCGCGAGGAGCGCGCCGAACGCTGGCTCCGGCGTCAGGCGCGGCGTGGTCGAGAGGTCTCCCAGGAGAACCGGGAACGGCTCGCGCAGCAGCGGAACTTCCGTCCAGAGAGGCTCATGACCTGGCGCGAACTGGCCGTGGTCTCCTGGACCGGCATGCGCGGCGTGGTCACCCTGGCGGCAGCGGCATCCATCCCGGAATCCCTGCCCGAGCGCGACTCGCTCATCTTCATCGCCTTCTTCGTCACGGTGGGAACGCTGCTGATCCAGGGGCTGACGCTGCCGCTGGTCATCCGCGCCTTCACCGTCACCGATCCCGGACAGCGCGACCGCGACCTCGAAGAGGAACACCGCGTGACGCGTCTCGCGCTCGAGGAGGGTATCGACTTCGCCGAGTCCAACCGCGAAGAGTGGGAGGCCAAGTACGGGCCCGTCCTCACCCGGATGGTCTTCGAGCGCATGCGCGGCCAGCTCGCCCGCAGCGAGGCCGAAGCGGCCGCCGACCAGCAGGCCGATGCCGAGCTGGGGCGGCCCGACCGTGAGCAACTCCTGCAGATGCGCCGAGAGATCCTGCGGTTCCGCCGCGAGGTGCTGATCCGCGAGCGCGACGCCGACAACATCGACGAAGAGGTGATGCGCGAGGTGCTCCTCGGCATCGACGCGGAGGAATTCGCGCTCGACACCTCGAGCCAGGCGCGCTTGCGCAGCTAGTACGTCGCCGCACAGCGAGTTATTCACAGGGCGTCCTCCCAATAGCGCCCAGTTTCGCGACTTTCCCCCCACGGCCGTCGGGCCGGAATTACCGTCACTCCCGTGCCGGGATCCGATTCGACGATTTCAGGAGGAGATTCGATGAACTACAAGAACAGCCGTCAGGCGCTCGACCCCGGTCGTATGGAATCCGATGCTGGCGCGGGTCGCGGGCGTTTCCTGCGGCTCGCTCCGGTCGCGGCGGCGGTGGCGCTCGTGATGGTGGCGTCGGCACTCGCCGCGAGTCCCGCCGTCGCAGAACCCGCGACCCCGGGCAGTGCCTTTTCGAACACGGATGCCGCGGCCGACGCCGCCGCCGTGGAACAGATCCTGCGCGGAACGGGCGCGGTGAACGATCTGAAGGCCACGGCGGTGACGGCACCGCGGTCGGCGCCCCTCGCCGGACCGGACGCCGCGCGCGACAGCGCGCTGCCGACCGGCGCGCTCCCGCTCCCCACGGTCACGAAGGGCGCGCCCGTCGCGGAGTCCACCGCTTCCGTCAGTCTGGCCGACGGACTCACGGTCCCGTCGGGGGCGAGCACGGTCGGCGTGGTGCCGATCGCCGCCGGTGACGGCCGCGCCCTGAGCCCGGGCGGCCTCGCCGTCTACGAGAACACCGCCGACTCGAGCTTCGCGCTGAGCACCGGAAAAACCGGGGCCAACGCGGGGTACGCGGTCATCTCGGCGCAGACGGCGCCGACCGAGTACCGGTTCGCGTTCACCGTCGACGGGCAACCGGCGACGCTGCGTCCGACGGACGGCGGGGGAGTCGAGGTGCTGTCGGCCACGGGCGACATCGTGAACTCGATCGCACCGGCCTGGGCCACGGATGCCGCGGGCGTGGCGGTGCCGACGTCGTACTCGGTGCAGGGCAACGTGCTCGTCCAGAGGGTCGACCACCGCGGAGCGTCGTACCCCGTGGTCGCCGATCCGCGACTGGCCTGCGACGCCGTCTGGTGCACGCTCCTGCTCTCGCGCTACGAGACCCGCTTGCTCGCTGCACACGCCCTCAGCCCGGGAATCGCCTGCCGGTTCCTCGGCGCGGGCGCCGGGGTATGTGCCGCGCTGCTCATCGGCGGATGGGCGCAGGCGAACATCGTTCTGGCGACCGGCCGGTGCACGGGGGTGCGGGTCTGGCGGGGAAACATGGTCTCCTTCGCCCAGCTGGTGTCGGTCGGCTGCTATGCCTGATGTGGAGGAGTTGACACCGATGGCCACGAGAAGAAGCGCCTTTTCCGAAGCCGGGCGGCGCGGGCCCTTCGCGGTTCTCTACTGGATCGCCACGGTGCTGGGCGTCGCCCTGATCGTCGTGGCCTACCTGTCGGGGAGCCAGGAACTGCTGCTCGTGGCGGGGCTCGTCGGGGTGCTGGTCGTGCTCGTGTTCAGCACCGTGCGGTACTCGGCGGCGGCGCGGATCGAGCGTGAACGCGAGGCCGACGGCGCGGACACCGACACCGACAGCTGACCGGAACGCGAAACGGCGGGCCCCGTCGGGACCCGCCGTTTCGTGCTACCCGATCGCTGCGTCAGGCGCCGGTCGGACGCGAGGCGCCAGCCGCGGCATCCGTCTCGCTCTCGGTGCTCGACGAAACGGTGTCGGCGGCAACCGTCGGGATCGACGCGGTGGCCATCGCGACGCTCGACGCCCCGTCGACCTCGAGCGACTCGGGCAGCACGTCGCGCTCGATCGAGGTGGCGAGCGGCTTCTCCGTGACGAAGCAGAGCAGGATGGCGGCCACGAGCACCAGCGGGACCATGTAGAGGAACACGGGGGTGAGCGCGTCGTTGTACGAACCGACGATCACGTCGCGCACCGCAGCGGGGAGGTCCCGCACGATGGCCGGGGTGAACGAGTTCGATCCGCCGCCGTCGGCAGCGCCGGCCGGCATGCGCTCGGCGAGCAGGTCGGTGAGGCGTGCGACGAACAGGCTGCCGACGATGGCGGCGCCGAGCGAGGCACCGATCTGGCGGAAGTAGTTGTTCGACGCGGTGGCCGTTCCGACCTCGCGTACCGGGAACGAGTTCTGAACGATGAGGATGAGGATCTGCATGCTCATACCCAGACCGATGCCCATCACGGCGAGGTAGGAGCAGAGGATCCAGATCGGCAGGTCGGGGGTCATGGTCGACATCAGCACGAGGGCGACGGCGACGATGAAGGTTCCGACGATCGGCAGCCACTTGTAGCGGCCGGTGCGGCTGACGAGCTGGCCCGACGCGATCGACGAGACGAGCAGCGCGGCCATCATCGGGATCATGAGGAAGCCGGCCTGCGTCGCGTTCACCCCGGTCACCATCTGGAGGTAGGTGGGGAGGTAGGCGAGTGCGCCGAACATGGCGATACCGGTGATGAGGCCGGCGATCGTCGTCAGGTTGAAGTTGCGGTCCTTGAACAGGTGCAGCGGCATGATCGGCTCGGCGGCGGTGCGTTCGACCATCACGAACGCGATGGCGGTGATCACGAACCCGGCGATGAGGCCGATGATGACGAGCGAGTCCCAGTCGTAGGTGGTGCCGCCCCAGGTCGTGACGAGCACGAGGCAGGTGGAGGCGATCGCGAGCAGGCCCATGCCGGCGACGTCGATGCGCGGCTTGGCGTGGTCGACCTTCGGCAGGCGCAGGAAGAGCACGGCCGAGGCGATGGCGAGGATGCCGAGGGGGATGTTCATCCAGAACGCCCAACGCCAGCCGATGCCCTCGGTGAACCAGCCGCCGAGGAGCGGGCCGGCGACCGAGGAGAGGGCGAAGACGCCGCCCATGATGCCCATGTACTTGCCGCGTTCGCGGGCGGGGACGACGTCGGCGATGATCGCCTGCGAGAGGATCATCAGTCCGCCGCCGCCGAGGCCCTGGATGGCGCGGCCGGCGATGAGCCAGGTCATGTTGTCCGCGAGACCGCCGACGACGGAACCGGCGATGAACAGGCCGATCGCGGCGATGAAGAGGCCTTTGCGGCCGATCAGGTCGCCGAGCTTGCCGTAGACGGGAAGCATGATGGTCGACGCGAGGATGTACGCGGTGGTAACCCACAGCATGTGGTCGACGCCGTCGAGTTCGCCGACGATCGTCGGGAGGGCGGTGGAGAAGATGGTCTGGTCGAGCGACGCGAGCAGCATCGTGACCATGAGGCCGCCGAAGACCAGCAGGATGTTGCGTTTCATCGCCGGGTCGTTCTGCGCGGCACCCGGAGCGGGTTGCGCGGTCGTTTGTGCGGTGCTCATTGCAGTTTCTGTACTACCTCTCTGACGAGCCCGGTGGCCCGCTGTTGCAGTTGTTCGATGTCGGGCTCGCCGTGGGCGGCGGCCAGTTCCATCACGGCGACGCGTACGGCCGATCCGCAGATGGTGAGAATGATGTCGACGGTGGCCGGCTCCGCGTCGGCGAAACGGTCGTCGGTGGCGAGGATCGCGGTCGCGGCGCTCGTCAGGTGTTGGGCGACCCGCGTCATGTGGGTGAACCGGCGGCTCATCAGCTGCGGATACCGCACGACGAGCTCGAGCCGCTGGGCGCGGACCTCGTGCTCCCCGACCGACGTGCCGATCATGGTGAGGATGAGACGCACGATCGACTCGATTGCGTCGGCCTCTGCGTGCTCGGCGATGTGTGCCGCGACGTGTTCATCGGTGATCTCCACGTCGCGCACACCGAGGATCGCGTCCTCTTTGCAGTCGAAGTAGTTGAAGAACGTGCGCGGGGAGACGTCGGCGAGTTCGCTGATCGCGTCGATAGTGGCGTTCTCGATGCCGTCACGCAGGACCAGTTCGACAGCGCAGGCTTCGAGCCGCTGGCGGGTCTCGATTCTCTTGCGGTCACGCAGGCCCAGCCTCTCGATTGTCATGAGTCTATTGTTGCGCGTACTGCAAAATTACGCAAGTGCAACTTTGCGGGACTGCAAGGAAGCGCTCACCCGTTGACGTGTTCCCGGGGCCGCTCCTACCGTGGTGCCGACCGAAGGGGAACGCCATGGGAACCGTCTACTCGTCCGCGTCGATGTCGCTCGACGGCTACATCGCCTACGAGGACGACAACCCCGGTGCTCTGTTCGACTGGTACGAGGCCGGGGACATCGAGGTCCCGACCGCGATGGAATCTCTGACCTTCCATCTGACCGCGGAATCCGCCCGGTATGTCCGCCGTCTGACCTCGCGTCTCGGGGCGCTGGTCGTCGGGCGCCGCCTGTTCGACGTCACGGACGGCTGGCGCGGCCGACACCCGTACGACGTGCCGGTCGTCGTCGCCACCCACGATAGACCGGCCGGCTGGTCCTATCCGGGCTCGGGTAACTTTCACTTCGTCACGGACGGCATCACCGCGGCCGTGGCCGTCGCGCGCAGTCTCGCCGGCGACCTCGACGTCAGCGTGGCGGCGGGGGAGATGGCATCTCAGGCGCTCGAGTCCGGGCTGCTCGACGAGGTTCGGGTCGATCTCGTGCCCGTCATTCTCGGCTCGGGGCGGCCGTACTTCACCGGCGGCGATACCTGGCGACTCGGCGACCCGACCACGCGGATCGAGGCGAAGCGGGTAACGCACCTGGTGTATCCGGTGCACCGCTGACGCGACACACCGGGGCGATCCGGCCTACCGGGGCGATCCGGCACACCGGGGCGATCCGGCCCACCGGGGCGCCGCAGCGCATCGGAACGCCACGGCACCCGGCATGCGACCCAAACCCCTCACCCCGCCCGAATCCGCCGCAGCTGCACCGCCTTGATGCGCGACTTGCCGATCGGCCGCCACTGCTGAGCGGGGTCCATCGCCGGCGTCAGCAGCATGTGCGGGCGGGCGTCGATCATGCGGATCCGGAATCCGGACCGATGGAGCTTGTGGTGGTGGTACGGGCAGAGCAGCACGCCGTTGTCGATGTTCGTGGGGCCGCCCTGCGAATGCGGGATCACGTGATGCCCGTCGGCCCACGAGGCGGGCGCGCCGCAACCGGGCCAGACGCACCCGCCGTCGCGCACGGCCAGCGCGCGCATCTGCGCCTCGGTGAAGTAGCGCTTGTGCTTGCCGAGATACAGCGGCTCGCCGTTCTCGCCCATGATGATCGTCGCGAGTCCGGTCGAGCAGGCGAGTTCGGCGGCGTGCGAAGCGGAAATGGGTTCGGTCACGTCGTCGAGCCAGCCGACGCCCGTGCCGTTCTCGAGGTCGGCGGCAGAGACCACGGCGATGACCTGCGTGAGGCCGCGCATCTCGCCCTTCTCCGTTCCGGTGGCGCGGAGGCCGGCGGTGATCAGTCCTTGGAACACGTCGTAATTGCGCTGGTCCCGCGTGCGCGGATCGGTCACGCTCTCGACGACGGTGCCGTCCGGCGTCTCGACCAGCGTCAGCCCCGCCTGCCGGTCGGCCTCCGAGAGGAAGCGCGGCTCGACCCCGGTCTTGTTCGCCTTGTTGATAGCCGAGCGGAGGAGCGCCGCCAGGACGGGGTCGGCCAGTCCGCTGAACGGGGTGAGCCCCGCCTCGGTCTCACGCCCGATAGTGAACCGGCGCAGGCGGCTGATGCGCTCGTCCCGCGGTTCCGCGCCGTCGGGGTCGAGCGCTTCCCGCCACGCGCGAGCCTGTACCGCGACCAGATCGGTGCTGTCGCGCCGAGCCGACGCCACCAGCTCGGCCTCGGCGACGTCGATCTCGTCGGGCGTCGCGTGCGGCCCCGCCTGGTCGAGGGTCCGGACGATCACGGCGGCAGACTCGACCCCGATCTCGCCGGCGTGCAGCGCCTCGGCAACCCGGGAGTGGGCCGGCGGAAGCCCGATGCCGACCAGCGACGTTCCCACGATCGTCGCTCGGCCCACCCGTACGCGGCGCGAGGCTTCCGCCGACGACACCCGGGTGAGGAACTCCACGAACTGCGCGCCCGTGCGGAAGCCGTAGCGGTCGGACAGCCCGTCGATCCTCGACGAGGAGCGAGCGTCTATCTCGGCCGCGGCGACCACGCGCATGGCGTCGACGATGCGCCCGACGGCCTCGAGCTCTGACGTCCACTCGCACAACCCGTCATCGGCGAGAGCGGCGGGCGGCACCGCGGCGAGGCCGGCGAGCAGCTCGCCGACCTGCCGAATCGTGGTGGTCGCGTCATCCATGTTCGAAGAATGACAGCACCCACCGACATTGCATAAAAAGCAGGTCAGGCGGCTAATTTACTGTGGATAACGATCAACGATGCGCGCCTGTGGAGCAGGAGGTCGAGACCCTACAAGTCCAGCGACTGCCCCGGCTCCAGCGGGAAGAACTCTCCGCCGTTCTGCGTCGTGACGGTGCCGATGCGGTCGTTGGCCATGTTCTTTCCGATCACCGAGAGCACCATCTCGTGCGTCGGGAACGAGCGCTTCGGCTTCACGGTGGCGACGTAGTCCATGACCTCGCCGATCTTGAGCCACGGGGCGCCCGCGGGCACGGCGAGCACGTCGACCGCGACGGGCGGCACGGTGAACGAGTCGCCCGGGTAGAACAGGGTGTCGTCGACGAGCACGCCGACGTTGTCGATCACGGGGAGCGACGAGTGGATGACGGCGTGCTTCTCGCCGAAGAATCGCAGAGTGAACTCGCCGGCCAGGATCACGTCGCCGTCGTGCACGACGGTGACCGGGTAACTGGATGCCGCGACCGCGACGCCCGACGGACCGTAGATCTTCAGGTCGGGATTCATCTCGATGATGCGGTCGAGCTGTTCCGGAGTCCAGTGGTCGGGGTGCTCGTGGGTGATGACGATCGCGACAACGTGGCGCAGATCGGACAGGGGCATCGTAAAGGCGCCGGGGTCGACGACGAGCGTCTCACCCGCCTTTTCCAACACCAGGGCGGCGTGTTCGAACTTGGTCAGCTTCATAGTGCGAGCCTACGCCGCGTCGCCCCGCGCACTGTTGCGGGGAATACCCCCGGGGGGTACCGTGGTTGCATGATCGCAGACATCAAGAAACGCGCACTGCACCGCAGCAGAATCCTCGAGGGGCAGATGCGCGGGCTCGAGAAGATGATCGACAACGAGGAGTACTGCATGGACATCATCACGCAGTCCCTCGCCATCCAGAAAAGCCTCCGCAGCCTGAACAAACTCCTCGTCGAGAACCACCTGCGCACCCACGTCAGCGACATGTTCGCTGCCGGGGGAGAGCAGCGTGACCTCGCGGTCGACGAGCTGCTGAAGGTCTACGAACTCAACAACAACCGGGGAGAGTAATGAGCCACGAGCACAATGGAACGGTCCCTGAGCTGGTGGAAGGGCCCGAAAATGCAGTGCCGGATGACGCAGAGCACGAGCACCACGCCGGGCACGACCACGCGCACCACCACGCTTCGACAGGCTCAGCGACCGGGCACGACCACCACGACGGCCACGACCACTCCCACCACGACCCGGCACAGTTCCGCCGCAAGTTCTGGCTGAGCCTCGTCCTCACCATCCCGACCCTGGTCTTCTCGCAGGGCCTCCAGGAGATCCTCGGCCTCGACGGCCCGCGCTTCCCCGGCAGCGAGTTCATCCCCGCCGCCTTCGCGATCGCGATCTTCTTCTACGGCGGGCTCGTCTTCCTCCGCGGCGGAATCGGGGAGCTCCGCGCCAAGCAGCCCGGCATGATGACGCTCATCTCGCTCGCGATCGTCGTCGCGCTCGGCTACAGCGTCGCCGTCACCCTCGGGTTCCCGGGCATGGACTTCTGGTGGGAACTCGCCACCCTCATCACCATCATGCTGCTCGGCCACTGGGTCGAGATGTCCGCCATCATGGGCGCACAGAACGCCCTCGGCGAGCTGGCCAAGCTCATCCCCGACGAGGCCGACCTCGTCCACGGCGACCATGTGATGACGGTCGCCGTAAACACTCTGACGGTCGGCGACCACGTCCTCGTCCGCCCCGGAGCCGCGGTTCCGGTCGACGGCGTCGTCACCGACGGCGCCTCCGAGGTCAACGAGTCCCTGCTGACGGGCGAATCGACCCTGGTGGCGAAGGATGTCGGAGCCGACGTCATCGCCGGAAGCCTCAACGGATCCGGCGCCCTCACCGTGCGCGTCGCCAAGACCGGCGACGACACGGCGATCGCCGGGGTGATGAAGCTCGTCGCCGATGCGCAGGCGAGCAAGTCCGGCGCGCAGGTGCTCGCCGACCGCGCCGCCGCGCTCCTCTTCTATGTCGCGGTCGCCGCGGCCGTCATCACCCTCGTGGTCTGGGCGCTGATCACCCCCGACGATCCCGCGTTCGTGATCGAGCGCGTCGTCACCGTGCTGATCATCGCCTGCCCGCACGCCCTCGGTCTCGCGATCCCGCTCGTGGCGCAGCTCTCCACCGCGATCGCGGCGCGCAAGGGCCTGCTCATCCGCAGCCGGGCCGCGCTCGAGGACGCCCGCAACATCGACGTCGTGCTGTTCGACAAGACCGGAACCCTCACCGAGGGCAAACAGGGTGTGGCGACCGTGAACTCGGCCGGCACCGTGACGGCCGACGAGCTCGTCAGGCTCGCGGCATCCGTCGAAGCCAGCTCGGAGCACCCGATCGCCCGGGCCATCGTCGCCGAGGCGACCACCCGGGGGCTCACGGTTCCCGCGGCGACGGAGTTCGCGTCGCTCGCCGGCCGCGGCGCCGAGGCGCACGTCGACGGACGCCACGTGACCGTCGCGAGCCAGCGCGTCGTGATCGAGCGCGGGCTGCAGATCCCGGCGGACCTCGTGCATGCCGCCAAGGACGCGACCGGCCAGGGCATGACGGTGGTCTTCGTTCTGGATGACGCGGTGCTCGGCCTCATCGCCCTCGCCGACGTCATCCGTCCCGAGTCGGCCGAGGCCGTCGCCGAACTCCAGAAGAGCGGGGTGCGGGTCGCGATGCTCACGGGCGACTCGCGCGACGTCGGCAACTGGGTCGCGGCGCAGCTCGGCATCACCGAGGTCTTCGCCGAGGTGCTGCCCGGGCAGAAGTCCGAGGTCGTCGCGACGCTGCAGCGGGACGGCACCCGCGTCGCCATGGTCGGCGACGGGGTGAACGACGCCCCGGCTCTCGCGCAGGCCGACGTCGGCATCGCCATCGGTGCGGGCACGGATGTCGCGATCGAGTCGGCCGGCATCGTGTTGGCGTCGAGCGATCCGCGCGGGGTACTCGCGGCGTTCCGGCTGAGCCGGGCGACGTACCGCAAGATGCAGCAGAACCTGTGGTGGGGCGCGGGCTACAACGTGATCGGCATCCCGCTCGCCGCGGGTGTGCTGTTCGGTGCCGGCATCCTGCTCTCGCCCGCCGTCGGTGCGATCTTCATGTCGGTCTCGACGATCGTGGTGGCGCTGAACGCGCAGCTGTTGCGGCGGGTCAAGCTGTAGCTCCGTTCTGCCACAATAAACACGTGCCGAACCCGCTGACGATCGTCGTCGCTATCAACCCGTCCGCGTCGTTCGGCAAGAGCCGCTCCGTCGGCCCCGCCGTGGTCGCCCGCCTGCGCGCCGCCGGGCACCGCGTGACCAGTCTGCAAGAGCCCGACTTCGCCCACCTGGTCGAGGCCGCCGCGCTCGCCGTCGCGCAAACACCCGACGCGCTCGTCGTCGTCGGCGGCGACGGCATGGTCAGCCTCGGCGTCAACCTGCTCGCCACCACCGACGTGCCGCTCGGCATTATCCCGTCCGGCACGGGCAACGACATGGCGCGCGGGCTCGGCATCCCCGTGGGCGACCCCGATGCCGCGGTCGACGCGCTCCTCGAGTCCCTCGCACGGGCGCCGCGGGCGATCGACGCCGGGCGCATCCACCACCTCGATGCCGACGGACGCCCACAGACCACGTGGTTCGCCTGCGTGCTCTCCGCCGGATTCGACGCGATCGTCAACGAGCGCGCCAACAACCTGCGCCGCCCCCGCGGAAAGAGCCGGTACCTCGTCGCCCTCGCCATCGAGTTGGCGCGATTGAAGCCGATCCGCTACCGGCTCGTGCTCGACGGTGTCGAGACGGTGACGGATGCCGCGCTCATCGCCGTCGGCAACAACCAGTCGATCGGCGGCGGCATGCGGGTCACGCCCGACGCCGTCGTCGACGACGGGCTGTTCGACGTCCTGGTCGTCACTCCGCTCTCTCGCCTCGCCTTTCTCCGGGTGTTCCCGCGCGTGTTCGCGGGCACCCATCTCACCGACCCGCGGGTCACAGTGCACCGTGCGACGACCGTGCGCATCGAGGCGGAATCGGTCGCGGCCTACGCGGACGGCGAGCGGGTCTCGCTGCTGCCCGTCGACATCGAGATGGTGCCGGGGGCGCTGCGCATCCTCGCCTAGCAGCGAGTCGGCGGTCGGAGGTGTCGGCGGTAGCTGCGACCATGGGGCATGACCTCCACGACCGGTAGCGCCACGACCGCCAGACCCATGACTACGCGTACCGACGTGCTCGAGATCGCTTACGAGGAGTGGGGACCGGCCGACGGCGACCCCGTCGTGCTGCTGCACGGGTTCCCCTACGACGCGCGCGCCTTCGACGAGGTCGCACCGGTGCTCGCCGAAGCCGGCCGCCGCGTGATCGTGCCGTCCCTGCGCGGATTCGGGGCGACCCGGTTCCTCGACGACGAGACCCCGCGGTCGGGCCAGCAGGCCGCGCTCGGCGCCGACCTGCTCGCGCTCCTCGAGGCGCTCGACCTCGGTCCCGCGGTGCTCGCCGGTTTCGACTGGGGCGGACGCGCCGCGTGCATCGTCGCCGCACTCTGGCCCGAGCGGGTGGCCGGTCTGGTGAGTGTCGACGGCTACAACATCCAGGACATCGCCGCGGCCGGCGAGCCCGCGCCGCCCGCGTGGGAGGCGACCTACTGGTACCAGTACTACTTCCACGGCGAGCGTGGCCGCCTCGGCCTCGAACGCAACCGCGACGAACTCTGCGAACTGCTCTGGCGCACCTGGTCGCCGACCTGGAACTTCGCGCCCGAGGTGTTCGCCGCCAGCGCCCCGAGCCTGCACAACCCCGACTTCGTCGACGTGGTCGTGCACTCCTACCGCCACCGGTTCTCACTCGCCGACGGCGACCTGCGCTACATCGAGATCGAAGAGGCGCTCGCCGAGAAACCGCACATCCTCGTGCCGACCATCGTGCTCGAGACGGGAGCCGACGGCATCCTCGGCGCACCCGTCGACGACGACCGCGAGATGTTCGTCGGCCCGTACGGTCAGGAGCTCGTGGCCGGTGTCGGCCACAATGTGCCGCAGCAGGCGCCGCTCGAGTTCGCGTCAGCAGTGCTCGCCCTAGGATCGCAGTCGTGACCGTTTCCACCGCCCGACTCTCGCTCGCCAAACTCTCCGTGGTCGACTTCGACGCCATGTGGAGCATCCACGCCGACCCCCTCACCAACGAGTTCAACCCTGCGGGGCCGCTCACCGACCGCGCGAAGGCGCAGCGCCAGTTCGGCGAGTGGCTCGGCCACTGGCACGAGCACGGTTTCGGCTACTGGACGGTACGCGACGCCGACGGGATCGTCGGGTTCACCGGCATCCGTTTCTCGACCTGGAATGAGCGCACGGTTCTCAACCTGTCATACCGCTACACGCCGAGTGCCTGGGGCAAGGGCTACGCGACCGAGGGCGCGACGGCCGCGGTCGAGCTCTGGCGCGCGGAGCACTCCGAGCACCCGATCATCGCGTACACGACGCCCGGCAACATCGGTTCGCAGAAAACCGCGCTCGCCGTCGGGCTCGAGCGTCGCTCCGATCTCGACCGCGTCACCGGCGAAGCGCTGGGCGACGACATCGTGTTCGCACTGGGTTGGTGAGAACTAGGTTGGTGAGAACTGGGTTGGTGAGAACCGGGCTGCTGACTGCCTCTGGCTGCTAAGCCCGCAGCGAAACCGCTCGGCCGGGACGACCCGGTGCGCGACGCTGGAATCATGACCAACACCCGCGTCCTCATCCTCGGCGGCACCGAGTTCGTCGGCCGCGCGTTCGTCGACGAAGCGCTCGGCCGCGGGCACGACGTCACCGTGCTCAACCGCGGATCCCGAGCCCCGCTCCACGGTGTCACCACGCTCGTCGGCGACCGCACGGCCCCCGGCGGGCTCGACGCGCTGAATTCGTCGGAAGCGGGCGCGGGAACGTGGGATCTCGTCGTCGACACCTGGTCGTGGGGACCGAGAGCGGTGCGGGATGCCGCGGCTCTTCTCTCCTCGCGGGCAGACAGATTCGTCTACGTGTCCTCCCGGTCGGTGCACGAGTATCCCGCCCCGGCCTACGCTCGCGAGGATGCCCCGGTGGTCGACGCCTCCGCCGACGACACGGGGTTCGACGACTACGCACGGGCCAAACGCGGCGGCGAGCTCGGCGCCCTCGCCGGTTTCGGCGACCGCGCCCTGCTGCTGCGAGCCGGGCTCATCCTCGGGCCGCGCGAGAACATCGGGCGCCTGCCGTGGTGGCTCACCCGCATCGCCCGCGGCGGACCCGTGGTCGCACCGGGTCCCGCCGACGCCTGCATCCAGTACGTCGACGCGCGCGACCTCGCCGCCTTCGGTCTCGACGCGACCGTCACCGGGCCGGTCAACGTCGTCAGCCCGCCCGACGTCACCACGATGCGCGACTTCCTCTACGCGTGCATCGCGGCGACCGGTTCCGACGCCGAGCTGCGCTGGTTCACGCCGGAGCAACTCGAGGGCGTCGAGCCGTGGATGGAGCTCCCGGTGTGGATTCCGCAGGGACTTGACTTCGACGGCATGCACCGCGGCGACGTCACCGCGGCGCTCGCGGCGGGCCTGACCATCCGTCCGCTGGCCGAAACCGTCGGCGACACCTGGGACTGGCTCCAGTCCATCGGGGGAGTGGCGCCGCAGCGCCCCGACCGACCCGTGCTGGGTCTCCCGACCGCCAAGGAGGCACGACTGCTCGCCGGTCCCTGAGACGGTCGGAAAGCCGTGCGAAACGCCCGGCGCCGCCCGCGCCGCCCTCGATTTGGCACCGCCCGCGCGCTATGGCATACTCATCTAGTTGCTTTCGGCCCCATCGTATAGCGGCCTAGTACGCTGCCCTCTCACGGCGGTAACACCGGTTCGAATCCGGTTGGGGTCACAACAGCCCGGTTCCCCTTGATTCATTGGGAACCGGGCATTTTTTATGCCGTCACAAGACCTGCCCGACAGCGGCCACGAGCAACAAACCGCCACCAGTCGATCTCGGGCCTGCCTCGTCGAGAGCGACCGCCATGCTGTCGAGGTCGGTATCGAGCAGCGGGCACCAGCGCTCGCCGGGCGAGGGTGTGCATAGACTCTCGTCTATGGGAATCGCGGGATCGACGACCGAGCTGAAACTTCTGGGCGATCCGACCAGATCGCGCATCATGTCGCTGATTATGAATAGCGCCGACGGTCGCCAGATGGTCAGCCTGCTGGCGAGGGAGCTCAACCTCCGCCAGCCCACGGTCAGCCACCATCTCAAAGCACTATTCGACGAAGGACTGCTCGAACGTCACCCCGAGGGTCGTTCCGTCTGGTATTCGGTCGCTCCCGACCAGGCCGACCGCATCTCGGAGCTTGTGCAGGGCACACCGGATACGGAGATGACCGAGGAGATCCTCGGCCGGATTTCCGTTGATCTGGCGACGCGGTTCGCGGGCACGTTCGCTGCCGAGACCGTCGAGCGCTACGTGCGCGAGAGCTACGCGCTGCTCTCGCAGCAGTCTCACGCCCCCCGCTATCTGTCGTCGCTCACGTCTCAATTCGCCGCCGACCGTCTCAGTGCTCTTATTGTCGAGGGCCCGCCGCGCGCAGGGCGCAGGCCCGAGGTGCTGTTCGTGTGCGTACAGAATGCGGGGCGATCGCAGATGGCTGCCGGCATCCTCCGTCATCTCGCGGGCGATAGCGTGCATGTCAGAACTGCGGGATCCGCCCCGGCGGGCGCGGTGCGGTCGGTCGTGGTCTCGGCTCTCGACGAGATCGGCGTTCCGATCGGGGGCGAGTATCCGAAGCCGTTGACAGACGAGGTCGTGCGGGCGGCGGACATCGTCATCACAATGGGCTGCGGCGACGCCTGTCCGGTCTACCCCGGCCGGCTCTACCTCGACTGGGATCTCGAGGACCCGGTTGGCCTGCCCTTGGCGCGCGTGCGCGGCATCCGGGACGACATCGAGGCGCGGGTTCGCGAATTGATCGGAACCCTCGAGGTGAACTCGCGGTGAACTGAGGTCACACCGTCGAAATAAGGCATAGATGACGGTCTATGCTTTGGATAACCGATAGCGAGGAATCCCATGACCGACAAACCCACCGTCCTCTTCGTCTGCATCCACAATGCGGGACGCTCCCAGATGGCCGCCGGCTACATGCGCGCACTCTCGGACGGGGCCGTCGAGGTCCGTTCCGGCGGATCCGAGCCCGGTGACCAGATCAATCCGATGGCCATCGCCGCGATGGCGGAAGAGGGCATCGACATCAGTCACGGCATCCCGCAGTTGATGACCACCGAACAGGTGCGCGATTCCGATGTCGTGATCACGATGGGCTGCGGCGATGTATGCCCCATCTTCCCGGGCAAGCGCTACGAGGACTGGGACCTGGTCGACCCCAAGGGAAAGAGTATCGACGAGGTGCGACCGATCCGGGACGACATCAAGGCACGCATCCAGGTGCTGCTCGCCGAGCTGTTGCCCGAGAAGGCGTGACGCCGACGTCGACAGGCGCGAGGCCCCAGCGCGGCGTGCCCGGACTCCACTAACGTCGAGTTGCTCGCGGTCAGATCCGAGCCCACGTCGACACGATGCTCGAGAGCCTCGGAATCGAGCCGACGCCGCTTGCCTTCTACGCCGTCATCGGTGTCCGGCCGAGTCGGACAAGGGTGGGCGTCGGGCTGCAGCACGCGGCAGATGCGTCGCCGAGACCGTCGAACGTTCCGGCTCCGCCGCACACGCCGGTGTCTGGGAGCACCAACTCGACCCTCGCTGCTGCTGCCTGGTCGCCGGTGAGGGCGGCCGCCACGCTGCGCACCTGCTCGTATCCGGTCATCGCTAAGAACGTCGGTGCGCGCCCGTAGGACTTGGAGCCGACGATGTAGAAGTCCGTCTCGGGCTGAGCGAGATCTTTCGCGCCGGTGGCGCGGACGGAGCCGCAGCTGTGGGCGTTCGGATCGACCTCGGCGGCGATCCGCGACGGCGCCTGCAGGGTGTGATCGAGTTCTAGCCGGATCTCCGACAGGAAGGAGAGGTCGGGACGGAATCCGGCCAGCACGACGACGACGTCGGCGGCGGCGAGTTCGCGGCCGTCCTCGGATACGAGCACGGCGCCCTGCTCGGTGCTGATGACGGACTCCACGCGGAACCCGGTGACGAGTTCGACCAGCCCCGCATCGACTGCCTGACGGGCGCGAGTGCCGAGGGCGCCACGCGCCGGGAGTTCGTCTGCGTCGCCGCCGCCGAACGTGTTGCCCACGGAGCCGCGGCGCAGCGCCCAGGTGATGCGGGTCTCCGGGTGGCGCTTGGCTATCCGGGCAAGCTCGTTCACTGCGGTCGCGGCCGAGTGGCCGCTACCGACGACGATCGTGTGCTTGCCGGCGAACGGCGCCGGGTGTGCGAAGTCGGGGATCCGGTAAGAGATGCGCTCTGACGCCGCTCGCTCGCCCTGGCCCGGGAGGCCGTCTGCGCCCGCGGGGTTCGGCTGCGACCACGTTCCCGACGCGTCGATGACGGCGCGGGCGGTGATGCGCGATTCGTTGCCGTCGGCATCGATGATGTGGACCGTGAACGGCTGCTCCGCGCGTCCCTCATCGACGAGTCGGTCACGGCCCATGCGTCCGACGCCGGTCACCCTGGCGCCGTAACGAATGCTGTCGCCCAGTGCTGTCGCGAGCGGCGCCAGGTACGACGAGATCCACTGCGCACCGGTCGGATAGCCCGTTGTCGGCGATTCCCAGCCGGTCTGCGCGAGAAGACGGGCGGCAGCGGCGTCGACGAGTTCGCTCCAGCCGGAGAACAGGCGGACGTGACCCCACTCGGAAACGGCCGCGGCGGGTCCGTCGCCCGCTTCGAGCACCAGGGGTGAATCGCCGCGCTCGAGAAGGTGCGCGGCGGCGGCCAGGCCCTGGGGGCCCGCCCCGATGACAACTACGGGCAGGTCGTTCATGGCGTTCTCCTCGGTCGAAGCGTGATGACATATCGAGGTTTGTCGATGCATCGACATTTGTCAATATGGCTGGCAGAATGGATGTATGACCATCGGGCTCCCCCTCCTGACCGCACGCGACTCTGCGTGCTGCGCCACCGTGACCGGAGGGGCTCTCGATGCCGACCAGGCGGAGAGTATCGCCCGCGTGTTCAAGGCACTCGGCGATCCGACGCGCGTCCGCCTTCTGTCCTTGATCGCAGCGAGCGACGGTGGCGAGGCCTGCATCTGCGACCTCACCGAGCCGGTCGGACTGTCGCAGCCGACCGTCTCGCACCACATGAGCAAGCTCGTCGCCGCGGGTCTGGCCACCCGGGAGCAGCGCGGCAGGTGGGCCTACTACCGGGTCGTCCCCGAAGCCCTCGACTCGAGCGCGCGAGCCTTGCTCTCCTCATGACCGCGCCGTTCGTCCGCCCGCTTGGAGAGGACGACTGGCCCGCCGTCGAGGCGATCTACCGCGAAGGCATCGACAGCGGCCACGCCACCTTCGAATCCAGCCCGCCGACCTGGGAAGGGTTCGACGCTGGCAAGCATCCGGACTTGCGAATCGTCGCCGTCGACGATTCCGGCGTTCTCGGCTGGGCTGCCGCGTCACCCGTATCGGGTCGCCCCGTGTACTCGGGCGTGGTCGAACACTCCGTCTACGTCGCGGCCACCGCGCGTGGCCGTGGCGTCGGCGGCCTGCTGCTGGCCGGCCTCATCGACATTGCCGAACGGCACGGGATCTGGACGATCCAATCGAGCATCTTCCCTGAGAACATTGCGAGCCTGCAACTGCACCAGCGCCATGGCTTCCGAGAGGTCGGGCGGCGCGAGCGCATCGCTCTGATGGGATACGGCCCTGAAGCCGGGGTGTGGCGCGACACGATCCTCGTCGAACGTCGCTCGGCGTTGTGGCCACGAGATGGCAACGTCCGATCGGAATCGAGCGGCTAGCCGCCCGAGGTGCGATAGTCAATCCGATCGACACCAGGGGGATGCGCTCCGGTCCGGCGGGCCCACTGAGGTTCGCCACCCCTGTCGACGGTACGTTCGCCATCGGGGGACTGGTCGCGGGCGACTGCGTGGTCACCCTGACCGCCCCTGACCGCCCCAGACGGCTACGTCGCCGTGTCGCCTGCGGTGACCGAGGTCACCATCACGATCGCGGGTGGCGCTGCCGAGATCGGCGGCTTCGAGCCGCGTCTCGCTGGCGTCGTCGTCCCGCTGCTCGATCACGCGCGAGGGCGCGGGCGGCTATTACTCGGAGACTGAGTTGCTCTAATCGCTAGAAGCCGCGCTGTCCCTTTTCGATATCCGCTTGGATGCCGCGGAGTGCCGCGGCGGACTCCGCATCCTGCGTCGGCGTCGTGTCCACTCGGCGTCTCCACGCGCCGAAGCCGAGCGCGATCAGAATCGCCAGGGCGACCCCCACGCCGCCAGTGGTGGCAAGAATCGTCAGTCCGCCTACATCCATAAGTCAGCCTCCGAGCGTCAGTGGTGCTGTCGAATCCTCAGTCTCACAGCAACGCGTCGATAAGACCAGAACTTCTAGACCCGCTCCGGCGGCGCATCCATACACGCCCGCACCTCGACCGGGGCCTCCGTGACCGCAGCGATCGACGCGGCGATTTCCACGGCGCGCGCCTCGTCCGCGACGTCGACGATCCAGAATCCTGCGAGCGCGTCGGCCGGTGCGATCGCCGAGCCGGCGGTCGCCGTCATCCGGGTGGTGGATGGCGCGACGGTGCGGGCCTCGGAGGGATCCGCGAGTCCCTGCTGGAAGACCAGTTCGCCGGCCGACTCGAGATCGCGGTCGATCTGGTGCATAAACCGGATCAGCCGGTCGATCCACTCGGGGGAGCGGTCGTCCAGGGCGGAGCGGTCGCCGAACACCATGATCATGTATTTCATGCGTACGGTCTAGCGAGTCACGGCGGGCGAGGAAAGCCCCTCCGAACGGAGGCGCTAACCGTGCGAGCGTTACCCCAGCTGCGCGTCGCCACCGACGCGGCGGGTTCACCCGATCAAGGTGACCGCCATCCCACGACGGTGATGCCAGCATCGGAGCGTCCGAAAGGAGCGCTCATGAGCCAGCGCGACACCGCGGCAACCGATACTCCGTCAGACACACTCAGCGTCGCCGCCCTCACCGCGATGGTCGTCGGGTCGATGGTCGGCGCCGGCGTCTTCACCCTGCCGCAGCGGTTCGCGAGCCAGACCGGTGTGCTCGGCGCGGTCATCGCCTGGGTCGTCGCGGGAGCGGGCATGCTGATGCTCGGCTTCGTCTTCCAGAGTCTCGCGGTGCGCAAACCCCAGCTCGACAACGGGGTGTACGTCTACGCGAAGACCGGTTTCGGCGTCTACCCGGGCTTTCTCTCCGCGTTCGGCTACTGGGCCAGTTCGTGCGCCGGCAACACCTTCTACTGGGTGCTCATCACGTCCACCCTCAAACCGCTCGTTCCGGCCTTCGGCGACGGCGACACCCTGCTGGCCGTGGCCGTGTCGTCCGCCGGCATCTGGGGTTTCTACCTGCTGATCATGCGCGGGGTGAAGGAGGCCGCCGGCATCAACGCGGTCGTCACGGCCGCGAAGATGATCCCGCTGCTGGTGTTCGTGGTGGTCGCGATCGTCGCTCTCAAACCCGACGTCTTCGTCGAGAACATCACCGGCGGCTACGACGAGGTCGGCGGGGACAGCCTGTTCGACCAGGTGCAGGGCACGATGCTCGTCACGGTGTTCGTGTTCCTCGGTATCGAGGGGGCGAGCGTCTACTCGCGGTATGCCAGAAAACGCGAGGATGTCGGCCGGGCGACGGTTCTCGGCTTCCTCTCCGTGCTGGCCCTGTTCGGAACGGTGTCGATCATCTCTTACGGCATCCTTCCCAAGGCAGAGCTCGCTACGCTGCGGCAGCCGTCGGTCGGCAGCGTGCTCGAGGCGGCGGTCGGACCGTGGGGCGCGTGGTTCATCAGCGCCGGGCTGATCGTCTCGGTGCTCGGCGCCTTCCTGGCCTGGAGCCTGATGGCGGCCGAGGTGCTGTTCGCCGCGGCGAAAGACCGCGACCTGCCGGCTTTTCTCGCGAAGTCGACGGCGAAGGGCGTGCCGAGCAACGCGCTGCTGCTCTCCACGCTGTTCATCCAGCTGCTGCTCGTGGTCGTGCTGTTCGCCAGCGGCGCCCTCGACTTTATGCTCGACCTCACCGCGGCCCTCTCGCTCATCCCGTTCGCGCTCGCCGCGGGGTACGCGCTGAAGATCGCGGTCACGCGCGACGGGTATGCGGGTCTGCCCGGGCGCATCCGCACGCGGGAGCTCGTCGTCGCCGCGATCGCCGTCGTCTACACGCTCTTCCTCATCTGGGCCGCCGGACCGGTCTTCCTGCTCTTCGCCTGCATCCTGCTCGCGCCGGGCACCCTGCTCTACGCCTTCGCCCGTCGCGAGCAGAACGGCCGCGTCTTCACGACGCCGGGCTGGATCGTCTTCGCCCTCGTCGTGGTCGGCGCACTCGCCGGACTCGTCGGGCTCGCGACGGGCGCGATCTCGATCTGAACCACCTCTCGAAAGGACACACCCCATGGCCGCGCCATCCGTCACCTACGGCGTCCACTCCGAAGTGGGCCAGCTACGCAAGGTCCTCGTCTGCGCTCCCGGGCTCGCCCACCGCCGGCTGACCCCGACCAACGCCGACGACCTGCTCTTCGACGATGTGCTCTGGGTCGAGAACGCCCAGCGCGACCACGCCGACTTCGTGTCCGACCTGCGGTCGCACGACGTCGAGGTGGTCGAATTACACGATCTGCTCGCCGAGACCCTCGCCGTCCCCGGCGCCCAGGACTGGCTCCTCGACCGCACGATCACCCCGAACGAGGTCGGGCTCGGGCTCGTCGACGGCACGCGCGCGTTCCTCGAGAGCCTCCCGCCGCGGGAACTCGCGGAGTTCCTGATCGGCGGGCTCGCGACATCCGACCTGCCCGGAGATTTTCGCGCGGGCTACGTCGCGCTCGCCCGCGAGTCGACCGGGGTGCGCGAGTACCTGCTCCCACCGCTGCCCAACACCCTCTACACACGAGACACCACCTGTTGGCTGTACGGGGGAGTGACGTTGAACCCGCTCTACTGGCCCGCGCGGCACGACGAGACGCTGCTGATGAAGGCGGTGTACGAGTTCCATCCCGACTTCGTCGGCTCGACGGTCTGGTGGGGCGACCCCGAGCGCGACTGGGGGCAGGCCACGTTCGAGGGCGGCGACATCATGCCCGTGGGCAACGGCGTGGTGCTCATGGGCATGAGCGAGCGCACCTCGCGGCAGGCGATCACGCAGGTCGCGGCGGCGCTGTTCGCGCGGGAGGCGGCAGAGCAGGTGATCGTCGCCGGTATGCCGAAGCTGCGCGCGGCGATGCACCTCGACACCGTGTTCACCTTCGCCGACCGTGACATCGTGACACTGTTCCCGAACATCATGGACGGTGTGCACGCGTTCACGCTGCGGCCGACCGACACGGGGCGTGGCGTCGACGTCACCGACGAGGGCGACGACGCCTCGTTCGTCGACGTGGTCGCGCGCTCGCTCGGCCTGCCGAAGCTGCACGTCGTCGCGACGGCGGGCGACGCCTACGCGTCGGAGCGCCAACAGTGGGACTCCGGGAACAACGCGGTCGCCCTGCGCCCGGGCGTCGTCTACACCTACGACCGCAACACGCAGACGAACCAGTTGCTTCGGGATGCCGGTGTCGAGGTCATCCCGATCGTGGGTGCCGAGCTGGGACGGGGCCGGGGTGGCGGGCACTGCATGACCTGTCCCATCATCCGGGACGCAGTCGACTATTGACGGCACGCAGGCCCGACCGGGCATGCAAAAGGCACCGCGTCCGAAGACGCGGTGCCTTTCCTCTGGAGGAGGTGTGTGCGGGTGAGGCTCGGGTTAGCGCTTGCGGCCGGTGAGTGCGCCGTAGATGACGAGGACGATGAGCGCGCCGCCGATGGCGAGTGCCCAGGTAGAGAGGTCGAAGAACTCTTCGAGGCCGACGCCGAAGACGGCGCTACCGATGAATCCGCCGAGCAGGGCTCCGATGACGCCGAGCACCAGGGTGATGATCCAGCCGCCGCCCTGGCGACCCGGCAGGATCAGCTTCGCGATGGCGCCGGCGATGAGTCCTAGGAGGAGAAATCCGAAGAAGCCCATGAGTTTCTACTTTCGTGTCTGTGGTGCTGATGGGGTGGACGTGGTCGGCGGGTGATGACCGCGCTTGTCAGGTGAGGTTCAGGCGCACTTGGCGTTGCCGCGGGCGTACGACGTACGCGGCGTGCGGGCGAGGCGGGGTGCGATGTGGGAGATGAGCTCGGCGACCGGGTTGGCGGCAACGCGGGCCTCAGCGTGAACGGCCAGCTCGGACTGCGCGGCCGGGATGCTGCTGGTCGTTGCGATGATCTCGCCGGTGTGGTCGTTCACGACGAAGTGACCGTCGGTGAACTCGATCATTCCCGCGTAGTCGCCGTTGACGGTCGCGACCCAGAGGTTGAGATCGGGGCTCGACCACGAGATCTCGGTCGATGCGGCCTCGGTGCCGCGTGTCTGCACGATGGTCATCTCGATCCCCTGTTCGTTAGTTGAACTATTAGTTCGCTTGTCTAGTAATAACTTACATGAACCAAAAGAATCCGCAAATACGTGATCCCGGGGCAGGTAATTGCTGGGAGTTTCGGGCTCGCAACAACTTGTTAGATGAACTAGTCTTGACGAATGGCAAATTCGGAACAGGAAGCGGCAACGCATTACTGGTACTCCGACGACGCTGAACGCGAGCGAAGTGTCGCCGTTTTAGAAGCAATGCGCACGTACCGTGCAGCGGAATCCGCGATGCGACGGCGGACCCAGGTATCCATGGGTATGGGGGAGAACGACCTCCTCGCGCTGCGCTATGTGATCATGGCCCAGCAGGCCGGGCGCTCGATCGGCCCCAAAGAACTCACCAGTTACCTCGGAATTTCGAGCGCGTCGACCACTGTCCTGCTCGACCGACTGGAGCGCAGCGGCGAGATCCGCCGCGAGAACAGCCCGTTCGACCGCCGGGCCCTGATTCTCGTGCCGACGGCAACCACCGACGAAGAAATACGCGCCGCACTCGGCGACGTGCCGGAACGCATGGTGGAGGTCGCATCGTCGCTCACCCCCGAGCAGGCACAGGTCGTCATCGACTTCCTCCGGGGCATGCGCGCGGCTGTCGACGAGATCGATGCACACGTATCTTCCGATAAGGCTACGCAGCCGTAAGCGCAAGGTCTCGGGGGCGATTTTTCGCCCCACGGTGAACAAGTTACGTTTTAACGGTGAATGAAGACCCGCGACAACCGGAGGGTACCGGACTAGACGGCCTCACCCAACCCCATGTGGCGGAGTTGATCGTCACCCTTCTCGAATACCGTTCCGCCGAGGAGGCGATGCGTCGCCGCACCGGCGATTCGATGCGAATGGGATCCAACGACCTGCAGGCCCTGCGATTCCTGCTCAAGGCGCAGGGTGTCGGCCGGACCGTTTCCGGGCGAGACCTCGCCGACCATCTCGGTATGACGTCGGCCTCGGTGACCGCTTTGCTGGACCGGCTCACCAAGAGCGGGCACGTGCAGCGCACGCCGCACCCGACCAACCGTCGCAGCAACATGATCACGGCCACTCCCGGCTCCGACGAGGAAGTGCGCCAGACGCTCGGTGCGATGCACCGGCGAATGATCGATGCCTCGCGTGCGCTGAGCGACGTGGATGCAGAGCTCGTCACGACATTCCTGGCGGCGATGACGGCCGCGGTCGACGACGTCGACCGCGAATCCGTCTCGTCCTAGCGTCCGGACCTCTACGCCCGGAACCGCGCCCGCACGAAGCAGTACACGCCGTAGGCGATGAGCCCGACACCGACCAGGTTCAGCACGACGACGCCGGCGGGAAGCGCGGCGAGCGACTTGAGTGCGCCGTCGAGTCCGGTGGCGCTACTGGGATCGGTGGTCGCCGCGGCGATCAGGAACAGAACGCCGACGACGAAGATGGCGATTCCCTTGGCGACGTACCCGCCGACGCCGAGGACCGTCGCGATGCGGCGCCAGGTGCGGCCCGGCAGCGACAGGTCTTCGAGGAACTTCTTGCGCGCGCCCTTGACGACGAAGTAGACGCCGACCGCCGCCGCGACAAGGCCGACGATCACCAGCAGGACGATCCCTCCCGGCGTGCCGAGCAGGGTGGCGCTCAGGTCTTGCGACTGCGCACTGCTGTCGCTCGAGCCTCCCAGAGCGTAGGTCGCTGCCGATCCGCCGATGGCCAGATACGCCACGCCCTTCGCCGCTTCTTTGCCGCGGTCTGCCCAGTCGTCTTTGTCGGTGCCGCGGATGACCGCGGCCTCGACCAGTTGGAACAGGCCGAGGGCGGCGAGGCCGACGACGAGGATCCAGAGCACCACGAACCCGAACGGGTGGCGCGCGATCTCGGCGAGGGCGCCGCCCTGGTCGGCCTCCCCGTCGGCACCGAATGCCACGGAGATCGCGATCGCTCCGATGAGCAGGTGGATCAGGCCGTTGACGGCGTATCCGCCGCGGGCGAGGGCCCGCAAAACGGGGTTGCGGTGGAGTGTGTCGGCGCCGCCGCGGACTGCGGCCGCGGCATCCTCGATATTGTCGGTCATGGTTGGAGAGTATGACGGATGCCGGCGCCCGATGCCGAGCGCCGGCGACTCCGGCTAGTCGCGCAGCGACTCCTTGTACTCGTTCTTCTTCGCGGTGGCGTCACGGTCGGACTCGGCCTTCTTGACCTCGGCCTCGCTTTTCTTGACGGCGGCGTCGGCCTTCACTTCGTCGGCCTTGTCGGAGACTGTGTCGGCGATGTCCTCCGCGGTGCGGGCGATCTTCTTACCGGTTGCTTCCGCGGCGTCCTTGATGTTGTCGAGGGTTCCCATGGGCGAGCTCCTTTGTCTGTAGCGATGGCGTCTGCGACCCGCGCTGTCAAGGCCCGGGCCGAATTGACCGTTCACCAAACTTATCATTAGTCTGTCTAGTAATAAGCTGAACGGCCTATTCGACCCCTCCTGCGCACCCGAAAGCGACGCCGATGAACGAAACGACCGCACCCTCCGCCCCCTACGACACCCTCGAGCTGCCCGTCACCGAGGCGATCGACATCTCCGCCCTGCTCGCCGACTAATCTGGCTGCACCGACCCAACGAGGAGGCAGCATGACCGCCACAGAGAACGCGACCACCAGCTCTCCCGAACCCACGCCGCCGCAGGTCGGCCAAGCCGCTGTCGTCTACAACCCCATCAAGGTCGACATCGACGCGATCAAGGCGGCGGTGCAGCGCGAGGAAGCCGCCGCGGGCTGGCCCGAGACGCTGTTCTTCGAGACGTCGGCCGAAGACCCCGGACAGGGACCGACCGCCGAGGCGATCGCCGCTGGCGCCACGATGATCATCGTGGCCGGCGGCGACGGCACCGTGCGCGCCGTAGCCGAGGCGCTGCGTGGTTCCGACGTGACACTCGCCCTGCTGCCCTCGGGCACGGGCAACCTGCTCGCCCGCAACCTCAAGCTCACCCTCAACGACATGGATCACTCGATCGCGTCGGCCTTCACCGGCACCGATCGCGACATCGACATCGCCCGCATCAAGATCGAACGCAGCGACAAGTCGGTCGACGAGCACAGCTACCTCGTGATGGCCGGTCTCGGCATCGACGCCAAGATGATCGCCAACACCGACGACGACCTCAAGGCGAAGGCCGGCTGGCTCGCCTACGTGAAGGCCATCGTGCTGGTGTTCAAGGACAAGAACCGCCTGCACTTCCGGTACAAGCTCGACCAGCACCGCGAACGGTCGGTGAGCGCGCACTCGATCATGATCGGGAACTGCGGGTCGCTTCCCGCGAACATTCTGCTGATGCCGGATGCCGCCGTAGACGACGGGGTTTTCGACGTGTTGGTGCTCAACCCGAAGAGCGTTTTCGGTTGGATCCAGATCTTCGGCAAGGTGTTCTGGGAAAACGGCGTCCTCGCCCGCACCAAGGCCGGCCGCAAGCTGCCGACGCGCGACGTCGACGCCCTCAAGTACACGACCGGAACCTCGCTGACCCTGCGGCTGACGAAGCCCGAGGAGATCGAGCTCGACGGCGACGGTTTCGGCGAGGCCGTGGCCTTTAAGACCTGGCTGGAGCCCGGCGGGCTTTCGGTACGGGTGCCGGCGGAGTAACCCCCGCCTCGCACCCGGCTTCCTCAAAGCGGCAAAGAAGGCAACCGCGGCAGACGAGACCCCGAAGAATTGGGACACCCCGGTCGCCGACGAAGGCGACGACATGCTCTTCTAACGGAACCGGTTCCAGAACGGGTACGCGCGATCGATCAACTGGACTACTCCGAGCCGTGCACCAGCGCCAGAATGGCGCGCAACTGACCGACTTCGACCTGGCCGGGAGCGCTGGCAGCACCGGCGGATCCGAACGTGAGGCAGGAGCCGAACGTCTCGCCGGCGAGCCTGGACACCACACCGAGCGAACCCATGGCCATCGTGATGGCCGGCACCCGCGCGTGGTTCGAGCGGAATTCCTCGGTCGCATCGAGCAGCATCAGCACGTCGCGCGCCCTGTGGGGCATAACGGCGATCTTCACGACATCGGCGCCGAGGTCCTGCTGCGCGCGAAGCCGGTCGACGATCTCGTCGCGCTCGGGCGTGGCGTCGAAGTCGTGCGACGACATCACGACCGGCACCCCGGCAGTGTGCGCGGCGGCGACGATGTGCTCGAGCGAGTCGCGGGGCGTGAACTGTTCCACGTCCACGGCGTCGACCAGTCCGCTCTCGATCGCGCGCAGCAGCAGCGACTCGTAGTCGGCGACGGGCAGCTCGCGTTCCCCGCCCTCGGCGAGGGTGCGGAACGTGAAGAGCAGCGGAACATCGGCGGGCAGCGCCGAACGCACGGCGTCGATCGCGGCCGGAGCATCGCCGAGATCGTCGAGGTAATCGGCGCGCAGCTCGACGAGATCGAGGTCGGCCACGGGTAACGCCAGCGTCGCGCTGCGGAGTGCCGCGACATCCGGCCCCATAATCGGCACGCAGATCTTCGGCACACCCTCGCCCAGGACGACGTCACGCAGGGCGACGGCTGCGAGCGGTCGCGGTGAGTCTGCCACGCGGTGCCTTCCGGTCGAGGAGAGATATAGGGGAGGAATGAGTCGCGCATGCGACATCCTCACGGTACCGCGCCCCGGCGGGGTGTCGGCACGAGCGCAGCCGTCGCTGGCAAAATCGAGACACGGCACAACACGAGACGCGTCAAAGAACACGACACGGCGCGATCGACTGCCGACGAACGGCACGGGGGAATCATGAGACAACTGCACTGCGACGTCGTGGTCATCGGGGCCGGCGCCACGGGCCTCACGATCGCGACCGACCTGGAGAAGGCCGGCCTATCGACCATCGTCGTCGAAGCGCGCGACCGCGTCGGCGGCCGCCTGCGCACAGAGACCGTCGAGGGAGCCGTGCTCGAACTCGGCGGCCAGTGGGTCTCGCCCGACCAGGCCGGACTGATCGCCACACTCGACGAACTCGGCCTCGAGACCTTCGAGCGATACCGCGACGGCGACAGCGTCTATGTGGATGCCGCGGGCTCGGCGGTGCGCTTCACCGGCGACCTCTTCCCGACCGCGGTCGAGACGCAGAACGAGATCGAACGGCTCATCGCCCTGCTGTCCGCCCTCACCGACGAGGTCGACCCCGCCGCGCCGTGGGAACACCCGCGAGCCGCGGCCCTCGACGCCCAGTCGTTCCAGGCCTGGCTCGAGGAGCAGTCCGCCGACGCCGAAGCCCGGGCGAATGTCGCCCTGTTCATCGCCGAGGCCATGATCACCAAACCCGCGCACGCGTTCTCGGTTCTGCAGGCGCTGCTGATGGCCGCGAGCGCCGGAGGGTTCCAGCACCTCGTCGACGCCGACTACATCCTCGACAAGCGCGTCGTCGGCGGCCTCCAGCGTGTGCCGCTCGCCCTGGCCGACCGGCTCGGCGACCGGGTGTACCTCGGGCAGCCGGCCCGTCGCATCCGCTGGACCGACTCGGATGTGACAGTCACGACCGACGGCCTCGAGGTGCACGCGCGCCGCGTCGTCGTCGCGGTGCCGCCGAACCTCTACGGCCGTATCGCCTACGAACCCGCGCTGCCCGCCTCGCGCCAGCAGGCGCACCAGCACATCTCGCTCGGCCTCGTCATCAAGGTGCACGCCGTGTACGCGACCCCGTTCTGGCGCGCCGCCGGGCTGTCGGGCACGGCGTTCAGCCCGTTCCAGATCGTGCACGAGGCCTACGACAACTCCGGACACGGCGAAGCAACCGGAACCCTCGTCGGCTTCGTGGCATCCGAGACCGCGGATGCCATGCTCGCCCTCCCCGCAGCCGAGCGCCGCGAACGCATCCTCGCCTCGCTCGCGACCTACTACGGTCCCGAGGCCGAGGACCCCGTCGTCTACTTCGAGAGCGACTGGGTGTCGGAGGAGTGGACCGGCGGCGCCTACGCCGCGAGCTTCGACCTCGGCGGTCTCGCCCGGTTCGGCGCCGTGCTGCGCGAGCCCGTCGGCCCGATCAGCTTCGCCAGCAGCGACCTCGCCGCCGAGGGATACCAGCACGTCGACGGCGCCATCCGCATCGGGCACGAGACCGCGACCCGCATCGCCGGCGAACTGCAGGACTAGAGCGCCAACCGCCTCGCCGACAACGGCGCGATCTCGACCGTCACGCCGTCGACCGTCACGACGACCGCCGCCGGATTCAGGTTCGCGACGAGAGCGACGGTTCCGTCGGCGGTGCGGCCGGCGAGCATCCAGACACCCGAGGGCAGAGGGGCGGATGCCGCGAGCAAGGCCGCGCCCGACAGCCCGTCCAGCCAGCCGATCGCCGTCGCGACCGGGAAGCCGTGCACGCCGCGGTGTCCCCACGACTCGAAGTAGGCGATGCTCGCGACACCCTCCGCGCAGAGCGCCGCGGCACTCGCGACGGTCCAGGCCACGAGGGCGGACGAGGATTGCCGGTCGTCGGTCGCAAAGGGGACGAACTCGGCGCCGTATCCGGCCTCGATGTCGGTCCGGGTATCGGGCGCGGCAGGCGTGGTCGCGACAGCGTTGAACCGCGCGCGCAGAGTGACCGGTCCGACGTGCACCGGGAGTCCGTCGGCGATGCGCAGGGCATCCCGGGCGACCACGGCCTGCATCGCGATCGACTCGACGAGTTGGGCGGTCTCGGTCGCGTGCATCTGCGGCGTGATGCTGACGGTCAGTGCCGGCAGGTCGGGCAGCGCGCCGTGACGCCGGTTGAGTTCGGCGAAGTGCGCGCGCGTCCCGCCGACGAGGTCCGCCGCGAGGCCGCGGGTGCGGGCACCGGCGACCAGCGCGTTCCACAGGGACGGTTCGCTCATGTGGATGCCCGGCGTGTAGACGCCGAGACGGCGCACCGGGACGCCGGCGAGCAGGTCGAGCACCCGGTCGAGTTCGTCCGACGAGGCGGCGATGACCCGGACGTCGAGGGGGCGTCCGTCCGCCTCCGCCCGTGCCCGGTCGAGCACCGCCGACGCGTTCGAGGCGGACGCGTCGACCTCGACGAGCAGCGTCGCCGGGAGCGCCAGACCGTCGGGAACGGAACCGGGCGCCGTCGACGCGCCGACCGCGAACTCGGGCACGGTGAGACCCGTTTCGACGAGCGTGACGGGCTCGGCGACGGGGGAGACGGGAGCGGCCGCCACACGAGCGCCCCGCAGCGAGATCGACTGCTCCACCACGGTGCCGCTCGGCACGAGCACCGGGAACGGCAGCGCCAGCGGCGTGCTGTACGTCTTGAACGAGGCGTCTGTCCAGTTGCGCTGGTCCTCCATCTCGAACACGTCGCCGCGGAACACGAGCGACGACTCGACGCCGTCGCCCATCCAGTGAAGCGCCGCGATGTCGAACGCCGGCTGGTGCGGGCTGACCGACAGCGGGAAGCGGGTCTCGTCCGCGGTGCCGTCCGAGTGCTCGACGACGAGCGGGGTGCCCGCCACGGCGGGCGGGTGCAGCACGACGAGGCCGATGCGGTTGCGCCAGAAGTCGGCGTTCGCGGTCGTCGAGAACGCGACATCCAACGTCGTAAAAGAGCTTCGGGATGCCGCGGCGACACGGAGCTCCCCGTCGAAGTCTGCGCCGAGGCCGACGTGCTTCAGGCGCACGACGAGCTCCGACGCCGACGCGTCCACGCCCGTCACCGCCGCCGGGGCCGTGCCCCAGTCGCGGTCCCGCACCACGGCACGCACCGAGCGCAGCACGACGGTGCCGTCGAAGCGCACGTCGGCGATCTCGTCCGCGCGCAACTCGAGCGACCACGGGCCGCTCGACCAGACCAGGGGTTCGGGCGTGACCTCGCCCCAGGCGGCGTCCGAGATCGCGTGCGAGGTCACAGCGTGGTCATGCCGCCGTCGACGGCGAAGAGCGCGCCCGTGGCGAAGGCGCCGTCGTCGCTGGCGAGGTAGACCATGATGCCCTCGATGTCGGCGGGGGAGCCGGCGCGGCCGAGCGGGATGCGGCCGATGATCGCGGCCCGTGCCTCGGGGTCGGAGGTGATCGCGGAGACGAGAGGGGTCTCGGTGTAGGCGGGCACCACCGTGTTGACGCGGATGTTCTCGCCCGCGTATGCCGCGGCGACCGTGCGGGCGAGACCGTGGATGCCGGCCTTCGACGAGCTGTAGGCGGTGAAGTCGGCGCCCTCTCCGTTCAGGCCGGTGGGGCTTCCGGTGAGGATGATCGACCCGCCGCCCGCGGCGAGCATGGCGCGCACCGCGTGCTTGACGGTGAGGAACGTGCCGGTGAGGTTGATGTCGATCGTGCGGCGCCAGACGTCGAGGTCGAGGTCGGCGACCTTCGCATCGTGGCCGAACAGTTGCACGCCGGCGTTCGCGACGACGACGTCGGGCGTCCAGCCGCTCGCGGCGAGATCCGTGAACGCGCCGCTGACGCTCGCCTCGTCGGAGATGTCGAGCGCGATGCCGCGGGAGTTCTCGCTCTCGGCCGCGGCCGCTTCGGCACCGGCTCCGTCACGGTCCGAGAAAACGACCCGCGCACCCTCCGCGGCGAAGCGGGCGGCGACTCCCCGGCCGATTCCGGCGGCGGCGCCGGTGACCAGGGCCGTCTTGCCGGCGAGGCGGCCGGAGTCAGGCACGGGCGCGGGCGTGGTCACTGACCCGGGAACGGACGCGGACGACGGCGTAGACGGGACGGAAACGGGGTGATCGGTCACGGAATTCCTCTTTGAATTGGTGGGCGGTTCACAGCCGACTATACAACCGGTTGACCGGTTGTATAGTCGGCCGCAACCCTGTTCCGCAGGCTACTTCACCGACCCGCGCATCACCCCGCTGACGACCCAGCGCTGCGCAACCACGTAGACCACGAGCAGGGGAGCGAGCGCCATCAGGTATGACGCGAACGCGACCGTGTAGTTGGTGTTGAACTGGCCTTGGAAGATGAACTGCGCGAGCGGCAGCGTCTGCGCCGACGGATCGGAGAGCACGACGAGCGGCAGCAGAAAGTCGTTCCACGCCCAGACGCAGGTGAGGATTCCGACCGTCGCGTTCATCGGCGCGAGCAGGGGGAAGATCACCTTGCGGAAGACACCCCACGTCGATGCGCCATCCATTCTTGCCGCCTCTTCCAATTCGACCGGGATCGAATTGATGTAGGCCACGAAGATGAAAATGTTGAACGACAGCCCGTAGACCGTGTACAGCAGGATGAGGCCGACCGGGGTGTCGATTCCGAGCAGCGCGGTCTCCTTGACGACCGGCAGCATGATGATCGGGAACGGCACGAAGATCGCCGCGAGGAAGTAGAAGTACAGCCCCTTGAAGAATCTCTTGTGCATGTTGCGTGCGATCGCGTAGGCCACGAGCGAGTTAGTGAGCAGGGTGAGCACGACCGCGCCGACCGTGATGATCGCCGTGTTCAGCAGCGCCCGCGGGAAGTTGGTCAGCTGGTACGCGTCGGCGAAGTTCTCCCAACGGATGCTCGTGGGCAGTTCGAACCCGGTGCCGCCGAGCTGGTCCGGTGTCTTCAGTGCCGTGACCACGGTGAAGTAGAGCGGGATCAGCACGGTGAGCGCGCAGACGGCGATGAGCGCCGTGAGCCACCCGTTGATGCCGCCGTTGCCGCCGTCGAGACGGCGGCGCCGACGCGGTCGGTCGCCTGCCACCCGGGCAGTCGTGGTGAGAGCTTCGTTGTTCTCGAGTGTTGCGGACATTTAGATCGACGCCTCCTTGCGCTGCAGGAACCGCAGCTGGACGAATGACACGAGGATGATGACGAGCAGATAGATGACGGCGTTGGCCATCTGGTAGCCGTACTCGCCGCCCTGGAAACCGCCCCGGTAGATGACCATGGCGATCGACTCGGTCGATGTTCCGGGTCCACCGGCCGTCAACGCGACGATCTGGTCGAAGACCTGCAGGAACGACTTGAACGACAGCACCATGTTGATGGTGAAGTACGCGCCTATGAGTGGGAACGTGATGGAGCGGAACTGACGCCACGAACTCGCGCCGTCGATTCCCGCCGCCTCGTAGACCTCGGCCGGGATGGTCTGCAGGCCCGCGATGTACAGGATGATGTTGAACGCCGCCGCCTGCCACACGGTCACGATCACGATGCCGACCCAGGCGAAGTTCGGGTCGGAGAGGATGTTGCCCGAGAGGCCGTCGAGCCCGAGCGAGGTGAAGATCGCCGGGAACGAGTTCGCGAACAGGTAGTTGAACACGTAGCCGATGATGAGGATCGAGAGCACGTAGGGGATGAAGAACACCCCGCGGAACGCGGTCTTGAACTTGATCTTCGCGTTGAGGCCGAGCGCGATGGCCAGTGCCACCACGTTCACGAGGATCGTGGAGACGATCGCGAACCCGAAGGTGAAGGTGTACGAACTGAGCACGCGGCTGTCCTGGAACAGGTTGATGTAGTTCGAGATGCCCACGAAGTCCCACGTGCCGTAGCCGGCGTAGTTGGTGAGGCTGAAGAACATACCCGAGAGCACGGGGATGGTGTGCAGGCCGAAGAAGATCACGACGGCCGGCATGACCATCCAGTAGAAGGTGCGCGGGGTGCGGGTAAAGCTTCTGGTAGTCATCACTTGCCCTGTCTTTGCGTAGCGGTACGGGCGGCGACCTTGCTCCACTCGGAGTCGAGGTCGCGGAGGAACTCCTCGGAGTCGCCGGAGATGACCATCGACTGCAGGAGGTTGACGAGCGGGATCGACGCGGGGATCTGGTGGTCGATGAAGCCGATGATCTTGCCGTCGCTGAAGTACGGCTCGAGCCCGGCGAGGGCGGTGTCGGCGTTCGGTTCGGCGTTCTTCAACGGCGAGAAGGTGCTCTGCGCCTCGGTGTAGGCCTGCACGACGTCGGGCGACATCAGATAGTCGACGAAGCGCTGCGCCTCGGCCGCGTGCGGGGTGTCGCGCCCGATCATGATGCCCACGTCGACACCCGAGACCACCACGCGGTCGTCGGCGTCGTCGGTCACCGGGTAGGGGAACGACCCGATCGGCGCCTCGGCGTTGTTGGCCCGGATCGCCGGGATCGCGTACGAGCCTTGCAGGTACATGGCAGAAGCGCCCTCGGCGAACGCCTTATTACCCGCGTTGTAATCGCGGCTCGCAAAGTCGTCCTGGCAGTAGGAGAAGAGCTCGACCTCCTTCGCCATCGACTCGTCGAAGTCCTTCGAGAACGAGACTTTGTCGAGGTCGGAACCCTCCGCCCGCAGGTCGTCGAAGAAGCCCTCGGGGGCGAGGGTGCCGCCGAGGTTCACGAACGCCGGTCCGGCAGTCCAGGCGTCCTTCATGGTGCAGTAGAAGGGATCGACCCCGTTCGCTTGGAACGTCTCGGCGGCCGCGATGAGCTCGTCCCAGGTGGTGGGCACCTCGACGTCGTTGGCCGCGAAGATCTCGGGGTTGTATAGGATCCCCGAGGCGTTGCTGGCGAACGGCAGGGCGTTGATCTCGTCGCCGTCGGAGCCGCCGTCGGCGGTGCAGGTACCGAGGTCCTGCACGATCTGCTGAACAGCGGGGTTCACGGTGTCGACCACCGGCTCGTCGGCCAGATCGGCGAAAATGCACGCGCGCGCGAGTTCGCCGTAGTTGCCGTTGACGTTGAGAGTGAGCACGTCGGGCACCTTGTTCTTGACGAGCAACGTGCGGATCGCGGTGTCCGGGTCGGGCACCGAGTTCTGCACGACCCGGATGTCGGGGTTGGCCGCCTCGAAGTCGGCCACGATATCGGTGAAGTTGCCCACCGCCTCCGGCTTGAACTGGAAGAAGTTGAGCGTGACGACGCCGTCGTCCTGCGGAGCACAACCCGACAGTGCGACAGCGGTGGCGGCCACGGCGACGAGACCGACGGACACGCGCCATCGGCGCCGCACCGGCCGTGGTTCTCGGGAACTGGGACTGGAACTGGTTCGGTCGTGCATTGTGCGCCTCCTTGCGCTCGGGGGTGCCGTGGGTCAGACGGCGGTGATGTCGATGACGGCGAGTCTTTCTGGGACGAGGACCGGCGCCTGCACTCCGACGGTGCGGAGTGCCCGGCCGGTGAGGACGAGGGGAAGCTGAGTCCAGAGCAAGGGCGACTGGCCGGATGTCGCTCCGGTGTCGGGGCTCGCGGAGAGACGGACGGAGTAGCGCGTCTCGTCGTCGAGGCCCGCGAAGGTGATCGGGCCGGCGGGGTACGACGCGCTCGCTCGGGTCTGTGCGAAGACGAACAGCGCCCGCGACCGGTCGGCGGCGACGACGCCGCGCAGGTCCATCGAGTCGTCCGGCAGGTCGACCGAGACAGCGGTACCGGTGTGGAAGAGCGGGCGGTTGGTCTTGTGGAAGGCGACCCAGGCGGCGAGCTCGTCTGCCTCGGCGGCGTCGAGCCCGCTGATGTCCCACTCGATGCCGAAGTGGCCGAACAGGGCGACGCCGGCGCGGAAGGCGAGGTCGTGCCTACGCCCGGTGGCGTGCGACCGCGGCCCGCCGATGTGGGCGCCCATCAGTTCGTAGGGCACGAGAAGTCCGGTGTAGCGCTGGTTCTCGAGGCGCTCGAGCGGGTCGATGCAGTCGCTCGTCCAGATACGGTCGGTGTGGTCGAGGATGCCGAGGTCGACGCGTGCTCCGCCGGACGCGCAACTCTCGATTTCGAGCCCCGGGTGCCCGGCACGCAGCTCGTCGAGCAGGCGGTAGAGAGCGGTCGTCGATTCGTGCACGGCGGGACGGCCCGTGACCGTGCTGCCGGCGTCGGTGAGTTCGCGATTGTGGTCCCACTTGAGGTAGCCGATCGGGTATTCGTCGAGCAGCGCGTTCAGCCGTTCGAGCAGGTAGGCGTACGCCCCCGGGTTGGAGAGGTCGAGCACCTGCTGCTGCCGGCCCTCGACGGGCAGCCGCCCGCCGGCCTGGAGGATCCAGTCGGGGTGGGCGCGCGCGAGGTCGGAGTCGGGGTTCACCATCTCCGGTTCCACCCACAGCCCGAACTGCATGCCGAGCGACGCCACGTGGTCGACTAGGGGCGTGAGACCGTGTGGCCAGACGTCGGCGTCGACGTACCAGTCGCCGAGACCGGCGGTGTCGTCGCGTCGGCCGCGGAACCAGCCGTCGTCGAGCACGAAGCGTTCGACGCCGACGCCGGCCGCGGCATCCGCCAATGCCGTGAGACGCCCGAGGTCGTGGTCGAAGTACACGGCCTCCCAGGTATTGAGGGTCACGGGCCTGTCGCTCGACGGGTGTGATTCGCGTGCCCTCAGCGAGCGGTGGAAGCGGGCGGAGAGCTCGTTGAGCCCGTGGCCCCAGGACCCGATCGCGGCAGGGGTCGTGTAGCTCTCGCCCGGAGCGAGCCGGATCTCGCCGTGGCCGAGCAGCTCGCCCGCCTGCAGCCCGCTCGCGCCGGTGACGAGGCGCTCCGCGGCGAGCCGGTGGTTGCCGCTCCAGGCGAGGTGGACCGCGTGCACGAGGCCGCGCTCGAAGCCGAATCCGGGGGTGCCCGCGGTCAGCAGCAGCGTGGCGTCGGCGCCGGGGCGTCCCTTGCGGCTCTCGCGCTGGTGCCGACCGGTGGTGAATGCGTGCCGCTGCGGCGTGCGCTCGCGGAGGTGGCGCCCCGTAGTGTCCAGGATCTCGGTCGCGGTCGACGGAAGAGGGAACGTGACGCAGAGGTCGCCGAGCTCGTACACGTCGTCGCCCGTGTTGGTCAGCGTGAGTGTCTGGCGCAGCAGTCCGGCGGCGTCGACCTCGAGGTCGAGGCGCAGGGCGAGCCCCGCCTCCTCGTCCGCGGCCTCGAGGTGGAGACCGGTCGCCGTGTGGTCGAGCTGCACGGCGGTGATGGCGGGGGAGAAAGACCGCCCCTCGCGGCTGCCGGTGAGTCCCGGGGTGCCCTGCCAGCCGAATGCCTCCTGAGGGAGCACGGTGAGCCGGGCGGGGATGTCGAGTCCACCCGAGACGCGCTGGGGGATCGACGCTGTCGCGACCGCCGTCATCTCGTCGGAGTCCAGTTCGCCGAGGTCCTCACCCCAGTAGACGACGGCGGGCGTGCCCGCCGTATCGAGGTCGAGGAGGACACTGGTGCCCCCGTTCCGGAGGTGAATGGCACTCGCGCTTCTTTGCATGGCTTATTTTTACGACGAAAAAAAGAGACTGTCAAGAGGGGGATATTCGTCGGACAAGGGGCGCAGCACCGCGCTGATCGCTGATATTTAGTCCATAATGAAAATATTGCGGGTGCGAGGGAGCGAAAATGACGATCGAGACGGCGTCTGTCGCCGGTCCGGCACGCCAGCTCGCGCGTGAGGTGCTGATCCACGGACCGATCTCGCGCGCCGAACTCGGCCAACGGCTCGGCCTCTCGCCGGCCAGCCTCACCCGGTTGAGCAAGCCCTTCATCGACCGCGGACTATTCGTCGATGCCCCCGGAAGCAACGACGGGGCACTCGGCCGCCCGGCCAGACCCCTCGACGTGCTTGTCGACTCGCAGCGGTTCATCGGTGTGAAGATCACCGCCGACCAGGTCTTCGGTGTCGCCACCGACCTGCGCGCCACCCCGCTGGCCTCGGCCGTGGTCGATCTCGACGGTGAGGACCGCCACACTCCCGAGCGGGTAATCGCCGCCATCGCCGACCTCGTCGCCGATCTCGGGGGAGTCGACGGGATCACCTCCGTCGGCGTGACCCTCGGCGGCAAGGTCGTCCGTTCGAGCGTGGCCGACCGTGCGCCGTTCCTCGGCTGGCGAGGCGTCGACCTCGGAACGCTGGTGGGCGACGCCCTCGGCGTGCCCGTGATCGTGGAGAACGACGTCACCGCCCTCACCGCCGCCGAGCAGTGGTTCGGCGAGGCCAAGGGGATCGACAACTTCGCGGTCGTCACGATCGGCGCCGGTGTGGGCTACGGCCTCGTCATCCACGGCCACCCCGTCGTCACGAGCGACACCGGACTCGGCCTGGGCGGGCACTTCCCGCTCGACCCCACGGGACCGCTCTGCTTCGAGGGCCACCGCGGGTGCTCGACCGCGATGCTGTCGATCCCGAGCATGTGCGCGAGCGCGCGCGGCGGCCTCGGCCGCGACGTGGGGTACGACGAACTGCTCGACCTCGCCATCGCCGGGGATCCGGTGGCCACCGCGGTCGTGGACGCCGCGGCCCGTGCGCTGGGACGTCTGATCGCGGCATCCGCCAATCTGGCAATGGTCGAGACCGTCGTGCTGTCGGGCGAGGGGATCGCGCTCGCCGACGCCAAGCTCGACCTCGTCGTGGCGACGCTGCGGGCCGACCGCGACCCCGAGGCCACCCCCGTGCGCATCATCGTCGACCGCGCGGGCTTCTCGGCATGGGCGCGGGGTGCCGCCGCGGTCGCGATCCAGGCGTCGTTCGTCTAGTTGCGGCCCCTGGCGAGTTACGGGCCCTTGGTCATCCTGCGCACCTCGTTGTCGATGTCCTGCTCGGTGATCTGCCGGCTGCTCGGCCCGTAGGCGTCGAGCCCGATGAAGACCGCGGCGATCCCCATGCCGAGGAACGGCCAGATCGGCCAGAAGTACACGCGGATGTCGCCGCCCGAACTGAAGAACCAGATCGCGACGAGCAGCACCGTGACCGCAGCCCAGATGCCGATGAAGGTCCAGAAATCGCGCTTCGCTCTGAGCCGGCGCTTGGCCAGCTGGCGCAGGTCGTCGTTCGTCATGCGCACAGTGTGCTCGCCCCCGGGCGACGGCGACAAGATGCTGTCGACGGATGACGCGGCTCCACCGACCGGTGGATGCCGGCTACGCGTCGACGGGCTGCGGGGATGCGGGTTGGTCGGGATTTCGACCGGACGCAGATTGTCTGTGGAGCACGCTGGGAGTCCTGTATCGTAAGGCTCTGCGAAGGGGAGTATCCCACCTCGCTGTGATCGTCAACACGAGCCCCACCGCCGCGGCTCCGGTCGCGGTGGCGCTATCGGACACCGCGAGACCCGGGTGCCCTATGACGCGGGAGAGACTTTCGGGTTTCCTCCTGCCCACATACTTTTTCCGAAACGGATCCCGCCCTTATGGACGTTGAACTTCCTCTCGCGTTCGAGATCACCTCGTACGCCGTGCTCATCGCGATCATCATCGCCGACCTCGTGCTCGCGTACCGCCGTCCGCACATCCCGACGACGAAGGAATCGGCGCTCTGGGTGACCTTCTACGTCGGGCTCGCGCTGGTGTTCGCAGTGGTCATGTACTTCGTGGGCGGTGCCGAGCACGCCGGGCAGTTCGTCGCCGGCTGGCTCACCGAGTACAGCCTCTCGATCGACAACCTCTTCGTCTTCGTCATCATCATGGCGAGGTTCTCGGTACCGAGGAAGTACCAGCAGGAAGTGCTGATGGTCGGGATCATCCTCGCGCTGATCTTCCGGGGAATCTTCATCATGCTCGGCGCCGTCGTCATCGAGCAGTTCAGCGCCGTCTTCTACCTGTTCGGCCTGTTCCTCGTCTACACGGCCTTCAACCAGGCCTTCACGAACCACGACGAGGAAGAGGAGACCGAGAACAAGCTCATCGGCTTCCTGCGCAAGCGCATCGCGATCACCGACCACTTCGACGGCGCCAAGATCCGCACGGTCGTCGACGGTAAGAAGATCTTCACGCCGATCCTCATCGTCTTCATCGCGATCGGAACCACCGACATCGTGTTCGCCCTCGACTCGATCCCCGCGATCTTCGGCATCACGCAGAGCCCGTTCATCGTCTTCGCGGCCAACATCTTCGCGCTGATGGGTCTGCGCCAGCTGTACTTCCTGCTCGGCGACCTCATCGACCGCCTCGTCTACCTCAAGTACGGCATCGCCTTCATCCTCGCCTTCATCGGCGTGAAGCTGTTCTTCCACGCCCTGCACGAGAACGAGCTGCCGTTCATCAACGGCGGCGAGCACGTCGAGTGGGCGCCCGAGATCGACACCTTCACCTCCCTCATCGTGATCCTCGCCTCGATGGCCGTCGCCACCGGTGCCAGCCTCATCAAAATCCGCCGCGACGCCGCCAAGGCGCCGGCGGTCGCACCGGGCCCGAGCGAGAAGCACGACACGGATGCCCACTAGCCCCCTCTCGCTCGCCGAGCAGCTCTACCTGGTGCTGCACTACGAGCCCGTCGGCGGCGAACTGCTGCGCAACGGCAAGGTCAACGGCTCCGAGTCGCAGGCCCTCGCCGCCGCGACCCTGGTCGAACTGCTCGATTCAGAGACGGTGGATGTCGCGACCGCACGCCGCGGAAAGCCCGAGACCCTCGTGGTCGAGGCCGGCTCCACCGTCGCGCCCGAGGCCGTCGCGGTGCTCGCCGCGCAGCGCAAGCCGCGCGGCATCACCTGGGCGCTCGGCAACCTCGGCACCTCCGCGCCGGTGGTCGCGCGGCTGGTCGCTCTCGGGTTCGTGGTCGCCGAGACCAAACCGTCGGCGGCGCTGCTGCCCGACGGAGTGACGGCGCTCCGCGGCATCCGGGGGTCTCTCGATTCTGTGGTTCTCGGTTCTGCCGACGAGCTCGGCGAACCCGACACGTCGTGGACCATCGCGGCGATCCTCTGGGCGGGCAAAGTGTGGCGCAATGTGTACTCGGTGAAAGAGCGCGACGAACGCGAGGCGGTGGCCGACCGGCTCGCTTTCGTGGCAGACCGGGTGGCCGGCCCGCGGGGGAGCTCCCTCGTGATCACGCGTCTCGGCGAGGTTTCCGTCTCGGCCTAGGGCCGCGGCGGAGCGGGCCATGGGTAGTTCTGCCCATGCCCGGTGGCGTGCCCCCGGGTGCGCCCTTGCTAGCGTGGGGTGCAAGCCGCTCGGCGCGGATGGGCTGCGAAAGCTGGGTGGGAATGTCTATCGACGTACGGCGTGACGTGGAGCTGGCCGATGTCACCGTGCAGTTCCGGTTCACCGCGCACTCCGACCGTGGGGCGGTGCGCAAGCTCAACGAGGACAGCTACCTCGCCTCGGTACCGATGTTCGTCGTGGCCGACGGCATGGGCGGACACTCCTTCGGCGACAAGGCCAGCCAGGCGGCGGTCGCCGCGTTCGGTGCTGCGTTCCCGACCGACGTGCCCGCGGCACCGCAGCGCGTGCTCGACACGATCCGGGCCGCCAACGACGCCGTGCTCGACCTCACCGCGGAGGCCGACTTCGGCGCGATCAGTGGCACGACCCTCACCGGACTCGCCTTCGTCGACGTCGGCGCCGAGGACAACTACCACTGGATGGCGTTCAACATCGGCGACTCCCGCACCTACAGCTGGGACGGCCGGTCGCTCTCGCAGATGAGCGTCGACCACTCCGCCGTGCAGGAACTCGTCGACCTCGGTCACATCACCAAGCGCGAGGCCGAGCGCCACCCCGACCGCAACATCGTCACGCGCGCCCTCGGAGCCGACGACGAGGTCGAGGCCGACGTCTGGCTGCTGCCGGCGAAGGGGCACCAGACCTTCCTGCTCTGCTCCGACGGACTCACGAAGGAGCTCGGCGACGACGAGATCGCGCGCATCGTCGTTTTCCACAACGCCCAGGAGCTGCGCGAGTCGGACGGACTGCCGATCACGCTCGCCGAACGGCTGGTGAACGCCGCGGTCGCGGCCGGCGGATCTGACAACGTGACGGTGGTTGTGGTGGAATCGGACGTGATCGGACCAGACCCGGCGCCCATCGGCGAGGACACCGTCGACCGGTCGTCCATGGCCAACCAGCTGGAAGAAACGAGACCGCGAGTATGACTTCCGCGTTGAGCCTGACCTACGAACCGGCATCGGCCGGGGGGTGGATCGCCGTCGTCGCCGACGCGCGCGTGCTCCTCGTCGGCGGTTCGCCGGACCAGAGCTTCCTCGTCGCGGCCGACGAGGTCATCGGCGGCACCGACGGACTGCAGCGCGTGCTCGATCTGCTCACGAGCGGCGGCCTGTCGGCGACGCCGCCGTTCGCCGTGCTCGACCGCGACGGCGACGCGGTTCGCGTGATCGTGCGAGGGGAGGCGACCGTCGTCGTCGCCCACCGTTCCGGCGAGGAGACGATCAGCGGCGCCGGAGTCTCCACCTGGATCGAGCGCGGCATCGAGGGCGTCACCTCCGCCCGCGTGGTGGTCGGGGGAGCGACGTCGGCGCTCGGCTTCGGGCTGCCGCTCGGTGCCGGTGCGGCGTGGGTGAGCGGGGTGGCGCTGGGCGCTGAGGTCGCTGAGCCCGTGGAAGCGCCCGTGCTTGCGTCGGCCCCGGTCGCTGAGCCCGTCGAAGCGCCCGAACCCCCGACCACCCCCGTCGTAACAACCGTCACGACACCCGACCCCGACCCCATGCAGGAGCTCGCGGTCGACGTCGAGGCGACCGTGACCGATGCGCCGGTCGTCGAGCTCGACGACACGCTGACCGGCGACACGCTGTTCCGCGCGGTCCCCGCCGCAGCGCCCGAGCCCGAGAGCGACGACGTCGGGCTCGCCGGCGACCACGACGGGCACACCGTTCTCACCTCCGACATCGCCAAGCTGCGCGGGCGGCGCGGCGCGGGCACTCCCGCCGCCACCCCCGTGGCACCTCAGGCACCGGCCGTGACGCTCGTGCTCTCGACCGGCGTGCGCGAACCGCTCACGCAGCCGATCCTGGTCGGGCGCTCGCCGAGCGTCAGCCAGGTTCCCGGCGGCAAGATGCCGCGCCTGCTCACCGTCGGCGGCACCGACCAGGACATCTCCCGGACCCACGTACGGTTCGCGCTCGAGGGCGGCACCGTCGTGGTCACCGACCTACACTCGCGCAACGGTACGACCATCGCGATGCCCGGGAAAGAACCGCAGAAATTGCGCGCCGGTGAGCCGACCTCGGTTATTGTCGGAACCATCGTCGATCTGGGCGGCGGAGTGACATTCGCGGTCGAAGAGACCGCGACAGCGGATGGGGACTGATGAGACGGAGCGCGTCGCAGCCTCCCGAGCTGCCCGGATACACCTTTGTGCGGCTGCTCGGATCGGGCGGCTTCTCTGACGTCTTCCTCTACGAGCAGGAACTGCCGCGCCGCCGCGTCGCCGTCAAGGTGCTGCTGACCGAGGAACTCGTCGGTGCCAACCGCGCCGCGTTCGTCGCCGAGGCCAACCTGATGGCCCAGCTGTCGGCGCACCCGTACATCGTCACGATCTATCACGCCGACGTCGCGTCGGACGACCGTCCGTACTTCGTGATGGAGTACTGCTCGGGCCCGAGCCTCGCCGAGCGCTACAAGCAGGAGACCTTCCAGGTCGCCGACGCGCTGCGCACCGGCGTGCGCCTGTCGAGCGCGGTCGCGACCGCGCACTCGGCCGGAATCCTGCACCGCGACATCAAGCCCGCGAACGTGCTCGGCAACGACTACGGCTGGCCCGCCCTAACCGACTTCGGCATCTCGAGCGCCCTCGACGACGAACTGCCCGTGCACACCGGCACCCTCGCCAGCGCGCTCTCCGACGCGGCGACCGGAACCGGGGGCACCGAGAGCGCCTCCGTCGGGATGTCGGTGCCGTGGTCGCCGCCCGAGATGTTCGAGGACGACCCGCAGCCCGACGTGCGCAGCGACGTGTTCTCCCTCGCGGCCACGATCTACACCGTGCTCGCCGGGCAGACGCCCTTCGAGGTGCGCGGGCGATCGAACGGCACGCTCGACCTCATCGGCCGCATCGAGCGCGGCGCGATCACACCGTTGGCGCGCCAGGACGTTCCGCGGTCGCTCGTCGCCGTGCTGCAGAAGGGCATGGCGAGCGACCGCAACGACCGGTTCGCCACGGCCGTCGACTTCGCCCGGGCGCTGCAGCGCGTGGAGCTCGAGCTCGGCTACAGCCCCACCGCGATCGACGTGCCGAACCTGCTCATCGAGGCCCCGCACCGCAGCGACGAGGCGGACGACGCCGACGCGACGCGCGCCCGGTCCGTCGCGACGATCGACGCGCAGCCCGCCGCGCCGATGATCGTGCCGCCCGTTTTCGACGCACGTCCAGGGAGCGACGCACCGGCGGCCGCCGGCGATTCGACCGTGGTGCGCACGCCGCAGAACATCGCCGCGCAGCCGGTGGACGAGGCGACGGTCGTGCGCCGCACGCCCGTCGTGGCCGAGACCGTCGAACCGGCCGCCGACACCGAAGCGCCTCCTCGCGGTCGCGGTAAGTGGCTGGTCTGGGGCGGCGTCGCGGCGGCCGTGCTCATCGCGGGGGCTGTCACGGCCGGCATCCTGCTCGGAGGAGACGGCGAGGACATCGCCGCCGGGCCGACACCCGGGGCCAGCGGCGACGCCATCGTGATCGACACGATCCCGACGCCGACGGTCGGCAGCGTCGTGCCCGGGGACACCACCCTCACGGTCACGGTGATCAACCCCGACCCGCTCGACGGCGACGAGTTCGTCTGGCGACGCTACGACCGGCCCGACGAGGCGTCGCGCGCGATCGACGACGGCGTGATCGTCATCAAGGACTACACACCCGGCGACTCCGTGTGCCTCGAGGTGAGTGTCAAGCGCGGCACCAAGGCATCGGCCAACGCCCTCGAGGAGTGCTTCCCCCAATGACCGTTGCCTGCCCGAAGACCGTTGCTTCCCCGAACACTGTGGTGAACGTATGAACCCCCTGCGAATCGAGTTCTGCGGCGAGTGGTACGACGTCGCGCACCCCGACGACTTCCACATCGGCCGCGAGAGCGACCTCGTCATCGACGACAACCCCTACCTGCACCGCCGCTTCCTCCGCATCTACGAGGATTTCGGCATGTGGTGGCTGGCGAACGTCGGCAACCTGCTGTCGGCGACCGTGACGGACGCCACGGGACAGGTGCAGGCCTGGCTGGCACCCGGTGCCAAGCTGCCGATCGTCTTCTCGCAGATGCAGGTGCTGTTCAGCGCCGGCTCCACGACCTACGAGTTCACCATCCACTCGGGCGACGACTACTACAACACGTCGTCCGCGATCGCGAGCTCGGGGGGATCGACGACGATCGAACCGGTGCCGCTCACCAGCACGCAGCGGCTGCTCATCGTCTCGCTCGCTGAACACGTGCTGCGGCAGTCGTCCCCCGGCCGCGGCGAGATCCCGACCTCCGCCGACGCCGCCGAACGCCTGCACTGGTCGATGACGACCTTCAACCGCAAGCTCGACAACGTGTGCGACAAACTCGACAAGATCGGCGTGCAGGGCCTCCGCGGCGGCAAGGGGAACCTCGCCACCAACCGCCGCCTGCGTCTTGTCGAATACGCCGTCGCGACGCGGCTCGTGAGCCAGGACGACCTCTACCTGCTCGACCGCAACGACACCGAGCACCTCGCGAGCAAAGCCGCCGCGACCGACGGTGATGGGTAGTTCTGCCCATCTCCGGCCTCTGGTATGAGACGGCTCTCATGTTAGGTTGTTTCACGTCCGGCCTGTACTCGCGGTCGGATTCAGAGGGGCAACCATTGCTGGGGGATAGCGCTTGAGGGCTGTGGGCGGGTGGCTGAAACGCCACAGGACGACGGCTTCGGCCCTCGTCATCGCCCTGCTCTCGGGTTCGCTGCTCGCGGTGGCGGCGCTGCACCCGGGCTTCCCGATCTCCGACGTGCAGCTGACCTCGCGCGACGTCTGGGTCACCAACGGCGAAGAGCTGCTCGGCGGCCGCCTCAACCGGCAGATCGACGAGCTCAACGGCTCCGTCGTCGCCGGATCTCCCAACTTCGACGTGCTGCAGGACGGCGACACGCTGTTCCTGCACAACCCCGACGCGGGCCGGCTCGAGTCGGTGAGCCCCGCGACCACCGAGGTCACCTCCGCCATCGACGTGCCGAAGGGCGCCGAGATCCACTACGGCGGAACGAACATCGCCATCATGTCGCCCGAGGGCGACCTGTGGGTCATCACCGCCGTCGGCGACCTGCAGTTCAACTTCGTGTCGACCCCGCCGCTGCTGAAGCTCGGCGAGGGCGGCCACGCGGTCGTGACGCACGACGGCGCCGTCATCGCCGTCTCGCCCGACGAGAAGACCCTGTACCGCATGGAGACCCTCGCCGACGCCCCCGTCGAGACCGCCTTCCCCGCTGTCGGCGAGTTCCAGCTCTCCGCGGTCGGCGACCGCGCGGTCGTTTTCGACCAGTCGACGAACGAGCTGGTGACCGAGGACGCCACGGTGTACGACCTCGGCGACACCCCGGTTCTCAAGCTGCAGCAGGTGAGCGACGAGAACGACTCGGCACTCCTCGCCACCGGCGACTCCCTCGTCGCGGTCGACCTGGACGACGGCGAGATGACCACCTCGTCGACGAAGATCGAGAAGGCGGTGACAGGACCGGAGCAGGTCTCGTCGCCCGTGTACCTCGACGGCTGCTCCCACGGCGCCTGGGCGGGCGCGCAGGTCTACCTCGAGGTCTGCGACGGCCAGCAGTCGCAGGTCTCCGAGATCCCGAACCCCACCGCCGGCAGCACCCTCGAGTTCCGCGTCAACCGCTCGGTGATCGCCCTCAACGACCTCGACAACGGCAACACCTGGCTGCTCGAAGAGAACATGCGCCTCGTCGACAACTGGGACGACATCACCCCGCCCGAGGAGCAGGAGAGCGAGGAGGAGGGCGACGACAAGTCCGCCATCCAGTCGTTCGAAGACACCATCGCCGAGCGCACCGAGAACAACCGCCCGCCGACCGCGGTCGACGACGACTACGGCATCCGCCCCGGCCGCACGACCGTGCTACCCCTTCTCGACAACGACACCGACCCCGACGGCGACGTGCTCGTCATCTCGGCCTACGAGTCGATCAACGAGGCCAGCGGACGCCTCGACCCGATCGACGGAGGCCGCGCCCTCCAGTTCACGCCGGAACCCGGCTTCGTCGGCACCCTCGCCTTCGGCTACACGATCGACGACGGCCGTGGCGGTCTCGACCAGGCCCGGGTCTCCGCCCGCGTCGTGCCCGAGGAGAGCAACGAGGCACCCGTCTCGATCCGCGACAGCGGGGTGAGCGTCGAGGCCAACCAGACGATCAACTACAACGTGCTCACCAACTTCCGCGACCCCGACGGCGACGACCTGTTCCTCGTCGGCGCGGCCGCGACCAGCGCCGACCTCGTGCGGTTCACCCCCGACGGCTTCGTCACCTTCACCCACCAGACGTCGGAACTGGGCGAGAAGGAGATCAACTTCCAGGTCAGCGACGGCCACGGCTCGTCGACCGCCGGCACCCTCACCGTCAAGGTCGAACCGACCGGCACCCTCAACCCGGTGGGAACGCCCGACTTCGCCACCGTGTTCGTCGGCGAGACCGCCGTCGTCGAGCCGCTGCTCAACGACCTGTCGCCCTCCGGCGCGCAGCTCTCCCTCGTCGCGATCGAGGAGCCGGGCGACGGCGCCACCGCCTCGTTCAACACCGACCTGAGCACCATCACGTTCACCTCGACCAAGGCCGGCATCTACTACCTGAAGTACACGCTCGCCGCCGGCGGCAACAACAGCGTGGGCCTCGTGCGCGTCGACGTGCGCGCCCGCCCCGCCGACGACCAGATCCCGCCGGTCGCGGTGAAAGACACCGCCTACCTGCGCGGCGACGCCCCCGTGACGGTCTCGGTGCTGGCCAACGACGTGAGCCCGCTCGGCCGCGTGCTGGCCGTCCAGTCGGTGGATGTCGCACCCGAGCTCACCGCCAAGGGACTCGTCGTCGAGCTCTTGGGCAGCACCCTCGTCCGCATCACGAGCCCCGCGGCCCTCACCGAGCAGGTCGACTTCAGCTACACGATCTCCGACGGCGTCAGCTCGGCCGCCGCGGGCGTCACGGTCGTGCCCGTTCCCGCGCTCACCAAACACCAGCCGCCCGTGGCCGCGAACGACACCGCCAAGGTGCGGGTCGGCGACATCACCGCGCTCGACGTGCTGGCCAACGACTTCCACCCCGACGACACCACGATGACGCTGGACACCACGCTCGTCACTCCGCCGGCCGCCGGGCTCGCCTTCATCAGCGACAACGTCATGCGCTTCCAGGCGCCCGAGGAACCGGGCGAGTACCGCGTCGACTACCGCGTGCTCGACCCCTTCAACGAGACGGCGACCGCCACCGCGGTCTTCACCGTCACCGACCTCGACACCGAGGGCAACCGCGACCCCGTGCCGCAGCCGCTCGTCGCGCGCGTGCTCACGGGCGGCAACATCCGCGTCGACCTGCCGCTCAACGGCATCGACCCCGACGGCGACTCGGTGCAGCTGAACACGTTCCCGACCAACCCGGCACTCGGCACGATCATCGAGTCGGGCAACGACTACTTCGTCTACGAGGCGTCGGACGCGGCGACGGGAACGGACACCTTCAGCTACCAGGTGTACGACTCCTTCGGCGGAACGGGCGAGGCGGAAATCAAGATCGGCGTCATCCCGCCACCGCCCGAACTCAGCGACCCGAGCGCCGTCCCCGACGCCGTGTCGATCCGGCCCGGCCGCATCGCGCAGGTCGACCTCACCGCGAACGACTCCGACCCGCAGGGCGCGGTGCTCAAGGTCTCGAAGACGCTCGTCGACGTTCCGGACGGCGTCGAGGCGAAGGTCGTCAGCGGCCAGTACCTCGTCGTCACCGCGCCCGACGAGGAGCAGTCGTTCTCGCTGCGCTACGAACTCACCAACGACCGCGGCGGCAAGTCGATGAGCTACGTGCTCGTCCAGGTCAGTGCCGAGGCCCCGCTCGTGCCGCCCTCGGCGAAGGACCTGCCGATCACGCCGAAGGAGATCGCCGGCAAGGACTCGTTGACGGTGGACCTGTTCGACGGCTTCGCCTTCAACCCGGCCGGAGCGACCGAAGACCTCGTCGTCACCCTCGAGGGACCGAACGCCGGCGCCGGCGCGCTGCTCGAAACCAACGGCACAGTGCAGGTCACGCCCGGCGCCACACGCCAGGCCATCGCCTACCGCGTCACCAACGAGGCCGACGACCTGAGCGCGATGGCGTTCATCCTCGTTCCCGCCGCGGTCAAGGAGAGCTTCGACGATCCGCCGATCATCGACCCTGCCCTGCCGATCCAGTACGTCAACATGAACGAGACGAAGGAGTGGAACCTCTCCGACATCGTCGTGGTCCCCTCCGGCCGTGACGCCTGGATCCCCGACTCGTCGACCGTGAGCGCGGTGCAGGGCAACGGCGACCCCAGCTATGTCGACCAAGACACCCTGCGCTTCACCCCGCCGCCGGACTACCGCGGCCCCGCGGCGATCAACTTCCGCGTGTTCGACGGCGACTCGGCCGAGGATCCCAAGGGCATCTCGGCCAACCTGCGGCTCAACATCATCGTCGGCGACCCCGAGTTCCGCGATACGCCGCCCGAGTTCACGACGCCGAGCCCGCAGGTCGAGCTGGGCGAGACCACGGTCATCGACCTGAGGGCGTCGACCGGCCACCCGAACCCGCAGATCCTGCAGGAGGTCACCTACTCCGACCTCGTGGGCGCGACAGCCGGCCTCTCGGCGAGCCTGAGCGGATCGCAGCTGACCATGAGCACGCCGCGCAACGCGAAGAAGGGCTCCACCTACACGCTCAACGTCACCCTGCGCTGGGACCGCTTCGAGGTGCCCGGACAGATCAACGTGACCGTCGTCGGCTCGTCGAAGCCGCTCGCGGTCGCGGTGACCGACGTGCTCGAGACCCAGCGCGGCGACGGTGCCGTGAAGGCGAACGTTCTCTCGAACGACTCGAACCCGTACCAGACGACGAACGAACCGCTCGTGATCGTCGACGCCGTCGTACAGAACACCGGAGAACCGGCGACGATCTCGCACACCGCCTCCACCGTGACCGTGCAACCGAACCCGGCACTGAAGAGCGGCGTCATCGAAGTCGTCTACACGGTGCGCGACGCCACCGAAGACAAAGACAGGTACGTCAACGGCACCATGACGCTCGTGGTGAGCGACGTGCCCGACCCCGTGGCAAAACCCACGAGGGACGGCAACAGCGCGGTCGGCGGCGACCAGTCGGCCACGTTCCGCTTCATCGCGCCCGCCGCCAACGGCAAGCCGATCACCTCCTACGAGGTACGTACGACCCCGGCAGCGGCCGTCCCGACGACCTGCGTCGCGGGTGCCGCCTGCACGATCTCCGGTCTCGTCAACGGCACGCCCTACACGTTCTCCGCGCGGGCGGTCAACGAGCACGGCCCCGGAGCATGGTCGCAGAACAGCGACCAGGTGACCCCGTACGGCACACCCGCGCAGGTCACCCCGAGCCTCACCACCGGTGACAAGTGGGCGACGGCGAACATCACCGCGACCTGGCCCGCCGTCGGCGGTACCGGCGGCACCACGACCTACGACTGGACCACGAACTCGGGCAAGAGCGGCTCGACCACGGGAACCTCGGCCACGTTCGCCGAGAATGCCGGCGAGTTCACCATCACCGTGAGCGCCCGCAACGACGGCGGCAAGCGCGGGCCGTCCGGCACCTCGAACGTGCTGACGGTGTTCACCCAGCCGATCCCGACCGCGCCGCAGAGCGTCTCGACGCCCGCCGGGGGAGAGGGGCCGATGACCCTCACCTGGAACTGGACGGCGCCGGCGAATGCGACCCCGGATGCCGCGGGGGACGGTCTCGAGTACGTGTGGAGCACCAACAGCGGGCAGAGCGGAACGACGACCGGTCTCTCGGCCAGCATCGAGGTCGACGACAACGGCGGCGACCGCTCCCTCACCGTGTACGCGCGCAACGCCAGCGGCGACGGGCCGGGGGTGTCGTCGGGCACCACGACCGTGACCCAGCCGCCGCCCCCTCCGCCGCCGCCCGCCGAGCCCGAGATCACCGTCTCCGAGGGCGGCCCCGCGGTCAACTACGGCTATCCCGGCTCGCAGCACTACCACGTCGAGGCGCGTAACTTCGAGCCGAACGCCCAGTTCGTGGGCAACTGCTACCACGAGGGCAGCGAGTTCTACCCGAGCAAGTACCGCTCCGACAAGGTGACCTTGCTGCGCTTCGACTCGAACGGCGACTTCTCGGGCGACCTCGGCTGCTACAACATCCGTGGCGGCGGCAAGAAGGTCGTCATCAACGGAACCACCTCCAACACGACGAGTTGGTAAGAAATGGAGACACCCAAGTGCCAGTAACCCAGGAACAGGCGACCTGGTTCGCCGACGCGTTCCAGAAGCTCGTCGCCAACGTCGACAAGGCGATCATGGGCAAGGACCACGTGATCCGGCTCGTGCTGACCGCGCTCGTCTCCGACGGCCACGTGCTGCTCGAGGACTACCCCGGCACGGGCAAGACGGTGCTCGCCAAGGCCCTCGCCAACACGCTCGACGGCACGACGTCGCGCATCCAGTTCACCCCCGACCTGCTGCCCTCCGACGTCACCGGCGTGCAGATCTTCGACCAGGGCAAGGGCCGCTTCGAGTTCCACAAGGGGCCGATTTTCGCCTCCATCGTGCTTGCGGACGAGATCAACCGCGCCAGCCCGAAAACCCAGAGCGCGTTGCTCGAGGTCATGGAGGAGGGCGTCGTGACGATCGACGGCGAGGGCCACTCCGTCGGCGCCCCGTTCCTCGTGATCGCCACGCAGAACCCGGTGGAGCAGGCCGGAACCTACAAGCTGCCGGAGGCGCAGCTCGACCGGTTCCTGATCAAGACCACTCTCGGCTATCCCGACAGCAAGATCGCCGTGTCGCTGCTGATGGACTCCGGCACCCGCGCCCGCGCGTCGCTCGTCTCGCCGATCATCAAGCCCGAGTCGATCGTCGCGATGTCGGCGCTCGCCTCCGAGGTCTTCGTCGACGAGTCGGTCATGAACTACCTCAACGACATCGTCGAGGCCACGCGCGCGCACCGCGACGTGATCCTCGGGGTCAGCATGCGCGGCGCCATGGCGCTCGCCCGGGCGATCAAGACCTGGGCGCTCACGCAGGGCCGCACCTACGCGACCCCCGACGACGTGCGCGACCTCGCCGTCAACGTGCTCGCTCACCGCATCATCCTCGACCCCGAGAGCGAGTTCGCCGGGGTCAAGGCCGAGGACGTCGTGAGCCGCATCCTCGTCGACATCGAGCCGCCCGCGTACCGCGCCGCGTAACCCCGTGACGACGACGACCGAGAAGACGAAGCGCCCGCGCGCCGCGGCGAACGTGCGCGCTTCGGCGACCGCGCGCGCCGCCGGCGTGGGCCGCGGAGCCCGCTCGGTCGCGGGTGCTGCCGGCCGCGTCATCCGGCCGCCAGCGGCCAAGCTCTGGTCGAAGGTCTGGACCCGTGTCGCCCCCGTGGTCGGCGTCGTCACCCCCACCGGCTGGCTCGTGCTGCTGTTCGCCGTCGTCTCGCTCGTGCTGAGCGCCGTGTTCGGTTGGCAGGAGTTCACCTATCTCGGCACCGTGCTCCTTGCGGCGGTCGTGCTCAGTGCCGCGTTCCTGTTCGGGCGCGCGTCGTACGGGGTCTTCGTCGAGCTCAACCCGCGCCGCGTCGTCGTCGGCGACCGGGCGATGGGCCGCATGCTCGTCACCAACGTCGGCGCGCGGCCGCTGTCGGGCACGCGCATGGAACTGCCGGTCGGCAAGGGCATCGCCGAGTTCCAGCTGCCGGCGATGAAGCCGAAGGACGAGCACGAGGAACTCTTCGCCGTGCCCACCAACAAGCGCGCCGTGATCGTCGCCGGGCCCGCCGAATCGGTGCGTGGCGACCAGCTGGGCATCCTGCGCCGCTCGCTGAAGTGGGCCGACGCGGTCGACCTGTTCGTGCACCCGCGCACCGTGCGGCTGCTGCCCACGGCCGCGGGCCTCGTGCGAGACCTCGAGGGCCAGGTCTCGAAGACCATCACCAACAACGACATCGCGTTCCACGCGCTGCGCCCGTACGTGCCGGGCGACGACAGGCGCTACGTGCACTGGCGCACGTCCGCGCGCATCGGCCAGCTCATGGTGCGCCAGTTCAACGAGACGCGCCGCTCGCAGCTCACGATGATCCACACCTCGCGTGAAGACCTCTACGCCTCCGAGGAGGAGTTCGAGCTGGCCATCTCGGTGACCGCGTCGATCGCCGCCCAGGTGATCCGCGACGGCGTGCAGATGAACATCGTCAGCGAGCGCGGCGTCTGGCGCACCCAGTCGGTGACCTCGATGCTCGACTCGTCGTCGCGGGTCGAACCCGTCGGCAAGGTCTACCCGACCGTGCGCGAGTTCGCCCGCGAGCTGACCAAGCGCCTGCCGGCCCCGAGCGTCGTGATGATGATCGGCGGCTCGAAAATGACCACCCTCGAGTACCGCAGCGTCGAGACGCTCTTCGGCCAGGACACCAGCCAGGTCGCCTTCCATGTCGAACTCGGCGCGCAGCCGAGGATATCCTCCGTCGCCGGGCTCACCGTCATCACGATCGGCGACCTCGACGACCTCAACCGACTCGTGCGCGGGGTGAGCTCGTGAGCGCCACCACGTCGGCCGCACCCGCCGGCACCGGTATCCGCCGCCCGACGCCGCGCACCTGGGCCGACATTGCGGTGCTGCTCGTGCTGGTCGCGCTCGGCGTCGTCGGTTTCGAACCGTCGTTCGGCGGCTACTCGTTCCTGCTCGCGGGGGTCGGCGGCCTCGTGCTGGGTGCCGCCACCGGCATCCTCTCGTCGATGTTCCGGCTCGGCGCACTCGTCACCGTGCTCGTCGCCGTCGTCGCCTACTTCGTCTTCGGCTCGGCCTTCGCCGTGCAGGGCCAGGCGGTCTTCGGTGTGCTGCCGACCCTGCAGTCGCTCGCCAGCATCGCCGTCGGCAGCGTCTTCGGCTGGACCGACATCGTCACGCTGCGCACGCCCATCGGCGCCCCGCAGTACATCGCCGTCGTGCCGTACCTCGCCACCTGGCTCGTCGCACTGGTCTCGACCACGCTCGCCACCCGCTGGATCGCCGGCCGCCCCCGCACCGCGTGGCGCTTCGGCATCGCGCTCGTCGGGCCGGTCGCGCTCTACCTCGCGAGCATCCTGATCGGCACCGACCAGCCGTATCAGGCCGGGCTGCGCGGGGTCGTCTTCGCGATCCTCGCGCTCGTCTGGCTGGGCTGGCGCCGCCCCACCGTGGCCTCGGTCGCGCAGGGCGGTGCGCAGCGCCTGCGCAACCGCAAGCTGGCCGGCACCGCGGCCATCGTCGCGGGCGCCGTGGTCGTCGGCGGGGGAGCGGGCTTCTGGTTCGCGCCGGCCAACGACGAGCGCTTCGTGCTGCGCGAGGAGATCGAGCCACCGTTCGACCCGCTGCAGTACCCGAGTCCGCTGAGCGGGTTCCGGCACTACACGAAACAGGTCACCGACGACGAGCTCTTCACCGTCAGCGGGCTCAAGCCCGGCGATGTCGTCCGCCTCGCCACGCTCGACTCGTTCACCGGCAAACTGTGGACCGTCACCGGCCCCGAGACCGCCACCGACGGGTCGGGCTCCTTCGCGCTCGTCGGCCGCCGGATCCCGGCGCAGACCTTCATCACCCCCGAGGAACGCGACAACGTCACCATCACGATCGGCGCCTACGACGACGTGTGGGTGCCGAGCGTCGGTTACCTGACGGACCTCGCGTTCACCGGCGGCGACGCCGTGTCGGAAGCGGACAGCGTGCGCTACAACCGCTCGACGGGCACCGCCGTGCTGACCACGGGGCTGAGCGCGGGCGACTCGTACGAGCTCGACGCCGTGGAACAGAAGGTGCTCACGCCGGCCGACCTGGACGAGACCAGCGTCGCCGCGGTCGAGCTGCCGCCCGTGACCGGGTCGCCCGACATCGTGACGTCCAAGGCCCAGGAGTTCGCGGCCGACGCGGCCACCCCGATGGCCCAGCTGCAGGCGATCCAGCTGGCGCTCACCGAGAACGGATTCCTCAGCCACGGCCGGGAGTCCGACTCGCAGCCGTCACGCGCCGGGCACGGTGCCGACCGCGTCACCGAGCTGCTCACGCGCGTGCAGCTCATCGGCGACCAAGAGCAGTACGCGTCGGCGTTCGCGCTGATGGCGCGCAGCTTCGGCTACCCGGCCCGCGTCGTGATGGGCTTCGCTCCCGAAATCCCGGAAGACGGCGGGGCTGTCACGGTCACCGGCGACGACGTCACCGCCTGGGTCGAGGTCGCGTTCGACGACGTCGGCTGGGTGGCGTTCAACCCGACGCCCGAGGAGACCGACATCCCGCAGGCGCAGGTCCCCAAGCCGCAGAGCGAACCACAGCCGCAGGTGCGCCAGCCGCCGCGTGCCGACAACGAGGAAGACGACCTGCTGACGCCGGTCGAACTCGACGAGACCGACGAGGACGACAACGGCGACGCGTTCGTGATCCCGGGCTGGGTGTGGGTCGTCGGCTACAGCGTGCTCATCCCGGCGCTGATCATCTTCATCCCTCTGCTCGTCGTCGCGCTGATCAAGGGACGGCGAGCCCGCAAGCGCCGCACCGACGGCGCGGTCCACGACCGCGTGGCCGGGGCCTGGGAAGAGCTCGTCGACCGCTACGCCGAACTCGGCTACGCGGTGGGCGGCCGCGGCACCCGGCTCGTGGTGGCGCGCGGCCTCGAGGCGCAGCTGCCCGCCGGACAGCCGACCGGGCTCACGGCGCTCGCCGCGCAGACCGACGAAGCGGTCTTCGGCGGCGCCGAGGTCGAGCCGGAACGCACCGACCTGGTCTGGAACGAGGCCCTCGCCGCCGTCGCGGTCGCCCGCGGCTCGGCCACGCGCCTGCGCCGCATCGCGAGCCGGTACCGCATCCGCCGACGGAAGCGGTCGACGTGAGCGACGACTTCATCGCGATGCCGCCGCCCGGGATCCCCGCGGCGCCGGTGCCCTCGCCTCTCGACGAGGAGGAGGCCGGGTTCATCGACCTGCCGCCGGGCATCACCGTGGAACCGGTGACGGTCACGGCGCCCGTGGAGCGCCCGCTCGACGACGTGGTCTTCGTGCCGACGGTGATCGGGGCGGCGCCGGTGCTGCCGGCCGTCGAGCCGGTCCCCGAGCCGGTCGCTGAGCCCGTCGAAGCGTCCGCCGCCGAGACCAACCCGGTCACGTTGCCACAGCCCTGGCGACTGGTACCCCCGACCGGCGACGCGATCCCGGTCACCGGTACCCTGCTCCTGGGACGCAACCCCGCGGCATCCGACCGCTGGCCCGACGCCGGGCTCGTCGCACTCGCCGACGAGACCCGCTCGGTGTCGAAGACGCACGCGCTGCTCGAGCTCGACGACGACGCGGTCTGGGTGAGCGACCTCGACTCCACGAACGGCGTGTACGTCGTCACCGAGGGCGCGCCCGTCGAGGTCGTCCCCGGCGAAAGAGTGCAGATCCGGGATGGCGCAGCCGTCGAACTCGGCGACTACGTGCTCCGCCTCGAGAGGTAATAGCACGCTCCGCGGCGCGATGTCGCGGCACGTCGCCTACCGGCGGCGGCCCCGATCGGGTGGTACTCTCGGGGAATGCATTTCGAGCGGCTCGTTCTCCTTCGTTGCCGCGACGAGGCCTAGTCTTACGGCCCTCCTCGTCGCGGAGTTCTTTCGTTGGCTGATCACTCGAAAACCTGAAGGACCGCTCAAATGACAACACAAACTCCCGAGGCCGTGCGGCCTCGAACGCTGGCCGAAAAGGTCTGGGACGACCACCTGGTCGTCAAGGGCGAGGACGGCACCCCCGACCTCATCTACATCGACCTGCACCTCGTGCACGAGGTCACCAGCCCGCAGGCCTTCGACGGACTGCGCCAGGCCGGCCGCCCGGTACGGCGTCTCGACCTGACGATCGCCACCGAGGACCACAACACCCCGACGCTCGCCATCGACAAGCCGATCGCCGACCTGACGAGCCGCACCCAGATCCAGACCCTGCGCAACAACGCCGCGGAGTTCGGTGTGCGCCTGCACTCGCTCGGCGACATCGAGCAGGGCATCGTGCACGTCGTCGGCCCGCAGCTCGGTCTGACCATGCCCGGCATCACCGTGGTCTGCGGCGACTCGCACACCTCGACCCACGGAGCCTTCGGCGCGATGGCGTTCGGCATCGGCACGAGCGAGGTCGAGCACGTGCTCGCCACGCAGACGCTGCCGCTCAAGGCATTCAAGACGATGGCCATCACGGTCGAGGGCACCCTGCGTCCCGGCGTGACCGCGAAAGACATCATCCTCGCGGTGATCGCGCAGATCGGCACCGGCGGCGGACAGGGCTACGTGCTCGAATTCCGCGGCAGCGCCATCCGCGCCCTCTCCATGGAGGGGCGCATGACGATCTGCAACATGTCGATCGAGGCCGGCGCCCGCGCCGGAATGGTCGCGCCCGACCAGACCACGTACGACTACCTGTTCGGCCGCCCGCACGCCCCGACCGGCCAGGACTGGGACGACGCCGTCGCCTACTGGGACACCCTGGCGACCGACGACGACGCCGTGTTCGACGCCGAGGTCTTCCTCGACGCCGACACCCTCGAGCCGTTCGTCACCTGGGGCACCAACCCGGGGCAGGGCGTGTCGCTGAGCGAGCCGGTACCGAACCCGCTCGACATCGACGACCCGAACGAGCGTTCGGCCGCCGAGCGCGCGCTCGAGTACATGGACATCGCCGCCGGCACCCCCATGAAAGACATCAAGGTCGATGCGGTGTTCATGGGTTCCTGCACCAACAGCCGCATCGAAGACCTGCGCGCCTTCGCCTCGATCATCAAGGGCAAAAAGAAGGCCGACGGCGTTCGCGTCATGGTCGTGCCGGGCAGCGCCCGCGTGCGCATCGAGGCCGAGGCCGAGGGCATCGACCAGATCGTCAAGGAGTTCGGCGCCGAGTGGCGTTTCGCCGGCTGCTCGATGTGTCTCGGAATGAACCCCGACCAGCTCGCCCCCGGCGAACGCTGCGCCTCCACCTCGAACCGCAACTTCGAGGGACGCCAGGGCAAGGGCGGCCGCACACACCTCGTGTCGCCGCTCGTCGCCGCCGCCACCGCGGTGCGCGGCACGCTGTCGTCGCCCTGGGATCTGGAGAACGACGAGACGGTCGCCGAGCCCGTCGAAGCGACGAGCACGGAGGTCACGGCGTAATGGACAAGATCACCACCGTCACCGGCATCGCCGTGCCGATCAAGCGGTCGAACATCGACACCGACCAGATCATCCCGGCCGTCTTCCTCAAGCGCGTCACCAAGACGGGCTTCGACGACGCCCTGTTCTATGGATGGCGCCAAGACCCCGAGTTCGTCCTGAACACACCGCCGTTCGCGGCGGAACCCGTCACCGGAGCCCGCGTGCTCATCGCCGGCCCCGACTTCGGCACCGGATCCAGCCGCGAGCACGCCGTCTGGGCGCTGCGCGACTACGGGTTCCAGGCCGTCATCAGCTCCCGCTTCGGAGACATCTTCCGCGGCAACTCCGGCAAGCAGGGGCTGCTCGCGGCCCAGGTGGGCGAGCCGGACGTGGAAAAGATCTGGGCGCTCATCGACGCCCAGCCCGGAATCGAGATTGCCGTCGATCTCGTGGCGCGTGAGATCCGCATCGCGGACCTGACCGTCGCTTTCGAGATCGATGACTATACTCGGTGGCGCTTGCTCGAAGGCCTGGATGACATTGGGTTGACGTTGCGCGACGAAGCGCGCATAACGGAGTTCGAAGCTCGCCGCGAAAGCTGGCGACCACTGACCCTCCCCGCCAAATAAAAGCCCGCCAAATAAGCACAGCCCGCGCGAACGGCGCGTTATTAGCAGTGAAGGTGCGTGAATGAATTCTCTTGTGCAGGATGCCCATAAGGCAGGTGAGAGGGTCGGACTCAAGTCCGACAAAATCGTGATCAACGGCGGAAAACCGCTGCGTGGTCGCATCGAGGTCCGCGGCGCGAAGAACCTCGCGACGAAGGCCATGGTCGCCGCCCTCCTCGCGGAGAGCCCCTCGGTCCTCAAGGACGTCCCCGACATCAGCGATGTCGGAGTCGTCACGGGAATGCTCGAGGCGTACGGCGTCTCGGTCACGAAGACGGCAGAGGGCGAGCTCACGTTCGACCCGAGCAACGTCGAGCGCGCGCACTTCTCCAAGATCGACGCCCTCGCCGGTTCCAGCCGCATCCCCATCTTGTTCTGCGGACCGCTGCTGCACCGTCTCGGCGAAGCGCTCATCCCCGACCTCGGCGGCTGCCGCATCGGCGACCGCCCGATCGACTTCCACCTCGACGCCCTGCGCGCCTTCGGTGCCATCGTCGACAAGAGCTACGAGGGCATCCGCCTCACCGCACCGAACGGCCTCAAGGGTGCCGAGATCGAGCTGCCCTACCCGAGCGTCGGCGCGACCGAGCAGGTCCTGCTCACCGCCGTGCGCGCGTCGGGAGTCACCGAGCTCAAGAACGCGGCCATCGAGCCCGAGATCATGGACCTCATCGCGATCCTGCAGAAGATGGGCGCGATCATCAACGTCGAGCCCAACCGCGTGATCTTCATCGAGGGTGTCGACAAGCTCGAGGGCTACAACCACCGCGCTCTGTTCGACCGCAACGAGGCAGCGAGCTGGGCTTCGGCCGCACTCGCCACCGAAGGCGACATCTTCGTCGGCGGCGCCAAGCAGGCCGAGCTGATGAACTTCCTCAACATCTTCCGCAAGGTCGGCGGCGCGTTCGACATCCACGAAGACGGCATCCGGTTCTACCACCCCGGTGGAGACCTCAAGCCCGTCGTCGTCGAGACCGACGTGCACCCCGGCTTCATGACCGACTGGCAGCAGCCGCTCATCGTCGCGCTGACCAAGGCGCACGGCATCTCCGTCGTGCACGAGACCGTCTACGAGAACCGCTTCGGCTTCACCGACGCGCTCATCGAGATGGGCGCTGACATCGTCGTGCACAAGGACGGCCTCGAGTCCGTCACGCGCCGCGTTCCCCGTCGCCCGCTCGAGCAGGCGGCGGTGATCACGGGCCCGACGAAACTGCACGGCGCCGACATCCGCGTTCCCGACCTGCGGGGTGGCTTCAGTCACCTGATCGCCGCCCTCACCGCGGAGGGTCAGTCGACCATCAGCAATGTGGGCATCATCAGCCGCGGCTACGAGCACTTCATCGACAAGCTTGACGCGCTCGGAGCCGACTTCGTCTACGAGGGCTAAGCGTGGCCGCTGATCGACCGGCGGAGAACGAGAAGACACCCATCTTCCGGCTCCTCGCCGGCATTGCCGTGCCTCCGATGAGCGCGATCGCGAAGTTCAAGCTCACCGGTGTGGAGAACGTGCCGGGGTCCGGCGCGTTCGTGCTCGCACCGAACCACTACAGCGAGATCGACCCGCTGGTGATCGGCGTCGCGATGTGGAAGATCGGGCGTATGCCCCGGTACCTCGCGAAGGCGTCGCTGTTCGAGGTGCCCGTCGTGGGCGCGCTGCTGCGCGCGTCCGGCCAGGTGCCGGTCGAGCGTGCCGGGTCGGGCAAGCGCTCGAACCCGCTCGCCGCGGCCAAGCAGATCGCCGACCAGGGCCTCGCCGTCGTCATCTACCCCGAGGGATCGCTCACGCGCGACCCCGACCTGTGGCCGATGCGCGGCAAGACCGGCGCCGTGCGCACGGCGCTCGAGCAGGGCATCCCCGTCATCCCGGCCGCCCACTGGGGCACCCAGCTGGTGATGCCGCGGTACGCGAAGAAGATCAGCGTCTTCCCCCGCAAGACCATCCACGTGCGCTTCGGCGAGCCCGTCGACCTCTCGGCGTACGCCGGCCGCGTTCACGATTCCGTCGCGATGGCCGAGGCCACCGACATCCTCATGACCGCCATCACCGAACTCTTCGAACAGTTGCGCGGCGAGAAGGCCCCGGCCGAACGCTGGGATCCTGCGAAACACAACCAGAAAGACACCGGCCGTTTTGAACAGTAGCGACGCGCTCGACACCCTCACCCTCGATGCGAAGGCCCGTAAAGTCGCCGTCCTCGGCGCGGGTTCGTGGGGAACCACCTTTTCCAAGATCCTCGCCGACGGCGGTGCGGATGTCGCGGTCTGGGCCCGTCGCCCCGAGCTCGCCCGCGAGATCACCGAGTCGAACCGCAACAGCGACTACCTGCCGGGCATCAACCTGCCCGAGCGGGTCACCGCGAGCGCGAGCCTGCCCCTCGTTCTGGAGGGCGCCGAGCAGGTCTTCCTCTCGGTGCCGAGCCAGTCGCTGCGCGCCAACCTCGAGGCCGTGCGCGAGCTGATCCCCGCCGACGCCATCGTCGTCTCGCTGATGAAGGGTGTCGAGAAGGGCACCGGCCTGCGCATGAGCGAGGTTATCGAGCAGGTGCTCGGCATCGACGCCGACCGCATCGCCGTGGTCTCCGGCCCCAATCTCGCGCTCGAGATCGCGAAGGAACAGCCCACCGCGGCCGTCGTCTCGTCGCGCAGCCTCGAGAATGCCACGCTGGTCGCGATGACCGCGACCAACCCGTACTTCCGGTCGTTCGTCAACACCGACGTCATCGGCACCGAGTTCGGCGGCGTGCTGAAGAACCTCATCGCCGTCGCGATCGGCATCGTCGACGGTGTCGGCTACGGCGAGAACACCAAGGCCTCGATCATCACCCGCGGTCTCGTCGAGATGACCGACTTCGCCGTCGCGTACGGCGCCCGTCCCGAGACGCTCTCCGGCCTCGCGGGCCTCGGCGACCTCATCGCCACCTGCGAGTCGTCGCTGTCGCGCAACAACACGGCCGGACGCCTGCTCGGCCAGGGCTACACCTTTACCGACGTCGTGAAGCAGATGAACCAGACCGCCGAGGGCCTGTCCTCCGTCGGACCGGTGCTCGAACTCGCCCTCGCCAAGGGTGTCGAAATGCCGATCGTGTCGCAGGTCGCCGGCGTGCTCGCCGGTACGCTGAACCCGCGCGACATTGCTCCGCACCTCACCACCGATCCGATGCCCCAGGGAGAGTAGACCCGTGATCACCGCTCTCGCCGACGGGCGACTCCTCGCCGAGAAGACCGGAGCGACCCCGCCGACCGTCGTGGCCCTGCCCGGCTGGATGCGTTCCGCCGCCGACTTCTCCGCCATCGTCGACGGCCAGGACGCCGTGTCGATCCACTTCCCCGGCTTCGGGGTCACCGCCGAGCCGCCGACGGCGTGGGGGAGCGAGGACTACGCGGAGGAGGTCGCCGCCGCGATCTCGTCGTTCGGTCCCGTCATCCTCGTCGGCCACTCGTTCGGCGGACGCGTCGCCGTACGCCTCGCGGCCAAGTACCCGCAATACGTGAGCGGTCTCGTGCTCACCGGTGTGCCGCTCGTGCGACTCACCGCCGCGCCGACGCCCGCCCTGTCCTTCCGCATCGTGCGTTCGCTCGCGAAAAAGGGCCTGCTGCCGAAGTCGGTGCTCGAGAAGCAGCGCCAGAAGCGCGGGTCGGCCGACTACCTCGCCGCCCAGGGCGTGATGCGCGACATCCTCGTGCGCGTCGTCGGCGAGAACTACGACGACGACCTCGCGCGCATCACCGCGCCCGTGCGCATGGTGTGGGGGGAGAACGACACGGCAGCTCCCGCCGACGCCGGCCTCGCCGCCAGCCAGCTCATCAGAGGCGCACGCTTCCGCACCGTCGCCGGTGCCGGCCATCTCATGGAGGGCGCCCTGCGCGACGCGGTGCGCGCCGAACTCCTCGAACTCAGCACGGAGATCCAGTCATGACCATCGTCCTCATCGCCTCGATCGTCGTCGGGGTCTACGCGGCCGTCGTCGGCGCAGCCAAGTGGCTGCGCGTCGCGCAGCGCGAACACTACATCGCGCCGTGGGTCACCCGCCTCGCCTGGCTCTGGGTGACCGTGCGCGTCACCAACGCCGTGCTGCTCGCCGTCGCGGTGGTCCTCATCGCGGTCGCCATCCTCGTGCCGGCCGTGCAGTTCCTCGCGCCCCTCGTCGTGCTGCTGCTGAGCTTCCTGCCGATCGGCCTCGGGATCCGCGGCACGAGCGCGAAGCTCGCCTGGACCGACCGCCTCAAGCGCCTCACCGGCGTCTGGGCGGCGCTGGTGCTCGTCGTCGGTGCGGCGCTGACGCTGCTCGTCGGCCCCGCCGGCATCGCGCTCACCGTGCTCGCGCTGGCCCCGATCACCGACCTGGCACTCGTCATCATGAAGCCCGTCGAGAAGCGGCTGTCGCGCAAGTACATGCTGAGCGCCCGCAAACGCCTGCAGCAGGTCAGGCCGACGATCGTCGCAATCACCGGTTCCTACGGCAAGACCTCGACCAAGGGCTACGTCGCGCACGTGCTCGCGTCGAGCTTCGCCGTCGTCGCGAGCCCCGCGAGCTTCAACAACCTGATGGGTCTCTCGAGCGCGGTCAACAACCGCGTCATCCCGGGAACCGAAGTTTTCATCGCCGAGATGGGCGTCTACGGCCGCGGCGAGATCCGCGAGCTGAGCGAGAGCTTCCCGCCCGACATCGCCGCGATCACCACCATCGGCGAGGCGCACCTGGCCCGCATGGGCAGCCGCGAGGTCATCTTCCAGGCCAAGTCCGAGATCACCGAGAAGGCCCGCATCGTCGTGCTGCCGATCGACGAGGTCGAACTCGCCGGTCTCGCCGAGCGCTGCCGCGTCGAGGGCAAGACCGTCATCACCGTGTCGACGCGTCCCGGCACCGACGCCGACGTCATGGTCGACGCGGACGCCGGCACGGTCACCGTCATCGAGGGCACCACCGTCGCCACGGCGCCGATCCACGTGCCCGGAGTCGGCCACGCCGTCAACCTCGCGGTCGCGATCGGCATCGCCCGCGCCCTCGACATCCCGCTCGCGAAGATCGCCGACCGGCTGTCGGCGCTGCCCGACTCGCCGCACCGCGCCGAGGTGCAGCAGGCCGCGAGCGGCGTCGTGGTCATCGACGACACCTACAACTCGAACCCCGTCGGATCGGAGCGCGCACTCCAGGGTGCGGCCGTGATCGCCGCGGAACGCGGCGGCCCGCTCGTCGTCGTGACGCCCGGCATGGTCGAGCTGGGACACGTGCAGGCGGCGCGGAACGAGGCGTTCGCGGCATCCGTCGCTGCCCTCGGCGGCCATCTCTTCGCCATCGCCCGGGTGAACCGTGCCGCCCTCGTCAAGGGAGCCGCCGGCGGGCCGAACCCGGTGAGAACTTTCGATACCAGAACCGAGGCCGTCGCTGCGGCGCTCGATCAGGCCGGCGACCGAGGCGTTATCCTCTATGAGAACGATCTGCCGGACCACTACCCGTAACCAGCCGCACGGGCCAGCAGTAACTAGTTGCGGCTGACTCGATCTTTTGGATGGTCACGCGTGAGTTCTCCCTGGGCAGTGCTGTTTGGCGGGCCGTCGCCCGAGCATGAGATTTCGATTCTCACCGGTCTGCAGTCGGAGCGTGTTCTCACCGCGAGCGGCGAGGCCGTGCTGCCGATCTACTGGGCGCCGAACGGCGAATGGTGGCTCGTGCCGGCCGGCACCGAGGCCAAGGACTACCTGACGGGCGTGCCCAAGGGCTCGAAGGCCGTCGACGTGCGCGTCTCCGGCGACACCGGGCTCTACGTCAAGAAGCGCGCGCTGGACATCTCCGCGGTGCTGCTCACGCTGCACGGCGGTCTCGGCGAGGGTGGCGGAGCTGCCGCCCTGTTCACGCTGCTCGGCATCCCCGCCACCGGCTCGACACTCTTCGCGGGCGCCGTCGGCATGGACAAGCTCGCGTTCGGCGGGCTCATGGAGGTCGCCGGCATCCCGACGCTGCGTCGCGAACTGCTCTCCGCCACGCACGCGCCGTCGTTCCCCGGCCCGTACATCGTGAAGCCGCGTTTCGGCGGTTCGTCGATCGGTATCGAGATCGTCGAAGACGTGGATGCCGCCAGGGCCGTCGCCAGCGCATCGGCACACCTCCGCGCGGGAGCCGTCGTCGAGCCGTACCGTCCCGAACTCGTCGACCTGAACATCGGCTTCCGTACCTTCCCGCAGCTCGCGGTGACGGCGCTGGAGAAGCCGATCCGCGTCAACGCGGAGAACGGGCTCTACTCCTACGCCGACAAATACCTCTCCGGCGGTGCCGGCAGCGAGGTCGGGCTCACGAGCGCGCCGCGCGAGTTCCCGGCCAACGTGCCCGACGCCGTGGCGACCCTCGCCGCCGAGCTCGCGACGCGCGTCGCCGAGGTCACCGGACTCACCGGCGTCGTGCGCGTCGACCTGCTGCTCGACGAGTCGAACGGCGAACTGTTCGTCAACGAGGTCAACTCGATCCCCGGCGCCATGTCGCTCTACCTCTGGGCACCGCAGGCGCCCGCCGCCACCGTGCTCAAGGACGCGCTCGTCGAGGCCCGTGACCGCCGTGTCGTGACGCCCGCGTCCGGTTTCGGCTCGGGCGCGGCGCTCCGTGCAGCCGGTGGCATCGCCGGCAAGCTCGTCGGGCTCGACGGGCCGCGCGGCTAGCTAGCCCCGGCGGGTTGAGCCTGTCGAAACCCGGCCTAGTCCGGTCTCGACAAGCTCAACCCGCGGGCGTCGGCGTCGCCTCGGGCGTCACCGTGTCGGCGCCCAGGCTGTCCTCGATCTCGGTGCAGGCACCCACCTCGGTGGTCGCGCCGACCGCACCGACCAGGTCGAACAGCGCCGGGCCGGGCGAGGTGACATCGCGGTTGACGATCACCTCGGTGGCCGGCTCGCGCCCGTAGGTCGTGAAGATGTAGTTCGGTGCCTCGGAGTCGTCCCGCAGCCAGTAGACGTCGTCGACCAGCACGCACGGCAGGGTCGAGGTCGGGTCGGGCACCTCCACGCCGCAGCGCAGCAGCACCGAGGCCGGGCTACCCCACGCGCCGGTTCCCTGCGCGTTGGTCTCGCGCAGTGCCAGGTCGCTCACCGTGTCGGGCAGGCGCACCATGACCTCGGCGCACCCCTCGTCGCTTGCGAACTTCGCCGGTTCGAGCGCCACCGTCTGCGCGCATCCCGTCAGGGCGCCGAGGGCGATCAGGCTGACGGCGGCGAGCTGGAGGACGGAACGGCGGAGCGGGGTTTTCACCGGTTCAGGCTACCGTGTGAAGCATGACGCAACCCGATACTCTGCGCGGCATCGGGGAGTCCGCCACCCTCGCGCGCATCTTCCCGCGCCTCCCCGCCTCCGACTACGCCCTCGTCGGGCCCGGCGACGACTCCGCCGTGATGTCCGCGCCCGACGGCCGCTTCGTCGTCACGACGGACATGATGATCCACGGCCCCGACTTCCGGCTCGCCTGGTCGACCCCGCACGACCTCGGCTGGAAGGCCGCGGCCTCCAACCTCGCCGACGTGGCCGCCATGGGCGCGACCCCGACCGCGCTCGTCGTCGCGATCGCGGCACCCGCGGACTCGCCGGTCTCGCTGCTCGAGGGCATCGCCGACGGACTGCGCGACGCCTGCCTCGCGCTCGCCCCCGGCTGCGGCGTCGTCGGCGGCGACCTCTCGGTCTCCGACACCCTCACGATCGCGGTCACGGCGTTCGGCGACCTCGCCACCCGCGGACCCGTCCTGCGCTCGGGCGCGCGCGTCGGCGACGTCGTCGCGGTTTCCGGCGTGCTCGGCGCCGCCGCTGCCGGGCTCCGGCTGCTGTTCGAGCGTGCCGTCGTCGACGGGCGTCCGGATGCCGCGGCCGCCGCCGCGCTCCGCGGCACCGACGCGGCTCTCGTGGCCGCGCAGCTCGCGCCGTCGCCTCCGATCTCCGACGGCGTCCTCGCCGCTGTCGCCGGGGCCACCGCCATGCTCGACCTCAGCGACGGACTCGCGCTCGACGCCCGACGCCTCGCCGCGGCCAGCGGTGTCGCGCTCGCGCTCTCGTCCGTGGCGGTCGGCTCCCGGGAGGCGCTCGACGGGGGAGAGGACCACTCGCTGCTCGCGACCTTCCCGCCCGGCACCGCGCTGCCCGGGGGATTCCGCCAGATCGGCACGGTCGTGGCGGGTGAGGGCGTACTGGTCGACGGCCTGCACTACGAGAAGCGCGGCGGCTGGGACCCGTACGAGCAGTGGAGCGGCCAGGCGGGTTGAGCTGGTCGAAACCCTGATTTCGACAAGCTCAATCCGCTAGTCGGCCGACGGGGTACCCAACCACCACAGCGTCGTGTCGCCGTAGTCCTTGCGGCGGTCGATCTCGAGGCCCTCGGGCAGCACCGGCTCGGGGCTCCGCGAGCTGCGTTCGAGCACGACGGTCGCGTCCGGCGCGAGACGCGGAGCGAGCAGCGCCAGCATCCCAGCCAGCTCGGTCTCGCCGAGGTCGTACGGCGGGTCGATGAAGACCACGTCCCAGCTGTCGCGCGACGGCGCGAGGAACCCGTCGACCGACTGGCCCGAGACGTCGATGCGCGGGGCGCCGGTGCGCGGCGCGGCGCGGAGCAGCAGCGACGCGTTGGCCCGGCAGGCCTTCACCGCCGCCTGCCCCTTTTCCACCAGCACGACAGAGGCGGCGCCGCGTGATGCGGCCTCGAGCCCGAGCGACCCGGTGCCCGCGTACAGGTCGAGCACCCGGGAGCCGTCGAGAGCGCCGCGGGCGTCGAGCGCGGAGAAGATCGCTTCGCGGACCCGGTCGCTCGTGGGACGGGTGCCGGTGGCGGGCACGGCGAGCGTGAGGGAGCCGGCGAAACCGGAGATGATGCGGGTCATTGCCCCAACGGTACCGGGATTCCACGCGGCATCCGTAGTAGGCATTCGACAAACCGTTGGCGCAGGGGCCGCACGTTCCACACAATCGGATGCATGGCCAGCGTTGATCGAACCCCCAAGCCCTCCTTCACCAAAGCGCTCTTCCTCGGCAACACGCACTCCGAGCTCGTGATGCCGTACCCCCTCCTGGACGGCGAGGAGCGGGTCAAGGTGCACTCACTCGCCGCGAGCGCGCGCGAGTACCTGACCGGGACCTACGACCCGTGGAAGGCCGAGGAACAGCGCTGGGTCGGCGACGACACGATCCGCGACCTCGGCGAACGCGGCCTGCTCGGGCTGTTCGTCGACGAGCAGTATGGCGGACAGGGCCTCAGCCAGACCGGGTACTGCCGGGTGATGGAGGAGTTCGGCCGCGCCGACGGCGCCCTCGCCGTGGTGATGGGCGTGCACCAGTCCATCGGCACGAAGCCGATCTACCTCTACGGCACCGACGACCAGAAGGCCCGTTGGCTGCCCGACCTCGCCGCGGGCCGCAAGCTCGCCGCCTTCGTGCTCACCGAACCGAACGTGGGCAGCGACGCCTACAACCTCGAGACCTGGGCCGAGCGTCAGAGCGACGGCAGCTGGATTCTCAACGGCGAGAAGCGCTGGATCGGCAATGGCTCGAAGGACGTGCTCACGGTCTTCGCCCGCAGCGACCTCGGCCACGTCGCGCTCGTGGTCGAGAAGGGCACGGAGGGCCTCAGCACCGGGCCCCGCTTCGACACCCTCGGCCTTCGCGCCAACAACCTGCAGCGCGTGCACTTCGACAACGTGCGCGTGCCGGCCGAGAACCTGCTCGGCGAGCCGGGCGACGGGTTCCGCATTGCGATGAACACGCTCAACAACGGCCGGATGTCGATGGGTACCTCGATCGCAGGCGGCATGAAAGCCTTCCTCGGCTACACCCTCGACCACGCGAACGAGCGCACGCAGTTCGACCGCAAGCTCATCGATTTCGAGATGGTCGAAGAGAAGGCCGCGTGGATGAACACGCAGATCTACGGCCTCGAATCGATGTCGTACCTCACCACCGGCCTCGTCGACCGCGGCGTCGCCGACTTCTCGCTCGAGTCCGCGATGACCAAGGTGGTCGCGAGCGACGTCGGCTGGAAGGCGCTCAACAAGGCGTTCCAGGTGCACGGCGGCACCGCGTTTATGAACGACCACCCGCTCTCCAAGGCACTCCGCGACTTCCGTATCTTCCCGATCTTCGAGGGCGCCAACGACGTGATGCGCGCCTACGTGGCTCTCAACGGCATCAAGGCGCTGAGCGACGGTCTGCCCGACGTGCGCTCGCTCACCGTGGGCGCCCCCGGCAAGGCGATCGGCGTGCTCGCGCCCTACGTCGCCGAGCGGGTCAACCGTGCGCTGCGCCCCGAGAAGCTCGCCGGCGCGGATCCCGTGCTCGCCAAGCAGGTCTCCGCCGTCGCCGAGCAGGTGGCGCGCCTGCGCGACCGCGCCGAGTGGTCGCTGCGCAAGCACGGCAAGAAGGTGCAGGAGAAACAACTCATGCAGAAGAGACTGGCGGATGCCGCATCCGGGATCTACGCGCAGGTGGCGGTCATCAGCCGGGCCACCGCGACGCGTGCCCGTGACGGCGCCCCCGCGACGGCCGCGGAGATCACGGTCGCCGCCGAGTTCTGCGACAGCTCGGCGCGCCAGGTGGGCCGCGACCTGCGCTCGCTCGAGGTGAACGCCGACGCCGTCACGAAGAAGATCGGCGCGGCGGTGCGCGAGTCGAACGGGTACGCGTTCGAGCTGTAGGTAGTCGGTCCCTGAGCTTGTCGAAGGGCCACCGCGCGCTTCGACAAGCTCAGCGACCGGACGGCGTACCGTGTGACGCATGTCCCCCGATTTCCGCAAGCCGTTCCGCGGGCTCTCGCGCAGCAAGCCGACGCCGGCCGCCGAGCCCGAGCTGTTCGCCGACGAACCGGCTTCCGCACGCTCCAGCCTGGTCAATAACGCCATCTACAGAGACGGATGCCGCGTCGAGACGCCCACCTCCCTCGACACCACGTACCTCGCCCTCGACCACCACGCCGACTCGATGGCGTGGATCGGCCTGTACCGGCCGTCGATCGACGAACTCACCTCGCTCGCCGGCCAGTTCGGGTTGCACGAGCTCGCGGTCGAGGACGCGGTTCTCGCCCACCAGCGCCCCAAACTCGAGCGCTACGGCGAGACGCTGTTCGTCGTGCTGCGCGCGGCGCGCTACCTCGACGACGCGGAAGAGGTCGAATTCGGCGAACTCCACATCTTCATCGGCCCGAACTTCGTCATCACGGTGCGCCACTCGGAATCGCCCGACCTGTCGCTCGTGCGGTCCCGGCTCGAGGAATCGCCCGACCTGCTCGCGCGAGGCACCGAAGCGGTGCTCTACGCGATCCTCGACGCCGTGGTCGACGGCTACGCGCCCGTCGTCGCGGGCATCGCGAAGGACATCGACGAGATCGAGACGCAGGTGTTCGACGGGGACCCGCGGGTCTCCCGGCGCATCTACGAGCTCTCCCGCGAGGTCATCGACTTCCAGCGCGCCGCCCAGCCGCTCATCGGCATCCTCGACCAGATTTCCAGCGGCTTCGACAAGTACTCGATCGCGGTCGACCTGCAGCAGTACCTGCGCGACGTCGCCGACCACGTGACGCATGTGACGGAGCGCATCGAGGAGTTCCGCATCCTGCTGCGCGACATCCTCACCGTGAACGCCACCCTCGTGGCCCAGCGGCAGAACGACGACATGCAGAAGATCACCGAGTCGAGCAACCGGCAGGCGGAGGAGGCGCGCAAGATCTCGGCCTGGGCGGCCATCTTCTTCGCGCCGACGCTCGTCACCGGCATCTACGGCATGAACTTCGCGTTGATGCCCGAGCTCGACTGGGCGTTCGGCTACCCGGCTGCGTTGCTGCTGATGGTCGCGGTGGGCGGCACGTTGTTCGCGGTGTTCCGCAAGCGGCACTGGCTGTAGCAGCCGGCGGATCGAGCGTGTCGAAATCCACCAACCCCTCCGACCCTGATTCCGACAGGCTCAATCCGCGTAATCTGGAATCGTGACCTCCCCGCTCGACGAGCCGCTCAAGAAAGCGCTCGGTCCCCGCACGAGCGCCGCCCTCGCGAAGGGCCTCAAGCTCCAGACCGTGGGCGATCTCCTCAGCCACTACCCGCGCCGCTACATCCGGCGGGGAGAACTGACCGAACTCACCCACCTGCCGCTCGACGAGAACGTCACGATCGTCGCCGAGGTGCTGTCAGTGAGCCAGCGGTCGATGCAGGCGCGCAAGGGGTCGATCCTCGAGGTCAAGATCAGCGACGGCAAGGGCATACTGTCGCTCACCTTCTTCAACCAGGCGTTCCGCAAAGAGGAGCTCGTGCCCGGCGTGCGCGGCATCTTCGCCGGCAAGATCGGCGAGTACCGCGGAGCGCTGCAGCTCACCCACCCCGACTACGAGCTGTTCGACGCCGCCGACCTCGGCGACGGGGGAGAGGCGACGCGCGCGTTCCTCGAGACCCTCGTGCCGGTCTACCCGGCGACCGCGTCGATGACCAGCTGGCAGATCCAGAAGGCGGTCTCCGTGGTGCTCGACACCCTGCCGCCGCTCACCGACCCGGTGCCCGCCGCCATCCGCACGCGCCGCAAGCTGATGAGCTACGAGCGCGCGGTGCAGAGCATCCACCGGCCGTCGACCGACGCCGAGTGGGCCGGCGCGCGCAAAGCGCTGCGCTTCCAGGAGGCATTTGTGCTGCAGGCTGCGCTGCTGCAGCAGCGCGCCAAGCTGCGGTCGGTCGCCTCGACCCCGCGCGCGGCCGGCGGCCTGCTCGCCGGGTTCGACGCGGCCCTGCCGTTCACCCTGACCGGCGACCAACAGCGCGTCGGCCAGGAGGTCGCGGGCGACCTGCAGTCCGGCACGCCGATGAACCGGCTCGTGCAGGGCGAGGTGGGTTCCGGCAAGACGCTCGTCGCTCTGCGGGCCATGCTCGCCGTCGCCGAGTCGGGCGGCCAGTCCGCGCTGCTCGCGCCCACCGAGGTGCTCGCGCAGCAGCACTTCCGCTCGATCGTCAAGACGCTCGGGCCCGATCTCGCCGCGCGGCTGCGGCCCGTGCTCATCACCGGGCAGCTCCCCGTCGCCGAGAAGCGCAAGGCGCTGCTCGCCGCTGTCTCGGGTTCGGCCCGCATCGTGGTCGGTACCCACGCCCTGCTCAGCGACAACGTCGGCTTCTTCGACCTCGGTCTCGTCGTGGTCGACGAGCAGCACCGCTTCGGCGTCGACCAGCGCGAGGCCCTCCGGCTCAAAGGCACGACCCCGCCGCACGTGCTCGTGCTGACCGCGACGCCGATCCCGCGCACCGTGGCGATGACGGTGTTCGGCGACCTCGACATCTCCACGATCGCCGAGCTGCCCGGCGGCCGCGTGCCGATCAAGAGCTTCGTGGTCTGGAACAAACCGCTCTACGACCGGGTCTGGTCGCGCGCCGCCGAGGAGATCGCCCAGGGCCGCCAGGTCTTCGTGGTCTGCCCCGCGATCGACGCGAAAGAGGTGGAGGAGGTGGAGCCGGGCGCCGAGGTCGCCGAGCCTTCGGCCGCCGGCGCCCCGGGTTCGAAGCAGGCGCAGAAGATCGCCAACGTCACCGAGACCGCCGCCGAACTGCGAGCCCACCCGGCGCTCGCCGGTCTCCGCCTCGAGGTGCTGCACGGCCGTATGCCGAGCGAGGAGAAGGACGGCGTGATGCAGGCCTTCGCCGCCGGCCGCATCGACATCCTCGTCGCCACCACGGTGATCGAGGTCGGCGTCGACGTGCCGAACGCGAGCACCATGGTGATCCTCGACGCCGACCGCTTCGGCGTCTCCCAGCTGCACCAGCTGCGCGGCCGTGTCGGTCGCGGTGGCGTGCCGAGCGTCTGCCTGTTCGTGACCCACGCCGAAGACGGCACGCTGGCCAGAGAACGCGTCGAGGCCGTGGCATCCACTCTCGACGGTTTCGAGCTCGCCCAGAAGGACCTCGAACTGCGCCAGGAGGGCGACGTGCTCGGCACCACTCAGTCGGGCGGCCGCTCCAGCCTGCGGCTGCTGCGGGTGGTGAAGGATGGCGCGCTCATCGCCGAGGCGAGAGAGCTCGCGTCCGCGGTGCTCGAGGTCGACCCGCAGCTCGTCGACTACCCCGACCTGGCCGAGGCGCTCGCCCGCCGGCTCGACGCCGAAGCGGAAGCCTTCCTCTCGAAGAGCTGAGCGTTCAGGCGGCGGGAACCGTGAGCGCCAGCTCGGCAGACGCCTCGCGCACCCGCCGCCGGTAGCTCGCGACGAGCACCCCGGCCACGACCGCGCCGCCCGCGACGAGTTCGACGCCGTCGATGAGCTGGCCGAACGCGATCCACGAGGCGAGCACGCCCACCACGGGCACGAGCATCGAGAACGGCGCGACCGTGCTCGACGGGTAGACCGACAGCAGGTTGTTCCAGATGCTGTAGCCGACCACAGTGGCGATCAGGATCACGTAGAGCAGTCCGAGAACGGCCGGCAGAGCCTCGGGAGTGAAGGATGTCGCGAGACTGTCGCCGATCCGGGCGGGACCCTCGATCAACAGCGACAGGATCAGCATCGGCACGACCGGCACCACCGACATCCACAGGGTCAGGTGCAGCGCGTTCGGCGCCTGGGCGCGGCGGGTCGAGACGTTGCCGATCGCCCAGCCGAGCGCGCCGCAGAGGGTGAGCACGACCGGCAGCAGCGCGGCGACCTGCGAGCGGTGCACGGCGATCGCGGCGAGGCCGAGCACCGCGATCGCGATGCCGACCGCCTGCCGCGACGTGATGCGCTCGCGCAGCCAGATGCCGGCGATGATCACGGTGAACGGCGCGGAGGCCTGCAGCACGATCGAGGCGAGACCGCTCGGCATACCGGCGGCCATTCCGAGGTAGAGGAACGCGAACTGCATGGTGCCGATGCCGAATCCGACGGCGATGAGCCAGCGCAGCGGGATCTTCGGCCGCGGGATGAAGATGATCGTCGGCACGGCGATGATCGCGAACCGCAGCGCCACCATGAACAACGGCGGGAAGTGTTCGAGCGCGAGGGCCGTCGCCGGGAAGTTGACGCCCCAGAGGACGGCGACGAGGACGGCGAGGAGGCGGTGGCGGAGCAGCATGTCCCCATGCTCGCCCAGATCACGATGAAGGTCTACGCCCGGATGATGCATCGACTTTGTAGACTCCCTTCATGGATGTCGCACAGCTCGCTCTTCTCCGGGAACTGGCCGACCGCGGCAGCATCACGGAGGTGGCCCTCGCCCTCGGCAAATCGCCGAGCGCCGTCTCCCAACAGCTCCGGACGCTGCAGCGGCAGGTCGGCGTCGTGCTGGTGGAACGGGTCGGTCGCGGCGTGCGGCTGACCGACGCCGGCACCGCCCTCGCCGAGAGTTCCGTGCGCATCTCGACCGCGATCGCCGAGGCCGAGGCGACCTGGGACGCCTACCGCGGCGGCGCCACAGGAGTGGTGCGCGTGGCGTCGTTCCAGTCCGCGTCCGAGTTGTTCGTGCCCGGCATGCTCACCCGCATCACGGAGTACCCCGGGATCCGGGTCGAGTTCGACGACCAGGACGTCTCGCAGGACGACTTCGCCGACCTCACCGCCGACTACGACATCGTGATCGCGCACCGCTCCGACGACGTACTGCCGCCCGCACCGTCGGTGCTGCGCGTCGTTCCGCTCGTGCGCGAGCCGCTCGACGTGGGCGTCTCGCTCGGGCACCGGCTTGCCGGGCGCGAGAGGGTGACGGTCGCCGACGTCATCGGCGAGGACTGGATCGGGGTGCCGGTCGACTACCCGATCGACCGGGTGCTCGCCGCGATGGCCGTCGCGGCCGGGACGCCGGCCCGCGTCATCCACCGTTCGACGCACCTCCCGCTCATCGAGAACTTGGTGGCAACCGGGCACGGCGTCGCGCTGCTGCCACGGCACACCTCGCTCGGCCGGGCCGCGGGGCGGTACCGGCTGCTGCCGCTCACCGACGTGCGCGCCGGGCGGCACATCGAGGCGCTGCTGCGTCCGGACCGGGCGGCGCGGCTCGCGGTGCGGGTCGTGCTCGACGCCTACGTGGCCGAGGCGGCGCTGCAGACTTCCGCGCCGGTAACGGGACGGTAACGTTCACCGGCTAGGGTGAGGGGATGAAGAGGATCGCCGTTGTTCCTGGATCGTTCGACCCCGTCACGCTGGGCCACCTCGACGTCATCGGGCGGGCCGCCCGCCTCTTCGACGAGTTGCACGTGCTCGTGGTGCACAACCCGGGCAAGACCGCGCTGCTGCCGATCGCGCAGCGCGTCTCGCTGATCGAGAAATCGGTTGCCGAGGCCGACCTGCCGTCGAACATCATCGTCACCAGCTGGAGCGTCGGACTGCTCGTCGACTACTGCACGGATGTCGGAGCCAGCGTCCTGGTCAAGGGAATCCGTTCGCAGATCGACGTCGCCTACGAGACGCCGATGGCGATCGTCAACCGCGACCTCGCCGGCGTCGAGACGATCTTTATGCTGCCGAACCCCGCGCACACCCACGTGTCGAGCTCGCTCGTCCGCCAGGTGTCGGCGCTCGGCGGAGACGTGGCGCCGTACGTGCCGCCGGCCGTCGCCAACTACCTGCAGCAGCGCGTCGAGTAGGCCGCTGAGTTCAGCCGTCGTTTACGCGACGCGCAACCTACGTCCACCGTCCTCCGCGCACGTCGCGAGATAATGGAGCGATTCAGGCGCTGGACCGCGCCGTGGACAAGGAGCGCACCGTGTCGTCGAAGACCCCGTCAACCAAGCCCGACAAGAAGGCCGAGAAGAAGGCTCTCGAAAAAGCGCAGAAGGCCGCCGCCGAGAAGGCCGCGCTCAAGGCCGTCAAGAAGGCTCAGGAGAAGGCCGACCGCAAGGCCGAGGCCAAGTTCCTGAAGAAGGCGATCGCCGAGGACACCGCCCTGGCCAAGAAGGCCGCGAAAAAGGCCGAGCGCAAAGAGGCCGAGAAGGCCGCGGCGAAGGCGAAGAAGGAGCTGAAGCAGGAGCGCGCGCTCGTGAAGAAGCAGCTGACCAAGGCGAAGGAGATCGCCGAGAAGCTCGCGGCGAAGGAAGCCAGGCGCGCCGAGAAGGCGGTGGCGAAAGAGCGGGAGCTCGCGGCGGAACTCGCCGCTGCCGCCGCCGATGCGACCGCGAAGCTGAAGGCCGCGAAGCCGGCTGTGGTCTCCAAGAAAACGGCTGCCGCGAAGACGCCGGTTGTCGCGACCGAGGTCGTGGCGAAGCCGGTTGCCGCGAAGAAGCCCGCCGCCGCACAGACCGTCGGGGCGAAGAAGTCCACCGCGAAGAAGGCAGCGGCGCTGCCGAGCATCCCGGTCGCGAAGCGTGCTCCCGCGTCATCCGCCCGCACGCCCCGCCGCACCGGCACCTCGGCCGTGCGCGCGAGTACCGAGCCGTCGGAGTCGTGGACCATGGTCGCGCTGCGCAGCCACGCGGGCGCGACCGGTGTCACGGGCTACTCGCGGTTGAACAAGGCCGACCTGCTCGCCAAACTGCGCGGGATCGACTCGCTCGACTAGCCGTTCGCCCGGCTAGCAGCTCTCGAACACGTACTCGGGGCTGTCCGGTGTCGTGAGGTCGCGGTCGCGCAGGATCGTCGAGGCCGGCACCTGCGGATCGGCGCAGACGTCGGCGAACTCGCCGAGCAGGTCGTCGGTGTACTCGATGTCGATGACGTGCTCGCCGTACACCTCGGTGTAGCGGTCGCACTCGTCGAAGCGCTGGCACTCCTCGGCGACGGCGAAGTCGAAGCCCGCGTCGTCGCGCCCGCGGGTCCCGAGTTCGACCGCGTTCTTCTGCGCGATGGCCAGACCCAGGGCGTGGGCGCTCTCGGCGTAGAGCGTGGCGAGGGCGATCGCGTCGTCGTCGGTGAGCGCGCCGTCGGAGCGCGTGTACGAGTCGAGGTTGTCGATCTCGACGGCGTCGAAGCCCGCATCGGCGCAGCCGGCGAAGACCTCGGTCGTGAAGCCGGCGATGCGATCGCGCTTGTCGTCGGACGAGGTGTCGAGAATCAGTTCGTCGGGCCAGTTCTCGTCGATGACCGGTTCGCCGCCCGTACCGGTGAGCACGAGGTCTGCGCGGTCGTCGAGCCAGAGGTCGCGGTCGGCGGGCTGCGTCTGGAAGCCGTTGATGTAGCAGACCGAGTACAGCCCGGGAGCGGGGATGTCGGTGCTGTCGCGAGCGACACCGCCGACGCCGTCGGCCGGTTCGTAGCCGCCGCCGAGCTGGTAGTCGACGACAGCGCCAGCCGGCGGAAGAGAGACGTCGGTGCTCGACTGCGGCGACGCGGAACAGCCGGCGAGCAGCACGAGCGCGGCGGCGAGGAACGCTGCCGGGGCGGTGCGCACGGTGTGCCCGCTAGCCGAGGCCCGCGACCGCGCGCGCGGTGGCGACGAAGGTCTCGCGCACGGTTTCGGGCGTATCGAGATAGCTGCCCACGAACGCGGCGTCGCGCAGCAACACGAGGGTGCCGGCGCGCGTCTCGTAGTCGGCTCGACCGGCGGTCTCGAGCGCGAAGCTCAGGGTCGCGCGGGTCCACTCGCGGTGGCCGGCGATCAAGACGCGCACCGGGCTCTGCGGGTCGGGGTACTCGGCGGCCGCGTTGATGAACGGGCAGCCGCGGGTGTGGTGCAGGGTGATGTCGTCGGCGACGATCTGGATCAGGATCTCGAGCAGTGCGTCGTCGGCGGTGTCTTCGGCGAGGATGGGGGCGACGGCGGCCCGCATGTCGGCGTCCTCACGGGCGAGGTAGGCCAGCACGAGGTCCTCTTTGCTCGGGAAGTGCCGGTAGAACGTCGCCCGGGTGACCGCGGCGGTGACGACGACGCGGTCGACGCCGACCGCGTGGATTCCCTCGCGGTAGAACAGGTCGGACGCCGTGGCCAAAAGCCGCTGCCGCGCCTGGGACGGGCGCTTCTCGACGAGCAACTCACTGGACATCCGCTCAGACTACCGGAACGCTCGTTCTCCCCACGTTACACTTCGTCGCGGTTTGTGCCCGGTGAGATCCGGACGAAATACAGAGGTGCGAGAATCGATGGATGACAGGTTTGCAGGTCGGCTACGCCGCGATGCTCGAGCAGTTCCACCCGAGGGAAGCCGTCGATCTCGCCGTCTACGCTGAAGCGCACGGTTTCTCGGGCGTGATGGCCGCCGACCACTTCCAGCCCTGGGTGCCGCAGCAGGGTCAGAGCTCGTTCGTCTGGAACGTGCTCTCCGCGATCGGCGAACGCACTACGGGCGACATGGGTCCCGGTGTCACCGCGCCGACGTTCCGGTACCACCCGGCGATGGTCGCCCAGGCGAGCGCGACCCTGGCCGCGATGTTCCCGGGCCGTCACTGGTTGGGCATCGGCTCCGGCGAGGCCCTCAACGAGCACATCGTCGGGCAGTACTGGCCGGAGGCGCCCGAGCGCATCAACCGTATGTTCGAGGCGGTCGACGTGATCAAGAAGCTCTTCGCCGCGTCCCTCGCCGGCAAAGACGTCAAACACAGCGGTCAATTCTTCAAGCTCGAGTCGACCCGGCTGTGGACGATGCCGGATGTCGCGCCGGAGATCCTCGTGGCTACCGCGGGACCGGTCACGGCCAAGCGCGCCGGACGCACCGTCGACGGCCTCATCACCGTGGGAGCGCCGATCGAGAAGATCGCCGGACTGTTCGCGAAGTTCGACGAGGGCGCCCGCGACGCCGGCAAGGACCCGTCGACGATGCCGCGCGTGCTGCAGCTGCACCTCAGCTGGGCGCCGACCACCGAGGAAGCCATGCGCAACGCCTTGGTCGAGTGGCCCAACGGCGGGATGCGGTTCCCCAAGAGCGACATCCGCTCGCCCTTCGAACTCGAACAGCTCGCCAAACTCGTGCGCCCCGAGGACTTCGACGGACGCATGATCGTCGACTCCGACCCCGAGGTGCACCGCGCGCACATCCAGCGCTACGTCGACCTCGGCTTCGACCGCATCTACCTGCACAACGTCGGACGCAACCAGCGCGAGTGGATCGACGTGTTCGGCCGCGACGTCCTCCCGAAACTCGTGCGCTGATGCTCTCCGTCTACGCCGCGGCGGGCATCCCCGAAATCTCTCCGACCAGCGACCTCGCGCAGATCCTCGGCGACGCCCTCGACGGGCTGCTCGCCGACGGCGACATCCTCGCGGTCACCAGCAAGATCATCTCGAAGGCCGAGGGCCGCATCGTGCAGGCCGCCGACCGCGAGCAGGCGATCACCGACGAGACCGTGCGCGTCGTCGCGACCCGGGCGCACCCGGGCGGGGTCACGCGCATCGTCGAGAACCGTCTCGGCATGGTCGCCGCGGCGGCGGGCGTCGACTCGAGCAACACCGCCGACGGCACCGTGCTCCTGCTGCCGGTCGACCCCGACGCGAGCGCCGCCCGGCTGCGCGCCGCGCTCCAGGAGCGCTTCGGCATCCGCATCGGCATCGTCATCACCGACACGCTCGGCCGCGCCTGGCGCGAGGGGCAGACCGACGTCACGATCGGCTCGAGCGGCGTGCGCCTGCTCGACGACCTGCGCGGCACCCTCGACTCGCACGGTCGCCGGCTCGACGTCACCCTTCCCGCCGTCGGCGACGAGATCGCCGCGGCGGCCGACCTGGTCAAGGGCAAGAGCGGCGGGCTGCCCGTCGCGGTCGTCCGCGGGCTGGGCCGGCTCCTCGACGCGGATGCGCCCGGCGCCCGCGTGCTCATCCGTCGCGCGGAAGCCGACATGTTCCGGCTCGGTGCCGCGGAGGCGTTCGCCGAAGGGTACGCGGCGGGGCTCGCGGCGGCGCCGGAGGAGGCGCAGTGACCGAATCGCACTTCCCCACCTCCCGCCAGTCCGCCCGCTCGGAGATCGAGCGCGCGGCCGTCGAGCAGTTCGAGTCGCGGCCCCGCGATACCGGTATCCGCCGCACCGGCAAGCCCGTCCGCGAGACCCACGTCGCGGAACCCACGCGCGAGTGGATCGTCGTCATCCCCGTGAAGGGAACCGGGGAGGCGAAGTCGCGTCTCGGCGACGGCCACCCCGACCGCGCTGCCCTGGCCCAGGCGCTCGCGCTCGACACGGTCGCGGCTGCGCTCGCCGCGGCATCCGTCGTCCTGGTGCTCGTCGTGACGACCGCGGAAGCGGCGCCGGCGTTCGACGACCTCGGCGCGTTCGTCGTGATCGAGGAGCAGCCGTCGGGGCTCGCCGCCGCGATCGCCGACGGGCTCGACGTCGCCACCGACCTCGGCGCCCCGGGCAGGGGAGTGGCCGTGCTGCTCGGCGACCTGCCCGCGCTGCAGCCCGCGGAACTCGCCGCCGCGCTCGCCGCGGCCACCGCGCACGAGCTCTCGATGGTGCCCGACGCCGACGGCACCGGCACGGCGCTCATCGCGGCGGCCGACGGGGCCGTGCACGCGACCGCGTTCGGCGCCGGCTCACGGGCAGCGCACGCCGCCGCGGGCTACGTCGAGCTGGCGGTCGACGCCGATTCCGGCCTGCGCCGCGACGTCGACACCCCGCAGCAGCTCGCCGACCTCGCGCCGCGCGTGGGACGGTTCACGGCCGAGGTTCTGGGCTAGGTTCGCGCGCCCCCTGCGGTCGACAGGATGCGGCCCGCCCGACACGCCGATCCGTCCTGTCGAGCGGGCGTCGGGCCCGATCGGTCCTGTCGGGCGACGGTGGCGAGCGCCGGGGCTACAGGGCCAGGGCGTCGGCGGCGAGCTGCGCGCTCGTCGCGGGGTCACGCATCCAAAGCGGTACGGCGCGGGCCGCGATGCCCGCGGCCTCGAGCGCCGGGACAGCCGCAGCATCCGTCTCGTCGATGAGCCAGGCATCGAGGATGCCGCCGGCCGACCGGGCGCCGTAGTGCAGGCCGACCGCCTCGGCGGAGGTCTCCACACCGATGGCGGTCAGGCAGGCGTCGGCCATGCCGCGCACGACCGCCCCGGCGATGATCGGCGAGACGCCGACGACGCGGGCGGAGGTCGCGGCGACCGCCGCGCGGATGCCGGGGATGCCGAGGATCGTGCCGATCGAGACGACGGGGTTCGACGGGGCGATCAGCACCACGTCGGCGTCGGCGATCGCCGCGAGCACGCCGGGCGCGGGGGTCGAGTTCTCGACGTAGTGCTGCACGAAGCCGAGCGCGGGAACGGTGGCGCGGTGCTTCGTCCACCATTCCTGGAAGTGCAGCTCGCCGCCCTCGACCGTGACGTGCGTCTCCACCTCGTCGTCGGTTGCGGGGATGAGGTGCACGCCGAGGTCCCAGCGCGAGGTGATGCGGTCGGTGACCGCGCTCAGCGGCATGCCCGACCGCAGCAGGTCGGTGCGGGCGAGGTGGGTGCCGATGTCGAGGTCGCCGAGGGTGAACCACGGCCAGCCGATGCCGTACGCGCGCAGTTCGCCGCTCACCCGCTCGGTCTCGCCGACCCGGCCCCAGCCGCGCTCCTCGTCGTTCTCGCCCGCGAGCGTGTACATGATCGAGTCGAGGTCGGGCGCGATGCGCAGGCTCGTGAGCCACATGTCGTCGCCGGTGTTGACCACAGCGGTGATCTCGGCCTCGGGGATGCCGCGCGCGTGCTCACGCACACCGCGGAGGAAACGGGCGCCGCCGACGCCGCCGGAAAGCACGGTTATCTTCACCGGTCCACGATACGTCGCCGTGGCTGACGGGGCCCCACCCTAGCATTCATCGGAGGTTCATAGATGGGGTCAACTCCCAGTACGACCGGTAGTGAAGTTCTGCCACACTCGTAGCGTGAACAGCATTGCGGCGAGGTTCGAACCCGGGCACGAAGCGGCCTCCGACGTCGATCACGAGACGCTCTCGATCGAGGAGTTCTTCCGCTCGAGCCGCGCGATCATCGGTTCCGTCGAGACGGTGATCGACGGCAAGCGCGAGGCCGTCGAGATGGCGCTCACCGTCATCCTCGCCGAGGGCCACCTGCTCATCGAAGACGTTCCCGGGGTCGGCAAGACCATGCTGGCCCGCGCGCTGGCCAAGAGCCTCGACTGCTCGGTCTCGCGCATCCAGTTCACCCCCGACCTGCTGCCCTCCGACATCACCGGTGTCTCGATCTACAACCAGGCCGACCGGGAGTTCGAGTTCAAGCCCGGCCCCGTGTTCGCCAACCTCGTCATCGGCGACGAGATCAACCGGGCCAGCCCGAAGACCCAGTCCGCCCTGCTCGAGTGCATGGAGGAGAAGCAGGTCACGGTCGATGGCACGACCTACGCGCTGGCCTCGCCGTTCACCGTCGTCGCCACGCAGAACCCCATCGAGATGGAGGGCACCTACGCCCTGCCCGAGGCGCAGCGCGACCGCTTTATGGCGCGCATCTCGATGGGCTACCCCGACTCCTCAGCCGAGATCGCGATGCTGCGCTCGCGCGAGACCCGCAGCCCGCTCGAAGACGTCGTGCCGGTCGTCTCCGGCCAGCAGCTCTCCGCCATGATCCACACCGCGCGCAACGTGTTCGTCAGCCAGGCCGTCGAGCAGTACGTCGTGCGTCTCTCGCAGGCCACCCGCACCGACCCCGAACTGCGACTCGGCGCCAGCCCCCGCGCCACCCTGCAGCTCGTGCGTGCCGCCAAGGTACGCGCCGCCCTCGACGGCCGCGAGTTCGTGCTGCCCGACGACATCAACGCGATCGTCGCCCCCGTGCTCGCCCACCGCCTCATCGCCGCCAACCGTTCCGGCGGGGTCGCGCGGGCGAGCGTCGCGGAGATCATCGCCCGGATCGTGGCGCAGACCCCGGTTCCGCTCGGCGCCGGCGGGCTCGCGGGGCACGCGGGCTGACGGATGGCGCGGCGCGGCACACGTCGGCGGGCTACGAGGATCACCGCGAGAGGGTGGGCGATCCTCGGCAGCGCCGTGGTGCTGGTGATCGCGGCGTACTCGCTGGGTAACGAGCAGTTCCGCTTCGTCGCCTGCCTGCTGGCGGCGCTCGTCGGGCTCTGCCTGCTGCTCGTGCGCTACCGTGCGCCGCGGTTGACGGCCGCGCGGCGGTTCTCGGTCGACGTCGTCTCGGTCGGCAGCCCTGTCACCGTCACGATCGACGTGACGAACGGCACCGTCGGGCGCAGTTCCGCCGCCGAGTGGAGCGACCGGCTGCCGTGGGAACCCGGAGCCACCGAGCCCGCGCGGCTCGCGGGGCTTCCCTCCGCCCGCTATTCCTCCCGCGGCACCGCCCGGCTCGAGTACGTGTTGCACCCGCCGCGTCGGGGGATCGTCGAGATCGGCCCGGTCGCGGTCGAGCGGGCCGACCCCTTCGGCCTCTCCACCCGGCAGACCGTGCTCGGCGACTCACGACAGCTCATCGTCGCGCCGCGAATCACGCCGCTCGCGGGCAGCGGGTTCTCGCTCGCCGGGGGCGACGGATCCGTGCGGGCGAGCCGCCGCAACACGGCCGGCAACAACGACGACCTGATGACGCGCGAGTACCGGCGGGGCGACGCGCTGCGCCGGGTGCACTGGCGCGCCACGGCCCGGCACGGCGACCTCATGGTGAGGCAGGAGGAGGAGAGCAGCTTTCCGACCGCGCGGCTCGTCGTCGACACGCGCGACGACGGGTATGCGACATCCGACGCCTTCGAATGGGCTCTCGGCATGGTGGCCTCGCTCGGCGTGCACCTGGTCAGCGCCGGGTTCCAGCTTCACCTGCGCGAGACCGCGCCCGCCCAGCTCGTCGCCCCGCTCGAGGCCGGCGGTGGCACCGGGCACGACGTGGAATTCCTCACCAGCCTCGCCCGCGTCGCGCTCGTGGTCGGCCGGCACGACGCCCCGCCGTCGGTCGCCGAGCTCGACCAGCACGGCCCGATCTTCGCCGTCGTCTCCGCGCCGACCGCCGACACGCTGCGCTGGATCGTCGGCCAACGTGCCCCCAACGAGCACGGCGTCGCCATCCTCGTCGACGAACCCGGCTCGGCCGCGTTCGAGACCCTGTCCCGCGCGGGCTGGCACTGCGTCGCGGCACACTCGACGGACGACGCCGCCGAGGTCTGGGCGGCGGCGCTCGACGACGAGGGTGCGGGCGGCGAGTCCTACGGGCGCTCCCTCTTCGCGAGGTCGGAGCGCGGTCATGGTTGACACCCTCGTCGCGCCGCCCCGCGTCGGCCCGCGCACGCCCCCGCCCACCCGGGTGCAGCGTGACAGCACCGGGAGTGTGCGCACGAGCGCGGCCATCGCGGGAGCGGTGCTGATCGCCCTCGGCGGGCTGCACCAGCTGCTCGACGGCACCTACTGGTGGCTCGTCTCGGGAGGCATCGCCCTCATCGTGCTCGCGACCATCGCCGCCGTGCGCGCGGTCACCCGCCGCACCCTGCTGCCCACCGCGGTGGGGGCCGCGGCGCTGCTCGTTCTGCTCACCCTGTTCTTCGCCTCCGAGACCGCGATCGTCGGCATCATCCCGACCTTCGACACGGTCGGCGCGTTCGGGCAGCTGATCACGCGGGGGAGCATCTCCATCCAGGAGCAGGGAGTGCCCGCCGAAGCCGTGCCCGGCATCCTCTTCCTGCTCGCGCTCGGGGCAGGGGTCGTCGCCATCGCCGCCGACACGTTCTCGTTCCCGGCGCACACCCCCGCGCTCACGGGCGTGCCGCTCCTGGCCATCGTGGCCGTGCCGGGATTCATCGACCCCGCGTTCAGCGACCCGCTCTACTTCCTCTTCGCGGCGGCGGCCTGGCTGGTCATCGTCTACGTGACCTCGCCGCGCAGCCAGCCGGGCGTGGCATTCGGCATCGCCGCGGGCGCGCTCGTCGCCGGTCTCGTGCTGCCGCTGGCCCTGCCGCCCGTGCTGCCCGTGGAATCCGCGGCGCTGGGTGACGGCTACGCCACCGGGCTGAACCCGATTATCGACCTCGGCGACGACCTGCGGCGCGACGCCCCCGTCGTGGCGCTCACCTACACGACCACCGCGGCCGACCGGCAGTACCTGCGCATGACGACGCTCGAGGAGTTCGGCGACGACGCGTGGGCGCCCACCGTGGTGACCGGCTCGGGCGACAACGACCCGGAAGCGATCCCCGCGGCGCCGGGCCGGAGCCCCGACGTCGCCGTGGTGGAGAGCGAGGCGACGATCACCGTGGGCAACGTGCGCGGCCGCTGGCTGCCCGTGCCCTACGCGCCCCGGGCCGTCGAGGGTCTCGTCGGACGCTGGGTGTGGGACGAAGAGACGCTCAACGTGCGCTCCGAACGCGCGACCGTGCGCGGACAGGTGTACACGGTCACGACAGAGACGGCCGACCCCACGAGCGACCAGCTGCGCGCGGCCGACCCCGTCGTGACCCCCGAACTCGAGCGCTACCTCGCGGTGCCGCCCACTCTGCCCGCGGTCGTGGCGGAGACCGCGCTCGCCGTGACGGCGGGCGCGACCAACAACTACGACCGGGCGATGGCGCTGCAGAGCTACTTCCGCGGCGGCGACTTCGTCTACTCGGAGGAGGCGCCGGTCGACGAGGGCTACGACGGCACGGGCGCGGAGATCATCGCCGAATTCCTCGAGGCCAAGAGCGGCTACTGCGTGCACTTCTCGTCGGCGATGGCAGCCATGGCCCGCACCCTCGGCATCCCGGCCCGCATCGCGGTCGGCTTCACGACGGGCGCGGAGGTCGACAACGCGTCCACCGGCGGCCAGACGTTCCGGGTCACCACCGACGAGCTGCACGCCTGGCCCGAGCTCTACTTCGCGGGCGTCGGCTGGACGCGGTTCGAACCCACGGTGAGCCGCAACAACATCCCCGAGTATTCGTCGGCCGCGGTCGACGACCCGGCGACGCCCGACATCGACGAGTCGGTGGCGACGCCGGCCCCCACCGACGCGGCCCAGGACCTCGGGGACGACCGGCTCGACAGCGGCAGCGTTCCCACCGGCCAGACGCAGGCGGGGGTCAACTGGAACGCGGTCGTGCTCGGCGCGACGGGCCTCGCCCTGCTCGTGCTGCTGCTCGTACCCGCGTTCGCCCGCGTGCTGCGCCGGCGGTCGCGGCTGCGCACCGTCGACGGCGGGGCATCGGTGCTGGGGGCCTGGGACGAGCTGCGCGACACCGCGCTCGATCTCGGCTGGACGCTCACCGACGCGGAGACGCCGCGCGAGTTCGCCGCCCGCCTTGCCGCCTCACGCGACGACCCGGCATTCGCCGCGACCGGCCCCATCGGCGGGTCGCCGGTGGAGGACCCGGCCGCGCTCGCCGTGCTCGAGCGGCTGCGCGAGGCGGTCGAACGCGAGTCCTACGCGCGGGCCGGGGGCGGCGCTGCCACCGTGCGCGCGGAGGAGCCGGTCACCGTGGCCGAGGTGCGCGGCGTGCTGGACGCGCTCCGCGACGGCGTCGGGCGCGGGGTGCGGGTGCGGGCGGCGCTGGCTCCGACATCCATTCTTGCCAGCTGGTTCGCGGTGGGTGCCCGCTGGCGCAAGCAGCCCTGAGGACGGTCAGGCCCGCGTGGCCGACGCCAGCAGTGCGCCGACCGAGTCGACCTCGTCACGCACGAGGCCGGCGGTGACGCGCACGAACTGGCCGCCCTCGGGCGTCGGTCCCGCGACGAACGGGGTGCCCGCGGCCACCCTGATTCCCGCGGCGGCCAGCTGCACGACCGCGTTGCGCTCGTCCTCGACCCGTAGCCACAGGTTGATGCCGTCGGGCACCGGCATCACGACACCGTGGTCGGCCAGAGAGGCGACGAGCGCGACCTGCCGCGAGCGGTAGGCGGCGCGGGCGGCGTGCACCGCGGCGACGGTCTGGTCGTTGGTGAGCAGGTCGTGCAGCACGGTCTGCAGCATGCGCGAGGTCCAGCCGGGGCCGAGGATACGGCGGGCGACGAGCCGGTCGATCAGCTCGCGCGGGCCGCCGACCGCGGCGATGCGCAGGTCGGGGCCGTGCGACTTGGAGAAGCTGCGGATGTGCACGACCCGCTCGGGAAGGTAGCTGCCGAGGCTGACGTCGTCGCTCGTCGAGATCTCGCCCGAGTGGTCGTCCTCGATGACCACGGTCGCGTCGGCCGTGCGCATCGAGCCGATCAGCCGCGACAGTTCGCGCGCCCGCCCGTCGGAGAGCGAGACACCGGCGGGGTTGTGGGTGCGGGGCTGCAGCACGATGGCGGCGGGGGAGGATTTGAGCGCCTCGGCGAGCGACTCGGGACGGATGCCGAACTCGTCCACCTCGACCGGCAGGCGCTCGACGCCGTAGTGCTCGAGCAAGTCGAACAGCGGCGGGAAGCCCGGGTTCTCGACGACGACACGGTCGCCGTAGCGCAGCACGAGGTCGAGGGTGCGCGAGATCGCGTCCATCGCCCCGTCGACGACCGTGATGGTGTCGACCGGGTACGGCCAGGAGGCGCGCAGCACGCGCTCGAGCTCGGGCAGCACGGGCAGGTCGTAGTAGTTCGCGGTGCTGGCGTGGCTGGGCACGCGCGAGAGCGCCGGTCCGATGTCGGGCAGCAGCGCGGTGTCGGGCGTGCCCGTGGAGAGGTCGAGGCGGGCGACGGTGTGCCTGGGCTCGGCGAGACCCCGCGACCGCGGCGGCAGCCACGCGGTGCGCTCGGCGCGCACGAAGGTGCCGCTGCGGCCGCGCGAGACGATGAGGCCCACGCCGGCGAGGGCCTGCCAGGCGTGGCTCACGGTCGCCGGGCTCACGCCGAGATCGATCGCGAGCTCCCGCACGGTGGGCAGCCGGTCGCCCGGAGCGAGGTCTCCGGAGTTGATCAGACGGGCGATCGCACCGGCGATACCGCTCGGCGTGGCCTCGTCCACGGCCAGGGCTACCGACTTCATACGAACCCCCGTAGGTTTTACGCCAGCGTCACAAACCGAAACGTAAGAGAAATGTTTACCGCGAATAATAACAAAACGTAAGCCCTTCTGGAGGTATCGCATGACAGTCGTACGCGCAGCAATCACCCAGACCACGTGGACCGGCGACAAGGAGTCGATGCTCGCCAAGCACGAGCAGTTCGCCCGCGATGCAGCGGCCGCCGGCGCCCAGGTCATCTGCTTCCAGGAACTCTTCTACGGCCCGTACTTCGGCATCACCGAAGACAAGAAGTACTACCGCTACGCCGAGCAGGCCGACGGCCCCATCGTGCAGCGGTTCGCGGCGCTCGCCAAAGAGCTGGGTATCGTGATGGTCCTCCCGATCTACGAGGAAGACATCACGGGCGTGTACTACAACACCACCGTGCTGGTCGAAGTCGACGGCACCATCCTCGGCAAGTACCGCAAGCACCACCTCCCGCACCTCGACCGGTTCTGGGAGAAGTTCTACTTCCGCCCCGGCAACCTCGGCTACCCCGTCTTCGACACCTCGGTCGGCAAGATCGGCATGTACATCTGTTACGACCGTCATTTTCCCGAGGGATGGCGCGAGCTGGGGCTGAACGGAGCCCACATCGTCTTCAACCCGAACGCCACCAAGCCCGGGCTGTCGAACCGACTGTGGGAGGTCGAGGGTCCCGCGGCGGCCGTCGCCAACGGCTACTTCGTGCTGCAGCCCAACCGGGTCGGCCGCGAGGACAACGAGTACGGCGAGCTCGCCGTCGACTTCTACGGCACCAGCCAGGTGATCGACCCGCGCGGCAACTTCGTCGGCGAGCGGGGGTCGGGCAGCGAGGAAGAGCTGCTGATCCGCGACCTCGAGCTCGACATGGTGCAGGAGATGCGCGACGACTGGCAGTTCTACCGCGACCGTCGCCCGGACTCGTACACGAGCATTCCCAAGCCGTAGCACCAGCGTTCCCTGAGCCTGTCGAAGGGCACCGCCGCTTCGACAGGCTCAGCGACCCGAGGAAGGACAGCCAATGAAGACTCTCATCAAGAACGGCCTCGTCGTCAATGCGACCGGCACCGGGATGGCCGACGTGCTCATCGACGGCGAGACCATCGCCGCGGTGCTCGCCCCCGGATCCACCCTGCTGGGCTACGACCTCGAGGCGAACGTCGACACCGTCATCGACGCGACCGGCAAGTACGTCATCCCGGGCGGCATCGACGCCCACACGCACATGGAGATGCCCTTCGGCGGCACCTTCGCGTCCGACACCTTCGAGACCGGCACCCGTGCCGCGGCGTGGGGCGGCACCACGAGCATCGTCGACTTCGTCGTGCAGTACCCGGGCGACAACCCGGTCGAGCGCTACAACGCCTGGCAGGCGAAGGCCGCGGGCAACTGCGCCATCGACTACGGCTTCCACCAGATTCTCTCCGACGTGCAGGACGAGTCGCTGGTCGCGATGGACGAGCTCATCGACGAGGGCGTCACGAGCTTCAAGATGTTCATGGCCTACAAGGGCGTCTTCCTCTCCGACGACGGCCAGATCGTGAAGGCGATGCAGAAGGGCGCGTCGAACGGCGCGCTCATGATGATGCACGCCGAGAACGGCAGCGTCATCGACCTGCTCGTGGCCCAGGCCATCGCGGCCGGCAACACCTCGCCGTACAACCACGGGCTGACCCGTCCGTGGCAGGCCGAGGAGGAGGCGACGCACCGCGCGATCATGCTCGCCAACCTCACCGGCGCCCCGCTGTACGTCGTGCACGTGAGCGCGAAGCAGGCCGTCGACCAGATCGCGGTCGCCCGCGACAACGGGCAGAACGTCTTCGGCGAGACCTGCCCCCAGTACCTCTACCTCTCGCTCGAGGACAACCTCGGCGCGTCGAGCGAGGAATGGGGCGACTTCGAGGGCGCCAAGTGGGTGTGTTCGACGCCGCTGCGGTCGCGCGGCGAGGGCCACCAGCACCACATGTGGCAGGCGCTGCGCACCAACGACATCCAGATGGTCTCCACCGACCACTGCCCGTTCTGCATGAAGGGCCAGAAGGACATGGGTCTGACCGACTTCTCCAAGATCCCGAACGGCATCGGCTCGGTGGAACACCGCATGGACCTGATGTACCAGGGCGTCGTCGACGGCCACATCTCGCTGTCGCGCTGGGTCGAGCTCACCTCGACCACTCCGGCCCGCATGTTCGGGTTCTACGGCAAGAAGGGCGTCATCCAGCCGGGGGCCGACGGCGACGTCGTCGTCTACGACCCGAACGGCCACACGTCGATCGGCGTCGGCAAGACGCACCACATGAACATGGACTACTCCGCCTGGGAGGGCTACGAGATCGACGGCCACGTCGACACCGTGATCTCCCGCGGCAAGGTCATCGTCGACGACAACCAGTACATCGGCACCAAGGGCGACGGCAAGTACTTCAAGCGCGGGCTGTCGCAGTACCTGATCTAAGAGCATCGGGAATGACAAGAAAGAGCACCATGGACTTCGGAGCAGTACTGCAGACCAACCCGCCGGCCTCGCGCACGGTCGCGCTCGCCAAGCTGGCCGAGCAGCACGGGTTCAGCCACGTCTGGACCTTCGACTCGCACCTGCTCTGGCAGGAGCCCTACGTGATCTACAGCCAGATCCTCGCCGAGACCCGGCGCGTGATCGTCGGCCCCATGGTGACGAACCCCGCCACTCGCGACTGGACGGTCACGGCATCCACCTATGCCACTCTCAACGAGATGTACGGCAACCGCACCATCTGCGGGATCGGCCGCGGCGACTCGGCCGTGCGGGTGACCAACGGCAAGCCGACCACCCTGAAGGACCTGCGCGAGTCCATCCATGTCATCCGCGAGCTCGCGAACTCGCGGTCGGTCGAGTACAACGGCGCGACGCTGCAGTTCCCGTGGAGCACCGGCTCGACGCTCGACGTCTGGGTGGCCGCCTACGGACCGCTCGCGCTCAAACTCACGGGCGAGGTGGGCGACGGCTTCATTCTCCAGATGGCCGATCTGGATGTCGCGGAGTGGATGATCGCGACGGTGCGTAGAGCGGCCGATGCCGCCGGCCGTGACCCGCTCGCCGTCAAGTTCTGCGTCGCCGCCCCCATGTACGTGGGCGACGACTGGACGCACATGCGCGACCAGAACCGCTGGTTCGGAGGCATGGTCGGCAACCACGTGGCCGACATCGTCGCGAAGTACGGCGAGGGCTCGGCGGTTCCCAAGGCGCTCACCGACTACATCAAGGGCCGCGAGGGCTACGACTACAACGAGCACGGCCGCGCGGGCAACAGCCACGCGAACTTCGTGCCCGACGAGATCGTCGACCGGTTCTGCCTGCTCGGCACGGCCGACCAACACATCGAGAAGCTCAAGGCGCTCAAGGAGCTCGGCGTCGACCAGTTCGCCGGATACCTGCAGCACGACAACAAAGAGGAGACGATGCGCGTCTACGGGGAGACGGTCATCCCGGCCCTCCGCGAGCACATCGTGGCGAAGGCATAGTGACCAGGCTCCGTCCCTTCCTGCTCGGCGCGCTCGCCGTGCTGCTGGTCGCCGTGGTCTGGGAGCTGTACAAGGCGCTCGGCCCGGTCGACGGCTGGGTCGTCGGCGCCGAGGAGGGCGTGCGCAACTCGGGGCTGCGCCTCCTGCCGCGCACGAGCGACCTCGCCATGCCGCACGTCTGGGAGATGTTCGCCCGGCTGGCCGACCCGATCACCGGCGCGACGAACGCCCAGCCGCTCTGGCTCGCCGTCACCCTCGCCGCCCTGTTCAGCCTCGGCGTGGCGGCGGCCGGGCTACTCATCGCCCTCGTCGTCGGCTTCGCGCTCGCCCTGCTGATGCAGCGCTTCCGCATCGCCGAGTCCGCGGTGCTGCCGCTCGTCATCCTGAGCCAGACCGTGCCTCTCATCGCGCTCGCCCCGCTCGTGAAGGGCTGGGGGTCGAAGCTCGAGTTCGGGTCGTTCGAATGGGAGAACTGGATGTCGGTGGCCGTGATCGCCTCCTACCTCGCGTTCTTCCCCATCGCCGTCGGCGCCCTGCGCGGTCTGCAGTCACCCGACGTCATCCACACCGAACTCATGCACTCGTACGCCGCCAGCCGGTTCCGCACGCTCATCCACCTGCGGCTGCCGGCGAGCGTTCCCTACCTGCTGCCCGCCCTGCGGCTCGGCGCGGCGAACGCGGTCGTCGGCACGGTCGTCGCCGAGGTGTCGATCGGGCTGCCCGGCGGCATCGGGCGCATGATCCTCGAATTCGCAAACTTCGCATCCAGCGACCCGGCAAAGCCGTGGGCGCCCATCTTCGGCGCGATCGTGCTCGGCCTCGTGGCCGCCGGTCTCGTCGCCCTACTCGGACTGGCTTTCGGCCGGTACCGTCGCGCGGAGGTACACGCATGAGTGTTTCGGTCCCAGAGCTCGTCGAAGGGCCCGCCGCGGTCCAGGTCACCTCGGTCGACCGCGTCTTCACGGCCAAGAAGAACACGGTCACCGCGCTCAGCGACGTGAGCCTCACGGTGGCGCCCGGCGAGTTCGTCTCGCTCATCGGCCCGTCGGGCTGCGGTAAGAGCACACTGCTGCGGCTCATCGCCGACCTTGACACCCCGACCGCCGGCACCATCGAGGTCTTCGGCAAGACCGCGCGGCAGGCGCGCATCGACCAGGAGTACGGCATCGCCTTCCAGCAGGCCGGCCTGCTGCCGTGGCGCACGGTGACCGCCAACATCGAACTGCCGCTCGAGCTGCACGGCGTCGGCAAGGCGGCCCGCGCGAAGCGAGCCGCGGAGCTCATCGCCCTCGTCGGGCTCAGCGACTTCGCCGGGCACTTCCCCGACCAGCTCTCGGGCGGCATGCAGCAGCGCGTCGCGATCGCGCGCTCCATCGCCGAGCAGCCGCGGCTGCTGCTGATGGACGAACCGTTCGGCGCCCTCGACGAGATGACGCGCGAGCACATGCAGCTCGAGCTCGTGCGTATCACCGCCGAGACGGGTGCCGCGGTCGTCTTCGTCACGCACTCGATCCCCGAGGCCGTGTTCCTCTCCGACCGTGTCGTCGTGATGTCGCCGCGGCCCGGGCGCATCCGCGACATCGTCGACGTGAGGCTCGGCGCCGCCGCCGACCGCGGAGAAGACCTGCGCGAAGAGAGGGACTTCTTCGAGGCGGTCACGAAGGTGCGCGAGGCGCTGCACGGAGCCGAAGCGCCCACCGTGGGGGTGGATCTCCGATGATCACGGTGGGCAACTCCTTCGTCACGCGCGTGCTCCCGCCGGTCGCCCTGTTCGTCGCGCTGCTCGTCGTCTGGCAGCTGGCCGTCGTCGTCGGCGACATCCCGGCGTTCCTGCTTCCCAGCCCGCTCGCCATCCTCGAGGAGTTCGGAGCCCTGCTGCCGAGCATCGTAGCCGCCAGCCTCGTCACCGGCACGAACGCCCTCCTCGGTCTGCTGATCGGATCGCTGCTCGGCGTCGTCGCAGCCGTCGTCGCCGCGTTCGTGCGCGTGCTCGACGAGATGTTCGCCCCCGTGGTGGCGGCCATCGCGGTCGTGCCGATCGTCGCCCTCGCGCCCGTGCTCTACACGATGTTCGGCGCGAGCATCGAGATCGCCCGGGTCATCGTCGCCGCGATCGCCGTGTTCGTGCCGGTGTTCATCAACAGCCTGCGCGGCCTCCGCCAGGTGCGGCCCGTGCAGCGCGACCTCATGCGCGCCTACGCCGCGACCGGCTGGCAGACAGCGCGCACCGTCACCATCCCGAACGCCCTCCCGTTCGTCTTCACCGGGCTCCGCATCGCGTCGTCGCTCGCGGTGATCTCCGCCATCGTCTCGGAGTATTTCGGGGGACCGCGCTCGGGTATCGGGTCGTTCATCACGACCGCGGCATCCGGCAGCAACTACGCCCGGGCCTGGGCTTTCGTGGTCGGCGCCATCATCGTCGGCCTGATCTTCTTCGGCGCCACCCTGGCGATCGAACGCGTCTTCACCCGGCACCGACCGGCCTGAGGGCCCCACAGACGACCACTCGCCGACGGCGCCGAGGAGGCCGAACAAAGAACCGCACCAAGAGACAGCACCCACACAAGGAGGCACCACGTGAAGCACAGTAAGCGTTTTACCTACGGGCTCGCCGCTGCCGCGGCAGTCAGCGCACTCGTCCTGTCCGGTTGCAGCGCCAGCGAACCTGCCGAGGAGACGGCCTCCGGCGATTCGGACCTCACCCCGGTCAAGCTCCAGCTCCAGTGGCTCACGCAGGCGCAGTTCGCCGGCTACTACGCGGCCGCCGCCGAGGGCTACTACGAAGACGAGGGGCTCGACGTCGAGATCATCCAGGGCGGCGGCGACATCGTGCCGCAGGACGCCCTCGCGAGCGGCGACGTCGACTACGCGATCTCCTGGGTGCCCAAGGTGCTCGGCTCGATCGAGAACGGCGCGAACATCACCAACGTCGCGCAGATCTTCGAGCGCTCGGCCACGCTGCAGGTCGCGTTCGCCGACTCCGGCATCGAGACCGCGGCCGACCTGGCCGGCAAGACCATCGGCAGCTGGGGCTACGGCAACGAGTGGGAGCTCTACGCCGGCCTCAACAAGGCGGGCGTGACCGACGAGGTCTCGGTCGTGTCGCAGAACTTCGACATGAACGCGCTGCTCTCCGGCGACATCGACGCCGCACAGGCGATGACCTACAACGAGTACGCGCAGCTGCTCGAGACGGTCGACCCCGAGACCGGCGAGCTCTACACGGCCGACGACTTCTCCGTCATCGACTGGAACGAGGAGGGCACCTCGATGCTGCAGGACGCGATCTGGGCCGACACGTCGCGCCTCGAAGACGACGAGTACGCCGAGACCACCGTCAAGTTCATCAAGGCCTCGATCAAGGGCTGGGTCTTCGCCCGCGACAACGCGCAGGAGGCCGCCGACGAGGTGACCGCCGCCGGCTCGACCCTCGGCCTCTCGCACCAGCTGTGGATGACCAACGAGGTCAACAAGCTGATCTGGCCGTCGACCGCCGGAGGCATCGGCATGATCGACACCGACGCGTGGGACGCGACCGTGGCCATGGCGCTCGAGACAAGCAACGAGACCGGCGCGACCATCATCACCGAGGAGCCGCCCGCCACCGCGTACAGCAACGAGTACGTCGAGCAGGCGCTCGCCGAACTGACCGACGAAGGCGTAGACGTGGAAGGCGCGTCGTTCGAGCCCCTCGAGGTCGAACTCAAGGAGGGCGGCGAGTAGCATCCCCCCAACGGTCCCTGAGCTCGTCGAAGGGCTTCGACAAGCTCAGGGACCGCCTAACCCCGAAGGAACAGCACCATGAACGACCTGAATCCCGCCGACGGCGAACTCGCCTACGACCTCGACCGCGCGCACGTCTTCCACTCCTGGAGCGCACAGGGGGCACTGACGCCCTTCGTGATCGCCGGGGGAGCGGGCAGCACCGTCTGGGACTTCGACGGCACCCGCTACCTCGACTTCTCCAGCCAGCTCGTCAACACCAACATCGGCCACCAGCACCCGGCCGTCGTCGGCGCGATCAAGGCCCAGGCCGACATCCTCACCACCGTCGCCCCCGCGCACGCCAATCTCGCGCGCGGCGAGGCGGCCAAGCGCATCCTCGCGCGGGCCGGCAGCAGCTTCGGCAAGGTCTTCTTCACCAACGGCGGTGCCGATGCCAACGAAAATGCCATCCGGATGGCGCGGCTGACCACCGGCCGTGACAAGGTGCTCTCGATGTACCGGTCGTACCACGGCAACACCGGCGCGGCCATCGTGGCCACCGGAGACTGGCGTCGAGTGCCGAACGAGTTCGCCCGCGGCCACGCGCACTTCTTCGGCCCCTTCGCCTACCGCTCCGAATTCTGGGCCGACTCGCCCGAGCAGGAGTCGGAACGCGCCCTGCAGCACCTGGAACGCGTCATCCAGTCGGAGGGGCAGTCGGGCATCGCGGCCATCCTCATCGAGACCGTGCCCGGCACCGCCGGCGTGCTCGTGCCGCCGCCCGGCTACCTGCGCGGTGTGCGCCGCCTCGCCGACAAATACGGCATCGTACTCATCTTCGACGAGGTCATGTGCGGCTTCGGGCGCACCGGGGAATGGTTCGCCTGGCAGGCGTTCCCCGACGACGACGGCCCCGTCGTGCCCGACCTGATCACCTTCGCCAAGGGCGTCAACTCGGGCTACGTGCCGACCGGCGGCGTCATCATCTCCGAGTCGATCGCCAACGCGTTCGAGACGCAGGTGTTCCCGGGCGGTCTCACCTACTCCGGGCATCCGCTCGCGATGGCGTCCATCGTCGCGGCGCTCGACGCCATGGAGGACGACGGCATCATCGACAACGCCCGCACCATCGGCACCGACCACCTCGCGCCCGGGCTCGCGGCCTTGGCCGCGAAGCACCCGCTCATCGGCGAGGTGCGCGGTCTCGGCGTCTTCTGGGCGCTCGACCTGGTCTCCGACCCGGAGACCCGCGAACCGGTCTCCGGCGTCGTCATCGGCCAGCTCAAGAAGGAGCTGCTCTCCCGCGGCCTGCTGCCCTTCTCCGCGGACAACCGCATCCACGTCGTACCGCCCTGCATCGTGACGCCCGAGGAGGTCGCCACGGCGCTGGCGATCTACGACGAGGCGTTCACCGCGGTCGAGGCGACGCTCTAGCGGGTCTCGACAGGCCCGACCGGCCTGGCACCTGGCGGATCGAGCCTGTCGAAATCCCGGATGTCGCAGCCTCGGCCTACCCGAGCCTGCGACATCCACGCCGTTCAGCGTAGAATTCTCGGTTGTGTCGAACTTCACCCCCACCCCGTTCACCGTCCCGGTGTACGACCTCATGCACCGCTCGGGCGAGATGCGCGAGCATGAGCTCGACATCACCGTTCCCGAGGCCTTCGGCAATGCCCTGATCGGCATCCCCGAGGGTGCCTCCATGCACGTCGACGTGCGCCTCGAAGCGCTCCACGACGGCATCCTGGTCTCCGCAGACGTGCAGACGCTCGCCAAGGGCGAGTGCGGACGCTGCCTCGACGAGATCGAACTGCCTGTCGAAGTCGATATTCAGGAGCTTTTCGCGTACTCTGTTGACGAAGCTTTTGACTACACGGTTGTCGAGGACCATATTGACCTCGAACCGTCCGTCAGGGATGCGGTAGTGCTGTCACTGCCGTTTCAACCGGTATGTCGTCCGGATTGCCCAGGCCTCGACCCGGAAACGGGCGAAAGGCTGGCCGATTTTCCGGACAGGAAACCCAAAGAGATCGTAGATCCACGCTGGTCTGCGCTCGCCGGGTTCCAGTCATCCGAATCAGATGTTGCAGGCGAGGCGGCAGGCGATGCCGATCGCGCCGAGAGAGAGAAGAGAAGCTAATGGCTGTACCGAAGCGCAAGATGTCGCGCGCGAGCACCCGCATGCGCCGCGCACAGTGGAAGGCAACCGCCCCCACCCTGGTCAAGACCGTCGAGAACGGCAAGACCACCTACAGCCTCCCGCACCGCGCGAAGGTTGTCGAAGACTCCACCGGCACGCCCCTGTACATGGAGTACAAGGGCCGCAAGGTCGCGGACGTATAGTCCACTTGAACTACTGCGAGTCGGCTCGTGCGTGGAACCTCGGTCACAATGACTGACGGGGCCAGCCGGGCCGATTTGTCGTCCCTGCTCGAGGTCGAAATCGCCCCCGAGCTGCTCGAGCTCGCCCTGACGCACCGGTCTTTCGCGTACGAAAACGGCGGATCGAACAACGAGCGCCTCGAGTTCCTCGGCGACTCGATTTTGGGCCAGGCCGTCACGGTCATGCTCTTCACCGAGCACCCCGACCTCGACGAGGGCGAGCTGGCCAAGCGTCGCGCGAGCCTCGTGTCGACGGTCGCGCTGGCCGAGATCGCCCGCTCGATCGGGCTCGGCCAGTACCTCCGCGTGGGCCGCGGCGAAGAGCTCACCGGCGGCCGGGACAAGTCGTCGATGCTCGCCGACACCGTCGAAGCCATCATCGGGGCCGCGTATCTCTCCCGCGGCGGCGACGAGGCCACGGCGCTCGTGCACCGGCTGATCGCACCGCTGCTCGCCGACCCCGAACGCTTCGGCGCCACCATGGACCCGAAGACGAGCCTGCAGGAGCTCTCCGCTCGCCGCAGCCTCGGCGCGCCCAGCTACGTCATCGTCGACAGCGGGCCCGACCACCTCAAGCGTTTCCACGCCACGGTCATCGTCGGCGGCGACGAGATCGCCACGGGCACCGGCTCGAGCAAGAAGCAGGCCGAGGTCGCCGCGGCGCTCGAGGCCTGGACGCGTCTCACCCGCACCTCCGCCTAGTGCCGGAGCTGCCAGAGGTCGAGGTCGTCCGCGCCGGCCTCGAACCCGCCGTCACCGACGCCACGATCGCGGGCGTCACCGTCTTCGACGAACGCTCGCTGCGCCGCCACGACGGTCCCGGCGAGGACTTCGTCGACCGGCTCGTCGGCCGCGGCATCCTCTCGGCCGAACGGCGGGGCAAATTTTTATGGATGCCGCTGGCGGCGACGCTCGCGGAGGAGCCCGAGGCGCTCGTCGTACACCTCGGCATGAGCGGCCAGGTGCTGCTGCGCGACCGGTCGACCGACGATCGGCTCACGCGCATCCGGCTCGAGCTCGACCACCCGCAGCACGGTCCGCTGCGCTTGAACTTCGTCGACCAGCGCATCTTCGGCTCGATGGCGGTCGACCGGTTGCTCCCGACCGCGGACGCCCCCGACGGCCTCGTGCCGAGCCAGGTCGCGCACATCGCCCGCGACCCGCTCGACCCGCTGTTCGACGACCGGCTGTTCTTCGAGCGGCTCGCCCGTCGCACCACCGGCGTGAAGCGCGCGCTGCTCGACCAGACCCTGCTCAGCGGCGTCGGCAACATCTACGCCGACGAGGCGCTCTGGGCCTCCCGGGTGCACTACGACCAGCCGACGTCGACGCTGTCGCGGCCGCGCGCGAAGCTGCTGCTCGCCGAGGTGCGTCTCGTCCTCGAGAAAGCGCTCGGGGAGGGCGGCACCAGCTTCGACGCGCAGTACGTCAACGTCAACGGCGCCTCCGGCTATTTCTCGCACTCGCTCAACGCCTACGGCCAGCAGGGCAAACCGTGCCCGCGCTGCGGCCGCCCGATCACGCGCGAGTCGTTTATGAACCGCGGGTCGCACTTCTGCGCGTTCTGCCAGCGGGTGCGCTGAGCCGGAAATAATCACGGCCCCGCCCCGGTTGCCCCCAGAGATAGTTACTGGGGGATGCGTGGGTACTGACAGCTGGACGTGGCGCACACGTCTGTTCTCCCTCGCCGTGGTGTCCGCGGTCTCGGTGAGCGTGCTCTACCTGCCGCAGTCGCTGCTCACCGGCATCGCCTCCTCGCTCGGCGTCGAACCGGTCGCCGCGGGCATCGTCGCGACGATGGTGCAGGTGGGCTACGCGGTCGGCATCTTCTTCCTCGTGCCGCTCGGCGACCGTGTGCAACCGCGTCGGCAGATCACCGTGCAGGCGTCGCTGCTCGCCGCGGCGCTGCTCCTGAGCGCCATCCTGCCCACCGTCGTCTGCATCGCCGTCGGCTTCTTCGTCGTCGGACTGGTCGCGAACATCGCCCAGCTGATCATCCCGACCGCGGCGAAGCTCTCGCCCGCGGGCCAGGGCGGCGCCACCACGAGCACGCTCGTCGGCGCGCTGCTGGTCGGCGTCTTCGGCGGACGCATCCTCGCGAGCCTGCTCATCGACGCGATCGGCTGGCGCTGGGTCGTCGCGGTGTTCGCGCTGCTCGTGCTCGCCGCCGTTCCCCTCGTGCGCCGGTCGCTCACCGCCGACCTTCACCTCTCGGGTGCCGGCCGCAGCCACGCCTCGCTGCTCGCCTCCACCCTGCGGCTCGCCCGCACGAGCCCCGTGCTCGTGCAGTCCGCCGTGATGCAGTTCTTCGTCTTCGGCACCTTCAACCTGTTCTGGTCGTCGATGGTGCTGCACCTCACCGGCGGCAACTACGGCTGGAGCGTGCTCGGCGCCGGCCTGTTCAGCCTCGTCGGCCTCGCCGCGGGGTTCGCCACGACACAGGGCGGCCGCTTCATCGACCGCTTCGGCCCGCTGCGTTTCGCCGGGGTGCTGTTCGTCGTGCTGCTCGCCGCGACCGCGTCGGCGATCGTCGACTCCGACAGCATCTGGCTCTTCGGCGCGACGATCTTCGTGGTCACCCTCGCCAACCAGCTCATCCAGTCGGCGAACCAGAGCCGTGCCCTCGCCGCCAACCCCGGCGCCACGGCCGGTGCGAACACGCTGTTCATGGTCGGCATGTTCCTCGGCGGCGCGGCCGGCGCCACCGTCGGCCCGCTCGCCTTCACCGCCGGCGGAGTACCGCTCGTCGCCACGGTGGGCGTGGGCTTCGTCACCGTCGCCGCCCTGGTCTGGGCGCTCGCCTGGTTCACCGCTCCCGGCCGGGTCACCTCGACCGGCTCCCTCCCTCTTCCACAGAATCCGTAAGCGAAGAAAGGCAACACAATGACAAGAATCGGAACCTCGGACCTCGACGTCTTCCCCCTCGCGCTGGGTGGTAACACCTTCGGCTGGACCTCGGACGCGGCCGAATCGCACGCCGTGCTCGACGCGTTCACCGCGGCCGGCGGCAACTTCGTCGACACCGCCGACGGCTACTCCTCCTGGGTGCCCGGCAACTCCGGCGGCGAGTCGGAGACGATCATCGGCAGCTGGTTCGCCAAGAACGGCAACCGCGACGCGGTCGTGCTCGGCACCAAGGTGAGCCAGCACCCCGACTTCCGCGGCCTCTCCGCGGCAACCGTCGCCGCGGCGGCCGACGCCTCGCTCGCCCGCCTCGGCACCGACTACATCGACCTCTACTACGCGCACTTCGACGACGCCGAGACGCCGCTCGAAGAGACCGCGTCCGCGTTCAACGACCTCGTCGTCGCGGGCAAGGTGCGCTACATCGCCGTGTCGAACTACACGGCCGACCGCGTCGCCGAGTGGTTCGCGATCGCCGAGAAGAACGGCTTCGCCCTTCCGGTGGCCCTCCAGCCGCACTACAACCTCGTGCACCGCGAGCCGTTCGAGAGCGAGTTCGGCCCGATCGTCGCCGAGAAGCAGCTCGGCGTCGTGCCGTACTACGCCCTCGCGAGCGGCTTCCTCACCGGCAAGTACCGCTCCGCCGACGACTACGGCAAGTCGCCCCGCGGCCAGGGCGCCGCCGCCTACCTGAACGAGACCGGCCTCGGCGTGCTGGCGGCCCTCGAAGACGCGGCGTCCGCGCACGGCGTGGCCGTGGCATCCGTCGCCCTCGCCTGGCTCCGCACCCGCCAGGGCATCGTCGCCCCGCTCGCCAGCGCGCGTACGACCGAGCAGTTGCCCGACCTGCTCGCCTCGGCGACGCTCGAGCTGACCGCCGACGAGATCGCGGCGCTCGACGCGGCGTCGGCGAAGTAGCCCGAGGGGTAGCTAGAGCACGCGCTTCCACGCTCCCTCGTAGCCCCACGGCAGGAAGCCGAGGGACTCGTTGACGGCGAGCATGTGACGGTTCTCCTCGGCGGTGAAGGTCACGACGCGAGGGTGGCCCGGCGCCACCTCGCCGAGCCGCAGAAGGTTCGCGACCTTGAGGGTCAGACCGAGCCGGTGCCCGCGGTGCTCTTGCAGCACGATCGTGTCGCCCTGCGTGACCGGGCGGGCGGTCTGCCGGGGAACCGTGAGCGTGGTGTAGCCGGCGGCGTTGCCGGACGGCGAGTGCACGGCGAGCACGGTGAGCGACGTCGCCGGGCTCGCCGCTGCGACCCGGTCGGTGTCGCGCACCCGCTCGGGCGTCCACGGCGACAGGTCGGGCTCCAGGCCGGCCTGCGGGGCGTCGGTCGCGAGGCGGCCGCGCAGCCGCGCCACGTGCGCGAGCCACTCGTCGGGCGTCGCACCCGCCCAGTAGGCGAGGTGGTAGTCGCGCGACATCGCGGTGGCGCGCACGAAGCGCCGCCGCAGGTCTGCGCGGTCGGCCGGCAGCTCGAGCCGGCTGAGCCGGGTCACCTGCTCCAGCCCGTACCCGCGGGCGACGAGGAAGCGGGTGGTCTCGCTGTCACGCGGCACCGAACCGAACCCGGTCGGCGCGGTGATGCGTTCCACCGACCCGCTCTCGCCCTGCAGCACCGACGACTGCAGCACGGTGGCCCCGGCATCCACCGCCAGCCGCTCGACCGCGGAGTACAGGGCTCCGCCGATTCCCCGATGCCGCAGCTCCGGCAGCACCTCAACGGTGATCCACGCGGCGGGGGAGCCGGGCACGGGCAGCTCGGCGACGGCCCTGCCGACGATGCGTCCCTCGATGCGGGCGACGAGCATCCGCTTGGGCGCGAACCGCTGGTCGAGCCAGCCCGGCAGCAGCTCGTCCGGAGTCACGGCGAGGTCGTAGCCGCCCGTGGCCTCGACCGAGATGCGGTTGCGCACGCGGGTCATCTCGATGAACGCCTCGGCACCCGGCTCCTCGACCGAGGCGGGGATGGCGAGGTCGTCGACCGAGACGAGAGTCACAGGAGGTCTTTCCTCCACGCGCCCTCGTAGCCGATGGGCACGAAGCCGAGCTCCTCGTTCACCCGCAGCATGTGCCGGTTCTCCTCCGCGTTGAAGGTGATCACCGACGGGTGTCCCGGCCGCTTGTGCTGCAGCGCGGCGAGGTTGGCGACCTTGAGGAGCATGCCGAGCCGGTGTCCGCGGTGCTCGCGCAGCACGAGCGTGTCGTCTTGGATCACGGCCCGGTCGGGCTCGGGCGGCACCGACAGCTGCGAATAGCCGACGAGCCGGCCGCTCGGCCGATGCTCCGCCGCCACGGTGAGCATCGAGCGCGGGTCGGCCTCGTTGCGTCGTTCGCTCTCGAGGAGCCGCTCGGTCGTCCAGACGTCCTCCGGTTCGTCGAGCCCGGCCGAGGGAGCGTCAGTGCTCATCCGCGTGTACATACGGGCGACGTCGTCGCGCCATTCCTCGGGCGTGTGGTCGATCCAGGAGTGCACGACGTAGTCGAGGCCAGAGGCGATGGATGCCGCGGCGACCAGCCCCCGCAGCTCGTGCTCGTCCAGCGGCAGGGCCAGGCGGCTCGCCCGCTCGATCTGCTCGAGGCGGAAACCCCGCGCGGTGAGGAACCGCACCTCGGGGTTTGCGGCGGGCAGCGAGCCGAACCCGGTCGGCGGCACGAGGCGCTCGCCGGGGCCGTCGGGCCCTCCGTCGGAACCGGGCGACACCACGTAGACGAGCAGGCGCTGCCGTCGGTCCAGCCGGGCGATCTGCTCGATGCGGTCGGCGACGGCGCTGCCGATGCCGCGTCCGCGGTACTCGGGCAGCACCTCGACGACCGCCCACGCCACCCGCGCGTCGGCGGCGGTGCCCCTCTCGTACATGCCTCGGGAGACGATCTTCCCGTCGACCCGCACGCCGAACAGGCGCCGCGGGGAGTGCTCGGTGTCGAGCCAGCCGGGCAGTACCTCGGCCGGGGTGTAGGCGAGGTCGGGGGTACCGTAGCCCGCCGTCTCGACGGCGTTGCGTACGACGACCGACTCGACGAAGTCGGCCGCGTCGTCGTCGTACACGGTAGACGGGATGGTCAGTTCTTCAACGTTGAAGCTGGTCATCGATCCAGTCTCGCGGGGTGGCGGTGGCAGCACAACGGCCCGCCCGCGCGTACAACCGGTCCGGCCCCGCGAATCCGGTACCGTTGACCCAGACTTTAGGCCGAGGGGAGAGGTGGGTTCGTGTACCTGAAGAGCCTGACCCTCAAAGGTTTCAAGTCCTTCGCTCAGCCGACGACCTTCGCCTTCGAGCGCGGCGTCACGTGCGTCGTCGGTCCCAACGGTTCGGGCAAGAGCAACGTCGTCGACGCCCTCGCCTGGGTGATGGGCGAGCAGGGTGCGAAGTCGCTGCGCGGCGGCAAGATGGAAGACGTCATCTTCGCCGGCACCTCGACCAAGGGCCCGCTCGGCCGTGCCGAAGTCATCCTGACGATCGATAACGCGGATGGCGCTCTCCCGATCGAGTACGCGGAAGTGACGATCAGCCGCACCCTGTTCCGCAACGGCGGCAGCGAGTATGCGATCAACGGCGACAGCTGCCGGCTGCTCGACGTGCAGGAACTGCTGAGCGACTCCGGCCTCGGCCGCGAGATGCACGTCATCGTCGGGCAGGGCCAGCTCGACGCCGTGCTGCGCGCGAGCCCCGAGGAACGCCGCGGGTTCATCGAAGAGGCCGCCGGAATCCTCAAGCACCGTCGCCGCAAAGAGAAGACCCTCCGCAAGCTCGACGCGATGCAGGCCAACCTCACCCGCCTGAGCGACCTCGCCGGGGAGATCCGCCGCCAGCTCAAGCCGCTCGGCCATCAGGCCGAGATCGCCAAAGAGGCGCAGTCGATCGCCAGCATCGTTCGCGACGCCCGTGCCCGCCTGCTCGCCGACGAGGTCGTCGACCTGCGCGCCGCGATCACCGCCTCGAGCCGCAGCGAGTCGGAGCGCAAGACCGAGCGCATCGTGCTGCAGGAGCAGCTCGACCAGGCCAAGCTGCGCGAGCACCGTCTCGAACAGCAGCAGGTCGGCGACGCGGTCGACCTCGCCCGCCGCACCGCCTTCGGCCTCGAATCGGTGCAGGAGAGGCTGCGCAACCTCTACTCGCTCGCCAACCAGCGGCTCGCGCTGCTCGGCCAGCAGTCGGAGGTCGCCGACCAGGCGCCCGGTGTGACGCCGTCGATGGTCGCCGATGCCCGCGACGAGGCCGAGCGCCTCGCCGACACCATCGCCGACGCCGAGACGGCCTGGCGCGAGGCGCAGGCCGCGACGGTCGAGGCGCGCGCGAACCTCGACGCACTCGACGAGGAGATCGCGCACCAGAGCTCGCTCGTCTCACGCCACGACCTCGAGATCTCCAAGCTCACCGGGCAGGCCGCGACCGCCGCCTCCCGGCTCGCCGCCGTGCGCGGCGAGGTCCTGCGCCAGCAGAACGCCCTCGACGCCGCCCGCGACCGCGGTGCGGCCGCCGCGGCCAACCTCGTCGAGATCGAGAACACCGCGTCTCTCACCGACGCGAGCGAGACCGACCTCGACGCCCTGTACCAGACAGCGCAGGCCGAGGTGGTGGCGGCCGAGTCCGACATCGACCGCCTGCGCGAAGAACTGCACGACCACGAGCGCGAACGCGACGCCCTGAGCGCCCGCGTCGGCGCGCTCTCCCTCGCGCTCGACCAGAAGGACGGCTCGAGCGCTCTCGTCGCTTCCAAGCTCGCCGGGGTGCGCGGACTGGTCGCCGAACACATCCAGGTGCAGCCCGGGTTCGAGGCGGCGATCGCGGCCGCGCTGGGCTCCCTCGCCGACGCCGTGCTCGCCGACGACCGCTCCGCGGGGGCCGACGCCCTCGCGCACGCCGCGTCGCACGAACTCGGCCGGGTCGAGTTGCTGCTCGCCGACGCCGGAACCGTCGCCCCGCGCACGGTGGACCTGCCCGCGGGCGCCGTCTCCGCTCCGAGCGTGGTCACCGCGCCCGACGGCGTGCTCGGACTGCTCGCCGACGTCGTGGTCGCCGACGATCTCGCCGTCGCACGCTCCGTGTGGGAGTCCGCCGCGGCATCCGACACCCTCACCGTCATCACCAAGGCGGGCGACGTGCTCAGCCGGTACGTGCTCAAGGGCGGCTCGGGTGCCAAGCGCTCCCGCCTCGAACTCGTCGCCGACCGCGACGCCGCGAAGCACCGACTCACCGAGGTCACCTCGCTCATCGAGCGCGCCCAGTTCGCCCTCGCCGAGCAGCGCGGAACCGTCAAGGTCGCCAAAGAGCAGTCGGTGCGCGCCCTCGCCAGCCTGCGCGAGTTCGACTCGCAGCTGGCGGCGCAGACCGAGAAGCTCAACCGCGCCCGCGTGCAGGTCGAAGCGGCCGAGGCGGAAGCCGAGCGCCTCGAACGCGGGCTGGGCCTCGCGGCCGAGACCGTCGCGGACGCCGTCGCCGGCGCCGCCCGCGCCCAGTCCGAACTCGAGACCGCCCAGTCGCGCCCGCGTCCGATCCTCGACGTCGCCGCCCGAGACGGCATCGACGCCGAACTCGACGCCGCCCGCGAGCGGGAGATCGAGGCCCGCCTGCAGGTCGAGACCGCGCGCGAGCGCGTGCGCGCCCAGGAACTGCGGGCCAAGCAGCTCGCCGACCAGCTCGATGCCGAGCGCGCGGCCGCCGAGGAGGCCGCCCGCCGCGCCGTCATCCGCCGCCGCCAGGTGCAGGCCGCGCAGGGCGTCATCGCCGCGCTTCCCGCCGTACTCGACTCCGTCGACCGCTCGGTGTCGGCCGCCCGCCTCGAACTCGCGACGGCCGAGTCCGAGCGCGCCCAGCAGAACGCCGAGCTCGCCGAGATCCGGTCGCAGGAACGCGCGCTGCGCGAACGCCTCACCACGGTGAGCGAGAACGTGCACGGCCTCGAGATGCAGATCTACGAGAAGAAGCTGCAGCTCTCCACCCTGCTCGAACGCGCCGGCGAAGAACTCGGTCTGGTCGAGGACGTGCTGGTGGCCGAGTACGGTCCCGAGCAGCTGATCCCCGACGACGCGACGAGCGGCGACGAGCAGGGCGACGGAATGCCCTTCGTCCGAGAGGAGCAGCAGGCCCGCCTCGCCCGGGCCGAGCGTAAGCTCGCCCAGCTCGGCCGGGTCAACCCGCTCGCCCTCGAGGAGTTCGCGGCGCTCGAGCAGCGCCACAAGTTCCTGACAGAGCAGCTCACCGACCTCACCAACACGCGGAAAGACCTCATCACGATCATCGAGGAGATCGACGAGAAGATGCAGGACATCTTCGCGGCGGCCTTCGAAGACACCCGCGCCGCGTTCGACACGGTGTTCCCCGTGCTGTTCCCGGGCGGCACCGGCAGCATCCACCTCACCGACCCCGAGAACCTGCTCACCACGGGCATCGAGGTCTCGGTGCGTCCCGCCGGCAAGAAGATCGAGCGCCTGTCGCTGCTCAGCGGCGGAGAGCGGTCGCTGGCCGCCGTCGCCCTGCTCATCGCGATCTTCAAGGCGCGCCCCAGCCCGTTCTACATCATGGACGAGGTGGAGGCGGCGCTCGACGACGCCAACCTCGGCCGCCTGCTCGCCATCTTCGAAGACCTGCGCGAGACCTCCCAGCTCATCGTCATCACGCACCAGAAGCGCACCATGGAGATCGCCGACGCGCTCTACGGGGTGTCGATGCGCGCCGACGGCATCAGCGCCGTCATCGGTCAGCGTGTGGTGCGCGAGGAGCCCGAGACGGTGGTCGAAGTCGCCAGCTAGGGCTGACACCACGATCTGACACCATTGGTGCTTGACGTGACACCACTGTGGTGTCACTATGGTGACATGGAACTCGGACAGTACGTCAACGACCTGCAGCGTCAGCTGGTGAGCACCGCGGAGAACGGTACGGACGACACCCGTGCCGTCGCTGAACGGCTCGCCGGCGGACTGGATTCCGCCACCCGGCTCGTGCTGCTCGACGTGCTCTCGGCCGCGGTCGGCGAGATCACCCGCGAACTCGCTCCGGGATCGGTCGACCTGCGGCTGCGCGGCCGCGAGGTCGAGTTCGTGGTTTCCGCGCCGCACGTGGATGCCGACGGGGACGACCAGCCCGCGGCATCCGTCGATCTCGACGACCAGAGCACCTCACGCACGACGCTCCGTCTGCCCGACGCCCTCAAGGCCCGGGTCGACGACGCGGCGGCCGCCGACGGTCTCTCCGTGAACACCTGGCTCGTGCGGGCCGTCGCCGCCGCACTCGAACCGAGACAACGCCGGTCGGCGCAGCGCACCCTGCGCACCGGCGACAATTTCGCGGGCTGGGCGCGCTAGACAGCCCCGTCCCTCGTTCAACCGTCCGCGCGACCGCGCGGTCTCACCGTCATGCCCTCAGGAAGGGAAGCGCCAGCATGCCTGAATTCAACACACCCACCCCCATCGACCTCGCCGTCAACCTGCCCGTCGGCATCATCGAGGTCGTCGCGACCGACCGCGATACGACCGTCGTGTCCGTCGAGCCGACCAACCCCGCCAAGGCCGTCGACCGCCGCGGCGCCGCCGAGACGAAGGTCGAATTCGACGGCCAGCGGCTCACCGTCATCGGCCCGCGCCCCCGCATCAGCTGGATCGGCCCGAGTGAATCGGTCGACCTGAGAATCGAGCTCCCGACCGGCTCCCGGCTCTCCGCAGAGCTCGCGATGGGCAACGTGCGCACGATCGGCACCCTTGGCGCGACACGCATCAAGGCATCGATGGGGGCGGTGGATGTCGCGTCCGCCGGTGACCTGTGGGTGCGGGCCGGGCACGGCAACGTCACCGCGGACGCCGTCGCCGGCGGGCTCACCGTCACCGCCGACCACGGCCAGATCCGGGTCGGCAGCGTCGCCGGCGACGCGGTCCTCAAAGCCTCGTACGGCTCGATCGCGGTGGGGGCTAGCGGCGGCGAGCTCGACGCGAAGCTCTCCTACGGCGACATCGGTATCGACCGCGCGGCCGCCTCGGTCGCGGTGAAGTCGGCGTACGGCAGCGTGCGGCTGGCCGAGGTCGCGAGTGGTTCCGTGCGGGTCGAGGGCGGCTTCGGCAACGTCGAGGTCGGCGTGCTGCCCGGTGTGCCGGCCTGGCTCGACCTCGCGTCGAAAGACGGCCGGGTGCGCAACGAGCTCGACGGCGACCGCGCGCCCGACGCTCCCGAAACGGCCGTCGCGGTGCGCGTGCGCACGCGCGGCGACATCACCATCACCCGCGCCCGCTGACCGCGGGCGCACCGAGAAGAGAAAGGACGAACCATGAACACAACGGAACCCGCGATCCGGTTGCGGGGCCTGGAAAAGTCATACAAAGAATTGAGCGTGCTGCGCGGGGTGGACTTCGACGTCGCACCCGGCAGCGTCTTCGCGCTCCTCGGCTCGAACGGGGCGGGCAAGACCACGATCATCCGCATCCTGTCGACACTGCTGAAGCCCGACGCCGGCGTTGCCGCCGTCAACGGTGTGGATGTCGCGGCCGACCCCCAGCGGGTGCGCGAGTCGATCAGCCTGACCGGGCAGTTCGCGGCCGTCGACGACGTGCTGAGCGGACGCGAGAACCTCGTGCTGGTGGCCAAGCTGCGGCACCTCGACGCTGCCGGACAGATCGCGGACGAGCTTCTGGAACGCTTCGACCTGGCCGATGCGGCATCCCGGAAGGTCTCTGCGTACTCGGGAGGCATGCGCCGCCGGCTCGACATCGCCATGAGCCTGATCGGTCAGCCGTCGGTGATCTTCCTCGACGAGCCGACCACCGGGCTCGACCCGGAAGCGCGACTCGAGGTGTGGCGGGTGATCCGCGAACTCGCGACCCGGGGCACCACGGTGCTGCTCACCACGCAGTACCTCGACGAGGCAGAGCAGCTCGCCGACCGCATCGCGATCCTGCACCAGGGGCGCATCATCGCGAACGGGACGCTCGACGAGCTGAAGCGGCTGCTCCCGCCGGCGACGGTCGAGTACGTCGAGAAGCAGCCCACCCTGGAAGACATCTTCCTCACACTCGTGGGGAGCGACGCAACAGACGAGACACGGGAGAACAGGTCATGAACACGCACTTCTTCACCGACACGTCGGTGCTGCTCGGCCGGTCGCTGCGGCACATCTTCCGCAGTGCCGACACCATCATCACCACCGCGATCACGCCGATCGCCATCATGGTGCTGTTCGTCTACGTCTTCGGCGGGGCGATCGACACGGGTTCGCAGGAGTACATCGACTACATCCTGCCGGGTGTGCTGCTGATCGCCATCGCCTCGGGCATCGCCTATACGAGCCTGCGGCTGTTCACCGACCTTCAGAGCGGCATTTTCGAGCGGTTCCACTCGATGCCGATCGCGCGGTCGTCGGTACTCTGGGCGCACGTGCTCACGTCGCTCGTGGCGAACGGCATCACGGTCGTGATCATCGTGCTCGTCGGGCTGCTGATGGGGTTCCGCACATCGGCGGGCGTGCTCGACTGGCTCGCCGTGTTCGGCATCCTGGCGCTGTTCACGCTCGCGCTGACCTGGCTCGCGATCGTCGCCGGCCTCTCGGCGAAGACGATGGACGGGGCGACGGGGTTCTCCTACCCGCTGATCTTCCTGCCGTTCATCAGCTCGGCGTTCGTGCCCACGGAGTCGATGCCGGGACCGGTCCGCATGTTCGCGGAGAACCAGCCCGTGACGTCGATCGTCAACTCGATCCAGGACCTGTTCGGCGGGCAACCGGTCGGCGGCGACCTGTGGGTCGCGCTCGCCTGGTGCGCCGGGATCCTCGTGGTCGCCTACGTGTTCGCGATGGCGGCGTACCGGCGCAAGGTCGCCTAGGCGCGCCTCAGTTGACGATCTCCGTCAGCGGCTCGTCGTTGACGCTCAGCACGCGCCACTCCTCGCCCTGACGCTCGAAGGTCGCGACCGACCCGTTGAGGATCTGGTCGAACTCGCGGCCGGCCAGGGCGGCGAGCGTGTAGCGGATGATCGTGCCGTGGCAGACGATGAGGGTGTTGCGGTCGCCGTACTCGGCGTCGATACGTTCGAGTGCGGCGATTCCGCGCGCCACGACAGAGTCGAGCGACTCGAGGCCGGGGTACGCCTTGTCCGGCCAGCGCTCGGCGATGATCTCGGCGGTCGCGCCCTCTCCCTCGCCGTAGTCTCGCTCGACCAGCTCGTCGTAGGCCGGGCCGAGTTCGATGTCGAGGCCGGCGGCGATGATGGCCGCGGTCTCGCGGGCGCGGCTGAGCGGCGAGCTCACGATCACTTCCCAGTCCACGCCGTCGAGCACGGCGACGGCGGCGCGGGCCTGCTCGCGTCCGGTGTCGTTGAGCGGGATATCGGTGGACCCCTGCAGCCGCTTCTCGAAGTTCCAATTGGTCTGTCCGTGGCGGATGAAGGCGAGAGTCATGCTTCTATCCTGCCGCACCCGGGTGAACGGTGTCCGCGAGTGACGCCGGGAGGCGCTAGGCGATCACGAAGGCGATGACGGCGACCGCGACGACGATCGCGAGCGCGACGAGCAGGCTCGTGACGACGGGGTGCGCCTCCCACAGGGGGATCGAGAGCGGGTGGCGCCGGCGCAGCTCGCCGGTCGTGATCGGTTCCGAGATGACCTCGGGCGTCTGCAGCATCGACCCGCCCACGGCGCCCATGGCGTCGATCGACCAGAGCTCCCCGCGCAGCCGGAGGAGCGGCTTGCCGCCCTCGTCGAGCAGGAGGAGCGACGGGGCCGGTTGCTGGGTGGCGCCCGTGAGACGTTCGACCAGGACGACGGTTCCGACATCCGATGTGCCGATCTCGGTTTTCGCGCCGAACAGGTTTGAACGGACGATGCGCCCCGGCGCGCAGACGATTTTCGTGTTGTGGAAGAACAGGAAGACGCCGAGCAACATGACCGCGAACGTCACGGCGATCACGGCGACGCCGACCATGAGCGATTCGCCCCGGAGCCGGCCGAACGCGATCACCACGAACAGCACCGCGATGCCGGAAGTCGCGAGGACCGACCGTGCGTAGTTCGCCCTCGAGGGCGTGACCGTCTGCATGCCGACAAGACTACGCCGCGGGCACATTCCGGCGCGTCAGCTCAGGCGCTTCTCTCCCGGCGCGAGTACCCGCAGCCAGCGATAGCCGTAGCCCTCGAGGGCGAGTTCGACCCGCCCTTTCGGCGAGGGGGTGGTGATGCTGCCGTCGAGGAGCAGGTCCACCAGACGGTGGTCGTCGTCGAGATCGAGGGCGAGTGTGACCGTCGTCGGTTCGGGGCCGAGGTTGTGCACCGCGACCATGGTGCCCTCGGCTCCCGTCACCCGGTGCGCGAGCACGGCGGGGTCGTCCTGCTCGAGCAGGGTGAAATCGCCCCAGCCGATCTCCGCCGACGCCCGGTATCGCTCGATGAGGGTGCGCATGAACCGCAGCATCGAATCGGGGTCGTGACGCTGCACCGAGGCGTTGACGTGCTCGGGGGAGTAGCCGCCGCCGGTGACCGGGGCCGCGAGCCGGGAGGGTCGGGCGTTCGAGAAGCCGCCGTTCTTCTCGGCGGTCCACTGCATCGGGCTGCGCACCGACTGCCGCCCGGGGATGTCGAGGTTCTCGCCCATGCCGAGCTCCTCGCCGTAGAACAGAACCGGGGTGCCCGGGAGCGAGAAGAGCAGGCTGTACACCATGCGGATGCGGCGGGGATCGCCGTCGAGCATGGGCGGCAGACGTCGCACGATGCCGCGGTCGTAGACGCGCATCCTCTGCTCGGGGGCGAACGCGGCGAAGACCTCCTCGCGCTCGTCGTCGCTCAGTTTGTCGAGGGTGAGTTCGTCGTGGTTGCGCACGAAGTTCGCCCACTGCGACCCGATGGCGATCGGGGGACGGTCGGCCAGCGCCGCCGCGAGCGGCCGCGCGTCGGCGCGGGCGAGCGACAGGTAGAGGTTCGCCATCACCACGAAGTCGAATTGCATGGTCAGAGCGTCGCCGTCCTCGCCGCCGAAGTAGTCGACCTGGTCCTCGTGCGGCAGGTTCGCCTCGCCGAGCAGGATCGCCTCGCCCGAGCGGCGGCCGAGGAAGGCACGGAGCGAGCGGAGGAACCCCATCGGGTCGGTCAGCTCGCCCTTGCCCGGCATCACGCCGCTGGGGTCGAGCAGGAACGGCACGGCGTCGACGCGGAAGCCGGACACACCGAGTTGCAGCCAGAAGCCGATGATCTTCTCGAGTTCCTCGCGCACCTTGGGGTTCGCGACGTTGAGATCGGGCTGGTGGCTGTAGAAGCTGTGCAGATAGTACTGGCCGGTGCGCTCGTCGAAGTTCCAGACGCCCGACTCCTCGCCGGGGAAAACCGAGGCGGCGGGGTTGGCCGGCGGCTCGTCACGCCAGACGTAGTAGTCGCGGTACGGGGAGCTCTTACTCGACCGCGCGGCCTGGAACCACGGGTGCTTGTCGGAGGTGTGGTTGACGACGAGGTCGATGATGACGCGCATACCCCGGTCGCGGGCGGTGCGGACGACCTCGACGAAGTCGCCGTGGTTGCCGAGCCGCGGGTCGACGCCGTAGAAGTCGGAGATGTCGTAGCCGTCGTCCTGGTCGGGCGTCGGGTAGAAGGGCATCAGCCAGAGGCAGGTGACACCGAGTTCGGCGAGGTAGTCCATGCGGTGCGACAGGCCCTCGAAGTCGCCGACCCCGTCGTCGTTCCAGTCCATGAACGTCTCGACGTCGAGGCAGTAGATGACGGCGGTCTTCCACCACAGGTCGCTGGTATCGGTGATCCTCATCGTGCAACGCTATCGAGCGGACCTCAATGTCGCTAGGAAAGCGGTCTCGACAGCGGCCTCGCTAGGAGAGGGCGAAGGCGACGGCGACGAGCACAACGATCAGGAGTACAAGAGCCGTCGCGCTGACGATCACGGCGACGAGCATCGGGTGTGCCTCGAAGAAGCTGATGGCGCGCGGGTACTGGGCACTCACCGACTGCGGCGTCGCCGAGATCTCGTTCACGACCCGGGCGGGCGTGACGGCGGTGACCGAGGCGACGACGGCGCTCATCGCCTCGGTGCTCCACAGGCTGCCACGCAGGCGCAGGACGGTCGCCCCGGTGTGGTCGAGGAAGAACGTCGTCGGTTCGTGGGCACGCGTGCGGGAGATCGGGTTGACCAGGGTCGAGTAGCTGTCGATGACGAGTACGGTCGCCACGGATGTCGCGTCGACGCGTCGTGTGCGCCCGAACAGGCTGCGGTGCCAGACCGCGCCGGGCTCCAGCGAGATCGACGAGTTCTGCCGGTGGAGCGCGAGGAACACGGCGACCACGGCGATCAGCACGAGCGTCCCCGCGCCGAACCAGAAGAAGGCGAGCAGGGCGTCGTCGTACGACAGGCTGGCGACGATCACGATCGCGACGAGGGCGAGCACGCCCACGCCGTACTGCGAGAGCGGCGGCGCTTGAGGCCTGAGAGTCTGCACGGTCATCGGTTCCCCCGGGTGAGTGTCGTGTGGGCCAGACTAGCTGGCGCGGCCCCTCGCGCTCGCGTCGGTAGAATCGGCACATGGCTGAACGCTCGAATCCCTGGTCGCTCGGCAACGCTCTGCGCGGCATGTTCGCACGCCCCACGATCGACGACACCACGTGGGAGCAGCTCGAGGACGCCCTGCTCGTCGCCGACTTCGGCCCCGACATCACCGAATCGATCGTCGACGAACTCCGGGCCAGCGTCGCCAGATTCAAGACGACAGACCCCGAAGACCTGCGGCGGATGCTGCGCGAGAGCCTCGAAGAACGCCTCGCCAAACACGATCCCACGCTCCATCTCTCCGCGCGTCCCGCCGTGGTGCTGGTCGTCGGCGTCAACGGCGTCGGCAAGACCACGACCATCGGCAAGTTCGCCAAGTTCCTCACCACCCTCGGCCGCACCGTCGTCGTCGGGGCGGCGGACACGTTCCGCGCGGCTGCCGTGGAGCAGCTCGCCACCTGGGCGAAACGCGGCGGGGCCGAGATCGTGCGACCGCAGCAGGAGCGCCAGGATCCGGCATCCGTCGCCTTCCAAACAGTCGAACGCGCCCAGCGCGAGGGCATCGAGATCGCCATCATCGACACGGCCGGCCGCCTCCAGACCAAGAGCGGGCTCATGGACGAGCTCGGCAAGATCCGCCGCGTGATCGAGAAGCAGACCGAGATCGCCGAGGTGCTGCTCGTGCTCGACGCGACCACCGGGCAGAACGGCGTCGCCCAGGCCGAGGCGTTCATCGAGAGCGCCGGTGTCACCGGACTCGTCATCACCAAGCTCGACGGGTCGGCCAAGGGCGGGTTCGTGCTCGCCGTGCAGGAGCGCACCGGCATCCCGATCAAGCTCATCGGGCAGGGCGAGGGCGTCAACGACCTCACCGGTTTCACGCCGCACGTCTTCGTGCAGCACCTGGTCGGCTAGCCAGGCCGAGCGGTCTAGTCAGGCCGCGTCGTCCGCGCGGGCCTCGAGCAGCGCCCGCATCGCGACGGCGGCACCGTCGTCGAACACGTCGGGCGCGACGAAGTGCGCGAGTGCCACGACGTCGTCGGGGGCGCTGCCCATCGCGATCGCGGTGCCGACGATCTGGAACATCGACGAGTCGTTGCGGCCGTCGCCGATCGCGGCGACCGCGGCAAGAGGGATGCCGAGCCGGTCGCAGAGCCAGCGGAGGGTGGCGCCCTTCGAGACGCCGGGCGCCGTCGCGTTGATGAACACGGCGTCGGGCAGGGCGGGTGCGGTCGACTCCTCGCCGGCGAGTCCGATCGCGGCGATCTCGACCATGAGCGCCGGGGTGTGCACTCCGGTGTAGTCGGCGATGGTGGCCTTGAGGATCGTCGTGGCCGCGATGACCTCGTCGGTGACGATGCCGATCGGGCTGCCCATCATCAGCTCCCACGCGCCGTCGGCCAGCGGGTCGCGGCTGGTGACGTAGAACCCCGCCTCGGTGTAGAACTCGGCGTAGACGTCGTACCGGCGGCAGACCGCGGCCAGCAGCGTCGCCTGTTCCGGGGCGAGGGAGAAGGTGGTCGCGTGGCCGGCCGGCGACTGTTCGACGACCTGGGCACCGTTGTGCACGATGTGCGGGCCGGCAGCGAGTTCGGCAAGGTCGGGGAGTCCGGCGGGCAGACGCCCCGTGGCGAACGAGAAACGGATACCGGCTGCGACTAGGGCGGCCGCGGCATCCGTGACCGTCGTCGACGGTGTCTCCGTCGTTCCCAGGAACGTGCCGTCGAGGTCGGAGACCACGAGTTGCACGGGGGCGGGCTGCCAGTCGGAGTAGCGGCCGGCGGGCGCGAGAGACGTCACGGGTGGTTCCTTGCGGGTCGGGGTGTGCCCTGAAGCGGCCTGCTCAGGCTACGTCACACCGCCGACCCCGTTCAGCCGCCGTTCGCCGCTCGGTGGGCGGGGCTGATTTCGGCGTAGCGGCGCGCGTTGTCGACGAGGCCGGCGCGTTCCCCCGCGGAGAGCTGGCGGGCGACCTTGGCGGGTACTCCGACGACGAGCGAGCCCGGGGGGATCACCGTGTTCTCGAGCACGACGGCGCCGGCGGCGACGAGGGATCCTGCGCCGATCACGGCGCCGTTCAGCACGGTCGACCCCATACCGATGAGGCAGTCGTCTTCGACGGTGCAGCCGTGCAGGATGGCGCCGTGCCCGACGCTCACCCGCGAGCCGATCTCGACCCGGCCGCCGCCGTCGATGTGCATCGTCACGTTGTCCTGCACGTTGCTGCCCGGGCCGAGGTGGATCTCGCCGATGTCCGCCCGCAGCACAGCGCCGTAGAAGACGCTCGCGTGGGCGTCCACGGTGACGGCGCCGACGAGTGTGGCGTTCGGGGCGACCCACGCGCTGGGGTCGATGGACGGCGATCCGGTACCGAAGGGCACGATGAGAGGCATCTCTTCAGGGTATGACACGGGGTGCGCGCGGGGGAAAATTTTCTCGGGTTCGGTCAGCGCGCGGCGAGACGGCCCGCGCGCGGTTAAACTGGTGCGATCATGGCCACCTTTGGAAATCTCTCCGACCGTCTGTCGGAAACCTTTAAGAACCTGCGCGGCAAGGGCAAGCTCAGCCCCGCCGACGTCGACGGCACGGTACGCGAGATCCGTCGCGCCCTGCTCGACGCCGACGTCGCACTCGACGTCGTCAAGGACTTCACCGGCAAGGTGCGCGAACGCGCCCTCGGCGACGAGGTCTCGAAAGCGCTCAACCCGTCGCAGCAGGTCGTGCAGATCGTCAACGACGAGCTCGTCGCGATCCTCGGCGGCGAGGCGCGCCGTATCGAGTTCGCCAAGACCGGACCGACGATCATCATGCTCGCCGGCCTGCAGGGTGCGGGTAAGACCACCCTCGCGGGCAAGCTCGCCAAGTGGCTCGCCGGCCAGAACCACACGCCGCTGCTCGTCGCCGCCGACCTCCAGCGCCCGAACGCGGTCACGCAGCTGACCGTCGTCGCCGAGCAGGCCGGTGTCGCGATCTTCGCGCCCGAGGCCGGCAACACCTCCGGCGAAGACCCCACGCCCAGCCGCGGGTTCTTCGGCGGCAGCAAGGGCGGCGACCCGGTCAAGGTGGCGAAGGACGCGCTCAAGTACGCCAAGGACAAACAGTACGACGTGGTCATCGTCGACACGGCCGGCCGCCTCGGTGTCGACGCCGAGCTGATGAAGCAGGCCTCCGACATCCGCAAGGCCATCGACCCCGACGAGGTCTTCTTCGTGATCGACGCCATGATCGGCCAGGACGCCGTCGCCACGGCCAAGGCCTTCCAGGCCGGTGTCGACTTCACGGCCGTCGTGCTGACGAAGCTCGACGGCGACGCGCGCGGTGGCGCCGCCCTGTCCGTCGCCTCGGTCACCGGTCGCCCCATCATCTTCGCCTCCACGGGTGAATCGCTCGACGACTTCGAGCCCTTCTACCCCGACCGCATGGCGAGCCGCATCCTCGATCTCGGCGACATCCTGACTCTCATCGAGCAGGCGCAGAAGAACTTCGACGAAGAAGAGTCGATGAAGATCGCGGAGAAATTCGCGACCGACAGCTTCACGCTCGAGGACTTCCTCAGCCAGATGCAACAGCTCAAGAAGATGGGCTCGATGAAGGCGATGCTCGGCATGCTGCCGGGCGCCAAGGGAATGCGCGAGCAGCTCGACAACTTCGACGAGTCGGAGATCACCCGCACCGAGGCGATCATCCAGTCGATGACCCTCGCCGAGCGCCGCACCCCCAAGCTGCTCAACGGCTCGCGCCGCGTGCGCATCGCGCGCGGTTCCGGCACGACGGTGACCGAGGTCAACGCCCTCGTCAACCGTTTCGACCAGGCGGCGAAGATGATGAAGACCGTCGCCAAGGGCGGCGTGCCCAACATCCCCGGCATGGGACCGATCCCCGGCCAGAAGTTCGGCAAGCAGCAGGCGCCGAAGAAGAAGGGCTCCAAGTCGGGCAACCCGGCCAAGCGTGCCGCGGAGAACGCCGCGCTCGCGGCCGGACCCGCCGCCTCGGCCGCCCCCAAGGGCTCGGGCTTCGGCCTCGGTGGCGCAAAGCCCCCGGCAGGCGGCCCGAGCGAGGACGAACTCGCGTCGCTGCAGAAGTTCCTCGGGCGCTAGCCAAGCTGCGCCGCTGATTCGGCGCCGCGCTGTCGCTTGACCGGCGGCGTGACGCCGATCGGGCACCGCGCTGCCGGGTTTAGCCCTCGGCACGTCCGAACCCCCGAAAACGTTGGGTTTCGCTCAGGCACGCCCGCGCCTAGGCTCGCCGCATGAGACGAGTCTTCCCCGTCGCGATCGCGGTGCTGGTGCTCACCGGGTGCGTGGCGGCACCGCCCTCGATACCGGCCGCCACTCCGCCCGAGTCGGGGCCCGCGTCGACCGGTGCCGTGTCCGCGCTGCCACTCGTCAACCTCTGGCGCGTCACCGAGGCCGACGGTTCGGGCGACGAGGCGTACCTGCGGCTCGACGGGCGCGACCTCACGGTCTGGACCGCGTGCGGAGTCGCGACCGGCGACTGGCGGGCGGCGGGCGGCGCCTTCCTCGCCGACGTGTCCGGAGGACTCGGCACCGGATGTCTCACCGAGAACCCCGCGATCCCCGTGGCGTCGCTCGAGTGGCTCTACGCCGCGCGAGGCTTCAGGCTCGTGGATGACGCGGCCGAGGTCGAACTCCTCGACAGCGACGGTGCCGTGGTGGCCGTGCTCCGCGTCGACGGCGCCCCGCCGGCCAACGACAGCATCAGCGACGACTACCTGCGCGCCCCCGAGGTCACGCCCGAGATCGAGGCGCTCTTCGCGGAGGCCGCGCCGCTCCCCGACGGCGTCGAGCCCGCCGATGCCGCCGCGCTCGTCGGACGCTGGGAACCGGCGGGCGACTACTCGCCCGACCAGCCCTTCGTCGAACTCGCGGAGGACGGGAGCTGGACCGGCTCCGACGGCTGCAACGGCGGCAGCGGACGCTGGGTGGTGGGCGACGACGGCCGGATCCTCGCGACGGCCGGACCGAGCACGCTGATCGGCTGCGACGGCGCCGCCGTGCCGAACTGGCTCGCCGCGGCATCCACCGCGGGTCTCACGGATTCGCAACTCGTGTTCTTCGACACAGCGGGAATCGAGCTCGGAAGGGTCGCGCCGTCATAGGCTGGCGCAATGACAACCGCTGCCACACGTCCCGTCCGCATCGGCGTGCAGATCGCACCCCAGCATGCCGAGTACGCCCACATCCGAGAGACCGCCGCCGAGCTGGAAGAGCTCGGAGCCGACATCCTGTTCAACTGGGATCACTTCTACCCGCTCAGCGGCGAGCCCGACGGCCTGCACTTCGAGTCGTGGACCATGCTCGCCGCCCTCGCCGAGCAGACGAACCGCGTCGAGATCGGCGCGCTCGTCAACTGCAACAGCTACCGCAACGCGAACCTGCAGGCCGACATGGCCCGCACGATCGACCACATCAGCGCGAAGGACACGGGCGTCGGCCGGTTCATCTTCGGCACCGGCTCCGGCTGGTTCGAGCGTGACTACGACGAGTACGGCTACGAGTTCGGCACCGTCGGCCAGCGTCTCGACGCCCTCGCCGAGGCGCTGCCCGTGATCGAGGACCGCTGGGGCAAGCTCAACCCGGCACCCACCCGCAAGATCCCCGTGCTCATCGGCGGCGGCGGCGAGAAGAAGACGCTGCGCATCGTCGCGAAGCACGCCGACATCTGGCACAGCTTCGGCGACGCCGCGACCCTCGAGCGCAAGCTCGGCATCCTCGCCGAGCACGGCGAGTCCGTGGGACGGGACACCTCGCAGATCGAGATCTCGACGGAGATCGGCAAGGCGACCCCCGCCGAGGCCGAGGAGAAGCTCGCGCTCGGTGCGACCCTGTTCACCGTGGGACTCTCCGGTCCGAAGTACGACACGGCGCGCGTGGCCGACTGGCTGGCCTGGCGCGACGAGAAGAACTCCTAGCGGGCGGGCAGCCTCAGGCGCCGCCCTCGCGCAGCTCGGAGACGAGCGACGCGACGACGGCCTTGAGGCTGCCGCCGGTGTCGGCGGCGACCCCGAGCTGGCGCTGGTAGCTCGCACCGCCGTCGAGGATTCTCTCGATGCCCCACAGCTCCTCGAGACAGCCGAGCGAATCGGCGATCGGGGTGAGACGTTCCATGATCGCGCGCAGGTCGTCGGTCACGAGGGTCTCGTTGCCCTCGGCGTCGAGGATGATGATCGCCTCCATGCCGTACCGGGCCGCGCGCCACTTGTTCTCGCGCACGAACCACGGCTGCAGCGTGGGCAGGTCTTCGCCGCGGTCGAGCTTCTGCGAGAGCTCCTCGACCAGACACTGGGCGAGCGCCGCGACCGACGCCACCTCCGTCGTGGTCGACAGCCCGTCGCAGAACCGGATCTCGACCGTTCCCCACTTGGGCGACGGCCGCAGGTCCCAGCGCAGTTCGGAGTGGTCGTCGATGACCCCGACGTGGGTGAGGTCGGCGACCAGGCGCTCGTACTCCTCCCAGCTGCCGAGCTGGGGCGGGAGCCCGGCCGTGGGCAGCTGCTGGAACAGCATCGTGCGGCTCGAGGCGTAGCCGGTGGCCTCGCCCGACCAGAACGGGCTCGACGCCGAGATGGCCTGGAAGTGCGGGTAGTAGGGCAGCAGTCCGTTGATGATCGGCAGCGCCTTGCGGTGGTCCTCGATGCCGACGTGCATGTGCACGCCCCAGATCATCATCTGGCGGCCCCACCACTGGGTGCGGTCGATGAGGGTGGCGTAACGCTCCTTGTCGGGCGTCACCTCCTGCTGGAACCACTGGCTGAACGGGTGGGTGCCGGAGCACATCAGGTCGACTCCGAGCGGGTCGGTCACCTCGCGCACGCGCTCCACCATGCGGCGCAGGTCGTCGACGGCGTCGCCGACCCGGTCGTGCGGAGCGCTCACGAGCTCCACCGTGTTGGTGAGCAGTTCGCCCGTGACCTGGGGCAGCGAGCCCGGGTCGTCGGCGAGCCGGGCGAGCACCTCCGGACCGGCAGGGGTGAGCTCGCCGCTGGCGTGGTCCACGCAGGCGAGCTCCCATTCGATGCCGACGGTCGAGCGTTTCGAGGCGCCGAATTCGATGTCCATCCTGCGATTGTGGCAAGTTTCGGGGCGAGAAGCGCGCAACACGGCCAATCCCGCGTCACGAACTGCCATGATCCACGGGTTGAGAAGAAATGTCGGATGCCGCCGCTAGCGTCGTACGCATGACCCCGACGTCCCCCGTGCCTGTTCCGGGCCGCGCGCCCGGCCTCACCCCGGCGGTGACCGTGGCCATCGTGGTGACGGTGCTCGCCTGGGCGAGCGCCTTCATCGTGATCCGCGGCACCGCGCCGTACTTCAGCGGGGGAGCCCTCGCTCTCGGCCGTCTCGCCGTCGGTGCCGCGCTGCTGAGCCTGCTGCTCATCGGGCGAAAGTGGGTAGCGCCCGACCGCCGGGAGTGGCTGCTCATCGCCGGTTTCGGCGTCGTCTGGTTCGGCGGCTACAACGTGGCCCTCAACATCGCAGAGAAGTCGCTCGACGCCGGCACCACGGCCATGATCGTGAACATCGGGCCGATCCTCATCGCGCTCGGTGCCGGGGTGTTCCTGCGCGAGGGCATTCCCAAATGGCTCGCCATCGGCGCGGGCATCGCGTTCCTCGGCGTCGTGCTCATCGGATTCGGTACGGGCGGTACCGCGGGTGTGGACCCCGTCGGAGTCGTGTGGGCGCTCGTCGCGGCCGTGACCTACGCCGCCGGAGTCCTGATGCAGAAACCGGCGTTGAAGCGCCTCCCCGCGGCCCAGGTCACCTGGCTGGGCTGTGTCATCGGGCTCGTCGCGTGCCTGCCGTTCGCGGGCGAACTCGTCTCCGCGCTCGCCGACGCTCCCGCCGCCGCGATCGGGGGAGTGGTGTACCTCGGCGCCGTCCCCACGGCTCTCGCCTTCAGCACCTGGGCGTACGCCCTCTCGCGCATGCCCGCCGGGCACCTCGGGGTCACCACCTACATCGTTCCGCCGCTCGCTATCCTGCTCGGCCTCGTCGTTTTCGGCGAGATCCCGGCCCTCACCGCCATCCTCGGCGGTGCCGTCTGCCTCGTCGGCGTCGCGGTGAGCCGTCGCCGTCCGGCACTCGCCGCCGCTGACCGGGCCTGAGAGCGCCCGGCTGTTCCCGCATCGGCCGTTTATCTGGCAGAATGGTGTGTTGAGCCCTCCGCGCCCGACCCTCTAATCAGGTGCGGAAGGGATCCCTTAGAGCTTTTGTGCCGAGTGTGCCCCCACGCTCACGGCTAGCAGTTCGCCACCAAAACATTTATCTCAGGAGAATTGTGGCTGTAAAGATTCGTTTGAAGCGCATGGGCAAGATCCGTGCACCGTTCTACCGCATCGTCGTTGCCGACTCGCGCACCAAGCGCGACGGCCGTTCGATCGAGGAGATCGGAAAGTACCACCCGACCGAGAACCCCTCGTTCATCGAGGTCGACTCGGCTCGCGCCCAGTACTGGCTGTCCGTCGGCGCCCAGCCGAGCCCGCAGGTTGAGGCGATCCTCAAGCTGACCGGCGACTGGGGCATCTTCAAGGGCGACAAGAACGCGGTCTCGACCGTCAAGACCAAGGAGCCCAAGGTTGCCTTCGTCTCCGACGAGAAGAAGAAGCCGGTTCTGAAGCCCAAGACCGAGAAGCCCGCCGAGAAGGTCGCGGAGGCTCCCGCCGAGGAGTCCACCGAGACCGTCGAAGCGACTGCAGACGAGGCCTAACAACTATGCTCGCTCCCGCTCTTGAACACCTCGTCAAGGGGATCGTCGATCACCCTGAAGATGTGCAGGTAGCAGCTAAGAGTTCGCCACGCGGCGAGGTCCTCGAGGTGCGCGTGCACCCCGAGGACCTCGGCCGTGTGATCGGCCGCGCAGGCCGCACCGCCAAGGCGCTCCGCACCCTGATCACGGCTCTCGCCGACGGTCGCAAGGTGCGCGTCGACGTGGTTGACACCGACTTCTAATCCGGTGGCAGCAGCAGCACAGTCCAACAAGTCGCAATTGCGAGTCGGTCGCCTCACCAAGGCGCACGGCCTCAAGGGCGGCATCAAAGTCGAGATGTTCACGGATGACCCGGACGGTCGTTTCACCCCGGGATCCGTTTTCACTCTCCAGGTCCCGACGAGTTCGGCCTGGCACAACAAGACGATCGAGCTCATCGAGCTCAAGTGGTACAACAGCCACGCCGTCGCCTTCTTCAAGGACGTCCCCGACCGCTCGGTCGCCGAGACGCTGATCAAGGCGATCCTCTGGATCGACCACGACCTCGCCGAGATCCCCGATGAAGAAGACGCCTGGTTCGACCACCAGCTGGTCGGACTCACGGTTCTCCGCGACGGCGTGAAGGTCGGCACCGTCGCCGAGATCGATCACTTCCCGGCGCAGGACCTGCTCACGGTCAAGACCGACAACGGCAACGTCCTCGTGCCGTTCGTCAAGGCGATCGTCACCGCGGTCGACGTCAAGGCCGGCACCCTCACCGTCACGCCTCCCGTCGGGCTCTTCGAAGAGCTCCCCGACGAGGAACAGCCCGGCGCCGAAAAGCTCGTCGAATACATCGAGCCGGATGCCGCGTCCGACGCCCCCGAAAGCGATACCCCCGCGCCTGCCGAAAGCTAGGCCGATGCGCATCGACATCATCAGCATCTTCCCCGAGTTCTTCGGGGTGCTCGACATCTCGCTGCTCGGCAAGGCGCGCGAGAAGGGCATCATCGACCTCGGCGTGCACAACCTGCGGGACTTCGCGCACGACAGGCACCGCACGGTCGACGACACCCCCTACGGCGGCGGCGCCGGAATGGTGATGAAGCCCGAGCCGTGGGGCGAGGCCTTCGACGAGGTGCTCACGGACGCGTCATCCGTCGTCATCTTCCCGTCGCCCGCCGGCGAGAGGTTCACGCAGGCCACCGCCCGCGAGCTGGCCCTCGAGCCGCACCTCGTGTTCGGCTGCGGCCGCTACGAGGGAATCGACCAGCGCGTCATCGCCCACACGTCCACGCGTGCGCGCGTGCGCGAGGTCAGCCTCGGCGACTACGTGCTCAACGGGGGAGAGGTCGCCGTCATGGCGATGATCGAGGCGATCGGCAGGCTCGTCCCCGGTGTCGTCGGCAACCCCGAGAGCCTCACCGAGGAGAGCCACGAAGACGGGCTACTCGAATACCCGAGCTACACGAAGCCCGGCGTCTGGCGCGACCTCGAGGTTCCGCCGGTGCTGCTGAGCGGCAACCACGGCGCGATCGCCGCCTGGCGTCACGAGCAGCAGCTCGAGCGCACGAGACGCGTGCGGCCGGATCTGCTCGGGGAGTAGCGGGCCCGCGGGATCACCCGCCCGACAGGTCGACCGGTTCTTGCGAGCGCGAATCGTCCTGTTCGAGGTGCGACGGGGCTGAACCGTCCTGTCGACCAGTCGACCAGTCGAGCAGTCGGCAGTCGGGGACCCGGGCTAGGAGCGCGCCGTCAACACCCGCGGACCGTCAGCGGTGATCGCGACGGTGTGCTCCACGTGTGCGGCGCGCGAGCCGTCGGCGCTGCGCAGTGTCCAGCCGTCTTTGTCGGTGTAGATCTTCGAGGTGCCGAGCATGAGCCACGGCTCGATCGCGAAGACCAGGCCCTCGCGCAGTGGAAATCCGCGCTTCGGGCGACCGTCGTTGGGCACGTGCAGGTCGCCGTGCATGGTGCGGCCCACGCTGTGTCCGCCGAAGTCGAGGTTCACCGCGTAGCCGGCCGCGTGCGCGACCTGGCCGATCGCAGCGGACACGTCGCCCATCTTGCCGCCGGGCTGGGCGGCCGCGATGCCCGCCTCGAGGGCGAGCTCGACGGTGGCGAGGAGCGCGAGGTCCTCGTCGCGGGGCGTGCCCACGGTGAGCGTGATCGCGGAGTCGGCGACCCAGCCGTCGACGGATGCCGCGAAGTCGAGACTCACGACGTCGCCGTCGCGCAGCCGGTAGTCGTGGGGGAGTCCGTGCAGCGCGGCGTCGTTGACCGACGTGCACAGAACCTTGCCGAACGGCGACGCGCCGAACGAGGGGTGGTAGTCGATGTAGCAGCTCTCGGCCTTACGCTGCCTGATCATGCTGTGGGCCAGTTTGTCGAGCTCGAGCAGGTTGACGCCGACGTCGGTGGCGGCCGCGGTTGCTTCGAGGACACTGGCGACGAAGGCCCCCGCGACGGCCATCTGTTCGATTTCGGCGGGGGTGCGCAGTTCAATCATGGTGCTGCCAGTCTAGACGGCACCTGCTGCCGAAGCTCAGAGCTGCAGAAACCCAGAGTGCGAAACTCAGAGCTCCGAAAACTTAGAGAAGTGCTGTCAGGCGGCGCTATTGGTGCGGTACGGCTCGAGGACGTCGCGCACGACGACGCGGGCTTTCTCGAGGTACCGCTCGTCGCCGTCGCGGTCGATGCGGAACGCGCGGTTGATCAGCGCCATGGCGATCTCGATGGCGACATCCAGATCGACGACGAAGTCCTCGGTCGTGGGGAGGTCGTACCGCTCGCCCATGAACTGCAGGATCTGGGTGGCGAGCTCTTTGTTCGAGTTGACGTTGCTGTCGATGAACCGCTCGTCGATCACGCCGCCGAAGTGCAGGGCGCGGAAGCCCGGTTCGGAGCGCGAGAGCTGCGCGTAGACGTCGAGGATGAGGTCGAGTTCGCCGAGCCATTCGCTGGGGTTCTCATCGACCACGGTGAACGTGGCGGAGAGGAAGCGCTCCATGTTGCGGGCGGCGAGGGCGCGCAGCAAGGACTGGATGTTGGGGAAATAACGGTAGACGACTCCGACCGACGAGCGCGAGCGCGCGGCGACATCGCTCGTGGTGAGTCCGTCGATGCCCTTCTCGTCGATGAGGGAGGCTGCGGTGTCGAGGAGGAGGGTGATTCGCTCGCTGCTGCGCTGCTGCACAGGTTCCGTGCGAATGGTCGCCAAACTCGGGAGGAGTGCCGATTGGTCTTTCATTGCCGCAATTACCCCGTATTCGTGGTCGAGCCCAGCATGAGGCTACCCTTAAAGCATGTATCTCCGTCGAGCACTGTTCTATTGGCAGTTTATCGCAGCAATTGTGCTGCCCTCGTGGGTGCTAATTGGCCGTGGTATCATCCTCGACGGCGTGGGCTGGGATTTCCTGCTGTATCTCGTGCTCTGCCCCGTGCTTTTCGTCGTGATGCTGGCTGTCGCCGGTCTCACGACCGCACGGAAAGCGGTGCGTGAAGCCCGCGCGGTGTCCTGGACGGATGCGGCCGTCCTCGGAGCGTGGCACATCGCCATCATCGCTTACGGCTTCGCCACCTCGGGCGCCCTCTCCGTCGTCATCGTGCTGATCGCGCTCGTCGCCTTTTGGAACGCCGTCTGGCAGTTGTTCCGCGAGACCCGTACGCGAGTGCAGGCCGCCCTCTCGCTCGATCCGATCGACGTCGGAACCTACCGCGCGGAAACGCCGGAACCCGGGCCGGCCTCGGGCCGCGTTATCATCGTGAACCCGGACGGCACCCGCGAGGAGCTGCCCGACCGCTGAGGCGCCCGGCGAAGTGGCGGCAATCGCGCAATTTATGCGATGATTGATCTTTGTGCTTCCGCACGTTTCTGCCACAGGGGAAACGTGGTCACGTGACGCACGCCTCCTTACTTCAAGAATTATCAAAAAGTGATCGACCTGTGGCGGTTGCAGAGAGTGAATACCATGCATATTCTCGACGCCGTTGATGCGGCTTCCCTCAAGGACAACATCCCGGCCTTCCGCGCCGGTGACACCGTCAAGGTGCACGTCAACATCATCGAAGGCACGCGCTCGCGTATCCAGGTCTTCCAGGGTGTCGTCATCGGCCGCTCGGGCGAGGGCGTCCGCGAGACGTTCTGCGTCCGCAAGGTCAGCTTCCAGGTCGGCGTAGAGCGCACCTTCCCCGTGCACTCGCCGGTCATCGACCACATCGAGGTCGTCACCCGCGGTGACGTCCGTCGCGCGAAGCTGTACTACCTGCGCAACCTGCGTGGCAAGAAGGCGAAGATCAAGGAGAAGCGCGACGCGTAAGCGTCTCTCTTAACTTGAGACCCACACCCCCCCGGGTGAACTACTGAGCTCCCTGCCGAATACAATTGGCAGGGAGCTCAGGGGTTTAATGACAAGCGAACTACAGCCGGCTGGCGCGACGAGCGCCGACGAAGACAGCCGGCGCACGACGGGGAAGCCCCGTCTCACGGACAAGCAGCGCAAGACGCGCGGAGTGAAGCTGTTCCTCCGCGACATCCTCTTCATCTTTCTCGCGGCCCTCCTCATCTCGTTCCTGATCAAGACGTTCCTGATCCGCTCGTTCTACATCCCCTCGGAATCGATGATGGACACGCTGCATGTCGACGACCGCATCATTGTCAACCTGCTGGAGCCCGACGTCGTACCCATCGACCACGGCGACGTCGTGGTCTTCACCGACCCGGGCGGATGGCTGGGGGTGCCCGTGCCGAAGAACCAGAACCCCGTGGCCGCCGGGATCGACGCCGTGCTCGGTTTCGTCGGACTCAGCGCGCCCGACAGCGACGACCACCTGATCAAGCGCGTCATCGGCCTGCCGGGCGACCTCGTCACCTGCTGCAACGACCTCGGCCAGATGCTCGTCAACGGCGTCCCGCTCGAGGAGCCGTACACCGAGCTGGGCAACGCCACCAAGGCCACGACGAACGACTTCACGATCACCGTGCCGGAGGACTCGCTCTGGGTGATGGGCGACAACCGCTACGACTCGGCCGACTCCTCGTACCACTACGCCCTCGACCCCGAGACCGCCTTCGTGCCGATCGACAACGTCGTGGGGCGCGCGGTGCTGGTGACCTGGCCGCTCGACCGCTGGACCTGGCTCGACAACTACCCCATCGTCTTCCGCGGTGTCGACGCCGCGAAGGACTGACATGGCGGTGACGGACCCGACCCTCGAGGTCGAGACGGCGATGCACCGGGCCGGGGCGCGCTACGTCATCGGCATCGACGAGGTGGGCCGGGGCGCGATTGCCGGGCCGGTCGCGGTCGGACTCTGTCTGGTCGACCAGGCGGTCGGTGCACACCCGGTCGGACTGCGCGACTCGAAGATGCTCAGCGAGAAGCGGCGCGTGGAACTCGAGCCGCTCACCGTCGCCTGGGCGGTGCACACGGCGGTCGGGCTGGCGTCGGCCGACGAGGTCGACGCGATCGGCATCGTCGCGGCCCTCGGGCTCGCGGCGAAACGCGGGCTCGTCGCGATGCACCAGGCCGGGGCGCTCGTCAACGAGAGCGTCATCCTGCTGGACGGGTCGCACGACTGGTTGAATCCGGCGCTGCAGGCACCACTGCGGGTTCAGACCCGCGTGAAGGCCGACCGCGACTGCGCGTCGGTGGCCGCGGCATCCGTCGTGGCAAAAGTGCACAGGGACACCCTGATGATCGAGGCCGACGGCCGCCTGCCCGGCTACGGCTGGGCCGGCAACAAGGGCTACGGCTCCGCGGCGCACTTCGCCGCGATCGACGAGCTCGGCGCGACGGATCTGCACCGGCGCACGTGGCTCAAGACTTCGGCTTAGGATTGTCAGACGATGGACGAAGACGAGTTCGAAGACTACGACCGCGAGGTCGAGCTAGCCCTGTACCGCGAATACCGTGACGTGGTGGGGCAGTTCCGCTATGTCGTGGAGACGGAACGCCGCTTCTACCTCGCGAACGAGGTCGAACTCGTGCGCCAGGACACCGAGCACGACTTCTACTTCGAATTGACGATGAACGACGTGTGGGTGTGGGACGTCTACCGTTCCGACCGCTTCGTGAAGAGCGTACGCGTTCTCACTTTCAAGGACGTCAACGTCGAAGAGCTGAGCTCGAAGGAGCTCGAGCTGCCCAAGGAACTCGCTCTCGACGAATAGTCGTCGTGGTAGTGACGCCCGGATGCCTGACGGCCTCCGGGCGTTTTTCTTTTAAGTTTGCTCTTGCGTTCCGATAGATACCGATATATCGTTACTACATCGCCGACGAACGGTCGGCGAATCTGACGAAAGGACGGAACCGCTATGAACAGCGACTTCCACACGAACGACCATCACCGCCACGAGCGCGGAGAGGGCCACACGCCTCGCGGCTTCGGACGCGGAGAGCGCATGCGCGCCTTCGCCGCCGGCGCCCCCGGTTTCGGCCCCGGCTTCGGCGGGTTCGGACCGCGCGGCTTTATGCCACCCGGGCCGCAGCGCAAGCGCCGGGGCGACGTCCGGCTCGCGATCATCTCCCTGCTGAAAGAGAAGCCGTACAACGGCTACGCGCTCATCAAGGACATCGCCGAGAGGAGCGGCGGTACCTGGACTCCGAGCCCCGGCTCGGTGTACCCGACACTGCAGCAGCTCGTCGACGAGGAACTCATCGAGGGCGTCGGCGAGGGCCGCCGCACCGAGTTCCAGCTCACCGCCGAGGGGCGCGCCTACGTCGAGGCCCACACCGAGGAACTCGACCGCGTCTGGGCGAGCGTCACCGAGCGCACCGACGCCGACGCGGGCCTGCACGAGAGCGTCGCGAAGCTCATGGGCGTGGTGCACCAGTTCCGGTTCGCCGCCACCGACGCGCAGCGTGCCGAGGCAGTGACCAAGCTGGACGAGGCGCGCCGTGCCCTCTACGGCATCCTCGCCGACTAATCCGATGGCCGCGGCTAACCGGGGGAGCAGCGCCTAGCATGGCGTTGCTCCCCTTTTCTCTTCCCTATTGGACACAGCGTGCTGCTCACCCCCGCGGACATCGCCGCGACACTCGACCCCGCCACCCTCGAGGCCTCCGGTAGGGCGTCCGTCGCGCTCGAGGAGTTCCGTGCCGAATTCACGGACGACGACGCCGTGTTCGCCGCCACTTTCGCGCGGGCAGAGAGCGCGGCCAGCGCGGCCCTCGCCGGCCTCGCGGCGGATGCGCGCGAGACGGGGCTGGCCCGCCTGGGGCTCGCGGCCTCCGCGGGCGCGCGGGACGCGGCATCCGTCCTCGAGGCCACACTGACCGCGCTCGACGCGCCCCACGACGTGGCCGCCGTGCACGAGGCGATCGATCCGGGCGGCGACGTCGCGGCCGAGCTGTCGCTCGACGGACGCACCCTGCTGGTGCCGGCCGCGCTCGACCACGCCTGGCTGGTGGCACGGCGGCCGTTCTTCCTCGGCAACGCCCGGACCGCGCGCGCCGTGCTCGCGGCACGCCTCAGCACCCCGGTCGTGCCGTTGCCGATCTCGGGCGGCCTGCTCGCCGACGAGGAGGCCTACCGCGCGGCGATCGCTGCGTATGCCGCCGGGGACGCCAACCCGATCGTGCTCGTGCTCGCCCGCGCCGTCGAGGCGACGGTCGAGAACGCGCGGGCGCTCGCCTCCGCGCTCGCGATCACTCGCGACGACTGGGACCACCGCATGGTCGGCGTCCGATCGCACGCCAGCTCGCGCGACCTCGTCGCGGTCGTGCTCGACAACCCGGTGATCGACGCGAAGCTCACCGTGCCGGCCCTCGGGGTGACCCTGGCCGCGGCGTACACCGCCATCGAGACGCTGGTGGAACGCGGCATCCTCGAACCACGGGGCCCCGAACGCCGCAACCGCGCGTGGTTCGCACCAGCCATCCTCGACGCGGTCGACGCGTTCGTGGAGCGGGCCGGGTCAGTCCTTCCGGGCCACGAGGATGTCGCGGACCTTGCGTCGCTCGACCTTGCCGACGAGTGACCGCGGCAGTTCGTCGAGCACGACGATCTTCTTCGGCACCTTGTAGGCCGTGAGCTTGGTGCGGGCGAACTCGCGCAGCGCCTCGGTGTCGAGGGTCGCGCCCTCGCGGGCGACGACGGCGGCGGAGACGTCTTCCGTTCCGCTCGCGCGGCGGATTCCGACCACGGCGGCGGCGTCGACATCCGGGTGGCTCGTCAGCACTTCTTCGACCTCGGAGGGTGAGACGTTGAAGCCGCCGGTGATGATGAGTTCCTTGATGCGGTCGATCACCGAGACGTAGCCGTCGGGGGAGACCGTGACGATGTCGCCGGTGCGCAGCCAGCCGTCGGCGAGAAGGGTGGCGGCGGTCTCGTCGGGGCGGTTCCAGTAGCCCTGGAACACCTGCGGGCCGCGCAGCAGCAGCTCGCCGGCCTCGCCTTCGTGGCGGTCGACCTCGGGGTTCTCGGGGTCGACGACGCGGATCTCGGTGCTCGGGAACGGCACACCCACGGTACCGGGGCGGCGGCTCGGGCCCATCGGGTTGCCGACGGCGAGCGGGCTGGTCTCGGTCATGCCGTAGCCCTCGACGAGGAGGCCGCCGCTGGCTTCCTCCCAGCGCTCGACGGTCGCGACCGGGAGGCTCATCGCCCCGGAGATCGCGAAACGGATGTGCGAGAGGCCGGCCCGGCGGCGCTTGGAGACGCGGGTGAGGGCGTCGTAGATGGGCGGCACGGCGGGCAGGAAGGTCGGGGGCGACTTCTTGGCCGCATCCAACACCATCGTCACGTCGAACTTCGGGAACAGCACGAGCTTGGCGCCGATGCTCATGGCGACGGTGAGGCAGAGCGTGAGGCCGTAGGCGTGGAACAGGGGGAGCACGCCGTAGAACGTCTCCTTGCCGAGCTTGAGGCCCGGCACCCAGGCCTGGCCCTGCGCCGCGTTCGCGCGCAGGTTGCCGTGGGTGAGGATGGCGCCCTTGGGGGTGCCGGTGGTGCCGCTGGTGTACTGCAGAACGGCGACGTCGTCGACCGAGGGGCGCGGGCGCTTGCGCAGGATGCGCGGGCCGTCGATGAGCTTCTCCCAGGTGAAGACGCGGCGGGCGGCGGGCGTCGCGGTCATCGAGGCGCGGGTCTCGCGGGCTTTCTTGATCGGGAGGCGCAGGGCAACACGCTTCCCCAGCGGCAGCGCGGTCGTCATGTCGACCGAGATGATCTTCTTCAGCGGCAGGTCGTTCGGGAAAGCGGAGACCGCGTCGTGCGTCTTGTCCCACACGATGGCGACGGTGGCGCCGTGGTCCTCGAACTGGTGGCGCAACTCGCGCGCGGTGTAGAGCGGGTTGTGCTCGATCACGATGGCGCCGAGACGCAGCACCGCGTAGAAGGCGGCGACGTGCTGCGGGCAGTTCGGCAGCACGATGGCGACCCGGTCGCCCTTCGTCACACCGAGACGGCGGAGACCCTCGGCGGCGCGGGCGACCTGCTCGGCGAGCTCGTCGTAGCTGGTCTCGGCGCCGAAGAATTCGAGGGCCGTGCGGCGTCCGTACTTCTTCACGCTCGCGTCGAGCATGTCGATGAGCGACTCGGTGGGCTCGTCGATCTCGTCGGGAACCCCCGGTGCGTAAGAGCTCAACCACGGCTTGTTCTCGTATACGTTCACAGCGACCTTCCCCAAGAGCGAAACTCCAGTATCCGTCACAAAGCTGAGTGACTTCTCCTCCACAGGGTGCTTCGGCGCGGCGGACCCGACCGATGGGGCTCTCATCCATTTCTTGACGGATGCCGCGGGCCAGTCTTATGGCCGGAGGTGGTCATGGCGGCGAAAGACGAGCTCGGCAGGCGGGGCGAAGAGCTCGCGTGCGAGTTCCTCGTGAGGGCGGGCATGCGGCTGGTCGAGCGCAACTGGCGGTGCACGCAGGGCGAGATCGACCTGGTGGTGCGCGACGGGCCCGAGCTGGTGTTCGTCGAGGTGAAGACGCGGTCGAGCACGCAGTACGGGCACCCCCTCGAGGCGATCACCATGGCCAAGCTGGCGCGGCTGCGCCGGCTGGCCGCGGCGTGGTGTGCGGCGCACCCCGGCGACCACGGACTGGTGCGCATCGACGCGGTGGCGATCGTGGCGCCGGTGTTCGGAGCCGTCGTGATCGAGCATCTGAAGCGGGTGTTCTGATGGCGGTGGGCCGCACGCACGCGGTGTCCCTGTTGGGGCTGCGCGGGGCGATCGTGGAGATCGAGGCCGACATCTCGGCCAACCTGCCGTTCTTCGTGCTCATCGGGCTGCCCGACGCGGCGCTCGGCGAGGCGAAAGACCGGGTGCGGGCGGCGGCCACCAACTCGGGGTGCGACCTGCCCCCGCACAAGATCACCGTCAACCTCTCGCCCGCGGCTCTGCCCAAACACGGCTCGGGATTCGACCTCGGCATCGCGCTGGCCATTCTCGCTTCGGCCGGCACGGTCGATCCCGCGTCGGTCGACCGGGTGGTGCACCTCGGCGAGCTCGGTCTCGACGGGCGGCTGCGGCCGATCGCGGGCATCCTGCCGGCGGTGGTCGGCGCGCAGGCGGCCGGGTTCACGACCGTCATGGTGCCGACCGGCAACGCCGAGGAAGCGGCGCTCGTGCCCGGGGTGCGGGTGGTCGCCGCGGCATCCCTGCTCGACGCCGTCATCTGGCACGGCGGCGAGTTCGAGCCCGTGCCGGTCGAACCGATCCTCGGGCACCTCCCCGTCGCCCCGGAGCACGACGATCAGCTCGACCTCGCCGACGTCATCGGCAGCGCCGACTCGGTCGAGGCGATGCTGGCCGCCGCCGCGGGCGGGCACCACGTGTTCCTGCTCGGGCCGCCGGGCGCCGGCAAAACGATGCTCGCGGCCCGGCTGCCCGGGCTTCTGCCCGCGCTCAGCCCCGAGGACGCGCTCGAGGTGAGCTCGCTGCGGTCGCTCGCCGGCCTGCCGGTCGGGTCCGCGCTGCCCACGCGTCCTCCGCTGGAGAGCCCGCACCACACGGCGACCGCGGCAGCGCTGATCGGCGGCGGCAGCGGGCTGATCCGTCCGGGCGCGGCGGCGCGGGCGTCGCACGGCGTGCTGTTCCTCGACGAGGCGCCCGAGTTCCCGTCCAGCGTGCTCGACGCGCTGCGGCAGCCGCTCGAGAGCGGGGTGATCAGCATCCACCGCGCCAACTCGGTCGCGCACTTCCCCGGCGCGTTCCAGCTCGTCATGGCGGCCAACCCGTGCCCGTGCGGCCAGTACGGAGCCCGCGACTCCGACTGCACCTGCACGCCGACCGCCCGCCGCCGCTACCTGGGGCGCATCTCGGGGCCGCTGCTCGACCGCATCGACATCCAGCTGCGCGTCAACCGCATCACCAGCGCGCAGCTGCGCCTGGCCGACGACACCCCGCGCATGTCCACCGCCGTCGCGCGTGGCCGGGTACTCGCGGCGCGGGAGGCCGCGGCGGCGCGGCTCGCCAGCACGCCGTGGACGCTCAACTCGCACGTTCCCGGACCGTGGCTGCGCAGCGCGCGGATGCGGCTCGCCCCGTCGACGACCGCCTCCATCGACCGGGCGCTCGAACGCGGCGGCATCACCATGCGCGGCTACGACCGGGTGCTGCGGCTCGGCTGGACGCTCGCCGACCTCGACGGGCGCGACATCCCGGGCGCCGACCACGTGGGCCGCGCCCTCTACCTGCGGAAGGCGATGAACTCATGACAATCCTGGGCTTCGGCGAGAACGATCTTGTGCCGCTCGTGACGGCGGTGGCCGGGCACGACCTCGACCGGGCGGGCATCGAGGAGGTGTTCGCGCGAGCGGCGTGGAGCGGCATCGCCGAGCCGGGCGACCGCTTCGCGTTTGCCGTCGTCGACGCCCTCGGCGCGGGTGGCGCGCTGCGCGGGCTCCGTGCGGGCTGGTCGCCCGTCGAACTGAACGCACGGCTGGCCGACGCCGGCCACGACACCCTGCCGGCCGATGATCTCGACACGGCTCTTAAACGATGGATGCCGCGGCTCGCCGACGCGGCCACCCTGCACCCGCTGCGGCAGGCCGCCCGGGTCGGGGCGCGACTCCTGGTGCCGTCCGACCCGCGCTGGCCGGCCGGGGTCGACGACCTCGAGGAGCACGCGCCGCTCGCACTCTGGGTGCGCGGAACCGACGAGGCGCTTGCCGCGCTGCCGCGGTCGATGTCGCTCGTCGGCGCGCGGGCTGCGACCGGCTACGGGGAGACCGTCACCGGGGAGGCCTCGGCCGGGCTGGTGGACCGCGGGTACGCGATCGTGTCGGGCGCCGCGTACGGCATCGACGGCATGGCGCACCGGGCGGCGTTGCGCAGCGGCGGGATCACGGTCGCGTTCCTAGCCGGGGGAGTCGACCGCTTCTACCCGGGCGGGCACGAGACCATGCTCGCCGAGATGGCGCAGACGGGCGCGGTGATCGCCGAGCTGCCGTGTGGCGCTGCGCCGACGCGCTGGCGCTTCCTTCAGCGCAACCGGCTGATCGCGGCGGCGAGCCGGGCCACGGTCGTGCTCGAGGCCGGGGCGCGGTCGGGGTCGTTGAACACGGCGGGTCACGCGTCCCAGCTGGGGCGGCCGCTGGGAGCGGTGCCCGGTCCGGTCACGAGTCCCGCGTCGGCGGGCTGCCACCGGCTGCTGCGCGAGTTCGGTGCGGTCTGCGTCACGAACCCCGACCAGATGGCCGAGCTCGCCCCTCTCGACCACGCGCCCACGCTGTTCGATCTGGGCGACGGCGCCCGGGCCGCGGATCTCACGCGGCTGTACGACGCGATGAGTGTGCGCTCGCCGCGGGACGCCGCCGACATCGCGGTGCGGTCGGGGCTGCCGCTCGACCGCGTGCGTTCGCTGCTCGGACGGCTCGAGCTCGATGGAGACGTCGTCGAGCGGGAGAGGGGGTGGGTGATGGTGCCGGGGTAGCGGGGCCGGCGACCGTCACGCGATGGTGACGACTATTTGCTGTCGACCAGGCCGATGAAGCGGCTGCCGATACCGTAGACCTCTTCGCGGTGCAGGCCGTCGGCGGGCGCGGGGAGGTCGCCGATGTTGTGGTCGTCGCAGCTCAGGTAGGTGAAATCGGGCCACCACTTCTTCGGGCGCTCGGTTTCGGTGTAGCCGCAGACGTCGCACTTCAGTGTGAACCACACCGGGCGGGCCTTGGCGCTGCGGTTCGCGCGGGACTGCACGAGCCAGGGCGGAGGGTTCTGTTCGAGGTCGTCGAAGTCGGTGGACGACATCTTCGAGGGGAAGTCGTGGCGAACCAACATCTCCACGGGGATGTCGAGGCGCTGGGCCGCGTCTCGTCTGCTGATCATCGTCCAACGATAGCCGGGACTACTGGCCCGCCTTGGTCACCGGCCGGATCAGCTCCGGACCCTCGCCCTGGAACGGGAGCGGTGCCACCTCGCGGATCTCGAGGGACCCGGCGACCGGCAGCGCGGCCTGCACGGCGGCGTCGACGAAGTCCTGGTCGCCGACCGTCGCCGGGTCGAGCCAGCGTCCCCACCACTCGCGGGGGAGCGGCACGGGGTTGCGGTCGTGGATGTCGAGCAGGTCGTCCACCGCGTCGGAGGTGAGGATCGTGGCGGTGAGGTTCCACGACGTCGGGTCGTCCTCCGCCTTGCTGTGGTCCTTCCACCAGGAGTACAACCCGGCGAAGGCCAGCGTCTCGTCATTCCCGGAGTGGATGTAGAACGGCGTCTTCTTTTTGGTGACGGGGTCGGTGTGCCACTCGTAGTAGCCCGACGCCGGGATGATGGCACGCTTCGACTTCACCGATGCGGAGAAGGTGGACTTCTCGGCAGCAGTCTCCGAGCGCGCGTTGAACGTGGGGAACTTCATGGTGAGCGACTTCGACCAGCCCGGCACGAGCGACCAGCGCGCGGTCTCGAGCCGGCGCACGAGTTCGCCGGTCTTGACGCTCTCGATCACGACCGGTACCTGCTGGGTCGGCGCCAGGTTCCAGCTCGGCGCCCAGTCGTGCACGTCGCCGCCCGCGGCGACGAACTCCTCGATCAACTCGTTGGTGTCTTTGTCGACAGCGAATCTTCCGCACATGACTCCCATCATGCTCCCCGGCACCGACAACCGCAGCGCTAGGCTGCGCCCATGACCCGTCGTGCACGATTCGCCGCTTCCCTCGTCATCCTCCCGATGGGCCTGCTCGCGCTGGCCGGTTGCGCCGCTGCCGGAGACGATGTCTCGATGGACGGTGTCGTTCTGGTCGTGGGTCCCGATACGACGGACAGGATGCAGTCGGTGCTCACCGGCGTACTCGGAACGAACGAGGCCGGCTGTGTCTCACTCGACGGCGCGGTGATCGTCGCGCCCATGGGATCGACCATCTCCGAAGACGGCCAGTACGTGTCGCTCGAGGGCATCGGGAAGTTCGGTCTGGGCGAGACGCTCCCGGCCACGGGCGGAGGGTGGATCGAATGGGGCCACGACGGCGAGGGCTACGGCGACTGCGGCGGCGGTGAGTACGCCGTGCTGCAACCTGAGTGACCGCCATCCGTTCGCAATAGTTTGTCGCATTGTCGGCCGATGAGCGTACCCTGAAGGCGTGAAACCTCTCGGTCAGTACCCCGCAGCTCAGCACGTCGTCGTGCATATCAGCGACACCCACTTCCTGGGCGCCGGCAAGAAGCTCTACGACCAGGTCGATACCGACGGCAACCTGACCCGGGCGCTCGAGCAGCTCGAGCAGTCCGGGATCCGCCCCGAGGCGATCGTCTTCACGGGCGATCTCGCCGACCTCGGCGAACCGGAGGCCTATTCGCGGCTGCGCTCGATCGTCGAGCCCGCCGCCGCGCGCCTCGGCGCCCAGGTGATCTGGGTGATGGGCAACCACGACGAGCGGCCGCAGTATTCGAGCCTGCTCTTCGACGTCGAGGCGACCGACGCCCCGCAGGACCGCGTCTACGACATCGACGGCCTGCGCATCATCGCCTTCGACACGACGGTGCCGGGCTATCACCACGGCGAGATGACCGACGCACAGCTGGAGTGGCTCGCCGACGTACTCTCTACCCCGGCCGAGCACGGCACGCTGCTCGCGCTGCACCACCCGCCGGTGCCGACGCCGCTGCTCTGGGCGATGGAGATGCTCGAACTGCGTGGGCAGGACCGACTCGAGGCGGTCGTGCGCGGCACCGACGTGCGCGGCATCCTCGGTGGCCACCTGCACTTCTCGACACACAGCACGTTCGCCGGCGTTCCCGTCTCGGTTGCGGCGGCCACCTGCTACACGCTCGCCCTCACCGCGAAAGACCGCCTGCTCTCCGGCATCAATTCCGATCAGGCGATGAACATCGTGCACGTCTACGACGACCGGCTCGTCCACTCCGTCGTACCGATCGGGGCGCGCACCGAGATCACCGGGTTCTCCACGGATTTCGTCGAGCAGATCGAGCAGATGACCCCCGACCAGCGCACCGCTTTCTTCTCGAAGAAGACGTCGCCGTTCAACCTGGGCGAAGACCCGCGTACGTAGCGGCCGGCGTACGGGTCAGGCGGCGGGTTCGTCGTCGGATGCCGCGGGCCGCAGTTGCTCCCGGTAGACGTCGGCCACCCGCCCGAGGTAGGCGGTGATCGTCGCCTTCTCGGCGTCGTCGAAGTCGCCCAGCGCCTGATCGGTGCCGAGGATGAGCGGCAGCAGAGTCGTCATCGCGGCCCGCACGGAATCGGGATTCGGTACGACGACCACACCGCGCCGGTCGCTCGGGTTCGGTTCCCGCGTCACGTGGCCGACGGCGGTGAGGCGGTCGACGACGGTGGTGACGGCCGCCGTGCTCACGCCGAGCCGGCGCGCGAGTTCGGTGGGGCTCAGCGCGCCGTCGCGGATGAGTTCTTCCATCGCGTTGAGGTCCGTCGGGTTGACCGTGAGCTGGCGGCCGAGGTGGCGCTCGAAGTCCGTCGTGAGGTCGAGGATTTCGCGCAGCAGGGCCGTCGCGGGGTGTACGGAGAACGATCCGCGTTCGCCGCGGAGCGGCGCATCGTCTCGTTGCATGCTGCCCACTTTATCGCTACGGTGGCTAAATCGTCGAGTAATAAGATGATCTAACTACTTCCGGTTTTCCAGAAACGATCGAGGATCACAGCATGCGTCGCCTCTCCACCTTCATCACCGCGAAAAAGACCTCGTGGATCGTGCTCCTCGTTGCGCTCGCCGTGTCCGCGGCGATCTTCGCGCTGGGGTCCGGCTCGGACGAAGAGACGTCACCGGGTGTCGGGCTGCCCGACTCTGCCGAGTCGGCGCGTGTCGCTGCTCTGCAGGAGACGCTTCCGGCCGCCGACTCCACGACAGCGCTCTTCGTCTTCGGCCGCGACGGCGACACTCTGACCGACGAGGACATCGCGGCGATCACCGCGGCCGGTACGGCCCTCGCCGCGGATTCGCTCGACGGATTCGTGCCGCCGCCCACGGTGTCCGACGACGGCACGGCGGCGATCGTCGTGGTCCCCCTGGAAAATGTGGCGGATGTCGCGGCGCAGGCCGAGCGTGCCGCCGACCTGCGCGAGATCGCCGGTGCCGATCTTCCCGACGGTCTCACCGCCCTGCTCACGGGACCCGAAGGATTTGCGGTCGACGTCGCCGCGGTCTTCAAGGGCGCCGACTTCACCCTGCTGCTCACCACGGTGCTGGTGGTCGCGGTGCTGCTGCTCATCACCTACCGCAGCCCCTGGCTCTGGCTGGTGCCGCTCGCGGTCGTCGGTCTCGCCGACGGTCTCGCCGGAATCGTCGCCACACGTATCGCCGCAGCCGCGGGGATCGCGCTCGATGCCTCTGTCACGGGCATCCTCTCGGTGCTCGTCTTCGGTGCCGGCACCAACTACGCGCTGCTCCTGATCGCGCGCTACCGCGACGAGTTGCGGCTGGTCGAGGACCGGCACGTCGCCATGGCGCAGGCGCTGCGCGGTGCCGGGCCCGCCATTATCGCGAGCGGCAGCACCGTCGTACTCAGTCTGTTGACCCTTCTTTTTGCCCAGCTCACGGGCAACCGCGCGCTCGGCCTCGCCTGCGCCGCCGGCGTCGTCGTCGCGATGCTGTTCGCCCTCTTCGTGCTGCCGGCCGCGCTCGTGCTGTTCGGCCGCGGACTGTTCTGGCCGTACGTGCCGCGCTTCGGCACCGAGAACAAGGCGCACTCGGGTCTGTGGTTCCGCCTCGGCACCGCCGTCTCGCGCAAGCCCGTCGCCATCGCCGTGGTCGGAGTGCTGCTGCTGGGCGGGCTCGCCCTCGCCGGCGTGCCGCAGATCAAGGTCGGGCTCGCGCAGACCGAGAAGTTCACCTCGGTGCCGGAGGCCGTCGTTGGCCAGGAGATCATCGCCGACGCGTTCAGCGCCGGCAGCGGCTCGCCCGTCGTGGTGATCGCGAACAGCGACTCGGTCGACGAGGTCGTCGCCGCGGCCGAGACCGTCGACGGGGTCGATTCGGCGACCCCCGGAGAATCCGCGGGCGACATCACCCAGATCGACGTGGTCCTCGACGCGGCCGCGGAGACTCCCGAGTCGTTTGCCGCGATCACGGCACTGCGCGGCGAGCTGTCGTCCATCGACGGGGCGGACGCCCTCGTCGGCGGACTCGACGCGCAGACGCTCGACGAGTCCACGGCGCAGCAGGCCGACCAGGATCTGCTGATCCCGCTCATCCTCGCGCTCGTCTTCCTGGTGCTCGTGCTGCTGTTGCGCTCGATCGTCGCCCCTGTGCTGTTGCTGCTCACGGTCGTCGCGTCGTTCTTCGGCAGCCTCGGAGCGAGCTGGTTGCTGTTCGAATCGGTTTTCGGTTTCCCCGCGATCGACACGAATGTGATCCTGTTCAGCTTCCTCTTCCTGGTGGCGCTCGGTGTGGACTACAACATCTTCCTCGTGACCCGGGCGCGGGAGGAGGCCGTGCAGCACGGCACCCGCGGCGGGATGATCCGGGCGCTGTCGTCGACCGGCGGGGTCATCACCAGCGCGGGAATCCTGCTCGCTGCCGTGTTCGCTGTGCTCGGCGTGCTGCCGCTCATCACGCTCACCCAGATCGGCATCATCGTCTGCATCGGTGTGCTGCTCGACACCCTGCTCGTGCGCACCGTGCTCGTGCCGTCCTTGGCATTCATCGCCGGGGAGAAATTCTGGTGGCCGTCGAAGCTGCACGCGCCGGCGCACCTCGCGACTCCGGACGAAAACTCCGACACCGCGGTTGAGGCAGCGCGGCCGTAGCGGCAGCGCGCGCACGGCGGCGACAAGCCCCGCGTACCGCGGCGGCAAGCCCCGCGCGCCGCGGCGACAAGCCCCGCGCACCGCGGCCGCATGCCCGGCGCCGACGGCGGCACGCCTCGCGCGCCGTCACGGCACGCCTCGCGCGCGGCGGCCGCACGACGGGGCACGATGGACGCATGCAGCTCGACCGGGTGCTCGACGAATTCACGCTCTACCTCACGGCAGAGCGCGGCTTCAGCGAGCACACCGTGCGCTCGTACCGGTCCGACCTCGCCGACCTGCTGCGCTTCGCCGCCGAGACCGGGGCCACGACGGCCCGCGACATCGACCTCGAACTGCTGCGGGGCTGGCTCTGGCGTGGATCGACCGCGGGACTCGCCAAAGCGACCCTCGCCCGCCGCTCGGCAACCGCCCGCGCGCTGACCTCCTGGCTGGCCCGCACCGGCGACACGCCGACGGATGCGGCTGCCCGCCTCCGCGCCCCGAAACCCGACCGCCACCTGCCCCGGGTTCTCACCCGCGCGCAGATGGACGACCTGCTCGGCGGGCTCGCCCGTCGCGCTGCCGGCGAACCGACGGTGCCGCGCAGCCCCGCGGCTACAGGCAGGCCCGCGGCTACAGGCAGCCCCGCGGCTACAGGCAGCCCCGCGGCTGCGAGCGATTCCACGGACCCCGACCGCCCCTCGGCCACCGCCCGCGCACTGGCCGCCCGCGACCTCGCCATGGTCGAGCTGCTCTACGCGTCCGCGCTGCGGGTCAGCGAGCTCACCGGGCTCGACGACCGCGACGTCGATCTCGGGCGCCTGACCGTGCGGGTGCTCGGCAAGGGCTCGAAGGAACGCGTGGTGCCGTTCGGTGTGCCCGCGAAGAACGCGATCGCCGCCTGGCGCGAGCTGCGCGGGACCGTTCCCGGCGCTGCCGCGTCCAGCGCGCTGTTCGTCGGCGCGCGTGGTGCGCGCGTCGGCTCCCGCGCCGTCTACCGGCTCGTGGCCGAGCTGCTCGAGACCGTGCCCGGCGGCGGACCCGCGGGTCCGCACGCACTACGCCACACCGCGGCGACCCACCTGCTCGACGGGGGAGCGGATCTTCGGGCCGTGCAGGAGATGCTCGGGCACGCGAGCCTCGGCACGACGCAGATCTACACCCATGTCTCCACCGAGCGGCTCAAAGAGAGCTACGCGCTCGCGCACCCCCGCGCCTGAGAAGGCAGCCGCTGCTGCGGCAGCACCCGGAGCCGCCGACGCGATGACCCGTGTCGGCAGCAGCACCGACCGTTCCATGCCGCCGAGGTAGAGCAGCGGCGACACGTACTCGCCGTCGACCCGCACTCCGAAGTGCAGGCAGAGCGACGAGCAGTGCCCGGGTTGGAGGATGCCGATCTCGGCGCCGCGGACGACGCCGTCTCCCGCGGCGAGCGGGGAGGACACGGGCTCGTAGCTGGACAGCGCGCCGTCGCTGTGCCGGATCGACAGCACCGGCCGGTCGACCACGACGCCGGAGAAGTGCACGACCCCGTCGGCGGGCGCGGTGACCGTGGGCGATTCCGTGCCGATGTCGAGGCCGCGGTGGCCGGCCGAGTACCGCGTCTCGGGGGCGATGAACTCGCGCACGACGGGGTGCGGAGCCGCCACGGGCCATGACCAGCTGCCCGCGGTGGGGGCGGCGGGCAGTACGAGCAGGGGAGTGACGAGCAGGGCCGTCAGCAGCGCGGGGAGGGTTCGCATCCAGCCACAGTGAATGCCGCGGGTGGCCTGCGGCCGTACCGGGCCGGAATTGTGCGGAACGGGGGTACGCAACGGCCTGTGCAGGATCCGCCCGGTGCTATAGTTCTTGGAGCGCTGTGCGTAAGCACGGCGACTACGCGTGCCCGTTGCGACTTCCACGTCGCGCAACGCATCCACTCAGTCCCTTCCCTCGCGGGAGCGGCGGATGCCTGCCGGGCACCAGGTTCACGGCCGACCGGCCGTGGAAACAACTGAGTTGGCGCGAGAAGCCTTAATAGGCGCGCGCCAGAAAAGGAGCACGGCCATGGCCGTTGTAACAATCCGCCAGCTGCTCGACAGCGGCGTCCACTTCGGACACCAGACGCGTCGTTGGAACCCGAAGATGAAGCGCTTTATCCTGACCGAGCGTTCGGGAAGCCACATCATCGACCTCCAGCAGTCGCTCGCCTTCATCGACAAGACCTACGACTACGTCAAGGACACCGTCGCACACGGCGGCACCATCCTCTTCGTCGGTACCAAGAAGCAGGCTCAGGGCTCCATCGCCGAGCAGGCTCTCCGCGTCGGCCAGCCCTACGTCAACCAGCGCTGGCTCGGTGGACTCCTCACCAACTTCCAGACGGTCTCCAAGCGCCTCGCGCGCATGAAGGAGCTCGAAGAGGTCGACTTCGACGACACGAGCCGCGGCTACACGAAGAAGGAACTCCTCATCCAGAAGCGCGAGCTCATCAAGCTGCAGAAGAGCCTTGGTGGTATCCGCAACCTGACGAAGACGCCTTCCGCGATCTGGATCGTCGACACCAAGAAGGAGCACCTCGCGATCGACGAGGCGCACAAGCTCGGTATCCCGGTCATCGCGATCCTCGACACCAACTGCGACCCCGACGAGGTCCAGTACCCGATCCCGGGTAACGACGACGCGATCCGTTCCGTCGCACTGCTGACCCGCATCATCGCGGACGCCGCAGCCGAGGGCCTCGTCCAGCGTCACCAGAAGCCGGAAGACGGCGAAGCCGTCGAGCCCCTCGCCGCGTGGGAAGCCGAGCTTCTCCAGGCGTCCGAGACCCCCTCCACCGAGGCCGAGAAGATCGAGTCCGTTGACGGACTCGTCTCCGGTGCCAAGGACGAGGCAGCCGTGGCCGAGGTCGTCGCCGCCGCCGTTCCCGTCGAGGAGAACGACGCCGACGCAGTCGCCGCCGCGAACGAGGCCGCCGCCGACGCGACCATCGTCCCCGAGCACGTTGTCGAGTCGGATGACGCGACCGAGGCCAAGATCGAGGCAGAGGCAACTCCCGCCGAGAAGAAGCCGGCCGCTCCCAAGAAGTCCTCGAAGTAGTCTTCCCACCCTCTAAGTAAGGAAAAACGATGGCAGATTTCAGCCTCGCAGACCTCAAGACCCTGCGCGAGCGCCTCGGCACCGGCATGGTCGACAGCAAGAACGCCCTCGTTGAGGCGGGCGGTGACCTCGAGAAGGCCACCGAGCTCCTGCGTCTCAAGGGTGCCAAGAGCAACGCCAAGCGCTCCGACCGCTCCACGAGCGAGGGCCTCGTCGCCGCGAAGGAAGGTGCTGGTTCCACGACCATCATCGAGCTCGCCTGCGAGACCGACTTCGTCGCCAAGAGCGACAAGTTCGTCGCGCTCGGTGACAAGGTCATCGACGCTGTTGCGGCCGCTGGCGCGAAGACCGTCGAGGAGGGCCTCGCGGCCCCCGTCGACGGCCAGACCGTCGGAGACCTCATCGGCGGCGAAGCAGCGATCCTCGGTGAGAAGATCGAACTGCGTCGCCTCGCGGTCGTCACCGGCGAGAACTTCGCCGTGTACCTGCACCGCACCAACAAGGACCTGCCTCCGCAGGTCGGCGTTGTCGTCGGCTACACGGGAGACGACGCGGACACCGCCCGCAGCGTTGCCCAGCACATCTCCTTCGCTGACCCGCAGTACCTCACGCGCGAAGACGTCCCGGCCGAAACGGTCGAGAACGAGCGTCGCATCGTCGAGGAGATCAGCCGCGGCGAGGGCAAGCCCGAGGCTGCGCTTCCGAAGATCATCGAAGGCCGCGTTTCCGCGTTCTTCAAGCAGGTTTCGCTGCTCGACCAGGACTACGCCAAGGACAACAAGCTGTCCGTCGGCAAGGTCCTGTCGGACGCCGGACTCACGGTGAGCGGTTTCGCTCGCTTCAAGGTCGGCGCCTAACCGAAATGCCACTGGGGTCCGTGACTGAATAGTCACGGACCCCATTTTTCTGCCCTCACCCCATACCCTTTACTAGATCACTGACCCAGGGAGCTGCCATGACCACCGAGCGCAAGAGACGCGTCCTTCTCAAACTGTCCGGCGAGGCATTCGGCGGCGGGTCGCTCGGCGTGAACCCCGACGTGGTGTCCGCCCTCGCGAAGGAAATCGCCGAGGCATCCGCTGACGCGGAAATCGCCATCGTCGTCGGCGGAGGCAACTTCTTCCGTGGCGCAGAGCTCAGCCAGCGCGGCATGGACCGCGGCCGTGCCGACTACATGGGCATGCTCGGCACCGTGATGAACGCGCTCGCCCTGCAGGACTTCCTCGAGCAGGCCGGCGCCGCCACGCGCGTCCAGTCCGCCATCTCGATGACCCAGGTCGCCGAGCCGTACATCCCGCGTCGCGCGGAGCGTCACCTCGAGAAGGGCCGCGTCGTCATCTTCGGCGCCGGCGCGGGCCTGCCCTACTTCTCCACCGACACCGTGGCCGCCCAGCGCGCCCTCGAGATCGACGCGCAGGTCGTGCTCGTCGCCAAGAACGGCGTCGACGGCGTCTACGACTCCGACCCCCGCACCAACGCGGCCGCTCAGAAGATCGACGAGATCACCTACCAGGAGGCGCTCGTGCAGGGCCTCAAGGTCGTCGACTCCACCGCGTTCAGCCTCTGCATGGACAACGCGATGCCCATGGTGGTCTTCGGAATGGCTCCCGCCGGCAACCTCACCAAGGCCATCCGCGGCGACCGTATCGGCACCCTGGTCTCCAAGTAAGCGCCTCCGCGCACCCCGTCACCCCCGGGTGTCGGGTTATTCCCCGGTTGTTAGCCGGTAAACTCCACTAGACACAAAGGAGCTCTCGTGATTAGCGACGTACTGGCCGAAACAAAAGACAAGATGGCCAAGGCCCTCGAGGCAGCAAAAGAGGACTTCGCGACCGTGCGCACCGGCCGCGCCAACCCGCTCATGTTCCAGAAGATCATGGTCGAGTACTACGGCAGCCCCACGCCGCTGGGCCAGCTCGCATCGCTCAACAACCCCGAGGCGCGCACGCTCATCGTGACGCCCTTCGACAAGACCGCGCTCAAGGAGATCGAGAAGGCCATCGTCGCCGCCCCGAACCTCGGAGCCAATGTCGGCAACGACGGCGAGATCGTGCGCGTGACGCTGCCCGAGCTCACCCAGGACCGCCGTAAGGAGTTCGTCAAGCTCGTCCGCGAGAAGGCCGAGCAGGCGAAGGTCTCGATCCGCAACATCCGTCGTAAGGCCAAGGACGACCTCGACTCGCTCAAGGAAGTCGGCGAAGACGAGATCGCCCGCGCTGAGAAAGACCTCGAAGCAACCACGAAGACCCATGTGGACGCCATCGACGACGCTCTCAAGCGCAAAGAAGCAGAGCTTCTCGAGGTCTAGATGTCGGATCCCGCCGGCGGTCCAGAAAACCGATCCAGGAAATCACCGCACTCGCGTGCCGAGTTCGAAGCGACCGTTGCCGACATCGAGGCGCAGGTGCGCGCCACGAACGACAAGATCAACGCTCGGAGCGGCCGCAACCTGTTCTCGGCGATCCTGATCGGTCTGGCCCTCGGCGGGGGACTGGTCATCAGTCTCATTTTCGTCAAAGAGCTGTTCATGGTGTTCGGCACCATCCTGCTCATCTTCGCGTCGTTCGAACTCGCCAGCGCGCTGCGCTTCGCCGGCCGCGACGTCCCCCGCATCCCCACGGTGATCGCCGCCGTGGCGATCGTGCCCGCGTCGTTCTACGGACTGGCGACCGGCCACTGGCTGGCCACGATCGCCGGCGTCGGGCTGGTCACCCTCTGGCGGATCGCCGAACTGGCCGTTCCGAAACTCCGGGTCTCGCCGCGCGAACTGCTCAAGGACATCGGCGCCGGCGCCTTCATCCAGTCCTATGTGGTCTTCCTCGGCGGCTTCACGGTCCTGCTGACCGCCCAGGACGGCGGCCAGTGGTGGACGCTGGCCTTCCTGATCGTCGTCGTCTCGGTGGATGTCGGTGCCTACGCCTCCGGATTGAACTTCGGCAAACATCCGATGGCCCCGCTGATCAGCCCCAAGAAGACCTGGGAGGGATTCGCCGGTTCCGTCGTAGCCGCCCTCGTCGCCGGAGTCCTCGCGTCGATCTTCATGCTGCAGCAGCCGTGGTGGGTCGGACTCATCCTCGGCGCCACGATGGTCGTCACCGCGACCGGCGGAGACCTCGCCGAATCCCTGATCAAACGGGATCTCGGCATCAAGGACATCAGCACCTGGCTGCCCGGCCACGGCGGATTCCTCGACCGTCTGGACTCGATCCTGCCGTCGGCCGCTGCCGCGTACGCGCTCTACCTCATATTCGCTTAACTCGTCAGAACAACGTGTCAGGATATTCACCGTGAGTACAACCTTTCCCCGCACGCGTAACTCGCGCCGCGGCTACAACGTCGACCAGGTCGAGGACTTCCTCGAAGACGCCCGTCGTGCCTACTCGTCCGAACTCCCCGGCCCCTCGGTCGTGACCGCAGAGAGCATCCGCACCACTGCTTTCGCCATGCAGAAGGGCGGTTACTCCACGACGCACGTCGACGCCGCCCTCGAGCGCCTCGAAGACGCCTTCGCCAGCCGTGAGCGCGACCGCGCCTTCGCCCCTCCCGGCGGCGACGCGGAGTGGTACAGCAAGGCCCGCAGCACCGCGCAAGTCATCCTCGACCGTCTCGCGCGCCCCGAGGGACAGCGCTTCTCGCGGGTCAGCCTGTTCAGCCGCGCGTACGACGTGAAGCAGGTCGACGCGTTCGCCGACCGGCTCGTCGACTACTTCCAGCACGGCAAGCCGATGAGCATCGACGAGGTGCGCCTGAGCGCGTTCCGCGCCACGCACCGCGGCTACAACGAGTCCCAGGTCGACCAGTTGCTCGACGACGTGGTCACCGTGATGCTGGCAGTCCGCTGAGTTTTCGAGGCGACATCCCGAGGGGGATGGGCTACGGTGGATTAACTGTGGATATCCAACGTAGAGATTTCGACGTTTCCGTGCAGCCCGTCGGCGCCAGAAACGCTACTCGGAGAACCAGCACGCGGTCGCGCAAGCCGCTGCCGTTCCTCGCCTTCGCGGCGACGATGAGCTTCGTCCTGGTCGCGATCACCGACCCGACCGCAGCCTTCGCGATGACCGCGCAGACCGACGACCAGATCACGATCGCCCCCGTCGAAGAGGTCGAGACCCAGAGCGTCGTCGCCGTAGGTGTCGACTCCACCGTCGCCCGCGACGCGTTCGAGGTCATCAAGTACGTTCCCCCCGTCGTCGTCGCTCCGGCGTCGAGCGGGGCTCCCGCCGCCGGTACCCCCGATCCCGGGTCCGCCCAGGCGATCGCCCACAGCATGGTGCTCTCCCGCGGCTGGGGCGAGTCCGAGTACAACTGCCTCGTCTCGCTCTGGAAGAAGGAGTCGGGCTGGAACGTGTACGCCCACAACAAGGGCAGCGGAGCCTACGGCATCCCGCAGGCTCTGCCCGGTTCGAAGATGGCTTCCGCCGGCGCCGACTGGGCGACCAATGCGGCCACCCAGATCACCTGGGGCCTCGGCTACATCTCCGGACGCTACGGCACCCCGTGCGGCGCCTGGGGTACCTCGCAGGCCAAGGGCTGGTACTAGGGGTCACCTCCCCACATCCCGCTGCCGTAGTCTGACGACATGGTAGAAAACGGCCTCGTCTTCGGTGTCGTGGCCGTCGTCACGATCGTTGTCGCGGGTCTGTTCAGCAAGAAACTCGGCGTCGCTGCCCCGCTGATCCTCATCCTGGTGGGCTTCGGATTCAGCTACATCCCGGGTGCACCGACCGTCGTACCTCACGAGATCGTGCTGCTCGGCCTGTTGCCGCCGATCCTCTACGCCGCCGCGATCAACGTGCCGGTCGTCGACCTGCGCCGCAACTTCAGCACGATTTCGGCGCTCAGCGTGGGGCTCGTTCTCGTCACCGCATTCGGCACCGGCGTCATCCTGTATCTGATCTTCCCCGACCTGACGCTGGCCGGCGGCATCGCTCTCGGCGCCGTCATCAGCCCCACCGACGCGGTCGCCGCCACGGCGCTCGGCAAGAAGCTCGGTCTGCCCCCGCGACTGGTCACCATTCTCGAGGGCGAGAGCCTAGTCAACGACGCCACGGCGCTCGTGCTGCTTCGCTCGGCGATCGTCGCCATCGGCGGCGCCGTCTCCTTCTGGGATGTCATCGGCGACTTCGCCTATGCCGTCGCGCTCGCGTTGGTGATCGGGCTGCTGGTCGGTTTCGTCACGGTCTGGGCGCGCTCCAAGCTGCGCGACCCGGTGCTCGACACCGCCATCTCACTCGCCGTGCCGTTCATCGCGTTCATCCCCGCCGAGACTCTCGGCGCGAGCGGCGTGCTCGCGGTCGTCGCCGCCGGCCTCTATTCCGGCCACAACAGTGCGAAACGCTTCTCGGCGCAGGCCCGCATCTCGGAGAAGCTCAACTGGCGCACCGTGCAGTTCATGCTCGAGAACGGCGTCTTCCTGCTGATGGGCGTCGAGATCAGCGCGATAATCGCCGACGTGCTCGACAAAGACCTCAGCGTGCGTGCCGCGGTCGAATACGGGCTGCTGATGGCGCTGGTGATCGTCGTCATCCGCTTCCTCTTCATCGGGCCGCTGCTGCTCGTGCTGCGCCGCCGCGGCGATCAGGCCGAGGAGCGCCAGTCGCAGTTCCGTGCCATGCTCGACCGCCTGCGCGGCCGGGCGGAGGGCGACCCCCAGCTGCGGCGCCGTCAGGACCGGGCCGAGCGCATCTTCCAGCGCCGGCAGGGCGACCTGAAGCAGTTGAAAGCCGAGGGCTTCGGATGGCGCGGCGGGATCATCCTCAGCTGGTCCGGCATGCGCGGCGTGGTAACGCTCGCGGCCGCCCAGTCGCTGCCGGAGGAGATCCCGTACCGGTCGCAGCTCATCCTCATCGCCTTCACCGTGGCCGTCGTCACCCTGTTGGTGCAGGGCGGCACGCTGCCGTGGCTGATCAAGGTGAGCGGCATCCGTGGTTCGGACCGGGTCGCCGACCGGCGGGAACTCGCCGAGCTGCTCGACGAGATGAGCGCCGCCGGCCTCGCGGTGCTCGAGAACCCGACGTTCACCTTGCCGAAGGGCGAACCCGTCGACGAGCAGGTCATCGAGCGCGTGCGCCACGATACCCTGCTCAGCGCGGAGTCGGCGTGGGAGCGGGCGAACTACGGCGGGGGATCCGCGGGGATCGCGAAATCGCCGCACCAGCAGTACCGCACGCTGCGGCAGGAAGTGCTCCAGGCCGAACGCGAGGCGCTGCTCGAGGCGCGCTCGACCGGCAGCTACCCGTCGCGCATCCTCGGTCGGGCGCAGGCGATGCTCGACCTGGAAGAGACGCGGCTCGAACAGATCGACAATCCGAGCGGCAGCTAGGCTTACCGTATGCCCCGTTCCAATCGTCCCCGCGGCAAGCGCCCGGGCGACGATGACGACGAGTACGACATCAGCCGCGTTCTCACCGGACGTCGTCGCACCGAGGACAAGCGCGACGGCGTGTGGAACGTGCAACCGGTCGCCGCGGCATCCGCCACCAAGTACTACACCTGCCCCAGCTGCGGCCTCGAGATCGCGCCCGGTACGCCGCACACGGTCGCGTGGCGCGCCGACGGCCTGATGGGCGAGGCGAACGATCTGGCCGCGCGCCGGCACTGGCACTTGCACTGCTGGAAGATCAAACCGTGACCACCAGCGAGAAGGAGCTCCCGTGACCGAGGCCGTCGACATCCGGGGCGGGGTACTGCTGCCCGCCGACCGCGAGGACATCGAACTGCACACCGCCGACGGGCTCACGCTCGTCGGCGAACTCTCGATGCCGTTGTCGGGCGCCCCTGTCGCCACGATCGTCGCGCTACACCCCCTGCCCACCCACGGCGGGTTCATGGACTCCCACATCATCCGCAAGGCCGCAGCGCGGCTTCCGGCGATCGCCGATATCGCGGTGCTGCGCTTCAACTTCCGCGGCGTGACGTCGGCGCGGGGCACCTCGCAGGGAGCTTTCGGCGACGGCGTCGACGAGCGCCACGACTTCGCCGCCGCCATGGACTTCGTTGCCGCTCGCCAGCTGCCGCACCCGTGGGTCGTCGGCTGGTCGTTCGGTACCGAGGTCGCGCTCAAGCACGGTCTCGCCCACCCGCTCGACGGCATGATCCTGTTGTCTCCGCCGCTGCACCGGGCGTCGCCCGCGGAGGTCGCCGCCTGGTCCGGGTCCGACGCGAGTGTCGTCGCGATCATCCCCGAGCTCGACGACTACCTACGGCCGGACGAGGCCGCCGAGAAGTTCGCCGGGGCGCCGAACGTGGAACTGGTGAACGTCGAAGGCGGCAAACACCTGTGGGTGGGGGAGACGCAGACGACGCGCGTCCTCACGGAGATCGTCGCGCGACTCAACCCCGCGGCACTGCCGCTGCCGACGACCTGGCCGTAGTTCGTACAGCTCGGCCCCTACAGGGCGTTCTGCCGCGGGACGACGACTTCCTTGATGATCAGCTGCACCGCGGCGGCGACCGGGATCGCGATGAGCGCGCCGAGGATGCCCAACAGTGTGCCTCCGACGAGGGCGGCGATCACCACGACCACGCCCGGCACCTTCACCGCGCTGGCCATGATGCGCGGGCTGAGGATGTAGGCCTCGACCTGCATGTAGACCACGTAGTAGATCGCGACCACGATGACCTGCCAGCCGGCGCCGTTGAAGAGCAGCACGCAGAGCGAGATGATCACCGACGAGGAGATGGTTCCGACGAGGGGGATCGTGGAGCCGAGGAAGGCGATGAACGCGAGCAGGGCGGAGTACTTGACGCCGAGAGCCGTGAGGACGATGAACGACAGCACGCCGTTGACCAGCGCGAGCGTGATCTGGCCCATGACGAAGCGGCCGACCGAGACGCTGATCTGCTCGGCGAGGTCGATGAAGTTAGCACGCTTCGAGGCGGGCACCAGCTGGTACAGGCCGCGCTTGAGGCTGCCGAGAGATGACACGAAATAGATCATCAGGATCATGATGATGATTCCGCCGAAGACGCCGGTTGCGATGTTGATGCCGACCTGCAGTACTCCGCCGCCGATCGTGCCGATGTTCGTCGGGTCGGCGATGAAGTCGCCGGCCTGCCCGATCAGGTCGTTGACCTCGAGCCAGGGCAGGGCGTCGTCGATGCCGGTGATGATCGAGGCGTCCTGAATGCCGGGGATGATCGTCTTCGTGATGAGCTTGCTGATGTTCTGCACCTGTTCGCTGATCACGGGGATCAGCGCGAACACGAGCCCGGCGAAGATACCGAGTACGCCGACCAGGGTGATGATGATCGCGACCGGGCGCTTGACCTTGTGCCGCTCGAGCCAGGTGACCAGCGGGTCGAGGCCGAGGGCGAGGAAGATCGCCGCACCGATGTAGGTGAGGATCGTGGCGAGATCCGCGACGGCGCTACCGATCAGGATCGCGACGAGGACGCCGAGTCCCGCGAGAAGACCGAGTCGGAACGGATTGTGGATCTTCACGCGGGGTACTCCTGGCTACTCAGTCGCGATCGGGCGCGTTCACGGTTTCGGCCTGGGACAGCAGACCGCGGAGGTTCTCGAAGTATCCCGCGACTGCCTCGCGTTCGATCCTGATCTTAGCGAGACGGTCCTCGGCGTCGGTAACGAGTTTCGTGTTCTGGGTTTCGGCCTCGGCGACGATGGCCTTTGCGCGGGCCTCGGCATTCGCGAGCACCTCGGCAGCGGTGGCATTGGCCTCCGACCGAAGCTTGGCTGCGGCCGCACGGGAATCGTCCTCGAGGGCGGCGGCCTCGGCGCGCTTCTCGGCGGCGCGGAGGTTTGCCTCGTCGAGCTGGGCCTGTGCCTCGCTCAGGTACTTGTTCGTCTGGGCGATCGCTTCCTGCTGCTTCGCCAGCGCCTCCTTCTCGCCCTCGTCACGGCGCGACTTGAGTTCGATGTCGAGGTCGAGGCGGGCCTGCTCGCTGTCGCGAGCGATGGCGGTGCGGGTCTCCTCCACGTCGTGGGCGAGCTGCGCGCGGGTCAGTTCGACCTCGCCGGCGACGGTCTCGCGTTCGCGGGCGATGTCGCGGGCGAGGTCGCTGCGCTGCTGGTCGACCTCGACCGCGAGTGCCGCACGCGCCTCGGTGGTCTCGATGGTGAGCGCGGTCCAGGCCTCGGCCGTCTCGGCGGCGAGAGCGGCAGTGGCGGCCGCTGTCTCACGTTCGAGCGCGATGCGCGCGGCCGTCGTCTCTTTGTTGAGCGCGGCGCGGGTCGTCGCGGTGTCGTTGTCCAGCGCGGTGCGGGCCGCGGCGGTGTCGGCCTCGAGGGCAGCCCATGCGGCGGCCGTCTCGTTCTCGAGCGACGTGCGCGCCTCGGCCGTGTCGGCGGCGAGGGCGTTGCGGGCCGTGGTGATCTCGTGCTCGAGTGCGGCGCGCTCGGCGGCCGTGTCGGCATCGAGGGCGGCGCGGGCGGCGACGGTCTCGTCGTGCACCTCGGCGCGGGCGGTGGTGATCTCGGCCTCGAGCGACGCGCGGGCGGCGGTCAGGGCCGACTCGAGCGTGGCGTTCTTCTCGGTGATGTCGGCCTCGAGCGCGGCGCGGGCGGCCGCGATGTCGATCGCGAGCTCCGCGCGGGCGGTGGTGACCTCGTTCTCCAGGGCGGCCAGCGTCGTAGCGACCTCGTTCTCGAGCTTGGCCTTGCCGTCGCTCACCTCGCTCTCGAGCGCGGTCTTCGTGACGCTGACCTCGTTCTCGAGCGCGGTCCGCGTGCTGGTGACCTCGTTCTCGAGAGCGGCGCGGGTGGAGATGACCTCCGCCTCGAGCTCTGCCTTGGTGGTGCTGACTTCGGATTCGAGCTCTGCGCGCGTGGTGCTGACCTCGGCCTCGAGCGCGGCGCGGGTGGTGCTGACCTCGGACTCGAGCGCTGCCCGGGTGTTCCGGACTTCGGCGGCGAGTTCTGCCTTGGTCGCGATGACGTCGGCGTCGAGCTCGGCACGGGTGGTAGCGACCTCGTTCTCGAGGTCGGCGCGGGTCGTGATGACCTCGTTCTCGAGCCCGGCCTTGGTGGCGGTCACCTCGTTGTCGAGAGCGGCCTTCGCGGCGCTGATCTCGCTGTCGAGGGCGGTGCGGCGGGCGACGATCTCGCTGTCGATGGCGGTCTGCTTGCTGTCGACCTCTTTGGCGAGGTCGGCGCGGGTGGTAGTGACCTCGTTCTCGAGCGCGGCGCGAGTCGTGGTGACTTCGTTCTCGAGGGCGGCCTTGGTCGCCTTCACCTCGTTCTCGAGTTCCGCTGCCACGCGGGCCTTGTCGGCTGCGAGGGCGGCGGTTCCCGCTGCGATCTCGTTGGCGAGTTCGGTGCGTCCGGTGACGAGCTCGTTGTCGAGGGTCGCGCGGCCCGACGCCAGGTCGTTGGCCAGTTCGGTGCGGGCCGTGGTGATCTCGATCTCGAGCTCGGCGCGGGCGGCGGTCGTCTCCTGCTCGAGAGCGGCGCGCACGGCGGCCGCTTCGGCGTCGAGCGCTTCCTTCGCGGCCGTGGTGTCGGCGTCGAGCTGCGCGCGGGTGGCCGCGGTCTCGGCGGCGAGGGCGGCGCGTGCGGCCTCTGTCTCGTTGGCGAGCTGGGTGCGTGCGGCCTCGGTCTCGTTCTCGAGCTGCACGCGGGCGGTCTCGGTGTCACGGGCGAGGTCGGTGCGGCCCTGCTCGACGTCGCGGGCGAGATCGCCGCGCAGCTTGGCGTTCTCGGTCTCGAACTCGACGCGGCCGAGCTCGGTCTCGCGCGCCAGAAGTGCGGCGGCTTCACGGGCCTCCGCAGCCTCGCGGCTCGCGACGACGGTGAGTTCGGCGACTTCGCGTTCGCCGGCGGCGCGGATGGCGGCGGCCTCGCGCTTCGTGGTCGACCGGGCCTCGGCGGCCTCGGTCGCGACGGCGCCGCGGATCGACGCGGCTTCGCGCACCGCGTCGTTGATGAGCGTCTCGGCCTCGGTCTTCGCGCGGCCCAGCACGTGCTCGGCCTCGGACCGCGAGCTGTCGAGCAGCTGGTTCGACTGTGCTGTGGCGTCGGAGACCAGGCGGTCGGCGGTCTCGCGCGCGTCCGCCGACAGCTTCTGGATCTCGTTGTTGACGCTGCTGCGCAGCTTCTCCGCGTCGATGTCCGCCTGGCTGATGAGCCGGGTCGACTGCTCCTCCGCGACCCGCAGGGTGTTCTCGAGCTTGGTGCCGAGTCCGCTGTAGGTGGGTGTACCGGTCTCGTCCAGCTCGGCCTGCAGGTCTTCCGCCACCGCCGCGAGACGCTTGATCTCTTTGGTGGCTTCGGCCCTGTCGGCGTTCGCTTTGATCAGCTCGCGCCGGAGGTCTTGGATTGCTTTGTCTACCGCTTCTTTGCGGTATCCACGCATCTCCGTACCGAAGTCTGTGTCGTCAGCAGCCACGAAAATGCTCCTTGTCGATTAACCGGACGACACGAGTTTAGTGGTCAGGGTGCCCGAGCTTCGTTCACGGTTACGGCCGACGCCCACCGCCTTGCCAGTTAACTCTCAGAGCGGTGGTTAGGCCGAAGGGCCGCCCATCAGGTAATCTTGATCGTCTTTGCTGTTGCCATCCCGGACACCGGTTCCAGGAAATCCTCCCTCGCCCCCGAGTGCGAGCACCCGCCTAGTGGGTGAGGATGCCACGTGATTTGTCTGGCTGGGGCGACACGAAAGGAGTAATCCCGTGCGATTTGTTCTCGCCATTGTCAGTTTTGTTGTCGCGGCCCTGCTTATCGGCCTCGGCATCGCTCAGAAGACCATTCTGGCGGCGCCCGACGAGGTCACCGCCGCGACGAGCATCACCACCGACGCTCCCGTCACGGTGATCAGCGGGGAAGCGCTCAATGCGAACCCGCGCAGCCAGTTCGTGCAGTTGAGCGACTCCGACGGCAACTTCGCCGCGTACGGCCGCACCACCGACGTGCTGGCCTGGGTCGGGGAGGCGAGCTACAACGACGTCACCTACGACGCCGAGACAGCCGGCCTCACCAGCACCCTGGTCGAGGGCACCGAGACCGAGGTTCCGACCCCGGTCGACTCCGACCTCTGGCTCGCGAGCTACAGCAACACCAGCTCGTTCACCGTCAACGTGCCCGAGGACATCTCCCTGCTCGTCGTGACCGACGGCGTGCAGCCGGCGCCGGCCGAGATCAGCGTCACGTGGCCGGTCGACAACACCACACCATGGGCGAACACCTTCGTGGTCGCCGGGGGCGTGCTGCTGCTCGTCGGCCTTCTCCTTCTCTTCTGGGCGATCGCGCACATCCGCAAGGGCCGCGGCCCGCGCCGCAAGTCGCAGAAGATGCCGAAGCTCCCGAAGCAGCCGCGCTACAAGCCGATCAAGTCGAAGCCGAGGGAGCTCGAGGCCAACGCCAAGGGCCGTCGCTCGGCGCGCGTCGCGATCATCCCCGCGCTTTTGATCACCGGGCTCGCGCTCAGCGGCTGCAGCGCCGACTTCTGGGCCGGCCGTCAGACGGTCGTCGAACCGTCCGCGACCGCCGACCCGCTGGCCGACGCCGAGGAGGCCGAGCAGTTCAGCCCGCCCGCCGTCACCGAGGAGCAGGCCAAGCGCATCGTCGCCGACCTCTCCGAGGTCACCACGGCCGCGGATGCCGCGCTCGACATCGAGCTCGCGGGCACCCGCCTCGCCGGTCCGGCCCTCGAGGCGCGCACCTTCAACTACACGGCGCGCACCGCCGACGCCACGGTCCCCGCGATCCCCGCCATCCCTTCGGGGCCGATCGAGGTCACCCTCCCGCAGCAGAGCGACGGCTGGCCCCGGGCGGTGTTCGCCGTCATCTCCGACAGCGGCACCGACGCGAACGGCCAGGCGCTCGCGCCCGTCGCGGTAACGCTCATCCAGGACGATCCGCGCTCGAACTACAAGGCGCAGTACGTCATGCGGCTCCAGCCCGGAGTCGTCACCCCGGATGTCGCCCCCGCCTCTGTCGGCGCGACCCGCTTCCGCTCCGACTCCCCGCTGCTCACCATCGCGCCGGGTGAGATCGCGGCCGACTACGCCGACGTGCTCCTGAGCGCCGACGCGAGCGCCTCGTACCCGTTGTTCGACAACGCGACCGACACCGTGCAAGAGGCCTACGGAGTGCCGTTCAAGTTGCGTGAGCGCGGGGCGTTGGAAGCGACATCCACTCTCGACTGGACGACCACCCCGGCAACCGGACCCGTTGTCGCCCTCTCGACCAACGACTCCGGCGCCATCGTCTCGGTGAACGTCAACGAGATCACCACCGCCAAGGTCGTCGAGGCCGGAGCCACCGTGAAGCCGAAGGGCGCGACCAAGGCCGTCGTCGGAAAGGCCGACAGCGGCAAGGGCTTCGCCGTCACCTACGGATTCCAGCTCTTGTTCTTCGTCCCGTCGGTCGAGCAGGGCGGGACCATCACCCTGCTCGGCTATGCCCAGAACCCCATCGCCGCATCGGAGCTCCCGTGACCAACCTTCCCCCATCTGCAGCCAGTCTCCGCGGCGCGGTCGACCTCTCGTCGCTCGTGAACCCGGCCCCCGCGCGTCCGGCCGCCCCGGCCGGCGGCGCGTCGTCGCTGGTCACCGAGGCGACGGATGCCACGTTCACGAGCATCCTCGAACTGTCCAACTCCGTGCCGGTGCTGGTCGAGTTCTACGGTCAGGGTCTCGAGCCGGCCCTCGGGTCGCTCGTCGCCGAATTCGGCGGACGCATGGTGCTCGCGACCGTCGACGGCACCAAGAACCCGCAGCTCGTGCAGGCGTTCCAGGTCACCGAGGTGCCCACCGTCGCCGCGGTCATCGCCGGCCGCCCGCTGCAGCTGTTCGTCGGCCTGCCCTCGCCCGAGGAGATCCGCGCCGTGCTCGACCAGGTGCTCGAGGTCGCCAAGCAGCAGAACGTCACCGGAACGGTGCCCGTCACCGAGGGCGACGCGGCCGAGGCCGAGCCCGTCGAAGAGCCGCTGCCCCCGCACCACCAAGAGGCGTACGACGCCATCGCGGCCGGCGACTACGTCACCGCGATCGCCGAGTACCAGCTCGCGATCACCCAGAACCCCCGCGACGCCCTCGCGGTCGCCGGGCTCGCCCAGGTGTCCCTGCTCTCCCGCCTCGACGGCACGACCGCCGCGGACATCCGTTCGGCCGCGGCCGCCGCTCCGACCGACGTCGACGCCCAGCTCGCCGTGGCCGACCTCGACATCTCCGGCGGTCACGCCGAAGACGCCTTCCTGCGCCTGCTCGAGCTGTTCCCGACGCTCGACGCCGACGGCAAGAACGCCGTGCGCACGCGCCTGCTCGAGCACTTCGAGGTCGTCGGAATCGACGACCCGCGCGTGATCGCGGCGCGTCGCCGGCTGACCGCACTGCTGTACTAGCGGCCGACCGCCGTTATTCTGGGGTCGTGCCGAAACCTGAACGCGACCCAGCTCTTCTGCCCGGCACGAGCGCGGGTGTCTGGCGCGCACGCAGCGGCGTGGTGCGCTGGATCGCCATCGCGGTGTTCCTCGCGGCGCTGGTGTTCGAGTACGCCGTCGGCGTGCTGCCGGCCGGCGTCGAGTGGCTGACCGTTCTCGCGCTGCCGATCGTGTTGACGCTCTGCGCGATCGCCCTGGCGCAGAAGGCGGGGCGTGTGTTGCAGCGCGAACTGGTCGCCGGGTACACCACGTATTCGGATGCGCCGGGCTATGACCTGCGTCATCCCGTCACCGGTTATCTGTTCCGCGGATGGAAGACACCGCCTGCCCCACGCCCGCAGTTCCTGCTGCGTTTCGAGCGCCCGAAGGCGTGGGCCAAGCGGTATCCGGCGGCCCCTACTTCCTGAGCTTCAGCCAGAGGCCGGCGAGCGGCGGGATGGTCATCTCGGCGGATGCCGGGCGGCCCGCCCACGGGGTGTCGGTCGCGACCACGGCGCCGAAGTTGCCGACTCCGCTGCCGCCGAACTCGGTGGCGTCCGTGTTGATCAGTTCGTCCCAGGTGCCGACGAACGGCAGGCCGACGCGGTGCGGTCCGACCGGGGCGCCGGAGAAGTTCATGATGACCGCGATCGGGTTGCCGTCGTTGTCCCAGCGCAGGAACGACACGACGTTGTTCTGCGCGTCCCCGGCGTCGAGCCACTCGAAGCCGCCCTGCTCGTTGTCGCGGGCCCAGAGCGACGGCTCGTCACGGTAGACACGGTTGAGCGCGCCGACGAGACGTGACAGCGCCTGGTGCACCGGCTGGTCGAGAATCCACCAGTCGAGGCCGCGCTCCTCGCTCCACTCGGAGGGCTGCCCGAACTCGCTGCCCATGAAGAGCAGCTGCTTTCCCGGGTGCGCCCACATGAAGGCGAAGTAGGCGCGCAGGTTGGCGAGCTTCTGCCACTGGTCGCCGGGCATCTTGGCGAGCAGCGAGCCCTTGCCGTGCACGACCTCGTCGTGGCTGATCGGCAGCAGGAAGTTCTCGCTGAACGCGTAGATGAAACTGAAGGTGATGTCGTTGTGGTGGTGCGAACGGTACATCGGGTCGACCGCCATGTACTGGAGCGAGTCGTGCATCCAGCCCATGTTCCACTTCACGCCGAAGCCGAGACCGTTGACGTCGGTCGGCTTGGTGACGCCGGGCCACGAGGTCGACTCCTCGGCGATCATCATGACGCCGGGGTTGCGCTTGTACGCGGTGGCATTGACCTCCTGGAGGAGGCTGATCGCCTCGAGGTTCTCGCGGCCGCCGAACTGGTTGGGCAGCCACTCGCCCTCGTTACGGGAATAGTCGAGGTAGAGCATCGAGGCCACCGCGTCGACCCGCAGGCCGTCGATGTGGAACTCCTCGAGCCAGTACAGGGCGTTGGCGACGAGGAAGTTGCGCACCTGCGACTGCCCGAAGTTGAAGATGTAGGTGCCCCAGTCCATCTGTTCGCCGCGGCGCGGGTCGGAGTGCTCGTACAGCGGCTCTCCGTCGAACCGGGCGAGCGCCCACTCGTCCTTGGGGAAGTGGCCGGGGACCCAGTCCATGATGACGCCGATGCCGGCCTGGTGCAGGCGGTCGATGAGGTACTTGAGGTCGTCGGGGTGTCCGAAGCGGCTGGTCGGGGCGAAGTAGCCGGTGACCTGGTAGCCCCACGAGCCGCCGAACGGGTGCTCGGCGAGGGGCATGAACTCGACGTGCGTGAAGCCGAGCTCGGTGACGTATTCGATCAGCTGGTCGGCCATGTCGCGGTAGCCGAGGCCGGGACGCCAGGAACCGAAGTGCAGCTCGTAGATGCTCATCGCGGAGTTGAGCGCGTCGGTGCCGGCGCGGGTGGCGAGCCAGTCGGTGTCCTGCCAGGTGTAGAGCGACTCGACGACCTTGGTGCCGGTCGACGGCGGGATCTCCGCGAAGCGGGCCATCGGGTCGGCGCGGGTAACCCAATCGCCCTGCTGGGTGAGGATCTCGAACTTGTAGGTGTTGCCGGGTGTGATGCCGGGCACGAAGATCTCCCAGACGCCGTTGTCGTCGAGGCGCCGCATCGCGTGGCCGTTGCCGAACCAGCCATTGAAGTCGCCGACGACGCGCACCGACTTGGCGTGCGGTGCCCAGACCGAGAACGAGGTTCCGTCGACGCTCTCGTGCGGGCGGAAATGCGAGCCCAGCACGTGCCAGAGCTGCTCGTGGCGGCCCTCGCCCCAGAGGTAGAGATCGATCTCGCCCACCGAGGGAACGAAGCGGTACGGGTCTTCCGCCGTCCAGGTCGGGCCGTCGGCGTATTCCGCCTCGAGCACGTAGGCCTGGCCGGGGCCGGCCGCGTAGCCCTGCCAGAGTCCGTCGGCCACGTGCACGAGCGGCACGCGCGTGCCGTCGGCCTGCACCGCGGTGACGGCGGCGGCGAGGGGGCGCACGGCACGCACGACGAAGCCGTCGGCGAACGCGTGCTGGCCGAGCGTGGCGTGCGGCTGCGGGTGGGAACCGGTGACCAGGGACGAGATGAGCCCCGGGTGGAGGTCGGGGAGGGCGGGAGCCGGGGTCATCAGGAGCCTTTCGAGTACTCGACGCTGAGGATGTGGACGGGTTCGGTGAAGGCGTCGAGCCGCACGTAGTTGTCCCCTCCCCAGGTGTATGTCGATTGCGTGACCAGGTCGGTCACGGTGAATTCTTCGCCGAGGGGGATCCCGAAGCGGGTGGTGTCGAGGTGCACGGTTGTCTCGCGCACCGAGTGCGGGTCGACGTTCGCGATGACGATGATGCCGTCGGCCGTGTCCGTGCCGGTGAACCGGGCGGGCAGGTACTTGGAGTAGACGAGCATCGAGTCGTCGTCGCTCCAGTGGACATCGAGGTTGCGCAGCTGCCGCAGCGCGGGGTGCTGGGCGCGGATCTCGTTGAGCCGGCGCAGGTACGGGGCGAGCGAGTCGCCGGTCGCCTCCGCCGCGGCGTAGTCGCGTGGCTTGAACTCGAACTTCTCGTTGTCGATGTTCTCTTCGGCGCCGGGGCGGGCGACGTTCTCGAACAGCTCGTACCCCGAATAGACGCCCCAGCTCGGGCTGGCGGTCGCGGCGATGGCTGCCCGCACCTTGTAGGCGGGTCGCCCGCCGAACTGCAGGTACTCGGTGAGGATGTCAGGGGTATTGACGAAGAAGTTCGGACGGAAGGTCGCGCTCGTCACCTTCGACACCTCGTGCAGGTACTCCTCGAGCTCCACCTTCGTGTTGCGCCAGGTGAAGTAGGTGTACGACTGCTGGAAGCCGACGGCCGCGAGCGACTGCATCATCGCGGGACGCGTGAACGCCTCGGCGAAGAAGACGACGTCGGGCCGGTCGACCGCGACCTCGTGCAGCAGCCACTCCCAGAAGTCGAGCGGCTTGGTGTGCGGGTTGTCGACCCGGAAGATGGTGACGCCGACGCCGATCCAGTACTTCACGATGCGCAGGATCTCCTGGCGGAGCCCCTCGTAGTCGTTGTCGAAGTTGATCGGGTAGATGTCCTGGTACTTCTTGGGCGGGTTCTCGGCGTAGGCGATCGAACCGTCGGGAAGCGTCGTGAACCACTCGGGATGCTCGGTCACCCACGGGTGGTCGGGCGAGCACTGCAGCGCGAGGTCGATCGCGACCTCGATGCCGCTCTTCTTCGCCTGGGCGAGGAAGTAGCCGAAGTCCTTGACGGTGCCGAGCTCGGGGTGGACGGCATCGTGGCCGCCGTCGGCGGAACCGATGGCCCAGGGCGAGCCGGGGTCGTGGGGGCCGGCGACCAGCGTGTTGTTCGGACCCTTGCGGAAGCTGCGGCCGATCGGGTGGATCGGCGGCAGGTAGACCACGTCGAAGCCCATATCGGCCACGGCGGGGAGCCGCTTGGCGGCGGTGCGGAATGTGCCGGAGACCCACGACCCGTCCTTGCGCTGCTTCGCGCCCTCGCTGCGGGGGAAGAATTCGTACCAGCTGCCGAGGCCGGCGCGAGGACGCTCGACTCGGAGCGGAATCCGCTCGCTCTGGGTGACGAGGCTGACCAGCGGGCTGGCGGCGATGGCCTCGGCGAGTGCCGTGTTCTCGACGGCCGCGATGCGGTCGGCGGGGGAGAGGGACGTGTCGGAAAGGGAAGCGGTGGCCGTGGCGACCACGGAGCGTACCGAGGCCTTACGGGTGGATGACGCGAGGCGGGCGAGTAGCTCGAGCCCCATCGCGGCCATGACCTCGACGTCGATGCCGGCTCGCATCTTGATCTCTGCGTTGTGCAACCAGGTTGCCCAGTCGTCGGTGAACGCCTCGATCACGTACGACCACGCGCCGGCCGAGGTGACCTGCGCGTCGGTGTGCCATGAGTCGGTGCCCGGAGCTCCTGGGTGGAGCGGGTACCGCGTGGTGCTGCCGGCCGGATCGGTGAGCAGGAGAGCGCCACCGATCTGGTCGTGGCCCTCGCGGAAGATCGTCGCGGAGAACGGGATGACCTCCCCGGCGAAACCCTTGGCCGGCCAGCGGCCCTCGGGCTGCTGCGGGTTCAGGAACCGGATGGGGATCCTGCCGATCTTCGAAACATACTGCGTCGGTGTTGCTACGTCGGTGGTCGCGGCCACCCTGCCTGTTTTTGTCGTCGCCACACTGCGACAGTAACCCCTTTAGGTGTGCGTCCGGGTCTCGACTCCCAGCCTTGTCAGCGCTGTGGGGGACTTGGTATGTACCCCCACTTTTGGGACGATGATTTTGCATAGAGATGCAATATGGTCATTTAAACGAAGAACTTTGTAGTGATTTCGGGAGATGCCTAGCATTGTCGCCCGGGGTGGCTTGGTCTTCGACAGTACGGCGCGGCCCCGAAACCGCGCCTGGTTTGCAACGTGTGAGAACGCCAAGGATGGCGAGACCGACGCCGCGAGGTACCGGTCTGGTTGCGGTATTCGTACAAAACCACGAGGAAGACCATGCCAACCCGCAAACAGACCCTCGCGTTCGCGGCGGCCACCGCGGCGCTCGCCGCACTGGGCGCGCTCGCCGCCACGCTCAACGTGATGGAAGTCACCGAGCAGAACGTCGCGAACGCCGCCACGGTGTCGCGCACGGTGACGGACGTCACCGTCTCCTGGGAGACCCGCTACGACGCCGAGTACGGCGGACAGCGGGTCGTCGGCGCCGTCCTCGACGCGGTCGACGGCGACATCTCCCCGTCGTCGACGGTCGACCTCACGATCTCCGGTCCGCTGGGCGCTCCGCTGGGCCGAATCCGGAGCTACGACGGCGGCTCGACCTGGACGACGCTGCCGATCCCGGTCGGGGCCGCCGACGCCCTCGGCGCCACCGTCGTCATCAACGACGACGAGATGACGGTCGCCGTCAGCCGCGACTGATCGCGACGGAGGCGGACGCGGCTGGGGCTCCAGCCCCGCCGCGTTTCCACCCGTGAATGCCCCCCCGAAAAGGGGGTGAAACTTTTTCAATAAAACACCAAACCGTTTACCGAAATACACCGAATCTCTTTCACATCAGACAGATGTGTCAGGAAACCGGGCCTTCAGGCCGCGAATCTGACGGCGCTCCCCGAGCGCCTCCTATTGCTGCGACCACACTCATCCCGCGGATGCTCAGATGAAGGAACGAAAAATGAACAAGCTTGTCAAGGGTGCCGTTGCTACCGCCGTCGGAGCAGCCCTGCTCATGGGTGGCGCCGGAACCTTCGCCTACTGGAACGACTCGGTGGGCATCACCGGCGGCACGATCGTCGCCGGAAACCTGTCCGTCGTCGACGCGACGCCCTCGGACGGCGTCTGGACCGTGCAGAAGGACGGCACGGGCACCGCGACCACCGTGCCCGCGATCGCCAGCTTCGTAGCCTCGCCGGGCGACCGCTTCACCTACACGAAGACCGTGAAGATCAACGCCACGGGTAACAACCTCGTCGCGACCCTCGCTCTGACCCCCGGATCGATCGCGGCCGTCACTCCCGCGACCGCCGCGAACACCGCGCTGGCCAGCTACCTCACCTCGACCGCGTCGATCTCCGCCACCGGAACCGGCATCAGCGCCGGAAGCGTCGCCGGAACCTACAACGTCACGGCAGGCGCCGCCGGGGTCACCTCGCGCGACGTCACCCTCACCGTCGTGATCAACTTCCCGAAATCGACCACGGCCGGCTTCGAGAACAACACGAAGCTCGGCTCGGTGAACCTCAGCGGTCTCGCCGTCACCCTCAACCAGCAGTAACGACCCGCGGGCGCGACGATTCCCCCCGTCTCGTCGCGCCCGCCACTCCCTCCCCGACTTCCCCTCCCGGTAAAGGACACCGAACGACATGCCACGCGCCAGAGCAGCCCACCGCGCTGAGGCACCGTCGTTCTCCTCCGCCGGGCGTTTTTCCATCCCGCGCATGATCACGGCGACCCTCGTCGCCGCGATCGCGCTGGTGCTCTCACTCTCGGCCGTCGGCGGTACCTACGCCTTTCTGAGCTCGAGCCAGTCGATCGCCCTGGTCAGCGCGACCGGCGAGACCTCCACCACCATCTCGGCCGGCACGGCCACTCTCGCAGTGAACGGGGACGCGATCAGCATGACCGCCCTCTACCCCGGCATCACGAAGACGGCCGAGTTCACCGTGACCAACACGGGCAGCACGAGCCTGGCCCTCAGCGTCGACTCGATCGCGGGCCCCACCGCCGCCAACGGCCTCACCGCCACCGTCGCCCGCGGCACCTGCGCGAGCGCGGCCCCCGCGTTCGCGTCCGGATCGCTCGGCCTCACCCTCGCCGCGCAGGCGTCCAGCACGATGTGCCTGAGCGTGGCCATGCCCACGACCGCGCCGAGCTCGGCGCAGGGCGTCACCTCGTCCCTCTCCGTCGCTCTCACGGGGACGCAGCCGTGACCCGCGAGCGCGGCCTCTCCCGCATCCCGGGCCTCCGGGCTTCCGCGGTCATCGCCGCCGTCGTGCTCGTCGTCGGCATCGGATCGACCGCGAGCTTCGCCGCCTGGACCGGCACCACCGCCAAGTCGGCGAGCGTCACTGCCGCGAGCACCGCGCTCACCAGCTCCGGTATCTCCGGCCTCGCGGCGACCTACAAGCCCGGCCTGCCCGGCGTCACCGCGTCCGCGCTCACCGACACCGTGCTCGTCACCGTCGCGAACACCGGCACGACGCCGCTGGCGTACGGGATCACCTCGTCGGGCGGCGACGCGACCCTCAACGGCCAGATCACGCTCCAGGTGTGGAAGGCGGCGGGGACCACCTGCGCGGCCGCCACCGCGGTCGCCGCGAACGCGACGTCCGGCACCCTCGCGGCCCCGCCCGCGATGCCGTCGGATGCCGCGTCCGCTGCCGCGGGAGCGACGCTCACTCTCTGCATGCGGACGACGAGCGCGGGCACGTACACGACCACCGGCACCACGAGCCCGACCGTCACCGTCACCGGGACCGTCGGCACCAGCTGGACGGCGTCGGCCGCGGCATCCTTCACGCAGGTCACGGCTTTCAACTGGTACCAGGTCGTGCACGCGCTGAGCGACAAGTGCATGGACTCCAACGGCGGCGGCGTGGCGACCGGCACGACGTTGATCCTCTACCCGTGCAAGGCGCTGTCGACGACGAGCAACCAGTCCTTCCGGTTCGCCCAGGTCGGCGCCACCGCGTACTACCGCATCTACATCGGCGCGGGCACGACGAGCGGGCCGGTCGTCGCGGCGAACAACAACGTCATCGGCACCGCCGTCTCGCTGCAGCCGGTGACCCTCGGCGACGTCGCCGCCTCGAACAACCAGCAGTGGATGGTGGTCGCCCACGGCACTGCCGGCGACTTCCGACTGGTGCTCAAGAACCCGTCGAACCTCGGCGCCACGCTGTGCCTGAACATGCCGTCGTCGACCGACGTCACCGGGTTCACCGTCACGGCCTGCGGCACGAACGCGACCCCGGGGACGACGGTCTACAACTCCCAGCACTTCAACTTCACCGAGGTGCCCTAGTGCGCCCCCGAGACTGGCGTGCCGCACTGGTTATCGCCGCACTAGTCGTGGCCGCGGTTCCCCCCGTCCTCGCGGTCACGACGTCATCCGCCGCCGGGATCGACGCGGACGTCGAGTTCAGCACCGACGGAGGCGCGACCTGGTCGCCGACCGCCCCGACGTCGCTGTTCCCGGCCGGCTTCCTGGTCGTACCCGGAGACTCGCTCGAGTCGAGCCTGCTCGTGCGGTCGACCCGTGCCGAGCCGACGGTCGCCATGGTCGCCATCTCCAACGCCTCGACCGAGGACTCGCTGTTCGCCGGCGCTCTGACAGTGCAGGGGCAGGATGACGCGGGGGACGGCCTTCCCGCCACGCCGATCGCCGCGCTGGCGCCGTGCGACGCCGTCGTGCCGGTGCGTGTGCTCGAGACGGGGCAGGCGCTGCCCGTCACGCTCGTCGTGTCGGTGTCGCCCACGCTGCGCATGGACGAGGCCGAGCACGCCGTCGCCAACTTCGACCTCGCGATCGCGCTCGCCGACCCGGGTGTCCCGGTCGCCGCCAACGGCTGTCCGATCGACCCCACGGTGATCGCCGGGTTCGCGCCCGCGGCGCCGGCGAGCGGGATCATCGCGTACACCGGCGCGGCCCTCGTCTATCCGACCCTCGCTGTCGCGGCATCCGCCCTCGCCGCAGGCTCGCTGTTCGTCGTCGCGGGCCGTCGCCGTCGCCGTCGAACGGAGGACCGGCCGTGAGCCGCCACAGCACAGCGGTCGCGCCCGCGTCCGGACGGCTGCCGCTCGACGGACGCGCCGCCGTGCACGCGGGAGGCGCACGCCACGAACGTCGCGCACCCGCCGAGAAGACCCTCGTGCAGTACCTCGGTGTGGCCGTCAGCGCCGCGGTGCTCGTCATCGTCGTCGCCCTCGCCGCCCTGGTGATCGTGCTGCCGCTCGCCGTCGGGGGTACCGCGCTCACGGTGCTGACGAGCTCGATGGCGCCGAAGTACCCGGCCGGGACCCTCATCGTCACCAAGCCCACCCCGGTCGACGAGATCCGGGTCGGCGACGTGCTCACCTACCAGATCGCCTCGGGCAGCCCCGCGGTGATCTCCCACCGCGTGATCACCCGCACCATCAGCACCGACGGCGAGACCACGTTCACCACCAAGGGCGACAACAACTCCGACGCCGACCCGGAACCGGTGCGCGAGGTGCAGGTGAAGGGCACGCTCTGGTACGCGATCCCGCAGCTCGGCTGGGTCAACAACGCCCTCTCGGGGGAGAGCCGCGGCATCCTCGTCCCCGTCGCCGCGGGCGGACTGTTCGCCTACGCGGCGTACCTGTTCGGGTCGGCCGCCGTAGCCCGCCACAGGAGGTGGCGGATTCGCCGATAGTTCACTCGATCGGCCACCCCGATGTTCTAGGGTGGGTCGGGTGAAAGCCATCCGTAGGTTTACCGTCCGCACCGTACTTCCCGAGGCACTGAGCGGTCTGGAGGAGTTGTCCAGCAATCTGCGTTGGTCGTGGCACGAGCCGACCAAACAGCTGTTCGCGTCCATCTCGCCCGACGGCTGGGAGGCGAGCGGGCACGACCCGATCGGCCTGCTCGGAGCGGTCGAGCCGGAGCGGCTCGACGAGCTCGCCGCCGACGACGACTTCGTCGCCCGCACCGACGCGCTGCGCGACGAGCTGCACACCTACCTCTCCGAGCCGCGCTGGTACCAGACCCTGGCCGACGCCCCCGCCTCGATCGCCTACTTCTCGCCGGAATACGGCATCGCCGCGGCGCTGCCGCAGTACTCGGGCGGTCTCGGCATCCTCGCCGGCGACCACCTGAAGAGCGCGTCCGACCTCGGCGTGCCGATCATCGCCGTCGGACTCTTCTACCGCTCGGGCTACTTCCGCCAGGCCATCTCGCGCGAGGGCTGGCAGCAGGAGACCTACCCCGTGCTCGACCCCGACGGCCTGCCGCTCAGCGTGCTGCGCCACCCCGACGGCCGGGCAGCGATGATCACCCTCGCCCTACCCGACGGGCGCGCGCTCGCCGCGCGCATCTGGCGGGTCAAGGTCGGCCGCGTCACGCTACTTCTGCTCGACACGGACGTTCCCGAGAACGACGACGAGCTGCGCTCGGTCACCGACCGGCTGTACGGCGGCGGCGGCGAGCACCGCCTGCTGCAGGAACTGCTGCTCGGCATCGGCGGGGTGCGCGCCATCGGTGTGTTCACCGAGCTGACCGGCACCGCCGAACCGCTCGTCTTCCACACCAACGAGGGGCACGCGGGCTTCCTCGGCCTCGAACGCATCAGCGACCTCATCGGCGACGGGCTGTCGTTCACCGAGGCACTGCAGGTGGTGCGCGCCGGCACGGTCTTCACGACCCACACCCCGGTGCCCGCGGGAATCGACCGGTTCGAATCCACGCTCATCGAGCGGTATTTCTCGACCGAGCTGCTGCCGGGCGTCGATGTCGCCGACGTGCTCGCCCTCGGCGCGGAGGACTACGACGGCGGCGTCACCGGCACATTCAACATGGCCGTCATGGGCCTGCGCCTCGGGCAGCGTGCCAACGGCGTCTCGAAGCTGCACGGGCACGTCTCGCGCGGCATGTTCGGCGCACTCTGGCCGGGATTCGACGAGGACGACGTGCCGATCACCTCTGTCACCAACGGCGTACACGCGCCCAGCTGGACCGACCCGATCCTCACCGACCTGGCCACGGCCAAGTTCGGCGCCGGCAACGCGTTCGACGCCGACTGGACGAGCGAGCACGTCTCGGACGGCGAGCTCTGGCAGGCGCGCAATGCGATGCGCCAGCAGCTCGTCACCGACGCCCGCCGCCGCGTGGGCGACGCGTGGAGCGAGCAGAACCCCGGCGTGGGCGACCCGTCGTGGTACTCGTCGCTGCTCGACCCGAACATCCTCACCATCGGCTTCGCGCGCCGCGTGCCCACCTACAAGCGCCTCACCCTGATGCTGCACGACGAGGAGCGGCTGCGCTCCCTGCTGCTGCACCCCGAGCGTCCGATCCAGATCGTGATCGCCGGAAAGTCGCACCCGGCCGACGACGAGGGCAAGCGCCTCATCCAGCGCCTGGTCGAGTTCGCGTCCGAGATCGACGTGCGCGAGCGCATCGTCTTCCTGCCGAACTACGACATCGCCATGGCCAAGCTCCTCTACCCGGGCACCGACGTCTGGCTCAACAACCCGCTGCGGCCGCTCGAGGCCTGCGGCACCTCCGGCATGAAGGCGGCGCTCAACGGCTCGCTCAACCTGTCGATCCTCGACGGCTGGTGGGCGGAGTACTACGACGAGGAGAACGGCTGGGCGATCCCGTCCGCCGACTCCGCGGGCGACGGTGCGGAACGCGACAAGCTCGAGGCCGACAGCATGTACGACCTGATCGAGCACCAGATCGCCCCGCGGTTCTACGACCGCGGCGACGACGGCGTGCCGCACCGCTGGGTGCAGTCGATCCGGCACACGCTCTCGACGCTGACCCCCGCGCTCTCCGCCGACCGCATGGTGCGCGAGTACGTCGAGCGGCTGTACATCCCCGCCGCGACCGCCGAGGAGACGATTTCGGCCGGGACGTACCAGCCCGCCCGCGAGCTCTCGCTCTGGAAGTCCAAGGTCGAGGCGGAGTGGCCCGCCGTGCACGTGACCCATGTCGAATCCGGCGGGGTGGATGCCGTGCCGCAGGTGGGCGACACCCTGCACGTGCGTGCGCAAGTCGAGCTGGGCGGCCTGACCGCGGACGACGTCACCGTCGAGGTGGTCTACGGACGCGCCCGCGAGGGCGACCGTCTCGCCGACACGCACCAGGAGTCGCTCGAACTCACGGGCGCGGCAAACGGGGTATCGACATTCGCCGGTACCGTGCCGCTGGGCCGGGCGGGCAGCTTCGGCTACAACGTGCGCGTGGTGCCGCGGCATCCATTGCTCGCCTCTGCCGCCGAGATGGGGCTCATCGCCGTCGCGGTGTAGCACGCACGGTCCCTGAGCCTGTCGAAGGGTCGCCCGTCGACAGGCTCAGGGACGGGCTCACTCCCGGGCGATCGCGGCCGTCGTGCCGTTCGTGATGGCCAGCAGGTCGGCGGGGGCGAGTTCGATGTCGAATCCGCGACGTCCGCCGGAGACGAAGATCGAGGGGTAGAGTTCCGCGGTCTCGTCGAGCACCGTGGTGTGCGGGTTCTTCTGGCCGATCGGGCTGATGCCGCCGACGATGTACCCGGTCTTGCGCTGCGCGACCGCGGGATCGGCCATCACTGCCTTCTTGCCGCCCACCTCCCGGGCGAGCGCGCGCAGGTCGAGCTTGCCGGTCACCGGCACGATCGCGACGACGAGCGCGCCGTCGACGTCGGCGAGCAGCGTCTTGAACACCTGCTCGGGGTCGAGTCCCAGCGCGGTCGCGGCCTCGATGCCGTAGTTCGTGGTGCCCGGGTCGTGGTCGTAGGCGTGGGGGAGGAACCGGATTCCCGCCGCGGTGAGGGCGAGGGTCGCGGGGGTCCCGGCTGCGGCATCCGTGCGTTTCGACATGGGGCTTATTCTGCCGGTCGCGGGTCGAGCGTGTCGAAACCCGGAAGCTGGGATTTCGACAGGCTCAATCCGCCGAGGGTGCTCAGTGCGCGCGGAACAGCTGCATCGACGTGCCGGCCACCGTGAGCTCGCTGCCGGGCACGTGCTCGCCGACGGGCTTCGTGGTGAGCGACGAGTCCCAGAGCAGCGTGTAGCCGGTGACGCCCTCGTGCTCGGGCAGTGTCACGGTGATCGCGTCCTCGAGGCCGTGCACGATCAGCAGGATGCGGTTGAAGTCCTCGAACTCGGGCGTCGACGCGGCGAGGTACTGCAGCGTGCGCTCGGCGGGGGAGTCCCAGTCGTCCTCCGACATCGAGAGGCCCTCTTTGTTGTACCAGTCCATCTGGGTGGCGCTCGGCACGGTCTCGCCGAAGCGCCCGAACCGCACCGGGCGCAGCGCCGGGTTCTCGCGACGCAGGCGCAGCAGCAGGGTCGAGACCTCCTGCAGGTCGCGCTGCCAGTCCTCGCGCTGCCAGGAGAGCCAGGTCAGCTCGCTGTCGTGGCAGTAGGCGTTGTTGTTGCCCCGCTGGCTGCGGCCGAACTCGTCGCCCGCCGTGATCATCGGGATGCCGGCGCTCAGGACGAGCGTGCCCATCAGGTTGCGGATCGCCTTGCAGCGCGCCGCGAGGATCGTCGCGTCGTCGGTCGGACCCTCGATGCCGTGATTGAACGAGTGGTTGTTGCCCGTGCCGTCGCGGTTCCTCTCGCCGTTGCCGAGGTTGTGCTTCGTGTAGTACGCCGTCAGGTCGGCCATCGTGAAACCGTCGTGGGCGGTGATGAAATTGACGGATGCCATGGGCCCGCGGTTCTGCGGGAAGACGTGGGCAGACCCCGCGAGCCGACGCGCGAGCGAGCCGATCCCGTTGGGGGCGAGGCCGTTGGCGCGGGCCGCGCCGATGTCGGTGAGCCAGAAGTCGCGCATGCGGTCGCGGTAGCCGTCGTTCCACTCCGACCAGCCGGCGGGGAACCGGCCGACCTGCCAGCCGCCCATCCCCACGTCCCACGGCTCGGCGATCATCTTCACGCCGGCCAGCGCGGGGTCCTCGACGATCGCGGCGAGCAGCGGGTGCCGGGCGTCGAACTCGACGTTCTCGTCGCGCCCGAGCGTGACGGCCAGGTCGAACCGGAAGCCGTCGACCTGCACCTCGTTGGCCCAGTACCTGAGCGAGTCGAGCACGAGCTGCTGCGCCGCCGGGATGGCGAAGTCGACGGTGTTGCCGCACCCGGTGACGTCGATGTAGTGGCCCTGGCTGTTCTGCCGGTAGTACGACTCGTTGTCGATGCCGCGCAGGCTCGTGGTGGGGCCGGTGGGTCCCTCCTCGGCGGTGTGGTTGTAGACCACGTCGAGGATCACCTCGATGCCGGCCGCGTGCAGGTTCTTCACCATGGTCTTCACCTCGCGCAGCACGGCGCCGGTGCCGCCGGTCTGCGCTTCCTTGGTGGCGTACTCGGCGTGCGGGGTGAAGAAGTTGAGGGTGTTGTAGCCCCAGTAATTGGTGAGCCCCTGCTTGATCAGCCGCTGCTCGCTCACCGACTGGTGGATCGGGAGGAGCTCGACCGAGGTGATGCCGAGGTCTTTCAGGTAGCGGATGGTCGCCGGGTCGCCGAGTCCGGCGTAGGTGCCGCGCAGCTCTTCGGGCACGTCGGGGTTGAGCTTGCTGAGCCCCTTCACGTGGGCCTCGTACAGCACCGTGTGGTCCATCGGGATGCCGGGCTTCGTCACACCCTCCCAATCGAAAGCGTCGTCCTGCACGTACGACCGCCATTCGCCCGCGTTGGTGCGGGCGAGGCCGCGCGCGTACGGGTCGATGAGGTCGAGCGTCGGGTCGAAGTGGTGGGTGGGCCCCTTCGGGCCGGAGGCGCGCACGGAATAGCGGGCGCCGGCGACGAGCGCGGGGGACTCGGCGGTCCACACGTCGTCGTCGTCGCGCACCATCGGTACGGCCGAGACCAGCCAGTTCGCGTCCTTCTCGTCGTACAGGCACAGCTCCATCGCCGTGGCGTTCGCCGACCAGACGCGCAGCTCGCCCCCGGTCGCGGTGGCACGGACGCCCAGCGGTCGTGGTGCGGAATCGGTAGACATGCGTCCCACACTAGGACCGGTGTGAGTCATGCTTGTTACATGCCCATCTACCTGGATCACGCGGCGACGTCGCCGATGCCGCCCGACGTCATCGCTGCCTACGCGTCGGCGCTCGCCGTGGTCGGCAATCCCGCGTCGATCCACAGCCAGGGCCAGAACGCCAAGCGCATGCTCGAGGAAGCCCGGGAGCGGGTCGCCGATTCCGTCGGCGCCGACTCGGTGGAGGTCACCTTCACCGGCGGCGGCACCGAAGCGGTGAACCTCGGCATCAAGGGGCTGTGGTGGGCGCGGAACGCTTCGACAGGCCCTTCGACAGGCTCAGAGACCGCTCTGCCGCGGCCCCGCATCCTCGTGCCGCACGGCGAACACCACGCCACCGTCGACGCCGTCGAGTGGCTCGAGAAGCACGAGGGCGCGGTCGTCGAGTGGATCCGTATCGACGAGTTCGGCCGCGTCGACCTCGCCGCTCTCGAGGCCGCCCTCGACGACGACGTCGCGCTCGTCACCGTGCTCAGCGCCAACAACGAGGTCGGAACCCTGCAGCCGGTCGCCGAGATCGCGGCGCTCGCCGCGGCCCACGGCGTTCCCGTGCACGTCGACGCCATCGCCGGCTACGGCTACGTGCCTATCGACTTCCACGCGCTCCGCGTCGCCGCGCTCTCGATCTCCGCGCACAAGATCGGCGGACCCGTCGGCATCGGCGCGCTCGTGATCGCCCGCAGCGCCACGGTCGTGCCGCTGCTGCACGGCGGCAACCAGCAGCGCGCCCGCTCCGGCACGCAGGACGTCGCAGGTGCCGTCGCCTTCGGACTCGCCGCGAGCCAGGCCACCGCGGGGCTCGAGGAACACGCGACCCGGCTGCGTTCGTTGCGCGACCGTCTCGTCGCGGGTGTGCGCGAGGCCGTGCCGAGCGCGGTCCTGCGCGGCGACCCGACCGTCGAGGGGAGGCTGCCCGGCAACGCGCACTTCACGTTCCCCGGTTGCGAGGGCGACTCGCTGCTTTTCCTGCTGGATGTCGCGGGCTTCTCGGTCTCGACCGGATCTGCCTGCCAGGCCGGAGTGCCCGAGGCATCCCACGTGCTCACCGGTATGGGGCTCAGCGAGGCCGATGCGCGCGGAGCCCTGCGGATGACCCTCGGCACGCACACCACCGAAGCGGAGATCGACGCACTGGTCGAAGCGCTGCCCGCGGCGGTCGCCCGCGCATCGCGTGCCGGCCTCGCGGAGAAGCAGCCGACGTTCGGGCGCTGACGCCCGCTACGGCACGCAGCGCGCGTTGGTGAGGCCCGCGCCGGCCGCGCTCGGCTCGCAGGCGACCACGGTGCCCACACTCGTCGCCTGTACCCGCACCTCGTACCCCGGCACTCCGTTGCCCACGCCGTTCCCGGCGATACGGGCGCGGTTGCCCCAGCCGGCCAGCACCGTGTGCACCTGGATCGCGTCGAGCTTCGTGCCCGAGACGAGGTTGCCGGAGACCGAATAGGCGTTGCCCTTGAGGTCGATCGCGGAGTCGGCCGAGTTGGCACCGGAAAAGCCGGTGCGCACGAAACGGTTGCTGGAGATCGTGCCGGCCGTCGTTCCCTCCTTGGCATCGACACCTTCGGCGGGTGTGTTCGAGATCACGTTGTTGCGCACGGTTACCCGGTCGGACCGGTCGGGCGTCGTGGCCGATCCCGTCACGCCCGACCAGTTGCTCTGGGCGCTGCCAATGTAGACGCCCTCGCCGAACTGGGGCTTCGTCAGACCGGTATCGTGCACGAGCGAGTTGGCGAGGATGCCGTCGCTGCTGTTCGCGCGGAAGTGTACGCCCTCGTGCCCGATCGACCCAACGTCCAGACTGTTCAGCACCGTGCCGACGGAACCGTCGAGCACGATGCCCTTCTCCGCGGTGCGGACGGAAAAGCCGACCACCCGCCACCGGTCGCCCGTGATGTGGAGGGCGTACCCCGAGCCGGTCGAGCCCGTGGTGAGCACGGCCGTGCGGGGGCCGGTCAGGGTGACGGGCGCCGACGCGGTGCCCGACGCGGCGGCGACGAATTCGCCCGAGTACCGACCGGCGGCGAGCGAGATCGTCTGGCCGGCGCGGGCGGCTTTCAATGCGCGGGCGAGCCCCGCCGAATCGCGCACCGTGACGACGTCGGCCGCGTGCGCGGCGGGAACGGTGAGGGACGCGAAGGCGACAGCGGCGACGAGCGGCAGGATGGCGCGCGCGAGCACGCGTGTGCGACGAGTGGACATGGGTTCTCCCCGATCATGGTTGCGCGGAATCGCAACTGGACGCGATCCGGGGGCAGGGGACGACGCCGCGATCAACGCTAGCTCCGACCGGCGATACGGCACAACAGCGTCAGCGAGTTGTCAGCGCCCTTCGGCGAGGGCACGGAGGTAGGCGGCGTTGCCACGGATCGCCGCCGTGTAGCGCTCGACCTCGGGCGTGCGGATGCCGTCGGCCGCGAGCTCGAGCAGCTCGGCCACGGCCGCGTCGCTGCGCGAGGCAGCGTGCAGCGAGAGTGCGAGGAACACCCGCACCGAATCGGAATCCGGGAACTCGTCGCGTGCCCGCTGCAGGGCGTCGACCGACTCGTCGTGCAGGCCGAGATTGCGCAGCGTGCTGCCGTACTGCAGCAGGCAGCGCCGCCGGGCGTCGCCGTCGATGCCGCCCGCCAACGCCCGCTCGTAGTAGTCGCGCGCTTCGGCCTCGTCGCCCGCGGTGTCGTGCGCGCCGCCGACCTCGTAGAGCAGCCACGGGTTGTCCGGATGCTCCGCGAGCAGCGCCGTGAAGTAGGCCACGGTGGGCGCCATGTTCGCACGTTCGCGGTTCGCGTAGCCTTCCGCGACGGCGGCTTCGAGCTCGGGGGAGAGGGGTTCGGGCATAGAAGTAGTGTCGCCGAAACGGGCTTCTCGGACAACTGTCCGAGAAGTGGTAGACTAGGGACGATGAATCCGGTGGAGCACGACAGAGCGACAGCGGATCCACGGGCGGAAAAGACCCGCCAGGCCATATTCGAAGCGGTCCGCTCCCTGATTTCGGACCGTGTGGCATCTGTCAGCGACATCGTGCGCACGGCGCAGATCAGCCGCAGCTCGTTCTACGCGCACTTCGGCAGCCTCGACGAACTCTCCACCGCGTTCCTGCGCGCGCAGTTCGCCGGCATCGGAACCGAGGCGGCCGACGAGAACGTCTCGGGATCGCTCGCCGCCCGCGCCGGCTACACCCGGCTCATCGGGCACATCCTCGAGCACTATCCGCTCTACTCCAGCGTGCTCGAGCTGCCGCTCACCCGCACCGCGTTCGACGACGTCGTCGAGGCCTACTCGACGCGGCTGCTCCAGTCCGTCTTCACGGCCGCGGACGTGCCGGAGAACATCGACCCCGAGCTGCTCACCACCTACGTGGCCGGCGGCGCACTCACGTCGATCTCCGCGTGGATGCGCGGACGCCTCGACATCTCGGACGACGAACTCGTCGAGCAACTCGTGGGCTTCCTGCCCGTGTGGGCGCTCGAGCCGCGCGCCTGACCAGACTTTCGCAACGACAGAACACCGACAGAACAGAGGAAATTCGCAATGGAATTCATCGTGGGGGAGACCCTTGTTTACCCGCATCACGGCGCGGTCACGATCACCGAGGTTTCCACGGTGACGGTGAAGGGTGTCGAGAAGCAGTTCATGACGCTCAAGGTTCACGCCAACGCCCTGACGATCAAGCTGCCGATCGAAAACGCCGAGCTCGTGGGCGTCCGCGACATCATCGACGACGCCGGAGTCGAGGCGGTGTTCGAGGTACTGCGCGAGCCGTTCGTCGAGGAGCCGGGCAACTGGTCGCGTCGTTACAAGTCCAACCAGGAGAAGATGGCGTCGGGCAGCGTCTACCGCGTCGGCGAGGTCGTGCGCGACCTCTGGCGTCGTGAGCAGGACCGCGGCGTCTCGGCCGGCGAGAAGAACATGCTGCTCAAGGCCCGCCAGGTCCTGGTCTCCGAGCTCGCACTCGCGCAGAAGTCGACCGACGAGGAGGCATCCGCCGTTCTCGACGTCGTGCTCTCCACCTCGCGCCCCGACCTCCCCGAGGTTCCGGACGCCGACAGCGCAGCGTAACGAACCACAGCGATGGCGCGGGGCCTATGGCTCCGCGCCATCGTCATGCTCGCTCCGGCGCCGTCCAGGCGGCCCCGCGTACACTTGACCCCATGAAGGTTGTAGCGGCAATGAGCGGCGGCGTGGACTCGGCGGTAGCCGCGGCACGCGCCGTCGAAGCGGGGCACGAAGTCGTCGGGGTCCACCTGGCGCTGAGCCGGATGCCGGGGACCCTGCGCACCGGGGCCCGAGGCTGCTGCACCATCGAAGACTCCATGGACGCGCAGCGCGCCGCGAACATCATCGGCATCCCCTACTACGTCTGGGACTTCTCCGAGCGCTTCAAGCTGGACGTGGTCGAAGACTTCATCGACGAGTACGCCGCCGGCCGCACCCCCAACCCGTGCATGCGCTGCAACGAGCGCATCAAGTTCTCGGCGCTGCTCGAGAAGGCGCTCGCGCTCGGCTTCGACGCGGTCGCCACGGGCCACTACGCCGACGTGCGCCGCGACGCGGACGGCAACGCCGAGCTGCACCGCGCCGCGACCTGGGCAAAGGACCAGTCCTACGTGCTCGGCGTGCTCACCGCCGACCAGCTCGAGCACTCGCTCTTCCCGCTCGGCTCGACGCCGTCGAAGGCCGAGGTGCGCGCCGAAGCCGCCGCCCGCGGGTTCAGCGTCGCGAACAAGCCCGACTCCCACGACATCTGCTTCATCCCCGACGGCAACACCCGCGGTTGGCTCGCCGAGAAGGTCGGCGCCGAACAGGGCGACATCCTCGACCGCTCGGGCAAGGTGCTGGGCACCCACCAGGGCGCTCTCGCCTTCACCATCGGACAGCGCAAGGGCCTCTCGATCGGCTACCCGTCCGACGACGGCATGCCGCGCTTCGTGCTCGAGGTGCAGCCGAAGACCAACACCGTCGTCGTCGGCCCGAAAGAGGCGCTCGACCTCTCGGAGCTGGCCGGCACCAAGTTCTCCTGGGCGGGTCTCGGCCCCGTCGAGTCCGGCATTTCCACCGTGGGCGAGGATGGCGCGATCCTGCCGTTCGAGTGCGAGGTGCAGATCCGCGCTCACGCCGACCCCGTCGCGGCCGTGGTCTCGGTCGAGGACGGCGAGATGGTCATCCGTCCCGTGGAGCCGATCAACGGCGTCTCGCCCGGCCAGACCGCGGTCGTCTACGTCGGCACGCGCGTGCTCGGACAGTGCACGATCGCCCGCACGGTGAGCGCCGTTCCCGTTCCCGCCTAGACCTCGGCGTCGACCGACACGGTTTCGTCGGCGCTGCGCCGCAGCGGACCGTAGGCCGGCCGCGTGTGCAGCCAGCCCCACATCGCCAGGCCTGCCGCGACCACGAGACCCAGCGTGTCGGAGAACACCTGCCACGCCGAGTGCGCGAGAGTGCCGACCACGAGCACGTAGTACCGGCCGTCTCCCGACGACGGGTTCACGGGAAGATCGGTCGCGAGCAGACGCGCGGCCGCGACGATGCCGGCGACCACGACCCCGATCACCAGGGCGACGAAGGCGCGCAGGACGACCTGGCCCACCCGGTGCCGCGGCCGGATCGGCAGGATGAGCCAGAACGACAGGAACACACCGGCCGTCAGCGGTACGAGCTGCCACAGTGCGTAGGGCACCGCCCAGCCGAGCGCGGGTAGCGCGTAGTCGAAGCCGTCGAGCGACTCCAGGGTCTGGCCCTGCGTGTACACGACGCCGACGACTCCGTCGAGCACCGAGAGCACGAAGGCGACGACCAGGACGGCGAGCGACGCGGCGGCGGCCGCGCCCGGATGCCGCGAGGGAGGAGCAGGGGTGATGGTCATGGTGCTTCCCGTCGCTGGAGGCCGTGTGTGGCGCCCACTGTACCCGGGACCCCGCATCGAAGAAAGGAATCCTCGCGTAAGCAACCACACACACGGTCCGACCCGGGACCGCTCACGCGGAGTTCTCGGCGAAAGCAAGCTCGAACCGGTGTCGGCGGCCGAACGTAAACTGTGACCGTGGAAGAGACCTACGCACCCCAAGAGCTCGAGGCCGCCCGCGGTGAAGCGCAGCAGCTGACCAACCGCATTCTCGAACTGCGCGACGCCTACTACGACCGCGACACGACCCTCGTCTCCGACGCCGAGTACGACCAGCTGATGCAGCGGCTCGAAGAGGTCGAGCGACTGTTCCCCGAGCTGCAGAGCCAGGACAGCCCGACCCAGAACGTGGGCGGGCGGGCGGATGTCGCACTGTTCGATCCGGTCGTGCACGCCGAGCGCATGCTGAGCCTCGACAACGTCTTCTCCATCGAGGAGTTCGAGGCGTGGGCGGCGAAGGCCGTGCAGAACTCGGGCCGCGCGGTCCACTTCCTCTGCGAGCTCAAGATCGACGGGCTCGCGATCAACCTCCGCTACGAGAACGGCGTGCTCACCAGTGCAGCGACCCGTGGTGACGGCCGCGTCGGCGAAGACGTGAGCGAGAACATCAAGCTCGTGGCCGGAATCCCGCAGCGGCTCGAGGGCGAGGGGCACCCCGCGCTCGTCGAGGTGCGCGGCGAAGTCTTCATCCCTGTCGTCGCTTTCGAAAAGCTCAACGAGCTGCAGGCGAGCCTGCGCGAGCGTGCCTTCGAGGAAAGCCGGGACCGCTTCACCGCACGCAAGTCCGGATCGGCCGAGTTCGAAGAAGACAAGGCGCGGCTGTCTGCCGCGCGCCGGTTCCCGGCCTTCGCGAACCCGCGCAACGCGGCCAGCGGCGGGCTCCGCGCGCAGCTCGACAAGAAGGATGGCCTCGAGCTGGAGGCCGCCCGCGCCCGGTTCGCCTCGCTGGCGATGCTGGTGCACGGCATCGGCGCCTGGCCCGACCCGCCCGTCGCGAGCCAGAGTGAGACGTACGACCTGCTCAAGGGTTGGGGCCTGCCGACGAGCCCGTACTACAAGGTCGTCGACAGCACCGCTGCCGCCGTCGAGTTCATCGAGTACTACGGCACCCACCGCGCCGACCCCGAGCACGAGCTCGACGGCATCGTCATCAAGATCGACGAGCTCGCGCTGCACGACGAGCTCGGCGCGACGAGCCGGGCCCCGCGGTGGGCCATCGCGTACAAGTACCCGCCCGAGCAGGTGCAGACGAAGCTGCTCGACATCGTAGTGAGCGTCGGCCGCACCGGCCGCGCCACCCCGTTCGCCGTGATGGAGCCCGCCCGCGTCGCCGGTTCTGTCGTGCGCCAGGCGACCCTGCACAATCAGGACGTCGTCAAGGTGAAGGGCGTGCTCATCGGCGACACCGTCGTGCTGCGCAAGGCCGGCGACGTGATCCCCGAGGTTCTCGGCCCGGTGGTCGAGCTGCGCGACGGCAGCGAGCGCGAGTTCGTGATGCCCGAGTTCTGCCCGGAGTGCGGCACCGCCCTCGCCCCCGCCAAGGAGGGCGACATCGACCTGCGCTGCCCGAACGCGCGCAGCTGCCCCGCGCAGGTGCGCGGCCGCGTCGAGCACGTCGGCAGCCGCGGCGCCCTCGACATCGAGGCGCTCGGCGAGGTGACCGCCGCCGCCCTCACCCAGCCCGTCGTGCCCGAGACGCCGCCGCTCGTCACCGAGGCCGGCCTGTTCGACCTCACGATCGCCGACCTGTTCCCGATCCGCGTGCAGGTGCGCGACAGCGAGACCGGCGAGGTCAAGCTCGTCGCGGCGACGGGCGACGACGAAGAGTCGGTGCCCAAAGAGGTTGCGCCGTTCCGCCGTCAACGCAAGAAGACCGACCCGCTCTTCGACCCCGAGGCCGAGACCTTCGCCGGCGACGAGCACTATGTGCCATCGAAGACCGCATACGAACTCATCGAGAACCTCGAGATCGCCAAGACCAAGGAGCTCTGGCGAATCCTCGTCTCGCTGAGCATCCGGCACGTCGGGCCGGTCGCGTCCCGTGCGCTCGCGGGATACTTCGGGTCGATCGACGCGATCCGCGCCGCCTCGCGCGAAGAACTCGCAGCGGTCGACGGCGTGGGCGGAATCATCGCCGACGCGCTCATCGACTGGTTCCAGGTCGACTGGCACGTCGAGATCGTCGAGCGTTGGGCCGCAGCGGGAATGCAGTTCGCGACTCCCGGCCACCCCGGACCGGGCGCCGCGGCAGCGGCCGACGGACCGCTGGTCGGCATCACGGTCGTCGCCACCGGCAGTCTCGAGGGGTTCACGCGCGAGGGCGCGCAGGAGGCGATCATCGCCGCGGGCGGCAAGTCCGGCTCGAGCGTCTCGAAGAAGACCGACTACGTGGCGGCCGGCCCGGGCGCGGGCTCCAAGCTCGGCAAGGCCGAAGAGCTCGGCATCCGCATCCTCGACGCGGCGCAGTTCGCGTTGCTGCTCGAGGGCGGGCCGGCGGCGGTCGCGCTGCCCGAGGAAGCGGCGCCGGAATCCGAGTCCTCCGCGGAATCCCCGGAGGACGCGGTCTCCGCGGAGTAACCCGCCGCCGAGCGGCATCCACCGTTTCGCTATGCCACCTCGGCGAGGCATAACGGTGTCGCCGGTGTTGAGTCGGCTCGGGTCTGGTCGGCGCAGGGCCGGCTGACTTAGATCTGGCCGGGTTCGTAGCTGCCGTAGGACCAGACATTGCCCTCCGGGTCGCGCACTTCGGCGCGACGGGTGGTCCACTCGGTGTCCTCCGGTTCGATGACCGGTGTGGCCCCCGCGGCGACGGCGCGCGCGAACAACCGGTCGACGTCGTCGACCATGAGGTAGAGCCCGTGCCCCGACGGGCGCTCGACGAGCACCGTGTCGTCGAAGTCGTCGTCGTTGCTCGACACCATGACGACCGCCTGGCCGAGCCGCACTTCCGCGTGCAGCACCCGGCCGCCTGCCGCGTCGATGCGCCGCACGACGGTGAAGCCGCAGGCGGAGAGCCAGTCGAGTGCCGCTGCGGCGTCGCGGTAGCTGACGTATCCGAAGAGATGCGCGTTCATGCCAGCACTGTACGACCGTGACGTGCGGCGGTACACCCCGTCCTTGCCCACCACGACGCTTTTCCGTAATAATGGAGAAATGGAATCCGATTCGGAACTGCGCCGCCTACTGGCCGAGCTCACCGCTCGGGTCGACGCGCTCGAGGGGCGGGCCGCCACCGTCGCACCCGACCCCGTGTCGAGCACCGACGACCCGCTCTGGATTCTCAACGGCATCAGGCAGCGCATCGGCGACCCGGGCGCGGTTGTATTCGCCGGTGCCGTCCGCGTCGCGGCGGGCCCGGTCGAGTGGCAGGTCGGATTCCCCGTCGACGCGGTCCTCGAGTCCGACTGGACGCTGCTCTCGGCGAGCATCGCATCGCTCGGCAACCCGGTACGTCTCGCCCTGCTGCAGGCCGTCATCAACGGCGCGACCACGGTCGCCGAGCTGTCGGCAGGCGAGGGCATGGGGACGACCGGGCAGCTGTACCACCACCTCAACCAGCTCGTCGCCCAGAGCTGGCTGCACCAGGCTGGCCGCGGCCACTACTCGATCCCACCCGAGCGGGTCGTGCCCCTGCTCGTCATCCTGTCCGCAGCACGGAGGACCATGTGAAGCGTTCCACCAAGACCACCATCGTGGCCGTCATCGCGGCCGTCGCCGTATTCGGCCTCGGCGCCGCCGCGATCCCGCGGCCGCCGACCCTGTCCACGGAGACGAGCGGCGACGCGGCGCTCGTGGCAGAGGTGAGCGACCGGCTCGCCGAACTGCCGGGAGTGCGCGACCGGGTGAGTGTCGCCGTGATCGACGGGGACGACGTGCGCGAGGCACACTTCGGGGCGACGAACACCACGGAATACGAGATCGGGTCCGTCACCAAGACCATCACCGCGGCACTGCTCGCCGACGCGATCGACAGGGGAGAGGTGGCGGCAGACACGCCGCTCGGCGACCTGCTCGAGCTGGGCTCGAGCCCCGCGGCATCCATCACTCTCGCCGAGCTCGCGACGCAGTCGAGCGGGCTGCCCCGCCTCGCCTTCGGTCCGGCGGAATTCGTGTCGACGTTGGTCACCCAGTACACCGCGAGCGACCCCTACGGGGCGACCGTCGACGAGCTCGTGGCGGGCGCGCGGGATGCCGACCTCGGCGAGAAGGAATACCTGTACTCCAATTTCGGGTTCGCACTGCTCGGCCAGGCTTTGGCCGTCGCGGCCAACAACGACTACCCGACGCTGGCGCGGGAGCGTGTCTTCGAACCGCTCGGCATGGACGACACGTTCGCGCCGACGTCGACCGACGACCTGTCCGACGACGCGGCGACCGGATACACGGCCTCCGGGCGCGAGAGCGACGCGTGGACACTGGGCGCCGATGCCCCGGCGGGCAGCGTGCGGTCGACCCTCGCCGACATGGCGGTGTACGCGCGGGCGAACCTCGATGAAACGGCGCCGGGGGTCGAGGCGACGGAGCCCGTCGCGCCGGCCGGCGAGGGCAGTGAGATCGGCTACGCCTGGCACACGACCGACGGCGTCACCTGGCACAACGGCATGACCGGCGGATTCGCGAGCTGGGTCGGCTTCGACCGCGATACGGGCCGCGCCGTCGTGGTACTGAACAACACGGCCGCGTCGGTGGACGAACTCGGCTTCGCGCTGATGGAGGAGGACTGATGGAATTCGTCTGGATTTTCCTGACCCTCGCGTTCACCGGCATGTTCGCGGCGTCCGCCTTCTCGACGGGCAAGGTGTTCGCGGCCAAAAGCCGCCTCGATCTCGTGTTCGGCGGCCTCGACGCGGTCGTCGTGCTGGCCGTCGCCCGGGAGGTCGCACCGTGGGGCACGGTGTCGCCGCTGCTCTGGCTCTTGCCCGTCGCGATCGTCGCGGTGGGAACGGCCGGATCGGTGTTCGCCTGGCCGATGCTCGCGGCGCTCCGTGAGGACAGACCGGGCTGGCGCACGCTCGTGTTCGGGGCCGTCCACCTCGCGGTACTCGTGACGATCACCGTGGTGGTCTACGCGCTGTAGCGCACGCGGGCTCCGGTGCTGAAAGATGGGCAGCGGAGGTCGCTGTGTCGGATCGGGAGCCAGACGGGAATCAACCGAGTCGCCGCACGTTCCTGCGGGCCGCCGGCATCGGAGCGGCCGGTGCGGCGGCCGCGGCAGCCGCCGCCTTCGCGCTCTCGCAGCAGGACGGCGAGCGACCCGCCCCGCAACCGACGACGACCGTGCCGCCTCGGGCCGCCGGACCCGGCTTCGACCACCTCGTCGTGGTCATGTTCGAGAACCGGTCGTTCGACAACATTTTCGGCTACCTCTATGCCGACGACGAAGTGCCGGATGGCGCGACATTCGAGGGTCTCGGCGCCGGCCACAGCAACCGGCTGTCGTCCGGGGAGGAAGTGCCGACGCACACCTACACCGGCCCCACCGACACGGTCTTCTCCAGCCCGCAGCCGGATCCCGGCGAGGAGTACCCGCACGTCAACACCCAGCTGTTCGGCACGGTCGATCCGGCGGCGAACCGGGGACGTAAAGCCGCCGCGATGGAGGCACCCTTCAACGCCCCGGCCGACGCCTCGGCGCCCACCATGGAGGGGTTCCTGCAGGACTACGTGGACAACTTCCTCGGCGACCACGGCGGAAAGGAGCCGACCGCTGCCGAGTACGGCGTGATCATGGGCGCGTTCGACCCGGGCATGCTGCCGGTGTTCTCCACCCTCGCCAAGAACTTCGCGGTGTTCGACTCGTGGCACTGCGCGGTGCCCTCGCAGACATTCTGCAACCGGTCGTTCTTCCACGCGTCGACCTCGCACGGGTACGTGACGAACAGCGGCAACGGCGGGTACCACAAGTGGTTCGACGCCAAGAATGCCGCCCCCACGATCTTCAACCGGCTGCAGGACGCGGGCATCAGCTGGGCCGTGTACTACGACGACCGTCAGATCGTCTCGATGACGGGGTTCATCCACGCGCCGAGCCTCGAGCCGTTCTTCGCCACGAACTTCCGCACGATGCAGCAGTTCCGCGAGGATGTGGCGACGGGCACCCTTCCCGCGTACTCGTTCATCGAGCCGCGGATGATCTACGACCACAACGACATGCACCCGCCTGTCGGCGTATTTACCGAGACGGATGTCGACGGCACGGTCATCGCCGGGGGAGCGGTGTCCGACGTGCGGGCCGGGGAAGCGCTGCTGAGCTCGATCTACAGCGACATCCGCGCCAGCTCGACGCCGGAGGGGTCGAACGCCGGCAACACCATGCTGCTCGTCACCTTCGACGAGCACGGCGGCACCTACGACCACGTGCCGCCGCCCGCCGGCACGCCGCCGGAGGAACGCGCGGACACGGAGATGGGCTTCGGCTTCGACCGCCTCGGGGTGCGCGTGCCGGCGATCGCGATCTCCGCGTACACGGCCAAGGGGCAGATCGTGAACGACCCGATGCACCACGGCTCGGTCATCGCCACGCTCTCGGCCCTGTACGGTCTCGACCCCCTGACCGCGCGTGACGACGGGGCCCCGACGCTCGACGTCGCGATCACGCTGACGACTCCGCGCGACCCGTCGACCTGGCCGACGACCACGCCGCAGTACGTGCCGCCGAACCCCGAGGCCGGCGTGCACATCCCGGCAGGGCAGGAGGACCGTCCGCTCAGCCCTCCCGGAGTGGGACTCGTCGGCATGCTGATCGCCAAGTACGGGCAGCCCGGCGACACCGTGCCGTCGACGTACCGGGAGGCCTACGACCTGCTGATGAAGCGGGGCACGGGCATCTTCGGGTCGGGCGCGGGTTGAGCCTGTCGAAACCCGAGGAGTCTGGGTTTCGACACGCTCAACCCGCTGGGGGTTTCGATACGGCCGTGGACGGCCTACTCAACCACCGTTCGCGGCGAGGACGCGCGCGGCCTCGCGCGTCGCGCTCGTGTTGATCTTGCCGGCGCGCGAACCGGCGAGTTTGGCCTGGATGTGCGCGCTCACCGTGATGGGCGGGTACAGCGCCTCGGTGCCCGGCTCGACCGTCGAGGGGATCGCCGCGATCGTGGCGTCCGCGTTGCCGTCGTGGAAGTAGGCGGCACTGCGGCGGCGGTTGATCGTGCCGTCGACGATCGGCGGCTTGACGCGGTGGAGGGTCGACATCCAGCGCTCGTTGGTCCAGCGCGAGGTGAGGTCGCCGAGGTTGACGAGCAGGGCGTCGTCGGCGGGGCTCACGTCGTTCCACGAACCGTCGCTGCCGAGCACCTGCAGGCCCTTCACCTGGTCGGCCCAGAGCACGGTGACGATGCCGAAGTCGGTGTGCTCGCTCATGCCGATGAGGTCGCCGTCGAGGTCGACGGTTCCGGGCGGCAGGGCGTAGTTGTTCATGCGCAGCACGTCGATGGAATGGTCGGTGTACGCGTCGAAGAAGCCGTCGGGCAGGTCGAGCGCGGCGGCGAAGATGTCGGTGAGCGTCGTGGCGACGCGGCCGGCCTCGGAGAAGTACGCGTCGATGCGCTCCTTGTAGCCCGCGACATCCGGCCACACATTCTCGGCGTACTCCATCGGGTCCAGCTCGACGCCCGGGAAGTCGGACGTCGCCAGCCCGACGTTGAACGCCTCGAAGAAGTCGTTCATGCGGGTGGCGCTCTCGACGCCGAGACTGAGGCTGAGGGACTCGGCCTTCGGGGGCGTGTACCCTCGGTTGGTGCCCTTGGGCGCGATGCTGCGCTTCTTGGTGTCGAGGTCCTGGGCGAAGAAGTCGTCCATCGCGCTCGCGAGCCCGTCGGTCACGCTCGTCGGGATGCCGTGTCCGAGGATCTGGATGAACCCGACCTCGCGGCAGGCGGTGTCGATCGCGGCGGCGACCGCGGCTTTCTCTTCGGCGGTGCCGTCGGTGACCCAGGCGGTGATATCGACGGCGGGAACGTGGAATGTCATGGCGCCCAAACTACTCCGCGCCGGTTTCGGGCGCGTTACGCCCTTCGACAGGCTCAGGGACCGCTACTGCGTCGACTTCTTCGGCGTCAGCTCGTAGCGCAGGCTCACACCGTCGCCGCTGAGGTCGAGGATCTCGCCGCCGAGCCGCGCCGACGCGACCGACTCGAGGGCCGCGAGGTACCGGGTCTCGAGTGCCGTCTTCGTGTCGTCGACGCAGGCCATGAGCGTCGAGGCGAGGGGGCCGAAGGTGACGGATGACGCGTCCTGCTCTAGCGCGCCGGTGTACGAGTTGCACGGAGCCTGGCCGGAGACGGTGCCGTCCTGCTGGATCGCGAGGGTGATGGAGACGAGGTCGAGGGCCATGGAGCCCTGGGCGTCGGTGCCCTTGACGAGCAGCCAGTCTCCCGAGAGGTCGGTCACGGCGGTCTCCGTTTCGTCGAGGGGCGGGATCGTGTCGTCGGTTCCGCCCGTGGACGAGGCACAGCCCGTGAGCAGGGCGAGTGCCGTGACGAGGACGGCGGTGCGGGCGAGTCTCACGTGATCAGTCCTCCAGGGGCCGGTAGACGAGCGAGATCGAACTGCCGTCCTTCGACAGGGTAAGCCGGTTGTCCGCGATTGTCGCGGTGAATCCCTCGCCGATCACGTCGAACACGAGGGTCTCCTGGGTGCCGATGCTCTCCGGGCAGTCTGCCGCGTCGATCTCTATCCGGGTGATCGAGATCGAGCCGCTGGGGCGGTCGACGTAGTCGCCCTCGAAGCCGCGGCATCCCGCGGACCCGTGGATCGAGCCGTCGTCTCCGAAGACGAGCGAGGCCTCGCCGTCGACGACGACCGCGGCCTCGGTGCCGCCGATCGACTCGAGCGACCAGGTGGTGCCGACGAGCGCCGCCTCGTCAACGTCGCCCGCGCCCGCGCCGTCGCTCTCGTCGTCGCCCTTGTCGTCGACTTCGGCGAACACGAGCTCGAGCACGTCGTCGTTCAGGCTCAGGGTGAATCCGTCGATTTCGAGCGTCGCGGTGTCGACGGCCTCGAGGCCGGCCAGGTAGCGGCTCTCGAGGTCCATCACACTGTCGGGGGAGCAGGCCATCTTGGTGGACGCGAACGGACCGAACGAGATGCCGCCGTCGACGGTGACACCGAACTCCCCGGTGTAGCTGTTGCAGCCCGCGTTGCCCGAGGCGGTGCGGTCGTCGAGCTCGAGGGTGATCTCGGTGTCGCCGAGGTCGAAGGCGCCGGTCGTGTCGGTGCCGGAGGTCAGCCGCCACGATCCGTCGAGGTCGTCCGCGACGGGAAAGCCCGGGGTCGTGACCTCCGGCGAGCTCGCGCACCCGGCGAGTGCGAGCGCGATCACCGCGACGAGAGCGAATCGTGTGCGCATGGAATTGCCTCCTACCCTCTACGACGCACGGCGGAGCCGGAACGTTGGGGGCAGCGTAGGCGCGTCGCCCGCCATCGCCCTCACCCGGAAGGTACGACGCGCACCGGTTAAGATGGGGTATCCCTCTATAGCGACACCACGGAGTCCCATGTCTGAAATCACGACCGACGTCGTCTCGCACCTCGCGAACCTCTCGAGAATCGCGCTGACCCCCGAAGAGATCGAGACGCTCTCGGGCGAGCTCGGCGCGATCCTCGACAATGTCGCCAAGGTGAGCGAAGTCGCCACCCCCGACGTCCCCATGACGAGCCACCCGATCCCGCTGGTCAACGTCTTCCGACCCGACGTGGCCGGCGAGACCCTCACGGCGGCGCAGGCGCTCGCCGGAGCCCCCGAACACGATGGTGCCCGCTTCAAGGTCTCCGCAATCCTGGGAGAAGAACAGTAACCATGACGATCACCACGCTCAGCGCCGCGGCGCTCGCCGACAAGCTCGCCTCGGGCGACATCACCAGCGTCGAGGCCACGCAGGCACACCTCGACCGCATCGCCGCCGTCGACGGCGACGTGCACGCGTTCCTCCACGTCTCCGCCGACGCCCTCGCGACCGCGGCCGCCGTCGATGCCAAGCGCGCCGCCGGCGAGAAGCTCGGCCCGCTCGCCGGAGTGCCCGTCGCCATCAAAGACGTGCTCTGCACGATCGACATGCCGTCGACCGCCGGTTCCAAGATCCTCGAGGGCTGGGTTCCGCCGTACGACGCCACGGTGGTCGCGCGCCTCCGCGCCGCCAACCTGATCCCGCTCGGTAAGACGAACATGGACGAGTTCGCCATGGGCTCGACCACCGAGCACTCGGCTTACGGCCCCACGCACAACCCGTGGGACCTCGACCGTATCCCCGGCGGCTCGGGCGGTGGCTCGGCAGCGGCCGTCGCCGCCTTCGAGGCGCCTCTCGCGCTCGGCTCCGACACCGGTGGTTCCATCCGCCAGCCCGCGGCCGTCACCGGTTCGGTCGGCGTCAAGCCCACCTACGGCGGGGTCTCCCGCTACGGGGCAATCGCCCTGGCCTCCTCGCTCGACCAGGTCGGCCCCGTTTCGCGCACGGTGCTCGACGCAGCTCTGCTTCACGACGTCATCGGCGGACATGACCCGCGTGACTCCACCTCCCTGACCGATGTCTGGCCCAGCTTCACGGCAGCCGCGCTCTCCGGGCAGAAAGCCGAGAGCCTCAAGGGACTCCGTGTCGGCGTCGTCAAGCAGCTCGACGCTCCCGGCTTCCAGCACGGTGTGACACAGCGCTTCCACGAGAGCTTGGAGCTGCTCGCGGCAGCCGGCGCCGAGATCGTCGAGGTGGATGCACCCAACTTCGAGTACGCGGTCGCCGCCTACTACCTGATTCTGCCCGCGGAGGCCTCCAGCAACCTCGCGAAGTTCGACTCTGTGCGATTCGGGCTGCGTGTGAACCCTGTGGGGGGAGGGACGGTCGAAGACGTCATGGCCGCCACCCGCGAGGCGGGCTTCGGTCCGGAGGTCAAGCGCCGCGTCATCCTCGGCACCTACGCTCTCAGCGCCGGCTACTACGACGCCTACTACGGCAGCGCGCAGAAGGTTCGCACTCTCATCCAGAGCGACTTCGCCGCAGCCTTCGACAAGGTCGACGTGCTCGTCAGCCCGTCGGCCCCGACCACCGCGTTCAAGATCGGCGAGAAGATCGACGACCCGCTCGCGATGTACCTCAACGACGTCACCACGATCCCCGCGAACCTCGCCGGGATCCCCGGCATGAGCCTGCCGATCGGCCTCGCGCCGGAGGACAACCTGCCCGTCGGAATCCAGATCATGGCGCCCGCCCGCGCCGACGCCCGCCTCTACGAGGTCGGCGCCACCCTCGAGCGCCTGCTCGAGGAGAAGTGGGGTCACACGCTGATCAGCCAGATCCCCGACCTCGCACAGCGCGCAGCAACAGAAGGAGCCGTCTGATGGCCAAGGCAGAACTGATGGACTTCGACAAGGCGCTCGAGCTGTTTGAGCCGGTGCTCGGCTTCGAGGTACACATCGAGCTCAACACGAAGACCAAGATGTTCTCGGACGCGCCCAACCCGGCGAACTCCGAGAACCAGGGCGCCGAGCCCAACACGCAGATCACCCCCGTCGACCTCGGTCTGCCGGGCAGCCTGCCGGTGGTCAACGAGCAGGCGGTGAAGTTCGCGATCAGCCTCGGCCTCGCGCTCGGCTGCGAGATCGCGCCATCCAGCCGCTTCGCCCGCAAGAACTACTTCTACCCCGACCTGGCGAAGAACTACCAGATCAGCCAGTCGGACGAGCCCATCGCCCACGACGGCAACGTCGAGGTCGAGCTGCCCAACGGCCGCGTCTTCCAGGTGTCGATCGAACGCGCCCACATGGAAGAGGATGCCGGCAAGCTGACGCACGTCGGCGGTTCCACCGGCCGCATCCAGGGTGCAGAGTACTCGCTCGTCGACTACAACCGCGCCGGTGTGCCGCTCGTCGAGATCGTCACGAACATCATCTACGGCGCGGAGGGCGACGCCCCCGAGCTCGCCAAGGCGTACGTGTCGACGATCCGCGACATCGCGACCGCGCTCGGCATCTCCGAGGCGAAGATGGAGCGTGGCAACCTGCGCTGCGACGCGAACATCTCGCTGACGCCGCGCGGTTCCGGCAAGCTCGGCACCCGCACCGAGACGAAGAACGTCAACTCGCTGCGCAGCGTCGAGCGCGCCATCCGCTACGAAATCCAGCGTCAGGCGGCCATCCTCGCGAAGGGGGGCACCATCACGCAGGAGACGCGTCACTGGCACGAGGACACCGGCGTCACGAGCGCCGGCCGTCCGAAGAGCGACGCCGACGACTACCGCTACTTCCCGGAGCCCGACCTGCTGCCCGTGCAGCCGAGCATCGAGCTGATCGAGGAGCTGCGCGCCGCGCTGCCCGAGGCACCCGCGGTGCGCCGCCGCCGTCTCAAAGACGCGTGGGGCTTCACCGACCTCGAGTTCCAGGACGTGCTGAACTCCGGCCTGCTGGTCGAGGTGGAGGAGACCGTCGCCGCCGGCGCCGCTCCCGCCCAGGCCCGCAAGTGGTGGACCGGCGAAATCGCCCGCGTCGCCAACCAGGCCGGCGTGGACGCGTCGTCGCTCGTCTCGCCGCTGCACGTCTCCGAGCTGATCGCGATGATCGAGAACGGCGAACTCACCGACCGTCTCGCCCGCCAGGTGCTCGAGGGCGTCGTCGCCGGCGAGGGTTCGCCCGGCGAGGTCACCACCGCGCGTGGACTCGTCGTCGTCTCGGACGACGGCCCCCTCATCGCCGCGATCGACGAGGCACTCGCGGCCCAGCCCGACGTGCTCGCGAAGATCCGCGACGGCAAGGTGCAGGCCGCCGGCGCCGTGATCGGCGCGGTCATGAAGGCCATGCGGGGCACGGCGGATGCCGCACGCGTGCGTGAACTCGTGCTCGAACGAGCGCAGCAGCAGTAGTGTCACCGGGCGGAGCTCCTCGCGAACGTGCGGGGGACTCCGCCCTCCGCACGTTCACGGCCTGGCGTTCGGTCGGCTATCTCGGATTCGCCATCGGCTAAACGCTGATCGCCCTCAGCGTGGCCGCGATCTGGGCGTTGACCGTGTTCTGGATCGTCGTCCCGGACGCGACGACGGCCGACGAAGCCGTCACCGACGCGCTCGACGGCGTCACCGCGACCGTACTTCTCACCGTGCTACTCGCGATCGTCACGCTCGGGCTGCCCGCGACATCCAGCCAGGCGGTTTTCGGGTGGGTCCTGGTCGAGAGATCGACCGACGTCGCGACCAGCCGCGCGCCGATCTCCGTGAACATGGGTACGCCGATCCGCCCGTTGCTGGTGCCCGTGCGGCACTCGGCGTTCACACGCTCGGTGATGGTGGTCTTCGATCTCGCCTGGTCGCCGACCTGGCGCCTGGCCGTCGCCGCGCTGGTCGTGGGCGCTGCCGGGGCCGGCGCAGTGCTGGTGCACGGCGCTCCGACGGCTGTCGCGACGATCTACTCCGTGGCCGCCGTTGTCGCCGTCGGACTCGCCGTGGTCGTCGGTGTGCGCGAATACCGGACCACGGTCGCCGACCGTGCGAGGCTCGCGCGCACGGCCGTCCGCAACGCGCGAAACGAACGCAAGCGCGTCGCCCGCCGCGCCGCACTCACGCGCCTCCTCGCCGACGATCCGGCCGCCTTCGACCGGTCAGTGCTGGTCGAGGTCGACAGAGAGGTCGCGAAACGCGTGCACCTCGTACGGCGGATCAGGAACGGTCAGGCGGATGCCGCGGACATCCTGGTCGGCAACGTGATCCACGCGTTGGTCGGCACCGTCGACGACGCCACGGTGCGGCCTCTCGTGCTGGAGCGGGCGACCGCCGGCTAGGTGTGCTGCAGCGCGAAGTCCACCGCCTCGTCGATCGACAGGTCGCTGCCGTCCGTGCGCGCCCGTTCGAGTTCTTCGGCCCCGTCGCCGGCGAGGATCGGCGCGAGGTAGTGCTTGTGGAACGAGAAGCTCGCCGCGTCACCGAGACCGGTCTGCCGGCGTAGTGACTCCGAGGCGCGCAGCAGCCGTCCGGCGCGCTCGGCCCGCCCCTCCGCCGCGGCGATCGCGGTCAGACCCTCGAGCCCGTAGGCGACGCCCTCCGCGTGCCCGAGCCGGGCGGAGGTGGCGAGGCTCTCCTCGAACGACGCCTTCGCGTCGGCGGTGTGGCCCAGCACGAGCAGGGCCCAGCCGCGGTGCTGGAGGGCGGCGGCGATGCCCATGTCCTCGCCCTGCGTACGGGCCAGGGCGAGGCTCTGCTCGAAACACTCCACGGCGCGGTGCACGGACCGCTGCACGAGCGCCAGCCGGCCGCGGGTCAGCAGCGCCATGGCCTCGCCCCAACCGTCTCCCGCAGCGCGCAACAGGTCGATGCTGCGGTCGAGACTGGCTTCCGCCCGCTCCGCGTCGGGCGGACGGTGCGCGATCGCCGCCAGCGAGAGGGAGAGATGGGCGAGCCCCTCGCCCGACCGGTCGCCGACCCGGCCGAACAGCTCGGCGCTCTCGGTCAGCCCGGGAACCACCCGGTCGTCCGGGTCCTTCCAGAGCGTGATCGACTGGCTGAAGTACTGGGCGCGGGCCCTCGTCCGGTCGTCCAGTTCGTGGCCGAGCACGAGCACCTCGTCCATCCAGGCGCGGACCTCGCCGAGCAGTCCGCCCAGCCACCAGTAGACCAGGAGCGCCCACGCGAACTCCGCGATCGTGGCGTAGTCCCGGGTGTCGAGGAGGAAGCGGGCGACCGACCGCAGGTCGTCACGGTCGTTGTTCAGCAGCGCGATCGCCTCGCGTTGGCCGCCGTCGCGCAGGGACGGCTCGAGCGATCGCGCCAGCTCGACGAAGTACCGCGCGTGCCACCCCCGGGTCGCCTCGAGCTCGCCGGCGACCTCGAGCTGCTCGAGTGCGTACTCGCGCAGCGTCGTGAGCATCGAGTAGTAGGGCCGGCCGCCACGGTCTTCCTCCCGGACCAGACTGTTGTCGACGAGATTACCCAGGGCGAAGAGGGGCTCGAGATCGGGGTCGGATGACGCGTCCGCCACGAACTCGACCGCCTCGAGCGAGAACGAGCCGGCGAAGACCCCGAGCAGGGTGAGCAGCTTCTTCTCGTGCGGGCCGAGCAGCTGGGTGCTCCACTCGATGGTCTTGCGCAGCGTCTGCTGCCGCGCCGGCAGATCGCGGGCGCCGCCGGCGAGCAGCGTCAGCCGTCGGTCGAGCCGCGCGAGGATCGCCGCGGGCGTGAGCATGCGGCTGCGGGCGGCCGCGAGCTCGAGGGCGAGCGGCAGGCCGTCGAGGGCCACGCAGATGGCCGCGATCGCCTCGAGGGTGGCGGGCGTGACGTCGAAGTCGGGTTTGACGGCGCGTGCCCGCTCGACGAACAGAGCGACAGAGGCGACCCGCGCCGGATCGCCCGCCCGGGTCGCGTCGGGCACGGCGAGGGGGCCGACCTCGACCGCGTGTTCGCCGGAGACGCGGAGGATCGTGCGGCTCGTCACGAGCAGCTTCACCGCGGGCGCCGCCGAGAGCAGCGCGGTGAGGCCGGGAGCCGCGGCGAGCACCTGCTCGAAGTTGTCGAGCACGATGAGCACGCGGCGCTCGCGCAGGGCGGCGGTGAGTTTCTCGGCGATGGGCCGGTCGCCCGTGTCGAGCACCCCGAGCGCCTCGGCGACGACGTTCGGCACGAGCGACGCGTCGTTCACCGGGGTGAGATCGACGAAGGCGGCATCCTCGCCCCTGTTTTTGGCCCGGTTGGTGAGATCGATGGCCAGCCGGCTCTTGCCGATGCCGCCCGGGCCGATGAGGGAGACGAGCCGCACCGCCTCCGCACTCAGCAGGGCCTCGACGGCATGGATCTCGGTCTCGCGTCCGATGAGCTCGGTGAGGGGAACCGGCGTGGGCGGCATCGTGGGCTCGAGGGTCACCGGCACGGTGTCGGTCGTGGGTTCGGTGCGGCTGAGGTCGAAGCGCTCGGCGAGCAGGGTGGCCAGATCGGCCTCGAGCAGCCGGCGGAGTTCCTGCGGGGTCGCGAAGTACTTGAACGAGGCCCGGTCGTCGTCGCGGATGCGGTCGAGCAGTTCCGTCAGCCGCGGCTCGCGGGCGGCGGCGCTCTGGGTGATGTAGATCAGCCGCGGCAGGTCGGGGGCGAGGTTGTACTCGTCTTCGAGGCCGGACACCGTCTCGTCGGGTGCCACCCAGCCGTAGTTCGAACCGTAGATGCCGACGAAGACGTCGCTCTGGTCGAGGTAGGCGCGGTAGAGCTGCCGTGGCGGGTGCGGGCGGGCGCCGAGCTCGAACATCACGGGGGCGAGGTGGAGCCGTTCGATGGCGGTGCGTGCGGCGGCGCGTTCGGGCGCGAGTTCGCGGAGTGTCGAGCTGACGAAGACCCGGAGTCGTTGGTCGGGCGTACGAATACCACCCGGGGTGATTTTCATGACCACGATTGTGGCGCTACAGACCTTCGCGGTCTAGCCCCCGCGGGCGGGAGCGCCGACGACCCGTTCGGCCGTTCGGCCATGATCGCGAGCATGCGGCGCGCGGTCATCGCGACCGCGGCGGTGGTGCTGAGAGACGAGGGCGCGACGTCGCGCTGCTCGTCCATGCAGTCGAGCACGGACTGGAGGGCGGCCTCGGCGGCTGCCATGGCTTCCGCCGCGTCGCCGCCGGTGTTGCGGGCGACGAGCACTGCGCCGAGCGCCTCCAGTAGTTCGCCCAACGGCGCCCGCAACGCCTCGGGAAGCTCGGCCGCGAACGAGCGTTGCCAGATCGACGCCGCGATCAGGTCGGTGAGGTCGCGCACGTGGAAGGTGATGGTCTCGAGATCGAAGAGGTCGGAGTAGTCGTGGGTCAGGTCGCGGCGGTGCAGCCGGGCCCGCGGGTTGCCCTTGCGGCTCTCGTCCGCCTCGCCGAGGGCGGACCGCACGTCGTCGGCGGTGCTGCGCAAGGCCTCGCTGCGGGTCGCCCACTCCTCGTGCTGGGGCGGCCACTCCTCGGCCAGCGCGTGCGCCATCTCGTCGAGGTGGGTCGCCAGCATGCCGCGGAACTCGCCGATGCGCAGCATCGCCGCCGACACCCGCAATGGCGGGAAGACCGCCAGGTTGACGACGAGCCCCACGGCGATGCCCACGCTCATCTGCACGATGTAGCCGAGCGAGTAGGCGTCGGCGTCCGGACCCCCGATGATCAGCACGAACAGGGCCGCGACCGGCACGTACTCGCCGCCGTCCTTGAGCCAGCGGCTGCCGGCCACCAGCGCGCCGATGCCGACGACGAGCGAGATCGTCAGCACGTTCGGCGACGCGAGGACGATGACCGCGCCGGCGAGCACGATACCGATGGCGAGCGAGGCGAGCGTTTGCAGGCCCATCTTCACCGAGCTCATCAGCGTCGGACTCATGCTGATCAGCGCGCCGAGCGGCGCGTAGTACGGGTAGTCGTCGGCGACGCCCGGCACGAGCGGGGCGATGAGCCAGGCAATCCCGACGGCGAGGGCGGTCTTTCCGGCGAGCAGCAAGCGCGCGTCGGTGATCCACGCCTTCCACGGCAGACGGGCGAGTCGTACGGGGGAGGGCATCCCTCCAGTCTCGACGACGGCGCCTGCGAGTCAGCCGACCTGCGGCAGCGTGATGACGCCGGTGCCGAGGTTCTCGCGGTGCGGCTTCGACGTGAACGCCTGGCCGGAGACCACCACGACCAGCACCGAGACCGCGAGCAGTGCCGCGCCCACCCACGGAAGGCCGACGACGCCCGCGCCCGCGAAGATCTGCGCGCCGACCACCGCACCGGCGGCGATGCCGAGGTTGCTCGTGGCGTTGGTGACCGCGCCGGCGATGTCGGGGGAGACCGCACCGGTGCGGATCGCGGCGGTGACCAGGAACGATGGGGCCGCTCCGAAGGCGAGGCACCAGGCGCCGATGGCGATGAGCGTGCCGACGAGGGACCCCGAGGTGAGGGGGATCGCTGCGAGCCCGAGTGCCATCACGGCCACCGTCACCAGCAGACCGAGCCGCGGTCGGCGGTCGACGAGCAGCCCGGCACCGACGAGCCCGAAGATCCCCGCGCCGCCGAGCAGCAGCAGCACCGATCCGACCGCCTGCTCCTCGACCCCGGCGAGGGCGAGAAGCGACGCGATATAGGTGTAGGCGACGTAGTGCCCGAAGAAGAGCACCACGTTCACGACGGCGACCGCGAGCAGGCCGGAGCGCCGCCAGGCGCGGAAGCGTGCGCTGTGGCTGTCGGTCTCGCCCGACACGGAGGGCAGCATCACGGAGGTGGCGACCACGAGCAGCGCGGCGATTCCGACTAGAGCACCGAACGCGACCCGCCAGCCGACGGCGGAACCGACCGAGGTCGCCAGCGGCACTCCGAGGACGAACCCGAGCGAGGTGCCGGAGTAGACGATCGCGATGGCCCGGCCCACGAGGTGCTTCGGCACCAGCTTGGTGGCGTACGCGGAAACGACCGAGAAGAACAGCGCGTGGGCCACGCCGCCGATGCCGCGGCCGATGCAGACCACGACGAATGTCGGCGCGAGCGCGACGAGGAGGTTGCTGACCGCGTAGCCCACGAGGGTCAGCAGCAGCAGGCGCTTGCGGGGCAGGCGCGCGGTGAAGGTCGTCAACAGCAGCGACAGGATCGTGACGGCCAGGGCGTAGACGGTGACGACGAGGCCCATGGTCGACTCGGGCACGTTGAACTCGCGGCTCATCTGCGGCAGCAGGCCGACCGGCAGCAGCTCGGTGGTGATGGCGACGAAGGTCGAGAGGGTGAGTGCCGCCAGCCCGAGGGCAGACGACAGACGGATGGTTGTGGGCGCGCTCATGAAGCTCTATTCGGGGGATGCGTGGGCGGGTGGGGCCGTGCACCGCAGCGATGAGGGAGGGCGTGAAGACCCAACGCTAGACGATGCGCGACGGACTAATCGACAAATGTCGTCTAAACTGGCGATGTTCTCGACTCTTCGAGACCCGAATGGCCACCAACGCAGCTGGAGCACGCTCGCTGCTCGATCGCCCCCGACCCCATAACCCATTGGACGTATGTCTTCCGTACCGCACACTCCCACGTCCGCCCCGCCGCGTCGTCGCCGGGCGCTCCCGCCGCTCGGAAAGGGCCCGCACACCACACGCCTCGGCCTCGTCGCCGTCATCGCGACCTTCGGCGGGCTGCTCTTCGGCTACGACACCGGCGTGATCAACGGCGCCCTCGCGCCGCTCACCCGCGACTTCGACCTCACCCCGGTCACCGAGGGTGTCGTCACCAGCATCCTGCTGCTCGGCGCCGCGGTCGGCGCACTGTTCGGCGGCCGGCTCTCCGACCGGTTCGGGCGCCGCCACAACATCCTTCTTCTCGCGGTGATCTTCCTCGTCGCCGCCATCGGCTGCGTCGTCGCGCCGTCGTTCGAGTTCATCAGTGTCGCGCGCTTCGTGCTCGGCCTCGCGGTCGGTGGCGCCTCCGTAACCGTGCCGGTCTACCTCGCCGAACTGGCGCCGACCGAACGCCGCGGCGGCATCGTCAACCGCAACGAGCTCATGATCGTGATCGGCCAGCTCTCCGCGTTCGTCATCAACGCGATCATCGGCAACGTCTGGGGCGACGTCGAGGGTATCTGGCGCGTGATGCTCGCGATCTCGGCACTGCCCGCGATCGCCCTCTTCATCGGCATGCTGCGTATGCCCGAGAGCCCGCGCTGGCTCATCGCCCAGGGCCGCGAGAACGAAGCCCTCGCCGTGCTCGAGCAGGTGCGCACCCCCGAGCGTGCGGCCGCCGAACTCGCCGAGGTGCACGACATGGCCGAGGAGAGCGAGATCTCTGACAACCAGGACGGACAGACCGGTGGATGGCGCGACCTGCGTATCCCGTGGATCCGCCGCATCCTCCTCGTGGGAATCGGCCTCGCGGTCGCCCAGCAGTTCACCGGCATCAACGCGGTGATGTACTACGGCACCCAGCTGCTCACCGATGCCGGCTTTAGCGCCAGCGGCGCACTCATCGCCAACACCGCGAACGGCGTGCTCTCGCTCACCGGTGTGCTCGTCGGATTCCGCCTTATCCGCAGGTTCGGACGCCGCACCCTGCTGATCACCGGCTTCGGCGGGACCACGATCGCCCACCTGCTCATCGGCTTCTCGTCGATGCTGATTCCCGAGGGAATCGGCCGCGCCTCCGTCATCCTCGTCTTCGTCGTTATCTTCGTGTTCGTCACGCAGGCGACGATCGCGCCGATCGTCTGGCTCATGCTCGCCGAGATCTTCCCGCAGAAGTTCCGCGGCTTCGGCCTCGGCGTCTCGGTGCTGTTCCTCTGGCTCGCCAACTTCGCGATCGGCCTGTTCTTCCCGAGCGTCGTCGACAGCTTCGGCATCACCGCCACGTTCCTGGTCTTCGCCGGGATCCAGGTGCTGTCGCTCGTCTTCGTCTTCACGAGCGCTCCGGAGACCCGCGGCCGCTCGCTCGAGCAGGTGGAGGAAGACCTCAGCACCGGCACGATCGCGGTCATCAACATGCCCGAGAACATCGACGGCGCAGCCAAAGAGTAGCGGCGCTGCCCGGCGGTCCTACGGGAGTGCCGGGCCCAGCGCCACCAGCAGCACGACGAGCAGCACGAGCGTCCAGCTCGCGAAGCTGCCGACGAGGAAGTACTCGGCCTTCGAGCCGCCCGCCGCGTCCTTGGAGATCTCGGGGAAGCGGATGATGCCCTTCGCCGCGACCAGCGCCGCGATCGCGGTGAACTGGCCGGAGAGCACGAGCGCCAGCAGGAACAGCCGTTCGAGCGGCCCGATGAACCGGCCTCCGCGCAGTTCGACGACACCGAGTTCTGCGACGGGCTGTTCGGTGGATGTCGCGGGTGCGACGCCCCGCTGCCACCAGCGGCGCTTCGGGGCCGCCGGGACGACGGCGGCCGCGGCATCCACGGGCCCGTGGTCCCGTTCGCCCCGCAGCGCCAGACGCACGACCACGTTCGCCGACTCGACGAGGAAGAACGCGCCGCCGACCACGAGCGCGAAGGTCGTGAACCCGATGTCGGCGAGGGCCGCGTACGGGAGCGCGTCGTACCAGTCGACGAGCGGGCCGCGCGGGGTCGGGAGGGCGCCGCCCCAGACGAACGCCGCGACGATGGCCGCCGCGAGTGTCCCGGCGGCCCAGTAGCCGGCGGTACTGCGCGCGGTCTCGCGCGTGGCGATCAGCCAGCCCGCGACGGCCGCCGCGCCGACGGGCCACCAGCCCCACGGAGCACCGGTCGTCGCGGCTCCGGCGACGAACGCGGCGGCGCCGATGGCGGCGGGTGCCCAGAGCCGCCGAGGCGAGCGTCGGCGCGGGGACAGCCGGTCGCGTCGGGAGGTGCCGAGGTGGGCGAGCAGGTCGGCGAGGCCGACGGAGCCGAGCAGCAGGGCGAGGAGGGTCATCGGGCGTCCTTCGCGATCAGGGCCGCGCCCGCGACGATCGCGTTGGCGCCGCTGCGTGACAGGTTCTGCGAGACCGCCGACTGGGAGATGCCCTCGTCGAGCGCGAGCTGCGCCTGGGTAGAGCCGAGCAGCTGGCCGAGCAGCAGGCGGCGGGCACGCGGGTTCATGCCGCCGACGATCTGGTCGCGGGCGAGCAGGTAGGCGTTCACGAGCGCGTCCTCGGGGGACTCGGCGTTGTACCAGGTGCGGACGAAACCGAGTTTCGAGTACTGGTGCTGTCTCGCCTCATCGATCGCCTTTCTCGCCGTCCACCATGCAGAACCATCCTGCACCGCACCGACGACACCGCTGCCGACGATGACCACGTCGCCGCGGCCGATGCCGAAGCGGCACTCGATGCCCTCGGGGAGGACGAGGCGCGCCAGCAGTGTGGCGCGCAGGGTGAGCGCGAGATCGGCGTAGACGGCCTGGAACTCGTCGCTGACCGTCGGGGCGATCGGCTGCAGCGCCGGGACCTCGGAGTTCACCCGGCCGAAAGCCGTCTCGATCTCACGTTGCAGCGCGGCGCGGTCCGCGTGCGAGCGCGACTTGGAGATGTCAATGATGACGGCGGTGAGGGGTGGGCTGCTGTCCATGCCAATAAGCCTAGGACTTCTATCCGAAAAATATAAGCTTCAAACTTATTTGATCGCGATATAAGCGATGAGCTTGTATCCGTGCGCGAGATTGCGCCGCGGGACGAACCGGGCGACCATCGAGCATGATCACCATCGACGCCGTCCAAGCCGACATCACGCGCTTCCCGAGCGACGTCATCGTGAACGCGGCGAATTCCAGCCTGCTCGGCGGCGGGGGAGTGGACGGCGCGATCCACCGCGCCGCGGGCCCGGAACTGCTCGAGGCCTGCCGCGCACTGGGCGGCGCCTCGACGGGCGAGGCGAAAATGACCGACGCGTTCCGCATCGCCACGGCGGCGAAGATCGTGCACACCGTGGGCCCGGTCTACAGCGCGCACGATCCCGAACGCGCGGCCGCGCTGCTCGCGGCCTGCTACCGCAACTCGCTCGATCTCGCGGCTGGATTCCGCTCGATCGCGTTTCCCGCGATATCGACCGGCGTCTACGGGTATCCCCTCGCCGCGGCGTCCGTCGTCGCAGTCGACACCGTCAGGGCGTGGGCCGACGAGAACCGGGATGCCGCGATCGAGACCGTCACGCTGGTGGCGCACAGCGCGGCCGACCTCGCCGTGCTGCGCTCCGCGTTGGCTGGGTAGACGCACCGCCCTACGCCAAAGGATACATAAACGTGTAGATTGGATACGATCTGCGGCGCGTGATCGTGGGGGAAATGGGAGTCCAGTGATCCAGACCGTCTTCGGGCCCGTCGAGGGCGTTGATCTCGGCGCGGTCTCCATGCACGAGCACCTCCTCACCGATGCGAGCGCCCTGCAGCGCCCGGGCGTCGAGAACCTCGATCCCGGCCGGCGGGTGACCGCCGATCTCGCGGCGGCCCTGCGCTGGAGCCAGCTCGCCCTCGCCGACAACCTGCGTCTCGACGACCTCGACCTGCTCGGCGACGAGGTCGCGATCGGCGCCCGCTCGGGCCTCGGCGCCATCGTCGACCTCAGCTCGCTCGGCTTCGGCCCCGACCACCCGAGGCTGCCGGCGCTCGCGCTGCGCGGCGGGCTGCACGTCGTCTCGGGCTACGGCGCGTACCTGCCGCGCCTCCTGCCCGAGTGGTACCTCGCGCTCGACGTCGACGGCCGCACCGCGCTGTTCGAGCGCGCGCTCACGGAGGCCGTGCCGGGAACCGACTACCGGGCCGGGATCCTCGGCCTGATGGGGACCACCGGCGCCTTCTCGACTCCCGACGGCGAGCAGGAACGCATCAGCCTCACCGCCGCCGGCCGCGCCGCGGTGTCCACCGGATCCGCGATCAGCGTGCGTCTGGCCGCCGACGCCCGCAACGGCCTCGAGATCGTCGACCACCTCGTGGCGCTCGGCGTCGACCCCTCGAGGATCGTGTTCACCACGGTCGACGAGTTCCTCGACCTCCCCTACCTGCGCGACCTCGGCCAGTCCGGCGCTGTGCTCGAGATGTGCTTCGGCAACGAGGGCGCGCACGTCGGGCGCATCCGCAACGCGAGCGACCCGCAGCGCGTCGACGCCCTGCTCGCGCTGCTCGACACCGATCCCGGCATCCGCTGGGTCCTCGGCCACAGCACGTGGACGAAGGGCCAGCTCCGCCGGTTCGGCGGCCACGGCCTCGACCACCTGAGCGCGCGCGTCGTGCCCGGCCTGCGCTTGCTCGGCGTCTCCGACGAGACGCTCGACCGGATGACCGTCGGGGAGCCCGCCCGGCTTCTCGACCTGCCCGCCTGATCGAGACTGCTTCTACCCACCACCCCGGAGGATCCCATGAGAGACCAACTCGCCCCGCTCGCACCGATCGAGCCCTACCTCGTCGACGGCGTCTGGATCACCCCGGAGGGCGCGGAACTGATCGACATCATCGACCCGGCCACCGAGGAGCTGCTGACCCGCGTTCCCCAGGCCGACGAGGCGCACGTCGAGGAAGCGGTCGCCACCGCGCGCCGCGCCCACGAGGACCGCCGGTGGAGCGGCATGAGCCCGCACGACCGCAGCCGCATCCTCGGAAAGGTCGCCGACCTCATCGAGGAGCGCCTCGAAGAGCTGGCCGTGCTCGAGACCCGCGACAACGGCAAGCCGATCGAGCGCTCGCGCGCCGACACGGCGACGGCCGCCCGGGTCTTCCGCTACTACGCGGGAGCGCCCTCGCGCCTCACCGGCACGGTCGTGCCTATCGACGGCGGCCAGCACCACGTCTACACGACGCCCGAGCCGGTCGGCGTCGCGGCGCTGATCCTGCCGTGGAACTTCCCGATCATGACCGCGAGCTTCAAGCTCGCCCCCGCGCTGGCCGCGGGCTGCACCGTCATCGTCAAGCCCGCCGAGCAGACCCCCATCACGATGCTGCGTCTCGCCGCGATCTGCGAGGAGGCCGGTGTTCCCGCCGGCGTCGTGCAGGTCCTCACCGGCGACGGCCGCGTCGGTGCCGCGCTGACGGCCCACCGCGGCGTCGACAAGATCTCGTTCACCGGCAGCACCGAGATCGGGCGCAAGGTCATGACCGCCGCGGCGGGCGACTTCAAGCGCCTCACCCTCGAGCTCGGCGGCAAGAGCGCGAACATCATCTTCGAGGATGCCGACCTCGACGCCGCCGTGCTCACGGCGATGCGCGCCTCCTTCGGCCACTCCGGCCAGATGTGCACCGCCGGCAGCCGCCTGCTCGTGCAGCGCTCGATCCTCGCCGAGACCACCGAGCGCCTCGCCGCGGCCGTACGCCGGGTCTCGCTCGGCGACGGCCTCGCCGGCGGGGTCACGGTCGGTCCGCTCGTCTCCGAGGAACAGCGACAGCAGGTGCTCGGCTACATCGCCACGGGCCAGGCCGAGGGCGCGACCGTCGTCGTCGGCGGAAACGTGCCCGACCGCGCCGGCTACTACGTCGAGCCGACGCTGTTCAGCGGGGTCACGAACGAGATGACCATCGCCCGCGAGGAGATCTTCGGACCGGTCGTCGGCATCATCCCGTTCGACGACGAGGACGACGCGGTGGCCATCGCCAACGACCAGAGCTACGGCCTCGCGGCCGGCGTCTGGACCAACGACCTCGCGCGGGCCCACCGCATGGGCCAGCGCCTGCGCGCCGGAACCGTCTGGGTGAACACCTACAACGTATTCGACCCCGCGCTGTCCTTCGGCGGCGTGGGCGAGTCGGGGCTCGGCCGCGACCTCGGCGAAGAAGCGCTGCGCTCCTACACCGAGATGAAGAGCGTGGTCATCGCGCTCTGAGCTCGCTGAGCGCCGGGCTCTCTGAGAACTCTCGGCGCTCTGGTACGCGATCGTGCCGCCGTTCAGACGAGCGGCGGCTCGACCCGGTAGGACCGGCCGCGGCCCGTGTCGCCGCGATTTCCTCCACGCAGCAGCGGGATGGCGGCGAGCTGCAACACGGCGAGAATGCCGAGCGCCTGGCCCGACCCGAGGTGCGTGACGAGCAGTCCGCCGACGAGCGAGCCCGCCGCGTACCCGGCGCTCGTGAACGCCGAGAACGTGCCGACGCCCGTCGCGCGCCGACCCGGATCGAGGTTCTGGGTCGTCAGCAGGGTGAGCGCGGGGAACAGCGGCGAGAAACCGAACCCGACGAGCATGGCGCCGAGCGCCGCCACGGGGAAGCTGCCCGAGAGCGAGAGCACGCCGAGACCGACCGCGAGCAGCACCATGCTGATGCGGGCGGTCGTCGTCGCACCGAGGCGGTCGGGTAGGCCGCCGAGCAGCAGGCGCGCGGCGATGACGCTCGCGGCGAAGACGGTGAACACGTTGGCCGCTCCGAGCAGCCCCTCCGCGTCGACGCCTCGGCCGACCAGGTGGGGGATGAGGAACGCGATCAGGAACCCCTCGGCCGCCCACGCCACGAGGCCGACGGCTCCGGGGAGCGCGACGGCGGGTAGGACGCTGCCGGCGCGGCCGGTGCTGCGGGCGCGGCGTTCCACCGCCGCCCAGCGCGGCGCCCGGCCGTCGCGGGCCAGCATGGCGAGCAGCAGGCCGAGCAGTTGCAGCACGACCGCCGCCATCCAGACGGAGCGGTGGCCGAAAGACTGGAACAGGTTCTCGCCCAGCACGGGACCGAGGGCGAGCCCGACCCAGACGCTCAGGCCGAAGAAGCTGAGAGCGCGGCCGCGTTGCTCGGGCGGTGCCTCGGCGACCACCCACGCCGTCAGCGCGGTCGCGACGGCGGCGTTGCCCGCGCCGTAGACGAGCCGGCTGGCGGCGAGGCTGGGAACGCTCAACATCATGAGCACGAGCGCCAGCCCGACGGCGGCGAGACAGGCGGCGACGAGGATGACGCGGCGAGGACCGAACCGGTCGGTGAGCATCCCGCCCACCGGCATCGCGACGATCGACGCGAATGCGGCCAGCGACACCAGGAGCCCGGCGAGGGAGGGGTCGGCGCCGAGTTCGCCCTGCACCACGCGGGGGATCACCGGGGTGGTCGCTCCGTTGACGAGGTGGCCCGCCGTGGAGGCGAGCACGAGCGTCCAGAAGGCGAGGCCCCGCGTGCCGGACTGCGCGAGCGGTCTCACGCGGCGCTGCGCGGGCGGCACTCCAGGCTGAGCCAGAGTTCGAAGCACGCGCTGCGCGAGAGCGCGGTCGCACCGATGGACGCGCGGCCCATCCGTCCGACATCCGGCCCGAACACGTCGAAGAGCAGGTCGCTCGCGGCGTTGGACACCTCGTTGAGCCGCTCGAATCCGGGCGGGCAGAGCACGAAGCAGAGCCCGCGCGAGAGGGCGACGACCTCGTCGAGGCTGCCGAGGGCGTAGCGGATCAGGCCGAGGGCGTTCACCGCCGTGTACCGCGCCGCTTCTTGCGCCTGGTCGAGCGTGATGTCGACACCGACGGAGCCGGGGTGCACCATCACGCCGTCCCGGGACTCGGGGGTGATGCCGCTCAGCTCGAGCAGGTCGCCCGTGCGGTGGAAGGCGCGGAGCGAGCTGCCGTACCGGCCGCCGTACGGGGGATTGGCGTAGTCGGGGATGACCAGCCCGAGTTCGATCGCGCGGGCTTCGGCTGAGTGGACCATGTTTCTCCCTGTACTAGGACTCCAGAGTATCTCGCGCTGGCATAAATGGATACAACCTGATTACTATGGGATCCATTATGCACCGGGTTGGGTGCTCACGAGGAAGGACCCGCATCATGACGATCGGTCTCGAGGGCGATGCCCTGGTCACGCCGACGGTGGCTGCGATCGACGTCGCAGCCGAGCGCGCCCGTACCGTGGGAGCCTCCGGCCGCCACTACTTCAACGCCGCCGGGGCGAGCCTGATGAGCGACGCGGTGCTCGACGCGATGATCGGCCACCTGCGGCTGGAACAGCGCAGCGGCGGGTACGAGGCCGCGAACCTCATGGTCGACGAGGTCGCCGGCGTCTACACGGCGGCCGCCGCCCTTCTCGGCGGCACACCCGGCGAATTCGCCTTCTTCGACAGCGCGACCTCCGGTCTGCGCGCGGTCTTCGACTCCCTGCGCCTCGGCGCGGGCGACACCGTCATCGCGCCGCGGTCCAGCTACATCAGCCAGGCCCTGCGGATGCTCGCGATGAAGCGGTACGACGGGGTCGACCTGGTCGTCGTGCCGAACGGCGCGACCGGCGCGATGGACCTCGACGCCCTCGAGAGCGCTCTCGCCGCGGCATCCGGCCGTGTCGTCATCAGCGCGGTTCACATCCCCACCTCGTCGGGCCTCGTCGAGCCGGTCGCTGCGATCTGCGCCCTCGGCCGAAAGCACGGCGCGATCACCGTCGTCGACGCGACGCAGTCCGTCGGCCAGCTCGACATCGACGTGCTCGCCCTCGGCTGCGACGCGCTCGTGACCACGGGCCGCAAGTTCCTGCGGGGACCGCGCGGCACCGGTTTCGCCTACCTGCGCAACGGTGTGCTCGACGGTTTAGGCGGCTGGGCACCCGACGTGCGAGGCTCGGTGTGGACCGGCGCGGAGGAGTGGACCATGGACGGCTCGGCTCGTCAGCTCGAGACCTGGGAGGCGTCTGTCGCCGCCCGCCTCGGCCTCGGTGTCGCCCTGCGTGAGGCGGCCGAGCGGGGGATGGCAGCGACGGAGTCCCATCTCGTGGGCTACGCCGCCGGTCTTCGCGATGATCTCGCGGCCATCGACGGCGTCGTTGTCGCCGACCCCGTCGCGTCGCCCTCGGCCATCGTCACCTTCACGATCGACGGTCTGGTGAGCAAGCAGGTCAGCGCGGCGCTGCGCCTCGCGCGTGTCGACTCGATCAGCGTTCCCGCCGGCCACGCGCAGTGGGACCTCGGCGCCCGCGGACTCGCCAGTGTCGTGCGGGTCTCGCCCCACGTCTACAACGACGACGAGGACCGCGATGCCCTGCTCGGTCGGGTCTCGGAGATCGCGGCGGAGGTGACCGCGCGATGACCGTGCGCGACGCCGTGGTGCTCGGCCTCGGAATCCACGGCTCGGCCGCGGTGTACGAGCTCGCCCTGCGCGGTCTCGACGTCGTCGGCATCGAACGCTTCGAGCCCGGGCACACCCGCGGCTCGTCCCACGGCGCGACGCGGATGATCCGGCGCGCCTACCCCAGCCCCGTCTGGAACGACCTCGTCGACCGCGCCTACCTCGGCTGGGACCGCTGGGCGCGCGCGGCGGGTCAACCCTTCGTCGAAACCACCGGCGGGCTCTACGCTCACGACGGTGCACCGGCGCTGCAGGGCGGCCAGAGCCGCCCGGCCGGTTCCGACGAGTGGGCGGCCCTCGTGCCGTCCGTGCGCCCGCCCGCCGACTTCGGCGCCGTCTACGACCCCGAAGCCGGAGTCGTCGACGCGGCCGGTGCCCTCGCCTACGCCCAGTCGGCGGCCGCCGCCGCGGGTGCCGAGCTGCGCTTCGGCGAGACCGTGCTCGACTGGACCGTCGACGACGGCATCGTCACCGTGCGCACGTCGGCGGGTTCCGTCCGAACGAGACGGCTCGTGCTGGCCGGGGGAGCGTGGGCGTCGCAGCTCGTGCCCCAGGCCGCGGGCTTCTTCGAGGTGTGGCGCATCGTCACCCTCACCGTGCCCACCGGTCAGGCCGTCGCCCGACCACCCGTTCTCGGCTGCTTCTCGGTCGACCTGCCCGAGGGCCTCGTCTTCGGACTCCCGGAGGCCGGCGGATCCGGTGCCAAGATCGGTATCGACGCCGGGGAGGTGTGGGACCCGGAAGTGCCGGTCGCGGCACCGACCGGGGCCGAGATCTCCCACCTGGCCGGGCTGCTGCAGCGTTTTGTGCCCGGCATCGAGACCGCGGGCGGCGACGCCGTGGCCTGCCTGTACACGATGACGCCCGACAAGCGCTTCGTCGTCGGCGCCCTGCCCGGCACCCCCGAGGTGCTGGTCGCCGCGGCCTGCTCGGGACACGGCTTCAAGTTCGGCCCCGCTATCGGCGAGGCCGTCGCCGACCTGGTCGCCGGCGTCGCCCGCCCCGACCTCGACTTCCTCACCCCCTCCCGGATGGAGACCCTCGTATGACCGTCGTGACCGACCCGGCCCGCGTCGCCGTCGCCGCACCCCATACCGCTGCGCTGGATGCCGCGGCCGACGCCGTGGCATCCGGCGGTAACGCCATCGACGCCGCCCTCGCGGCAGCCGCCGCGCTCGCGGTCGTCTACCCGCACCAGTGCGGGCTGGGCGGGGACCTCGTGGCGCTCGTGCGCCGCCCCGGACTCGGCGTCACCGCCGTGCTGTCGGCCGGCGCTGCCCCCGCGGGCATCGACGTCGCAGCCCTCGCCCGCGAGGAGCGCATGCCCCGGCAGGGCGCCCAGACCGTGACCGTGCCCGGCGTCGTCGCGGGCTGGCAGGCCATCCACGCGCTCGGCGGCCGGCTCGGACTCGAGTCCCCGCTGCGCCGCGCCTCCGAGCTCGCCGCCGACGGCTTCCCCGTCTCGGCCGGCCTGGCCCGCGCGATCTCCGTGCGCGAGGAGGAGATCCGCGCCGACGAGGGCATGACCGGCGTCTTCACCGACGCCGCCGGCGTGCTCGCCGCCGAGGGCGACCTCGTCGTGCAGCCCGCCCTCGCCGCGACCCTCGCCGAACTCGCCGCCGACCCCGGCGCGATGTACCGCGGGCGCATCCCCGCGTCGATCTCCGCCCGCCTGCGCGAACTCGGCGGAGCGCACACCGAGGCCGACTTCGCGGCGCACGAGGCCGAGCTGGTCGAACCGGTCACCTCGACCGAGGGCGGAGTGCGCTGGTGGGTGGCCCCGCCGCCCACGCAGGGCGTCGTACTGCTCGGCATCCTGCCCGAGGCACTCGGCACCGACACCGCCGAACTCGTCGAGGCCGTGCACCGCGCGGCCCTCGTGCGCCAGGAGAAGCTCGGCGATCCGCGCGGCGGCACCATCGACGTCGACGCCATGCTCGACCCGCGCGACCGCGCCAACGCCGGCTCCCTGCCGCGCGCCGGCCGGGCGCTCGGCGACACCGTCGCGGTCACCGCCGCGGGCGCGGACGGTACCGTCGTCACGCTGATCCAGAGCGTGTACCAGCTCTTCGGTTCCGGCATCCTCGACCCGGGCACCGGCGTCGTGCTGCACAACCGCGGGTCGGCGTTCAGCACCGATCCCGTCCACCCCGGCCACGTCGGCCCAGGCCTGCGGCCGCCGCACACGCTGCTGCCCGTGATCGCCGAGACCGACGACCTCGTGCTCGGCCTCGGCTGCCAGGGCGGGAGCGCCCAGCCGTGGATCCTCGCGCAGATCGCCCGCGAACTGCTCGACCCGTCGGCCGACCCGACCACCACCCTCGGCCGCCCGCGCTTCGTCATCGGCGCCCGCGACCTCGGCCACGAGGTCATGACCCTCGTCGCCGAGCCCGGCGTGCCCGAGGCCGAAGCCGCGGCGCACGCCCTCGGCCTGCCCGTCGCGACAACCGACGGCCTGGTCGACGAGGCCGGCCACGTGCAGGCCGTGCGCCTGCACGCCGACGGCCGCCTCGACTCCGCGAGCGACCCCCGGGCCGACGGCCGCGCCGTCGTCTTCGACGCCCCCCGAGCACTCCCGCAGCCTGACCCACCACGAACCGAAGGAACTCCATGAGCACCACCGCCCACGTCCTCGACCCGCTCACCTCCGCCGAGATCGCCTCCTTCGTCGCCGCCGTGCGGGCCAGCGAGCGCATCGGCGCCCGCCCGCGCTTCTGGGGCATCTCCCTCGACGAGGAGAAGGCCCGGAGTCTGGTACCCGGCGGTGCGCGCCCCGTGCGCCTCGTCGTGATGGACCCCGACGCCCACGCGGCCTGGGAGGTGCGGGGCTGGACGGCCGGCCCCGAGAGCGACGCCATCGTCGAGGTCTGGTCCGACGTCGACCACCGGCGTCCCGGCGTCTCCAGCGACGAGGCACGCCTGATCGCCCGGGCGGCGCGCGAATCGCCGCTGCTCGTCGAGGCGCTCGCCAAGCGCGGCATCACCGACACGTCGCTGGTCTGGGTCGACCCGGAGTCGATCACCGGATTCGTGCCCGACGACCTCGCCGACCGCCGCCTGAGCTGGGGCACGGTCTGGTACCGCGAATTCCCCGAGGACAACGGCTACGCCCGCCCCGTCGCGGGACTCGTGCCGATCCTCGACCTCGACACCCTCGAGGTGATCCGGATCGAAGACCACGGCGTCATCCCGATGGCCACCGAGACCGGCACCTACACCTCGGGCACCTGGGGACCCGACCGTGAGGTCTCCGCGCTCGACGTCGTGCAGCCCGACGGCCCCGGTTTCGTCATCGAGGGCCGCCGCATCACCTGGCAGAACTGGTCGTTCGTCGTCGGCTTCAGCCACCGCGAGGGACTCGTGCTCCACGAGCTCACCTACAAGGACGGCGACACCGTGCGCCCGATCCTGCAGCGCGCCGCCGTCAACGAGATGTACGTTCCGTACCTCGACAGCGACCCGACGGCCTACCGCAAGAACTTCTTCGACTGGGGCGAGTACGGAGCGGGCCCCCTCACCGCGAGCCTCGAGCTCGGCTGCGACTGCCTCGGCGAGATCCGCTACTTCGACGTGGAGTACCTCGACGGCCACGGCGAACCGCAGACGATCGCGAACGGCATCTGCATCCACGAGGAAGACGACTCGATCCTCTGGAAGCACGTCAACACCCGCACGGGCAGCGCCGAGGTGCGCCGCAGCCGCAAGCTGGTCATCTCCAGCTTCGCCACCGTCGCGAACTACGACTACGGCTTCTACTGGACCCTGTCGCAGGACGGCTCGATCGAACTCGAGGTCAAGCTCACCGGACTGATGTCGGTCTCGGGCATCGCCGACGGCGAGAAGCCCCGTTACGGACGCCTCGTCGCGCCGAACGTGCAGGCCCCGACCCACCAGCACTACTTCGCGGTGCGCCTCGACACCGCCATCGACGGACCGCTCAACCGCCTCGTCGAGGTGCACGCCGAGCCCGAGCCCGACGAGGCTCTGAACCCGTGGGGCAACGCCTGCATCGCCGTCGAGACCCCGATCTCGACGGAGTCGCTCGGCGCCCGCAAGGCCGACCCGTCAACCGCGAAGCACTGGCGCGTCGAGAGCGAGTCCGCGGTCAACCGCTACGGCGACAGCACGGCGTACCGCCTCGCGATCGACAACACGGCCGGACTCTTCGCCCGCCCGGGCAGCGTCGTGGAGCGCAAGGCCCCGTTCGTCGCGCAGCACCTGTGGGCCAGCGCGTTCGACCCCGAGCAGCGCTTCATCGCGGGCGAGTACCCGAACCAGGGCGAGCTCGGAGACGACGGCGTGCACGTGTGGCAGCGCGAGAACCGTTCGCTCGAGAACGAACGCCTCGTGCTCTGGCCCGTGCTCGGTGTGCACCACTTCCCGCGCCCCGAGCAGTGGCCGATCATGCCCGTCGACCGCATCCGCCTGCGCCTCGAGCCCGACGGGTTCTTCGACCGCAATCCCTCGCTCGACGTTCCGCCGTCGGCGACCTCCGACCACTGCGCCATGCCCGCCGACGCCGGACACGACCACTCGGCGCACGACCACAGCGCGCACTCTGCCCATGACGCCCACGACGCCCACGCGGGTCACGGGCACGCCGAGCAGCAGCACGGCCACGAGGGCGGCCGCTGATGGAGCACCTCGCCGACTGGAGCGCCGTCCGACTGGCCGGCGCGGTCGCCGCGCGGGAGGTGTCCGCCGTCGAGGTGATGCGCGCCCACCTCGAGCGCATCGAAGAGCGTAATCCCGCCTTCCGTGCCGTCGTCTCGCAGCAGCCGGACTCGGTCTCGCTCGCCGCGGCCGAGGCGGCCGACCGGCGCACCGCCGAGGCTCTGGCCGCGGGGGAGACCCTGCCGCCGCTGCACGGCCTGCCGACGGCGGTCAAAGACCTGATGGATGTCGCGGGCTTCCCCACCACGAACGGGTCGGCAGCCTTCGCGGACGCTCCGCCCGCCCGCTACGACAGTGTGCTCGCCACCCTGCTGCGCGAGGCCGGGGCGCTGATCATCGGCAAGACGAACACGCCCGAGATGGGGCAGGGCGTACTGTCGTTCAACCCCGTCTTCGGCACCACGGTCAACCCGTGGGACACGACGAAGCACGCCGGCGGATCGAGCGGCGGCGCGGCCGCCGCCCTGGCCGCCCGCATGCTCCCGATCGCCGACGGCTCGGACAGCGGGGGCAGCCTGCGCTACCCCGCGGCGTTCTGCAACGTCGTCGGCGTGCGCCCGAGCCCCGGCCGCGTGGCCAGCGGCCGCACGGGCAACGCCTGGACCCCGCACGGGGTCACCGGTCCGATGGCCCGCGACTCGGCCGACGCCGCGCTGTTCCTCGAGGGGCTCGCGGTCGAGAAGAGCGTCTGGCCGCTGTCGTCGCTGCCCACTCATCCGGCGCGGCCCGTCGAGGTGGCGGGACTCCGAGTCGCGTGGAGCGTGGACGCCGGGGGACTCCCCATCGACCGCGACGTCGCCGCGGTGCACGCTGCGTTCGCGCAGCAGCTCGCGGGCCTCGGAGCGGTCGTCGAGAACGCCGAGCCCGACTTCGCCGGAGCCGACGAAGCCTGGGAGACGATCGAGACGTTCGAGTTCTTCCTCGGCGGACGTCACGCGGTCGACGTGGGAGTCACGGGTTTCCGGCCGGACTACGTCCGCAACGTCGAGCAGGGTCGCGCGATGACCGCCACCCAGCTCGCCGACGCCTACGAGCGCCGCACGCGCGCGTTCCGCGACACCGAAGCACTGCTCGAGCGGTACGACGTGCTGGTGCTGCCCGCGACCCCCGTCGCGGCTCCGGACGCGTCGCTGGAGTGGGTCGACACCGTCGACGGCACGAGATTCGACCGGTACTTCACCTGGCAGATGCTTGCGAACCGGCTCACGCTGACCGCGCATCCCGTGGTGGTCACCGCGGCCGGTTTCACGGCCGGCGGGCTGCCGGTCGGCGTCCAGATGGTCGGGCGGCACGGCCGCGAGACGCAGCTGCTCGCGGTCACACGCGCGATCGAGGAGGCCACGGGCTGGATCGCGAAGGCGCCGTCGTTCGGGTAGAAGCGAATTGAGTCTGTCGAAACCCCACCCCGGGTTTCGGCAGGTTCAACCCGCGAGAACGTCAGCCCGTGAACACCGTCGACGAGCGGCGCTCGTACCACTGGGCGAGGTGCTCGCCGGCACTGAGGACGTGCTCGCGCATCAGCTGGGCGGCTCGCTCGTGGTCGCCCGCCGCGAAGGCCTCCAGCAGTGCCTCGTGCTCGCGGAAGTTCTCCTCGCGGTGACGCGGCTTGTCGCGGAGCACGAGCGCGGAGACGTTGCGCGGGAACGCGTCATTGATCTCGCCGAGCATGCGGGTCAGGCGCGTGTTACCCGACACGCGGTAGATCAGGCCGTGGAAGTGGTCGTTGTCTGTTCCGTCGTGTTCGGGGACGGTGCCGGCGGCGATCGCCAGCGACCGCTCGTACATCGCGGTGTTGATGGTCCGGAGTTCCACGATCGTCGCGTCGTCGAGGCGGTCGACCGCGCGGCGGGCGGCGAGCGACTCGAGTTCGGCGCGCACCTCGTAGGCCTCGCGCACCTCCCACGGCACAGGCACGCGGACGACGGCGCCGCGGTTCGGCACGACCTCGATGAGGCCTCCGGTCTGAAGCTGGCGCAGCGCCTCGCGCACGGGGGTGCGGCTGATGCCGAACTGCGCGGCGAGGTCGGCCTGGCGCAGCGGGGCGCCGATCGGGATCTCGCCGGACATGATCTTGGCCCGGATGCGGGCGGCGAGATCGTCGACGAGGGCATTGCCATCGGTGATGGTCATGTCGGAACCCCTTTGATCGGATGGGGCCGTGTGATCGGCCGGTATCCAATGTTGGCACAGATTGGATCCTTTCCCCGCGAGGGGCAACTGGGGATTCTGTCGTTCCGGTGCTTGTTGGATACGTCCTGCGTATGATTGGATCCAATCATGCGAAATTCCGGGATGGCGGCGACACGGCGTCCCCGCGCGGAAATCCGGTCATGACGGCGCTCACCGTCGTCGCCCTGTTCTGCGGCGCCGTCTCCCTCGCGCTGGCGGTCTCCCGGCGGCACTCGGGCGGTCGGGCCGTGCCCGTGGCCGAGCTCGTGATGCTCGCGGCGATGCTCGACCTGCATCTCCCGCCGCTCGGAATGCTGCCCGCGCCCGTCTGGTCCCTGCTGCTCATGGGTTGTGCGATCGGAGTCGCCTTCGCCGACCGCGTGCGCCGCAGGCGCGGCACCCAGTCGCCGGGGGACGACCTGCACGCCGCGAGTATGCTGCTCGCCGCCGTACTCGTGATGTTCCTCGGGGCGGGACCCGGCCGGGCGCAGGCCCTGGGCTCCGTGGCGCACGCGCACGGGGCGGCGACGTCGGCATCCGTCATCCTCATCACCGCAATCGTGGTGGCCGCGCACGGGGCTGCCGTCGTCGCGCTCGTCGTGCGCCGTCGACCGAACCGCGTCGAGACGGTGCGCCGGTTCGCGTCGCTCGCGGCGCTCATCGCCATGGCCGGAATGACCGCCGGACCCGTAATCGCCTGAGCGCGCTATGCGATTGGATCCAATCATGCTTGAATGGGATAAATAATTGCGGATTTCCGACGCCGCGAGAGGGAGTGCACAGGCATGATCATCGACGCATACAACACCACGCAGGACCGCCGCGGACGCAGTGACTACCTCAGCGGAGTGAAGCCGGGGGAGAAGCCGCCGGCCTACGTGCCGTTCGACGCCAAGCGCATCCTCGACCGGATGGACGCCGCCGGTGTGGACCGCGCGATGGTCTGCTCGCTCGCCCAGGGCATCGAGAACGACTTCCTGATGGACCTCGTCAAGAAGCACCCCGACCGCCTGTTCGGCTTCGGCCAAGTAATGCCGCAGTGGGACCACGCGGTCGACGAGATCCGGCGTTTCGCCGACGGCGGCCTCGTCGGGCTCAAGCTCCACCCGAGCATGCACGGCTACCACGTGGCCGACCACGGCCTGCTCGACCCGCTGTTCGAGGTCTGCGACGAGCTCGGCCTGCCCGTGCTGATCAATGCCCTCGACGACGCGTTCTGCGCGCCTTTCTCGATCGAGGAGATCGCCAAGGGCTTCCCGGGCGTGCCGACGATCATCGCCCACATGGGCGCCGTGTGGAACGTGCCCGAGGCGATCATCGTCGCCGAGCGCAACCCGCACATCTACCTCGAGACCTCGGCCACGCTGATGTCCGACGTCAAGCGCGCCTACGCGCGACTGGGCGCCGAGAAGATCCTCCTCGGGTCCGAGTGGCCCGGCAGCGACTTCGACCTCGAGCGCATGAAGATCGCGAAGGCGATCCCCGACGAGGCCGACCGCGCACTCGTCGAGGGCGGCAACATGGCCCGGATCCTCGGCTGGACATGAGCCGCCCTGTGCTCGACGGCCCGCCCGCGGGCATGAGCGAGGGTGACGTCGAGCTGCTCGACACCGCCCTCGCCGTGCTCGACACGCGGTACCTGGTCGGCGTGCACGAGGTCGCGGCCGCCCTGCGGCTGGCCGACGGCACGGTCGTCACCGGACTCCACGTCGAAGCGTCGGCGGGCCGCGCGTCGGTCTGCGCCGAATCGGCCGCGCTGAGCGCCGCCGTGATCGCCGGTTCGCCGGTCGTCGCGGTGGTCGGCGTGCTGCGGCGCCCGGGCGGCAGCACCCACCTCATCGAGCCGTGCGGGGTGTGTGCCGAGCTGCTCGGCGACCACGCGCCCGACGCCCGCGTCTGGGTCGCCGTCGGCGACGCATTCGGTGCCGTCGGCGTCTCCGAGCTGCTGCCGTTCCGGCGGCGCCGCACGGGCCGGGAGCCCGGAGCCGCAGAGTTTACGTCGCCGTAACACCGGCGACCCACCCCCGGTCGCCGGGCCGCCGACACTTGCGGGGCGGGTGCAGAGCGACCAGCACCATCGATCTGTCCCATCCGCGGAAGGAACCACCATGCTGACCGTCACGGGTAATCCCGTCCTCATCGTCGTCGACATCCAGGGCGGCAGCACGTCGGCCCTCCCCACACCGGGAATCCCGGTCATGAGCGGGCGGGCGGAGCGCGCACCACGCGTGCGCGACCTGATCGCGCACTGCCGCGAGGCCGACATCCCGGTGGTCTTCATCCAGGAGGTGCATAAGCGCGACCTCGTCGACATCGGCCGCGAGCTCGACGGGGCGGAGGGGTCGCACTGCCTCGAGGGCGACGAGAGCACCGAGCTCGCGTCGTGGCTCGAGCCGCGCCCCGAGGAGTTCGTCATCCGCAAGCGCCGCTACTCGGCCTTCTTCGGTACCGAGCTCGAGATCGTGCTCAAGGCGTACAAGGCGGAGACCGTCATGCTCGTCGGCGGGCTCACCGACATCTGCATCCACTACACGGCAGCCGATGCGCACCAGCACGACTACACGGTGCGGGTGCTCACCGACTGCGTCGCCGGATCCAGCGAGCGGGCGCACGACGCGGCCCTCGAGGCGATCGGCTACCTGCAGCGCGATGCCCTCGTCACCGCGGGCGACGTGCACGAGTGGCTCGACGAGCGCGAGGCCGCCGGTGTCTGACAGGGGAGCGCGGCTCGTCGTCGGTTCGATCCGCACGATGGACGACCACGCGCCCGAGGCCGAGGCGATGCTCGTCGTCGGCGGCCGCATCGCCGCGATCGGTGCCCTCGACGAGGTGCGGGCGGCGGCGCTCCTCGACACGGTCGAGGAGCACTTCGACGGCGTCATCCTGCCCGGCTTCATCGACGCACACTCGCACGCGCAGCGCGCCGGGCTCAAAGCGCTGCAGTTGCTGCCCGCGGGCGCCGGCGTCGCCGAGTTCTCGGCCGTGATGCTCGCCGACGGCGACGCCGACCCCGACGCTCCCGACTGGCTCGGCGACGAGCCTCCCCGCATCGAGGACCGTCTCGCCGCGCTGCGCGTCGTGCAGCCGCTGCTGCACGCCATGGGCTTCACCGGCGTCGTCGACCCCGCCGTCTCGGTCGACGAACTCGCGGGCTACCGCGAGGCACACCGACGCGGCGAGCTCACCCTGCGCGTCGTCGCGATGCCCTGGCCCCAGCTCGGTTCGGCACTCGTGCCCGACATCGACGCCGCCGTGGCCGTGCTCGACGGCATCGAGGGTGCGACCGGAGCCGGCGACGACGTCTTGCGGCTGGGCCCGGTCAAGATCTACTACGACGGCGAGGGGATGAAAGGGCAGGCGTTGCTCGAACGCCCGTGGTCGGGCGACGACCACGGTGTCCAGCGCCTCTCCGCCGACGAGTTCGCACGACTCGCCGCCGCCTGCATCTCACGCGGCTGGGGCCTCGGCGTGCACGCGGTCGGCAGCCGGGCGGTCGAGCAGGTGCTCGACGGTCTCGAGGCGGCCGGCGCTCCCGACTCGCTCGGGCCGTTGCGCTGCCAGCTCATCCACGCCTACCTCGAACCGAGCGTCGCCAGCATGGAGCGTGCGGCCCGCCTCGGCGTCGTGGCCTCCCTGCAGCCGTCCATCGCCTGGAACAACGCGGCGGGGCTGGCGAAACGTCTCGGCGACCGGGTACAGTCCGTCAACCCGATGCGCGCCTGGCTCGACGCGGGAGCCGTGGTGGCGATGGGGTCCGACGCCCCGTACTTCCCGTTCGACCCGCGGCAGGTCGTGCCCGTCGCGGTCGACCGGCGGATGCGCGGGCTCGACGAACCGGTCGGCCCCGACGAGGGAATCACCGTGCCCGAGGCCGTCGCCGCCTACACGCGGGGAGCGGCGCATGCCTCGTTCGCGGACGACCGCCGCGGAATGCTGCGCGCGGGCTTCCTCGCCGACTGGGTGCTGATCGACGTCGACCCGCTTCTCTGTTCCGCGTCCGAATTCGCCGCCGCGCGCGTGCTGCGCACCGAGGTGGGAGGCCGCGCCGTCTGGGTGGCAGAGGGGTCAGTGGGGATTCCCCGTCACTTGTAATCCAACGGAAACATAATTGGATGCGTATTGGTCTACATTGGATCCAAGTTGCTCCGGCCGGCGATGTGACGTCGAGCCGCGGCATCCCACCGCAGCCTTTGCACCCGAAGCACCATCACTCTCTTGGAGGACAGCACCATGGTTAGGAAAAGTCTGATCGCCGGCGTCGCGCTGGCGGCCGTCGCGAGCCTCTCGCTCAGCGCCTGTGCCGGAAGCAGCGCGCCGGAAGCGGCTGCGGGAACCACCGACACGATTAACGCCGAGCTCTGGTACGCCCCGGCCACGTTCGACCCCGCGAAGGCCTCCGCGAGCTCCGACGTCACCGTCGCCCGCCTCGGCTTCGACACGCTGCTGCGCCAGGGGGAGACCGAGGGCTACATCGGCGGCCTCGCTACCGACTGGGAAGCCGTCTCCGCCTCCGAGTACACGTTCTCCATCCGTGACGACGCGACCTGCGCCGACGGAACCGCCATCACCCCGAGCGTCGTCGCCGCGTCGTTCGAGTACCTCGTCGGCCTCGAGGACTCGGGCGCCCTGACCTGGAAGAACCAGGCCTTCGGCTCCGGCACCCCGACCTTCACCGCCGACGACGCCGCGGGCACGCTCGCGATCTCGCTCAGCGCCCCCTACTCGCAGCTGCTCGGCGGCGTCACCCGTCCCGGCACCGGCATCATCTGCCCCGCCGGCATCGCCGACCCCGAGGGCCTCGCCGCCGGAACCGTCGACGGCGCCTGGTCGGGACCGTACGTCCTGAGCGATGTGGCCGCCGGCGTCAGCGCCGCCTACACGCTCCGCGACGACTACGACGCGTGGCCCGCGTGGGAGAACGTCGAAGGCGTCCCCGCCGAGACCATCAACCTCACGGTGCAGGCCGACTCGAACACGAGCGCCAACCTGCTGCAGTCCGGCGGAGTCGACCTCGCCCGCTTCTACGACTCGAACGCCCTGCGCTTCGAGGACGACGACGCGTACACGACCGTCAGCTTCGCGAGCTCGGCCTACAACCTCGTCTTCAACCAGTCGCCCGGTTCGGGCTCCATCTTCGAGGGCAACCTCGAGTTGCGCCAGGCCGTCGCCCAGGCCATCGACCCCGAGGGCTTCAACGCCGCCGGCCTCGACGGCCTCGGTGTCGAGCAGACTACGGTCAACGCCGCCAGCTACCGCTGCGCCGTCGACGGTTCCTCGGTCATCCAGCAGTACGACCCCGAAGCCGCCGCCGACGTCCTCGCCGGCCAGACCATCCGCCTGCTGATCATGTCCAACTGGGACCCCGCAGCCGACTACCTCGCCGAGTCGCTCCGTGCGGCCGGCGCGACCGTCACCGTCGCGGCACCGGACCCCGCCGACTGGACCGCGCAGATGCGCACGCAGCCCGAGACCTGGGACGTCGCCGTCGCGGCCGAGAACGCCGAGTCGGGCCTCATCCACACGTCGATCGCCCGCTACCTCGGACCGACCTACCCCGAGGGCGGCACCAACGTCGCCGGCAGCGACAACCCCGAGGGCCTCGCCGCGTACCAGGAGGGCATGGCGGCAGCCGACGCCGAGACCCAGTGCGCAGCATTCGAAGCCGCCCAGGAGTCGATCCTCGAGCGCGTCGACATGACGCCGCTCATCACCGACACCCACCGCTACGTCGCACGTGAGGGCTTCGCCACCTACGTGTTCTCGGGCTACTGGGACATCTCCGCGATGCGCATCACGTCCTAACCGACTGATGCACCGCCCGGACCGGAACACTGAGGAGAACACGCGATGAGCACCATAACCACCGCCGGCTCCCCGACGCCCGGTCCGGGCGCCGCGGCACCCACCACCCCCGTGAAAGCGGCATCCCTCGGGGCGACCTGGCGCGCGTTCCTCGTGCGCCGCGTCCTCGGCCTCATCGTCAACCTGGCGTTGTTGGTCTTGGTCACCTTCCTGATCGTGCAGCTGATCCCCGGCGACCCGGCAACGGCCATCGCCGGGGAGAACGCGACCCTCGACCAGGTCGAACTCGTCCGCACGCAGCTCGGCCTCGACCAGCCGTTGCCCGTGCAGCTCTGGACGTACCTCTCGGGCGTCATCCAAGGCGACTTCGGCGATTCCTACCGCTACCGCCAGCCGGCGATGGACATCGTGCTGACGGCCGTGCCGTACACGCTGTCGATCACTATCGCCGCCGTCCTGCTGCTTCTCGTGCTCGGCGTCGCCCTCGGCATGGCCGTGGGAGTAGCGACACGCGGCGACCGCCGCCGCTGGCTCGACCTCGGATTCACGATGATCACCGGCCTGATCTCCTCGATCCCCACCTACGTGCTGGCCACCGGCTTCGTCATCCTCTTCGCCGTGGTCTGGCGGGTCCTGCCCCCGGCGTACTCGCCGGCCTACGACATCGGCACCGCCGCGATCCTCCCGATCGCCTCGCTCACCATCGGCGGCACCTGCTCGGTCGCGCGCATCGTGCGTCGCGAGACCGCCGTGATCCTCGAGCAGGACTACATGCGAACGGCGAGAGGATGGCGCCTGCCGGCACTCTCGCTGTACGCGAAGCACATGCTGCCCAACCTCCTGACCACCGCGCTCACCCTGTCGGGAATCATCCTGACCGCGCTCCTCGGTTCGGCGCTCATCACCGAGGCCGTGTTCGCCTGGCCTGGACTCGGCGGGGTCATCGTGCAGGCAATCGCGATCGACAAGGACTACCCCGTCATCCGCGGTGCCGTGTTCGTGATCGGACTGATCTCCCTCGTCCTCACCCTCGTCATCGACATCATCCTGGGTCTCATCGACCCGCGCACCCTGGGAGACAAGCGTGACTGAGTCCAACCCCGCCGCCCTCGCCCGCGCCGCCGAGGCGCCCGCGACGCGCCCCCGCAGTTTCGCCTGGAACGCCGGTCTCGTCATCGGTATGGGCATGCTCGCCGTCATCGTCGTCGCGGCCGTCGTCTCGCCGCTCGTGCTCGGCGACCAGGCCACCAAGATCGGCGGTAGCCCCGGCCTGGGGTCGACGCCCGAGCACCCCCTCGGCACCGACACCCTCGGCCGCGATATGCTCGCGCGCACCCTCGTCGCCACCCAGGCCACCGTGCTCATGGCGTTCACCGCGACCGCGCTCTCCTCGGTCGTCGGCATCGCCTTCGGCATCGGGGTGTGGCTCGCGCCCCGCCGGGTGCGCGAGCTCGGCCTGCGCTTCATCGAGTTCGCCGTCAGCTATCCGACGATGCTCGTCGCGATCATCGTCGCCGCCATCCTCGGCCAGGGCGTCGTGCAGGTCGTGGTCGCCGTGGCCGTGGCCAACATCGCCGGGTTCGCCCGACTCACCGCCAACCTCGCCGCGAAGATCTCGGCGAGCGAATACGTGACGACCGCGAAGCTGATGGGCGTGCCGACGCACCGCATCGCGCTGCGCCACGTGCTGCCGAACATGGCCGAGCCCACGCTCATCCTCATCGCCGGCGCGTTCTCGGGCGCGCTCGTCGAGATCTCCGGCCTGTCCTTCATCGGCCTCGGAGCGCAGAGCCCCTCGTTCGACTGGGGAACCCTGCTCAACGACGGCCTCAGCCGCATCGTCGTCAACCCGGTCGTGATCCTCGGCCCGGCCGTCGCGCTCACCTTCGCGTCGCTCGCCGCCCTGCTGGTCGGCGACGGCCTCGCCGCGGCAGCCAACCCGCGGTCGAACTCGACCCGCGCCCGCATCGTGCGCGCCCAGGGCGAGCCGGTCGCGACCGGGGGCGACGACGTCGTGCTCGTCGCCGACGGCATCACGGTGCTGCACGGCGGAACCGGCAAGCCGCTCGTCGACGACGTCTCGTTCACCATCCACCGGGGCGAGGTGCTCGGCATCGTCGGGGAATCCGGTTCCGGCAAGTCGCTCACGGCGTCCGTGGTGGCGAAGCTGCTCGGCGAAGGGCTGGAGGCATCGGCCCGCCGGCTCGAGCTCGGCGGCACCGACCTCCTCGGGCGGGTGCCCGACCGCGTGCTCGCGTCGAAGATCGGGCTCGTCTACCAGGACCCGGGAACCGCGCTCAACCCGGCGCTCGTGCTCGGCACCCAGCTTTCCGACGTACTCACGATCCGCCTCGGGTTCTCCCGCCGCAGCGCGCTCGACCTGCTCGCGCGCGCCTTCCGTGCCGTGAAGCTCACCGACCCCGAGGGGCGTCTGCGGCAGTACCCGCACCAACTCTCCGGCGGCATGAAGCAGCGCGCGATGATCGCCTCCGCCATGGCCGGCAAGCCCGACCTGCTCATCGCCGACGAGCCGACCACCGCGCTCGACGTCACCGTGCAGCGCGAGGTGCTCACGCTGCTGAAGCGCATGAACGTCGACTCCGGCACCGCCGTGCTGTTCATCTCCCATGACCTCGGCGTCGTCCGGGCGCTGTGCGACCGCGTGCTCGTTATGAAGGACGGCCGCATCGTGGAGCGCATCGACGACGTCGCCACCCTCTCGGAGGACACCGTGGAACACCCGTACACGAAGCAGCTGCTGGCGGCGACGCCGACGGTCACCATCCCCGCGGGAGGACACTCGTGAGCGAGACGATGATCGAGGTCAAGGACCTCGACGTGTCGTTCGGTTCCGCACAGGTGCTGCGCGGAGTCGACCTGCACCTCGAGCGCGGCAAGACGGTCGGCGTCGTGGGCGAATCCGGGTCGGGCAAGTCGACCCTCGCCAAGGTGCTGGTCGGCACGGTCCGCGCCGCGGCCGGCAGCGCGGTGGTCGACGGCGTCGACATCGTCGCCGCCAACCGCAGGGAGATGGGCGCGTACCGCCGTCGCACCCAGATGATCCCGCAGGACCCGTACTCGTCGCTCTCGCCGCGACGCACGATCGCGCAGACCCTGGCCGAAGCGGTCGACCCCGCGCGTGCCCGCGTCGCCACCCACGAGGACCTGATCGCCGAGTGGCTCACCCGGGTCGGGCTCGCCCCCGAGATGATGCACCGCTTCCCCCACGAGTTCTCGGGCGGCCAGCGCCAGCGCATCGCGATCGCCCGCGGCCTCATCATCGACCCGCACCTGATCATCGCCGACGAGATCACCTCGGCCCTCGACGTCTCGGTGCAGGCGCAGATCCTCGACCTGCTCGCGGGCATCAAGGACTCGCTCGGCGTCACGATGATGTTCATCTCGCACAACCTCGCCGTCGTGCAGCGCGTGAGCGACGACGTCGTCGTGCTGTACCAGGGCCAGGTCGTCGAGGCCGGACCGGTCGGACAGGTCTACTCCGACCCGCAACACTGGTACACGCGACGCCTGCTCGACGCCGACCCCGGTGCCGCCGGGTTCAGCCTGACCGACTAGACCCCGCACAAAGGAGCCCCATGGCTGCCCGCCTCCCGCTGACCCCGCACGAGCCGGGGGCGCTGCGCCTCCTCGGGGCGACCCTGATCGACGGCACGGGAGCGGCGCCGGTGGCGGACTCCGACGTGGAGCTGCGCGACGGCGTCATCGTCTACGCCGGACCCCGTCGGGCGGCGGTCTCCGTGGACCGCACGATCGACCTCGCCGGCACGTTCCTGCTGCCGGGCTTCGTCGACGCGCACGTGCACCTCAGCATGGTGCCGGGCACGCCGGAGGAGCAGCGCGCCCAGTTCGCCGAGGAGCACGTGCTGAAGGTCGCCGGCGGGCTGCGCGACACCCTGTTCGCGGGCGTCACCACCGCGCGCGACCTCGACGGCCTCACGCCGGGGTACCGCAACGCGGTCGCCGCCGGATCGACCCTCGGGCCGCGCCTGCACCTCGCCATCGCGATGCTGTCGCCGACCGGCGGGCACGCCGACCCCGTCCGTCCCAACGGTTCGCTGCCGGCCTGGGCGGTTCGCCCGTCGATCCCCGAACCGGGGGTCGTCGACACCGACGACGACGTCATCCGTACCGTGCGCGGCCTGCTGCGCACCGGTGCCGACGCGATCAAGGTCTCCACCTCGGGCGGCATCGGATCGCCCACCGACCACCCCGACGACGTCGGTCTGCCCGAAGCGCAGGTGCGGCTCGTTCACCGCCTGCTCGCCGAACGCGGCGGCAGCCCGATCACCGCGCACGCCCTGACCGACGCCGCGGTGCGCTCCGCCGTCCTCGGGGGCGCCTCGAGCATCGAGCACGGCTACGACCTCGGCGACGACACGATCGCGCTGATGCTCGAGCACGGCACCGTGCTCGTGCCCACGCTCAGCACGCTGCTGCGCACCCTGGACCCGGCGACCACGACATCCGCCGCGCTCCGCGACCGGGAGGCCCGCCAGCGCCGCGGACTCGACTCGGTGCGCCGCGCCATCGCGGCCGGCGTTCCCGTGGCACTCGGAACGGACGCGGGCGTGCACCCGCACGGGCGCAATCTCGCCGAACTCGGCCGTCTGGTCGAGGTCGGCCTCGAGCCGCTCGCCGCCATCAGCGCCGGAGCCCTCGGCGGCGCCCGCCTACTCGGCCTCGACGCGCACCTCGGATCGGTCGAGGCGGGCAAGCTCGGCGACCTCGTCGTGACCGTGGTCGACCCGCTGGCGTCGATCGGCGACCTCGCCGAGGCCGCAACCGTGCGGATGGTGCTGCAGGCCGGCCGCGTGGTCAAAGACCTCGACGGCCGGGCATAGGCCCCGGGCTCACACCAGCGCGGCGAGAGCCTTCTCGATCGTCGCGACGACCCGCTCGGGGGCGGCGTGCGCGACCGCGTGGCTGGTGTCGACCTCGTCGGTCACCGCTCCCATGCGCGCGGCCATCGCCCGCTGGATCTCGGGCCTCAGGTGCTTGTCGCTCGACGCGACGAGGTACCAGCTGGGTCGCGACATCCATGCCGGTTCTGCCGTCGACTGCGTGAAGATGTCATTGGCCGCCACCCGGCCTTGCGCCCGGCCGGCGAGCCGCACGGACTCCGGCACGTCCCAGGCCAGCTCGCGCCACGACTCCTCGTCGGGGGCGGCGATCCACTCGCCCGCGGGTCCGCGCGTGAAGTACTTCGACACCTCGGCGGGCTCGTAGGCGCTGACGATCTGCTGCACCGACTCGTCGCGGTCGGGTCCGAACGCGGCGGCGTAGACGAGTCCGACCACCCGCTCGTGCGTGCCGGCGGCGGTGATCACCGCGCCGCCGTACGAGTGGCCGACGAGCAGCACGGGTCCGTCGACGGCGTCGATCAGCGCGCGCACGGCGGCCTCGTCGGCCCGCAGCGACTGGGAGTAGTTGTCGGCGACGGTGAACGCGAGACCGCGCTGCTCGAGAAGCGGGACGACGGAGGACCAGGTGTTCGCGGTGCCGCCGGCGCCGTGGACGAGGACGAGGTGCATAGAAACTCCAGGGTGTGGATGCCGCAGCAGAGGTTTCGGAACGGGGATCAGTCGCGGGGAGCGGCCAGGTAGCCGCGCCATCCGCCGTACTCCGTGATGTCGGCGGCCCCCTCGATGGCGATCTGTTCGACGACGAAGCCGCTCACCTCGGAGCCGTCGGCGAGGGTGACCGTACCGATCGCCATGGGGCGGGGCAGCGCGGCGACGAACGAGCCGAACGCGGCTTCGGTCAGGCGCCAGATCTCGACCTCGAGGGCGGATCCGCCCTCGGCCACGCGCACGACGCCCGGCTTCGGGGGAGTGGTGGCGAGGGCGAACAGCCGGTAGTCGGGGCTCGTGGTCGTCGTCTCGACGAGTTCCGCGTCGCGGTCGGCGAGCTGGTGGTTCAGCGGCTGACCGCTGAGGTGGGCGCCGGCGACGGCGAGCAGGACGGTGGTCACGGGCGGTTCCTCAGGAGGTCGGCGAGCTGGTGGTCGGTGAAGGCGGGAGCGACGAGCTGCACGCCGAACGGCAGGCCGTCGACAGTTCCCGCCGGGTAGGCGAGCGCGGCGAGGTCGAGCAGGTTGGCGAAGTTGGTGAAGCGGCCGAGGCGCGAGTTGACGGCGATCGGTTCCGCGGCGACCGCGGCGAGCGTCGGGTGCTCGGTCGTGGTCGGCAGCAGCAGCGCGTCGATGCGGCCGAAGACCTCGCGGGCGACGACGGCGGCACGGTCGAGTTTCTCTTGATCCTGGAACAGCTGCCAGGCGGGCAGCCCCTTGGCCCGGGAGATGATGCCGCCGACGGTCGGGTCGACCTCGTCGGGGTGCGCGTCGACGAACTCGCCGACCGCGGCGTACCTCTCGGCGACGAACGCGCCCTCGTAGAGCATGCGGGCCGTCGCGAGGAAGACCTCGATGTCGACGGGCACGAGTTCGGCGCCCGCGGCTTCCCAGCGCGCGACCTCCGTCTCGAAGGCCTCGGCCCAGCCAGGAGCGAGCTCGCCGAGCTGGCCCGGCAGGGGCACCCCGATACGCGGCGTCTGGGCGAACGCGGCGGCGCTGCCCTCGCGGCTCAGCGGGTCGCGGTCGTCCGGTCCGCTCATCACGGCGAGCACGCGCTCGGCGAGGTCGAGTCCGGCGGCCATCACGGTGACGACGTCGAAGCTGCGGCAGGCGGGGACGACGCCGCCGGCGCTGACCCAGCCCTTCGTCGGCTTGATGCCGACGAGGCCGTGGAACGCGGCGGGAACGCGGCCCGAGCCGGCGGTGTCCGTTCCGAGGGCGAAGTCGGCGGCACCGAGGGCGACCGCGACGGCCGAACCCGAGGAGGATCCGCCGGAGATGCGGGTGGCGTCTGTGGCGTGACGCACGGCGCCGTAGGGGGAGCGGGAGCCGACGAGGCCGGTCGCGAACTGGTCGAGGTTCGTCGAACCGAGAACGACGGCGCCCGCGTCACGGATGCGGTGCACGGTCGTGGCGTCGCTGTCGGGGCTGTAGGCGAAGGCGGGGCAGGCGGCGGTGGTGTCGATACCCGCGACGTCGATGTTGCCCTTGACCGCGACGAGCAGTCCGGCCAGGGGCAGGTCGGCTCCCGCGGCGGCGCGGTCGAGCACCGCGGTCAGCTCGGCGACGACCTCGTGCTCGGGGCGCAGGGTGATCCACGCCTCGGGCCGCGACACGGTCCGGGCGTACCGCTCGGCGACGTGGGCGGCCGGGTCGGCGATGTCCACGGCCATCAGGCGTCCACGCCGGGCAGCGGCAACAGCACGGTCGGCGCCGGCGCCGCCTCGCGGCCGACGAACGGCACGGGCTGGCAGACCATGAGGTAGCCGCCGGGTTCGACCGACGACAGGTCGGCGTTCTCGAGGATCACGATTCCGGCCGTACAGAGGATGACGTGGGTCGGCCATTTCTCGGTGTGGGCGGGTGCCTCCATCGTCATGTAGTCGATGCCGGCGAACAGCACGCCGCGGTCGGCGAGCCACTGGGCGCCGCTCGGGCCGAGGCCGACCCAGGTCTCCGACTTCTCGGGCCGGGTGAGGGCGTCGGTCGAGTTGCGGGTGCGGAACAGCACGCGCTTGGCGCCATCAGCCCCCGCGGCTTCGAGGTCCTCGGCCGTGATCTCCTCGACGACGTGACGCAGGTCGAGCACGCGAACCGGCCCGACCACGTTGTCGATCGCGATGGTATCGACCGTCGCGGCGCCCTGCACGAAGTGCGAGGGAGCGTCCACGTGGGTGCCGGTGTGGGCACCGATGAGCCAGCGCGAGACATCGGACGCGAATCCGTCGACCATCTGCTCGACCATCTCGTAGGTGGGCTTGCGGCCCCAGTGCAGCATCTCGCCGTGGATGGGGATGTTGATGTCGATGACGTCGGTCATGGGGTCCTTTGCCGGGATGAACGGAATGGATTCGCTTTGTCCTAGATTGTATCCAATCAAGCGACGAGGTCAAGATTGCCGGATGCCGCGGCCCATCGCACCGCCCGTGCCGGTGTCATTCCGGCAGGTCGCGGCCCGCGAGGTCAGACGAGTGCCCCGTCGGCGAGCCGCACGGTGTGGTCGGCCATCGCCTGCAGCGACGGGTCGTGGGTGGAGATGATCGCCGTCATACCCTCGGCACGCACCACCGACCGCAGTAGCGCCATGATGCCGGCACCGCTCTCGGCGTCGAGCTGCCCGGTCGGCTCGTCGGCGATGAGCAGCCGCGGGGAGTTCGCGAGCGCCCGGGCGATGGCGACGCGCTGCTGCTGGCCGCCCGAGAGTTCTCCCGGACGCTGCGCCGCCTGGGCGCCGAGCCCGACCAGGTCGAGCAGGTGGCCCACCCGTTCGGTGCGTGCCTTCGGGGCCACACCGCGCAGGCGGAGCGGCAGACCGACGTTCTCGGCCGCCGACAGCATCGGCAGCAGCCCGAACGTCTGGAAGACGAAGGCGAGCTGGTCCCGCCGCAGGGCGGTGCGCGCCCGTTCGTCGAGCGCCGTCACCTCGATGTCGTCGACGACGACCGTTCCGCTCGTCGGTTCGTCCAGGCCGCCCACACAGTTGAGCAGCGTCGTCTTGCCGGAGCCGGAGCGGCCGACGAGCGCGGCGATGGTGCCGCGGGGCACGCTGAACGACACGGCGCGGAGCGCGTGCACGTCGCCGCCGGGGGAATCGTAGGTGCGCGTGAGGTCGCGCACGACGACCATCGGGCTCTCGGTCATTTCGCTCCCTTGTCTGCGGCGCGGTCGGGCCAGACGCCCACGTGGTCGGCCTCGAGGTCGAGCCGCACCCGGCTGCGCAGGCCGAGGGCCTTGCGGTACTCGGCGGGCAGTTGCAGCCGCCCGGCGCGGTCGAGCATCGCATACTCCTCGGCGATGACGGCGGAATCGCCCCACTCGTCGATCTCGGTGCGCCGCACCACCTCGGAGGACGTGCGCCCGTCGCGGATCGCCACCGTGCGCTGCACCTGGCTGGAGACCTCCGCGTCATGGGTGACGATCACCACGGTGGTGCCGAAGCTCTCGTTGGCGGTGCGCAGGGCGGCGAACACCTCGGCGCCGGTCGCCGTGTCGAGCTCGCCCGTCGGCTCGTCGGCGAACAGCACCTGCGGTCGGTTCGCGAGCGACACCGCGATCGCGACCCGTTGCTGCTCGCCGCCCGACAGCTCGCCGGGACGCCGTCCGGCCTTCGCGGCCATGCCCATCGCGTCGAGGAGCTCGGCCGTCCGCCGCCGCCGCGCCCGCGACCGTACGCCCGCGAACGACATCGGCAGGGCCACGTTCTCCGCGGCGGTCAGGTAGGGGAGCAGGTTGCGCGATGTCTGCTGCCAGACGAACCCGACGACGCTCCTCCGGTAAGCGAGACGGTCGGCCGCCGTCATCCGCAGCAGGTCCCACTCGCCCACCCGGGCGCGCCCCGCCGTGGGCACGTCGAGCCCCGAGAGCACGTTGAGCAGCGTCGACTTGCCCGAGCCGGAGGCGCCGACGATCGCGATCATCTCCCCGCGGTCGACGAGCAGGTCGAGGCCCTGCAGCGCCTGCACCTCGATCTGCTCCACCTGGTAGATGCGCACGACGTTGTCGCACACGATGAGCGCCTCGGCCCCGAATTCCGTCATTCCGTCTCTCCCACTCTCAGTACTTCTCCCGGCCGGTCGCGGCGGTGGGCCACGACGTCGACCACGATCGCGGCCGCGCTCAGCACGAGGCTGCCGGCGATCACGAGCACGACCGTCAGCACGTCGATGCGCAACGGCGGTGCCGAGACGCCGCCCGCGAGAATGCCCAGGCCGAGCGCCGGCCCCACCGCGACCACGATCCCCACGCCGGCCGCCGCACCCCCGACGAGTGCGGCGACGACGAGCGGCGTCAGCTCGGCGAGCGCGAGGATCCACCCGAACCCGCGCTGCACGCCCAGGGTGCGCAGCAGCGAGAGCGAGCGGGAGCGCGACCGCCCGCCGGCGGCCACCGTCGTGAGCAGTGCGAGCGCGGCGAGGAGCGCGACCGCCCCGACGGCGAGCCAGGTCATCCGCTCGACCCCCTGCACGAGCGGCTGGGCGCGGCGCTCGGCGAGCCACCCGGTCCGCGTGAGCACCTCGGCGCCGTCGACCGACCGCGCGGCGTCCGCCGCGCCCTCGCCCATCACGAGCAGTGTGTCGGCCTGCACGGCATCCGGCAGCACGGCACCGAGGGCGTCGATGCCGACGTAGACGAAGGGGCCGGTGAGGTAGCCGTCGGGGCCTCCCTCGAAGGTGCCGACGACGACCACCGGGACGCGCTGGTCGTCGAACACCATGACCGTGTCGTCGACGTCGATGCGTGTGGCCAGCGCCTCGTCGACCAGCACCGGCACGGCGCCGGCGGGGGCGGATGCCGCGGCGAGCAGTCCCAGCGCGCCACGACCGGGCGCGGCCCCGTCGGGCAGCAGCGCCGCCAGGTCCGCGAAGCCGGAATCCACCGCGACGACGGTTGCCGGGGCGGATGCCGCGCCGCTGTCGATCTCCACCGGGCGCTCGGAGTATTGCGCGCTGACGGCGGTCACGCCGGCTGAGTCGCGCACGCGCTCGGCGACCGCCTCGTCGATCGCCCCGTCGATCCGGGCGTCGGCTCCGACGCGTTGCCACGACGCGTCATCCTGCCCCCGGCTCACCGTCTGTACGACGAGGGATCCGCCGACGACCAAGGCGACCGCGACCGTGAGCGCGAGCAGCGGCAGCAGCGACAGTGCCCGCCGGGCATGCGCCGCCGCGAGGATCCCGACGGCGCCGCGCGACCGGGAGGCGAGGGCGGCGACCGCGCGCACGACCACGGGCTGCAGGCGCAGCACCACGAGCGTCACGGCTGCGGCGAGCAGCAGGGGTGCGGCGGCGAGCAGCGGGTCGGTGCCGTCGGTGCGCGCCTCGACCAGTCCGCGCGAGCGCACGGAGACCACGGCCGCGACGGCGACCAGCACGACCGCGAGTTCCAGCACGATGCGGCGGGCGTGCGCCCGTCCGGCGAGCTGCTGTCTGTCGCGCCGGTTCGCCGGCTGCCGGCGGCCACTCCACACCGCGCGTGCGACGACCAGCGCCTGCGCCGGCGGTGCGAGAACGGCGACGACGGCGACCGCGACGAGCGGCACCGGGTCCGGCAGCGGGCCAGGCGCCAGAAGAACGACGGCCGCCAGCGCGACCCCGACGCCCACGACGGCGAGGAGCGCAGACTCGACGAGGCCACGGATCACGACGGACCCGAGCGAGGCCCCGCGCGCCCGTTCGAGGGCGAGGTCGGCGGCCCTCCGGCGCACGAGCAGCCCGCTGAGGTGCAGCATCACGACCAGCACCGCCCCGAACAGCCCCGCGATCATGAGCGACATCTGCGCCACCGAGGCGGCCGCGCGGCTTTCGTACCCGCGGAGCGCGTCGGGGAACTCCGAGTGCACGGAGAGCGCGACCGACGAGGCGGTCGCCACGGAACCCCCGGTCGCCTCGAGCACGTCGGTCTCCGCGACGACCGTCGCGACGAGTCCGCTCGTGAACCTCTCGGCGACCATCGGCACCCGGATCGAGCCCGCGGACGCGTCGAGCAACAGCGGTTGCACGAGGGCGAGCCCGTCGGCTCCCGCGAGCATCGTGATGCCGGTGGTCGGCCCTCCCGCGCGCGAATCCTGCTCGAGCGGCTCCCACATCGTGGGGAGGTCGCACCACCGGCTCGCGCACTCGTCGGCGGAGACCGGGGCGGTGGATGTCGCGATACCCACGACGCGCACGGCTGCCGTGGCCGGCTTCCCGTCGGCCGTGGCACCCGTCGCGGCGGTTCGGAACACCGAGTCGACGGAGAGGGATGCCGCGTCCGCGGCCGCGCGCGACACCACGACCTCGATCTCGCCCGCGCCGGCCGTCGGGAGTCGCCCCTCGACGATCGACAGGCCGCTTTCCTGGTCGGGGCCGAGGTACCCGAACTGCGCGTCGACCCGGGGCGCCGCCGGGTCGGCCACGATCCTGGTCAACCGTAGGTCCGGGCTCAGCACCGAGAGGGTGGGCGTGCCCGCGACGCTCGCGAGACCGTCGGGCAGGATCGTCGGGAGCTCGTCGGCGAGCGCGACGACGTCGGCCAGCGAGCTGTTCTCGGGAGCGGCGTTCGGACTGCCCACCCGGGTACGCACGATGACGTCGCCGTCGGAGCCGATCTCCGCGACCGCCGCGCGCGACCCGCGGTCGACGGTGTCGAGCACGAGCCGCGGCACACCCAGCGCGAGACCGGCGGCGATGCAGAGCAGCGCTGACCAACCGGCGAGCAGGGCGGCGTCTCGGCGGGCGCGGCGCCGCACGAGGAGCCCGGCGGCGCCGACGAGGGAGCGGCGGGCGGAGGCCCAGCGCGACCGCGCGGAGGAGGGCCGGAGTCGGCGTTCGGCAGTGCTCACGGCTGGACTCCTTCCCGCAACAGGTGGGCGGGCTCGGTGAACCGCTGCGAGCGGGAGACGAGCACGACGACGGCCGCCAGCACCGCTGCCACTTCGGCGACCAGCAGGGCGATCCCGAGAGCCGGAACCTCGACGACCACCGACGGGACGGTGGGTGCGCCGGTGGGGGAGACCGCGACCAACGGGCCGACGAGCCATGCGAGCAGCACCCCGATCGACACGCCGAAGACGACGCCGAGCACTCCCATCAGCAGCGACTCGGTCGCCACGAGGCCGACCAGGCGGCGGCGCGAGTAGCCGATGGCGCGCAGCTGGGCGAGCTCCAGCCGGCGGGAGCGCAGACCGGCGGCGCTGTGCACGCCGAACCCGACGGCCGCGAGCAGCGTGCTCGCCGCGATCGCGACCCACAGCGTCGCCTGGGTGGCGACCCGCAACGGGGCTTCCTGCAGCCGCTCGCCGAGCAGGTCCGTACTGACCGCAGTAGCTCCCACGGGAAGGGCGGCGAGATACGAAGCCGCCTCGCCCTCCGGCACGTCGACCCACCACTCGTCGACGAGCGGGCCTTCGGTGCCCGCCTCGATGAGCGAGCGGGCGAGAAGCATCGTGTCGACGACGGCGACCTCCGCCGGGGTGCCGCCGAGGGACGGGGCCGGTCCGAGGAGGTCGGCCGTCGGCGCCGCCCCGGGCACGCGCGGTGCGATGGCGATCACGTGGAGCGTCGCCGGCACGCCGCCGGTGCGGACCCCGAGATCCGAGCCCGACGTCACCCCGAGACGCTCGGCGAGGGCGGCGTCCAGCACGGTCGGCACGCCGGCGTTCGGCCGCCAGCCGACGAGCGCGTAGCTCCGGGCGCGCACCCGCAGATCGACGGGAACGGTGACGCCGACGCGCAGCGTCCAGCCGTCGGGCACGTCGTCGGTCGGCGGGAGCGTGGCGGTACGCGGCGACGACGACCCGGACCACTCGGCATCCGCGGGCACCGCGAGCGGCACGCGGGCGGGGTCGGAATCGTCCGAGTCCCCGGGAACGAGGGCCGCGAGATCCGCCATCAGGACGTCCGTCGATTCCTCCCGCCGTTCGACGGCGGACTCCTCGTCGGCCGTATCGACGAGCTTGGCCTGGAATCCGACGAAGCGCAGGCCGTCGGACCGCGCGGCCGGTGCCAGCTCGCCCTGTACATCGTGTGGCTCGCCGTCGGCGTCGACGCGGCCCAGCGGCAGCAGAAGCAGCCGCGTGCCGCCCTCTTCGATCACGGCGGTGATCTCCGCCGCGGTCGCGGCGAGCGGCGCACCGGGGTCGCCGAGGCGCACGGTGGCGGCGAATCCGGAGGCGCCGTCGGGCAGGTCGATCCCGGTCGCGGAGGCCGCGCCGCCGCCCAGGCCGTCGGCGATCGTCTCGCCGCCGAGGTCGCCGAGCCGCCCGGTGGTCAGGAGCGCGCGGGCGTCCGGCGTGAGCGAGAGCACCGACGCGCGGATACCGCCCGCGTCGCCCGAATCGCCGAGCCCTCCGATCAGCATGGGTCTGCGCATGACGGGTTCGCCCCCGCCCTCCGGAGCCGCTTCGGTCGCCGGCCCCGTGGCATCCACCCGCACCGGCGGGCCGACGGCGAACGACGCCTGGTCGACCTGCGACTGCTTCCACGTGGTGAGGAAGGAGAGCCCGAAGGTGCCGACCGCGAGCGACAGGCTGAGCAGCAGCACGGCGGCGGTCGCCCGCTGCGGGCGACGCCCGATCTCCCACGCGGCGAGGGCCACGGTGGCGCCGCGGGCGCCCGAACCGAGCCGTTCGAGCAGCCGGGATGCCGCGGGGATCAGCCGCACGCAGACGAGCGCGGTCGCGACCAGCACGAGGGCCGGCCCGGCCACGAGCACCGGGTCGACCGCGAGTGAACCGGTCTCCTGCACGGGCGTGCGGTATGCCTGCAACTGCCAGTAGGCGATCGCGGCGATCGCGACGACGGCGACGTCGATGCCCGACCGCGCGATCCCCGACGCGAGGCGCTGGCGTCCGGCGGCCTGCGCGCCCTCGGCGAACGACACGTCCGCGCGCAGCAGCGGTGCGACGAGCACGACCACGAAAACGACCGCGATGACGGCGGCGAGGAGCCAGGTCACCGCGGGCAGCCCCGCGTCGGCCGGCATTCCCGCCGCGACCATGGGTCCCTGCGCGGCGAGGACGCGGTACACGAGGGACGCGAGCGGCGGAGTGGCGGCGGCCGTCACCACGGCGACGGCCACGGCTTCGACGGTTGCCAGGGCGAGGATGTCGCGACGGGACGCCCCGCGCGCCCGCATCAGCTGCCTCTCACCGCTGCGCGCGTCGCTGAACAGCCGCGCGAGCTGCGCCATCGCGGCCACCGCCAGCACCACGAGCAGCAGGCTGACGACCGCGACCGTCGACCGGGTGACCGTCAGCCCGGCGGTCACCGCGTTCACCGCCGTCGCGACATCCGTGGAGGTGAAGATCGCCCCGGCCACACCGTTCGACCGGAACGGGATGTCGACGTCGGCGGTGTCCAGCCGGTCGAGGAGCGGCTGGACCTGGTCGACGGTCGTGTGCGAGAAGTCGGGGGTGAAGCGCAGATCGGCGAAGGCGACCGGGATGCCGGCGGCGGCGAGCGACCCCGTTCCGACGACGAGCGGTCCGAGCGCCACGGCGGGGTTGTAGAAGCTCGACGACGGGTCGGGGAAGTCCGGGTCGTAGCCCGCGCCGGCGAGGCGGTCGACTGCCCAGAATTCGTCGGTGCGGTCGTTCGGCTCGAAGACTCCCGTGACGACGGCCGCGACATCCGCCCCGCCCGCCTCGACGACCACCGTGTCGCCGACGTCGACCGACAGCGCGAGAGCCGCCGACGACGGGATGGCGACCGGTACTCCGTCGGTCGACGCGTCGCCGGGCCACTCGCCCGTGGTGAGCGTCGCGGACTCGGCGACCTCGTCGTACTCGCCGAAGTAGGCGAGGGTGGGCAGGGGGCCGTCGGTCGTGACGCCGGCGAGCGAGAGCACGGGTTCGAAGCTCGAGACCGCGATGCCGACGGAAGTCGTCGTTGCCGCCGGGGCGAAGACGCTGTCGACCGCCTCGGAGACGATCGCACGCCCCTCGGCGACGTCGATGGTCGGATCGACCAGGCGGATGTCGAGGGCTGTCTGCTCCGCGGGTACCGCGGCGAGCGCTCCCCGCACGCCGCCCTGCTCGGTCGCGCTGACGAGGAGGCTCAGGGTCGTCACGAGCACGCTCGCGAGCACGGCTACCGCGACGACGCCGAGGAGCAGGCGCCACTGCGAGCGCGAACGCCGGAGAGTGGTGGCCAGGAGCCACGTGCCGGGGCGCGCGGAGCGGCGTCGACTGCCTCCGGGCGCGGCCCGCCGTCCCTCGTTCGTCACTGCGCTGTGTTCCCCGTCGTCCTTGACCGTGCCTCAACTCTGTGGCACCGAGCACAGGCTACAACGCCCGGCGGGTGAGGAGGCGCACAGCGCCGTATCGACACCACGAATCGTGGGCGGCCCTACTCAGCCACCGGTTGCCGCGCGCCGGGCACGGCGCTTCTCGCGCCAGGTCATCGCCGCGTACTCGGCCGCCTCGCGTTCGGCGGCCTCCTCGTAGGCGCGGCGGCGAGCCTCCCGGGCCTCACGCCAGCGGGCGATCTCCTCGTCGACGTCGCGCGTCGGCGTCACCACCGGGGGGCCGCCCTGCAGCTGGCGCCGCGCCTCGATCACGCGCTTGTTGAAGTCGACGAGCAGGTCGCGGATCGACTGCTCGCTCGTCGCACGCTCGAGGCGCACATCGAGTTCTGCGCTCTCGGTGCGCAGGGTCAACGCGGGCGGGCCGAGCCCGGTGATGCGCTCGCGCTCGATCTTGCGGCGGATCCACCAGTCGGGGTCGCTGATCTGCCCGAGGTCCTGGATCGGCTTGCCGGCGCCGGGCAGGTTGTCGAAGTCGCCGCGGCGCATCGCCTGCTCGATCTGGATCTCGACGTACTGCGCCCGCTGCTCCATCGTCGGCTGGCCGGCGTCGGCCGGCTCGTCCGTTTCGCCCTCGGGCTTCAGCCGGTCGACCTGATAGCGGGCGGCGCTCAGCCGTGCATCGTCCGGTTCGTTCCTGCGGGCCATGCTCCCAGCCTAGGTTTCCGGCGGGCCCCGCGCACGGCCGCGCGTGACCCTTGCGCCCCGCGGGTTGAGCCTCCATTGCGGGTTGAGCGCCCTTAGCGGGTCGAGCCTGTCGAAACCCCCATCCCTCCCTATCTGACGTTCATGATTCAGACCGAATAACGGATGCCGCGGCCGGCGCCCTCCGAAAACCACGTGATTCCGCGGCCGGTCCGGTGCGCGCGGCCGATCTGGCCTGAATCACGAACACCCTCGGCCTGAGGCGCGGAACGTGACACGCCGGAGTTGCGAAACGCGAGTCCCCGGAGGCGCGAAAGATGAGGCGTCGGAGCGGCGCGGTTAGGCTGACAACGGATCGCGAACCCGAGGAGGCGGACGGATGGCGAAAGCGCCCACCGTGTACGACGTCGCCGAGCGCGCCCAGGTGTCGATCGCGACGGTGTCCCGCGTGCTGCGCACCCCCGACGCCGTGCGCGAGCTCACCCGCGAGAAAGTGCTCGACGCCGTGCGGTACCTCGGTTATGTGCCGAGCGCGAACGCCCGCGGGCTGGCAGCGCGCCGCACGAACGTGATCGGGCTCTTCTTCCCGGGGCACGACGACCTCGACTATGCAGCGGCGGTCGACGCGCGTGGCGACGGGGGAGTGCCGGTCGTCGTCGACGACGACGACCGTGCCTCCGAGACCGAGAACCTCTACTTCGACGAGGTGCTGCGCGGCGCCGAGATCGAGGCCTGGCGCCGGGGCTTCGCGCTCATGGTCGCCGCCGGCCGCGGAGCATCGCGCGAGGCGCTCATCAACGACATCGCCGGCCGCGTCGACGGCCTCGCCGTGCTCTCCAGCACGGTGAGCGACGAGCTGCTCGCGCACGTCGCCCGGCGCATCCCCGTGGTCGTGCTCGCCGGCTCGGAACGCGACGACGGTTTCGACCACGTGAGCGCGAGCAACGGGCCGGGCATGCGCACCATGGCGGGCTACGTGCTGCAGCAGCACGGCGTGCGCGACCTCGTCTACGTCGCCGGCCCGGGGGATTCGCCCGACGACGCCGAGCGGCTCGAGGGGTTCCGCGACGCGCTGCGCGACGCGGGCGTCGACGAGGCGACCGTGCCGATCGAGCGCGGCGACTTCACGCGCGAGGGCGGGCAGCGCATCGCCGAGCGGCTGGTGCGAGGCGACAGCAGGCCTCGCGCCATCGTCTGCGCGAACGACCAGACCGCGCTCGGGGTGCTCGACGTGCTCGAACAGCACGGCATCCGGGTGCCCGAAGACGTGCTCGTCACGGGCTTCGACGGAATCACCGCGGGACGCCACTCGCGACCCCGCCTCACTACGGTGCACCAGCCCATGGTCGAGCTCGGCCGCGCCGCCGTACACGCCATCACCGCCCGGCTCGACGACCCCGGGCTCGGCCCGCAGTCGCTGACCCTCCCCGTGCGGGTCGTTCTGCGCGACAGCTGCCCGCCGGTCTAGCGGAGCGAGCCGAAACGCACGCAGGGTTGCGGTCAGAAATGTATGCGCATACAGTGGGGGAACGGTTCAGCTCAATGACGACTGAGAAAACGGTAGTAATGATGCACCCCACCCGATCGAAGCCCCTGCGCGTCCTCGCCGCGCTGGCGGTAGTGACGGCGAGCACGATGCTCGCGGCCTGCAGTATCCAGATCACCAGCGCCCCCGACCCGTCCATCCCCGACGACACCATGCTCGTCGCCGCGGACAACGGATCGCCGCTCTTCGAACGCAACTTCAACCCGTACATGGTGAACAAGCGCACCGCCGCGTTCTACATGTACGAGCCGCTGGTGATCCTCGACAACGTGACCGGCGAAGAGCACCCGTGGCTCGCGACCGGCTACGAACTCCCCGACCCGTCGACGGTCGTCTACGAGATCCGTGACGGAGTCACCTGGAGCGACGGCGAGCCCTTCACCAGTGCCGACGTGGCCTACAGCTTCCAGTTGCTGAAGGACGTACCGGCTTTCGACATCCAGGGCATCTGGGGCTACATCGAGAGCGTCGAGACCACCGAAACTACGGTCACGGTGCACCTCACCGCCCCCGACGTTCCCGCCGCGCAGCTCATCGGCACGACGCTGATCGTGCCAGAGCACATCTGGAAAGACGTCGACGACCCCGAGACCTACCGCAATCCCGACCCCGTCGGCACCGGTCCGTACACGCTCGGAAACTTCGCCGCCCAGCAGTACACGGTCGACAAGAACCCCGACTACTGGCAGGCCGACAAGGTCGCCGCCGAGCACATCATCCTGCCGGCCACGAACACGCAGCTCGACGTCGCCACCAAGGGCTACGACTGGGCGTACTCGTTCATCAGCGACGTCGACGGCACCTGGGTCGCCGCCGGCAATAAGAACACCTACTGGTTCCCGCCGGGAGGCACGATCGCGCTCTTCCCCAACCTGACCAAGGCGCCGTTCAACGACCTGAACGTGCGTAAGGGGCTCTCCGCGGCACTCGACCGCGCGGCCGTCGGCGACGCCGCGGCCGAGGGATACATGGAGCCGGCCGGCCAGACCAACATCCTCCTGCCCTTCCAGCAGGACGCGCTCGACCCGTCGATCCCCAACGCCGGACTGCTCGAGAAGGATGACGCGACGGCCCTCGAGTTCTTCGCCCAGGCCGGGTATACCCAGCAGGACGGCAAGCTCGTCGACGCCGGCGGAACCCAGCTGAGCTTCTCCATCACCACCGCTAACGGCTACAACGACTGGCTCAAGGGAGTGCAGGAGGTGCAGAAGCAGTGGGGCGCCCTCGGCATCGACGTGAAGGTCGACTCGCCCCAGCCCGCCGCGTACCAGCTCGCGCTGCGCAACGGCGAGTACGACTTCGCGATGGGCGGCACCGGCGGTACCGGGTCGATCTTCCGCGACTTCAACACGCTGCTCTCGAGCGACTTCCTCAAGCCGGTCGGCGAGGAGGCGGGCAACAACTTCGAGCGCTTCGACAGCCCCGAGGCGCAGGCGATCCTCGACCAGTACAAGGTCGCGATCGATCCGGCCGAGCAGCTCGAACTCGGCTACCAGCTGCAGCAGATCGTCTACGACCAGCTGCCCGTGCTCAGCCTCTACTACGGCGGTTCGTGGGGTCTCGTGAGCGAGGCCAAGTTCACCGGCTGGCCCAGCGAGGACGACCCGTACGCGAGCCCGAAGACCTACGAGTCGACACCCCTGCTCGTTCTCACCCATCTGAAGGCGGTCGACGATGACTAGCTCCACACTGACCAGAACACCGGATGCCACGGCGCCGGTCCCCGAGACCGGCGGCGGCCGGCGGGCGGCCGGGTTCGCCCTGCGCAAGCTCGGCCTGTTCGTGCTCACTCTCTGGGCCGCGATCACGCTGAACTTCCTGCTGCCGCGCCTCATGCCGGGGTCGCCTGCCGACGCCGCACTCGCCAAGCTGGCGCAGAACGGACCGGTCAGCAACGCGACCAAGGCCGCGATCGAGGCGCAACTCGGCGTGCCGACGGGCAACATCGTCGAGCAGTACTTCGCCTACATCGGCCAGGTGCTCACACTCGACTTCGGCGTCTCGTACACGTTCTACCCGCAGACGGTGTCGGAACTCGTGTCGACCGCCCTGCCCTACACGCTCGTGCTCGTCGGTGTCGTCACGGTCGTCGCGTTCGTGATCGGAACCCTGCTCGGCGTGCTCGCCGCGTGGAAGCGCGGAACCTGGCTCGACAGCCTGCCGACCCTCGCCGGCTCGTTCGCCAGCGCGTTCCCGTACTTCTGGACCGCGCTGCTGCTGCTGTTCTTCGCCGGCTACGTCTGGCGCCTGTTCCCCACGAGCGGCGCCTACGGCCCGACCGCGACGCCGAACCTGTCGTTCGAGTTCCTCGGCGACGCGCTCTACCACGCGTTCCTGCCGGCGTTGACGATCCTCATCACCTCGCTCGGCGGCTGGATCCTCGGTATGCGCAACACCATGATCTCGACCCTCGGCGACGACTACGTCACCTTCGCGGAGGCCAACGGCCTCAAGCCGCGGACCGTCGCACTCCGCTATGCCGCTCGAAACGCCATCCTGCCCAACCTCACGTCGTTCGGTCTCGCCCTCGGCGGCGTGGTCGGCGGCTCGATCCTGGTCGAGCGCGTGTTCGGGTACCCGGGCGTCGGCTACCTGCTGTTCAACGCGGTCACCAACCAGGACTACCCGCTGATGCAGGCGCTCTTCCTGATGATCACGGTGAGCGTGCTCGTCGCCAACTTCCTGGTCGACATTCTGTACGGCGTGCTCGACCCGCGCACGAGACGATGAGGAGCTCGACGATGACTACTCAGACCACCGCCCTTCCCGCGATCGAGAAGGCCCCGAGCCCCTGGCAGGTGTTCGCCCGCGTCGCCGCGACCATCTGGTCGAACGGCAAGGCCCGCATCGGCATTTCGATCCTCGGCCTGTTCATCCTGCTGGCGCTCTTCGCCCCGCTCATCGCCCCGTACGGAGCGAGCGAGAACGGATTCGAGCGCAGCGCCGACTCGAGCTGGGAGCACTGGCTCGGCACGACCGCCGCGGGCGAAGACGTGCTCAGCCAGCTGCTCTGGGGGTCGCAGATCAGTATCTTCGTCGGCCTCGTGGCCGGCCTGCTCTCCACGGTGATCGCCGTGCTCATCGGCCTCAGCTGGGGCTACGTGCGCGGGTTCTGGGCCGACGTGATCAACTTCGTCGTCAACCTGTTCCTCGTCATCCCCGGCCTGCCGCTGATGATCGTCATCGCCGCGTATCTCTCGGGCGGCGGCATCGGCATGATCATCATCGTCGTGGTGATCACCGGCTGGGCGTGGGGAGCGCGCGTGCTGCGCAGCCAGACGCAATCGCTGCGGTCGCGGGACTTCGTCACCGCGGCGGTGTTCAGCGGCGAGCGGCCGTTCCGCATCGTGTTCCGGGAGATCCTGCCGAACATGACCAGCCTCATCGTCGGCAACTTCTTCGGCGCGGCCACCGCCGCGATCCTCGCCGAGGCGGGCCTCGAGTACCTCGGGCTCGGCGACTCGAGCATCGTCAGCTGGGGAACCATGCTGTTCTGGGCGCAGAACTCCAACGCGCTTCTCACCGGCCAGTGGGCACTGCTTTTCGCGCCGGGCCTGTGCATCGCGTTGCTCGCGACCTCCCTCACCCTCATCAACTTCGGCGTGGACGGCATCAGCAACCCGCGCCTTCGCGAAGGAGCGAAGAAGTGACGAACGTCCAGAACAACGAGACCATCCTCGAGGTCCACGACCTCTCGGTCGACTACGGCTACGGCGACGAGGCCACCCACGCGGTGCGCAACGTCGAGCTGCGGCTGGCACGCGGCGAGTTCGTCGGCCTGGTCGGCGAGTCCGGTTCGGGCAAGTCGACCCTCGGCTTCGCGCTCACCGGGCTGAGCAAGCCGCCCGCGCACATCGAGAAGGGCCGCATCCTCTTCGGCGGCAAGGACATCGCGAGCCTGAGCCCCGAGCAGCTTCGCGAGCAACGCCACGGCGGCATCGCCATGGTGCTGCAGAGCGGCATGAACGCGCTCAACCCCGTGCGCAGCATCCGCAACCACTTCGTCGACATCTTCCGGGCCCACGGCCACGTGACGCACGACCGTTGGAACGACCGCGCGCTCGAACTCGTCGGCAAGGTCGAGCTGCCGGCCACCGTGCTCGACCGCTTCCCGGGCGAACTCTCGGGAGGCATGCGACAGCGCGTCTCCATCGCCCTCGCCCTCTCGCTCGAACCGCAGCTCATGGTGTTCGACGAACCGACGACCGCGCTCGACGTGCTCGTGCAGCACGCCGTGATGAACACGATCATCGAGCTGCAGAAGGCCGAGAACTTCACCGCGATCCTCATCAGCCACGATCTCGGCATCGTGCTCGAGTCGGCCCAGCGCGTCATGGTGATGCACGAGGGCCGCATCGTCGAGGACGCGTCGGCCCGCGACATCCTGCACAACCCGCAGAACGACTACACCCGCATGCTGCTCTCGCACTACGCCGACCCGCGCGCCGAGGTCGTCGAGCTGCCCGGCTTCGTCGACCGCAACGAGCGCGCGGCGACCGGCGCAAAGAGGGCCAGCGGCGCGACCCACCCTCCCACGGTGTCGTCGCGCGAGCAGCGCACCGACCAGAAGTCGATGGTGGTCACGGGCGTCTCCAAGGTCTACCCCGCACCGCGTCGGGGCGAGAGCCAGGTGCTCGCCGTCGACGACGTCTCGTTCACGCTCGAGCCCGGGCAGTCGCTCGCCCTCGTCGGCGCGTCGGGCAGCGGCAAGTCGACCATCGCCAAGCTCATCACCGCGGTCGAGAAGCCCTCGAGCGGATCCATCATGTTCGGCGACGTCGATGTGGCGAAGCTGCGCCGCGGCCAGTTCCGCCAGCTGCACTCGGACGTGCAGATGGTGTTCCAGGACCCGTACTCCGCGCTCAACCCGCTGCACACGGTCGAGTACACGCTGACCCGTCCGGTCGTGAACTTCACCGGGCTGCGCGGGCAGGACGCGCGCCGCCGCGTGCTCGAGCTGCTCGACACCGTCGGGCTCTCGCCGGTCGAGGAATTCGCCGCAAAACTGCCACACCAGCTGTCGGGCGGGCAGCGCCAGCGCGTCGTTATCGCCCGTGCGCTCGCCAGCAACCCGCAGATGATCATCGCCGACGAGCCGGTCTCGATGCTCGACGTCTCGTTGCGCGCCGGCGTGCTCGCGCTGCTCGAGGACCTGCGCGAACAGTGGGGCGTCTCGATGCTCTACATCACGCACGACCTGCTCTCGGCCCGCGTCGTCACCGACAACATCATGGTGCTCAACCAGGGCCGCGTCGTCGAGCGCGGCAACACCGCGGACGTGCTGCGCAACCCGACCGACGAGTACACGGTGCGTCTGCTCGACGCGATTCCGAACCCGCGCAAAGACGTCGCGTGATCTGACCCGCCCGACCGTCCACCGCAACACACAAGGAGATACACCCATGCTTACTTTCCCCGACGGCTTCCTCTGGGGCGCCGCGACGGCAGCCCACCAGATCGAGGGCAACAACGTCAACAGCAACTGGTGGGTGCACGAGAACGAGCCCGGCACGACGATCGTCGAGCCCAGCGGCGACGCCGCGGACAGCTACCACCGGTACCGCGAAGACATGAAACTGCTCGCCGACCTCGGCCTCAACTCCTACCGCTTCAGCATCGAGTGGTCGCGCATCGAGCCCGAGCGAGGGCTCGTCTCGCGCGCCTCGATCGACCACTACCGCCGCATGGTCGACGCGGCCCACGAGTTCGGCATCGAGCCGATCGTGACGCTCATGCACTTCACCGTGCCGCGCTGGTTCGAGCGCGACGGCTTCTGGCGCGCGCCCGACGCCGCCGACCTGTTCGCCCGCTACACCGAGCTCGCGCTGCCCGTGGTGGCGGAAGGCGTGAACTACGTCTGCACGATCAACGAGCCGAACATCGCCGCGATGCTCGCCGGGGGAGAGGACGCGTCGAACCTCGTCGCCTACGGTCTGCCCAAGCCCGACCTCGCCGTCGCCGACGCCCTGCTGCTCTCGCACCAGCGGTCGCGCGAGGTGCTGTCGCAGGTCTCTGGCCTCAAGACGGGCTGGACGGTTGCGACCCAGGCGTTCGAGGCGGCTCCCGAGGATGGCGCTGCCGAGAAGTTGAAGGAGATCGCCGACCCTGCCGAGAACTGGTACCTCGAGAACATCGCGGGCGATGACTTCGTCGGTGTGCAGGCCTACACGCGCAACATCGTCGGCCCCGAGGGCATCCGCCCGCCCCGCCCCGAGGTGGAGAAGACGCTGACCGAGTGGGAGTACTTCCCGCCAGCGGCCGGCATCGGCGTGCGTGCTGCGTGGGAGCTGAGCGGCCACGTGCCCGTCATGGTGACCGAGAACGGCATCGCGACGCAGGACGACCCGCGCCGCATCGACTACACCCGCGGCGCCCTCGAGGGCCTGCACGCCTGCATCGAGGACGGCATCGAGCTGCTCGGCTACCAGCACTGGTCCGCGCTCGACAACTACGAATGGGCCTCCGGCTACGCCCCCACTTTCGGCCTCATCGCCTGGGACAAGGAGACGTTCGCCCGCACCCCGAAGCCCAGCGCGTCCTGGTACGGCGAGGTGGCGCGCAACAACGGCCTGTAGCGCGGCTACCGGGTTTCGACAGGCTCAACCCACTCCAGCGGGTTGAGCCTGTCGAAACCCCTGCCGAAGCGGGTTGAGCCTGTCGAACCCCCACCTCGCCGTTCATCATTCAGGCTCGATCGCCGGATGCCGCGGCTCAACCCCGTCGAAGCCCCGACTTCTCGCGGCGCAGGCCGCACCCGCGCTCGATCCGGCCTGAATGATGAACGGGCGGTAGCCTGACCGCATGGACGGCATCCTCGAGCACGTGATTCTGCCCGTACGTCCGGGCGGCGAGCGCGAGTTCGAGGCCGCCTTTGCGATCGCGCGGCCCCTCGTCGCGGGCATGCCCGGCTTCCGTGGTCTGACCCTCAGCCGCGGCATCGAACACCCGAACCAGTACCTCATGCTGATCCAATGGGACTCCGTCGAGGCGCACGAGATCGGCTTCCGCGGCTCGCCGCAGTATCAGGAGTGGCGCGCACTGCTGCACCACTTCTACGACCCTTTCCCCACGGTCACGCACTTCGCCCCGGTGGCCCCGCAGCGAGCGGGTTGAGCTCGTCGAAACCCGACCTCGCCGTTCATCATTCAGGCTCGATCGCCGGATGCCGCGGCTCAACCCCGTCGAAGCCCCGACCTCTCGCGGCGCAGGTCGCACCCGCGCCCGATCCGACCTGAATGATGAACCAGCGCGGTAGCGTGAGCGCATGCACGGCATCCTCGAGAGACCGGCGACGCGGGCGATCGCGGCCGCCGCAGTCGCCCTGCTCGCTCTGACCGGCTGCTCGCAGTTGCCCGTTGCCGATGATGTCGAGAGCCGGGCCCGCGACGACGCCCGCGCCCGCGTCGAACAGCTCGTGAGCGACATCGCCTACGACCGCAACGACGACATCGACTTCGCTGCCCGCCGCGCGGTGCAGGCGGCGGGCGAGAACAGCCTCGTCCAGCTCATCGGCATCACGGCGACGGAGCCGGCGGCGATCGGTGACTCGTTCGGCTCCCTCGAGTTCCGAGTGCCGGAGGGGCAGACCGTCGACAACCAGGGCGTCGCGACCACGACCGGGCCGTACTGCTTCCGCGTCGGGTTCAACTACTACGGCGCCGACGAGGGTGCGCCCGAACAGTTCGACTGCCCCGCGGACGCCCCCGTCGTCACGCCGCCACCCGACACCACCGTCTACCCGACGCTCGCCGAGAACGCCCGCGAGGCCGCGCGAAACGTGCTGACCGAGATCGCGGCGAGCGGCGACACTCTCACCACCGACGAGATCGCCGCGCGCATCCGCGCGGAACTCATCCCTCCGTCATCCGCCCTGCAATCGCTCGCCGAACCGTTTGTCGCCGACGTCGACGGCCGCATCGGAGTCGCCATGCAGGACTCCAGCGACTGCGTGCTGGTGAGCCTCGTGGATGGCGCAGTGGCCGACGTCTACCCGCCGGCCGTGCTGCTGCAGCCGGGGGAGCTGGGATGTTCCCCGACCACTGCGGTGGCCGATCCCGAGCAGTTGCAGTCGCCGCACTAGCTCCAGCCCCCACCGGTAGTCTGCCGGGATGTCGATCATCACCGTCGGGCTCGTGCCACACCCCACCAAACCCGTCCACGACTCGCTCGATGTCATCCGCGCCTGGAGTGCGAAGCACGGGGTGTCGCTGCTCGCCCTCGAGAGCGACGCGCGACGGGTCGGCACGGGTGTCGAGCTCGTCGACGAGGCGACCTTGGTCGGACGCGTCGATTCGATCGTGGCGCTCGGCGGCGACGGAACCATGCTCGGTGCGATGCGGCTCACCGCGAACCGGCCGGTCCCCGTCCTCGGTGTGAACTACGGCAACCTGGGGTTCCTCGTCGAGATCGAACCCGACGAGCTCGAGGCCGCGCTCGACCGGGTCGCGAACAAGGACTTCCAGCTCGAGTCGCACCACGCGCTCGAGGTGACGCTCACGACCGCGGGCGTCGAGAACAGCTATCTCGCGTTCAACGACGTCGCGATCGCCCGCCGCCCGGGCAACGGCGTCGTTACCGCGGACCTGCGGGTCGACGCGACTCCGTACGGGTACTACAAGGCCGACGCGCTCGTCATCGCGACCTCGGCCGGGTCGACCGCCTACAACTACGCGGCCGGCGGCCCGGTGCTCTCGCCGGCGATCGCCGCCTCGGTCGTCACTCCGGTGGCCCCGATGTCGGGCATCACCCGGTCGGTCGTGCTCAGCCACCGCGAACGCATGCAGCTCACCATCGGCGAGGGCACGACCGCGGCCGCGGTCGAAATCGACGGCCGCGCCATGGCCGAGGTCACCGAGGGGGTCGAGCTGCGCATCCAGATGCGGCGCAACGCGGGAATGGTCATTCGCCTCGACGCGGGACGGCACGCGAACAAGGGCCGCATCAAGCTCAGCCTGCTCGACCTGCCGCTGCGCCGCGACCAGCTGCTCGAACTGGTGCCGTCAGAGCTGCGCGAGCGGGTGACCGGGGCGAAGTAGCGGGGTGCAGGTCTAGCCGACGAGCACAGCGACCACCGGCGTCGCCAACAGCACGAACGCCACGACGTTGCCGGCCACCGTGAGCCAGAAGACCGCGCGGAACGACCGTTTTGCCGTCTTGTGCCGCAGCGACTGCTGCGCGACGATCGCGCCCGGCCAGCCGCCGGCGAGGGCGAGCAGGTGCAGCGTGTTCTCCGAGATGCGGTGCGCGCCCCGCCCGGCGGCCCGCTTGTCGACCGCGTAGACGACGAAGACGACGACGCTGAGGCCCAGGTAGAGGCCGTGCACCCAGACCGGAAAGGGCCACTCGACCCACACCCCGACGTAGAGCGCCACGAAGGCGGCGAGCACGAGATAGCTCGGCAGGGCGGGAGCTGCCGGAGGGCGGGAGGGCATCTGCCGAGCCTAGGCGCGGCCGTCGAACTTGTCGAAGTCGCCGGGCTTGTCGAAGAGCCGTACCGTTGACGGGGTGACCGTCAACCGTAACGCCCTCCTCGCCTTCGCCGCAGACGCCCTGCTGGTCCTCGTATTCGTGCTCATCGGCCGGGCGAGCCACGACGAGAACCCGGTGCTCGGAGCGCTCGTCACCTACTGGCCGTTCCTCGTCGCGCTCGTCGTCGGCTGGCTGGGGACCCGGGCCTGGCGCGCGCCGCGCGCGGTCGTGAAGACCGGCGTGCCTGTCTGGATCGTCACGGTCGTCGGCGGCATTCTGCTGCGTCTGGCCAGCGACCAGGGTGTCCAGCTCAGCTTCGTGATCGTGACATCCGTCGTTCTCGGCATTTTTCTGGTCGGATGGCGCGGGGCAGCCGCCCTCGTCACGAGAAGCCGCCGCTCCCGCGCCGCTCGCTGAGCCCGTCGAAGCGAGAACGAGCTACGCCGGCCACACCCCGATGATGATCGACATGATCACGATCGTCACGAACTCGTGCGCGACGTTGAGCACGGTGAGCCCGGTGGGGCGTCCGTCGAACGCGTCGTGGGTGATGAAGCGTGCCGCGGTGAACCCGGCCCAGAGGATGATGGCCGTGACGAGCGAGTTCACGAAGAAGCTGCCGCCGTAGAAGTCCCACGAGATGTACGCCGAGCCTGCCAGCACCCAGGCGGTGACGAAGCTCACCAGCACGGTGATCACGATCGGCCGCACCGCATCCTTCGCCTCGCCCGTGTGCGTGATATTCGCCGCCTTCATCCAATAGGTACCGAAGACCTTCGGCGTGTACCAGATCGACCCCACAACCATGCTCGACAGAGTGGCCAGCACGACCGCGATGTAGTTGATCTCCGGAACCATGGGGGCCTCGTTTCGTGAAGTGGTGTCGGAATTGTATTCCCCGTCCGTCGGTTGTCTGAAGTGGGCGCTAGCCTCGAGTGACCACAGACGATCCTGACGAAGAGTTCCATGAGCCCCACCAGCACGACGCCGACGACGCACCGACTGCTCGCCCCGCAGTACCTGTGGACCACCATCGGCTCGATCACCCTCATCTTCCTCGGCGCTTTCGAGTCGCTCGCCGTGACCACGATCATGCCGACCGTCAGCCGCGAGCTCGACGGCCAGGCGCTGTACTCGCTCGCGTTCTCCGCCACTCTCGCCGCGAGCGTCATCGGCATGGTCGTCGCGGGCGGCTGGTCCGACCGGCGCGGACCCTCCGGACCGCTCATCGCGTCGATGGCGATCTTCGTCGTCGGCCTGGTGCTGTCGGGCACTGCCGAGAACATGTACGTCTTCATCGTCGGGCGCTTCCTGCAGGGCCTCGGTTCGGGCGCGACGATCGTGGCGCTCTACGTCGTCGTGGCGCGCATCTACCCGCCCACGCTGCACCCGCGCATGTTCGGCGCGTTCGCCACGGCCTGGGTCGTGCCGTCCCTCGTCGGCCCGCCCGTCGCCGGCGTCGTGGCCGATACCGTCGGCTGGCACTGGGTATTCCTCGGCGTCGGCGTCATCGCACTGGTCGCGGCGGGCGCGATCGTGCCCGCGTTGCTGCACCTGCGGTCCGTCTCCAACACCGCGGCAGCCGGATCCACCTGGGCCGTGCTCTGGGCGATCGTCGTCGCCGCGGGAGTGCTCGCGATCGGCCTCGGCGGAGAGAACGGCGGTGCGCTGGCCTGGCCGATCGTGGTCGTCGCGTTCGTCGTCGTGGTGCTCGCGGTGCGTCCGTTGCTACCCCGCGGAACCCTGCGGGTCAAGCGCGGACTCCCGGCCACCGTCATCCTGCGTGGCGCCGTCGCCGCACCGTTCTTCGCCACGGAGGTCTACCTGCCCTACCTGCTGCACGAGCAGTACGGCCTGCCGTCGTGGCTCGCGGGACTGATCCTCACGGTCGGCGCCGTGTCGTGGGCGACCGGCTCGACCCTGCAGGGGCGGTTGGGCGAGCGGATGTCGCATTCGACCACGGTCCGCCTCGGTGCGGCCATCGTCTTCCTCGGTATCGCGGTGCAGCTGGTCACGGCGTCCCTCGTGCTCTCGCCGATCGTCGCGGCGGCCGGCTGGCTGCTCGCGGGCGGCGGCATGGGGTTGCTCTTCCCGCGCCTGTCGACGCTCGTGCTGTCGATGTCGGACGAGACCGACCAGGGCTTCAACAGTGCGGCGATGACGATCGCCGATTCGAGTGCGTCGGCGGTGACGATCGCGTTCGCCGGGCTGGTGTTCACGGCCTTCGGCGCGGCCACGGGCAACGGGTTCGTCGCGGCGCTCGCGCTGACGACGGTTCTGGCGCTGGCTGCGATGCCGATCGCGGCGCGGGTGCGCACGCGCGCTCAGGCGGGTTGAGCCCGTCGAAACCCAAAGCGGGTTGAACTTGTCGACACCCAAAAAAGAATTTCGACGAGCTCAATCCACGAACTTACGAACGCGCGAGCAACGCCTCCAGCGCCGCCAGGGCGGGAACCTGCCCGCGCACCAACCGCCCCCGCGCGATCTCAACCGAGCACCACTCGGCGCGGTCCAGCTCGGGGAACGTCACCGACGTGCCCGACCCGCGCGGCCACTCCACGGTGACCGGAGTGCTCGACAGCTGCTCCATCTCGTCGTGGGCTCCGGCGAACACCGTCACGATTTTGCCCGACGTGTACCGGAAGTCGCCGAGGTTGGCGTAGGCGATGTCGGGCGCCGGCCGGCCGATTTCCTCGGAGAACTCGCGCAGCGCCGTGCCGAACGGATCCTCGCCCGGTTCGACGAGCCCCTTGGGGATCGACCACGCGGCGGACTGCTTGTACGCCCAGAACGGTCCGCCCATGTGGCCGATGAACACCTCGAGGGTGTCGGCAGGGGAGAGCCGGTACAGCAGGATTCCCGCGCTGTGGTCTTCGGAGACGGACATAGTTCACCCTAGATGCGCGATGGGCCCCGACCGTGCGGTCGGAGCCCATCTGTTGCGGAAAGGTTAGTTGGCGACGTCGCCGCGCCAGGAGCCGGTCTCGACCGACTCGGCCTCGATGAACTCCTTGAAGTTCTTGAGGTCCTTCTTGATCACGTGATCGTCGACACCGACGACCGCTGCGGCCTTCTCGGCGAGGCCGCTGGCCTCCCAATCGAGCTGCACGGTGACGCGCGACTCGGTGTCGCTCAGCTTGTGGAACGTGACGACACCGGCGTGGTTCTCGTCGCCGCCCACGCTGTTCCAGGCGACGCGCTCGTCGGGGTGCTGCTCGGAGATCTTGGCGTCGAACTCGCGCTCGACTCCGGCGATCTTCACCTTCCAGTGGGTGAGCGTGTCGGTCGTCTGCGTGATCGACTCGACGAAGCTCAGGAACTTCGGGAAGGTCTCGAACTGCGTCCACTGGTTGTACGCGGTCGAGACGGGGACGTTGACGTCGACGGTTTCGATGACCTGGGGCATGTCTGTGTTCCTCACTCCGCCACTCGGCGGATGTCGTGGATGTCCTTCGACGGTATTCCGCAATCCGGATGCGTGCAGGGCATGGCCAGCGGGGCGTTCGGCTGGTACCTTGCCCGCTCGTCGCGGTCGTTCCCAGCCAGCCCCTTGACCGGGCCCCCTGCCGCACCGGTACCGTCGACCCATGGCGAACATCGTGCAGAACCTTGCCCAGCAGGTCACGTCGGTCGGCGCTCGCGCCAGTTACGGTGACCCGGTCAGTATCGACGGAGTGGAGATCGTGCCGGTGTCGCTGGTCTGGTTCGGCTTCGGCGGCGGCAGCGACAACGTCGAGAACGGCGGAGGCGGCGGGGGAGGTGCGAGCATCCCGATCGGCGCCTACGTGCGCGGCCCGGCCGGCGCGACTTTCAAGCCGAACCCCACAGCCGTGCTCGCCGTGCTGACCCCGATCGCGTGGGCCGCGAGCTGGGCCATCGCCGCGGTCGCTCTCGGCACCAACCGCCGTCGCCGCCACTGAGCGAACCTCCGAATCCCGACAGAATTCGGCATTTCGGGTATGGATGTCGCAGGTGCGGCGTTGACTGTGGCGCGTGCCGCCACGGTTCCACAAGCTAAGGAGAACGACCCGATGAACGCAGTACCCACGATCACTCTGAACAACGGCACGGAGATCCCCCAGCTCGGCTTCGGCGTCTTCCAGGTCCCGCCAGAGGACACCAAGAAGGCGACCCTCGAGGCGCTCGAGGTCGGCTACCGCCACATCGACACCGCCCAGATGTACGGAAACGAGCAGGGCGTCGGCGAAGCAGTCGCGGAGTCCGGTCTGGCTCGCGAAGAGATCTTCGTGACCAGCAAGCTCAACAACGGCTTCCACGCCCGCGAAGACGCACTGAAGGCATTCGACCGCAGCCTCGAGACCCTCGGCTTCGAGTACCTCGACCTGTTCCTCATCCACTGGCCGCTGCCCGCGGTCGGCGACTACGTCGAGACCTGGAAGGCGCTCGAAGAGATCAAGGCGTCCGGACGCGTCGAGGCGATCGGTGTCTCCAACTTCCAGCCGGCCCACCTGCAGCGCCTCTTCGACGAGACCGAGACGGTCCCCGCCGTCAACCAGATCGAGGTACACCCCTACCTGACCAACGAGGTCGCCCGCGCCTTCAACACCGAGCACGGCATCATCACCGAGGCCTGGTCGCCGATCGCCCAGGGCGGCGTCTTGAAGGATCCCGTCATCCAGGCCATCGCCGACCGCGTCGGCCGCACCACAGCGCAGGTCACCCTGCGCTGGCACCTGCAGCGGGGCGACATCATCTTCCCGAAGTCGGTCACCCGCAGCCGCGTCGAAGAGAACTTCGCGCTGTTCGACTTCGAGCTGACCGCCGACGATCTGACCGCGATCGCCGGACTCAACCGCGACGAGCGCACCGGGCCGAACCCCGACGAGTTCAACTGGATCCCGTAAGTCGGGCCCCGCGTCATCCGCCCCTCGTCTGAAAAGGCGAGGGGCGCCTGCGTTAAGTCATAGCTCAGGCACAGGAATACCCCAGAGAGCCTCGGCTACCGTCGGAGAATGGCCATCGCGAACTCTGACGGATCCGCCCTGACCGGTTTTGCCGACTGGGCGGTGAGCGTGATGGAAACGCTCGGCGCTCCCGGCGCGGGCCTCGTCATCGCGATCGAGAACCTCTTCCCGCCGCTGCCGAGCGAGGTGATCCTGCCGCTCGCCGGATTCACCGCGAGCCGCGGCAGCTTCAGCCTGATCGAAGCCATAGCGTTCACGACCATCGGCTCCGTCGTCGGCGCACTCGTTCTCTACGCGCTTGGCGCGTGGCTCGGCCGCGGGCCGATCCGCGCGCTGGTCGGCAAGCTGCCCCTCATGGACGTCGAGGACTTCGACCGTACCGAAGTCTGGTTCAACCGCCACGGCACCAAAGCGGTGTTCTTCGGGCGCATGGTGCCGCTGTTCCGCAGCTTCATCTCGCTGCCCGCGGGCGTCGAACGCATGCCGGTGCTGAAGTTCACGGCGCTCACCGCAGCGGGCAGCCTCATCTGGAACTCGATCTTCGTCGTCGCCGGGTTCTACCTCGGCGAGAACTGGCACATCGTCGAGGAGTACGCGGGAATCTTCCAGAAGGTCGTGATCGCCGTCGTCATCGCGCTGGTCGTCTGGTTCCTGACGACCCGCATCCGTTCGATCCGCAGGAAGCGCTCAGAAGCCGTCGAAGCCGATTGAGCCCTTAGAGCGGATTGAGCCTGTCGAAATCCCCGCGCGGGGCTCCGACAAGCTCAAACCAACCTGTTCGAACGAGAACTATTCCGTCTCGTCGGCTTCTTCGTCCTCTTCGGGATTGAAGTTGCTCTCTTCACCGAGAGTCACTGCGATTCCGTCGTCGGACGGCGGGATCGTGCCCTCGTCGCCGAGGCCGTCTTCTTTTTTCTTGTCGACCATGGTGGTACTCCTTCTGGATCGCCTCCGAGTTTATCCGTCCGCTCCGGGCGAACGCTGATCGGGCCTTTACGGGGAATGGATTTCAGCCCCCAGCGTTAACTTGAGTCAAAGGCACTCAAGTTTCACCGGGAGGTCGAATTGCCTACGAACAACACACCCGAAGAATCCGCCAACTCGTTCGACGAGTTCCTCGCGCGGTACCTTCAGGGCGAGCGGTCGGCGCAGTCCGGCAACTCGATCAACATCAGCCGCCTGCTGAGCCGTCGCAGCCGCGAGGTGCTCGCCGAGGCGGGCCAGCTCGCCGTCGAGCTCGGCCACTCCGAGCTCGACGCGCTGCACATCCTGCGTGTCCTCGCGAGCAACGAGCCCGCGATCGGCGCCATCACCGGTGTCGGCGCCGACCCCAAGTCGATCGTCAACGGCGTCGACGAGCGTCTGCCCGAGGGCGTGCGCGCCACCATCGGTGCTGCACCCATGCTCACGCAGTCGGGACAGCGCGCGATCCTGCACGCCTACCAGATCGCCCGTGCCTCGGGCTCGACGTACATCGACCCCGAGCACCTCTTCTTCGCGCTCGTCATCAATCAGGACTCGCCCGCGGGCCAGGTGCTGACATCCGCCGGCGTCACGCCCGAGGCGTTGCAGTCGAACCTGCGCGAGTCGGTCACTCCGGAGGCGGAGGCCGCGACATCCGACGCTCAGAAGAGCACCACGCCCACGCTCGACAGCTACGGCATCGACCTCACCGAGCGTGCCCGCAACGGCGAACTCGACCCCGTGATCGGCCGTGCCGACGAGATCGAGCAGACCATCGAGATCCTCAGCCGGCGCACCAAGAACAACCCGGTGCTGATCGGCGAGGCCGGCGTCGGCAAGACCGCGATCGTCGAGGGCCTCGCCCAGGCGATCGTCGACGGGGGAGTGCCCGAGCAGCTTCGCGACAAGCGCGTCGTCTCCCTCGACCTTCCCGCGATGCTCGCCGGCACCAAGTACCGTGGCGACTTCGAAGAGCGCCTCACCAAGCTCATGGACGAGATCACCGCGCACAAGAGCGAGCTGATCGTGTTCATCGACGAGCTGCACACGGTCGTCGGCGCGGGCGGATCCGGCGACGGCGCGATGGACGCGGGCAACATCCTCAAGCCGCGGCTCGCCCGCGGTGAACTGCACGTGGTCGGCGCCACCACGCTCAAGGAATACCGCTCGATCGAGAAGGACCCGGCGCTCGAACGCCGGTTCCAGACCGTGACGGTCGGCGAGCCGAGCATCGAAGACGCCGTGCTCATCCTCTCGGGGCTGCGCGGCGCGTACGAGGATCACCACGCGGTGACCTACACCGACGCGGCCATCCGCGCTTCCGTCGAGCTGTCGGCGCGCTACGTGACCGACCGCTTCCTGCCCGACAAGGCGATCGACCTCATCGACCAGGCCGGGGCGCGACTGCGCCTCACGCTCGGGTCGAAGGTCGACGTCTCCGCGCTGCTCGAAGAGCTCGCGACGCTCGAGCAGTCGAAGAACTCCGCCGTGAGCGCCGAGCACTACGAGGAGGCCTCGCGGTACCGTGACGAGATCGAGGCGCTGCAGCGCAAGCTCGACGCGCACGGTGCTGCCGCGACATCCGGAATCTCGGCCGTGGTCGACGAGAAGGAGATCGCCGCCGTGATCTCCCGCGCCACCGGCATCCCGGCCAGCCGCCTCACCGAGGCCGACCGTTCGCGTCTCGCCCGTCTCGAAGACGAGCTGCACGCCCGGGTCGTCGGCCAGGACGACGCGGTCTCCGTCGTCGCGAAGGCCGTTCGGCGCAACCGCACCGGCATGGGCGACGCCGACCGGCCCGTGGGCAGCTTCCTGTTCCTCGGCCCGACCGGCGTCGGCAAGACCGAGCTGGCCAAGTCGCTGGCCGAGTCGCTGTTCGGCGACCCGACCGCGATGCTGCGCTTCGACATGAGCGAGTTCGGCGAGCGGCACACGGTGTCGCGTCTCGTCGGCGCCCCTCCCGGATACGTCGGGTACGACGAGGCCGGACAGCTCACCGAGCGCATCCGACGCAACCCGTACTCGGTCGTCCTCTTCGACGAGATCGAGAAGGCCCACCCCGACGTCTTCAACCTGCTTCTGCAGGTTCTGGATGACGGCCGCCTGACCGACGGCCAGGGACGCACGGTCGACTTCCGCAACGCGGTCATCATCATGACGTCGAACGTGGGCGCCGAGGTGCTCGCGAGCCGCAGCGGTGCCATGGGCTTCGTCGGATCCTCCGACGCGAGCGGCTACTCCTCCGAGAAGGATCTGCGCGACCGCGTCATGGGCAAGCTGCGCGAGGCGATGCGGCCCGAGTTCCTCAACCGCATCGACGAGATCGTGCTGTTCCGCAAGCTGTCGGCCCCGCAGTTGCGCGAGATCGTGCGGCTGCTGCTCGACGCGACATCCGCCCGGTTGGCCGGTCGCTCGATTTCGCTGACAGTGACGGATGACGCGGTGGACTGGATCGCCGAACGCGGGTACGAGCCCGAGTACGGTGCGCGGCCGCTGCGCCGCACGATCCAGCGCGAGCTCGACGACCGCATCGCCGACCTGCTCGTGACGGAGGCGCTGACCGACGGCGGCGCCGTCACGGTCGACACGGTCGACGGAGAGCTGCGGGTCAGCCCTGCTGGAACCCTCCGCATGGCGGCATAGCGTCAGCCGCGGGTTGAGCCTGTCGAAACCCTGAACCGCCCGCCCCACACCCGGGGCGGGCGGTTTTTCCGTTCTCCTCAAGATCCGCACACCGATAACACGATTACCCGTAGTATCTCCACTGGAGTTTCGATCACGAAAGAAACGGGGACTACGACATGCACATGACCGAACGCGCGTCGCGCGTCATCGACTTCCGCGAACTCGGCTCCGATTTCCGCTGGATCGACGTCAAGACGTTCGAGCTCAAGAAGTCCCGCGGCAACCTCGACACGCTGGCCGCCCTGATCGCGAACCCCTGGTACGACGACGACTACGCGAGTCCCTCCGGCGCGCTGCCGACTCCCTCGCCGGGAGTGCACGGCCCGTACCGGCTCGACGCCATCACGCCGAACTCGTTCGAAGAGGTCAGTACCCGCGCGTGCTCCGCCGCCATGACCGCGTGGGCCGACCAGCTCGGCCCGCTGCCCACCGCTTTCGCCGCCCGGTATTCCTACGTCGTGCAGTCGCTCCTGCTCGACTCGCGCTTCGTCTACCGTTTGCGCGACCTCGGCCCCGCCGCGCTGCACGGCCGCAACGACCACCTCGGCGCCCTCGGGTTCCTCGAGTTCGTCATCGCCTCGAAGTCCTCGAAAAAGGTAGCCCTGTTGGTCGCTAGCGACGACTAGCCGCCGCGGTGGTTGAGTAGGCGGCCGCGGCCGTATCGAAACTCCTACCCCAACCCCGCACCTCGTCAACCGCTTCACCCCTCGACCCCCGCCTGCCACGCTAGCCAGGTGACCACCGCGACCTGCACCTACGCCCTGGGCGGCTGGTGCGTCGACTGGTTCTCCGACTTCGTGATGTCGTCGGGCTTCGCCGGGATCCTCGCCGTGGTCGCCGCCGTCGTCGCCTACGCCGCGGCCACCCGCAACGCGTCGCGCGAGCGCTGGTGGCGCCGCGCCGAATCCGCGCTCAACATGACGACGTCGGCCGACAAGTACATCCGTCTCGCCGGCCTCGAGATCCTCGGATCTATGAAAACGCGTGACGCCGACGAGCGCACGTTCATCCGTGTGACCATCAAGTGGTTCACCGACGAGGCACTGCAGCGGCCCACCGGTGAGGAGGAACCGCACGACGATCCGGCGCCGAAACCACTCGGCGTCGCCACCCGGGCGGGCATGCGCATCGATGGCTTTTTCCAGCGGCCGAGACGATAATTGGCAGCACGAGTGGAGCCAGGTAGGAGGGCGACATGAATCCGAGAGACGTTCCCCAGCGCGAGGCCTCGAAGCCGTCGCCGGAGGAGAGCATCCTCGCAGCGCAGATCCGGGTCAAGCTCGATCGCCAAGACAAGATCCCCACGCCCGAGTGGATCGTCCGGCTGGCGAACTCCGGACAGACCAACCCGACCAGCTGAGCACGCCATGACCGTCGACTCGATCGTCATCAATGCGTCGCCCGAGCAGGTCTGGGCGGCCCTCCTTGCGGGGACGGGCGGCTGGTACTTCGACAACCGCATCGAGTCGAGCTGGGTCGTCGGGGAGCCGGTGACCAACTACGGCCCCGCCGGCGACATCCATATTCACGGCGTCGTCGTGGCGATCGAGCCGCAGAAGCGGCTCGTCACGACGTTCCGGCCCGTGTGGGTCGAGTCCGTCAGCGGCGCCCCGACCACCGAGGTGGAATGGAGGCTGACGCCGATCGGCCCGCTCACCCGCGTCACCCTGACGCACCGGGGCCTGCCGATCCAGAGCCCGGTCGCGACCGAGATCGCCGAGGGCTGGGTCTACCTGCTGAGCAACCTCAAGACCGTGCTGGAGACCGGCAAGCGGATGCCGCCGCCGGTCTGACAGCTCTACGGCCGCAGCAAAACCTTCCCGCCACGCCCCTCGATGAAGTTCGCCTCACTCGCCGTGCGCACGTCGTAGAACGAGTAGGTCGCCTCGACCGGAAGGGTGAGTGCCCCGGTCCGAATCCGCAGCGCCAACTCGCCGAGCAGTTCGCTCCGCTTCTGCGGAGCCATCGAGCCCATGACCTTGCTGCCCCAGAATCCCTTGACGGTGAGGTTGTTGAAGATGATGCCGCCCGAGCGGATCTCCATCACGGGCGACGCCATCGCGCCGAAGACGATGAGGGTGCCGTTCTCGGCGAGCAACGACGTGAGGTCGCCCGAGGCGCTGCCGCCCACGGAGTCGAGCGCGGTCGTGATGGGGGAGTCGCCCGTGATCTGCTTAACCTTCTCCTGCCACCCGTCGGTCTCGGTGGCGACGACGTTGGTGATGCCCTGCGCCTCGAGTTCGGCGACGCGCTCGGGCTTGCGCACGAGTCCGACGACGTTGATGCCGCGCGCGACTGCGAGTTGGGCGACGAGGCGTCCCACGGCGCCGTTTGCGGCGTTCTGCAGCAGCCAGTCGCCCTCGCCGAGGTCGAGCGTGTCGAGCAGGCTGATCGCGCTGAACGGCATCGAGACCAGCTGCGCGGCGACCTCGTCGGTCAGTGACTCGTCGACGGGGATCAGTGACGCGGCCTTGGCGATGAAGTACTCGGCCCAGACGCCGAACGTTCCGCCGGTGGCGACGCGCTGGCCGACCTCGAGGTGCGTGACGTCGGCGCCGAGCGCGTCGACGACGCCGACGGCTTCGGTGCCGGCGCGGGCGGGCAGCTCGGGCTTGAACCCGTAGGTGCCGCGCACGGTCCAGAGGTCGTGGTTGTGGATCGGCGACAGCAGCAGGCGCACCCGCACCTCGCTGGCGGAGGGCTCCGGCAGGTCGATGTTCTCGACGGCGAGAACCGCGTTGGGCTCACCGAACTCGTGATGGATGATGGCGCGCATGGCAGTACCGGCTTTCCTATTCGTGATGCTCACTCGGCTGCAACGCTGCTCGTCGAACTGAACTGGTCGTTTCACTATATACTGCAACGACCAGTTCAAATGAGCGGATGACGGAGCCTGACGTGGGACGATCGAAGACGTTTGTCGACACCGACGTCGTGCTCGCGGCCCGCGACGTTTTCTGGGGGAGCGGCTACGAGAACACCGCCGTCGCCGACCTCGAAAGCGCCACCGGACTGAACCGGTCCAGCCTGTACCACTCGTTCGGCAGCAAGCGCGGCCTCTTCGACGCCGCGGTCGAGTCGTACCTCGACGACGTCGTGCGCCCTCGTCTCGCCCCGCTCGCGTCGCCGCTAGTCGCGTCGGACGCGCTCGAGAATTACATCCGCGGGCTCCGCCGCGCGATGGTCGACGAGCCGTCGTCGCTCGCGGCCAACGGCTGTCTGCTGCTCAACGCCACCGGGTCGCCCGTCGGGCGCGAGGCCGCGGTGCAGGATGTGGTCGCGCGCTACGTGGCCGAGCTTCGCGCCGGCGTAACCGCGGGCGTCGCGACGAGGCGTCCCGACCTGGACACGCCCGCCCGCGAACTCCTCACCACCACGGTCACTGGCCTGATCTTCGCCTCGATGGCGATCGTGCGGGTAGACCGCCACGCGGCCGGCGCCACCCTGGACGCCGCCCTGGCCGCAATCGCCCCCGTGGCGGATTGAGCCTGTCGAAATCCATGTGATTCACGCAGCAACATCAACCCAGGCCGCAATCGCCCCAATGACCGCGCCGAGAGTCACTAACCCCCAGCCCCAGGCCTGACGGTTGTATGCCTGTGACAGCCGGAGCTCGTCTGCGTCGAGCAGATTCGCCGCCTTCGCCAGCACGGCTTGGGAGGCGCGGCGCCGCTTGACGACCCGAAGTCGGGAGAACCTGTTCTTCGCCTCGCCGACCTCGCGCTGCACGATCGAGTTCTGAGCCGCCAAGAAATGGCGCATCGAGTCGAGTCCCGTGCGCGCGGACGTGATGACCTGCCACACGGTGCCGACGACGGTCACGGTGGCGCCGATCGCGATCCAGAGAGTGAGGCTCACAGCGGTTCCAATCTCGCGCAGACAGGAAGGGGATTTCTCCTCACTCTAAGTGCGCGGGCCGATCGAGCACAGCGCTGACCGAACCGCGATGTAAAACATTCTTGACACGAAGCCCCGTCGCCCCTACCGTCATCCATGTAAAGAATCTTTGACACGGAGGTGTGCGATGACTCTCGAAGAACGGCAGTCCTGGATCCAGCTCGTGGTGTCCGTCGTGTTGTACGGCGTCTACGTCGCGGTGATCCTGCGGCAGGCGGCATCCATGCCCCTCGTCGACGTCGACTACGTGCCGGCCATGCTGTGGACGATCGGCGGCGCAATCGTCACGGCCATCGTCGTCAGCATCGCGGTGGGCATCGTCACGCCCCGCAGCGACCAGAAGAAAGACGTGCGCGACCGCGACATCGCCCGCGTCGGCGACCGGGTGGGGCAGTCGTTCCTCGTGATCGGAACCCTCGGCGCACTGCTTCTCGCGATCGTCGAGGCCGACTACTTCTACATCGCCAACGCCCTCTACCTCGGCTTCGCGCTCTCGACCGTGCTCGGCTCGATCACCCGGGTCGTCATCTACCGCCGGGGGTTCTGAGAGTGGTGAAGGCGACGAAGGTGACGAACAACATCCGGGCGCTGCGGGCCGCGGCCGGCGACATGACGCAGGCCGACCTGGCCGACCGCATCGGAGTGACCCGGCAGACCGTCATCGCGATCGAGCAGGGCCGCTATTCGCCCTCGCTGGAGGTGGCGTTCCAGATCGCCCGCGAGTTCGATGTGCCCCTCGACGACGTATTCCACTACGGAGGCTGACATGAAAGCGATAGTGCAGGACCGCTACGGCGACTCCTCGGTGCTCCATCTCGCGGACGTTCCCGTACCCACCATCGGCGCCGACGACGTGCTTGTCGACGTGCGCGCGACCGCGCTCAACATCGGCGACACCCACCTCATGACCGGGCTGCCGCTGATTGTGCGTCCGTTCGTCGGCCTCCGTGGCCCGCGGCAGAGAATCAGGGGCATGGATGTCGCGGGCGTCGTCCATTCGGTCGGTGCCGCCGTCACGGCCTACGCCCCGGGAGACGAGGTGTTCGGCGTGGTGTCCGCGGGCCTCGCTGAATTCGCCCGTGCGTCGGCCGCGAAGATCGCGCCCAAGCCGGCCTCGCTCACGTTCGAGCAGGCCGCGTGTCTGCCGACCTCGGGCGCGACCGCACTTCACGCGTTGCGCGACGCCGGGCGCCTGCAGCCGGGCCAGCGTGTTCTCGTCATCGGAGCAGCCGGCGGAGTGGGCATCTTCGCGACGCAGATCGCTCGGGCCTCCGGTGCGCACGTGACCGGGGTATGCAGCACCTCGAAGGTCGGCTTCGTGAAGTCTCTCGGCGCCGACGAGGTCATCGACTACACGGTGACGGACATCACGACTCTCGACGCCCGGTACGACCTCATCTTGGATCTGGCCGGCATGCGACCGATCCCGTCCCTGCGTCGCATCCTCGCGCCGACCGGAACCCTCGTGCTCGTCGGGGGAGAGGGCGGTTCGCGCCTGCTCGGCGGCCTCACCCGCTCGATGCTCGCCCCGTTGCGCGCCCTGGGCTCGAAGCAGCGCCTGGTGGGCTTCAATTCGGTGACGAATGCCTCGGATCTCGGGTCGCTCGCCGAGCTCGCCGAAGCAGGAAAGATCGCGCCTGTGATCGACTCTGTTGAGTTGGCGGCGCGGGTCGACGGACTCGCGCCGTCATTTCTAACGAACAAGCGCCATGGAAAGCGAGTCATTGTTGGTTGAGCCGTCGGACTGATTGCCCGCGTTGTCTTTGAGGATCAGATAGCCAAGCTCGCGGCATCCTATATTTCGGGCAGATTTTTTCTGTGGTGAGACGACTCGAAAAAAGTACTTGCGCGACGAGACGAGCTATCCGTACCAATCCAGTCGGCGACCCTTCGCTCCAACTCTTCCACAGCCACGTTTAGCTGGAACTTTTCTCCGCCGGTAAGAAGTGTCATTCCACCTTGGCTGGCCGCCGCAAGACGTTCAAGAGCGATTCGAGCATCTGGAGTTGAGGGTTTGATCCCTCGCGAACCCAAGACGGTTCGAATCATCGACAGCTCGCGAATGGCGTCGTCAGACATGAACGTTTCGAGCTCGCGAATCGCACCGATCATTTCGGCTGCGAGGGCACGTGAAGATTCGGCGCTGTCGCCTAGTAAGGCATCGACCGCGAGTGTGACTTCGGCGGGAGCGTATCTTGTCGCCACTATTTGCATTACTGAGCGAGCAGTAACGTCGTGTCTTTCCATGGATGCGACGACTCGCGCCAGCTGATCAATGGTCCAGCAACTAATTTTCAGGGATTGCGCACGTTTTGCCGCCGCCGCGTCGTCTTCACGAGTGCCGCCGGGGTATCCCGGAGCGACGAGCAAACAACCATCGGCACCCTCGTCGACCATGTGTTCCTGCAATCCTGCAAAGTCAAGAGCGCTGAGGCTCGGCAACTTGCCGCTGGCTTTTGCCTCAAGTGTGATTTTTCGCTCACCATCCGGATAGTCGCGGAATCTAGCAACACCGTCCGCTTTGCCTCCGTTGCCCAAGTGTTTTGCTACAAAACCCAAAGATCTCACTGCAATTACCAGCGCGATTTCGAGCTCTGTGTCTGAATCGGATGAATCGCGCAAGGCCTGCGCGATTGCTGCTGGGGAATTCATCTGTTCTCTTGCCAAACCGCGAAGGAGGTTATCCCGTCTTTGTAGCACCTCGCCCACAACGTGAGCAGCGACCCCGGCTTCTCGTAGGTAGACCTCCAACAACGCTTCGGCAGTTGCGAGATGGTAGAGAAGATCCATTGACTTCGGTGAGTCTTTGAATTCGAGCGCGAGTTCGTGGTCCGCATTTACAGTGAAGCTATGTTCAGTGGGATCAAACTCCACCAATCGCTCTTGTTTTCCTCGCTGCTCCAAGCGATAGCTGTAAGGCTGCCGTTCATCGGTCGAATACAGGCTTGCAACTAAGGTCTTCGTGTCCTCAGCTGTCGGTACTTCGACGTAGAACCATGAGTCATCGGCCTCCGAACCGGCATTCAGGTCGTCATCGAAATTGGTCTGCACCAAAGCGTCAGCGAGGGGCTTTTCCACGAAAGTCGGATACACGTAGTGACGTTCGTGCTCTCGTCGCGCGCCGTGCTGCGCTTTTTCCTTCATTTTCATGTCGAACTGGGACCTGGCCTCGTTGAAAACCTCGACCAGAAGTTCCCGCAGGGCAGTCACGCGGGGGCTATTCCCCGCGCTTTCGCGAGGTGCGGTGACATCTATGTCCAGATCGTCAGCATCAATCTCCGCGCGGAATCGGTTAAATACCTCGTAGCTCAAAGCGTGTGAGCCGAATAGGGGGTCCTCCTCCCCGATAAGCCGTCCGCGTACCTTTACGAAGAACCCGTGTGAGCGAGTGAGATCGCTACTCTTGCCGCCATACAGTGACTTGTCTGTCACGATTGCGCTGCCACTAACTCCGCTAGGCAGCTGACTCGAAACCAAGCGCTTCAGCGGTCCGCCGTCATTGTCGACATCCAGCGTTTCAACGCGCCAATCCGAATCCGTTGCCCTGTTCAACGTATCGATTCGCTTTTGAGGTAGTTCAGCGATGTTGAATTCCGCGATGCGCGCGTAGGTGTTCTTCTTCGCCTCGATACCGATTCCATTGAGGAACACCTCGAAATCACCAAGTGGCATAGCTGTTGAGAGTATCCACTTCAACCGGTTGCCCGAGATCGATTCAACGACGCCCTTGAGTTCTTCGAGCAATACGAGTGTCCATTGAGACGCACTGTCGAGGCATGTCGAGAGGTCGAGGCCACTCTCCTCCAGAGCCGTGGCGAGGGCAGCCTGTGACAAGATGTCGGTCGTCTCGATCTCACGTACATCGAGGCGAACCGGCGCCTCAGCTTCACCGTTTGGGGAGGAGTGGAAATCGTCGAACGATAAAGTCACCGCATAAATGTGGCCAATTCCCGTCGACGTTATGTAGGTGACCCGACGCGCGAGGGCATAAGTGGCGAGCTTCCCAATGCCGAACTTGCCAATCTGCTTGCGTTTTCGAACTTTCTCGACCTGCTCGGTTCTTTTGTTGGATGCCCCTACCCGCCACAAGTCAGACAGTCCTGCCAAGTCCATTCCCACCCCGGTGTCATAGACCGCGATAAGCGGCGCTACGGAAAGGACTGGCTCGATCGTGGATAGCGGCGCGATGACATGAACGCTTGGCGCATCAGCGTCGAAGGAGTTGATCACCAACTCCTCAATGGCCTTTAGCGGGCTCGAATATAGCTGTTCGCTAAGGAGCGTGATTAGCTCGCGCGACAGCCGTACCTCAATTGGGCCAGCGGAGATGCCGGACGCTTCGAGTCCTTGTCCGATGGTGGAGGCGACAACAGGAGTGATCGGCAATGTGTCAGTCATTTTCTCCACTTTCAGGACCAGATAAAGCTAGGTTAGCTCGAATTTTCTAGTCCGGATGTTGCGTTCCTCCTGAAAACAAGCACGTGTTCAGTATTGATATCAGCCCCATTGCGTCTCACGTAGGACATGTAGCGGTTGCGAACGGGGTACGTGAGGTGCTCCGAGAGCTGGAAATGTGGACCCGCAAGTTCGACGAACAACTCATCAGTTGGAATTTCGATTCCGTTCCAAGTGCTCCTGCCCACAATGAAAATTGCCGGGGACCCGGGCTTAAGTATCGTCGACATGGATTCGAAGACTCTCGTCATCGACGCAAAGTAGACCTGAAAGTCGCGAGCGCGAGATTCTCCGTGATTTCGCATCTGATCCAGCCACGCCTGAACCTGAGGCGTGCCTCTCCATTTTTCATTTGCGCTGGGATGCGAGCTCGCGACGCGAGCGCGACCGATGTATCGGGGAAGTAGCTCGAGGCGATCTTTCTGTGACTCAGTGTGTCCGAGCCAAAACATCTCTAGCTGATGTCTTCGGTAGTAGTCGACGGCATTCTGGTAGGGCGGGGACGTGATAATCGCATCGATGTCGTTCAAGTCTCCGAGCTGTTGTGCGTCTCTCAATTTCACATCGGCTGTGACTTCAGTTGCGGCTCGAAGGGCAGAGAATGACATGACTGCTTTTTCTGTCTTCTTCAAGGCTTTCCGGAACAGGGCGAACGGATTTACGACTCGCCCCGCGGCGTCCTTTCGCAGCATGTGTGCCGTGACCTCTAACCCAGAAACCGGGACCGGGTCGGCGTTGCTGGAGTTCCTAATGATGGATCCGAAAACCACGAGTAGTAGTTCCTGAATCTCAGGGTCGGTCTGATGCTGTGCTATCCACGCTCGAATACGAGCAAGGTCAGAAACGACATACCTTCGAAACCAGTGGTCTAGTTTTGGGATCTCAGGGACCCACAATTCTGATTGCTCGGCCGAGGCTTCTGACGCGGAGATATCTGCGAATGCGAGACTTTTGTAGCGCTCGTCAGTCCGTTCCCAAGCGCGGGTTTGGTCCGCTGCGTCTGCAAAAGACTTTTGCAGTTCGGCAGTCCGATAGCTCGAGATTTTTGCTTTTGAGATTGCGACGGCGAGAGGGTCGACGTCACTGCCGACGCTATTTCGGCCAGCAATTGCAGCTTCAACGAGCAATGTGCCGCTTCCGCAAAAGGGATCCAAGATCGTCTGCCCTGGCTGCGTGAATCGTTCAATCAATGCGTCCACGGCAGGCGGATGAAACTTTGCTGGGAATCGGAAAATCTGGTGGATATCGGGCGGAGAAATCCCGTCGAATTCAAGGGTGTCGAAGTCGACGACGTCGTTTTTTTCAGCGTTCATGTATTTTCCCCGGCGGTGAAGCGGTCGTTGCGAATTCGTGAAGAGACCTAGGCATCGATCCTCAGCCGCCGTCCTAACGTTAGTGCAAGGAAACGAGTGGACTCGTCTGGTGCCAGTCGCTGAGTCATGCCGGGCGAAATCAAGCGTCGCGCGTACAAAGTCAGTTCGGACACCACAGCCTCAACATAGAATCCCCATAGCACTCCCTGCGTAACTAGTCGCACCCCGTTCACCGACTAGTAACTCAGGAGCCCCCATGGTCCCCGCCCTAATGATCGCCATCGATCTGTTCGCCATTTCGATCATGACGTTCGGCATGTACTTCCGTCGTCACCGCCGCCGCGACCTCGTCGTTGCGTTCCTCGGCGTCAACGTCGGAGTCCTCGCCGTCGCGACAGTTCTCGGCTCTGCCGAGGTCGGCGTCGGCCTGGGCCTCGGACTCTTCGGAGTGCTCTCGATCATCCGCCTCCGCTCGAGCGAGATCTCGCAGACCGAGGTCGCGTACTACTTCGCGGCGCTCGCGCTCGGCCTCCTCGCCGGACTCAGCACCACCATCAACCCGCTCGTGATCGCCCTCATGGCGCTCATCGTCGTGGTGCTCTTCGTCGGCGACAACCCGCGCCTGTTCACGCAGTACCGCCAGCAGACGGTACAGCTCGACACCGCCTACGCCGACGAGACCAAGCTGCGCCTCGAACTCGAACGCATGCTCGGAGCCCAGGTGCACAAGGTCACCGTTCAGCACCTCGACCTCGTCAACGACACGACCTTCGTCGACGTGCGCTACAAGATCACGAACACGCCGCCGGCCCAGGCGCGCTTCCTCGCCGCCGAACAGCAGGCCGCCGAACTCGTCGGGAGCACCCGGTGAACCACCTCGACTCCATCTCGCTCGACGAGCTCGTCGCCGTCGCGGCACTGCAGACCCGGGTCGACCGCAAGTACATCCTCCATGCCGACGAGGCAGAGAAAGTGCTCGAGAAATTGGATGTCGCGACGCGGGTCCTCGAGATCGACGGCCAGCGCGCCTCCAACTACGAGTCGGTCTACTTCGATACCCCCGAACTCCTGAGTTACCGCATGGCGGCGACCGGCCGCAGGCGTCGCTTCAAACTCCGCACGCGCAGCTACGTCGACACCGCCGAGTCCTACCTCGAGATGAAGACCCGCGGCGCGCGCGGCACGACGGTGAAAGACCGCCTGCCGTACGAGATGGACCACCGCGACGCCCTCACCCGCGACGGACGCGAGTACGCCGACGCGGCCCTCGACGGCATCGGCATCGACCACCCCGAGAGCCTCTCCCTCGTGCCCACCCTCGTCACCCGGTACCGGCGCGCGACGCTCTTCCTGCCCGGCTCGCAGAGTCGTTCGACCGTCGACACCGACCTCAGCTGGGAGACCGACGACGGCGCGATCCTGCGCCTGCCGCGCTCCGTGATTATCGAAACCAAGTCGGGCTCCCGCACCAGCGAGGTCGACCGGCTGCTCTGGTCGCACGGCCACCGCCCGGCGACGATCTCCAAGTTCGGAACCGGCCTCGCCGCCATGCGTCACGATCTCCCCTCCAATAAGTGGGCCCGCGTCATCCGCCACCACTTTTCGAACCAGAACTAAGGAGCGCACCATCATGCGCAAGCGTTTTACCCTTCCCGCCACTGTCACCTCCCTCCTGCTCGGTGCCGTCATCCTCACGGCGTGTGCCACGACGACTGCCACGGAGTCGACCGAGTCCGCCGCGGCATCCACCTCGTCGACCATCACCGACGTCGACGCGACGATCACCGCCGATGCGGTGCTGGCCGCGAACGAGAACGCCACCACGACGAACGACGACGAATGGTCGATGGATGACGCCGTCGAGATCACCCTCGACGGTGACACGGCCACGTCCGATTCCGACGCTGTCACGATCGACGGGTCGACGGTCACCATCACGGCCGACGGCACCTACGTGCTCAGCGGCAGCCTCGACGACGGACAGGTGGTCGTCGACACCGCCGACGAGGGCGTGGTCGCACTCGTGCTCGACGGGGTCGCGATCTCCAGCTCGACGGGCGCCGCGATCGCGGTGACCAACGCCCAGAACGCGGTCGTCTCGCTCGCCGACGGCAGTGACAACATGCTCAGCGATACGTCGGCCTACGCCGACACGGCAGACGCGAACGCGGCCCTGTACGCCGACACCGACCTCACCATCACCGGCGACGGCACGCTCACCGTGACGGGTAACGGCAACGACGGCATCGCCTCGACCGACGACCTCGTCGTCCTCTCGGGCGCCATCGTCGTCGACGCGGTCGACGACGGGCTGCGCGGCAAGGACTCGCTCACGATCGAGGGCGGCGACGTCACGGTCACGGCCGGAGGCGACGGACTCAAGAGCGACGAAGACGCCGACCTCACGCGCGGGTACATCGACATCTCCGGCGGCACGGTCGACGTGACCGCGGCCGGAGACGGATTCGACGCCCAGACCGACCTCGTCATCACGGGCGGCACCGTCACGGTCGCCGCGGGCGGGGGAGCGGCCGAAGAGGTCACCGACACCTCGACCAAGGGCCTCAAGGGCGGCACCTACGTCGTCATCGAGGGCGGTTCGGTCGAGGTCGACTCGTCCGACGACGCGCTGCACTCCAACGGCGCCATCCACCTCGGCGGCGACGCGGAGATCAGCCTCGCCAGCGGCGACGACGGTGTGCACGCCGACACCGCGCTGCTCATCGACGGCGGCACGGTCGAGGTGACCGACGCGTACGAGGGACTCGAGAGCACCACGATCACCCTGGCCGACGGCACCGTCGACATCACCGCGAGCGACGACGGCATCAACGCGTCGGCCGGCACGAGCGCCGCGACCGAGGGCGGGCAGGGCGGTGGCATGGACTCCGCCGGTGCCGAGATGATCTACATCACCGGCGGCGACATCACGATCGACGCCCAGGGCGACGGCTTCGACTCCAACGGCTCCGCCGAGGTCAGCGGCGGAACCCTCACCGTCTACGGCCCCACCAACGACGGCAACGGCGCGCTCGACGTGAACGGCACCCTCGAGGTGTCCGGCGGAACGGTGCTCGCGGTCGGCAGCGCCGGCATGGCGGTGACCCCCGACGAGGACTCGGCGCAGGGCTTCGTGGCCGTGACGGCGAGCGGCGAAGCCGGGTCGACCGTCGAGATCCAGACGGCGGATGGCGCGGTCATCGAGTCCTTCACGTCGGTGAAAGATTTCGCGTCGGTCGTCTACTCGTCGTCCGAGCTCGAGGATGGCGCGGAGTACTCGGTCTACGTCGACGGCGAACTCGCCGGAACCGGCACCGAGGGAGTCGCGTCCACCGGGACGATGGGCGGTGGCGGTGGAATGCCGGGCGGTGGAGGTACCCCGCCGCAGCGCTAGGGCACCACTCGCGGGTTGAGCCTGTCGAAACCCCACCTACCCAGGGGATTTCGACAGGCTCAATCCGCTTCCGCCTCGGCGGGTTGAGCCTGTCGAAACCTTTCTCCACCGTCCTGCTTTTCTAGACAGGTGTCCAGAAGTGGAGGTAGGCTGGAACCATGGAACGCGCCGACGCGATCGTCACCCCGCTGCACGAAACCCGCAGCGGCATCCGCACGTCCGGAGACCCTCGCGTCGCCCGCACCCGACAGGCCATCCTCGATGCGGTCGAGACACTCGCCTCGGGGGACGAGCTCATCACCGTCGCCGCCATCGTCCGCACCGCCGGTATCGGCCGAAGCTCCTTCTACACGCACTTCGCCGGCATCGACGAGCTCGCCGTCGAGGTTCTTAAGGGCGCTTTCGAGGCCATCGGCGCCGAAGACGTCGAGTTGCGCCGCCACCGAGTCGTGAGCGGGGCCGAAGCCGCGCGAGTGGCCCAGGTGCGGCTCGTCGGCCACCTCGTGCAACACCGTGCCCTCTACGCCAGCATGCTCGCACTGCCCTTCACCTCGACCGTTTTCACGAGGGCGGTCGAGGCGTATGCCGCCCAAGTGCGCGCCACCATCGCCCTGCTCCCCGAGATCCCGCACGGCCTGTCCGCGGAGGCCGTCGCGGTCTACACCGCGTCCGGCTCGCTCGGCCTGCTCGCGCACTGGATCCGCAGCGACGACCCTGTGCCCGCCGACGTGCTCGTCGACCAGCTGATGTCGCTGGTGCCGAGCTGGCTCGCCGCGCCCTGAGAACCCGCCGGCACCGATGCCGGGGAAGAGAGAAACGAAAGTGGAACCCGAAATGGCAAGAAAGTTCGTAGTCACCGGCGCAGCATCCGGAATCGGCAAGGCGCTCACCGAGCAGCTGCGAGGCGAGGGGAAGACCGTGTACGGCGTCGACCTGCGCGACGCCGACGTCAACGTCGACCTGACCACGGCCGAGGGTCGCACCGAGCTCGTCGCGAAAGTGACCGAGCTCAGCGGCGGCACCATCGACGCGATCGTCGCCGTCGCCGGCCTGGCAGCCCCGATCCCCGCGACCGTGGGCGTCAACTACTTCGGCGCTATCGCCACGCTCGAGGGTCTGCGCCCGCTGCTCGCCGGGTCGGACGCACCCCGCGCAGCGCTCGTCGCGTCGCTCGCGGCGCTCGAGCCGACCGACCCGCCGCTGCACGCCGCACTGCTCTCGGGCGACGAGGAGAAGTCGCTCGAACTCGCGAAGGCGATCGCCGACGCCCCGACGGACACCCCGAGCAACGCGATCTACAACACCAGCAAGAACGCGATCGCGCTCTGGGTGCGCAAGAACGCGCCGACCGACGAGTGGGCAGGAGCGGGCATCCCGCTCAACGCCGTCGCTCCCGGAGTCATCGCGACTCCGATGACGGCCGCGATTCTCGAGACCGAAGAAGGACGCGCGGCCATGGCGGCCGGCGCACCGTCGCCGCTCAACGGACCGGCGGCGCCGGCGTCCGCGCCCGCTGCGCTCCTCGCGTGGCTCACCAGCGAGCAGAACACGCACGTCACCGGACAGATCATCTACATCGACGGCGGCGCAGACACGATCCGTCGCCCCGACTCGATCTAGGCCATCGCGGGTTGAGCCTGTCGAAACCCTTCTACCCAGGGGATTTCGACAGGCTCAGTCCGCTTCAGTCGAGGGCGGCCCGGGCCTCCTCGGCCTCGTCGAGTGCTCGCGCCGCCTTCGCGCGGTCGCGGTCCGCCGCCTCCACGGCACGCGCCGCGTCGGTTAGCTCGGCCTCGACCTCGGCGAGGTGCTCGCGCAGTTCCTGACGCTCGAGCGCCAAGGCCTCCTTCGCGCGACCCGCGTCCTGCGACATCCGGTCTGCATCTTCTAATGCCGACTTCGCCTCGGCCACCGCGACCTCCGCCGCTTTGACGGCCCGCTTCGACTCGATGCTCGTGACCACGGCGCGCGCCCTCGCCGGCTGGCCGGCGACTGCGTCGTCGAGGTCGACGGCGTCGAGACCGTCCCCGGAGAGCCCGCGCAGCAGCCGCCCGGACGAGATGGCCGCGGCGGCCGCGGGATCGGTCATTCCGGCCTGCAGCGTGCGTTCGACCTCGGCGACCGCGGTCGCGTTGACCGCGTGTCCGGCGTCGTCGGCGAGACCCGCGGCCAGCTTCGCGAGCGCTGAGACGAGCGCCCGCCGCTGACGCGTGAGATCGGCGAGGGTGTCGCGGTCGGCCTCGGACTGCGCGTCGCGCAAGGCATCTCCGAGCGCGAAGAGCTGCGCGAGTTCGTCGGACTTCGCACGCGCGAGCAGGTTCGTCGCCCACGCACCGGCCGAGGGGCGGGGCAACGCCTTCACCGCCGCTCCCAGCTCGCCGCCGAGCTGCTTCGCGCGGGCGTTGCGGGCGGCGGTGAACTCGGCCGGTGTCAGGGCCAGCAGTTCGTCGGCGATGTCCTCGATGGTCGGCACTACGACTGCACGACGCAGAACCGGTTGCCCTCGGTGTCTTCGAGCACGATGTAGTCGGCGAGGTCGGGGTAGTCCCAGTCGACGGTCGTCGCGCCCAGCCCGACGAGCCGCTCGACCTCGGCGTCCTGGTCGTCGGCGAAGAGGTCGAGGTGGTGGCGGGCGGGCTTGTCCGAGGTGACGAGCATGAGCGACAGGCGTGTGCCCGTGCCGACCCGGGGTGCGAGCGTCGCCCAGTCGTCCTCGACCTCGTCGCGGGGCACGTAGTCGAGCGCGGCGGTCCAGAACGCGACCGCGCGCGGGATGTCGAGGGCGCCCCAGACGATGGATCCGATAGTCAGCATGAGCCGAGTATGCCGGGCGGGCACGCACCGTGGCGAGGGCTGGACGTGGTGAGCCGGATGACGCAGGCCTACGATGCCGTCGGCCGCGGCATCCTCGCTCTCGAATTGGGTCACATCGACCTATGGGTCGCTTCGTAGGTCGATATGGCGCAAGTTGCGGCCCGGCACGAGCGGCGAGAATGGAGCCATGTCACTGAACAAGCGCGAACGCGCGGCCACCAGCGAAGAGCTGCACGCCAACCTCGAGCTCGCCGGGCTAGGCGTCGCGGATCTGGAGCGGGCGCTCGGGCTGGACGACGACCGCATCGAGGGAGTTCTCGGCGTGACCGGGGCCGACCCGGTCGACGTGTGGCTCGTGCGGGACTACCTCGAGCGCGTCCTGCTCGAGCGCGGAGTCAAGCCGCGGACGTTCACGGTGCTCACGCCGGCGGCGCGGGTCGCGGCAGAGAAGTGGTTCGCGCTGTACGACGTGGACGAGGTGTTGAAGGAACAGTAGGGAGTTTCCAATCCCTCGGTCGCAGGCTCCCTCGGCGCTGGGGTCGCGGAATCGCTGGCGCGATTCCCATAGCTCCACCGCGCAGGCTCAACCCGCGGGGGCCGACAGGAAGGCCAGCGCCGCATCTCGGAACGCCCGCGACGTCGGCGCGTTGAAGTGGTTGCGCCCCGGGATCTCGAAGAACTCGCCGTGTGCCGCCTCCGCGAGCGCCCGTGACTTCGGCAGGATCGAATCCTCGCTGCCCGTCGCGAACAGCAGCGGCTGGGTCGGCGCGTTGTCCGGCCCGGGCTGCGGGCCGCCGCGCATGCCCTCGACCAGCGCGACGAGCGCGGTCAGGTCGTTGCCCTCGATTCCGCCCGCCATCTGCAGGTACGCCTGGGTCAGCCGGTCGGTGACCTCGTGTCCATGCTCGATGTGCGCGCGCGCCTCGTCGGTGCGGAACCGCGTCAGCGGATCCCCGTCCGGAATGCCCCCGAGCACCGCACGAGAGATGCGCTCGGGCAGCTCGCGTGTAGCCTCCCAGCCGACACGCGCGCCGAGCGAATAGCCCACGTAGGCGACCTCGTCGAGCATAAACGTGTCGAGAACCGAGAGCACGTCGCCGACGAGCGACTCCATCGAATAGGCGCCCGGATGCCGCGGCTTGTCGCTCGCTCCGTGCCCGCGTTGATCGATCGCGATCACGTGGAAGCCCGCCCGGGTCAGATCGCGAACCCAGCCGGTCGCGTGCCAGTTGAGCAGCGCGCTCGACGCGAAACCGTGCACGAGGAACGCGGTGGGCGCCTCGGGGTCGCCGAACTCGTAGGTGGCGATCTTGGTGTTGTCGGGGGAGATGACCGCGCGCGCGGGCGGGACGGGAGGAGTAAGCATCCCCCCTATTGAACCAGCAGCTACGACTTCAGTTTGCGCAGAGCCGATCCTTTGTGCGCCGCGTGCGCCCCGGTCTTCTCCGACTCGACCAGGAAGGACGGTTCGTCGGATGACGCGGTGAAGTGTTGCCCGGCGAACTCGAAGTCGCGCGTCTTGCGCTCGATGATCGTTCCGAGCGTGCGGCCCTGCGAGGTGTTCCAGCTGACGCGGTCGCCGGTTTCGAGATTAGTCATGCCCTCACGCTACGTCGCTACGGAAGCGGTGCAACCCCTCGTTTCGCCGGATCGGGGTACTTACTATCAGTCGATGGACGGCGAGCAGGCGGTCATCAGGGCCGCGACGTGGAACGTGTGGTGGATCTTCGGGGAGCAGTGGCACGCCCGCGAACGCGGCATCATCGCGACTCTCGAGGAGTGGCGGCCCGACGTCGTCGGCCTGCAGGAGGTCTGGGCGATCGCCGGGCGCAACCAGGCCGAGACGCTCGGCGCCGAGCTCGGCATGTACGCCGCGTACGTCGAGCCGGGCCTGCCGCCGACGCCCCTTCCGCTCGAGAGCGACGACCAGTTCGGGGTGCGCATGGGGCTGGGGCTGCTCAGTCGCTGGCCGATCACCTCGGTCGAAGCCCACCCGATGCCGTCGACCGACCGCGGTCTCGTCGCGCTGCTCGCCACCATCGCCCACCCGCTCGGTCCGCTCAACGTCGTCGTCGGCGTCACCAGCTGGGAGCCCGACCGCATGGGGGAACACGCCGCCCAGGTCGTGACCCTCGGCGAGATCGTCAGCGGCCCGGCGTTCAACGGCCGGCTGCCCGTGCTGCTACTTGCCGACCTCAACGCCGACTTCACCTGGCCCGACATGGCCCGGTTGCGCGAGACCCTGCTCGACACCTGGGGCGAGGCGAACGACTACACCGCCGACCCGCGCACCTACAGCGAGACCAATCGCTTCGCGGCGGCGGAGGCCGAACTGCAGTACAACCGGCGCATCGACCACGTGCTCGCGCGCCCCGGCGACCCCGAGCACCCCGTCGGCGTAATCTCCTCCTGGATCGTGCGCGACGAGGTCGACGGGCTGCCGCCGAGCGACCACTACCTCGTGGTCAGCGACCTGTCGGTGTGAGGGCCGCCAGCCGACGCTCGAGGTAGAGCCGCGAGGGCCCGTCGGTGGTGAGGGAGATCGCCTTCGTGTAGGCGTCGGCCGCGGCATCCGTCTGGCCTGTGCCGGCGAGCAGATGCGCGCGTGTCGCCCACGCGGGTTGGAAACGGGGTGCGTCGACGGTGTCGAGCGATTCCAGTCCGGCGGCGGCGCCGTGTACCTCGCCGACCAGGGCGGCACGGGCCACGCGCGCGCCGAGTGTGGGGGCGATGCGCACGAGTGCCTCGTGCAGGGCGAGCAGCGCTGGCAGATCGGGGCCGGCCGGCGCCGAATACGCGGACTGGATCGCCGCCTCGAGCTGGAACCGCCCGATCGCGCCGAGGGAGTGCGCTCGTCGCAACAGGGCCTCGCCTTGCCGCACCAGGTCGGCATCCCACAGTGACCGGTCCTGCTCGGCGAGCGGCACGAGGCAGCCGTCGGGCGCGACGCGGGCGTCCGCGCGCGCGATCGAGAAGGCGAGGAGCGCCGCGAGCCCGGAGGCCTCGGCTTCCGTGGGCAGAAGGGCGGCGAGCGTCGTCGCCAGGTAGAGCGCTTCGGCGGCCAGCGACTCGCGCACGGTCGGACCCGACACGAGCTGCCATTCGATCGCGTAGGCGCCGTAGACCGCTTCGAGCACGGCCGGCAGCCGCGCCGGCATGTCGCTGAGCAGCGGCACCACGAACGGCACTCCCGCGTCGCGGATACGCCGCTTGGCCCGTACGAGCCGCTGCGCCATCGCTGGTTCGGGCACGGCGAACGCGCGCGCGATCTTCGCCGACTCGAGCCCGAGCACCGTCTGCAGCATGAGCGGGGCGCGCACGGCGGTGTCGATCGCCGGATGCGCGCAGACGAACATGAGCTCGAGCCGCTTGTCGGGGATCGCGTCGAGGTCGACGATGTCGAGCACCGCGACGTCGGCGTCGAGCGGAGCGGTCACCCGGTTCGCCGCCGATCTCACCGTGTCGCGGTGCCGGTTGCGGGCCACCGACACGAGCCACGCCTCCGGGTAGTCCGGGATGCCGCGGGCCGGCCACACCGCGATCGCGCGTTCGAACGCGTCGGCGAGGGCGTCTTCGGCACGGGGGATGTCGCGCGTCTCCGCAGCGACGATCGCGAGCAGGCGTCCGTACGAGGCGCGGGCCACTCGTTCGGTCCGCGCCCGCGCGGTCACCGCGTCGTGATCCACTCGCCGCCGCGGTAGACGATCGCCGACGGGCGGATCTCGATCACGCCGTACTGCGCGCCGGGGTTCTTCTCGGCCCAGGCGATGGCGGCGTCGAGATCGGGCACGTCGACCACGAAGGAGCCGGCCAGCTGCTCGCGGCTCGCGGCGAACGGGCCGTCCTGCACCCGCGGGTTGCCGTCGCGCAGGGTGACGGTCGTCGACGCCGACGACGGCTGGAGGATGTCGACCGCGACGAGCACCCCGGCGCTCTCGAGCGACTTGGCGTAGAGGTCGAACGCTGTCTGGAACGACGCCATCTGCTCGGGCGAGACGTCGGCGTCGCCGGGCTCGGGTGCGTGGAGAAGGAGCGAGTACTGCATGGTGTGTCCTTTCGATGGTTGATGGTGACACTCCTATGACGATGGAGTCAGCCCCCGATCGACACCTCACCGCGTATTGCGCCACTGCCCGTCCGAGAACGTGATCACCGACGGCCGCACCTCGATGAGCCCCTACCCCCTCATCGTTTTCCTTTCCTTCACCATGCTGGCACCGGCTCCGGATAAGACGAAGCATTTTCGGGGTGGAGAGCCGGGTGTCGCACAAGATGTTCCCCTGCGTTCCGGCCGGTCGCTACGTTGTGGGCATCTATCCGTTCTGATCGAGAGGTATACCCGTGAATTCCGAATCGAAGCCCACCGTCGTGCTCGTGCACGGCGCTTTTGCCGACGCCTCCGGGTGGACCGGTGTGATCAAGATCCTGCAGCGCGACGGCTACTCCGTTCTCGCCCCGGCGAACCCGCTGCGCTCGCTTCACGGCGACGCCGACTACGTGCGCACCGTGCTCTCGACGATCGACGGCCCTATCGTGCTCGTCGGCCACTCGTACGGCGGCGCGGTCATCACCAACGCGGCAACGGACGTCGCAGCGGTCTCGGCCCTCGTCTACATCTGCGGCTTCGCGCTCGACGAGGGCGAGCCGGTGCTCGGCGCCATCGGGCTCGGCGGCGGCTATTCGGCACTGGGCGAGCACACGCTGGTGCGTCCGTATCCCGGCGCCGCGGAGGGAGACGGCGACGGCTACATCGACCCCGACTACTTCAAAGAACTGTTCTGCGACGATCTGACCGACGAGGATGCCGCGGCGATGGGCGCCGCTCAGAGGCCCGCCGCGCTCAACACCCTCGGCACCCCCTCCGGCGTCCCGGCCTGGAAAACCATCCCCAGCTGGTTCCTCATCGGCTCCGACGACCGCACCATCCCGCCGGAGGCGCACAGGGTGATGGCAGAGCGAGCCGGCGGCCACGCGGTCGAGATCGAGAGCTCGCACGTGGCGATGATCAGCCACCCGGAGGCCGTCGCCAAGCTCATCGTCGACGCCGCGAAGAACGCGGTCCCGGCGTAACGATGGGGGAGTTGATCGTCCACCAGTTCGTGAGCGCCGACGGGTTTGCCGGCGACGAGAGCGGCGAGTTCGCGCTCTTCGACGACACCAGCCCGAATGCCACCTTCCAGCTCGACCAGGAGACGCTGGAGCGGCTGAAAGGCGTCGACACGATCCTGCTCGGCGCGAACACCTACCGCATGTTCGCGGCGTTCTGGCCGACGACCGACTCCGACCCCGAGGTGCTCGCACCACGCATCAACGAACTGCCCAAGATCGTGGTGTCGAGCACCCTCGAGGAAGCGCCGTGGGGCGAGTTCGAACCGGCCTTGGTGCTGGCGGATGGCGCGGCCGACGCCGTCCGCCGGCTCAAGGCCGACCTCGCCGGCGACATCATCGTCTGGGGCAGTCTCACTCTGACCGACACGCTCTTCCGGGAGGGGCTCGTCGACGTCGTGCGCCTGGTCATCGTGCCGCGCGTGCTCGGTCGCGGCCGCGGGGTGTTCCCGGACGGGTACACCGATGCCGGCCTCACGCTCGTGCGCACCGGCAGTTACGACGCCGGGCTCGTCGACATCGAGTACCGGACCGACCGGAAGGCCAGCATCTAGGCGGGGCACGGTACGCTGGCAGGGATGTCAACGACGCCCACCACACCAGTGTCCTCCGCCCACCGTGACGCGATCCCCGCCGAAATCGCGCGGTCCTGGCTGCTCGTCTCGGCCACCAACACCGCGCAGTTCGACGTCGCCGCCCGGTCGCGCGCCGACCAGATCGTGCTCGACATCGAGGACGCGGTCGACCCCAAGGCGAAGCCCGCGGCCCGCGGCGACGTCGTCGACTGGCTCGCCGACGGCGGCAGCGGCTGGGTGCGCATCAACGACCACACCACCGACTTCTGGAGCGACGACGTCGACGCCCTGTCCGGCGTTCCCGGACTGCGCGGCGTAATGCTCGCCAAGACCGAGTCGCCCGCCGACGTGACCGAGACCTTCGACCGTCTCGGCGGCCACACGCCCGTTCTGGCGCTCATCGAATCGGCCCTCGGCATCGAGGAAGCGGTGTCCATCGCGCGTGCCCGCGGCACGTTCCGTCTGGCCTTCGGCAGCGGCGACTACCGCCGCGACACCGGCACCAGCGCGGACAACCTCGCCATGGCCTACCCACGGTCGCGCCTCGTCGTCGCCAGCCGCATCGGCAACCTGCCCGGCCCCATCGACGGACCGACGGTCGGCAGCAGCCACCCGATCCTGCGCGAGCAGAGCCAGATGACCGTGGCGCTCGGCCTCACCGGCAAGCTCTGCCTCGACATCGAACAGACCCCCGTGATCAACGAGGTCATCAGCCCCACGCAGAGCGACGTGGCGTGGGCGCGCGACTTCCTCGCGGACTTCGAGGCGCGCGGACGCGTCATCCGCGACGGCAGCGACCTGCCCCGCCTCGGCCGCGCGCAGAAGATCGACAAGCTGGCGCAGGCCTTCGGGGTGAACCCGGCGTAGGCCCGCTAGCGGGTTGAGCCTGTCGAAACCCGCGTGCTATCGGCCGACGTACTCGCGCAGATGCTGCGCCGTCAGCGTTTCTCCCTGCTCGACGAGCGCCGCCGGCGTGCCCTCGAACACGATGCGGCCGCCGTCGATGCCCGCGCCGGGACCGAGGTCGATGATCCAGTCCGCGTGCGCCATCACCGCCTGGTGGTGCTCGATCACGATGACGGTGTTGCCGTCGTCGACCAGCCGGTCGAGCAACCCGAGCAGCTGGTCGACGTCGGCGAGGTGCAGGCCCGTGGTCGGTTCATCCAGAACATAGGTCGCCCCCTTCTTGGCCATGTTGATCGCCAGCTTGATGCGTTGACGCTCGCCGCCGGAGAGCGTGGTCAGCGGCTGTCCGAGCGACAGGTAGCTGAGCCCCACGTCGACGAGGCGGTCGAGAATCAGGTGCGCCGGCCCCGTGCCGAAGAAGTCGCGGGCCTCGACGACCGGCATCGAGAGCACCTCGTGGATGTTCTTGCCGTTCAGCGTGTAGGTGAGCACCTCGTCGGTGAAGCGCTTGCCCTCGCAGACCTCGCAGACCGAGGCGACCCCGGCCATCATCGCGAGGTCCGTGTAGACGAGACCGATGCCCTTGCAGTTGGGGCAGGCGCCCTCGGAGTTCGCGCTGAACAGCGCGGCTTTCACCTTGTTGGCCTTGGCGAACGCGGTGCGGATCGGGTCGAGCAGCCCCGTGTAGGTCGCCGGGTTGCTGCGCCGCGACCCGCGGATCGCCGACTGGTCGACCACGATCACGTCGGCGCTGCGGGGGAGCGACCCGTAGATGAGCGAGCTCTTGCCCGAGCCCGCGACGCCCGTGACGACGGTGAGCACGCCGAGCGGGATGTCGACCGAGACGTCCTTGAGATTGTGCAGGCTCGCGCCCGAGATGCGCAGGTGCTCGGTCGCGGCACGCGGGTCGGGGCGCAGCGAAACGCGGTGGTCGAGGTGGCGGCCGGTGAGGGTTCCGGAGGCCCGCAGCCCCTCCACGGTTCCGACGAACTGGATCTCCCCGCCGAACGGACCGGCGCCCGGACCGAGATCCACGACGTTGTCGGCGATGGCGATCGTCTCGGGCTTGTGCTCGACCACGAGCACGGTGTTGCCCTTGTCCCGCAGCAGGAGCAGCAGCCTGTTCATGCGCTGGATATCGTGCGGGTGCAGCCCGATCGTCGGCTCGTCGAAGACATAGGTGATGTCGGTGAGCGACGATCCGAGGTGGCGCACCATCTTCACGCGCTGCGCCTCCCCGCCCGAGAGCGTCGCCGATTCGCGGTCGAGCGACAGGTAGCCCAGCCCGATCTCGACGAGCGAGTCGAGCGTGCCCTTGAGGTTCGCGACGAGCGGCCCGACCTCCTCGTCGGTGACCGTGTCGATGAATTTCGCGAGGTCGTTGATCTGCATGGCCGAGCACTCGGCGATGTTCAGACCCTCGATACGAGATGCCAGTGCCTCCTGCTTGAGGCGCGCCCCGTTGCAGAGAGGGCAGGTCGTGAAGGTCACCGCGCGCTCGACGAACGCGCGGATGTGCGCCTGCGCCGCCTCGCCGCCCTTCGCGATGTACATGCGGTTGACCTTGGGAACGAGCCCTTCGTAGGTCGTGTTGATGCCGTTGAGCTTCATCTTCGTGGCTTCCTTGTAAAGGAAGTCTTCGCGCTGCTGCGGCGTGTAGTCCTTGATCTTCGCCTCGGGGTCGACGAACCCGGAGTCGATGTACCCCTTCACGTACCAGCCGTCGGCGCTGAAGTTCGGCACGGTGATCGCGCCCTCGAGCAGCGACTTCTCCTCGTCGACCAGCTGGGCGACGTCGATGCTCGACACCCGCCCGGTACCCTCGCACTCGGGGCACATGCCTTCGGGCAGGTTGAAGCTGAAGGCGCCGGAGGATCCGGCGTGCGGTACGCCGAGCCGGCTGTAGATGATGCGGAGCATCGCGTACGCGTCGGTCGCGGTGCCGACGGTCGACCGCGAGTTCGAGCCCATGCGCTCCTGGTCGACGACGATCGCGGCGCTGAGTCCCGAGAGCTCGTCGACGTCCGGTCGGCTCTGGCTGGCCATAAACGACTGGAGGAACGCGGAGTAGGTCTCGTTGATCAGCCGCTGCGACTCGGCGGCGATCGTGCCGAAGACGAGGCTGGACTTGCCGGAACCGGAGACGCCCGTGAAAACGGTGAGCCGGCGTTTCGGGATGTCGACGGAGACGTTACGGAGATTGTTCTCACGCGCACCACGCACGGTGATGGTGTCGTGGCGGTCGGCGGGCATGGCGGCGGCAGCGTCGGTCATGCCTGACAGTATTTCACCCGGCGGTGACACGCGGCGAAGGGGTTTCGACAGGCTCAACCCGCGGGGGTGTCGACGATCGTCGTCACCACGCGCACCAGGCTCGGGTCGGCCGGCGCCGAGCCGAAGCCGAATCGCACCGGCGGAGTCAGCGGCGCGAGTACGCCGAGGTCGACCCCGCGCAGTTGCGCCTCGATCGACGAAATGCGCCGGGCAGACGTGACGCCGTAGAACTCGCGCCGCCCCGTGCCCGCCGAGCCCGCGGTGCGCGCTCCGGGCACGATCAACGACGCGACCGGGTCGATCAGCCGCAACCAGCCGGGACGGGTCGCGATCGACCGCGGCACGAGCCGCAACAACCGGCCGAGCGGCGAGACCCCGCCGACGACGAAGGATGCCGCGAGCGGGCCGGCCGCGACACTGATCCGTTCCGCGACCCGGGTCACGGTGACCGGTGCGACCACGACCTCGTCGAATACGTAGGTCGTGGAGACGAACTCGGCCACGGAGTCACTCGGGGCGATGAGGAGACGTGTGCCCGCGGCATCCTCGATCATGACGTCGGCGAAGCGCCCGAGGGGCGAGTCCGCCCAGATGCCGACCACGATGCGCGTGCCGGAGGCGGTGCCGAAGCCCGCGATGGAACCGTCGAAGCGCAGCTGTGTCATGCCGCAAGCGTAGGCGGGCGGACCGGGAGGTTCCCGAAACCGGTATGCCACGTGCGGGTGGCATAGCGTTGTCGGACATCTCTCGGCGGAGCCGCGAGCCAGCTGCGCTACAGCGCCAACTCGAAGTCGGTGCGGGTGTGCCGCTGCCCGTTGATCTGCAGCTCGAGCGAGTGCGTGCCCGCGTAGTGCACGCGCGTCGTCATCTGGCGCAGGGCGTGGCGCTTGCTCAGGGTGACGCTCTCCCCGGCGGCGAGGGTCGTCGACGTCAGCTTGAACACCTTCTCGGCCTGGCTGCCGTTGCTCTTCATGAAGTGCACGACGTAGTCCACGGCGAGGCGGGCGGGAACGTCGCCCTCGTTGGTGAGCGCGAAGCTGAAGGCGAGGCTGCCCGGCAGGGTGATCGCCGTGCTCTCGAGCACGGGCGCGCCCACCGTCACCACGACGGGCGTGAAGCCGAGCAGCGCGAGCGCGCCGGGGTGCGCCTTCTTCACGAGCGTGCGCAGGCCGTGCCGCACGACCCACGCGGTGTTCTCGTCGGGGTCGGCGAGCCAGCGTCCGGCCACCTCGACCACGAGGTCGGGGTTCTGCCGGGCCAGGTCGTTGAGGTGGTTGGCGACGGAGCGGCGCACGTAGTCGGTCTCGTCGCGGTACAGCGCGTCGAGGATCGGCACCGTCGCCTCGGGGGAGGCGAGTAGCGACCGCACCCGGATGGCCCACGGCAGGAACGCGCGGGTTCCCTCGCTCGCGAGCCGGCGCACGTGCTCGTTCGGGTGCGACGTCCACCCGTGAACCACGGGCAGCGCGCGCTCGAGGTCGTGCTCGAGCAACCGGCGGATCGAGAACTCCGAGGTCAGCCGCGGCGTCAGCTCGGCGAGCAGCCCGAGCGCGTCGTCGAAGTGCGACGGCGATGCGAGCGCGAGCGTGGTGACGGTCTCGCCGACCGGCCAGATCGTCCAGCCGGCGAACGAGGGGTCGTCGAGAGCGGTGCGAATGATGCCGGATGCCGCGCCGTAATCGCTCGGCAGGTCGACGAGCAGCGCGGCGCTGACCAGATCGGTGCGCTCCCGCAGGCTCGGGTCGCCGAGGTCGCCGCGACCGAGTTGCGCGCCGAGCTGCTCGAGGCGTGCGAAGGCCAGCCCCTCGCCCGCCGACCGGAGATGCCCTCGCAAGCGGCCGATGGCATCCTCGTCGATCAGTTCGTTCATGGCACCCATGGCACCGACACTACGGGGCGCCGCCGACAGCGTTACTTGACCGAGCCCGCCGTCAGCCCGCTCACGATGTACTTCTGCAGGAAGAGGAACAGCGCCATCACGGGGATCGCCGCCATCACCGCGCCGGCGGCGAACAGGCTCCAGTTCTTGCTGGTCTCGTCGGAGACGAACTGGAATAGCCCGACCGCGAGCGTCTGCTTGGCGGGATCGGTGAGCACGATGCTCGCGATCACGAACTCGCTGGTCGTGCCGATGAACGACAGCAGGCCGACGACCGCGAGGATCGGCGCCACCAGCCGCAGGATGATCGTGAAGAAAATGCGCGCGTGACCGGCTCCGTCGATCTTCGCCGCCTCGTCGATCGAGGCGGGCACCGTGTTGAAGAAGCCGTACATCAGGTAGGTGTTCACGCCGAGCGCGCCGCCGAGGTAGACGAGGATCAGCCCGATCTGGGTGTCGAGGCCGATCGCCGGGAAGATGTCGCTGATGCCGTTGAGCAGCAGGAAGATCGCGACGACCGCGAGCAGCTGCGGGAACATCTGCACCAGCAGCAGCGTGAGCAGCCCGACCCGACGCCCCGTGAACCGCATGCGCGAGAACGCGTAGGCGGCGAGTGCCCCGAGGAACACGGTGCACAGCGCCGAGATGCCGCCGATCAGCAGGGTGTTGAGGAACCAGGCGGCGTACGGCTGCTGGGGCCGCTGGAACAGGGCGATGTAGTTCTCGAAGTCGACCGTGGCGAACAGGTCGTTCGACCCGACGAGCGTGCCGTTCGGGTTGAGCGACGACGACAGCACGTAGAGCAGCGGGAAGGCCGCGAAGATCACCACCGCGATGCCGACGAGGTGGCGCCATCCGGTCGCCCTGAACCACTTCGCGAGGGTCGGCTTGCGTTTCCGGACGACGGTCGGGGTGCTCAATTGATGTCCTCCAGTACGCGGGTGCGCCGGTAGCCGATGATCGACACGGTGGCGACGACGATGAAGATGATGATCGCGAAGGCGCTCGCGAGCCCGTAGTCACGGCCGGCGACGGCGCCGAATGCCACCTTGTAGACGAGCGTGATCAGGATGTCGGTGGCGCCGACATTCACCCCCGCCGAAATATCGCGTGGGCCTCCCGCGGTCAGCATGTAGATGAGATTGAAATTGTTGAAGTTGAACGCGAACGACGAGATCAGCAGGGGTGCGAGCGACACCATCAACAGCGGCAGCTTGATCAGACGGAAGATGCCCCAGTTGCGCGCCCCGTCGACCCGCGCCGCCTCGATCACGTCGTCGGGGATCGCCTGCAGCGCCCCGGTGCAGACCAGGAACATGTAGGGGAACCCGAGCCAGAGGTTCACGAACAGGATGCTGATCTTGGCAAGCGTCGGGTCGGTGAGCCAGGGCACGTCGGCGCCGCCGAGCAGCACGTTGTTGACGAAGCCGAACTGCGGGTTGAGGAGCCCGGCCCAGACGAGCGCCGACAGGAACGACGGGAACGCGTACGGGAGAATCGCCAGCACCCGGTAGACCTTGCGGCCGCGCATGCGCGAGTCGTTGAACACGATCGCGAGGAACAGTCCGAGCGCGAACGTCGTCGCCACCGACAGGAAGGCGAAGGCGAAGGTCCACAGCACGACGCCGAGCAGCGGCCCGCGGATCGACTCGTCGGTCACCGCCCGCACGAAATTGTCGAACCCGACGGTGATCGTCCACCCGGGGGTGAGCGCTTCCCCCTCGGCCGAGGCGAACTCGCCGTTGCCCGCGTCGCTGTACACCGTCCCCGTGGCCTGGTCGGTGAAGCTGTCGGACGCCTCGTCGTAGAGCAGCGTCGACTCGTAGAGGAACGCGCTCGTGCCGTCGGGCGTGCGCAGGGCGCCGTCGCTCGGGTTGTCGGTCAGCGGCACGGAGATGGCGCTGATCGCCTCCTGGTTGTTGAGGATGTCGTTGAAGCTCAGGGTCTCGTAGCCGTCGAGCGACGTGCCGTCGGAGTCGACCTCCTCGAGCGGCCGGCCCTCGCCGCCGAGGCTCACTTCGCCGTCGGGGTCGGTGACCAGGAAGCTGAAGGTGCCGAGCTGCTGCACCACGGTGAGTTGGTAGGCGGGAGAGTCCTCGACGCGCACCAGCGACTTGGCCACGATCGCGTTGATGGCGTCGTCCTTGGTGCTGTTGTGGCCGTCGCCGTAGTTGGTGAACGCGATGTAGCCCGTGTAGACGACCACGAAGATCTGGAAGATCACGAGGAAGAACACCCCGGGCGCGAGGTACTTCGCCGGTAGGGCGCGCCTGCTCAGGTAGATCCAGTCGAGCACGAGCAAGGTGGCGACGCCGAGACCGAAGACCAGCCAGCTGCCGGCGACGAACAGCACGAACAGCGCGTAGACGCCGATGGCATTGAGCACGCTCAGCGCGATGATCTTGATCAGGATGCCGGAGAGACTGAGCGGCGCTTTCTCCCGGCGCCGCACGGCCGGTGCCGGGGGCGCCGGGGTGGTGCCCGGTGCCCCCGCGAGCTGCGTCATCAGCCGGCGATCTTCGCGGTGATGCTCGCTGCCATCGCCTGCCACGCGGCCGTCGTGTCACCGGCCGTGCCAGAGATCAGCGCGGCCTCGGTGGCACCCCAGTCGCCCCAGACCTGGCCCATCGCGGGGATCGAGGGCTGGGGCACCCCGGCCGCTCCGACCTCGCCGAAGGCGGCGACATCCGGGTCGGACTGTGCCGCCTCGAAGGCGCTCTTCAGGGCGGGCGCCCGCTTGCCGGCCTCGAAGATCGCGGTCTGCACCTCTTCGGTGCCGAGGTAGCTCACCACGAACTTGTTGGCGAGCAGCGCGTTGTTGCTCTTCGCGCTGACGAAGAAGCCCTGCACGCCCACGAACGGCGTCGACGGTTCGCCGCCGGCGCTCGGGACGCCCTCGATCGAGTAATTGATGCCCGCCTCTTTGATGCGCTCGAGGTTCCACGGGCCGGTGATGATGTACGGCGTCTTCTTGTCGACGAAGGTCTCGATGGCGATGTCGCCGTCGACGTTGATGTTCAGCACTCCGGTGCTGCCCCACTCGGCGAGCTTCGCGGCGAACTCGTCGCCGCCCGCGTTGGCGAGCTGCAGGTCGTCGGGGTTGTAGCTGCCGTCGGCGTTGGTGCCGAAGACCGGCGCACCGAACGAGGTCTGGATCGGGTACAGGTGGTACGGGTCGGCGGTCGGGCCGAGCTGCACGATGAAGGGGAATTCAGCCTGGCCCGCCGAGACGATGCCCTGGCCCGCGGCGATCATCTCGTCGAAGGTGTCGTGCGCGCTGGGGTCGAGGTCGGTGTTGCGGATCAGCGCCACGTTCTCGATCGAGACGGGAAGCCCGTACTGCTGGCCCTCGTAGCTCATGGCCTGGGTGGCGACCTCTTCGAAGTCGCCGGCGTTGTCGACCGTGAGGGGAGCGACCACGCCGTTCTGCACCCAGCTGCCCAGCCAGTCGTGGGCGCCGACGACGACGTCGGGTCCCTTGCCGGTGGGTGCCTGCTTGATGAAGTCCTCGCGCAGGGTGTCGCCGAACTCCTTCTGCACGAGCGTCACGGTGACGTCGTTCTCCGACTCGAAATCGGAGACGACGTCTTTGATCGCCTCGGCGCGGTTGGCGTCCACCCACACCACGAGCGTGTTCTCGGAGTCGGCGGTATCGTCGCCGCCTCCCGAGCACCCCGCGAGTGCGAGAGCGGCGACGGAGGCGATGGCCCCCGCGCGGATGAGGTTGCGGATGTTCACCGTCATTGGTGTGCCTCTCGTTCACGAGCGGCCCCGTTGCCGTCTCGTTTGCGCGTCGCTGTGACGACGATTCAAGAAATATCGCAGGCCGTAAGCGCTTGCAATCATCTTGTGCGGTTTCCACAAAAGGGGATAGGACGGCGCCAACCGGGTCGTGTCCCAACTCGTGGTCGAGGCGGGCGCCTGGCTCGCATCCGTGCTCGCGCGCTGCTAGCCTGACGCGGCCTAGGCTGGTGGGAGTAGCCAAGGAGGCAATCATTTCCGACATCTCGAACACCGTCGTGGAGATCCACGTTCCGCTGACCCCGCTCATCGGGCTGCCTGAGGGCGAAGACCCCTTCCCGTGGATCGACGAGATCATGGACTACATCACCGAGCTCGACGAGCGAGGCGAAGCGGCGCTGTACGACGACGGCGGCGAATTCGGCGACGTCTACGTGTTCCTCATCAACGCGGCATCCGAAGAGCGTCTGCTCTCGGTCGCGGCACGTATCGCGGACCTGCCGGGCGTTCCTGCCGGGGTCTACGCGATGGTCACCGACGACGAGGCCGAGGAGTTCGGGCAGGGTCGTCGGGTCGAGCTGTCCTGAGCCGGCAGGCGGGTTGAGCCTGTCGAAACCGCGTTAAGCGGGTTGAGCCTGTCGAAACCCATGAAGGATTTCGACAGGCTCAATCCGCCGGTTCTCAGTGGCCCATCGGCGCCGCCGCACCGGTCGACGCCGGCTTGCGGATGAAGAACGCGATCGGGATCGCGACGAGCGAGATGATCGCTCCGTAGACGAAGGCCGAGTGGATGCCGCCGGCCGTCGCCGACACGACGGTGGAACCGTCCGCGACCATGGTCGCCGCGCGCGACGAGAGCACCGTGATGAACACGGCGATTCCGGCCGCACCCGCGAGCTGCTGCACCGTGCTGAGGATGGCACTGCCGTGCGAGTACATCTTCGGCGCGAGTCCGGCGAGGCCGGAGGTGAACAGCGGCGTGAACAGCAGGGCCAGGCCGATGCTGAGCAGCACGTGCGCCACGAGCACCCACCAGAACGGCGTGTTCTCGCCGAGCATGGTCATGCCCCAGAGAGCGGCGCTCACGATGATCGAACCGGCGACGACCAGCACGGTCGGTCCGTTTCGGTCGTAGAGACGGCCGACGAACGGCGCGAGAAGACCCATGACGAGACCGCCGGGGAGCAGCAGCAGGCCGGTGGAGAGAGTGTCGAGACCGAGCACGTCCTGCGTGTAGAGCGGCAGCAGGATGAGTGTTCCGAACAGCGCGATCATGCTGATCATGACCATGCCGATCGACAGCGAGAACGACTTCGTGGTGAAGGTGCGCAGGTCGAGCAGGGCGATGTCGCGCTTCTGCAGGCTGAGCTGGCGCAGCACGAAGACCACGATCGCGACGACACCGACGGCGAGGGGCAGCCAGGCCTCGACGGCCGTGATGCCGCCCTCGGCCTCGCCGATGCTGCTGAGGCCGAAGACGAGTCCGCCGAAGCCGAACGCGGCGAGGATGACCGAGAGCACGTCGAGCGGGGTCTTGCGCGGCTCGGAGACGTTCGGGATGCGCAGGGCGCCGAGCACCAGAGCGGCGACGGCGATGGGCAGCACGATGATGAACATCCAGCGCCAGTCGAGCACGCTGAGGATCAGGCCGGAGATCGTCGGACCGACGGCGGGCGCCACCGAGATGACGATCGAGATATTGCCCATGATGCGCCCGCGGTTCTGCTCGGGCACGAGGGTGAGCACCGTGGTGAACAGCAGCGGGATCATGATCGCGGTACCGACCGCCTGCACGATGCGGGCCGCGAGCAGGACCTCGAAGCCGGGCGCGAGCGCCGCCACCAGGGTGCCGGCGCTGAACACCGCCATCGCGGTGATGAAGATGCCGCGGGTGGTGAAGCGCTGCAGCAGGAATCCGGTGATCGGGATGACGACGGCCATCGTGAGCAGGAATGCGGTGGTGAGCCACTGCGCCGCACTCGCGGTGATGCCGAGGTCGTCCATGAGGTGTGGCAGGGCCACGCTCATGATCGTCTCGTTGAGGATCACGACGAAGGTCGACACGAGCAGGATCGTGATGGCGAGCATGTTGCGCGCACCGACCCGCTTGGTTTCGGCGGCGGAGGCTGCGCTGTCGGTGGCGGAGGAATCGGGCACGGTGGGAATGGTGGAGGTATCAGACAAAGCTGTAGTCCTGTCGTACAAACTGCTACGGGAAAGAGAGTCGGGCGACGGTACCCGGATGCCGCGGATCTGCTCACGCGGAATCGTGCGTCACTTCGAATCAAGCGGGAACGGTCACCGCTTATTCCTATTTGCTCATGAACATCAGGCTGCCACGAAGTGGACGGTGTCCACAAGCAAGAGTTTCAGGCGGCGGAGCCGTTGGTGTGCAGCAGTTGCGTCGGGCCGAACGACACGTTCTGCTCGATGTTCACCGTGACCTCGTCGGCCCGGAAGTCGAGCGACACCGTCAGGGCGAACGGCGTGCCGGTGAGGCAGATCTTCGCGAGGTATGCCGAGTCGTCGACCCAGGCGCCCGCCGCGGCGACGGGCTGCGGGCGTTCGACGAGCGCCGACTCCGCGGGCTCCCAGACGCCGTAGCCGCAGCGCAGCTCGTGGACGCCCGTCGCGGTGGTGAGCGCGAGGGTCGTGCCGTCGAGATTCTCCGTGAGTGCGACCGTGGTGAGGCCGAACGAGTTCGTCGGCAGCGAGTACTCGCGGCCGCTGACCCGGATGGCGGCGGGAGACGTCGCGGCGCCCGGGGGAGCGGGGATGGTGAGGCCGCGCAGGCGTGCCGTGAGGGCGGCGTCGGCCGCGGCATCCGGAGTCAGAATCTCGTGGTTGCCGAGCACCGGCAGCAAGTGTTCCCAGACGAGGTCGAGTTCGATCTGCGCGCTCTGCACGCCCGAGGTGAGCACGAGCAGCGCGTCCTGCTCGGGGAAGGCGATCGACAGCTGGCCGAACGCGCCGTCGGCGCGGTAGCTGCCGTGCCGGTTGCGCCAGAACTGGTAGCCGTAACCCTGGTCGTTGTCGGCCGGTGCGTCGGGCGTGGCGTTGGGCACCTGGCGAGCTGTCGCCTCCGCGACCCAGTGCGCCGGCACGACCTGCGTGCCCTGCCACTCGCCGCCGCGCAGGTAGGTCTGGCCGAAGCGGGCGATGTCCTCGGTCGTCACCGAGAGGCCCCAGCCGCCGACGTCGATTCCCCGCGGGCACTGTTCCCAGGCGGCATCCGCGATGCCCAGGGGCTCGAACAGCCGGGGCGTGAGGTAGTCGAGCACGCGCTGGCCGGTGAGCCGCTGCAGGATGGCCGAGATCAGGTAGGTCGCGCCGGTGTTGTAGACGAAGGTGCTGCCCGGGGCGAGTTCGACGGGCAGAGCCAGCAGGGCACGCGACCAGTTGTGCTGGCTCTCGTCGACCCGGCCGATCGTGTCGACGGCGTGGCCGGTGGTCATGGTGAGCAGGTGGCGTAGGCGCATCGCGGCGAGGTTGTCGCCCACGGCTTCGGGCAGGTCGTCGGGCAGCAGGTCGACGACGCGGTCGTCGAGAGCCAGCAGCCCCTCCTCGATGGCGAAACCGACCGCGGTCGAGACGAAACTCTTGCTGATCGAGAACAGCGCGTGCGGGGCGGCGGCGCTGTACGGCGCCCACCAGCCCTCGGCGATCACATGACCGTGACGCACGAGCATGAGACTGTGCAGGTCGTGTACCTCGCGCTCGAGGGCGTCGACGAACCGGCCGATCGCCGCGGAGGAGACGCCCTGCGCCTCGGGGGTGCTGCGGGGAAAGCTCGTCATGCGTCAACCGTAATGCGGGCCTTGGCCGGCCACCGACCGAGGAGAAGGATGGCGCCGCCGAAGCAGGCCGAACCGAGCACGGCCAGCGGGAAGTCGAGGAACCACTGCATGACGCAGAACGCCGGGATGAAGGTCAGCGCCGCCGCGATCGCGACCACGGGGCCGGGCGGCGTGGCGCCGATCTCGCGAGGGGCCTCCCAACGGGCGACGATGAACGAGAGGCCGAACACGGCCGCCATCACGATGACGAAGAACACGGGGCGCGTCCACCACCACGCCGAGCTGCCCGGGAACGGGCTGGCGCCGGGGATGAGCAGGGCAAGGCCGGAGACCGCGAGGATGACCGGCAGGTGCCAGAGGTAGATGGTCATGAGGCGGGAGCCGACGACGAAGACGACGGCGCGGGCGGCGTGCGTGTTCATCAGCGCGGCGAGCGCGGGCCGGATGAGCCGGAGGGCACAGGCCTGCGCGACCGCGAGCGCCACCAGCGGCAGCGTGGGCGGGTTGAGGTTGGTCAGCATGTCGTCGCTGTACGGTCCGACGGCCGTCATCGGCACGAGCGTCGCGTAGGCGACCGCGGCGATCAGCACGAGCTGCCAGACGGTGCGGGCCGCGAACCAGCCGTCGGCGTACCAGAAGCCGAGCTGTTGCACGAGAATCCAGACGAAGAACAGATTGACGAGACCGATCTCGGTGATACCCGTGGAATACCGCAGCGCGTCGATCACGATGACGCCGGCGAGCAGCACGGCGAGAGTGGCGCGGGGCGCACGCGTGTGCCACCCGGCCATGATCGGCACGAAGGTCTGGCAGAGGGTGTAGGCGGCGAGGAACCAGAGCGGGAAGCCCGCGCCCTCGACGACCACGTCGAGGAGGCCCGCGTCGACTCCGACCAGTCGGGCGACGCCGATCACCACGACGTAGAACAGGAACAGGGGGAGCGCGGGCTGGGCGAGCCGCAGCACGCGGTTGCGCACATACTGCGAGGCGCCCTCGCCGCGGCGTCGCAGGCTGCGCCACGCGGTGAGGCTGGCGAATCCGCCGACCACGAAGAACAGCGGCATGATCTGGCCGGCCCACGTGCCGATCGCGAACCACGGCTGTTCCTCGAGCGGGCGGGTGATGGCGAGTCCGCCGCCCTCGTCGAAACCGACCCCCACCATGAGCAGGTGGATGACCACGACGAGCAGCACGCAGAAGACGCGCGCGATGTCGAGTGTGAGGTCGCGCTTGGAGAGATCGATCGAGGAGGCGGCCGACGACGCGCCGCTCACCTTCCGTCGCCGATCCGGGGCGGGCGGGCTGTGCGGACCTCGGCGACCATCATGCGATCACTCTAGGGGCACGCGTCGCGAGGGCCCGCAAGCCGAACGCCGCTCGTTTCTGTCAAGCCCCGGCGGCCGAGCGCCGCGCCCGTACTAACGTCCCGGGTGTCGGCCGAGCGTGCCGGCACCGGAGCGGGATTTCGGACGGTCGCAACGACGCGGCGCGGTTCCGACGCGAGTACCACCCGGTCACGACTTCACCGGTCCCGCAGAGACTCGAACTCGAGGAGAACACCGTGAAGAGATTGCTCGTGCCCAGCGCCGCCTGTGCGGCATTGCTCGTATCCGCGGTCGCCGTGGCCGGACCCGCGGCCGCCGGGGGAGGCGGAACACCCACGGCCGGCCCGCCGACGACCGTCGCGAGCGGATTCGTGGCCCCGCTCAGCCTCGAAATCGACTCCGGCCGCGTCGCCTACCTCAGCCAGAACTTCACCGGCCAGCTCACGCGGGTCGCCCGCGACGGAACGGTCACCGAGCTCGCGAGCGCGCCCGGCCAGGAGATCAGCGCCGTTTCCACCCGCGACGGCGTCGTGTACTACGCGCAGGTCGCCATGGACCACTCCGCCGCCGCGCTCATGGCGGTGCCCGCCGCGGGCGGTGCGCCGACGCAGGTCGCCGACCTCTTCGCCTACGAGTCGACCGCGAACCCGGATTCGGGCCAGTCCTACGGATTCCAGGGCCTTCCGGCCGAGTGCGCGGCGCAGTTCCCGCCGCCCGGGGGCATGGTGACGCCGCCCGAGTACACCGGCATCGTCGACACCCACCCCTACGCGTCGCTGGCACTGAACAACGCCGTCTTCGTAGCGGATGCCGGTATGAACGCGGTTCTGCGGGTGGGGTACGACGGAGCGGTGTCGACGGTCGCGGTGTTGCCCGCGCAGCCGGCGATCACGGCGACCGCCGAGTTCCTCGCGACGGTTGGCCTGCCGGCCTGCGCGGCGGGATACGACTACATCACCGAGGCGGTACCCACCGACGTGGAGATCGGCCCCGACGGGTGGCTGTACGTGACGACGCTGCCCGGCGGGCCGGAGGACCCGTCGTTCGGGGCCCGCGGCAGCGTCTACAAGGTCAACCAGAAGTCGGGCGAGGTGCGCCTGCTCGCCACCGGCTTCGTCGGTGCGACCGGGCTCGCGGTCTCACCCGCGGGCAACGTCTACGTGGCCGAGCTGTTCGGCGGACCGACCGGCGGCGGACAGATCTCGGCGCTCTGGAAGGGCTCGACCACGCCGACCCCGCTGACGCAGGTGCCGTCGCCCGCGGCGATCGAGGTGCGCTCGAACCGGCTGTTCGTCACGACCGACGCGCTCTCGGAGACCGGAGGCGCCTCGCTGTCCCTGATCGAGGTGGCCGGGGCGAAGTAGTCAGTCGTCCTTCGGGCGGTGCGCGGCGAGAGCCGTCTCCTCGGCGTCGATGCTGCGCAGCACGTCGCGCACCGCACGCTCCTGGTACCGGCCCTCGGAGCGCGCGGCCAGCACCGCTTCGCGTTCGGCGTCGATCATCAGGCGGCGCAGCCGGTTGTACGCTGCGGGGCTCGGCTCCGCGTCATCCGGGCCCGCCTGTTCGATCGCCCTCGACAGGAACTCGGCATTGACCCGCAGCCGTGTGACGACCGCGTCGTCGTCGGCGTCGGTGACGGCCTGGTCGAGCGTCGCGAGTCCCGCCGTCTGCGCCTCGGCGAGCAGGTTGTGCTTCTCGGTGCGCTCCTGCATCGCATTGGGCGGCGGGAGCTTGAGACGGCGGATGACGGCGGGCAGGGCGAGTCCCTCGAGCAGGGTGCCCGCGACCACCACGAAGGCCAGGAACTGCAGCAGCTCGCGCTGCGGCGTTCCTGTGGGCAACAGGAACACCGCGGCGAGGGTGACCACGCCGCGGATGCCGGCCGCGGAGACCGCGATCGACGTGCGCCAGCCCCAGGCGCGTCGCCGCAGGAAGCCGGGACCGTACTCGTAGAGCAGCGTCGTCACACCGACGAACGCGAAACGTGAGACGACGAGGATTCCGAGCACGACGGCCGAGATGCCCACGATCTGCCAGACGCCGAAGTCGGAGTCGCGCACGCTGTCCAGGATGCCGGCGAGGCTCAGGCCGATGAACAGGAACACGGCGTTCTCGAGCAGGAATCGGATCGTGCGCCAGTTGATCGATTCGGCGATGCGCGCCTCCGCGGTCTGCACCTGCGGCGAGCGCTGCCCGAGAAAGAGTCCCGCGATCACGACGGCGAGCACACCGGACCCGCCGAGGAGCTGGGCGGGGATAAAGGCCACGTACGGGATGACGAGCGAGAGGCTGGTGTCGAGCACGGGTGCGCGGAGCCGCTTGCGGATGGCGGAGACTACGAACCCGACAGCGAATCCGACCGCGACCCCGCCGACGACCGCGATGCCGAACTCGCCGACGACGTCCCACGGGTGCAGCACGCTGACGATCGCGGCGATCGACGCGTTGAGCGCCACGAGCGCGGTGGCGTCGTTCAGCAGGCTCTCGCTCTCGAGCACCGTCACCACCCGCCGCGGCAGCCGTAGCTTGCCGGCGATGGCGGTGACAGCCACGGCGTCGGTGGGCGCGACGACGGCGCCGAACGCGAAGGCCGCCGCGAGCCCGACCGAGGGCACGAGCCACCAGAGCGAGAACCCGACGGCCACGACCGTGAACGCCACGAGCCCGACCGACAGCACCAGGATGCTGTCCCGTCTCGCGAGGATGTCCTTGAGGGGCGTCCGGATGGCGGCCGCGAACAGTAGCGGTGGGAGGATCCCGTACAGGACGAGATCGGGCTCGACCGTGATCCCGGGCACACCGGGGATGAACGACACGACGCCGCCCACGGCGACGAGGGCGACGGGCGCGGACCACCCGGCGCGGCCGGCGAACCCCGTGACGGTGACCGTCACGAGCACGAACGACACGGCCCAGATGATGGCGGTGACGATGTCGATATCGATGAGCACTGTCCTTTCGAGGGTGCCGGACGCGCGGGCAAGGGGGGCTTGTTCATCATGGCATCCCGGATGGCAATGCCTCGTGCGGAGAAATCGCCCGGTCGTAGGGTGAAATCTCTCCCCTCAACGACGACGGAGGTCTGAATATGCCTGACACGACAACGCCCCGCACCAGTTTCAAGGTGATCGCCCTCGCCGTGGCTGGAGCCGTCGGCGGATTCCTCTTCGGTTTCGACTCCTCGGTGGTCAACGGCGCCGTCGACGCCGTGCAAGGCCAGTTCGACCTCTCGGCCTCGCTCACCGGGTTCGCGGTGGCGAGCGCGCTGCTCGGCTGCGCCGTCGGCGCGTATCTCGCCGGCCGCATCGCCGACCGCTGGGGCCGCATCCCGGCGATGATCGTCGGGGCCGTGCTGTTCCTCGCCAGCGCCCTCGGCTGCGGTTTCGCGTTCGGCGTGTGGGACCTCGTGCTGTGGCGGCTCGTCGGCGGGCTCGGCATCGGCATCGCCTCGGTGATCGCCCCGGCCTACATCGCCGAGATCTCGCCCAAGCACATGCGCGGGCGTCTGGCCTCGCTGCAGCAGCTCGCGATCACCGTCGGTATCTTCGCGGCCCTGCTCAGCGACGCGCTGTTCGCGAACGCGGCGGGCGGTGCCTCGGGCGAGTTCTGGTTCGGTCTCGAGGCGTGGCGCTGGATGTTCCTCGCGGGCGCACTGCCCGCGGTCGTCTACGGGGTGATCGCCTTCCTGCTGCCGGAGTCCCCGCGGTTCCTCGTGCTCAAGGAGCGCGACGACGAGGTGCGCGGCATCTTCGCGCGGCTCTGGCCGGGCGACGACGTCGAGCGTGCCATCCGCGAGATGCGAGACGCGATCCAGGCCGACGCGCTCGGCTCGCAGAAGGGCGCGCTGCGCGGCCCCGCCCTCGGCCTCAAACCCATCGTCTGGATCGGCATCATCCTGTCGGTGTTCCAACAGTTCGTCGGCATCAACGTGATCTTCTACTACTCGACCACCCTCTGGAAGTCGGTGGGGTTCCAGGAGAGCGACTCGTTCACGATCTCGGTGATCACCTCGGTCACGAACATCGCGGTGACGTTCGTGGCGATCGCGCTGGTCGACCGGGTTGGGCGGCGCCCGATCCTGCTGTTCGGCTCGGCCGGGATGGCGATCTCGCTCGCGACCATGTCGGTGGCGTTCAGCCAGGCGGACATCGTCGACGGCGCCCCGAGCCTCCCGGGTGCCTGGGGGCCGGTCGCCCTCGTCGCGGCCAACGTCTTCGTGGTCAGCTTCGGTGCGTCCTGGGGGCCCGTCGTCTGGGTGTTGCTGGGGGAGATCTTCCCGACCAAGATCCGGGCGCGGGCGCTCGGCATCGCCGCGGCCGCCCAGTGGATCGCGAACTTCGTCATCACGGTCACGTTCCCGCCGCTCGCCGCGTTCTCGCTGATCTTCACCTACGGCATGTACGCCCTGTTCGCGGCGCTGTCGTTCGTGTTCGTCCTGCGGTTCGTGCCGGAGACCAACGGGATGTCGCTCGAGGAGGCCAACACGCTGCTGCCGCCGAAGAACTCGGCGAAAGCGTGACCGGCGCATCGACCGTAGGAGTTCCCACCCCCGCCAAGTAGGGTCGGCAGCATGACCGACCGCATCGACACACTCATCATCCTCGGCGCCGGGGGCGACCTCACGTCGCGCCTGCTCCTGCCCGGCCTCGCCTCGCTGTTGGCGTCCAGCCGCGGCGACGCCGTCACCGTCCTCGGCGTGGACCGGGCAGAGATCACGGATGCCGCGTGGCAGCAGAAAGTGTCGGTCGCCTTCGCGACGACGCCGTCGCCTCTCGGCACGACAGTCGCGGAGAAATCACGGTACCTGCGCGGCGACGCGACCGACGCCGACGACCTCCGCCGCGTGCTCGGCGAGGCGCAGGGGCGCATCGCCCTGTACTTCGCGCTGCCTCCCGCGGTGACCATCCTCGTGGTGAAGGCGCTCGCGAAGATCGACCTACCGAAGGGCATCGTTTTCGCACTGGAGAAGCCCTTCGGCACCGACCTGGCGAGCGCCCGCGCCCTCAACCGCCGGCTCGAGACGCTCGTGCCCGAGGAGCAGGTGTTCCGGGTCGACCACTTCCTCGGCAAATCGACGGTGCTCAACCTGCTCGGTCTGCGGTTCGCCAACCGCATCTTCGAGCCGCTGCTCTCCGCGCCCAACGTGGAGAAGGTCGAGATCACCTTCGACGAGCAGCTCGCCCTCGAGGGCCGCGCCGGCTACTACGACAAAGCGGGCGCGCTCACCGACATGATCCAGAGCCATCTGCTGCTGGTGCTCGCCCTCACCACGATGGAACCTCCCGCGAGCGTCGACGCCGACGACCTGCGCGGCGGCATGGCGCAGGTGCTGCGGGCCACCCGGGCGTGGGAGAAGGACGGTACTTCGAGTCACCGCGCGCACTACACCGCCGGCGAAATCGACGGCCGCACGCTACCCGCCTACACCGCGGAAGAGGGCGTCGACCCGGCCCGTGGCACCGAGACCCTCGCCGAGGTGACGCTCGCGATCGACAACTGGCGCTGGGCCGGCGTGCCGTTCGTGCTGCGCTCCGGCAAGGCGCTCGGGGGAGCGAAGCAGGAGGTCGTGGTCACGCTCAAGGACGTGCCGCACCTGCCGAAGGGACTGCACGGCCAGAGTGGTCCGACCCAGCTGCGCATTTCGATGAAGCCGGCGACACTCGAACTCGACCTGCGCATCAACGGCGAAGACGACCCGTTCGTGCTGGAGAAGGTCGTGCTCGCCTCCGACATGCGGTCGGGCGAGCTCAACGCCTACGGAGAGGTTCTCGCGGGGCTGCTCGACGGCGATCCGACCCTCTCGGTACGCGGGGACGTCGCCGAGGAATGCTGGCGCATCATCGCGCCGTTCGTGCGCGCGTGGTCGGACGGCGCCGTGCCGCTCGACGGCTACCCGGCGGGATCGTCGGGTCCGTCATCCTGGCATCGCCGAACGAAAGTCATCTCTGCGGAGTAGAGTCGACGGGTTGCCGGACGACCCGATGGTGTGCCCGTGTGGTGATGTACGGCCCACCATGCGAAAGAGAATCCCCGATGAGCGGCGACACGAAGCCTAAGTCCAGCACAAACGTCAAGGTGATCGCCCTCGCGATTGCGGGTGCCGTCGGAGGTTTCCTCTTCGGCTTCGACTCGTCGGTCGTCAACGGCGCCGTCGAACCGATCCGCGAGCAATTCGGCCTCTCCGAGTCGCTCACCGGCCTCGCCGTGGCGAGCGCGCTCATCGGCTGTGCGATCGGCGCCTACGTCGCCGGACGCCTCGCCGACTGGAAGGGCCGCATCCCCGCGATGATCGTGGGCGCCATCCTGTTCTTCGTCAGTGCCGTTGGCACCGGCCTCGCCTTCAACGTCTGGGACCTGATCGCCTGGCGCCTCGTCGGCGGCCTCGGCATCGGTATCGCCTCGGTGATCGCCCCCGCCTACATCGCGGAGATCTCGCCCAAGAACCTGCGCGGCCGCCTCGGTTCGCTCCAGCAGCTCGCCATCACGATCGGTATCTTCGCCGCCCTGCTGAGCGACGCCGTGTTCGCCGAGTGGGCGGGTGGCGCCGGTCAGGAACTCTGGCTCGGCCTCGAGGCGTGGCGCTGGATGTTCCTCGCCGGCATCGTGCCCGCCGTGGTCTACGGCCTAATCGCCCTCAAGCTTCCCGAGTCGCCCCGCTTCCTCGTGCTCAAGGGCCGCGACGACGACGCCCGCGGGGTGTTCGCGAAGCTCTGGCCGAACGACGACGTCGAGCGCGCCATCCGCGACATGCGTGCCGGTATCGAGACCGACGCCCTGGGGTCGAAGAAGGGCGCCCTGCGCGGTAACCGTTTCGGCCTCAAGCCGATCGTCTGGGTCGGCATCATCCTGTCGGTGCTGCAGCAGTTCGTCGGCATCAACGTGATCTTCTACTACTCCACGACGCTCTGGCGCTCGGTCGGTTTCGAGGAGAGCGACTCGCTCACCATCTCCGTCATCACCTCGGTGACCAACATCGCCGTGACGTTCGTCGCGATCGCGCTGGTCGACCGCGTCGGCCGCCGCCCGATCCTGCTGTTCGGTTCCGTCGGCATGACCGTCGCGCTCGCCACGATGGCGATCTCGTTCAGCCAGGCAGTCCAGGTGGATGGCGCTCCGAGCCTCCCCGGCGCGTGGGGACCGGTCGCCCTCGTCGCCGCGAACCTCTTCGTCGTCAGCTTCGGAGCATCCTGGGGCCCCGTCGTCTGGGTGCTGCTCGGCGAGATCTTCCCGAACCGCATCCGCGCGCGCGCGCTCGGCATCGCCGCCGCCGCGCAGTGGATCGCGAACTTCGTCATCACCGTCTCGTTCCCTCCGCTCGCCGAGATCTCGCTCGTGATCACCTACGGCATGTACGCGCTGTTCGCGGCCCTGTCGTTCGTCTTCGTGTTCAAGGTCGTGCCCGAGACCAACGGCCTCTCGCTCGAAGAGGCGCAGACCCTGTTCGTGAAGAAGGACAAGAGCGCCGCCAAGTAACGCTGCCGTTGTCGCACGGTCGACAGGACGCGATGGCCCCGTCGACAGGACGATCCGCGGCGCGTCGGCCGCGGCATCCTGTCGACCGGTGGCGGATACGGGGGTTAACCCCGATGACCTTTCAGCGCCCGACCGGCAGACTTGGGGGCATGAGTTCACTCGCACGTCCCAAAAACGGCCGCATGATCGCCGGCGTCTGCGCCGCGATCGCCAACCGATTCGGAATCTCGGTCACGCTCGTCCGCGTGCTCACCGTGGCTTCGGTCCTGATCCCCGGACCGCAGGTGATCATCTACCTGATCCTCTGGGTCGTGTTCCCCTCGGAGTAACTACCTCGTCAGCACCGTGGCGAGCGCGTCGGTGATCGCCGTGCGCGCCTCGTCACGGTCGATGGACGCCGCGTTGTCGCCCGGCTGCACGCCGTAGTCGCCGAAACCGGCGTGGTTGAGGCCGTCGATCTCGACGAGCTCCGCGTCGTCGGGCAGCATTCCGCGGGCGTCCGCGATCTTCTCCGGCGTGCTCAGACCGTCCTCGCTGCCGGCGATGCTCAGCACCTCGAGGCCGGAGCCGGTCAGGTCGTCGGCGCAGTAGCTGCCGAACAGCACCAGCCCGGTCACCGCGGGGTCGTCGGCGAGCATGCACGCGCGGACGCCGCCGAGCGAGTGACCGCCGACGAACCACTCGTCGACGCCCGGGGCGTCGTCGGTGAACGTCGCCAACGGGCGCTGATCGAAGAACGCGAGGTTCAGCGTCGGTTCGGTGATCACGATCGTGGCGCCCGTACGCTCGACGATTCCCGAGAGCTTGAACATGTACGCGTAGGGGTCGACCTTCGCACCGGGGATGAACACGAGTCCCGTGCCCGAGGCGACGCCCGTCGGCGCGAGCACCACCGAGTGGTCGGTGCTCGTCACCTCGACGTGGGGGTTCGTCCACACCTCGACGGCAGCGTCGCGGTCGCCCTGCATCACCATGTTCGCCCAGACCATGAACGCTACGACGGCGAGCACGACCACCACCGCGAGGGCGACGAGGGCGGTGCGGATGCGGCGGGCGACGGGGGAGCGGCGGGGCATCCCGTCAGCCTACCGAGCCGCGGCGGTCACCATCCCATGGTGCCGGGTTCGCCCTTGAACGGGCCGACGACGCGGGCGGTGATCCAGCCGCCGTAGAACCCGCCGGCCTGCGGCTGCACCGTCTCGCCGGCGACCTCGCAGCGATCCATGCGGCCCGGGTAGACGGCGACGAGGCCGACGAGCGACTCGAATCCGGGGCTCGGATCGGGGTAGAACCAGCCGGCGCTCTCGGCGACGCGGTCGCCGCCGCGGATCGTCAGGTAGCCGGCGACACCCTTGAATTCGCAGTAGCTGGTGCCGGGTGCCGGCTCCAACGAGCCCGGCACGAACCCGATGCGCGGCACGTAGTAGACCGGCGGGTGGCTCGTCTCGAGAACGCGCACGGCATCGGTGGTGTCGACGATGGTCTGGCCGCCGAGCGTGATGACGACGCGTTCGGCGGTCGGTTCGACCCTCGGCGGGCGCGGGTACTCCCACACGGATTCCTGTCCGGGGGCGGGCGGCACGGGGCGGATCGATCGGCGCATGACGTCAGTGTCGCGCATCCGGCTGGAAACCGCCCCTTGTTTCGCCGATGACGAGCCTGTAGACCTCAGGAATGGAATTTCTCTTCATCATCGCGGATGCGCCCGACGCCGAGCCCTGGCCCGAGGAACCGCCGGCGGGCGACTGGGGAGGCGAGATGGACGCGCGCGGGGTACGGGTGCGCGGCAACCGGCTGCGCCCGGCGGCGGAGGCCACGACCGTGCGGTTGCGCGGCCACGACCTGCTCGTGACGGACGGCGCGATCACCGAGGGCCGCGACTGGACCGTCGGCTACGACGTGATCGAGTGCGTCGACCTCGACGAGGCGATCCAGATCGCCTCCCTGCACCCGATGGCCAGATACGGCCGGGTGGAGATCCGGCCGGCCTGGCCCTTCGAGGACTGACCGGTCACTCGCGCGGCGGCAGCTCCTGCACGGCCCATCCGTTGCCGTCGGGGTCGGTGAAGAATACGAACCGGCCCCACGGGTATTCCTCGACGCCGCGGGCCTCGACCCCGGCGTCGGCGAGCTGGCGTAGAGCGTCGTCGGCGCTCGCGACCACCACCTGGATGCCCTCGAGCGACCCCGGCTCCATCGTGCCGCCCAGATCCTTGTCGAGCACGATCGAGCAGGCGGAGCCCGGCGGCGTCAGCTGCACGAAGCGCATCGTCTCGTCGACGCGCACATCGTGGTCGGCGTGGAAGCCGAGCTTTTCGTAGAACGCCTTCGAGCGGTCGATGTCGGTGACGGGCACCGACAGTAGTTCGATTTTCCAGTCCATGGACGGCTCCCTTGCTGTCGAATGACAACAGGATGCCGCACGCCGCCGACATGGCGGAAGCGGGTGGCGGTGGCGAGGTCGGAGGGGTTTCGATTCGGCCGTGGCCGGCCCGCTCAACCACCGCTGGTTGAGTAGGCGGCTCCACGAGATCAGCCGAGGGTGGCGACCGCCGTGGTGATCGGGGTGTCGCCGCTCACGATCTCGAACGCGGTGCCGATGGTGCGCGGGTCGTCGAGCGCTGCGACGACCGTGGCCGCGACATCCGCCCGGGGGATATCGCCACGCTCGACGGTCTCGCCGACCGTGACCAGCCCGGTGGCCGGCTCGTCCAGCAGGCCGCCCGGACGCACGATCGTGTACTCGAGCGACGACTTGGTGACAGCGACGTCGGCGTCGTGCTTGGCCTCGTAATAGGGCTTCATCGAGCCGAGATCGCCGGTGGGCTTGTTGCCGGCGCCGATGGCGGAGACCATGACGAAGCGCGACACGGCGGCCTGCTCGGCGGCTGCGATGGCCTTGACCGCTCCGTCGTAGTCGACGGCGCGGGTGCGCTTCGGGTCGCCGCCGCCGGCACCGGCCGAGAACACGACCGCGTCCGCGCCGGAGAAGACCGCGGCGAGCGCGTCGACGTCGGCCGTCTCGATGTCGAGGACGACGGGGATCGCGCCGAGGTCGATCAGTTCGTCGGTGCGGTCTGCGTTGCGGAAGATCGCGACGGCCTCGTCGCCGCGGGCGTGCAGCTGGCGGATGATCTCCTTGGCGACCTTGCCGGTTCCCCCGACGATGGCGATGCGGACGGGCTGGTTTTCAGAAGTAGTCATACCCCCAGTGTTCCACCGACTCCCGACTAGTGTTGGGTCATGCGCTGGTTGACCGAGAGGCTCGTCATGATCATGACGGTGTCCTTCCTCGTGCTCGCCGTCTCGCAGTCGGAACCGTCGTCGCTCGTCTTCGCCGGAATCGCGGCCCTCGCGGTATCGACCGTGCTCGCCGCGCGCTACGCCGCCGTGATCATCCGCTCCCGCGAGATCACCGTGGGCGAGCGTGCCCGCGAGCACCGCCAGTCGCTCGTCGAGATGCCCCAGCCGCGTCATCCCGACACCCCCGGCCGCCCGCGTACCCGGGCTCCCTCGGCAGTCACCGCGGCCGCGTAGTTCCTCCAGCAGGATGCGCGGCCATACGGCCCACCCATCCTCCTGACTGCAAGGAACCCTTTTCGTGGATATCTACTCGTTCGCCCCCATCGCCGCCGTGCTCGACGCGGCCTACTCCGTCGTCTCCGGGCTCGCCGGCCTGCTCGACCCGATCGCGGGCCCGGCGAGCGCCGCCGTCGCCATCGTGCTCATCACGCTCGCCCTGCGACTGCTGCTCATCCCCGTCGGCGCCTCCCAGGTGCGCGCCGAATTCACCCGCCGCCGCCTCGCACCGCGACTCGCCGAGATCCAGAAGAAGTACAAGAAGAATCCCGAGCTGCTGCAGAAGAAGATGATGGAGCTGTACACGAGCGAGAAAGCCAGCCCCATCGCCGGCATCCTGCCCACGCTCGCCCAGGCCCCGGTGCTCTCCGTCGTCTACGGGCTGTTCATCCTGCCCACCATCAACGGGCACCCGAACGACCTGCTCACCGAGCACCTGTTCGGGGTGCCGCTCGGCACCTCGCTGTCGCACCTGCTGACGACGGGGGTGTTCTCGACCGATCTGCTGGTCTACGCGGTGCTGCTGCTCGTGATCGCGGCCGTGGCGTTCACGTCGCGCCGGGTCGCGCTGCGGTTCGCGACACCGATGGCGGATGACGCGGCTCCCGCCATGACGAGGGCGAACGCGGTCCTCAGCTGGCTGCCGTTCATCACCGTCGTCTTCGCCGCGATCGTGCCACTGGCCGCGACCCTGTATCTCACCGTCACCACCACGTGGACGCTGGTCGAGCGCGCTCTGCTGCGCCGCCGGTACGCGCCCTCGCACGGGTAGATAATCGGCCGCGAAGGGGGTAGATGTGGACACCGACCACATCGAGCGAAGGAGAACCACCATGTTCACACCGAGCGGAGCCTTCAGCGGCTTCTCCGTCGACGACATCGACGCGGCAGCCGAGTTCTACGGAAACACGCTCGGGCTCACCGTGAGCCGGAACGGCATGGGGATCCTCGAGCTGCACCTGGACAGCGGGGCGACGGTGATCGCCTACCCCAAGCCGAACCACGAGCCGGCCACGTTCACGATCCTCAACTTCGACGTCGACGACGTGGAGTCGGCGGTCGACGACCTCAACGCACGCGGCGTCGTGACGACGATCTACGACAGCTCGGAGATGCCCGTCGACGGCAAGGGGATCATGCGGGGCAACGGGCCCGACATCGCCTGGTTCCGCGACCCCGCCGGCAACGTGCTCTCGGTGCTCAAGGGGTAACGCGCGGACTAGAAGGAGTCCACGACCTTCGCGATGCGGCGCTGCCGCGTCTCGTCGGTCTTCGCTCCCTCGACAGAGAGCACGTGGGCGCGCTGGTTGCTGTACGACAGCGTGTCGAACGCGGCGCGCACCGCGGGGTCGGCGTCGAGGGCCGCGGCCAGGTCGGCCGGCACCTCGACGGTGCGCGGCTGGTCGTCGAGCTCGAGGGTGACGAGCACCTCGTCACCCGCGGAGACGCCCGACGCCTCCCTAACGGCGGCACTCACCGGCATCATGTTGGCGCCGCGGTACGGGCCCACGGTCGTGCGGTAGCTGTGGCCGCCGAACGTCGCGACGACGGCGACGCGCTTGCCGGCGTTGAAGCTCGCGATCACCTCGTCGGGAACCTCGAAGCCGGTAGCGGACGTGCCCTGCTGGATCAGGGTTGCGGTGAACTGCGCCATGATCAGACGCTACAACAGCTACGCCACTTGCAATATGGCGAACCGCGCTCCGGTGGGGTCGACAGCGTGACCCATGCGGCCGTACTCGGTGTCGGCGACCCGTTCGAGGAGTGCGCCGCCGAGTTCGGTGATCCGCACCGCCGTCTCGTTGGCGTTGGCGACCCCGAAGTACAGTTCCCAGTACGACGGCTCGATCTCGGCGAGAGTCGCGCTGTCGTCTTGGATGCCGGCGACAGCGTCGGCGCCGCGGCCCAGCGTGGTGAAGCGGTAGTCGTCGGTGTCGCTCAGCACTTCGGTCTCCCAGCCGAAGACCGTCTCGTAGAAGGCCACGGCGGCGCGGTAGTCGCGGGTGTGCTCCTCTGCCCACACGGGTGCGCCCGCCCCGCGGGTCGTCTCGAACCCTGTGTGGGCGATGTTCTGCCAGCCTCCGACGCGGGCGCCGGTCGGGTCGGTGATCACGAGCCACGTGCCGAGGTCGGCGAGGTCCTCGAGTTCGAGCACCTCGGCGCCCTCCGTCTGTGCAGCCTCCGCGGTCTCCCGGGCATCGTCCACCTCCAGGTAGACCGTCCAGATGTCGTCCACCCCGGGGTCCGGCCCGTTCTCCATGAGGCCGCCGACGTTATGGCCGTCGCGGCTGAAGGTGATGTACCCGCCGAACTCGGATGGCGCGGCCGTCGCCTGCCAGCCGAAGAGCCCGGTGTAGAAGTCGACGGCCCTGTCTGTATCCCGAGAGACGAGGTCGGCCCAGCGAGGCTGGCCGGTCCGGAATTCCATGGCAGTATCTCTCAGAGCGCGACGGTGCGGTTTTCCCCGATGTCGGGCTGGGTCTTGGTGATCACGGCCTTGGCGATCTCGAACGCGCGCACCACTCCCGGCTTGTCGACCGACCAGTATTCGGCGCTGCGGGCGTCGACGCGCAGCAGCGCGACGCTGGGGTCGGACTTGCCCTGCTCGAACCATGCCTCGGCCATCGGCGTCCACAACTGGTCGATGCGCGTGGGGTTGTGCTCGACGGTCGCGGTGCCGGCGATCGACAGGTAGCCCTTGCCGTCGGCGTAGGCCACGTTGACCTCGGGGTTGCCCTGGATATCGTCGGTCTTCGGGCTGGGGTCGGCGGTGAAGAACCAGAGCGAACCCTCGAACGGTGCGTCGAGGACGGCGAGCGGGCGGCTGTGCAGCTCGCCGGACGCGGAGGTGGTCGTGAGTACCGCGACCTTCGCTGCTCCGATGATCGTGCGGATGGTCTCGAGGTCGGTGTCGTCAGTCATGCCTCCACGGTCTCACCGGGCGTGGAGCCCGGCAAGCCCCTAGCGGTCGACCGGTACGAGGGTGAGCTGCGAGAGCCGCCCGGCATCCACCGTCGCCGTCATCATGGTGCACACCGGCTGGCGGCGGCGGTCGGTGGGGGAGCCGGGGTTGAGCAGGCGCAGCCCGCCCGGGGCCACCGTGTCCCACGGGATGTGACTGTGCCCGAATACGAGGACGTCGGTGTCGGGGTAGTCGTGATCGCAGCGCTCCTCCCGGCCCGCCGCGGATCCCGTCTCGTGTACGACGGCGAAGCGCAGACCGTCGACCGTGAACCGGGCGACCTCCGGCAGCCGTCGCCGCAGTTCGGGGCCGTCGTTGTTGCCCCACACGCCGACGAGTCGAGCCGCACGGGCCTCGAGCTCGTCGAGCAGCGGCGGTTCGACCCAGTCGCCCGCGTGCACGACGAGGTCGGCCGCGTCGACCGCGGCCCACACCTGCGGCGACAGCGCCCGTGCGCGCTTCGGCACGTGCGTGTCGGCAAGCAGCAGCAACCGGGTGGGCATGGGTCAGGCGGTGCGCAGGATGTCGGCGGTGAAGTTCTGCACCCGGGTGAGAAGCCCCTCGGCACGCGCGGCGACGACGTCGGCCGGGTCGGGGTTCAGCGGGTGCGCGGCGGGGAGGATGCGGATCATGAGCGAGCAGGCGAGGTCGTCGCAGATATAGGTGCCGATCGTGTTGCCGTCGCGCCCGGCCTGGCCGGCACGCGGGGCTGTGAACATGGTGACCTGGTGCGAGGGTTGCGGGGTACGGCAGAACGCGCACATGGCCGAGATGCCCCGGGTGAGCCCGACCTCGGAGGCACGCAGCACGATGCCGACGGGCACGTCGCCCGCCCAGTGCACGAGGTAGCCACGGAGCCGCGACTGCGGATCGCGCCAGCCGAGGTATTCCCGGTCGTCCCACATGACCTCGTGCAGGCCGGGGAGGGGCATCCGGTCGATGTCCCCACGCGAGGCATTGACGATGCTGGAGCGGATGTCGGTCTCGCTGAGTGGCTTCACGATCTCCTCGTCGGCGTGGTCGGTGATTTCAGCGTACCCCGGGCCGCGGCCGTGGATCGTCCCCGGTCAGAGCCCGCGTTCCACCAGGTCGAGCAACCGCGTGGTGGCCCCGTCGATCATGGCGTCGGTGAGCCCCCGCAGCGGGCCGTCGATCACGAGCATGCCGAGCCCGTGCACCGCCGACCAGGCGAGCAGCTCGCTGCCCTGCCGGCGGTCGGACGGCAGCGCACCGACGCGCTCGAGCTCGTCCAAGGCGGAGGCCAGCACCTCGAAGGGCGTGAGACCGGCCGCGCCGGCCTTCGACGGCGACGCGGAATTCGCGAGATTGTCGGGGACGGAGAACGCCGTCCGGAACAGGCCGGGTTCTTCGCGGGCGAACCGGAGGTAGCCGGTGCCGACGGCCCGCAGCCGGGCGCGGGCGTCGGCCGCGGCGTCCGGGGTCTCGGTCACCGCGTGAACCTCGTCGAGCATGGCGTCGGCGACGAGGCCCTGCGCGGTGGCCGAGACAGCGGCGAGCAGGGCGAACCGGTCGGCGAAGTGCCGGTAGGCAGCGTTGGGGGAGACGCCCACCTGGCGCGTCGACTCCCGCAGCACAACGGCGTCGGGCCCGCCCGACCGGGCCAGTTCGAGACCCGCGGCGAGCAGCGCCTGGCGCAAATCTCCGTGCCGGTACGTGGCGCGGTTCGAGGCTGCGGTGCTGGCGTCCAACGGGGCTCCTGTGCGGTGGTCGAGCGGAAAGCGCGGATCTCGTGGACAGCGTACACATGCTCGCGGGGCGTTCGAGACGACGGAGAACCCTACCGGGGGTCTTGGGCAGCCACCACCCCCGGGGTCTCAATCCGCGTTGGCGGGGATTCCGGGATACGCTCGGGTCAGGTATCGCAGGGTTCCTGCGCGCCTGCACGACGAGGTAGAGCAAGGAAGTGGGGGCCACGTGGGAACGCTGGTATATGGCAACTCGAATTTGGAAATCGAATTCGACGACCGGGTGCTCGCACATCTTCAGGCAGTGATCGTGGCGAAACTCCGTCGTGACGAAGGCTTCCTGTTCTCGTGGAAAGACGAGCCCGGTGTCGGCGACGGACGAAGCTGCATCTGGATGCACCGTTCGATCCCCCTCTACTTCAAGTACCCGGCCTCACAGCCGCCCGCCGTCAACCGGCTCTGGCTCGAAGCCCTCACCGTCAGCGCCAACAGCCCCGGCGGCCTGCGGATCGTCGAAGAGCCCGCGTCCTGACCTCCCGCTACTCGTAGTCCTCGTGCGCCGTCAGATACTCGGCGTACTGGTGGGCTGCCGGCTTCGGGCTGCCCAGACGGCGTGACCGATCCTGGAGGTCCGCGACAAGTTGGTCGTCGTCGGGCGACGGCAGTTCCGATTCTTCGGTGACGCTCGCCAGCTGGCTGGTCGGCCCGATGAGCAGTGTGGCGGTGCCCACGTGGCCCGAGGCGAGCACCACCGGCACCGCGACGATGTCGGCGCGGCCGTTTTTGGCGAGCGCTTCGGCGTACTCGAGCACCGCGGCGGCGATGCTGTCGGCGGTGAGGACGGATCCGCTCGAATAGTAGACGCGGCGCATGTGGAACCTCCTGCGGGTGGGGTTCGGGCAACCCCAGCGTGCCCACCAGCAACGGTAGGCACTCGTGCACGGCGGCACTCGGGGCTTGACCGGGCATGGGGCGCCGCTCACAATTGCGGCACGCGCACTGCGACGGCCACCCGCGGCATGCGGTTGAATGACTCGAGTGACTTCCGACCTCATCTCCCGTCTACGCGACGACCTCTTCGCGGCTCCCTTCACCACGATCGCGATCGACGACCTCTGGGGCGAGGATGCCGCGGCAGCCCTTCGCCGAGGCCAGCGTGAACCCGCGAGACGTGCGCTCGTCGCGGCGGAGGGTGCCGGCACGCTCGCGACCCTCTTCATCCTGGGCCTGCCGGTGGGGGCGAGGCAGCTCGACGACGCCCTGCCCGCGCTCGGAGTCGCCGGGGCCGTCGCCCTCGGTCTCGTCGTCCGTGACGGCGACGCGGTGCGGCCGCTCGTCGACCTCAGGCCGCACGCCTTCGTCGACGCTCTCGGTCCCGGCAGCTGGTGGATCGCCTCCGATCTCGGCGAGGCCGCGCTCGGCCACGCCATCGGCGAAAACCACGTGCTCGGCGTCGGCGGGGCGTCGACCACCCTGGCCGGGCTCATGCTCGGCACCCGCGTGGATACCGTGCTCGACCTGGGCACCGGCTGCGGCATCCAAGCCCTGCATGCCGCCCGTCACGCCAAACGGGTCATCGCCACCGACATCTCCGAGCGCGCACTCGCACTCGCCCGGTTCAACGCCGAACTCAACGGGGTGACGTCGATCGAGTTCCGTTTGGGCAGCCTCTACGAGCCGGTCGCGGGGGAGCGCGTCGACCACATCGTGTCGAACCCGCCCTTCGTGATCACGCCCCGCGTCGAGGGAGTGCCCGAGTACGAGTACCGCGACGGAGGGCTCGCCGGCGACGACCTGGTCGCGTCGGTCATCGCGGGCGCGGCTGCCGCCCTGGTGCCGGGAGGCGTCGCCCAGCTGCTCGGCAACTGGGAGTACCGCGACGGCGCCGACGCATTCGACCGTCTGAACGAGTGGCTCGACGGCACCGGTCTCGACGCCTGGATCGTGGAGCGCGAGGTGCAGGACGCGGCGCTCTACGCCGAGACCTGGATCCGCGACGGCGGGATCCTGCCGCGCACGCCAGAGTTCGACCGCCTCTACACCGCGTGGCTCGACGACTTCGCGGCACGCGGGGCCACCGCGGTGGGCTTCGGCTACGTCACCCTGCGTCGTCCGCTCGCCGGCGAGCCCACCCTTCGTCGGCTGGAGCGGCTGACCGGGCCGCTCGGCCACAACGCCGCCGGACTCGGCGTGCACATCGCGGCGACGCTGGCCGCACACGACAGTGTCGCGGGCCTCGACGACGCGGCGCTCGCGCAGGCGACGTTCGCTGTCGCCGGGGACGTGACGGAGGAACGCCACTACTGGCCGGGCGACGAACACCCCACGGTGATGGACCTGCGGCAGGGCGGCGGTTTCGGCCGCACGTTCCCGCTCGGCACCGCACTCGCCGCCGTGGTCGGCGCGAGCGACGGCGAACTGCCGATCGGCGCGATCTGCTCGGCGGTCGCCCAGCTGCTCGAGGTGGACGAGTCCGAGTTGCTCGCCGAGGTGTTGCCGAGCGTGCGCGACCTGGTCGTCGAGGGATTTCTGTTGGTGATCTAGCTGCCGACGGGGTCGACGAACTCGTCGTACTCGGGATGCTTGCCGAGCCAGTGCGCCACCATGGGGCACTGGCCCACGATGCGTAGGTTCTGGTCGCGGGTCTCGGCGACCGCGGTCGAGATGAGCAGGCTGGCGTAGCCGTGACCCTCGTGTGCCGGGTCGACCTCGGTGTGCACGAACGTGCGTCGGCCGTCGGCGTCGGTGTAGAGCGCCTTGCCGATCACCTCGTCGCCGATACTGAGGGTGAATCTGTTGCGCTCGGCAACCTGGTTGATCACGGGTTCCGTCATGGTTCTATCCTGCCGTCCGGCCGCGCAAAAAGCAGCGGCTCGCTCACATGCCGCACCCGGGGTTCTCCCACTTTGCGCGGAGGCACACCTGAGAAGATCTTCGAGTGTTCCGCCGCCACCCCCTCCTCAGCTTGCTGACGGTGGTGTACCTCGCAGGGCTCGCCTGGGTGACTCTGACGCCCTCCGCGAACAGCGAGCGGGCGTTCTCGCTGCTCGGCCGTCTCGTCGACCTCTTCCAGCGCTACGACTCGACCGACTGGGTGACCTGGGACCGCGCCGAGTTCATCGCGAACATCGTGCTCTTTATGCCGATGGGGGTCTTCGTCGTCCTCCTGCTCGGTCGCCGCCGCTGGTGGGCCGCGATCGTCGTCGGTCTGCTCGCCTCCTGCTGGATCGAACTCGCCCAGAGCGTCTGGCTGCCCGACCGCGTCTCCGACCCCCGCGACCTCGCCTCCAACACGCTCGGAACCTGCATCGGCGTGCTCGGCGCGCTCGTGATCACCTGGCCCGCCGCCGTCCGTGACCGACGGACGCAGGCACGCACGGCACGTCAGGCCGGCGTCTAGCGAGGTGTGGGCGACAATGGGGTCATGACGACCGCATCAGGCCCCGGTTCCACCCACGACTTCGGCATCGGCGCCCAGGTGTACGTCGAATCGGTCTCCGCCGACGACCCCTCCCCGTGGCCCGACGAGCCGAGCGGCATCATCGTCGGCACCGGCGGCGCCGCCATCCAGCGCGTCACCAACTCGGGCGGCCCGACCCGCATCTGGGTCGTCGAGTTCGATTCCCCGCAGACCCACCTCGACGGCACCGACGGCCACACCAGCGCCCAGGTGCACGAGAAGTACCTGCACCTCGCGCCTCCCGTCGACGCGGAGTAGACCGGTGCACGACCGCTACGCCGGCGACCCGCTCGCCGGGTTCTCCAAACGCCCCGTGCTCAGCGCAGCACCCACCGTGGCCGCCGAGCGCGACCTCGTGCTCGAACACGCCGCCACCGGATTCGTCGGCGCCATCGTGCGTATCGAGAGCAGCAGCGTCGAGCTGGAAGACCGCCACGGCAAGATCCGGGCCTTCCCCCTCGGCGGCGGATTCCTCGTCGACGGCCAGCGTGTCACCCTCGGCCCGCCGGCGAAGAAAATGGCGGGGCCGGTCAGGACCGCCTCCGGCTCCTTCAGAGTGGCGGATGCCGCGGCCCGCGTCGCGCTCCCGAGCAGGATCTACGTCGAGGGCCGCCACGATGCGGAACTCGTCGAGCGCGTCTGGGGCGACGACCTGCGCGTCGAGGGCGTCGTCGTCGAGTACCTCGAGGGTGTCGACGACCTCGTCGGGCTCGTCGCCGAGTTCGGCCCGGGAAAGACCCGCAGGCTCGGGGTGCTCGTCGACCACCTGGTTCCCCACTCGAAGGAGAGCCGCATCGCCGACGCCGTGGCGCGCGGGCCGCACGGTGCGCACGTGCTCGTGGTGGGGCACCCGTTCATCGACATCTGGCAGGCGGTGAAACCGGCCAGGCTCGGACTGCGCGAGTGGCCCGTGATCCCGCGAGGTACCGAGTGGAAGCACGGTATCTGCGAGGCGCTCGGCTGGCCGCACGCGGACCAGGCCGACATCGCCCGGGCGTGGAAGCGCATCCTCGGTCAGGTGAATTCCTACAACGATCTCGAGCCCGTGCTGCTCGGAAGAGTCGAAGAACTCATCGATTTCGTCACCGCTCCGGGGTAGTTGCACACTGGGGTCATGACCGCACAGAACGACGTCGTCCGTAGTCGCACCATCGAGTGGGACGACCCGATGATCGGCGCCACCAAGGCGACCACGATGCCGGGACTCGACTATCTGCAGGCGATGATCGACGGGGAGATTCCGCCGCCGCCCATCGTCACACTGATGAGCATGACGCTCGTGTCGGTGGAGCGCGGCAGCGCGACCTTTACCTGCCAGCCCGACGAATCGCACTACAACCCGATCGGAGCCGTGCACGGGGGTTTCGTCTGCACCGCACTCGACTCGGCCGCCGGGTGTGCCGTGCAATCGACCCTGCCGGCCGGCACCGGGTACACCTCGCTCGAGATCAAGGTCAGCTACCTGCGCGCGGTGAGCGCGACGACGGGCCCGCTGACCGTGGTCGGCACCGTGGTCAAGCCGGGGTCGCGGATCGCCTTCGCGGAGGCCGTGGTCACCGACAGCGAGAACCGCGTCGTGGCGACGGCGAGCAGCACGCTGCTGGTCTTCCCGATCCCTGGCGCCTGACTGCTACGACTGGCCGCCCGGCCCGTTCAGCGCGAGCCAGCGGCCGGGGCGCACCACCCAGCCCACGATCACGATGAGCGCGGCCGCCACCAGCGCCCCGACGCCGGCGGTGAACAGGGTGGAGAGCAGCGCGATGGCCTCCTCGCTCGGCACGTCGTCGAGCGAGTTGTTTGCGAGGTCGACGAGGTGGAGGTAGAGCGAACTGTTGACCACCCAGAAGACCAGGATCCCCACGACGATCCAGACCAGCTCTGGGCGCCGGGTGGTCTGGGTCACGGCGATGCCGACCAGCAGCAGCGCGAGTACGAGCAGCACCGGGGCGACGAGCGACAGCACGGTCTCGACGGCGCCCGAGGTCAGCGGGCTCAGCACGGCGGCCGAGAACCCCGCGAGGAACGGCCCGAGCGACCAGCGCAGGTAGCGGGCCGACCGTTCGCTCGGCGTGCGGCCGATCACGCGTGGTTGCGTCACGGTCAGTCTCCGGCGAGCAGCGTGTCGCGCACCTGGCGTCGCAGCACCTTGCCGATGAGCGACTTGGGCAGTTCTTCCACGACGACGAAGCGCTTGGGCACCTTGTAGGGCGTGAGGTTGGCGCGCACGTGGGCGCGCACGCCGTCCTCGTCGAGCGTGGCGCCGGCGTCGAGCACGACCGCGGCGACGACAGCCTCGCCGGAGTGGGCGTCGGGCAGACCGACGACGGCGGCGTCGGCGATGCCCGGGAACCCGCGGAGGCACTCTTCGACCTCGCTCGGTGCGACGTTGAACCCGCCGGTGATGATCAGTTCCTTGATGCGGTCGACGATGCTGACGAAACCGTCCTCGTCGATGCGCACGATGTCGCCGGTGCGGAACCAGTGGGCGCCGTCGTCGGTCGACTCGACGAAGACCGCCGCGCTCTCCTCGGGCTTGCGCCAGTAGCCGCTGAACACCTGGGGGCCGCGCACGATGAGCTCGCCCGACTCGCCCGGGGCGCGGTCGACCGTGGGGTTCTCGGGGTCGACGACACGCACCTCGGTGTTGGGCAGCGGGAGTCCGACGGTGCCGGCGCGACGCGTCGGGCCGACGGGGTTCGCCATCAGCACGGGCGACGTCTCGGAGAGGCCGTAGCCCTCGACGAGGTACCCGCCGGTCTCGGCCTCCCACGGCTCGACGACGGCCGCGGAGAGCGGCATGGCGCCGGAGATGGCGATCTGGATGCCCTGGAGCGAGACGCCCTTGTCCTTCGCGGCCTTCGCGAGCCGCTCGTAGATCGGGGGGACCGCGGGCAGGAACGTGGCCGGACGCTTCTTCGCGACGGCGAGCACGAGGTCGGGGTCGAACTTCGGGAACAGCACGAGCCGGGACCCCATGCTCATCGCGAAGGTGAGGCAGAGCGTGAGCCCGTAGGCGTGGAACATCGGGAGCACCGCGTAGACGACGGCGGTGCCGCGGGGGATCGTCGGCACCCAGGCGCGCGACTGCGCGGCGTTCGTGGTGAGGTTCACGTGGCTCAGTGTGGCGCCCTTCGGGGTGCCCGTGGTGCCGCTCGTGTACTGCAGCAGCGCGACATCGTCGGCGCCGGGTCGCGGCACGGAGTCGGCGATCGGCTTGTTCGCGACGAGGTCCTTCCAGAGGACGGTGTTCCGCACGGAAGTGGTCAGGGCCGCGCGCGACTCACGCGCCTTCGAGATCGGCAGACGGAGCATCGTGCGCGTGAGCAGGGGCATGGCGCGGGTGATGTCCACGGAGACGATGGTGTCCACCGCGACATCCTCGGGGAAAGCCTGGATCGTCTCGACCACCTTGTTCCAGGCGATGACGAACTTGGCGCCGTGGTCTTCGAACTGGTGGCGGAGTTCGCGCGGCGTGTAGAGCGGGTTGTGCTCGACCACGATCGCGCCGAGCCGCAGCACCGCGTAGAACGCCACGATGTGCTGCGGGGCGTTGGGAAGCACGAGGGCGACGGGGTCGCCCTTCTTCACGCCGAGCTTGCGGAGGCCCTCGGCCGCGCGGTTGATCTGCTCGCCGAGTCGGGCGTAGGTGGTGGTCGCGCCGAAGAATTCGAGCGCCACGTTCTCGCCGAATTCGTCGACGGAGTGCTTCACGAGGTCGTACAGAGAGCCCTCGGGCAGCTCGATCTCGTGGGGGACTCCGGGGGCGTAGCTGGCCAGCCAAGGGCGAGGCGTGTAGTCGGTCACGACCTCCACTCTATTGTTCACACCGTGCGCACGATGCGAACGACTCCCGAATGGCTAGGCGCTCTGCACCAGTTCGATCGCTCTTTCGCGCGAGAGCGACTGCCCGACTTCGACCGCGTGGGCGAGGTCGGAACCGCGGAGGGCGACGAAGACCGGCCCGACACGGTGCACGAAACCGAGGGTTTCGTTGGGGGTGAGCACGCTGAGCAGGTCGTCGTCGACCATCGCGATGCTGACGGGGGAGGTGGAGTGGGGCCGACGGCTCGGAGAGATGAGCACCATGGTGATTCTGGTCCAATTCTGGGTGTGATCCCTCGAACGGGGGACACCCCAGTGAACCAAATATCGACCTGTACGTTTGCCTGCTAGCCCGCGTGCGCGACCCCTGCTAGGGCTGCGGCGGATCAGGCCCGCGGCGGCGTCAGACCTGCGACCGCGGCGCCGGGGTGTCGCCGTTCGGTTCGCCGGTGAACTGGAGACCCTGTGCGGTGTGGGCGGAGAGCGTGAGGATGTCGAGCCATTCGCGGTTGATGGTGACGGGCTTGCTGCCCGAGTAGCGGAAGTAGAGCGGGATCGAGGAGTCGAGCCAGATACTGCTGCGCCCGTCGCCGACGCTCGCATCGTCTTTCCAGGAGAAGAAGAAGCTCTCACGACGACGCAGCTTGGCGCCGATGACCAATTGCAGATGCGCCATCGCCCTGTCGTCGAAAACCACTTCGATGCCTGATTCGCCGTACAGTATTTTGCCCATATCCACTTCCATTGTTCGTGCTCTCCCCTCGGGCGGGAGAGTCGCCCAGTGCCCCGTCGCACTGGGTGGTACGCGTATAGAAATGAAGACTAGACCACAGTCTGTTCCCTGTGAATAAGCGTCGCATCCTGCGACGCGAACGATTGTCGGGCTTCTCCCATCGAATCGAAAATCACTCGGTCCCCGGGCGAACTCATCGCGGTCACCTCGAAGTGTCCATTCCTCAACTCTATGAATCCGAGTATAGACAGGTGGTCGCTTTCCGCTACCCTCCTGTCGCAGACTCGCCATTCGGTACCGGAGAGTGCGTCGAGTCGAATGTCGACGGCGATCGGACGTCGGTCCTGTTCCACCTTCACTACGTGCCTCCTCGCGCGAGCAGAATGCCTGCACATGGTAAGCACCCGGTCGTTATGGGCGACAGGGATTGTAGAGCCGGGCAAACCGGCTTATAGCGCTAGCGGCGGTCGTCGCGGCCCGTGATGGCGAGCAGACGTGACTGCAGCGGGGCGTCGTCGGCGACGGGCACGGGCGACGCGAACAGGCCGCTGGCCTCGAGCGCGTCGCGCTGCGGTTCGAATACCGTCCACACCGCGCGCACGAGCTCGTCGTCGAGCGTCTCGTCGGCGCCCACGGCCCGGGCGAGATCCCACGCGTGGATAGTGACGTCGGCCACCTGCTCGCGCAGGTACGCCTCGACCGTGACGGTGTCGTAGGAGAGCTGCACGTTGGCGTCCGCCGGCGTGCTCTTCCACGCGGCGGACGCGGCCAGCGAGTACAGGGCCCATTCTTCGGCCAGGTCGTCGCGCAGGGTCTCGATGCTCGCTTTCGCCTGCGCGATCGAGCGGCCGGCCAGCAGGTGCGGAACCCACTGCTGCTCTTCGACGACGTGCGCCACGAGGTCGCGGACCGTCCAGTCGGTGTCGGGAGTCGGGCCCGACCAGTCGTCGACCGCGGCGATGCGCTTCGCGAATTCCTGGTGCGCGCGGTGCTGCAGTGCCACCCAGTCGAAATCTGTGGTCGTCGCGTTCGTGTTCGTCACGGTCTGCTCCCTCGTGTTGCCGTGCATGGGTCAACGCTGTCGCGGTGCCGGTTCATTCCAGCATGGCGAAGAAAGCGCGGGTGTGGCTAGGGCGGATGCCGCCTCAGAACAGTGTGGGCGCGCCGATCGCGGCGATGGCCGCGGTGGGTGGCAGCTCCTCCGCGATCAGTGGGGACAGCGGCATCCGCTCGCCCCTCGCATCGGTCTTGCTCTGGCTGTAGCCGAACGAACGGACGGGTGCGGCGGCGACCCCGCCCGTCGTCGGGTCTTCGTGGCCGCGGGTGAGACCGTGCTTGCGGATCAGCGGCTGGATCTTCGCGGCCAACCACTTTCGGTACTCCTTGGGCGCGTAGGAGTTGACCCCGTAGTACATGTAGCGGTACTTCTCGACGAGGTCGGGGTGCTCGCGTTCGAGCCAGAGCATGAACCACTCCTTGGTGCCGGGGCGCAGGTGCATCGCGGTGTACAGCACGCTCGTGGCGCCGGCGGCCTTGATCTGCCGTAGCGCCTCGTCGAGGTGGGCGTTGGTGTCCGTGAGGTGGGGGAGGATCGGCATCATGAACACCGAGCAGTCGAGACCGGCCTCGCGCACCGCGGTGACCGTCGCGAGCCGTGCCTTGGCGGTGGGGGTTCCGGGTTCGACGGACTGCTGCAGGTCGTCGTCGAAGATCGCGATCGACATGGCCAGCGACACGGGCACCCGCTTGTTCGCCTCGACCAGCAGCGGAAGGTCGCGGCGCAGAAGCGTGCCCTTGGTGAGGATCGAGAAGGGAGTCTCGGCCTCGGCGAGGGCGGCGATGATGCCCGGCATCAGCCGGTAACGGCCCTCGGCCCGCTGGTACGGGTCGGTGTTGGTGCCGAGGGCGACCACCGGCACGCGGTCGCGCTTGGTACGGAGTTCTTTCGCCACGACCTCGGCGACGTTGATCTTGACGATGATCTCGTTGTCGAAGTCACGACCCGCGTCGAACTCGAGGTAGGTGTGCGTGTTGCGGGCGAAGCAGTACACGCAGGAGTGGCTGCACCCGCGGTACGGGTTGATCGTCCACGCGAACGGCATGGCGTTGCTCGCCCCCGGTACGTGGTTGAGCGCGGTCTTCGCCAGCACCTCGTGGAAGGTGATGCCCGCGAACTCCGGCGTCTGCACGCTGCGCACCACGTTGCTCAGTTTGGCCAGCCCCGTCAGAGAGTTGCTCTGTTCGGTGCTGATCGCCTGGTTGGCCCATCTCATCCCATTAACCGCCTCACGCCCTCATTCGAACACATGTTCGAATGAGGGCGCAAGTGCCGCGTGGGTATCTGACGGCTGTGGTGCGGTGAGACTTACGGCTGGAGAACGACCTGGATCTCGAAGTTGATGGTGACGTCGTTGCCGAGCGTGAGGCCGCCGGCCTCGAGCGCTGCGTTCCAGTTGACGCCGTAGTCGAGGCGGTTGATCTTGGTCGAGGCCGAAGCGCCGAGCTTGGTCTGGCCGTAGCCGTCGGTGATGATGCCGCCGAGCTCGCCCTTGAGGGTGACTGCCTTGGTGACGCCACGGAGCGTGAGGTCGCCGTCGACGAAGAAGGTGTCGTCCTCGACGCGGACGCCGGTGGAAGCGAAGTCCATCGTGGGGAATTCTTCGACGAGGAAGAAGTCGCTCGTCTTGAGGTGGCCGTCGCGGTCGGCCTGGTTGGTGTTGACCGAGGCGACGTCGACCGAAGCGGTGATCTTGGTGTCGGCGGGGTTCTCGGTGGTGACGACGGTGACGTCGAACTTCTCGAACGAGCCGCGCACCTTGGAGATGGCGAGGTGACGCACGGAGAAGGTGATGTCCGAGTGCGTGGGGTCGAGGGTCCAGGTTCCGGCGGGGATGGTGGCTACGTCGATAGTCATGTGTGTACTCCAGTGAAGATAAGAGAAATATCGAGCACGGCGGTGCCCATAGTTTCATTCAAGCGTATGGACCTGGAAGCTATTCCCGATCCGGCAAAAAACTTTCAGCGACAACTAAATTAACTGTCGGCGGGGAACGGCGTCAGTGCTGGAGCACCACGGCGGAGTGCGCCGGGAGCGTCAGCGTCGTGCCGGAGAGGTCGGCCGCGGCATCCGTACTCAGGATGACGCTGCCGGACAGCACCGGCAGCGCGAGCTCCTGGTCGCCGAAGTTGGCGACCACCGACACGTCGTCGCGCTCGAGCCGGAACCAGCGCGACTCGTCGTCGTAGGAGGCGCGCAGGCGCTCGAAGCTCGGGTGCGTGAGTGCGGGGAGGGTGTGACGGAGGGCGATGAGCTCGCGGTAGAGCGCCAGCAGGCGGGCGTGGTCGACTCCGGCCAGCTCGGACCAGTCGAGCTTGGAGTTCTCGAAGGTCTGCGGGTCCTGCGGGTCGGGCACGGAGTCCGGATCCCAGCCCATGGCCGCGAACTCGGCGATGCGGCCCTCGGCGGTGGCCTTGCCCAGGTCGGGCTCGGGGTGCGAGGTGAAGAACTGCCACGGCGTGGTGGCCCCCCACTCCTCGCCCATGAACAGCATCGGGGTGAACGGGCTGAGCACGGTGAGCACGGCGCCGACGGCGAGCTGGCCGTAGCCGAGCGTCGCCGTGAGCCGGTCGCCGGCGGCGCGGTTGCCGATCTGGTCGTGATCCTGCGAGAAGGTGACGAGCCGCCAGGTGGGGGTGACGGGGTCGATGGGGTGGCCGTGGTCGCGTTCGCGGAACGACGAGTAGGTGCCGTCGTGGAAGAAGCCGCCGGTGGAGACCTTGGCGAGGGCGCCCAGCGAGGCGAAGTCGGCGTAGTAGCCGGTCGTCTCGCCGGTGAGCGCCACGTGCAGGGCGTGGTGGTAGTCGTCGCTCCACTGGGCGTCGAGGCCGTAGCCGGTCGCCTCCCGGGGTGCGACGATCGAGGCGTCGTTCATGTCGCTCTCCGCGATCAGCGTGAGCGGGCGTCCGAGGTGGGCGCTGAGAGCGTCGGTCTCTTCGGCCATCTCCTGCAGGATGTGCGGGGTCGACTCGTCGACGAGGGCGTGCACCGCGTCGAGGCGCAGGCCGTCGACGTGGAAGTCCGTCAGCCACATGGCGACGTTGTCGAGCACGTAGCGGCGCACCTCGACCTCGTCGAGGTTGACCGAGGAACCCCAGGTGTTGGCGCTCGCCTCGTGCAGGTACGGTCCGAACTTCGGCAGGTAGTTGCCGCTCGGGCCGAGGTGGTTGTAGACCACGTCCTGGATCACGGCGAGCCCGCGAGCGTGGCACGCGTCGACGAAGCGACGGTACGCCTCCGGTCCGCCGTAGGTCTCCTGCACCGCGTACCAGAGCACGCCGTCGTAGCCCCAGTTGTGCGTGCCGTTGAACGCGTTGACCGGCAGCACCTCGACGAAGTCGATGCCGAGCTCGACGAGGTGGTCGAGACGGTCGATCGCGGAGTCGAGGGTGCCCTCGGGGGTGAAGGTGCCGATGTGGAGCTCGTAGATCACGCCGCCCGCGAGCTGGCGGCCGGTCCAGGCGCCGTCGGTCCAGGCGAAGGCCGCCGGGTCGTCGACGGCGCTCGCCGCGTGGACGCCGTCGGGCTGGCGGCGCGAGCGCGGGTCGGGCAGTTCGTCGGCTGCGCCATCCACCGTATAGAAATAGCGGGTCCCCGCAGCGGTGGGGACCTCGGTGCCCGCGGGCACCTGCCAGTTGCCGCCGGTGGTGGATTCGAGGGCGACGACCTGGTCGCCGACGTGGAGTTCGACGCTCGAGGCTGTCGGGGCCCACACGCGGTAGTCGGTCATTTTCTATCCTTCGATGACCGGTGCGAGCAACGCGACCGGGTACTTGTGCAAGAGGTCGGCGAGCGGCAGGTTGCCGCCCGGGTAGCGGCGTCCGCTGATGACGTCGACGAGCTCGTGGCCGGGCAGCATGACGCTGGCGTCGTCCCACCCGCCGCTCGCGGCGAGGCCGACGGGGAGGCGCGTGGCGATGGTGACGGCGCCGCCGCGGTCGAAGATGATCGCGTGGGCGCTCTTCTCGCCCATGGCCTCGAGCGGCGCGTAGCGGGTGAACAGCTCGGGGCGGTCGCGGCGCAGTCGCAGGGCGTTCGCCGTGACGAGAAGCTTGGCGGCGCCGGTCTCGTCGATCTCGGGGTGCGCTCCGGCGTCGACGGCCGCGAGGTAGAGGCGGCGGATGTCGTAGTCGACCGGGCGGCGGTTGTCGGGGTCGACCAGGCTGGTCTCCCACAGCTCGCTGCCCTGGTAGACGTCGGGCACGCCCGGCGCGGTCAGCTGGATGAGCTTGGCCGAGAGCGAGTTCGACCAGCCGGCCTGAGCGATCTCTGCGACGAAGTCCTCGATCACCGTGGTGACACGCGAGTCATCGAATGCGGCGTCGATGACCGCGTGCATGCGCTTCTCGAACTCTTCGTCCGGGTCGAGCCAGTTGGTGGAGTTGCCCGCCTCGCGCGACGCCTTCTCGGCGTAGTTGTGCAGGCGTTCCGCGCTCACCGGCCACGCGCCGATGGTCGCCTCCCAGAGGAGGTTCTCGAGCGGTCCGTCGCCGAGCGGGGCGAGCTCGCGCAGGGTGCCGAGCACGGTCTCCCAGCGGTCGGGCACTTCGGAGAGCACGGTGATGCGGGTGCGGGTGTCTTCGCCGCGCTTGGTGTCGTGGGTCGAGAGCGTGGTCATCGAGCCGGGCAGGGTGGCCTGGCGGTCGGCCTGGCGGCTGTGGAACTCGGGCACCCCGATGCTGAATTCCTCGGGGTCGGCGCCCACCTCGGTGAGCGAACCGAGACGCGAGTAGCGGTAGAACGCGGTGTCTTCCACGCCCTTCGCCATCACCATGCCCGAGGTCTGCTGGAAGCGCACGGCCATCGGCTCGGCCGGGTCGAGCAGGACGGGGAGGATCTCGTCGATCGTCGCGGCGAGCTCGGGACGGTGACGGCGGGCGAGCTCCGCGGCCTCCTCGAGGTGCTCGGCGCCGCTCGGCAGGTAGGAGCGGTAGACCGGGAAGCAGGCCAGCAGTTCGGCGACGGCGTCGGGCACGAGGTCCTTCTCGTCGCGCGGGCGGGTCGCGTGGTATTCGCGGGCCAGCCGCTGCACCTCGGAGTTGAGGATGCCGTCGGCGATGCCGCGCTTCGTGCCGTGGATGAGCGTCTTCCACTCGACCGGCTGCACACGCTCGCGTAGGGCAGTGTCGATGGCGTCCAGGCGCTTGCGGCCGAAACGGTCGACGAGCACGCGGTCGATGTCGGCGAGGGCGTCGTAGCCGGTGGTGCCGGCGGCGGCCCAGAAAGCGGGGAGGCGCTCGTCGCCCTCGAGGATCTTCTCGACGAGCACGTAGGTGCCGCCGGTCGCCGCGGCGAGAGTGTCGAGGTATCCGCCGGGGTCGGCGAGTCCGTCGGGGTGGTCCACGCGGAGGCCGTCGGCGAGGCCCTCGCGGATCCACCGCAGGATCTCGGCGTGCGACTCCTCGAACACCCACGGCACCTCGACGCGCACACCGGCGAGGGTGTTGACGGCGAAGAAGCGGCGGTAGTTCAGCTCGGAGTCGGCACGGCGCCAGTTGATCAGCTCGTAGTTCTGGCGGTCGTGCACCTCGGCGGGGGAGGCGCCGTCGTCGGCGGTGCCGGGCGCGATCGGGTAGCGGTTCTCGAAGTAGTGCAGTTCGTCGCCGACGATCGTGAGGTCGTCGAGCGCGGTCGGCCCGTCTCCCAGCACGGGGATGCGCAGCTTGCCGCCGCCGAAGTCCCAGTCGATGTCGAACGCCTCGGCGTAGCGCGAGTCGCGGCCCTTCTCGAGCACGTCCCACCACCACGCGTTCTGCGTGGCGTCGGCGACGCCGAGGTGGTTGGGCACGATGTCGACGAGCAGCCCGAGGCCGGCGCTGTGGCAGGCGTCCGACAGCGCGGCGAGGCCCTCGGCTCCACCGCGTGCGGGGTCGATGATCGAGTTGTCGACGACGTCGTAGCCGTGGTCGGAACCGTCGGCCGACCGAAGGATCGGCGAGATGTACACCCAGTCCACGCCGAGGGAGCTGACGTAGTCGACGAGTTCGGCGGCGTGGAACAGCGTGAAGTCCGCGGTGATCTGCAGCCGGTAGGTGGAGACGGGGAGGGGGGTGATGTCGGGCATGGTTCAGACCGCCGGTCGCGAGGGGTTGTTGATGGGCGCCGAAGCGGCCGCACCGGAGAGAGCGATCAGCGAAGCCGCGACCGAGTTGTCGCCGTCGGGTTCCGGACCGGACGACTGTCGAAGCACGAGCAACGAGACCGCCTGCGCGGTGACCGTGGTGCCCGCCATCCGGGGGTCTGTCGATACGCCGGCACCCGCGGTGTCGACGACGATCTCCCAGGCCGAGGCGTACTCGTCTTCCGGGAGCGTGAACTCGACCGACTCGACGTGCGCGTTCAGCAGGATGAGGAAGTGCACATCGGTGATCGGTTCGCCGCGCACGTCCTTGCCGCGGATTCCGCCGCCGTTGAGGAACACGCCGACCGAGCGGCCGAAGCCGGAATCCCAGTCTTCCGGCGACATGGCGCTGCCGTCGGGGGCGAGCCAACCGATGTCGGGCAGGGGTTCGCCCTCGGCCCGGCGCACGGGGCGGCCGTCGAAGAAACGGCTGCGGCGGAAGGTGGGGTGTTCCTTGCGCAGGTGGGCGATCGCCGAGACGAACTCCATGAGCGGCGCGTCGGCCTTCTCCCAGTCGACCCAGCTCAGCTCGTTGTCCTGCGCGTAGACGTTGTTGTTGCCGTCCTGCGTGCGGCCGAGTTCGTCGCCGTGCAGGATCATCGGCACACCCTGCGAGATGAGCAGGGTGGCGAGGAAGTTGCGCTGCTGTCGGGCCCGCATCTCGAGCACGTGGGTGTCGTCGGTGGGGCCTTCGACGCCGAAGTTGTTCGAGCGGTTGTGCGATTCGCCGTCGTTGTTGTCTTCGCCGTTGGCGTCGTTGTGCTTCTCGTTGTACGAGACGAGGTCGGCGAGCGTGAACCCGTCGTGGGCGGTGACGAAGTTGATGGATGCCACGGGGCGGCGTCCCGAGTGCTCGTACAGGTCCGCAGACCCCGTGAGCCGCTCGGCGAACTCGCCCAGGGTGGAGTGCTCGCCACGCCAGAAGTCGCGCACGGTGTCGCGGTACTTGCCGTTCCACTCCGTCCACTGCGGCGGGAAGTTGCCGACCTGGTAGCCGCCGGGGCCGACATCCCACGGCTCGGCGATGAGCTTCACCTGGGAGACGATCGGGTCCTGCTGCACGAGCTCGAAGAAGGTCGACAGCTTGTCGACGTCGTAGAACTCGCGGGCGAGGGTGGAGGCGAGGTCGAAGCGGAAGCCGTCGACGTGCATCTCGGTCACCCAGTAGCGCAGGCTGTCCATGATGAGCTGTAGGGTGTGCGGGTGGCCGACGTTGAGCGAGTTGCCCGTGCCGGTGTAGTCCATGTAGTACTCGGGGCTGCCGTCGACGTGACGGTAGTACGCCTTGTCGTCGATGCCGCGCATGGACAGCATCGGGCCGAGGTGGTTGCCCTCCGCGGTGTGGTTGTAGACCACGTCGAGGATGACCTCGATGCCGGCGTCGTGGAGCGAGCGCACCATGCCCTTGAATTCCTGGACCTGCTGGCCGAGTTCGCCGTTCGAGGCGTAGCCCGAGTGCGGTGCGAAGAAGCCGATGGTGTTGTAGCCCCAGTAGTTGTTGAGGCCCTTCTCCTCGAGGGAGGAGTCGTTGATGAACTGGTGCACGGGCATCAGCTCGACCGCGGTCACTCCGAGCTTCTGGTAGTGCTCGATCATGACCGGGTGGGCGACGCCGCCGTAGCTGCCTCGCTGGTCCTCGGGGATCCCGGGGTGCAGCTTGGTGAGGCCCTTGACGTGCGCCTCGTAGATGAACGTGTCCGAGTACGGCGTGCGCGGATGACGGTCGCCGGCCCAGTCGAAGAACGGGTTGATGACGACGCCGAGCATCGTGTACGGCGCGGAATCCTCGTCGTTGCGCGAGAGCTCCTCGCCGAAGTTGTACGGGAACACGGCCGGGTTCCACTCGATGCGGCCCGTCGTCGCCTTGGCGTACGGGTCGAGCAGCAGCTTGTTCGGGTTGCTGCGCTCGCCGTTCAGCGGGTCGTACGGGCCGTACACGCGGTAGCCGTAGCGCTGGCCCGGCTGTACCTGCGGCAGGTAGCCGTGCCAGACGTAGGCGTCGACCTCGGTCAGTTCGAAGCGGGTCTCCACGCGGTCGTCGTCGAACAGACAGAGCTCGATCCGCTCCGCTGATTCGCTGAAGAGTGCGAAGTTCGTGCCATTCCCGTCGTAAGTCGCGCCGAGCGGGTATGCGGATCCGGGCCAGACAGTCATTAATCCCCTTGAGAGTGGTGAAACCGAATCTCAACATAGCCGTACGACCTGAACGTGGCTATCCAGCCTGACTCCATTGACACCCGCCGAGCCCTATGGTGGGTCGCATGACCGACCGCTACGTCGCCCTGCTGCGCGGCATCAACGTGGGAACCGCGAAGGCCCTGGCAATGTCCGAATTGACGTCGGTCTATGAGTCGCTCGGACTCACCGACGTGCGCACGCTCCTGCGCAGCGGCAACGTCGTCTTCGACAGCGACGGCCCGGTCGACGCCGCGACCCTCTCGCGGGCGACCGAGGCGGCGACGGGTGTGAGCTCCGACGTCGTGCTGCTGACCGCCGACCGTTTCCGCGCGGTCGCCGCGGCCAACCCGCTGGCCGACGTCATCGACGACCCCTCCCGGGCGATCGTCTGCTTTCTCGACGGGCCCCTGGATGCCGCGGCCGTCGCCGCGCCGAGCGCCGAGTCGCTGGCTCCCGAACGCCTGGCGCTCGGGGATTCCGCGATCTACCAGTGGTGTCCCGACGGAATCTCCAAGTCGAAGGTGCCACCGCGCTTCTTCACGTCGCTCGGCGCCGTCGCCACGGGGCGCAACGTGCGCACCGTCGAGAAGCTGCTGGCGATGCTCGACGATTAGGGTGGGCGCATGACTATCCCCGCACCGTCCGAGAACGAGGGCGGGCCCGCGCTCCGCTCGTCGAGCCTCCTCGACAAGACCTTCACGAACACCCGCTTCCGCGAGGGGTACTCGACCGCCGGTGTCGACGACTTCCTCGCCGCCGCCCGCGCGGTCATCGCGACCTACGAGCGGGAGGGCGCGGCCGCCACGGGAATCGCGCTCACGGGCGACGACGTCGTGAACGTGCGCTTCAAGGTCACCTCGCTCCGCACCGGGTACGACCAGGACGAGGTCGACGACTACCTGGACCTCATCGTGGCCACGCTGCGCCACTACGAGGGTGTGGTGACCGCGGCCGGCTAGCGCCGACTGCCTCGACAGGATGCCGCGGCCGGCGGCATCCATTCGTCCCTGTCGATCGTGCGAACGGGGTGTGTCGTCCTGTCGGCCGGCGAGCGGAAGCTAGTGGTTGCGCTTCGGCAGCCACTCGGCGCCGAGCACCGCCGCCTGCGTGCGTCGCTGCATGCCGAGCTTCGACAGGATTCCGCTGACGTTGTTCTTGACCGTCTTCTCGGCGAGGAACAGCGCGCCGGCGATCTCGCGGTTCGACATTCCCTCGGCGATGAGCGCGAGGATCTCGGTCTCGCGCGGCGTCAGCAGCCCGAGGGGCGAGTCGTGTGTGCCGGGGGAGCGCACGCGGTCGAGCACGCGTTCGGTGACCGCCGGGTCGAGCAGCTTCGCGCCGGCCGCGACCGAGCGGATGGCGTCGACCAGGCTCGTCGCCCGCACCTCCTTGAGCAGGTAGCCGTCGGCGCCGGCGAGCACCGCCGCGAGCACCGCTTCGTCGTCGTCGAACGAGGTGAGGATGAGGCAGCGGATGCCGGGATCGGCCGACTTCACATCGCGGCAGACGTCGATTCCGCTGCCGTCGGGCAGCCGCCCGTCGAGGATCGCGACGGTCGCTCCGGACGCCACGATCGCGGCCGCGGCCCCCGTGGCCACGCCGCTCTCGCCGACGACGGCGAAATCGGGTTCGCCCGAGAGCAGGTCGATCAGCCCGCGACGCACGATCTCGTGGTCGTCGAGCAGGAAGAGGCGGACGGGGTCGGTCACTGGGTCACCACGGGCACTGCCCAATCGATAGTCGTTCCGGACGGCGCGCGTGCCGCCGTGGTGAACGTACCACCGCGGGTGGTCGCGCGTCGGTCGAGGTTGTCGAGCCCGCTGCGTCGGCCGAGCTCGCCGAGTCCCCGGCCGTTGTCGGTGACGACGACCCGAACCTCGGTCGACGAGACCGCGATGAGGATGTCGACGCGCGTCGCCTCCGCGTGACGCACGACGTTGCTGAGCGCCTCGCGCAGCACCGCCGAGACCTCTTCGCCGAGCTCGCTGTCGATCAAGGTGTCGACCGGACCGCGGAAGTCGAGCGAGGAATCGATTCCCTCGCCCTCGAGGATCTCGCGCACCAGTTGGTTGAGCCGCTTCTTCTGGCTCCACGCGGTGGCGCTCGGGGTCGAGCCGAGCTGGAAGATCGTCTGGCGGATCTGCCGGATGGTCACGTCGATCGCGTCCACCTGCGACGCGATGCGCGCCGCCACCTGGCCGGTCGCGGAGCCGACGATGCTCTGCAGGCCGAGGCCGACGGCGAACAGGCTCTGGATGACGTGGTCGTGCAGGTCGCGGGCGATGCGGTCGCGCTCATCGGTGAGGGCGACGTGCTCGCGGTCGTTGCGGGCGGCGGCGAGTTCGCGGGCGATCGCGACGCTGCGGGCGAAGCGCTTCGTCATGCGCCGCTCGGCGACCGTGTACGGGTGCTGCCGGCCGTCGCGCGAGATCACGAGGGCGCCGGCCCGGGTGGCCTCGGTGTCGCCCCACGGGATCACCATGGTCGACCCGATCAGCGAGCTCGCCCAGATCTCGATCGCCTGGAACGCCGCCGGTCGGTCTTCCTTCAGCTCGAGGGCGGCGCGCACACGGTCGGGCAGTTCGCCGATCTCCTGGTCCGCGTAGGCCGAGGTCGAGTCCGCGAGCGGTCCGAAGAGCTGGGCGTAGGGTGCGGCATCCGGCTTATCTGATGGAAGCACGAGACCGACGAACGACGCCTCGGCCAGGGTGAGGATCAGCCCGGCGATGGGCGCGACCTCGTTGTCGGCGAGTTCTCCCGACAGCAGGAGCTGGTTGATTTCCTCGGATGCCGCGAGCCACCGTTGCCCGAGGCGTGCCTCTTCGTACAGCCGGGCGTTGGCGATCGCCTGGCCGGCCATCGTGGCGAGGGTGAGGATGATCTGCTCGTCGACGCTGTCGAAGGAGCCGCGGCGGGCGCCGGTGAGGTACAGGTTGCCGTAGACGACGCCGCCGATGCGCACGGGGACGCCGAGGAAGCTCTCCATCGGCGGGTGGCCGTGCGGGAATCCGACCGACCGCTCGTCGTGCGAGATGTTCTCGAGGCGAATCGGACGGGCGTCGGTGATGACGGCGCCGAGAAGGCCGTGGCCGGATGGCGGTGTGCCGAGTTCGGCGACGACGCCGTCGCTCATGCCGACGTGGACGAACTCCTCGAGCATGCCGTCGGGGGAGATGACGCCGAGCGCACCGTAGCTCGCGGACACGAGGTCGCAGGCGACCTGGACGACGTTGTGCAGCGCGGCGGGCAGCTCGAGGTCGGAGGAGATGGCCTGGGTGGCGGAGATGAGGCGGGCGAGCAGGTCGCGGGTCGCTTCGGGGGATTCCGCCCGGCGGAGGATCTCGTCGACGAGATCGCCGAGGGAGAGTCCGTACTCGGCTGCCTGCGGGTCTCCCATGCGTCCAGAGTATTCGAGCTTGGCTGAACGCACCGTCGGTGGTTGTCGTCGGTGGCTCTCGTCGGTGGCTGAGTAGCCCCGTCTGGGGCGCGTATCGAAACCCAGGCGGGTCGAGCTCGTCGAGGCCCTCACCAAGCGAATGTCGGTGGTCCGTCCTACCCTCGCCGCGGGAGGATTCGTGGCAGAGCCGGTCGAGGCGTGGTGGGCGCGCCGCCAGTGGTCGAAGGGCGCCGCCGTGCCCTACGCCGTCGGTACCTACCGCGGCGACTGGGAGCGGTACCCCGTGCTGATCCGCCAGTACCACCCCGATCTCAACGGCGGCATCACCCTCACGCAGATACCGCCGCTCGCCGAGGTGCTGCTGGTCTGGCAGTGCGACGGCGGCCATACCTTCGTCGCGACGCCCGAGGAACAGCGCAACCGTCCGGGCCGCGAGCGGCGGCGGTCGAGCTGGTGCCCGGAGTGCGCCGCCCTCGCCGCGCCGAAGCGGATCGTGCAGCCGGCGGCTCCCGTCGACGTGGCGCCGCCGTACGCGTGCGGGCACCCGCGCGACCCGAACCGCATCGAGGCGGGCGACGACGACCGCTGCTACCTCTGCCGCCGCCTCGACGGGTCGGCGGTCACCCGGGAGCGGCTGCTCGCCATCGTCACGCCGGGTCAACGCGACGACCTCGCGGTGGAGACCGGCACGGCCCGCGCGTACCGCTGGGTGTGTTCGCGCGGTCACGGCACCTGGGAGTCGACGGTCGAGCGCATGCTCGCCGGCCGCGGATGCCGGGTCTGTCGCAACGCGGCCGCGGGTGCCGACCGGGTCGCGGTGGGCGAGGCGTTCGTGAGCGCGCTCGCCCCGAAGCCCGCGTCGTCTGTCGAGGCCGACCTGCGCGCGCGCATCGCCGAGCGTTTCGACTTCGACCTCGCCAACACCGCGATCCGCGTGGCCAAACCGTTCTTCAACAACCTCGAGATCTGGCCCGACATCATCGTTCCCGAGCTGCGCGTCGCGATCGAGTACGACAGCGTCGGTCGCCACGGCCTCGAGCACGTCGGCCGCCACGAGGAGAAAGACCGGCGCAAAGACCGTATGCTGCGCGCCGCCGGTTGGGAAGTGATCCGGGTGCGCACGGGCAGGCTGCAGCCGCTCGGCCCGCACGATCTGGTCGTGGGCTCGGTCTCGAACCGGCTGATCGACCGTCTCGACGAGGAACTCGCGGCAATCGCGGGGGAGCTGCTGGTGGCGGCGTACCGCCGCTAGCCCCACCCGCGGATCGAGTCTGTTGCCCGTCGTCCTCGCGGATTGAGCCTGTCGAAATCCCCGTTGCGGGGCTCGCTAGCGGATTGAGCCTGTCGAAATCCCCTCGTCAACAGGATCGATCGGCTGTGACGCACGGTCGACAGGGTCTTTTGGGCAGCACCGGCCGCGGCATCCTGTCGACGGCGGGTACCGGGCGGGGCGAAGCCGGTGCCCGGATGCCGCACATCGACCCATTCGCGTGGGAAACGGGTCGATTCGTGGCAATCGGGCCGGCGGAGGGGTTTCGAGGGCTCAACCCTCTGCCGTCGACGGCGCTAGACTGACCTCGAACACGGGAGTCCGGTGAGCCGGGCTGAGAGGAAGCTAACCCAAGCTTCGACCGTCGAACCTGATCTGGATCATGCCAGCGCAGGGAGGCATTCTCACGGGGAGACGATTCTCCCGAACCCGTGCCCTCTTTTCAGCGACTGAAAGGGCACGAACAGTGCAAACACGCAAAAAAACGGCGGGCCTCGCGCTCGTCGGCATCATCGCCGTCGGCGTCGCCGGCTGCGGAACCACCCAGACCGTGAGCGACGCCCCGGCGCCGCTCGTGCTCGTCACGCACGACTCGTTCAACCTCAGCGAGGGCACCCTCGAGAAGTTCACCGAGGAGACCGGCATCGAGGTCGAGGTGCAGGCCGCGGGAGACGCGGGCGAACTCGTCAACAAGCTCGTACTCACCAAGGACTCGCCGCTCGGCGACGTGGTCTTCGGCATCGACAACACCTTCGCGAGCCGCGCGGTCAACGAGGGCGTCCTCGCCGACTACGCGTCGCCCGACCTGACCGACGCCGAGTCGCAGTACCTGCTCCCCGCGGGTAGCGGCCTCGAGCAGCTCACCCCGATCGACAACGGCGACGTGTGCGTCAACGTCGACCACGAGTGGTTCGCGGAGGCCGGCATCGCCGAACCCGTGACCCTCGACGACCTGGTCAAGCCCGAGTACAAGGACCTGTTCGTGACCCCGGCGGCGAATTCCTCCTCGCCCGGACTCGCCTTCCTGCTGGCTACCGTTGCCGCGTACGGCGACGACGGCTGGCAGGACTACTGGCAGCAGCTCGTGGACAACGGCGTGAAGATCGACGCCGGCTGGAGCGACGCGTACTACGTCGACTTCTCCGGCCCGTCGAGCGAGGGCGACCGTCCGCTCGTCGTCTCCTACGCGTCGAGCCCGCCGTTCGAGGTGCAGGAGGGCGACACCGAGGCGCCCACCGGAGCGCTGCTCGACACCTGCTTCCGCCAGACCGAGTACGCGGGCGTGATCGCCGGCACCGAGAACCAGGCCCTCGCCGAGAAGCTCGTCGACTTCCTGTTCTCCGTCGACGTGCAGAACGACATCCCCGAGAGCATGTACGTGTTCCCGGTGAACGCGCTCGCCACCCTGCCCGACGGCTGGAGCGACTACGCCGAGATCGCCGAGGACCCGTTCGTGGTCTCGCCCGACGACATCGACGCGAACCGCGAGACCTGGCTCTCCGAGTGGGCGGCGATCGCCACCCCGTGACCCCGCCCCGCGTACGGCCGGCACCGGGCACGATCTTCGCGATCGTGCTCGGCGCCGCCGTACCCCTCGCGTTCGTCGGCGTCTTCTTCGCCTGGCCCGTGCTCGCGATGGTGGGCCGCGGATTCTTCGTCGACGGCGCACTCGACCTCGGCGGTTTCGTCGAGGTGCTCGCCCGCCCGCGCACGCTGCGGCTCATCGGGCTGACCGTCGGGCAGGCCGCACTCGCGGCCGTCATCTGCGTGCTGCTCGGTCTGCCGATGGCGCACGTTCTCTACCGATTAAAATTCAGGGGCCAGCGGATGCTGCGGGCCCTCGTCATTCTCCCGTTCGTGTTGCCCACCGTGGTCGTGGGCGTGGCATTCCGCACGCTGCTGCGCGATGGCGGTCTGTTCGGCGGCCTCGGACTCGACGGCACGTTCACGGCCATCATGCTCGCCCTCGTCTTCTTCAACGTGGCCGTCGTGGTGCGCACCGTCGGCACTTCGTGGGAGGGCCTCGACTCGCGGCAGGAGGAAGCGGCCCGGGTGCTCGGCGCCGGCCCGGCGCGCGTGTGGTTCACGGTCACGCTGCCCCGGCTCGCCCCGGCGATCGTGTCGGCCGCGTCGATCGTCTTCCTGTTCTGCTCCACGGCGTTCGGGGTCGTGCTCGTGCTCGGCGGAACGCGCTTCGGCACGATCGAGACCGAGATCTACCTGCTCACCACGCAGTTCCTCGACCTGCGCGGCGCGAGCGTGCTCTCCGTCACGCAGCTCGTCGTCGTCGTGCTGCTACTGCTGCTCGCGGCGCGGGCCCGGGGCCGCCGCACCGCCCTGCGCCGAGTCGACGCGGCGCTCGCCTCCCGCCGTCCACGCCTCGGAGACGGGCCGGCGATCGCGGTGACGCTCGTGGTCGCGGTGCTGCTCGCGCTGCCGATCGTCGCGCTCGTGCTGCGGTCGCTGCAGACCTCCGACGGCTGGGGCATCGGCAACTACCTCGCCCTCGGCACGACCGGCAGCCGCAACGCCCTCGTCGTGACGGTCTGGGTCGCGCTCGGCAACTCGCTGACGATCGCCGTGCAGGCGACGCTCGTCGCCCTGGTGATCGGTCTGGCCGCCGCGCTCGTCATCTCGCGCCAACCTCGCTCTCGGGGGCTCCGCCGCGCCCTCGCCGGGTTCGACGGCGCCCTGATGCTGCCGCTCGGGGTCTCCGCGGTCACGGTCGGGTTCGGATTCCTCATCACGCTCAACCAGCCGCCGTTCGACCTCCGCTCGTCGCCGATTCTCGTGCCGATCGCGCAGGCCCTCGTCGCGTTGCCGCTCGTGGTGCGCACTATTCTGCCGGTGCTGACCGGGATCGACGGCCGGCTGCGCGAGTCGGCCTCGGTGCTCGGCGCCGGTCCCGGACGGGTACTGCGCGACGTCGACCTCGCCATCGTGGCGCGGCCGGTCCTCGCGGCATCCGGGTTCGCCTTCGCCGTCGCCCTCGGCGAATTCGGGGCGACCAGCTTTCTCTCCCGGCCCGACCGGCCGACCCTGCCGGTCGTGATCTTCCGGCTGATCGGGCTGCCGGGCGGGGACAATTTCGGGATGGCCCTCGCGGCATCCGTGGTGCTGGCCGCCGTCACGGTGGGCGTCATCGCGCTCGTGGAGCGTCTACGCGTGGGAACGATGGGAGCTTTCTGATGGACGCACTGGGTATCGACGGCGTCGGCGTCAGCTTCGACGGCGTGCCCGCGGTCGACGGCGTGACGCTGGGTGTCGCACCCGGCGAAGTGCTCGGCATCCTCGGCCCGTCCGGCAGCGGCAAGTCGACGCTGCTGCGGGCGGTCGCCGGCCTCGAGAGGCTCGGCAGCGGATCGGTCTCGTGGCATGGCGACGACATCACCGCGCTGGCCGTGCACCGGCGCGGGTTCGCGCTGATGTTCCAGGACGGGCAGCTGTTTCCTCACCGCACCGTCGCGCAGAACATCGCGTACCCGCTGCGCATCACGCGTGCCTCCGGGCAGGCCGAGCGCGTCGTCGATCTGCTCGACCTCGTCGGGCTGCCGGGCTTCGGCGAGCGTCGCGTCACCGAGCTCTCGGGCGGCGAGCAGCAGCGCGTGGCCCTCGCGCGATCGCTGGCCGGCAAGCCGCGGCTGCTTCTGCTGGACGAGCCGCTGAGCTCGCTCGACCGCGAACTGCGCGAGCGTCTCGCCGGCGACCTGCGTCGCATCCTCGTCGCGACCGGCACCACCGCGGTCTTCGTCACCCACGACCAGGACGAGGCGTTCGCCGTCTCCGACCGCGTCGCCGTCATGATGCGGGGCCGCCTCGAGCAGGTCGGCACGCCCGCCGAGGTGTGGCGCCGACCGGTGAACGCGGCCGTCGCGCGCTTCCTCGGGTACACGACGGTGCTCGACCCCGACCGCGCCCGGTTGGTCGTGCCGGAGGCAACGGGTGCGATCGCCCTGCGGGCGGCGGCGGTCGTGGTGACGGATGACGCGTCCGTGCGCGGCACGCTGGTCTCCAGCACCCCGGCCGTCGACGGCGCGCGCGTGCGGGTGCTGCTCGACGGGATCGGCGAGGTCGACGGTGTCGCCGGCCCGCGTCATCCATTGGTCGTCGGTTCGGCCGTCGGCGTCCGGTTCGATCCGGCCGGAATCGCGGTTCTGCCGTGAGGGCCCCCGTGCTGCTGATCGACGGACGGTCGGGGTCGGGCAAGACCGAGCTCGCCCGCGCCGTCGTCGCCGGCCACCCGACGGCGCAGCTCGTGCGGCTCGACGACGTGTACCCGGGGTGGGGCGGCCTCGAAGCCGGCAGCCAGGCCGCGCACGAGATCCTCGACGCCGAAAGCCCGCGTTGGCGGCGTTGGGACTGGGTCACCGGCCGGCACGCCGAATGGCACACCCTCGATCGCGACCGGCCGCTCGTCATCGAGGGCTGCGGGGCGCTCAGCCGGCAGAACCGCTCCTTGGCGACCTTCGGCATCTGGGTGGCCCTCGACCCCGAGCTGCGTAAACGCCGCGCCCTGGCCCGCGACGGCGAGACCTACGCGCCGCACTGGGACGAGTGGGCGGCGCAGGAGGACGTGTTCCTCACCCGTGAGAATCCCGCGGGGCTCGCCGACGCGATCGTCGACGGCCACGACGTGACGGTCGGACTCGCGCGCTGGCGGGCGCTGCTCGGCGGTTGAACGGTAGTCACGGCGACTGGCTGCCCGGCCGAACCGGGCCTCCCGACGACCAGCCGACAGGATGCCGCGTCCGGCGCCGCCCGATTCACCCTGTCGAGCGTGCGTCAGGGGCGGTCGCTCCTGTCGACACGCCCGCGAGAGGGTGCGAGAGTGGTCGCGTGACCTCTCCCTTCATCTCCGTGTCCGAGCTCGCCGACGCCCTCGCCAGCGACCGTCCTCCCGTGGTGTTCGACGCCAGTCTGGAGCTGCACTCGCCCCGATTCGACGGCGACTACCGCCGCGACAACGGCCGGCCGCGCTGGCTCGCCGGGCACATCCCCGGGTCGCACCACGTCGACGTGCCCACCCAGTTCAGCGACACGACCGCGAAGCTCAACTACACGCACCCCGAACCCCAGCAGCTCGCCGACGAGCTCGCCCGCCTCGGCGTCGCGGCCGACACCGAGGTCGTCGTCTACGACACGACCGGCACGATGTGGGCGGCGCGGCTCTGGTACCTGCTGCGCTGGATCGGCGTGCACGTCCGCGTGCTCGACGGGGGATACGGCGCCTGGACCGCCGCGGGCCAGCCCACCGAGAGCGGCGAGGCCGTCGAGTCCGCCCCGGTCGCGCGCTGGGAGGCGACCGTCGCGCGCAGGGCCTGGGTGAGCCAGCAGGAACTCGCCGAGCGCAGCGCCGACGACGAGCGGCCCCTCGTCTGCAGCCTGCCCGCCGGCAACTTCGCAGGCACCGACCCGACGCGGTACTCGCGCCGCGGGCACATCCCGGGCAGCGTCAACGTCTCGAGCCGCGACCTGTTCAAGGCGGACGGCACCCTCAAGAGCCGCCTCGAAGTGATCCTCGCCTACGATGGCGCGGGCGTCGACACTCAGGCCGTCGGTGCGACCGGCACCGAAGAGGTGCTGCTCTACTGCGGCGGCGGTATCTCGGCCTCCGCCGGCGCGCTCACCCTCGCCGCCATCGGGGTGAAAGCGGTGCGCATCTACGACGGCTCGCTCGAGGAGTGGTCGGCGAACCCGGAGCTGCCGCTGGAGACCGGGGTCTAACCCTGCCGGTCGCGGAACGCGACCATGTTCATGCGGTTGCCGCAGCGCACGCTGCAAAAACGCTTCGAGCCGTTCCTCGACAGATCGGCGAGCAGCCCGTCGCAGTCCGTCGCCGCGCAGACGCGGAGCCGGCCGGTCTCGTCGGCGCGCACGACGTCGACCAGGGCGAGCGCGACCTCCACGCGGATGCGGTCGGCGAGCGGCGCCTCCGGGGGAGTGGCGTGCAGATGCCAGTCGAAACCGTCGTGCCGTTCGAGCCGGGGCACGGCGTGCACGTCGGCGAGGATGCGGTTGAGCTCGACCACCATGACGTCGCGCTCGAGCGACCAGATACGGCGGAGTTCGGTGCGCGCCTCGGCGACTTCGGCGAGCTCGGCGCGGTCACGGTCGCGCCGCCCCGAGTAGCGGTTCTCGTCGAGCAGCACGGTCAGCTGCTCGGGTTCGGCGATCTCGTCGGTGCCCGATTTCGACGCGCCGGGTGCCGTGTTGACGAGCGCCACGGCGAAGTCCAGGACGGCCGCTGTGTCAGGGGCAAAATGCAATTTGACTCCTTACGAATCGCGGTCCTAATGTCAGGGGTATAGAGCAATCTAGACCATGACGAAAGGAATTGCCGTGAAGCGCACGTCGACCACCGCCGGGCTGCTCGTCGCACTGCTCGCCGCCGCGACCTTCGGTCTGTCGGGCGCCTTCGTCAAGCCGCTGCTCGAGGCCGGCTGGAGCCCCGCGGCCGCCGTCACGGTGCGCGCGCTCATCGGCGGCATCGTGCTCGCCCCCATCGCGGCGACCGCGCTGCGCGGCAAGTGGGGCGCGCTCTGGCTTGCCCGCTGGCGTGTGCTCGGCATGGCGCTCATCGGCGTCGCCGGCACCCAGGTCGTGTACTTCGCTGCCGTGCAGCGCATCCCCGTGAGCACCGCGATCCTCGTCGAGTACATGGCGCCACTGCTGCTCGTCGCCGGCGTCTGGGTCGTGACCCGGCGCCGTCCCAAAGTGGTTGTCCTGGTCGGTTCCGTCGTCGCCCTCGCCGGTCTCGTCCTGGTCGTCTCGCCCGGCGGCACCGGAAGCCTGGACGTGCTCGGCCTCGGGTTCGCCGCGCTCGCCATGGTGGGCTGCGCCCTGTACTACGTCATCGCCGCCCGTCCGAGCAGGGGGCTGCCGCCGGTCGCGTTCGCCGCCGCCGGACTGCTCGGGGGCGCCGCGGCGCTCGGGCTCGTCGGCCTGACCGGCGTCGTGCCGTTCGCCGCGACCTTCACGACCGTCGACATGCTGGGCTCGCCCGCGCCGTGGTGGGTACCGCTGCTCATCGTCGGGGTGCTCGCCACCGCCGTCGCCTACGCCGCCAGCATCACGGCGAGCGAGATGCTCGGTTCGCGACTGGCCTCGTTCGTCGGCCTGCTCGAAGTGGTCGCCGCGGCTCTCTACGCGTGGCTGTTCCTCGGCGAGAACCTGTCGGTGCCACAGCTGCTCGGTGGCCTGCTGATCCTGGCGGGCATCGCGTTCGTGCGGTCGGAGAAGACGGAGCCCGCGCTCGTGGAGCCGGAAGTCGCCCTCGTGGAAACACGCGTCGAGCCCGTCGAAACCGCTAAGCCCGCCTAGCCCCAGCCGAGGCGGTGCAGCTCGTCGTCGTCGATCCCGTAGTAGTGCGCGATCTCGTGCACGAGCGTGATGTGGATCTGGTCCTTCAACTCGTCGAGGTCGTCGCTGATCGCCAGCAGCGGCATCCGATAGAGAATGATCCTGTCGGGAAGCTCCCCGAATCCGTACTGTCCGCGGTCGGTCAGGGCGACGCCGTCGTACAGGCCGAGCAGGTCGAGCGAGCCGTCCTCGGGCAGGTCCTCGGTGACGAAGACGACGTTGTCGAGACCGTCGACCATCTCGTCGGGGAGATCGTCGAGTTCGTCGATCACGAGCTGTTCGAACTCGTCGGCCGTCAGGGTGTCCACGCCTCTACTCTCGCAGAGTCAGTCGTCGAGCGCGTCGAGCAGGCTCTCGGTGACGTACGCGAGCCAGTCGTAGAGGTCGTGGAGGGCGAGCGCGGCGTCGCCCTCGGTGGCACCCCGGTCTCCGTCATCCTCGATGCCCAATCGGGCGGCAATGGTGAGCCGGATGTCGGACAGAGCACGCAACCACGCCTGTGACTCGGCCGGGGTGAGCTCGAGCGCACCCTCGGCCCGCGCCAGCGTCTCGATCACGGTGCGGGCGTTCGCCACCTTGCGGGCCGCGAGGCTGCGCTCGGTGAGCTGCCGGAACTCGCTCGCCGCCGCCGGGTCGCCGCCGTAGGCATCGGGCAGCAGCCGGGCGATCGCGGGGTCGTCGTGCAGCGTGGACGAGCCGCCGATGCCGACGCTGGTGAAGAGCGGGTCGTCGTCGCGCGCTCCGGCGAGTTCGTCGAGCATGCCGGCGATCTGCGCGGCGAGGTCGGCGATGATGTCGGCCTCGACGCTGGTGAACGCGCCGACGAGGGTGCCGTCGTCGGTCTTGCTGAAGGAGATCACGCGTCGGCTTTCTGCAGGGTGGCCCACAGGCCGAAGTCGTGCATGGCTTCGACGTGCCGTTCCATCTCCTCGCGGCTGCCGGTGGCGACGACCGCCTTGCCGTCGTGGTGCACCTGCAGCATGCGGCGGTCGGCCTCGTCGCGGGAGAATCCGAAGTAGCTGCGGAAGACGTAGGAGACGTAGCTCATGAGGTTCACGGGGTCGTTCCAGACGAGGGTGACCCACGGGCTGTCGAGCACGGTCTGCTCCTGCAGTCCGGTCTCCTCGAGTGTCTGCGACATGTCTTCAGCCTTCCACAAAACACGAATGGCCCGACTTCTCAGTCGGGCCATTCGGGTGTTGCTGTGGTGCAACGTTTGGGGTGAACGACGGGGCTCGAACCCGCGACATCCGGCTCCACAAGCCAGCGCTCTGCCAACTGAGCTACGCCCACCAGGCGGCTGCTTCGTGATCTCTCACTCGGCAACCAGACGATTCTATTACAGGTGAGAGGCGAATCTCTCCACCACGTCGGCCGAAATGGCCTGCACCTGGTCGGTGGTGGGCCCGGGTTCCGCGGTAAATACGGCTTTTCGGTAGTAATCGAGCTCGCGAATTGATTCCAAAATGTCTGCGAGAGCTCGGTGTCCGCCGTTTTTCGCCGGCGCGTTGAAGTACACGCGGGGGAACCAGTGACGGGCGAGCTCCTTGATCGACGAGACGTCGATACTGCGGTAGTGCAGGTGACCGTCGACGCGGGGCATGTACTTCGCGAGGAAGGCGCGGTCGGTGCCGATCGTGTTGCCGGCGAGGGGAGCGGACTGCACGCCGGGCACGTACTTCAGGATGTACTCGAGCACCGCGTACTCGGCGTCGGCGAGGCTGACGCCGTCGGGGATCTCGTTGATGAGCCCGCTCTCGGTGTGCATGTTGCGCACGAAGTCGCCCATATTCTCGAGCGCCGACTTGTCGGGGTTGATCACGATGGTGAACCCCGGGTCGATCGGTACGAGGTCGTAGTCGGTGATGACCACCGCGACCTCCACGAGTTCGTCGATCGAAAGATCGAGCCCGGTCATTTCACAGTCGATCCAGACCAACCGGTCCGTAGCAGTAGCCATTACTGCAGTCTACCTTCGGGCTCCGACGCGGGCGCGCGGCACTAGGCCACAGCTCCCGCGACGATCGACTGCGCCTCGACCGCGGGCGCTTCCGCCCCGTCGTTGACGCGACGCAGTGCGCGGTGGCCGAGGGCGACCACGAGGGTCGCGACGAGCACCGATCCGCCGGCGACGTAGTACGGCGTGGCGGCGGTGAAGCTGTCTGCGAGTGTCGTCGCGAGCGGGGGAGCGATGGCGCCGCCAAGGAACCGCACGGCCGAGTACGACGACGAGGCGACGGAGCGAGGCAGATCGGTGGCCTCCATCACGCACTCGGTGAGCACGGTGTTGAGGATTCCGAGCAGCAGACCTCCGACGATGACAGCCACGACGAGACCGGCCTGCGAGGTGACGAAGAGCCCGGCGGCGACGAGGTCGAGCGCGAGCAGCGGCAGCACGACGGTGAGCACGGTGGTGCGCTTGAGCCGTGCAGTCAGCAGGGGAGCGACCCAGACCGAGGTGACGGCGAGTCCGACGCCCCAGCCGAAGAACGTGAACCCGATGCCCATCGCATCGAAGCCGAGCGGGAACGGCGTATAGGCGAGCAGCACGAAGAAGCCGATGTTGTAGAACTGAGCCGTAATCGCGAGCAGGGCGAGAGCGGGCTGGCCGAGCGCGCGGAACGGCGCGGAGAGCTTCGTGGGCACCCGGGCGGCCTTGTCGTCTCCCTTCAGCAGCACGGTGATGGCGATGAAGCCGATGGCCATGAGAGCTGCGGTGCCGAAGAACGGCGCGCGCCAGGTGACGCTGCCGAGCAGGCCGCCGAGCAGCGGTCCGATCGCGATGCCGAGCCCCAGTGCCGCCTCGTACAGGATGATGGCCGACGAGGTTCCGCCACTGGCGGCGCCGACGATCGTGGCGAGCGCGGTCGAGATGAAGAGCGCGTTGCCGAGTCCCCAACCGGCGCGGAAGCCGATGATGCTCTCCACGTTGCCGCTGAGCGCGGCGGCCGTGGCGAAGACCACGATGAGCGCGAGCCCGATCATCAGGGTGCGCTTGGCGCCGATGCGGCTGGAGATCCAGCTCGTGAAGAACATCGCGAAGCCGGTGACGAGCAGGTAGCTGGTGAACAGCATCTCGGTGTCGGTGGGGCTCGCCTCGAGCTGCTCGGCGATCGCGGGCAGGATCGGGTCGACGAGACCGATGCCCATAAACGCGATGACGCTCGCGAATGCGACCGCCCACACCTGCTTGGGCTGATGCAGGATGCTGGTCTTGGCGGCGCTCATGCGGCCACCGCCTTCGAGCCGACGCGGGCGGCGAGGATCTCTGCCGCGCGGCCGAGAGTCGCCCACTCGGTGTCGCTGACGTCGCCGAAGATCGCGCGGGTCGCGGTCGCGAGCTGGGCGCGCCAGTCGTCGAGCGCGGCCCGGCCTTTGTCGGTGATGGCGATGAGCCAGGCGCGGGAGTCGTCGGTGTCGGCGATGCGGTACACCCACTCGTCTTCGATCAGGCCCGCGAGCAGCTTGGTCATGCCCGGCTGGCTGATGCGGGCCGAGCGTGCGAGCTCGCCGTTGCGACGGGGGCCTTCGGCGATGAGCACCGAGAGCGTCGACCAGACGGCGGCCGAGACGGTGCTGCCGGTCGACTGCGCGGCCATGCGGGTGAGGCGGTGGTTAGAAGTGAGGAGGGACTCGATGATGTCCGTGGGTTCTGCGTGCATGCTCCAAGTCTATAACCAAGTTATATAACTCGGTTAAGTTGATAGCGAACGGATGCCGCGGCCGGCGATATGGTCGAAACACCATGAACGTTGCAATCGCCGCCATCCTCTTCCTCACCACCGTCTTCAACCTGGTCACCTGGCCGACCTTCTTCCGCCGCGTGGCGAAGGACCCGCGCGCGCGTACCGCGACAGGAAAAGCGACACCGTTCTTCACGGTCCACCTCGTGCTGCTGATCATCGGCCTGACCCTCGCGGTGGCGTCGGCGGTCGCGGGCGTGGCGCTGCTCGTCGCCTAGGCCGCGTCGCTCGTCCTCAGCCAACTCTGGTAAACCTGTCTCATGACAAACAACGAGGTAACGCTTTCGCGCGGCGACGAGTACATCGTCTTCTACACGGGCGGACCCTACGACGGACAGACCGACACCCGCGTGAGCACCGACGGCTCGTACGACACGGAGATCACCGTTCTCGTGTCGCTCGACGGCAAGGAGACGCAGGTCGTCTACGGCAACGCCGCGGCCAAGAATGTCGGCGACCAGGTCCAGGTTCACTACACCTGGGATCCCGCCGCCGGCGAGGCCCTCGAAGACCCTGACGAGCGCGTCAGCGAGCAGTAGGAATTCTCCCGACCCCGCGGGGGTTGGCATGGACGTGAACCTTCTCTTCTTCTCCTCGTCGTTCTGCGACCCGTGTATCCAGACGCGTGGCGTCCTCAAGCAGGTCGCGATGCTCCTGCCCGACGTCAAGATCGCCGAGTTGGATGTCGCACGGGACAACGCCGAGGCAGCGAAGGCGGGCATCCGCTCCACGCCGACCATCGTGGTGGCCGACGCCGACGGCACCGAGGTCTTCCGTGCCGAGGGCGTGCCGACCCTGAACCAGGTACTCATCGCTTTGGCGAAAGCCGTCTGATCGCGCCTGCGCTATCGTAGAACCGCGCCTCTGTAGCTCAGTGGATAGAGCAAAAGCCTTCTAATCTTTTGGTCGCAGGTTCGATTCCTGCCAGGGGCACCGAGATTCTCGCATCAGCGCTGCAGCAGCGCGTCCAGTCCGACCGCCATCGCCGCCGCGAGGCGGAAGTCGAGTCGCTGGTCGGGCACATCGATCGTGTAGCGGTCACGCAGCGAGAACTGGCGCTCGCTCGACATCACGACGGCACCCGTGGCCTTGTCGGTGAAGTCGAAGTGGAACGTGAACGGCAGCTCGATGAACCGTCGGATGATCGCGAGCGCGTGGTTGCGCTCCTGCCCGTAGGCGTCGATGCCGGCACCGGCGAGGTGGAAGCTGGAGCGCAGCAGGCTGGCGGCGAAGTCCTTCTGGAACGTTCCGAGCGGTTGGCCCGCGCCATCCATCACGTCATAGACGGCCGCGAGATCGAGGGCCTGCCGAGCCTTGAACGAGAAGACCGCCTCCGTGCGAGCCTCGTCGGCGTAGAAGGTGACCTGTTCCTTGAAGGCCAGACGCTTCTGCTGGGCGACGGCAACGACGCGGCCCTCGCTGCCGTCGGGGTTCGCCTCCCGGATCTCGTAGCGGTTCACCATCATGGTGATGCGCTGCTTGATGAAGAAGCGGCTGACGTACTGGGCGGCCTGCGTGTGGGAGTCGGTCATGCCGCCGAGCTTAGCGCCGAAGTTGAGAATAGGACGAGTTAGTCGGACGCCGCCGATTTGACTTCCTCGACAAGGGTGCGCCACGGGCCGGTGACGGCCGACTCGGGGAGTGTCGCCGTGCGGGTCTGCCGGGAGGAGGTCGCCTCGATGCGCCAGACGAACCGGTCGCGGTCGGCCGTCGGCGGATAGGTCTTCTGCCACGGGCACGCGCTGACGATCGCCGGCCAGTCGACGGAGGGGGCGTCGGACGAGCTCACCCGCCATTCGCGCTTCAGCCCGGCGAAACCGCCCGAGCGCACGACGTGCAGGGACCAGACGACGACGCGGTCGGGTGTTCTCATCGAAAGGTCGCTCCCGTCTGCGGTATCGAAGGGTCAGGCAGTGGACTCACCGTAGCGCGGTTCACCGAGCCTCGCTCCGGTGGTTGCGCTCCGCCGCGCGCTTAGCACCGTTCCCCGATTCCCGCTCGTCGTATCTTCGCGGGACGCGCCCGCTTAGCGTGAGCCGCATGGGCAATGGAAAGAAACATCACAAGCGTGTGCCGCGGGACCTCTACGAAGCCGAACTCAAGCGTCTGCAGATCGAGCTGGTGAACATGCAGCAGTGGATCACCGCCACGGGAGCACGTGTCGTCGTCGTGTTCGAGGGGCGGGATGCCGCGGGCAAGGGCGGCGCCATCAAAAGGATCATGCAGTACCTGAACCCGCGCACGGCCCGGGTGGTCGCTCTGCCCAAGCCGAGCGAGCGGGAGCTCGGGCAGTGGTATTTCCAGCGGTACATCGAGCGGCTGCCGACCGCCGGCGAGATCGTGCTGATGGACCGCTCCTGGTACAACCGTGCGGGGGTCGAGCACGTCATGGAGTACAGCTCGCCCGAGCAGTACGAGCTGTTCCTGAAGCAGGCGCCCGTGTTCGAGCGGATGCTCGTCGAGGACGGGATCATCCTGATCAAGTACTGGTTCTCGGTCTCCGACAAGGAGCAGGAAGCGCGATTCCACAAGCGCCTCAACGATCCGGTGCGCCGCTGGAAGCTCTCCGACGTCGACGTGCTGTCGATCACGAAGTGGGAGGACTACTCCCGCGCGAAGGACGACATGTTCACCCGCACCGACATCGACGAGGCACCGTGGTGGACCATCGAGAGCGACGACAAGCGCGCGTCCCGGCTCAACACCATCAGCCACCTCTTGTCGCAGATCCCGTACGAGACCATCGAGCCCGAGCACGTCGAGATTCCCGACCGCCCTACGGCCGACGACTACGTGCGCCCGTCCAAGAAGCTGTACCGCTACGTGCCCAGCCACGCCAAGACCCTGAGGTAGGAACGCCATGCGAGAGTTCGGATTTGTGAAGAAGGTTTCGGCCATCGAGAACGCCGAGGCGCTCGACCCGGCCGTGCGACGGGTGAAGGGCATCGTCGACACCGTCGTTCAACCGCAGGACGTGCGCGACCTGCTGCACGGCGTGCCCGTCGGACACGCCGTGCACCCCGTCGCCGTGCTGCTGCCGATCGGCGCCTGGATCGGCAGCGCCATCCTCGACTTCGTCCCCGGCTCCCGCGCCGCCTCGCGGGTGCTCGTCGGGGTCGGCGTCGCGGGGGTGCTGCCGTCGGTCGTGACGGGTCTCACCGACTGGAGCGAGCTGCACGAACAGCAGCAGCGGGTCGGGCTCGTGCACGCGGCATCCAACACCGTCGCCACGGCGCTCTACGCTGCGTCGTTCGTGCAGCGCACCCGGGGTCACCACACCAGCGGACGTGTTCTCGGCCTCGTCGGCCTCGCCGCTGTCGGTCTCTCCGGGTATCTCGGCGGGCACCTCGCCTACCGGCAGGCGGCGGCGGTGAACCACGCGGAAGACGTTCCCCACCGTTTCCCCGTCGGATGGCGCCACCTCGGCGCCGTCGACGAATTCGTGGTCGACGAGCCCGCGCTCCGCACCGTGGACGGCGTGCCGCTCCTGGTCGTGCGCAACACCGTCGGACTCGACGTTCTCGCCAACACCTGCAGCCACCTGTCCGCCCCGCTGAACGAGGGACAGCTCGTCGTGGCGGACGGCGAGCGCTGCATCGTCTGCCCGTGGCACGGCAGCGTCTTCGCGCTCCGCACGGGCGAGGTCGTGCACGGTCCCGCGACCGCGCCGCAGCCGCGCTTCGAATCCCGCGTCACCGACGGGAGCATCGAGGTGATGCTGGAGGGAGCGGGCTAGACGGCCGCTTCGACGGCGACGCCCACACCCGCCCAGCCGGCACGCACAGCCTCGACCTCGTCGGAGGCGTCGCCGTACCGTGCCGCCGCGGCCGTCACGGTGGCTACCGCGAACTCGGCGAAGGTGCTGCGCGGCTTCAGGCCGAGCTCGAGGGTGTCGTACCAGATCTGCCCGGCGCGCTCCCAGGCGTTGCCGCCGAGGCTCTCGGCGACGAGGTAGAACGCCCGGTTGGGGATGCCGGAGTTGATGTGCACGCCGCCGTTGTCGTCGTCGGTCTCGACGAAATCGTCGAAGTGCGCCGGCTGCGGGTCGGCGCCGAGCACGTCGTCGTCGTACGCGGTGCCCGGGGCTTTCATCGACCGGAGCGCCGTGCCCTCGACCTCGTCGGTGAACAGGCCCGCACCGATGAGCCAACTGGCTTCGGCAGCCGTCTGTTCGAGCGAGTACTGCTCGACGAGGGCCCCGAACACGTCGGACAGCGACTCGTTGAGCGCCCCGGACTGCCCTTCGTAGACGAGTTCGGCGGTGTACTGGGTCACGCCGTGGGCGAGTTCGTGTCCGATGACCGTGAGCGAGGCGGTGAAGCGCCGGAAGATTTCGCCGTCGCCGTCGCCGAAGACCATGCGGTCGCCGTTCCAGAACGCGTTGTCGTAGTCGACGCCGTAGTGCACGGTGGCGTCGAGGGGGAGGCCCGCGCCGTCGATCGAATTGCGGCCGTAGACCTCGGAGAACAGTGCGAAGGTCGCACCGAGACCGTCGTACGCCTCGTCCACGGCCTCGTCGCCCGTCGCGTCGTCCCCCTCGGAGCGCACGGTGGTGCCGGGCAGCGTCTCGCTGTTCTCCGCGTCGGACACCGTGCGGTTCGGCCCGTCTCCGATCTCGACGACGAGGTTGTTGTCCTCGTCGAGGCTGAAGCTGAGCCGCGCCGCGCGCAACGGGTCGACGTCGAGGAGGGTGCGCCGGGCCGACCGTGCGGCGTGCGCGAATCGGGCGTCGTCGAGTTCGGCGATGCGCGCGAGCAGATACGGGGGAACGATGCCGTGAACCATGTGACGACCCTAGGTGGAGGCACCGACACGCGCCAGAGCGGGTTCGCGGCGGACGACAGGAGGCCGCCCGGATTTCTCCGGGCGGCCTCCTGTGTCGAGCGGGTATCAGCCGATCTTGCTGGTCTCCGTCGGAGTGTCCTCGTCGATCGTGGCCGTGATGACCTCGCCGGTCTCGGTCGGGCGCGGGGTGAACGTGCGGGTGGATGCGGGCGGCACGATCGGCGCCGACGGCGTGACCGGGGGAGCGACGGGCGCGGCCTGCTGCACCGGCGTGGACTGCACCTTCGGTGCGACGGGCGCTGCGGGGGCCGGCGTCGCGGTCGCGGTCGGCGTGGCGACGGTCGCGGTGGCGGCCTGCTCCGCCTTCCAGCGACGCTGGCGTTCGATCAGGTCGATGTCCTCGGTGGCGCCGTTCGCGCGGAAACGGTCGAGGTCGGCCAGGAAGATCTTGCGGGCACGCGACGGACGATGGTGCCACTCGATCAGACGCTCGCTGTATTCGGCGTAGCCCTGGTCGGCGGTCACGCTGAAGTTCGCCGAATTGCGCTTGATCTCGGCGAGCTGGTACTCGGCCCAGGCGCTCGCCATGGCGGCACCCTTGGCGGGGAGCACGCGCACGCGGATGCTGGCGACGCTGGACTGCGTCTCGAAGTGCTCACGCGTGTGATTGGAGAGACCGCTCCACTGCGACGCCTTCTCGCCCACGGCGATCAGCGCTTCGATGGCGGACGCGCGCTCGGCGCGCTCCTGCTTGGCGATCAGCCGCGAGACGGCTCCGCGGGCGATCAGGGCCGCGAGAATACCCGCGACGACGATCGCGACGAAAGGAAGGATCATCGTCGTGATCAGACGCGTGCCTTCGGTCGAGTTGGACCAGTCCAAGAAATCATTCCACCACTGCATGGGTCGAACCATACGCGCGGAATCGGGCGAATCGGCGAGGCTGTCGCGTGTCGGGCAAACCCCGCTGTGCGTCGCCGGTCGATCGTCTATGCGGACGCGAGGGATCGTGCGCGCATCATCCGATGCGGAAACACTGCAGTGCGTCATCCATCGACCAGAACTCGCCGACGGAGACGAACCGCTGCTGCCGGACGATCATGCGCTTTGCCCGAAAACGGATGCCGCGGCTCTCGCTATACCGTTCGATGTAGCCCGCGACCTCGCCGTCGGGCCGCGTCACCCGCCAGAGGGCGTCGTGCAGTTGCACGGCGTCGAGGCCGCGCACGGCGGAGGTGGTCGTTGCGAAGTCGAGAATGGTCACGGTGTGCTCCCGTTGTCGGCCGGCCCAGAGGTGGATCGCCGCTGTTGTCAGCGACAGATTCACGGTAGAGGCGACCACCGACATCCCGGCCGGGTCAATCGCGAGAGGGGCCGCACTCGCGTGCGACCCCTCCGGAGTGCCGGTTAGCGCAGCGCCGTGCCGTCCACGGCGAACGGCTCGATCGCGGCGATCTCGTCGGCGGTGAGCGGGGTCGCTTCGCGCGCCTTCAGGCTGTCCTCGAGCTGGGCGACGCTCGAGGCGCCGATCAGGGCCGAGGTCACCTGCGGGTGGCGCAGCACCCAGGTGAGCGCGAGCTGGGCGACGGTCTGGCCGCGGCCGTCGGCGATCTGCTTGAGGCCGCGCACGCGCTCGAGGTAGGTCTCGCCGATGGCGCCGGGCTTGAGCCAGCGCCCCTCCGACGCGCGCGAACCCTCCGGCACGACGCCGTCGATGTAGCGCTCGGTCAGCAGGCCCTGGGCGAGCGGCGAGAAGACGATGCTGCCCGCGCCGATCTCGTCGAGCACGGGGAACAGGCCGTCTTCGATGTGCCGGTCGAACATGTTGTAGCGCGGCTGGTGGATCGTGAGCGGGATGCCGTGGGCGGCGAGCGCCTTCTCTGCCGCGAGCGTCTGCTCGGGGGAGTAGTTCGAGACGCCGACGTAGAGAGCACGGCCCGAGGTGACCGCGGTCGCGAGCGCGCCCATGGTCTCCTCGATCGGCGTCTCCGGGTCGGGGCGGTGGGAGTAGAAGATGTCGACGTAGTCGAGGCCGAGGCGGGTCAGGCTCTGGTCGAGCGAGGAGAGCAGGTACTTGCGCGACCCGAAGTCGCCGTAGGGGCCCTCCCACATGTCGTAGCCGGCCTTCGACGAGATGATGAGCTCGTCGCGGTAGGGACGGAAGTCTTCGGCGAGGATGCGCCCGAAGTTCGACTCGGCCGATCCCGCGGGCGGGCCGTAGTTGTTCGCGAGGTCGAAGTGCGTGACGCCGAGGTCGAAGGCGCGGCGCAGGATCGCACGCTGGTTCTCGAGCGGCTTGTCGTTGCCGAAGTTGTTCCAGAGTCCGAGGGAGACGGCGGGGAGCTTGAGCCCGCTGCGTCCGACTCTCTTGTATTCGGCGGATGTGTAACGGTCGTCATTGGCGTTATAAGGCATACGCTCAGCCTAGGGTCAGCGGGGGGAACGGCGTGTGCGCGTGCCGCGTTCACGGCGTCGACCGATCATGCACTCGGATTCCGAGGGTGTGGAGGGCGGCCCGGCTCCTACGAGTGGTCGGCGTTCTTGGCCTTCTCAGCAGCGGCGGCGGCGTCCGCCCGGAACCTGCGCGGAAGCAGGATGCACGCCGAGACGATCACGACGAGCGCGAGCGTCGCAAGTGACACCAGCATGGCTATCTCGAAAAACAGGTCGTCTTGCACTTCGCCGCGTTGAGGGAGAAGCGCGGCGGCGTGGGCGGGCGCGGTTGCCGTGACTGCCGTGACAGAGAGGAGCAGTGTGGACGTGACTAGTGCGGTGCGACGGCGCATACGGAATCCAATCGAGCATCGTGCGTGGATCGAAAGAAGCTGAGGATTCCAGTTCTCGAGGCGGGCCGAACGCGCGGAAGGCGGATGATCGTCGGCTTGCGCGATTGCCCAGACGGCGGAGCCGTGGGGAGCGCCTCATTGTGGGGAAAACACGGTGGTTCCCCTGCGCCCCACTTTATGACGCCCATTCAGGTTACGCAACGAAAGCGGGAAAGGGCCGACGAACTCACAGGCGGACTTCGATGATCGCCCTTGTCACGGCTCAGGAGTCGTCTTATCGTCGTTGTGCGTCGACGGCTAACGTCGGCGTAGAAAAGGAGCTCGACGATGAGCGACACATCAGTGACCGACACGGCAACCACACACACCTGGCTGGCCATCGGGCCGGCCGGGACGCTCGGATGGATCACCACCGTCACGGGCGGCTACACCTTCAAGCTCGTGGGCGACGACACAGAACGCGCCGTTTATCCGAGCCTCGAGGCGGCGAAGGGCGCTCTGTACTCGGCCCTCGTACCCGGCACCGAATGGCCGGAATTCCGGGAGCACTAGGGGCTTTCTCTTCTCTCCACAACAACACCGAAGCCGGTTCTCTCCACAGATGGAGGGGACCGGCTTCGGTGCGTCCGCAGGCGGGGCCACACTGTGCGGAGCGGGTCCCGCGGAGGTCCCGGCATACACGCCTCCGCGGGATCCGCCCCCACCCACTAGGACGGAGAAGACAGCATGACCGACAAGATCACAGTCACCGGGTTCGTCGCCACTCAACCGGTCGTCAAGAAGGTGACGGGCGATCTCCTCATCACCTCGTTCCGCATCGCCTCCAATCAGCGGCGGTTCGACAAGGGGCGCGACAGGTGGATCGACGGTGAGACCAACTGGTTCACCATTACCGCTTTCCGGCACCTCGCAGCCAACGTGAGCGCGTCCGTCGTGAAGGGCGACCGGGTCGTCGTCCACGGCCGGCTCCGTGTGCGGGACTGGGAGGCCGCGGACAACAAAAAGGGCACGAACGTCGAGATCGAGGCGGATGCTCTCGGTCACGATCTTTCCTGGGGCACCACGGCGTTCACCCGGGTGAGCCTGAGCACGGGATCCGCGAACGGCGACGGCTCGGCGGTGCCGGGCGAGGACACCGCGGACGTGTTCCCCGACGACGTCGACGACGACGCCACGATCCACTCCGACCCGCTGTGGGGCGCTCCCGGGGTCGTCGGGGTGAGCGTCGGTGCGGGAGCCGGTGCGGCGGAGGACGGCGACGAGAAGATTCCGTTCTAGGGCGCCGCGTAGGATTTCCCCGTACGGAGCGCGTTCGCGCTCTGTCGGAGGGGGAGTAGCGGATGCACGCCAGAACGACCGGCGGCACCCGCGTGCGGCTTATTGCGGCGGCGGCCGTGGCAGCCGCCGCGCTGGCACTCGCGGCGTGCACCGCCGACGCGCCGACCGCACCGGTGCCCTCGACGACGGTGTCGTCCGCACCGTCGGGCGAGGCGACATCCACCCCCGAACCCGAACCGGTGCTCGACCCCGCGGGCGACGCCGCGGCGAACCTCGACTACTTCGACTTCGTGAACCGCGCTCTGATCGAGACGGTTCCGACGCCGAACGGGCAGCAGATCGTCGACAACCTCGTCGCCGCCGGGTTCGCCAAAGCCGACATGGAGATCACGCCCGACGAGACGGTAGGCGGGGAGACGGCCGAGGCGATCCAGTTCTCGGTCCGGATCAACGGCAGCTGCCTCATCGGGCAGACCGGCACGGTCGGCTACAACGCGCTGGCGCAGCCACTGCTCGGAACGGGCAAGTGCCTCATCGGGCAGACCCGCACTATCGACTTCTAGGCGAGGGCGATCACCGGCACCCCGCGGCCCTTACGTAGAATGGTCGGCATGGCCGAATTTATTTACACGATGGTGCGCGCCCGCAAAGCGGTCGGCGACAAGCTGATCCTCGACGATGTCACCATGTCGTTCTTCCCAGGTGCGAAGATCGGCATTGTCGGCCCGAACGGCGCCGGTAAGTCCACAATCCTCAAGATCATGGCGGGGCTCGACACGCCCAGCAACGGCGAGGCTCGACTGAGCCCCGGCTACAGCGTCGGCATCCTCATGCAGGAGCCGGAGCTCGACGAGACCAAGACGGTGCTCGAGAACGTGCAGGAAGGCGTCGGCGAGATCAAGGCCAAGGTCGACCGCCACGCGGCGATCGGCCTCGAGATGGCCGAGCCCGACGCCGACTTCGACGCGCTGCTCGCCGAAATGGGCACGTTGCAGGAAGAGATCGACGCCGCCGACGCCTGGGACCTCGACTCCCAGCTCGAGCAGGCGATGAGCGCCCTGCGCACGCCGCCGGGCGACTACCCCGTCGACAGCCTCTCCGGTGGAGAGAAGCGCCGCGTCGCGCTCACCAAACTCCTGCTGCAGAAGCCCGACCTGCTGCTGCTCGACGAGCCCACTAACCACCTCGACGCCGAGAGTGTCCTCTGGCTCGAGCAACACCTCGCCAAGTACCCCGGCGCCGTGCTCGCCGTGACCCACGATAGGTACTTCCTCGACCACGTCGCCGAGTGGATCGCCGAGGTCGACCGCGGCAAGCTCTACCCGTACGAGGGCAACTACTCGACCTACCTCGAGAAGAAGCAGGAGCGCCTCACCGTCCAGGGCAAGAAGGACGCGAAGCTCGCCAAGCGACTCTCGAGCGAACTCGAATGGGTGCGCAGCAACGCCAAGGGACGCCAGGTCAAGTCGAAGGCGCGTCTCGCTCGCTACGAGGAGATGGTGAACGAGGCGGAGAAGACGAGGAAGCTCGACTTCGAAGAGCTCGTGATCCCCGTCGGACCGCGCCTCGGTGCGCAGGTCATCGACGCCAAGGACCTCAAGAAGAGCTTCGACGACCGCGTGCTCATCGACGGCCTCAGCTTCACGCTGCCCCGAAACGGCATCGTCGGCGTCATCGGCCCGAACGGTGTCGGCAAGACCACGCTCTTCAAGACGATCGTCGGCCTCGAGCCCCTCGACTCCGGCGACCTGAAGATCGGCGACACCGTCGACATCTCCTACGTCGACCAGAACCGTGGCGGCATCGACCCGAACAAGACCCTGTGGGAGGTCGTCTCCGACGGCCAGGACTACATCCAGGTCGGCAAGACCGAGATCCCGTCGCGCGGCTACGTGTCGCAGTTCGGGTTCAAGGGACCGGACCAGCAGAAGAAGGCCGGCGTCCTCTCCGGTGGTGAGCGCAACCGTCTCAACCTGGCGCTCACGCTCAAGCAGGGCGGAAACCTCCTCCTGCTCGACGAACCGACCAACGACCTCGACGTCGAAACGCTCGGCTCGCTCGAGAACGCGCTCCTCGAGTTCCCCGGCTGCGCCGTGGTCATCACTCACGACCGGTGGTTCCTCGACCGCATCGCCACGCACATCCTCGCCTATGAGGGAACCGACGAGGACCCGTCGAACTGGTACTGGTTCGAGGGCAACTTCGAGTCGTACGAGGAGAACAAGATCGAGCGCCTCGGCGCGGACGCAGCGAAGCCGGGACGTTCCACGTACCGCAAGCTCACCCGCGACTAGCCCCGATGCGCATCCACGTCGCCATCCCGCTGCGCTGGTCGGACTTCGACGCCTACGCGCACGTCAACAACGCCGAGATGCTGCGCCTCCTCGAGGAGGCGCGCATCCAGGCGTTCTGGCGTCCCGACGCGGGCGGAGAGCCCGGCGCGGCGACGGCGGTGCTCGACGCCCGACCCGGCGCCGAGATGATCGGGCTCATCGCGCGTCAGGAGATCGAGTATCTCGCGCCGATCCCGTACATGCGCGCACCGATCGACATCGAGATGTGGATCGGCCGCATCGGCGGCGCGAGCATCGAGATCTGCTACGAGATCTTCTCGCCCGAGGGCGTGACACCGCGGGTGCTGTTCACCCGCGCGGCGACGACCCTAGTCATGGTCACGGCCGCCACCGGACGCCCGCAGCGCATCACCGACGACCTGCGAGAGGTCTGGGCCCCGTACGTGGAAGAGCCCGTCAGCTTCACAAAGCGAGGCTGACGGGCTCCGCGCCGGTAACGGCGTCCTGGCTCAAATGGCGGGCACTGCCCGCGGGGCGCGACCGAGACGGTCTAGCCCTGGCGGGACTTCATGCGCGGGTTGGCGCTGTTGATCACGAACGTGCGTCCACGACGGCGGACAACCTGCGATCCGGGTGCCTTCTTGAGCGACTTGAGCGAATTACGTACCTGCATGGCCCACCAGCTTTCTTGTTGACTACGATTATCAACAATTTCCCGGCCTAGTTATTCCCGGGTGCAGGCGAGGGTACGCGCACCATGCCCTCCTGCGCAACGCTCGCGAGTAGAACGCCGTCGCGCGAAAAGATGCGGCCGAGCGAAAGGCCTCGTCCGCCGCCCGCCGTCGGCGATTCCTGCACGTACAGCATCCAGTCGTCGACCCGCCCGAACCGGTGGAACCACATCGCGTGGTCGAGGCTCGCGGCCTTGAGCCCGGGCATCGCCCACGGCACACCGTGACCGCGCATGATCGGCTCGAGGATCGAATAGTCGCTGGCGTAGGCGAGCGCCGCGCGGTGCAGGTTCTCGTCGTCGGGCAGCCGCGACTTGGCGCGTACCCAGACGGCCTGGTGCGGAACGCGGTCGCCCTCGACGGAGAAGTAGATGGGGGAGGGCACGTGCCGCATGTCGAACGCGCGCCCGTTCGCCCAGTCCGCGGCGACGGGGTGGTCGATGCCGGACAGCACCTCCGCAGCGCTCGGCAGCGACTCCGGCTCGGGCAGCCCCGCGGGCATCTCGACCTGGTGGTCGAGCCCCTCGTCGACGTCCTGGAACGACGCGATCATCGACAGGATCGGCAACCCGCCCTGGTACGCCTGCGTGCGGCGGGTCGAGAACGACCGGCCGTCGTGGATGCGGTCGACCGAGAATGTGATGGGCTGCGTCGCGTCGCCGGGGCGCAGGAAGTAGCCGTGCATCGAATGAACGAAGCGCTCGGCGGATATCGTGCGCATCGCCGCGATCAGCGACTGCGCGAGCACCTGTCCGCCGAAGATCCTGCCCCCGGGTTGCGGTTGGCTGATGCCGGTGAAGATGTCTTCGCTGGTTCTCGCGCCGGTGTCGGTCAGGTCGAGTGCGGAAAGGAGTCCGCTCACGGGGTCGCTCATGCCCTGTAGTTTAGAACGCAGATGAGCACCGCATTCACCCTCCAGGATTCCCTCGCCCTCGACGACCTCACGACCTATCTCAGTCGGGCCGGTCGGGTGGAGGACGGTTCCGTGCGCCTGATTTCGGGCGCGGGGGTGCTCGCCGTGTACGTCGCCGTCTTCTACCCGTCGGGCCTGCTCGATGAGAGCCCGACCGTGCTCGGTCTGCGCACCTTCGCACTGACCGAGACCGAGAACTTCGACACCGTGGTGCCCGTCGGCTCGCTTCTGCAGCGTCTCACCAACAAGAAAAACACGGTGACGGATGCCGGGGCGCCCGTATCGGTCACTCTCCCGATGGCCGTCCACACGGTGTCGTGGGCCGCGATCTCCCCGCCCCGTGGCGGCTGGACCGCGCTGGAGTCGACGCGCGGATCCCTGCTCGACACCGTCGCCCGCGCGGGCATCGACGAGATCGCGACCGCCATCCCCACCGGAACGGGCGAGCAGATCGTGCACCGGGTGCGCTCAGAGGTCTGGGGACGTCCCATCCCCGGGCTCGAACACGTTCCGGCCGGTGCCGGATTCGCCGCTCTCAGCCTCGGTTTCCTCGGCTCCGCGGAGGAGACGGTGCAGATCTTCGAGACCGGACCGTGGACCCGACTGACGAGCCGCCGCGGCCACGTGCTGGCGAAACGACGTGCCTGGACACTCTCCCGCTGACTAGCCCTCGACAAAGAGTGCGGCGGGGCCCTACTCTCTGAGATCACCGGGCTCTCCGGTCTGTGCATCCGTTCGTTCTGGCGAGGAGACACCATGGCTGAATTCACCGACCGCGAGCAAGAAGAGATCGACCGCGCGAACGAGTCGGGTCTCAGACCCGTCGTCTTCGTCCACGGTCTGTGGCTGCTCTCCAGCAGCTGGGACCGCTGGCGCGCGTTCTTCGAGGACCAGGGCTACATAACGCTCGCCCCGGGCTGGCCCGACGACCCCGAGACGGTCGAGGCCGCGAAAGCCGACCCGGAGGTCTTCGCCAACAAGATGATCACGCAGGTGACCGACCACTACCTGGCGGCGATCGCCCAGCTGACCATCGACCCGGCGGTCGTGGGGCATTCGTTCGGCGGGCTCATCGCCCAGCGGATCGCGGGCGAGGGGGTCGCGGCCGTCACCGTAGCGATCGATTCGGCACCCTTCCGCGGAGTGTTGCTGCTGCCGGCATCCTCTCTCAAGTCGGCCGCACCGGTGCTCACCCACCCGGCCAGCGTCGGCAAGTCGGTGTCACTGACCTTCGAGCAGTTCAGTTTCGGGTGGTCGAACGCCCTGACCGAGGAGGAGGGGCGCCAACTCTACGACGAGTACCACGTGCCCGCGGCGCGCAACCCGCTGTTCCAGGCGGCGACGGCGAACCTCAACCCGTTCACGCAGGCGAAGGTCGACACCGGCAACCACGAGCGCGGCCCGCTGCTCATCATCTCCGGCGACGAGGACAACACCGCGGGTCCCGCGATCCAGCACGCGATCTTCGCTCTGCAGGAGAAGAACCCCGCCGTGACGCAACTCGTCGACATCCCGGGCCGGGGGCACTCGCTCACGATCGACCACGGCTGGAAGGAAGTCGCCGAGATCGCCATCGGGTTCGTGCGCGAGCACGAGTAACGTCAGGCCGCGAGCGCGTCGATCTGCGCCGACCAGCGGCGCGCTGCCGCGGCGAACACGCGGTCGGCGATCTCGATCGACCCGCCCAGGGCGAGGTCCATCTGCAGGCCGCGCTGGAGGGCGATCATCTCGGCGGCGAGGCCCTCGGCGTCCTCGTCGGGCAGTCCGTGGCCGCGCAGATAGATCGAGTACCCCTGCAGCCATTCGGTCTGGAACGCGTCGACGAACTGCGAGTAGGTCGCCGGGTCGTGCACGGCCAGGGCGAGCACCTCGAGGAAGAGGCGGATCACCGGCAGCTGCTCGGCTCGGGAGATGCGGCGCCAGACGCGAACGAGTTCCTGTTCGGCCGGGGTGGTGCCGTGCGGCCGCAGGAGTTCGCCGTCGCGCACGGCCGAGATGCGGGCCGCCTCGTTCAACGCGAGGGTGACGAGCTGCTCGCGCGACGTGAAGTAGTAGAGCAGCACGCGGTGGCTCGAACCGATCGATTCGCCCAGAGTGCGCAGGCGGAGATCGATCACGCCGTTCTCCAACAGGTACTCGGCGGTCAGCCCGAGCAGGCGTTGCCGCTCGTCGAAAGTCCGGTCGCTGCTCACAGTGCCCCCTCCGTCGGTGCGTTTCCCCCGGTGACGATCTTTAGCGTAGGCGTACGGGTGGCGCCGCGGGGTGCAGAACAGGATACGTACCAAATGGTACGGTAGCAGGATTGCCCTCCGACGAAAGACCAGCCGTGCCGATTCCCCTCCTCATCGATACCGATACCGCGGCTGACGACTGCTTCGCGCTGCTCGTCGGGCTGCTCGACCCGCGCGCCGACCTGCTCGCCATCACGATGGTCGCCGGAAACGTCGGCTTCGACCAGCAGGTCGACAACGCGTTCCTGACCGTCGGACTCGCCGGCCGTCTCGGAGAGGTTCCCGTCCACCTTGGCGCGCGCGACCCGCTGGTGCGTCCGTGGTTGAGCGCGAGCGACGTGCACGGCGACGGCGTGGGCGGCTTGAAGCGTCCGGACGACGGCCACGCGCCATCCGACGAAGACGCCGTCGACGCGATGATCCGCCTGGCCAAGGAGCACAAGGGCGAGCTGAGCATCGTGGCCATCGGCCCGCTCACCAACATCGCGCTCGCGGTGCAGAAGGACCCCGAGTTCGTCGCGAACGTCGGCAGCCTCTACGTGATGGGCGGCTCGATCAACGCGCGCGGCAACATCACGCCCGCCGCCGAGTACAACATCTACGTGGACCCGGAAGCAGCGGACATCGTGTTCTCCGCCGGATTCGCCGACGTCGTCGTGATCAGCTGGGACCCGCTGACCATCACGGACGCCGTCTTCGACCAGGAGCGCATCGACCGCATCGCCGCCCTCGACACCACGCTGTCGCGCTTCTTCGTGCGGGCCAACCAGGCCACGTTCGATTTCGACTCCCGCGTCGGCATCGGCGGATCGTCGCACTGCGACTCGCTCACCGCGCTGCTCGCCCTCGACCGCAGCCTCGCGACCGCCGAGAGCCGCTATCGGCTCGAGGTGGAGACGGAGGGCACCCGCACGCGTGGCGCCACGGTCTTCGACTGGCAGTCCGACGACAACAACGTGACCGCGATCGAAAAGGTCGACGGCGAGCGGTTCTTCGACTACATGCTCACGCTTCTCGGCACGGAGCCGGCGGCCTAACCCAGCAGGTCGCGCCAGTCGGCGGGCACCCGGTCGGCCGGACCGGGCGTCGACTGGTCGGTCGGGTGGCTGGTCGGTTCGGCCAGCGCCGGACCGTCGACGAGTTCCGAGGTGCGGTAGTCCCAGAACCAGTCCTCGCCCGGCTCGAAACTCTGCATCACCGGATGCCGCGTGGTCGAGTAGTGGGCCGTGGCGTGCTTCGACAGCGAGTCGTCGCAGCAGCCGACGTGTCCGCACTCCGCGCAGCGTCGGAGGTGGACCCACCAGCTGCCGGTCGCGTCGCACTCCACGCACCCGGGGCCGCTCGGAGCGGCAGTCGTATCGATTCCGTCGGTCATGAGCCCATCTTGCTCTAGTCGCGGTGCCCGTCTCTACGCCGGTGTGCCGACGGGCTGCGCGGCCGCGGCACGCGGGTAGAACATCGCCCGCTCGACGCGCACGTCGACGGCCTCGCCGACGAGCGGCCGCCGCCCCGGGACGCGGCAGCGCACGGCGATTCCGTTCCAGTCGACGACCACGTCGTTGCTTCCGCGACCGTACAGCGACGACGTGACGGTGGCGCCGGTGCCCGGGGTGAGCGTCACGTCTTCGGGCAGGACCGCGATCGACCCGTCGCCCTCGCCGGCCCCGCCGAGCTCGAGGTCGTCGACGCCGACCCGGCATCCGTGGCCGCTGGCGCTGAAGACGCCGGCGTGCAGTACGCCGGTGAAGACCGTCGCGTCGGAGAGGAACGTCGCCACGGCGGGCGAGGCGGGAGTCGAGACCAGTTCCGGGGGAGTGCCGACCTGCTGGATGCGCCCGCCGTCGAGCACGACGACGCGGTCGGCCAGGGCGAGTGCCTCGTCGCGGTCGTGCGTGACGTGCACCACGGTGAGCCCGATCGAGCGTGTGAGCGTCTGCAGTTCCAAGCGCAGGCTGTCGCGCAGCGGTTCGTCGAGCGCGGAGAGCGCCTCGTCGAGCAGCAGCACCCGCGGGCGGCCGACGATGGCGCGCGCGAGTGCCACCCGCTGCCGCTGGCCTCCGGAGAGCGTGGCGGGGTTGCGTTTCTCGAACCCCTCGAGGCCGACGAGCGCCATCACCTCGGCGACCCGCGCCTGGCGCTCGGCCTTCGCGACCCCGGCGAGGCGCAGCGGGTAGGCGACGTTGCGTTCGACGCTCCAGTGCGGCCAGACGGCGTGCTGCTGGAATACCATGCCCAGCTCGCGCTTCTCGGGCGCGACGAGCGTGGATCCGTCGGCGACGAGCGCCTCGCCGAGGTGGATCGACCCCGCGGTCGGGCGCAGGAAGCCCGCGATGGCCCGTAGCAGGGTGGTCTTTCCCGAGCCCGACGGCCCGACGAGCGCGACGAACTCGCCGTCGGCGATCGCGAGGTCGATGCCGTCGAGGCCGACGGTGCCGTCCGGGTAGGTGAGGCCGACGTTGGTGAGGGTGACGGAGGACACGGTGGGACCTTTCGTGGGGGTCAGCGCGCCCGGCGGGCGGCGAGACCGAGGCCGGCGAGGCCGACCAGGGTGATGATGAGAGAGAGGGCGGATGCCGCGTTGTAGGCACCGGCCTGCTGCAGGCTGAAGATCGACACACCGAGTGTCTGTGCGCCCGGGGCGAGCAACAGCACGGAGATGGTGAGCTCGCGCACGGCGGTCAGTACGACGAGGGTCGCACCGGAGATGGCCGCCGGCAGCGCCATCCGCCAGGAAATATCGAAGAGTGCCCGCAGGCGGCTCGCGCCGGAGATGCGCGCGGCCTCTTCCGCGGTCATCGGCGTCGACCGCAGGGGAGCGCTCACCGCCTGCACGACGATCGCGACGAACGCCATGACGTAGGCGCAGAGGATCAGCCACGGGGTGTTGAACAGCCCGATGCGGGGGGCGATGATGAGCCAGCCGACCGCGATGACGAGTCCCGGGATCGCCTGCGGCAGCATGGCGACCGTGCGCAGGGCGGTGTTCGAGCGGGCGTCGGTGCGGGTGACGAGGGTGCCGATCGCGAGGCCGACGATGCCGCAGATGACGCCCGCGAGCACCGACAGCACGACCGAGTTGACCGCCCCGGTGACGGTGGCCGGCATGGTCGTCGCGCGCACGATGTTGTCGAGCGTGAGGTTCTCCCAGGCCAACGGCACTCCGGGTGCCGGCAGCAGCGACTGGGTGAGCAGGGCGAAGAGCGGCAGCAGGGTGATCGCGAGCACGCCGACCCAGGCGACCACGGTGAGCGGCAGGCGGGCGACGCCGAGCGGGAGGATGTGGTCGGCCGACGCCGAGCCGTCCAGCTCCCAGCGCGATCGGGAGACGAGCATGTCGATCACCATGGCGGCGGCGGCGACGATCAGCAGCACGACGCCGATGGTCGAGATCACCTCGAGCGGCGACTCGACGGTGCCCGACTGGATGTACCGGTAGATGAGCGTCGACAGCGTCACGTAGCGTTCCGGCAGTCCGATGATCGACGGGATGCCGAAGTCGGCGAGGTTGCCGACGGCGACGAGGGTGAACGCGGAGAGGATCGCGGGGCGCAGCAGCGGCACCGTGATCGTCATGACGGCGCGCACGGCGGAGGCGCCGCTGATGCGCGCGGCCTGCTCGAGGTCGGAGGGGATGCGGCGCAGCGCGGCCGAGACGATGATGTAGGCCACCGGGTAGGAGTGCACGGTGAGCAGGAAGATCACGCCGTCGCCGCCGTAGATGTTCCAGAGCGGGGCGCCGAACCACTGGGCCCAGAGTGCGTTGACCGAGCCGGTGGGGCCGGCGATGCCGATCCAGGCGATGGCGCCGACGAAGGGCGGCACGAGCAGAGGCGTGAGTGCGAGCAGGCGGAGCACACGACGTCCGCGCAGGTCGCTGCGGTCGAGCAGCAGCGCGAGTACCGTCCCGACGACGACGGCACCGACGGCCGACGAGACGGCGGAGACGAGACTGTTGAGCCCCGCTTCGGCGATGTCTCCGCCGAGCAGCAGGGGCAGGTGGTTGTCGGATGCCGCGAGCCAGACGATCGCTCCGAGCGGCAGCAGCACGACCGCGGCGACGACGACCCACAGGGCGATGCGCACTGCGTCGACTCCGTCGGCCCGCCGACGCGCGGTAGGCCGCGGGGCGCGGGCCCGGTCGATGACGACCGGGCCCGCGCTGCGTGCGGTGGGGGTGGAGCTCATTACTGGAAGAGCTCGTTGAAGCGGGCGACCGCCGCGGCCTTCGTCTCGGCGATCAGGTCGAGGTCGGGCGTGAGGATGGTGATGTCGTCCATCGCGGGGGCGCCGTCGGGGGTGCCGACGTCGTTGCGCACGGGCAGGTAGGACTGCTCGACGGCCAGCGTCTGGCCGGCCTCGCTGACGAGGAAGTCGACGAACGACTCCGACGCGGCTTCCTCGTCGGTGCTGGCGAAGATTCCGACCGGCTGCGAGACGTAGGGCACGCCCTCGGACGGGTAGGAGACGTCGATCGGCGAACCGGCGGCCTGGAGCTCGCGCACCAGGTAGTCGACGACGATGCCGACCGGCTGCGTGCCGGCGGCGACCGCCTGCGAGACCGGGCCGTTGCTGTCGGCGATGACCGGCTCGTTGGCGGCGAGGTCTTCGAGCCACTCCTCGCCGAGCTCGTCGGTGTTCATCCAGACGGCGGCGTTGAACGCGGCCGCGCCCGAGACGTCGGGGTTCGGCATGGTGATCTTGCCGGCGTACTCCGAGTCGGTGAGGTCCTGCCACGAGGTGGGCGGGGTGTCGATCGCGGTGGTGTTGTAGGCGATGACGGTGGGGATGATGCGCGTGCCGGTGTAGAAGCCCTCGGGGTCGACGACGTCCTGGTTGAGCGACTCGACGTCGGCCGGCGTGTAGGCGAGCAGGAGGTCGTCGGCGGCGTAGCCCTCGAAGGTGGGAGCGTCGGCGGCGAGGAGGATGTCGGCCTGCACGTCGCCGGTGGTGCGCTCGGCCTCGATGCGGGCGGTGAGGTCGCCGGTGCCGGCGCGGAACACCTCGACCGTGACGTTCGGCTGCTCCTCGTTGTACGCGGCGACGATGGCGTCGATCTTCTCCTGCGGCTCCGACGTGTAGACCGTGATGGTCGCGGCGTCGAGCTCCGTGCTGGTGGTCGCGCTGTCGGCGTCGGCGGTCGCCGCGGGCTCGGCGGCGGTGCAGCCGGTCAGGGCGAGGCCGAGTACCACGAAGGTGGCAGCGGTGGCGACGTAGTGCTTGCGGGTCATGGTGTCCTTATTCGTTGTGGTGCGGGTGTGGTGTGGGAAACGGGAGTGGAGAAGAGGGGGCTCGGCGACTGCAGGCTGACCGGAGCGGTGATGACCTGGTCGGCGGTGATCTGCACGAGCGAGAACATGGCGAGGTCGTGGCCGCTGACGGTCGACGGCCCGGCGTTCATGATCTGGTGGTACGCCAGCGACGGGCCGACCGAGACGGGGAGTCCGTGGAAGAGCGCGGTCATGGGGTGGTGGTAGTGCCCGGCGAGGATGACGCGGGTGTCCGACCCGGCGATGGCGGCGGCGAAGCGCTCGGGGTCGCGCAGCCCGATCTTCGACAGCGTCGGCAGCGGCGAGGGCACGGGAGCGTGGTGCAGGGCGACGATCGTGCCGCTGCCGAACGGCTCGGCCACGGTGGCGCGCAGCCAGTCGAGCTGCTCGTCGTCGATCGCGCCGCTGTGCGTGTCGAGCAGCACGATGCGGGTGTCGCCGACCGTGGAGACCCGGTAGTGGGAGCCGGTGTGCCCGTCGAGCACGCGGGAGGCGTCGGGGTCGTCGTGGTTGCCCAGGGTGGTGAAGACGGGCGCGCCCACCTTCTCGCCGAGCGCGCGCAGGGCGGCATTGACGGCGGGGTAGGCGGCGGCGTGTCCGCGCTGGGCGAGGTCGCCGGTCACGATGACCGCCTCGGGCGTGACGCCGGCCGCCAGCACGTAGTCGCCGACCTGTTCGAGCCGGGCGACCCCGTCGACCTGCCCGTAGAGCAGTTCGCCGAGGGTGGCGTGGACGTCGCTGAGGTGGACGACGGTGAAGCGGTCAGTCATCGATCGGCCGGCCCAGGGAGCGGCGGAGCGCCTGCAGCTGCTCGGCGCGCAGGCCGTTGCGGATCAGGAACGCCTCCGCGCCGCCGAGCGCGCTGAGGGTGCGCAGCGCGTGCTGCATCGCCTCGGCGGGGCTGTCCAGGTGCAGGCGCAGCGAGGCGGCGTGGTCGGCCGCGTCGAGGTTCATGGGCAGCAGGGTGGCTTCCGCGATGGCCTGGCGTTCGGCACGCACGACGCCGGCCGACAGCGCGTAGTCGGCGACGACATCCGTCTCTTCGTGGCCGGCGGCGAGCAGGGCGAGGGCGACGACCAGGCCGGTGCGGTCCTTGCCGGCCGTGCAGTGCACGAGGACCGGCCCGGAGGAGTCGGCGATCGCGGCGACGGCCTCGGTGAGCTGCGGGGCGCGCTCGACAAGCAGGAACTCGTAGAGCCGCTCGAGGGAGCCGGAGGCGGGCGGTCCGTCGGGAAGGCGGAAGAGCGGCACGTGGGTTACCGGGACGCCGTGCACGGGCAGGGCCCGTTCGCCGTCTTCGCGCAGGTCGAGCACGAGGGCGAATCCGAGGTCCGCGATCTGCGTCGCGCCCGCGGTCGACACCGAGTCCAGACTGGCGGTGCGGGCGAGCCACGGTGCGACGCCGGGGGAGAGAATTGCCCATCGGGCGTTGTACGTGCCGTCGATGGTGATGCCCGACATGGAGTTCCCGATCTCGTTTCACCGTTTCATGAGTTATGAAACGTGGTTACGAGATTCAGGATGCGCGGGGGAGGTGAACGCGCGGTAGCCGGGAGGGAACGGGGCGCGCAACGGACCCCGAACCCGCGCCTACTCGTCGCTGACGAGGGCCTCCGCGACGACCTCGCGCATGTGGGCGACGTCGGGATGGGCGGTGCGGGCGGAGAGCGCGGAGTGCAGCGTGTGCAGCACGAGCAGGTGGCTGAGCCGGCTGAGGAACGGGTCGATGTCGTGGGCCCGGGTGAGCGGGCCGGTGACGAGGGAGATGTCGGCGAGCTGGGTGAGCGGCGAGCGCGCGAAGCTCGTGACGGCGATGACCGTGGCTCCGCCCTCCTTGGCGGCACGGCAGGCACGGAGCGTGTGGGTGTTCGCGCCCGAGTAGCTCACGGTGAGGCAGACGTCGCCGGCGGTGAGCGAGTGGGCGGCGAACTGCTGGCCGAGCACGTCGCTGGGCGCCTCCACCGGCCGGCCGATCGTGGCGAAGCGCATGGCGGCGTCCTGCAGCGGCGGAGCGGAGAACCCGGTACCGACGAGGACGAGGCGACGGGCACCGGCGAGGGCGTCGACCGCGGCATCGATGCTCGCGATGTCGACGCTGTCACGGCCGATGACGATGGCGTCGGCGGCATCCGAGAAAATTCTCGTCAGCGGATGCGCCGTGGGCGTCGCCTCGCGCTCGACCGGCGCGGCCCGGGCGATCTCGAGCCGCAGGTGCTGGAATCCGCGGAAGCCCAGGGTCTGGCACGCGCGCACCACCGTCGCGGGCGAGGTCTCGGCGGCGAGCCCCAGCTCGGCGGTCGACCACTCCGTGACCGCGCCCGGCCGCGCGAGGATCACCTGGGCGACCCGTCGTTCGCTCGGCCCGAGCGACGGTAACGCGGCTCGCAGCCGCGCCATGACGGTGCTGTCGGGGGTGCGGTCGTCGGTGGCCTGCATGGTGCGCTCCAGTGGTCGTGAGGGAGGCAGCCTACCCAATGCAGGAAACGCGCCGGTTACCTCAGTACATCGGGAGCTGGTCGAGCACGCTCGAGGTGGCGATCACGGCCGCCACGATGCCGATCACGAAGTTTGCCACGAGCAGCACGAGGTTGACGATCATCGGGGCGAGTCCGGAGCCGGTGCGGCGGCGGGCGACGATGCTGCGGCCGATGATGTAGACCGGCGCGCTGATGAACGCGAAGAACGACCACGCCCAGTGGAACGGGCGCGGCACGCCGCGGGCGGCGAGGGCGCGCGTGTCGACCACGGCGAGCAGCACGGTCGCCGCGGTGATCAGGAACGAGACGCCGTAGTTGAGCAGGTCGGTCGGCGTGAACAGCGCGGCGTCGGGGTCGAGGGCGGCTGACAGCATCTCGTCGAGGGTCGCGAGCTGGGCGAGCGACAGCGCGAGGGAGATCACCGGCAGCAGGGCGATGATCCAGATGAACGGGGTCGAGGGCGACGTGCCCTCGGGTGCCTTGAGCGGTTCGGCGGGCGCGTAGGCCTGCATGTTCGGGTACGGCGACGGGGTGGCGGTGCCCGGGGTCGACCACGGGGTCGGGGCCGCGGCGGGCGTGGTGCCGCCCGCGTAGTTCTCGGTCCACCGGGTGCCGTCCCACCAACGGGTGCGGTCGGTGCCGGCCGGGTCGGGATACCAGCCGGCGACGGGGGTGGCGGAATTCTGGTCGGTCATGAGGCTCCCTCGGGTCGCCTACGAGTCTAGGAGAGTTGTCAGCCGCGGGCGACGGCCCGGCCCGCCTCGCGGCCGGTGAAGATGCAGCCGCCGAGGAACGTGCCCTCGAGCGAGCGATACCCGTGGATGCCGCCTCCGCCGAATCCGCTCGCCTCTCCGGCCGCGTACAGGCCGGGTACCGGCGACCCGTCGGATCCCAACGCCCGACCCTTGAGGTCGGTCTGGATGCCGCCGAGGCTCTTGCGGGTGAGCACGTGCAGCTTCACGGCGATGAGCGGCCCGGCCTTCGGGTCGAGCAGCTTGTGCGGCGACGCCACACGGATGAGCTTGTCGCCCCGGTAGTGGCGCGCCTGCCGGATCGCGGTGATCTGCGCGTCCTTGCCGAAGTCGTTGTCGATACCGCGGTCGCGTCCCTCGACCTCGTGCCGCACCCGGGCGGCGTCGAGCTCGACCTCGGGGCTGAGCACGCGCATGCCCGCGATCAGCTCATCGAGGGTGTCGGCCACGACGAAGTCGGCGCCCTTCTCCTTGAACGCCTCGACCGGTCCCGGTGCGCCGGGCAGCACCCGACGCGCGAGCAGCTTGACGTCTTTGCCGGTGAGATCGGGGTTCTGCTCGCTGCCCGAGAGCGCGAACTCCTTCTCGATGATCTTCTGGGTGAGCACGAACCAGGAGTGCCCGTACCCCGTGGTCTGCAGGTACTCGAGGGTGCCGAGGGTGTCGAAGCCCGGAAAGAGCGGCACGGGCAGGCGCTTGCCGGTCGCGTCCAGCCACAGGCTTGACGGACCCGGCAGGATGCGGATGCCGTGGTCGGCCCAGACTGGGTCGTAGTTGGTGATGCCCTCGACGTAGTGCCACATGCGGTCGCCGTTGACCAGTCGCGCGCCCGCCCGCTCGGCGATGTCGAGCATGCGGCCGTCGACGTGCGCGGGCACTCCGCTCAGCATCGCGGCGGGCGGGGTGCCGAGCCGGGCGGGCCACTGCCTGCGTACCTGCTCGTGGTTGCCGCCGATGCCTCCGCTCGTCACGATCGTCGCGCCGGCCCGCACCTCGAAGTCGCTCATCACGGTGCGGTTCGTCGCCGAGCCGCGCGGGGCGGGGTCGGCGGCGAGCACCGCGCCACGGGCCCCCACGACGGCGCCGTTTTCGACGACGAGCCCGTCGACGCGGTGGCGGAACCGCAGGGTCACCAGACCGCGCTCCACTCCCTCACGCACGGCGCGCGCGAACGGCGCGACGACACCCGGCCCCGTGCCCCAGGTGATGTGGAACCGCGGCACGGAGTTGCCGTGCCCGTGGGCGCCGTACCCGCCGCGTTCCGCCCAGCCGACGACCGGGAAGAAACCGACCCCGCGTTCGCGCAACCAGTCGCGCTTCTCGCCGGCCGCGAACTGGAGGTATGCCTCGGCCCACTGGCGACCCCACGCGTCGTCGGGCCGGTCGAAGCCGGCGGCGCCGAGCCAGTCCTGCCGGGCGAGGTCGACCGAGTCCTTGATGCCCATGCGACGCTGCTCGGGGCTGTCGATGAGGAACAGCCCGCCGAACGACCACCAGGCCTGGCCCCCGAAATTGGCCTCGGACTCCTGCTCGAGCACGATCACGCGTTTGCCGGCGGCAACCAGTTCGGCGGTGGCGACGAGTCCGGCGAGGCCGGCTCCGATCACGACGGCGTCGGCTTCGGTGGGCGCACTGGTGGTGGGCAATGCAGACTCCTTCGTCCTCATGCTGGGTGATGCTCAGATAGTAGCGCCTGACATCGGTGCCTGTCGTCAGTAGGTGTCGAAGATGCGCTGGATCTCGTCGTGGTCGCGCGTCACGGTGAGGGCGAGGCAGGCGAGGATCCGGGCGCGCTGCGGGTTCTGGTCGTCGACCGACACCCAGCCGTTGACGACGTCGCCGCTCGCGCCCGCCGCGGTCACGTGTCCGCTGCCCGTGCGGGTGGCGCGCACGACGAGGGCGCCGCCGCGTCGTGCGTCGTCGAGGGGGCGGATGACGCGTGCCGAGACGGTCCCGTTGCCGAAACCGGCGTGCACGATCACGTCGTACGCGGCGGGACGCTGCGTCTCAGCGTCGAGCCCGGAGTGCGCGTACAGGATGGCGGAGGTCGGCAGCGTGTCGATCGCGCCGAGGTGGAACTCGGTCGCGACGGTGTGCGGCCGGCTGACCGCGCGGTAGTAGAGCACCCGGCCGCCGACGACCGCACCGAGCGGACCGTACGGCGACTCGAACGCGCCGACGCGCATACTGGCGGTCTTCGTGACGTCGCGCGCGCTGTGGATCTCGTCGTTCAGCACCACGAGCACGCCCTGTCCGACGCTCGACGGGGAGGCGGCGACGGCGACGGCCCCGAAGAAGTTCATCGGGCCGTCGGCGCTCAGGGCCGTCGCGGGACGCATCGCCCCGGTGAGCACGACCGGCTTCGTCGAACCGAGCACGAGGTGGAGGAAGTACGCCGACTCTTCGAGGGTGTCGGTGCCGTGGGTGATGACGACGGCCGCGACATCCGGGCTCTGCAGAATGGCGTCGACCCGTCTCGCCACCGCGACCAGGATCTCGTCGGTGAGGTCGGAGGAGTCCATGCTGGCGAACTGCTCGCCGGTCAGGCGCGCCAGCCCCGCGGTCTGCGGAACGGCGGCCAACAGGTCGTCGACCGTCGCGGTGCCCGCGGTGTAGCCGGTCGCGTCGGTGGCGGAGCCGGCCGATCCCGCGATGGTGCCGCCCATCGCGAGCACGACGACGTGGGGGAGGGGCGCGGCGGTCATGCCCCTATTCTGCCGTCACGATGGCGCCGGCGTTGTCGGCGATCCAGTCCATGAGCGGCACCATACGGTCGGCGAGTTCGCGGCCCAGCGGGGTGAGGCTGTAGTCGACGCGGGGCGGGATGGTGGCCTGCGCTTCGCGCAGCACGAGGCCGTCGCCTTCGAGCGTTCGAAGGGTCGAGGCGAGCATCTTCTCGCTGATGCCCTCGATCGTGCGCCGCAGTTCGCCCCAGCGCAGTCCCTGCCGGGAGAGCGCGATGATGACGAGCACGCCCCACTTGCTGGTGACGTGGTCGAGTACCGTGCGGGTGGGGCAGTTGGCGGGCAGGATGCCGTCGGTGAAACCGGAACCGGTGAAGCCGGCGACGGTGAGTGCGGGCCTCGTGCTTACGTCCATGTGGGTAGCTTACCTAAAAGTGGGTACCTGCGTGCGGGAAGTACCGTGAGGTCACTCGGGTTCTACCCGGTACCAACCCCGAAAGGACACCATGTCTCTCGTCATCACCGGTGCAACCGGCCAGCTCGGACGCCTCGTCGTCGACTCCCTCCTCGCCCGCGGCACCGCCGCCTCCGACATCGTCGTGACCGGCCGCAGCACCGAGAAGCTCGCCGACCTGGCCGCGAAGGGCGTCACCGTCGCCGCGCTCGACTACTCGAAGCCCGAGGATGTCGCGGCCGTCGTGACGGCCGGCGACACCCTCCTCCTCGTCTCCGGCAGCGAACCCGGCGGACGTGCCGCCCTGCACGGCACCGTCATCGCCGCCGCGAAGGATGCCGGCGTCGCCCGCATCGTCTACACCAGCGCCCCGAAGGCCACGACCTCGGCCCTCGTGCTCGCCCCCGACCACAAGGAGACCGAGGAGATCCTCGTCGCCTCCGGCGTCCCGTTCACGATCCTGCGCAACGGCTGGTACACCGAGAACTACGCGGGCGAGATCGAGAAGGGCCGCGAGAACGGCGCGATCGTCGGCAGCGCCGGCGAGGGCCGCGTCTCCAGTGCGAGCCGCAAGGACTACGCGGATGCCGCGGCCGTCGTCCTGGTCGAGGACAGCCACGCGGGCGCCGTCTACGAGCTCTCGGGCGACGTCGCCTGGACCTTCGACGAACTCGCCGCCACGATCGGCGGAATCGTCGGCCGCGAGGTCGTCTACACCAACCTGACCCCGGAGGAGCACACCGCGCTGCTGCTCTCGTTCGGTCTCGACGATGGAACCGCGGGCTTCGTCGTCGCGCTCGACGGCAACATCCGCGACGGCCTGCTCGGGGAGACCTCGGGCGACCTCGCGCGCCTCATCGGCCGCCCGACCACGCCGCTGGCCGAGGGGCTCGCCGCGTAGTACAGCGGTCGCTGAGCTTGTCGAAGCGCCCCTTCGACAAGCTCAGGGACCGGGGTCTACTCCTCGAACGTGTTCACCATCGCGTGCGCCGCGCGCTCGAGGTAGGCCCACAGGGTGGCGTCGTGCAGCGGCGACAGCTCGAGCGAGTCGACCGCCGCGCGCATGTGCAGCAGCCAGCGGTCGCGGGCGTCGGGATTGACCTTGAACGGCATGTGCCGCTGGCGCAGCCGCGGGTGCCCGCGTTCCTCGGAGTACGTGCCCGGCCCGCCCCAGTACTGTTCGAGGAACCCGGTGAGGCGCTGGATGGCGCCCTCGAGGTCGGCCTCGGGGTACATCGGCAGCAGAACCGGGTCGCTCTCGATGCCCGCATAGAAGCGGCGCACGAGCTTCTCGAAGGTCGGGCGTCCGCCCACCTGCTCCCAGAAGTTGCCCTGCACGGATTCGCCGTTCTGGCTCATCCGCAGTGTCACGGGGTTCGGCTCGCTCATGCTGTCGGCTTTCTCGGCTTGGTCGGCTTGGTGCCCGGCGTGAACCCGCGCGGGTCGTCCTGCGGCGTGGTGCGCGCAGGCGTGGTCTTCTCGGCCGCCTGCACCTCGATCGGCTTCGTGCGCGGCGGGCGGGCGCCCTTGACGCTCGTCGCCCCCTCGAACCCGCTCAGGGTGATCGAGTTGAGGGCCGGCATCTTCACGTCCATCTCATCGAGCGCGCGCTTCAGGCGGCTGCGCAGCTCGCGCGCCACGTCGTCCTTCGCGGCCGACCGGGTCTTCACGACGATCCGCACCACGATGGCCTCGCCCGAGATCGACTCGATGCCCCAGATCTCGGGCTTCTCGAGCACGCGCGAGCGCCACTTGGGCTCGGTCGCGAGCGCCGTGCCGGTCTCGAGCATCTTGGCCTGCACCGCTTCGACGTCGGCGTCGTAGGGCACGGCGAGGTCGATGATGACCCGCGACCAGCCCTGCGACATGTTGCCGACGCGCAGGATCTCGCCGTTGCGCACGAACCAGAGCGTTCCATTGACGTCGCGCACCTTCGTGATGCGGATACCCACGTCTTCGACGACGCCGGTCGCGGGCCCGAGGTCGACGACGTCGCCCACACCCACCTGGTCTTCGGCGACCATGAACAGGCCGCTCAGTACGTCTTTGACGATGTTCTGGGCACCGAAACCGAGGCCGGCGCCGAGGGCCGCGGTGATGAGCGAGAACGCGCCGGTCACTCCGGGGAAGAGGGCGTTGATGCTCGCCAGTACCGCGACGCTGACGACCACCGCGGTCACCACGTTGTTGAGCACGCTGCCGAGGGTGCGGGTGCGCTGGACGACGCGCACGGCGGCGAGCGGCGAGGCGAAGAGCGCCTGGGTGTCGTCGACGTTCTGCTTCTTCTTCACGCCGAGCACGATCCGGTCGACGACGCGGTTGATCACCAACTGCAGCGCGAGCCTCAGCAGGATCGCGAAGACGATGATGACCACGACCTGCAGGGGCGGGGTCGCATTGTAGAAGTCGGCGAGCATGGTCCAGAACGCGGACCAGTCGAACGAGGGGGTTTCGGGGTCAACTACGGCAGCCATATGGCCCCATTCTATTCGAGCGCCCCTGACAGCGGCCGGAGCGGGTCAGCCCGCGAGACCGTGTTCGTAGACGAAGATGACGGCCTGCACGCGGTCGCGCAGCCCCAGTTTCTGCAGCACCCGGCCCACATGCGTCTTCACCGTGGACTCGGCGAGCACGAAGCGCCGGGCGATCTCGCCGTTGGTGAGGCCCTCGCCGATCGCCGTCAGGATCTCCCGCTCGCGGGGAGTGAGTTCGGCCAGCGAGTCCCGCGCCGGGGCTTCCACTGCCGGCAGCCGGTCGCCGAAGAGCTCGAGCATGCGCCGGGTGACGCGCGCGGAGATCGCGGCGTCGCCACTCGCCACCGCGCGCACGGCGGCGAGCAGTTCGTCGGGGCGGGTGTCCTTCACGAGGAACCCGCTGGCCCCGGCACGGAGCCCGCCGAACGCGTACTCGTCGAGGTCGAACGTGGTCAGGATGATGACCCGCGATTCCGGCGAGAGCTCGAGCAGCGCCCGGGTGGTGGCGATGCCGTCCCGTCCCGGCATCCGCACGTCCATCAGCACCACGTCGGGCCGCGTCTCGGCGCCGAGACGCAGGGCTTCGTCGCCGGATGCCGCTTCGCCGACGACCCGCATTCCGGGCGCCGCGTCCAGGATCATGCGGAACCCCATACGCACGAGTGCCTGGTCGTCGACGATGAGCAGGCGGATGTCGGTGCCGGGCGTATCGGTGGTGTCGGTCATCGTGCCGTCTCGCTCTCGTCGGGGGTGGTGGACGCGGCGGCGGCGGGGGCCGGTTCGTGCGCGAGCGTCGCCCGCACCGCCCACCCGCCGCCGGGCCGCGGCCCGGATTCGACGGTGCCGCCGTACAGGGCCACGCGCTCCCGCATGCCCACGGTGCCCCGGCCTCTGCCGGGCAGGGGCGGGGCGACCACGGGGCCGTCGTTCGTGACGCCGATCACGACCCCGGCCGTCCCGTACCGAACGTCGACGGTCACGTTGGCGCCGGACGCCGCGTGCCGCAGCACGTTGGTGAGCGACTCCTGCACGATGCGGTACACGGTGAGCTGCTCGGCCGGGTCGGCGGGCGGGATGCCCTCCGCGCTGACCGTGACCCGCAGGCCGGCGCCGCGGAACCGCTCGACGAGCGCCGCCAGATCCTCGAGCCCCGGTTGCGGGCCGAGTTCGCCGGGCAGCCCGTCGTCGAGCAGCCCGAGCATGCGCCGCATGTCGGTGAGGGCCCGGCGTCCCGTCTCGGCGACCTGGCGCATCGCGACGACGGCGCGCTCGGGGTCGGTGGTCGTGGTCGCGGCCGACCCCTCGGCGAGCGTCACCATCACGGTGAGCCCGTGCGAGACGATGTCGTGCATCTCCCGGGCGATGCGCGCGCGTTCGTCGGCGGCGGCGAGCCGCGCCGTCTGGTCGCGCTCGCGGGCGAGCTGCGCCGCCCGGTCGAGCAGCGCGACGACGTAGCGCCGCCGGTTGGCGATGTTGATGCCGACCAGCACCACGATGAGCAGGGCGCCGATCTGGCTGAAGTTCGCGGCGGTCACCGGCACGTTGCTCTCGATGGCGATCGCGGCGACGACCCCGCTGCCGGCCGCCGTGACGAGGGCGGAGACGGCCAGCCCTATCCACGCCGCCCGGACCGAGCCGTAGACGGCGAGCGCGTAGAGCGCGAACGCCATCAGCGTCACGTCGACCGAGTCCCAGACAGGCACGCCGACCAGCGAGATCACCCACGCGACGACGAGTACCGCCCACGGGTGGCGGCGGCGCCAGAGCAGGGTGGCGCCGCCCACGACGTAGACGACCGCACCGAGCGGCGCGAGGTCGGGGTTCCGCACCGAATCGGGCACCCAGGCGACCAGCAGGCTCGCGCCGACGGCGGGAACGGTGAACGCGGCCGCGACGAGGACGTCGGTGAGGCGCGGATGCCGGGACCAGAACCGTCGGATCACTCCGGGCGGCTTCGGCAGCGACAGGTCGCCCTCGACCGGCACCGCGTGCCGGTCGAGGGGAGTCTGTCCAGCCGTCATCCGGACTACGCGTCTCGACGCTTGATCAGTACCGCGCCAGCGACCAGGCTGACCGCGGTCCAGACGACCACGACGAGGGTGTTCTGCCACTGCTCGAACCCGCTGCCGTCGAAGCTCTCCATGAACATGCCGGTTCCGGCGTTCGAGAACAGGTACGGCATCAGGTCGACCGCCCACTGCGCCTGCGTGAAACTGGCGATGAGCTGCAGGATCGTCGGCAACAGCAGGATGGTGCCGAGTGCGGCGGCGATCCCGCCCGCGCTGCTGCGCAGCACCGTGCCGAGACCGAGCGAGAACACGGCGGTCAGCGCGAGGTAGAGCGACGCGAGCACGAGGTCGGCGTAGAGCTTGCCGTCGGAGAGGTCCGCTTCGATCCCGGAGTTCGCGAGAATCGGCGATGCGACGAGGAACGCGCCGAAGGTGCTCACCAGGCCGACCACGAACGTGGCGACGAACAGCACGAGCGCCTTGGCAGCCAGGGCGGGGATGCGCTTCGGCACCGCGGTGAGCGTCGAGCGGATCATGCCGGTCGAGTACTCGCCGCTGATGACGAGGACGCCGAGCACACCGACGATGAGCTGGCCGAAGTAGACGCCGAAGGTCGCGGCCTGCAGCACGATGCCGGTCTGCAGCTCGGGCAGCTGTTCGCCGCTCCCGCCGATCGTGCTGGACATCAGCACGGCCATGCCGATCGAGACGACCACGATGATCGCGTACGACCAGACGGTCGAGCGCACGGTGCGCAGCTTGATCCACTCCGAGCGGATGATGCCGACGGTGGAGAGGCGCGAGGCGGGCAGGGGAGCGAGGGTGGTGGCGGTCATCGGGCTGCCTCTTCCGTGATCGGAGCGGTGGTCGACGCGTGGTACTCGACGTCGTCCTGGGTGAGTTCCATGTAGGCCTCTTCGAGCGAGGCGCCCACGGGGGTGAGTTCGTGCAGCGGGATGCCGGCGCGGGCGGCCGCGTCGCCGATGACCGGCGCGGTGAGTCCGGTGATCAGCAGGGCGTCGGCCTCGGTCGTGGTGACGTCGCTGCCGCGCAGCAGAGCGGCGAGCTGCTCGGCACGGGGACTGCGCAGCTTGACGGCGGTGCGGGTGGACGTGGCGAGGATCTCGGCGACGGGAGCGTCGGCGATGATTCTGCCCCGGCCCAGCACGATGAGGTGATCGGCGGTGAGCGCCATCTCGCTCATCAGGTGGCTGGACAGGAAGATCGTGCGGCCCTCGGAGGCGAGGTGGCGGGCGAGTTGCCGCACCCACATCACTCCCTCGGGATCGAGACCGTTGACCGGTTCGTCGAGGATGAGCGTCGCCGGGTCGCCGAGCAGTGCCGCGGCGATGCCGAGGCGCTGCCCCATGCCGAGCGAGAACCCGCCGACGCGCTTGCCGGCGACCGACTCGAGACCGGTGAGGCCGATGACCTCGTTGACGCGCGCCTTGCCGATGCCATGGGTCGCGCCCATGGCGAGCAGGTGGTTGTAGGCGCTGCGCCCGGTGTGGATCGCCTTGGCGTCGAGCAGTGCGCCGACCTCGCGGAGCGGTGCAGCGTGGTCGGCGTAGTGCTTGTTGTTGACTGTCACGGATCCGGCGCTGGGCCGGTCGAGGCCGACGATCATGCGCATCGTGGTGGATTTTCCCGCACCGTTCGGGCCGAGGAACCCGGTGACGATACCCGGGTTGACGGTGAAGCTGATGTCGTTCACGGCGGTCTTGGCACCGTAACGCTTGCTGAGTCCTTCTGCCTTGATCATGCGTCGAGCCTAGTAACCGGTGTTTTCGTCAGCATCCGGCGCGAGACGGATATTGCGCGGAGGGCATGGTGCCCCGGTACTACGCGGTGAGGCCGAACTCCACGTCGAGAGCGGCGAGCTCTGCGGTGAAGGATGCCGCGAGCGACGCCTTCTCGGCGGCGGGCAGCCACGACGCCGCGACGCCGGCCAGCGCCATCCCGCGTACCTGCTCTGCCGTCGCGCCGATCTGCTCGGAGACGATGCGGTACTCCTGGCCGAGCGTCGTCGGGAACATGCCGGGGTCGTCCGAGCAGGGGATGACGTTGAGGCCGGCCTCGAGCATCGCGGCGATGGACGCGCGACGCCACGGGCGCCAGGAGCGGCGCGAGGTCGTCGAGGCGACGGTGAACGCGACCTGCTCGTCGCGCATGCGGGCGACGACCGCGTCGTCTTCGAGCACGTAGTAGCCGTGGTCGATGCGGTCGCAGCCGAGGAGGTCGAGGCAGGTGATGGTGTTGACGGCGGTGGGGGAGTGCTCGGAAGAGTGTGCGGTACGCCCAAGTCCCGCCTCGCCGGCGAGGGCGTAGGCGGCGGCGAAACGCTCGGGCGGGCCGGCGGTCTCGAGGTTGTCGAGGCCGATGCCGGCGACGTACTCGTGCGGGTTGTCGACGACCTGGCGCACGACCTCGAGGGCGTGCTCGGCGCTCTTGCTGCGGTCGATGCCCTGGATCATGCGGCCGGTCATGCCGAAGTCGCGCTCCGCCATGCGGATCCCCTCGGCGTAGGCCTCGACGGAACCGCGGTAGCCGAGACCGGCGAGGTGCGGGGGCACCTCGTCGAAGAACAGCTCGAGGTGTCGCGTGGAACTGCTCGCCGCGGCATCCTCGAATGCCTCGTAGACGATACGCGTGAGGTCGTCGGCGTCGCGCAGCACCTCGGTGACCCACCGCGAGGCCTGGAAGAGCGAGTAGGAGACATCGGGCTCGCCGGCGCTGCGGCCCTGCGGCACGGGGATGCGGGTGTTCTTGTACAGCTCGGGGTCCGGCGGCAGCGAGTTGATGTCGGCGAAGATGCGCTCGGGGTCGGCGGGCAGGGCGAGGTTCTCGCGCCGCGCGAGCTCGGCGAAGGTCGACGCCCGCACCGCGCCGATGAGGTGGCAGTGCAGGTCGGTCTTGGGCATCCGGTCGAGGTATCCGGCGGGCAGCTGAGCGGTGGGGGTCATTGTGGATCTGTTCCGTCTGGTGGTGCTATGTGTCGAGAAGGTGAAAGCGCCCGTTCCCCGCCCGAACGGGGAACGGGCGCCGGCCGGATTAGTTGGAGGTGACCTCGCGGGCGAAACGGTCGACCCAGTCGTTGCGGGTCGAGACGAGCTCGGTCGGGTCGAGGGTCGAGTAGCCGGCCGCGATCGGGTCCGTGGCGATGTCGCCGACGACGTCGACGATGCTCTCGGGCACGGTCGCCTCGAGGTTGACGGGCAGGTCCCCGACGAGCTCGGCCGACGCGGTCTGCGCCTCGACGGAGAGCAGGTACTCGATGAACTCGTAGGCGCCGTCGACGTTCTCGGCTCCGGTCGGGATCATCGCGCGGTTGGTGGCCATGTAGCGGCCCTCGGTGGGAGCGGTCCAGGCGACGGGTTCGCCGGAGGCGACGAGAGTGGTGGCGAATCCGCTGAGCGAGTCGGCGGCGACGATCTCGCCCTGGGTCAGCAGGTTCGTGACCTCGGTGGAGGAGCTGTAGAACTGGAGGATTCCGGGAGCCCAGTCGGCCATCGTCGAGAGCGCGGTGTCGATGTCGTAGGGGCCGTCGCCATAGGCCTCGCCGACGCCGGAGAGCGCGAGCTGGCCGGCGGTCACCGCGATGTCGGGCAGTGCGAGGCGGCCGGCGTAGTCGGGGTTGGCGTAGAGGTCCCAGTCGGCGGCTTCCTCGGCGGTGACCTCGTCGGTGTTGTAGATCGTGCCGTTGAGCTGGTAGCTGTAGGCCGGTCCGAAGTAGGCGTCCTCGACAGCGAAGTCGGCGATGTTCTCGAGGTTGGGGACGTCGGTGGCGTCGAACTCCTGGAAGAGGTCGTCCTCCTGGCCGAGGGCGGCGTAGTAGTCGGAGATCAGCATGACGTCGATGCCGGGGTCGCCGTCGGCGAGCTGCAGCTTGGAGAGGCGGTCGGCGTTGGAGCCGGTCTCGACGACGACCTCGATGCCGGTGGCCTCGGTGAAGGGATCGAAGATCGCCTCCTGGAACTCCTCGACGCCGAAGGGGAAGGTGCTGACGACGATGCTCGTGGCGTCGGAGTCGGAGCCCGCGGTGTTCTCGTCGGTGCTGGAGCAGCCGGCGAGCACGAGGGCGGTCGCGGCGAAGGACGCCGCGAGGGCGATGGAACGCTTGCGTGCAGTGCTGTGCATGGGACGGTTTCCTTTTTTACTGGGGGCCTGGGGGACCGGGTGGTGGGGCGGTGGGTAGGTGGGTCAGCCGGCGAGCGGCACGAGTCGGCCGGCGGCGGCGCTGACGGTCACGTCGTCGCCGACGGCGAGGATGTCGGAGCCGGTGCTGCGCACGTCGGAGATCAGTCGCACGCGGGCACCGCTGGCGTCGATGGCGTCGACGGTCACGAGCAGGTCGACGCCGCGGAACGCGACATCCGCAATGCGTCCTTCGAGGCGGAGGCCGTCGCTGCCTCCGGTGCTCGCGGCGGTGACCTCGAGGTGCTCGGGGCGCACGGCGAGCAGGTCGCCGGCGGCGGTGTGCACGAAGTTCTCGTAGCCGAGGAAGTCGGCGACGAAACGGTTGGCCGGGCTGCGGAACACGTCCTGCGGCGATCCCTGCTGCATGATGCGGCCGGCGCGCATGAGCACCATGTCGTCGCTCATCTCGAGGGCTTCGTCCTGGTCGTGGGTGACGAGCACGACGGTGAGGCCGGTCTCGGCCTGGATGCGGCGGATTTCGGCGCGCATCTGCACGCGCAGGCGGGCGTCGAGGTTCGACAGCGGCTCGTCGAGCAGCAGCAGTGTGGGCTTGATCGCGATGGCGCGGGCGAGCGCGACGCGCTGTTGCTGGCCGCCGGAGAGCTTCTTCGGCTTGCTCGCGGCGAGGTGGGCGAGGCCGACGAGGTCGAGCGTCTCCATCACGGTCTTCTGGCGCTCGGCGGCGGGCACGCGGCGCAGCTTGAGGCCGTAGGCGACATTCTCGGCGACGGTGAGGTGCGGGAACAGCGCGTACGACTGGAAGACCATGCCCAGACCGCGTTTTTCGGGCGGGGTGCGGGTGCTGTCGACGCCGGCGATCTTGATCGTGCCGGAGGTCGGCGTCGAGTACCCGGCCAGCATGCGCAGGCTCGTCGTCTTGCCGCAGCCCGACGGGCCGAGCAGGGTGGTGAGCTTGCCCTCGGTGATCGACAGGTCGATCGCGTCGACGGCGGTGAAGTCGCCGAATACCTGGCTGACTCCGATGAATTCTGCTGCGATGGTCATCGGTTGATTCCTCCGAAGATTTTGGCGAAGCCGACGGTGCGTTCGGCGATGACGGCGATGACGATGGTGGCGGCGAGGATGAGCGTGGCCATGGCCGCGACCATGGGGTCGTAGCTCTGCTGCACGTAGTCGAGCATCGTGACGGGAAGGGTGCGGAAGTCCCTGCTCTGCAGCAGGAGCGACAGCGGCACGTTGTTGAACGAGGTCACGAAGCTGAGCAGGCCGGCCGAGAAGATGCCGGGACGCAGCAGCGGGAGCGTGATGGTGAAGAAGGTGCGCAGCGGCGAGGCGCCGAGACCGCGGGCTGCCTCCTCGAGCGCCGGGTCGGCGAGGGCGAGCGATGCCCCGGTGACGCGCACGGCGTAGGGGAGCATCAGCACGGTGTGGCCGATCAGCAGTGTCTCGAAGTTGTCGAGCTTCAGACCGATCATGAGCTGCTGGTAGAGCGCGAGGCCGACGACGAGTTCGGGCACGATGAGCGGCGAGAGGAACAGGCCCTCGACCAAGCCCTTGCCGGGGATTCTGCCGCGGTAGATCGCGAGCGTGACGGGCACGCCGACGAGGAGCGCGAGCACGGTGGCGAGCACCGCGAGCTGGAGGCTCGAGACGAGCGCGCCGATGAACGGTTCGTAGGAGAGCGCGGCTTCGAACCAGCGGAGCGAGACGCCCTCGGGCGGGAAGCGCAGGGTTTCTCCGCCGGTGAACGCGGTGGCGACCACGAACATGATCGGCACGATCATCACGATGTAGCCGGCGACCGCGAGCGCGCTCGCTACCGGGCGACGGACCTTCACGAGGTTGCTCCTCTACGGGCGACGAGGGACGAGAGTCCGGAGACCAGGAAGACGAGGATCGTCATGATCAGAGCGGTGGCGGACGCCGAGGCCCAGTCGATCGTGACGCTCGAGTAGGAGAAGAGCTGGGTCGAGAGCATCCGCTGGCCGGAGCCGCCGAGGAGGTACGGCGTCGTATACGCGGTGACGGACCCGGCGAAGACGAGCGTGGCAGCGACGACGATGCCCGGCAGTGAGAGCGGGATGACGACGGTCCAGAAGGTGCGGGTTCTCGTGGCGCCGAGGCCTCGCGCCGCGTCATCCAGACCCGGGTCGACCTGGGCGACGGCGGAGTAGCAGGAGATGATCGCGAGGGGGAGGAACAGCTGGGTGAGGCCGAGCACGATGGCGAGTTCGGTGTAGAGCAGCTGCGGCGCCTTGTCGACGATGCCGAGCCCGACGAGTGCCTGGCCGATCGCGCCGTTCGAGCCGAGCACCACGAGCCAGCCGAAGGTGCGCACGACGTTGCTGAGCAGCAGCGGGAAGATCGCGAGGGCAAGCAGCACTCCGGACCAGCGGGACGTCGACCGGGCGAGCAGGTAGGCGATGGGGAAGCCGAGGGAGATGCAGATCGCGGTGACGATGAGCGCGATGCCGACGGTGCGGCCGATGATGCGCAGGTCGTACGGGTCGGTGAGCATCTCGCCGAAGCGCACGAAGATCTCGGCCGGAGCGATCCCGGGAGGGGAGAACAGCATGACGAACGACGGGACGAGGAAGCCGGCGACGAGCAGCACGAGCCCCGGGAGGAGCAGCAGCGCGGCTGTACGGGATTTCACGTGTACCTCCGGTGATCGTGACGGATGGGGGATGCAATCGGTTGTGCAACCGGTTACATTTAGCCTAGACGCGGATCCGGCGTCGAAAGCCGTCGCCGTGTAAACAACGTGTAACAAGACTCGGCGGGGTGCGTCCGGCCTCACCGGCCCCGCGCCTAGGGTGAGGATGTATCGAAGGGGAGTTCGTGTCTACGCTGGCCGATGTTGCCGCCCGAGCCGCGGTGTCGAAGGCGACCGCCTCTCGCGCGCTGAGCCGCCCCGAACTCGTCGCCCCCGAAACCACCGAGCGCGTGCTCGCCGCGGCCCGCGAACTCGGCTTCGTCCCCAACCGGGCGGCCCGCGAACTCGCGAGCGGCCGCAGCGGCATCGTCGCCCTCGTCGTCCCCACGCTCGAGAACAGCTTCTTCACCCCGATCATCGCCGGCGCCCAGGCCCGGGCCGAGGAGGCGGGCATGCAGCTGACCGTCGCCGTGCACCCGCTCGCATCGCCCGACGAACTGCACGCTTTCGAGCGGCTCTCCGCCCAGGTCGACGGGTTCATCGTCGCGGCGCCCCGCGGCGGCGACGACATCGTGCGTGCCGCGGCCTCGTTCAAGCCCACCGTGCTGGTCGACCGCGAGATCGACGGCCTCACCTCCGTCGTCGCCGACACCGCGACCGCGTTCGGCTCGCTCGTCACCCGCTTCATCGAGGAGGGGCACACGCGCCTCGCCTACATCGGCGGCCCCGATGGCTCGTGGCAGAACGGCCAGCGCTCGCTCGCCGTGTCGGCCGCCGCCGAGGGGCGTGCGCACCTCGATGTGCTCGGCCCGTATCCCGCGACCTTCGCCGCGGGCGTCACCGCCGCGGCCGCCGTCATCGACTCCGCGGCGACCGCCGTCGTGCCCTACGCCACGGCCATCGGCCTCGGCGTGATGTTTGCCCTGCGCACCGCGGGCATCGTGGCGCCGGCCATCACGGTGAGCTCCGAGCGCATGGTCGTCGACGCCCTCGGCTTCACCGGCGTGCCGGCCATCGACGTGGACGGCGACGAACTCGGCCACGTCGCGATGGACCGCCTGCTCGCCCGCATCGGCAGCCGCACCCCGCTCGCCACGGAGCAGTTGCGCATGCCCGTGCCCGTGCGCTGGGCCGAGCCGGTCGGCTGAGGTCTCACCGGCCCCGTTTCGACCGGTAGTCGCGCTCGTCGGCGGCAAACTGCGCTTCCCGCAGGTGCGGAAGAGCACTTTGCCGCCGATGACCGAGCGAGGGGCATGGATGCCGCGGCCGATGCCCGCACGCGAAACGGCCCCCGCCTCCCGAAGGAGGCGAGGGCCGTGACGGTGACGCGAACTACTGTGCGTCGCGCTCCTGCACGAGCAGCGCGCGTTCGACGCCGGCGAGGTTCTCCGTGACCAGTCGGCGCAGCGCCGGAATGTCGGGGTTCGCGTCGAGCCAGGCCTGCGTCGCGGCGACCAGCTCGGCCGATGCGAGCGGCGCGGGGTAGAGGCCCACGACCAGAGTTTCCGCGATGGAGTGCGTGCGGTCCTTCCACGCGGTGGCGATCATGGCGAAGTACGCATCGACGAGCGGCGCGAGCGCCGACGGGTCGTTCACGTGCTGGAATCCGACCGCGGTCTGGCGCACGATCGCGTTCGGCAGCTCGTCCGACGCCACGAGGGAGTCGAACGCCGCGCGCTTGTCCTCCGCCGTCGGCAGCGCGGCACGGGTGCGTGCCGCCGCCTGCTGGCCGTTCGACGTGTTGTCGGCGGCGAGCGCGGCATCGATCTCGGCGGTCCCGACCGCGCCGTTGACCGCGAGACCCTCGAGGATCTCCCAGGCCAGGTCGGTGTCGATCTCCAGTTCGGAGAGCGTGACCGATCCGTCACGCAGCCCCTGCAGCGTCGCCACGTGCTCGGGCGTCGAGGCGATGTTCGCGAAGAACTTCACGAACTGGAACTGCTCGTCCGACCCGGCTTCGGCGGCCTGCGCCAGCTTCCACAGCTCGTCGCCGACGGCGGTGATCGTCTCGGCGCGCGCACTCGGCTGCACGTAGAGACGGGCGGCGGTGGTCAGCTGGCCGAGCGTGGTGCGGATCGTCGTCGACTCGGTCTCGGTCGCGATGTTGCCGAGCACGAGACGCACGTAGTCGCTCGCCGCGGTCTCGCCGTCGCGGGTCGAGTCCCAGGCCGAGCCCCAGACGATGGCGCGGGCGAGCGGGTTCTCGATGTCGGCGAGGTGCTCGATGGCGACCGCCAGCGACGACTCGTCGAGCCGCACCTTGGCATAGGCGAGGTCGTCGTCGTTGATGAGGAGGAGGTCGGGCTTCTTGAGGCCCACGAGGGACGCGACATCCGTCTTCTCGCCATTGACATCGATCTCGAACCGGTCGGTACGTACGAGCTTGCCGCCGTCGAGATTGTAGAAGCCGATCGCGAGACGGTGCGGGCGGATCGTGGGGTAGTCGGCCGCGGCCGTCTGCAGGATCGAGAACGACGAGATCGTGCCGTCTCCCGTGGTCTCGACGGCGGGACGCAGAGTGTTCACCCCGGCGGTCTCGAGCCAGAGCGCGCTCCAACCACTGAGGTCGCGGCCGCTGGTGACCTCGAGCTCGCTGAGCAGGTCGGTGAGCTCGGTGTTGCCGTACGCGTTCTTCTTGAAGTACGCGGCGACGCCGGCGAAGAACGCGTCGATGCCCACCCAGGCGACGAGCTGTTTGAGCACCGATCCGCCCTTGGCGTAGGTGATGCCGTCGAAGTTGACGAGCACGTCTTCGAGGTCGTTGATGGTGGCGACGACCGGGTGGGTCGAGGGCAGCTGGTCCTGACGGTACGCCCAGCCCTTCTCCATGGCCTGGAACGTGGTCCATGCCTCGGTCCACTCGGTGGCCTCGGCGGTCGCGATGGTCGACGCCCACTCGGCGAACGACTCGTTCAGCCAGAGGTCGTTCCACCACTTCATCGTCACGAGGTCGCCGAACCACATGTGCGCGAGCTCGTGCAGGATCGTGACGACGCGGCGCTCCTTGACGGCGTCGGTCACCTTCGAGCGGAACACATACGTCTCGGTGAAGGTCACGGCCCCGGCGTTCTCCATGGCCCCGGCGTTGAACTCGGGCACGAACAGCTGGTCGTACTTCTCGAACGGGTAGGCGAAGTCGAACTTCTCCTCGTAGTACGCGAAGCCCTGGCGGGTCTTCTCGAAGATGTAGTCGGCGTCGAGGTACTCGAAGAGCGATTTACGGGCGTAGATACCGAGAGGGATGACGCGGCCGTCGCTGCTCGTCAGCTCCGACGTCGTCACCTCGTAGGGCCCGGCGACGATCGCCGTGACGTAGCTCGACAGCACGGGGGTGGGCGCGAAGGTCCACACGGAGGAGCCGGGCGCGGCGGGCAGCTCTTCGGGAGTCGGCGTGGGGGAGTTGCTGACCACGGCCCACGCGCTCGGGGCCGTCACGGTGAACTGGAAGGTCGCCTTGAGGTCGGGCTGCTCGAACACGGCGAAGACGCGGCGGCTGTCGGGGACCTCGAACTGCGAGTAGAGGTAGACCTCGCCGTCGACGGGGTCGACGAAGCGGTGCAGGCCCTCGCCGGTGTTGGTGTATTCCGCGTCGGAGACGACGACGAGCGTGTTCCGCTCGGCGAGCCCGTCGAGCTGGATGCGCGTGCCGTCGTTGACCACGGCGGGGTCGAGCTCGACGCCGTTGAGCGTGACGGAGAGCACGGCGCGCGACAGGTGGTCGATGAAGGTGGACGCCCCCGCGGTGGCGGTGAAGGAGACCTCGGTCGTCGAGCGGAACACTTCCGCTCCCGTGGTGAGGTCGAGGGCGATGGTGTAGCTCTGCACATCGACGGTCGCTTTGCGCTGCTGCGCCTCGACTCTGGTGAGGTTCTCTCCTGGCACGGGTGGGGCCTTCCTTCGTTGGTTGTCGGCTTGTGTCCGACCACCGAGTTTACCCGCGGCCTCCCGCGCGGCGGTGTGGTCGGTACGCGGGGCTCCGCCGCCGAGGGCGCGTGCGAGGCGGGCACCCACGACTGACCCTAGGCTGGCGGGATGACCGATACAGCCGCACGCACCCCCGTTGATTTCTGGTTCGACCCGAGCTGCCCGTGGGCCTGGATGACGAGCAGGTGGGTCGACGAGGTGTCGGCCCTGCGCGACCTCGACGTGACCTGGCACATCATGAGCCTCGCCGTGCTCAACGAGGACAAGGACGTCAGCGAGGACTACCGCGCCTTCTTCCCACGCGCTCTGCGCTACACCCGGCTGGTCGCCGCCGTCTCCGAGCTGCACGGGCCGGAGCAGGTCAAGCCGATCTACGACGCCCTCGGCACCCGCATTCACCCGGGTGCCCGCACCGACGTCGACACCGTGATCGCGGAGGCCCTCGCCGAGGTCGGACTGCCCGCCGGACTCGCCGCCTACTCCGAGAGCGACGAGTACGACGAGCCTATGCGGGCGAGCCACTTCGACGGCATCTCCCGGGTGGGTCAGGATGTCGGGACCCCGGTGATCGCCGTGAACGGTGTCGCGTTCTTCGGCCCGGTGATCTCGCCGGCACCCACGGGCGAGCAGGCCGCCACGCTCTGGGACGGCGTCGTCGCCGTCGCCGCGTACGACGGGTTCTTCGAGATCAAGCGGTCGCGCACCCGCGGCCCGATTTTCGGCTGATCGCCGATTATCGACTGGTCGCCGGTCTTCGACTGACGCTCAGACGCGCGCCCTCTCGCGCCGGGTAGCCGGGACGACCACCCGGTCGCGGGCGGCCGCGTCCGTCGTGCAGTCGTCGATCACCGACACCAGCAGCCGGCGCAACCGGTCGTCGGAGTCGGGGATGCATGCCTCGGCAAGCCCGATGATCGAGAGCGCGACGATCTTGTCGACCGTCCACGCGTCGAGCCGGGTGGTGGAGGTACCGACCGAGACGAGGAACGACCGCGCCCAGGCCTCCGCGGCGGGAGCCTGCCGGAACGCGCCCTGCACGACGTCGAGCAGCTGCAGGGCCATCGCGTCGGTCCGCTTCTCGAGCAGCGCCTCGCAGTGGGCGAGTCCCACCGAGATGGCCCGCTGCCGCGATTCGCTCGCCACCGGCAGCGCCGCCGCCGACGCGCGCACGCCCACGATGAGCCGCACCCGCTCGTCGGGCCCGGTGAGTCCGATCACCGACGGGATGTACGGCACGAGCTCGCCGCGCTTCGCGTCGGACGTGCAGTCGTTCACCGCCCGGGCGAGCGCCGCGATGGCCGGATGCGTGCAGGAGGGGTGGTCGCTCCAGCGCTCGCCGGCGAGGTGGGAGGCGTACTCCATAAAACACGCGCCACGCTTGGGCGTGCGATGCCGGCCGACGGACAGCACGGGCAGAAACTCGGGTATCTGGGTCGAATACTTGGGCATGTGATGCCTCCACAGAGAGTGAGATCGTGATGCCCAGTTTCCTCCCTGATCCGCCGAATGACCAGAGTCATTTGGGGCCCGCCCGGCCCTAGTGTTGAGCCATGCCCGAGACCGTGTTCGATCGCTCGCACGTCAACCCCGCGCTCGTCGCCGCATCGCTCGGCGGGAGCACGCTCGGGTCGTACTGGCTCGACGGCCTCGATGTGCCGACCTGGCCGGTGTTCGCCGGATCGGAACGCTTCGACCTGGTCGTCGTGGGCGGCGGGTACACGGGGTTGTGGACGGCTCTGCTCGCCAAGCACCGCGACCCGTCGGCCCGGGTGGCGGTGCTCGAAGGGCGGACCGTCGGCTGGGCGGCATCCGGACGCAACGGCGGTTTCTGCGAGGCGAGCCTCACACACGGGGAGGCGAACGGCGAGAAGCGCTGGCCGCGCGAGCTCGACCAGCTGAACCGGCTCGGTCTGGAGAACCTCGACGAGATCGAGGCCACCGTCGCCGCGGGCGGCTGGGACGTCGACTTCGAACGCACCGGGACCCTCTCGGTCGCCGTCGAGCCGTATCAGGTCGCCGGGCTGCGCGACGCTGCCGACGGCGACACCGAGTTGTTCTTCGACGAGGCGGCCGTGCGCGCCGAGGTGGACTCGCCCACCTACCTCGCCGGACTCTGGAGCACCCGCACCACCGCGGTCCTCGACCCGGGCAAGCTGGTCGCGGCGCTCGCCGTGGCCTGCGCGGAGGCGGGAGTCGAGATCTTCGAGCGCTCCGCCGTGCGCGGCCTCGACACGCGGTCGACGGCGGGCGCTGTCGTGGTCGAGACGAAGCAGGGCACCGCCGCGGCCGCGCGCGTCGCCCTCGCCACCAACGCCTTCCCGTCGCTCCTCGGCCGCTACCGGCTGCACACCGTGCCGGTCTACGACTACGTGCTGATGACCGAACCGCTGACCGACGCGCAGATCGCCAGCATCGGCTGGCAGAACCGCCAGGGCCTCTCCGACCTCGCCAACCAGTTCCACTACTACCGGCTCACCGCCGACAACCGCATCCTTTGGGGCGGCTACGACGCGGTCTACCACTACGGCGGACACATCCGGCCCGAGTACGACGACCGCCCGCAGAGCTTCGCCACCCTGGCCGCGCACTTCTTCGCGACCTTCCCGCAGCTCGAGGGCGTGCGCTTCAGCCACCGCTGGGGCGGGGTCATCGACACCTCGACCCGGTTCAACGCCTTCTTCGGCCGGGCCAGCCGCGGACGCATCTCCTATGCCGCGGGGTTCACCGGCCTCGGCGTCGCCGCCACCCGCTTCGCCGCCAACGTGATGCTGGACCACCTCGGCGGCCTCGACACCGAGCGCACCGCGCTGCAGATGGTGAGATCGGTGCCGCCGCCCTTCCCGCCCGAACCCGCCGCCTACCTCGGCGTGCAGGCGACCCGGTGGTCGATGGACCGCGCCGACCACAACGAGGGAAAGAGAAACCTCTTGCTCAAGACACTGGATGCCGCCGGCCTGGGGTTCGACTCGTGAGCGGGTGGCCGCCGCTCGACCCCGTCGCGGCTCTCGCCGTGCCCGTCGACCTACAGCCCGTTCCGACCGAGCGGGTACTCGACGGCGCGCCGACCGCGGGTCTGGTGGTGCTCGGCGAGTTCGAGGGACTCGAGTACGGCGTTTGGGAGATGAGTCCGGGCTCGATGTCGGACGTCGAGAACGCCGAGTTCTTCGTGGTTCTGGCGGGTGCGGCATCCGTCGAATTCATCGACACCGAGACCACCGTGCAGCTCGTGCCGGGGTCGGTGCTGACCCTCGAGGCGGGCGCGCGCACGATCTGGACCGTGACCCAGTCGCTGCGCAAGGTGTGGGTCGGCGTCTAGCCGCACGGGCTGGTGGATGTCAGGCGTCGCTGCTAGCTTGCGGGCATGAAAGAGCGCGATCTTTTCCTCAAGTCCGACGCCGCCCTGCGAGACGTGTTCGACCGCGTCGATCCCGACCTGCTGACCGTGCCGGCGCCCGCCGACTGGACGCAGAAACCGAACCCGACGCTGCGCGACATCGTGGCCGACCACGCCTACGACGAGGCCTGGGTGCCCGACGTGCTGGCGGGCAAAACCGTCGACGAGGTCGGCGACGCGTGGTCGGGCGACCTGCTGGGCGACGACCCGTTCGAAGCGTACGACGCCCTCAACGACGCGGCGACCGTGGCCGCGAACCAGCTGCTCGACCCCGACGACACCGTGCACCTGAGCTACGGCGACTTCCCGGTCTCCGAGTACTTCGTGCACATCTCGACCTACCGCGCGTTCCAGGCCTGGTCGATCGCGAAGCTCGTCGAGCTCGACTACTCGCTACCCGACGACCTCGTCGAGGCGCTCTGGGAGACGGTCGGGCCGCGCATCGACGAGTTCCGGCAGATGGGCATCTTCGGTCCCGAGGTCGCCGTGCCCGAGGACGCGGACCGCGAAACGCAGCTGCTCGGCGCGACGGGCTTCTGGCGCGCGTGAGCGTCGCCGGGGGAGGGCAGAAGGAGGGCAGAATAGGAGCATGCGCATCCACATCGCGACCGACCATGCCGGACTCGAGTTCAGTGAAGACCTCCAGACGCACCTCGCCGGCAACGGCCACGAAGTGATCGACCACGGGCCCACGAGCTACGACCCCCTCGACGACTACCCGAGCTTCTGCATCAACGCGGCGCAGGCCGTGATCGAAGACCAGGCGCAGGGCATCGAAGCACTCGGCGTCGTCTTCGGCGGCTCCGGCAACGGCGAGCAGATCGCCGCCAACAAGGTGCGCGGCGCCCGTGCCGCCCTGGTCTGGAACGTCTCGACCGCCGAGCTCGCCCGCCAGCACAACAACGCCAACGTCATCGCCATCGGGGCGCGCCAGCACTCCGTCGACGACGCGAAGCTGTTCATCGACACCTTCATCAACACGCCGTTCCCGGGTGAGGAGCGCCACGCGCGCCGCATCGCCCAGCTCGCCGAGTACGAGACCACCGGGTCGATCGCCGGCCACCAGATCGACTAGGGGAACCCGTGCCCGAGGGACATTCCGTCCACCGCATCACCCGGCAGTTCGCGCTGCACTTCGTCGGCAAGACGATCGCCGCGTCGTCGCCCCAGGGCCGGTTCGCCGGGGGAGCGTCGGAGATCGACGGACTCGAGATGACCGACGCCAAGGCCGTCGGCAAGCAGATGTTCCTCGAGTTCGACCACCGGCTGTGGCTGCGCGTGCACCTCGGCATGTACGGCGCGTGGGACTTCGCGGGCAACATCACCGCCGACGCGACCACCGCGTCCGCCGGCGGACGCATGGGCCAGACCAACCAGCGCGGCACCGTGGTGCCCGACGACAACGAGCCCTCGCTCTCCAGCATCGGCGCGCCGCGCCGGCTGCGCATGGCCGAGCAGGAACGCCTCGGCGAAGCACTCGACACCTTCCCGCCCGAGCCGATCGGCGCCGTGCGCGTGCGGCTGCTCGCCAGCGACACCGTGGCCGACCTCCGCGGACCGACCGCGTGCGAGGTGCTGCAGCCCGAAGAGGTGCAGGCCGTGATCGCGAAACTCGGGCCCGACCCTCTGGTCGACGACCCCGACGAGGGCCGCGCGCGGTTCGTCGACGCGGCGATCAAGAAGGCGACGCCCATCGGGCTCATCCTGATGGACCAGAACGTGGTGAGCGGCATCGGCAATGTCTACCGGGCCGAACTGCTGTTCCGGGCGCGGCTCGACCCGCACAAGCCGGGCAAGCTCGTGCCGCGCGAGACGCTCGAAGAACTCTGGGCAGACTGGACCTACCTGCTCGGCGTCGGCGTCTCCACCGGCCAGATGATGACGATGGACGGGCTGAGCCACGAGGACTACGTCAATGCGCTCGCCCGCCGCGACGACCGCCACTGGGTGTACCACCGTGCGGGCAAGCCCTGCCGCGTCTGCGGTACGCCGATCGTGATGGAGGTGGCGGCGGGGCGCAAGCTCTACTTCTGCCCGGTCGACCAGACGTAGCCGCGCTTCGTGCATGGCAGGATTTAGCCATGCGTCACACCCCCACCTACATCCTGACCGATCCCGACGAGGTCAAACGCCTCGTGCGCGAGAACCCGTGGGCGACGTTCGTGTCGAACACGGCGAACGGTCTCGTCGCCTCGCACTACCCGGTCGTGCTCGAGGAGACACCCGAGGGCATCAGCATCGTCAGCCACGTGGGGCGTCCCGACGAGAAGCTGCACGAGCTCGGCCAGCACGAGATGCTCATGATCATCCAGGGGCCGCACGGCTACATCTCGCCCGGCTGGTACGCGAACTCCGAGTTCGTTCCGACGTGGAACCACGTCACCGCGCACCTGTACGGCACCCCCGAGATCCTCAGCGACGCCGAGAACTTCGACGTGCTCGACGACCTCGTCGACCACTTCGAGAAGCAGCTGCCCCAGCCGATCAGCCTCGACATTGACGAAAACCAGGCCCGCCGCATCGCCGAAGGTACGGTCGGCATCCGGTTCGTCGTGACCCGGTTCGACGCCCGCCTCAAGCTCAGCCAGAACAAGACCCCCGAGGTGGTCGACCGCATCATCGACGCCCTCGAGGGCGACGGCCCCTTCGCTTCCGCGTCGCTCGCCGCCGAAATGCGCCGCGTGCGCGACGCCGTCTCCACGACCGACCTCACCGACGAAGAGAACCATGCTCCTGCGTAACGCCCGCATTTCCGGATCCGACGGCGAGCTCGTCGACATCCTCCCCATCAACGGCACCATCGCCTCGATCTCCCCGGCGTCCGGGTCGGACCGTGGCGTCGACCTCGGCGGCCGCTGGGTATCGCCCGGGCTCTGGGACAACCACGTGCACTTCAGCCAGTGGGCGCTGATCCAGCAGAGGCTCGACATTTCGACGGCTGCCTCGGCGGCGGATGCCGCGGCCATGGTCGCCCGGGCGCTCGAGTCAGCGCCACCGGAGCCGACCCCGTTCATCGGCTTCGGGTTCCGCGACGGCCTCTGGGCCGACGAACCGACCGTGGTCGCGCTGGACGAGGCAGCGGGCGCGCGTCCGGTCGTACTCGTGAGCGGCGACCTGCACGCCGTCTGGCTCAACTCCGCCGCGCTGACGCTCTACGGGCACGCGGGACATCCGACCGGACTGCTGCGCGAAGACCCCGCCTTCGAGGTCACCCGCCAGATCGGCGCCGTCTCCGACGAGCTGCTCGACTCCTGGGCCGACGCGGCCGCCCGGGTCGCGGCATCCCGGGGCGTCGTCGGCATCATCGACCTCGAAATGCGCTGGAACCTCGAAACCTGGACCCGCCGCATGGCGTCCGGCGCCGATTCGTTGCGCGTCGAATTCGGCATCTACAGCGAAGACCTCGACCGTGCCATCGCCGAGGGGCTGAAGACCGGAGACCGGGTCACGGAGCTCCTCACGGTCGGGCGCTACAAGGTGCTCACCGACGGCTCGCTCAACACCCGCACCGCGTACTGTTTCGACGAGTACTCCGGCCGCGAGGGGGAGGAGCACTCGCACGGCATGCTGACCATGCCGCCTGAGAGCCTGCTGCCGCTCATGCGCAAGGCTGTCGACGCGGGGATCGTGCCGACGGTGCACGCCATCGGCGACCACGCCAACAGCCTCGCGCTCGACGCCTTCGCCGAGCTCGGAGTGGGCGGGCGCATCGAGCACGCGCAGCTGCTCGCCGAGTCGGACATCGCGCGCTTCGCCGAACTCGGGGTCGAAGCGAGCGTGCAGCCCGACCACGCCGTCGACGACCGCGACATCGCCGACCACCACTGGGCGGGCAGCGCCGATCGGGCATTCGCCTTCCGCAGCCTGCTCGACGCCGGCGCGACGCTCGCGCTCGGCTCCGACGCCCCGGTGTCGCCGCTCGACCCGTGGAACACCATCGCCGCCGCCGTGACCCGCACCCGCGGCTCGCGCGAGGCGTGGCACCCCGAACAGCGCATCACCGTCGCGGAGGCCCTCGCCGCGTCCACCCGCACCACGGTCGAGGTGGGCCAGATCGCCGACCTCGTCGTCACCGAGACCGACCCGCTCGCGGCATCGCCCCACGAGCTGCGCGGTTTCCCCGTGGCTGCGACGCTGCTCGGCGGGCGGTTCACGTACAACGCGCTGTAGCGCCGGCCGCCCGCGGCCATATAGAAACCGCCCCGCCCCGCGCCCGCCCGACAGGATGCGGAGCCGCCCGCCGTGCGTCTCGTCCTGTCGAGCGCGCGTCGGGCCGGTCCGGTCCTGTCGGCCGGTCGAGGACGCGTGGCGCTTTGTTTCAAGAATGTAAAGGATTCAATACATTCTGAAACTTCATAACGACTAACCTCTTTGACGCCCCTAATGTGGCAGCACGACGGGGCGCGCCGCCCGGTCGCACACAGACGGCCGCAATGCACCGTTGCCGCCACGAGGAGGAATTATGAAGTTCAGTCCGAAGGTGGCAATCGCCACCGGGGCCGTGCTGGTTCTGGGGCTCACAGCCTGCTCCGCCGGTTCGTCCGACACCTCCAGCCCGAGCGACGGAACGCTCGTCTACGCCGTCGGAGAGCCTGACCACCTGAGCCCCGGCCGCCAGACCGTCGCCTTCGGCCAGGTCATGGCGCTCTTCGCACCCCTCGTGATGCTCGACGACTCGAACGAGATCACCTACGTGCAGGCCGAGTCGGTCGAGTCCGACGACGCGACCACGTGGACCATCACACTCAAGCCCGACTGGACGTTCCAGAACGGCGAGCCCGTCACGGCTCACAGCTACGTCGACGCCTGGAACTACACCGCCTACGGCCCCAACGCGTGGGAGAACACCGGCCAGCTCGCGGGCATCGTCGGCTACGACGACCTCAACCCCGTCGAGGGCAAACCGACGACCGACGCCATGAGCGGCCTCGTCGTGGTCGACGACCTCACCTTCACCGTGCAGCTCGACCACGCCGACAGCCAGTTCCCGCTGCAGATCAGCCAGTCGCAGACCGGCTTCTACCCGATGCCCGAGGCCGCCTACGACGACATCGACGCGTACGACCGCCAGCCCATCGGCAACGGCCCGTACGAGATGACCACCGCGTGGGAGGACAACGAGGAGTACACCGTCACGGCGTACGACGACTACGCGGGCGAGGCCCCGAAGACCGAGGCCGTGACCTTCCGCGCCTACGCGGACACCAACACCGCGTACACCGACGTGCTCGCCGGCAACGCCGACCTGCTCTACCTGCCCGCGAGCAAGATGACCGTCGCCGAGCAGGACTTCGGTGACCGCCTCTACGCGTTCGACGCCCCCGGTATCGACTACCTCGGCTTCCCGCTGTGGGACGAACGCTACTCCGACAAGCGCGTGCGCCAGGCGATCTCGATGTCCATCGACCGTGACGCCGTGAACACCGCGATCTTCGGCGGACTCTACGAGCCGGCGACCGCGTTCACCCCGCCGGCCATGGCGGGCACCCCCGAGGGCATCTGCGGCGAATTCTGCGAGTTCGACCCCGACGCGGCCAAGTCGCTGCTCGCCGAGGCCGGCGGATTCGAGGGCACCCTCGAGTTCGTCTACCCGGGCGGCATCGGCGTCGACAGCCTGTTCGAGGCGTACGCCAACCAGGTGCGCCAGAACCTCGGCATCGCCGACGTCGTCGCCACACCGACCACCGACTGGGCCGAGTACTACGACTCGCTCGTCGACTCGAGCGTCGCCGGACCGCATTTCGGCCACTGGGGCGCGCTCTACCAGAGCCAGCAGAACACGCTACGGGCGCTGTTCACCCTCGACGGCGGCTGCACGCTGTGCACCGGCAACTACACGAACCCCGAGGTCGACAGCCTGCTCGCCGAGGCCGACTCGGCCCCGACGCAGGAAGAAGCCGAGGCGAAGTACGTCGCGGTGCAGGAGGTCGTGCTCGAGGACTTCCCGGTCGTGCCGACGTTCTCGAACAAGTACGCCTACGTCACGAGCGACAAGATCGCGGAACTCCCGGCCCTCGCCGGCAGCCCCGTGATCGACCAGATCACGCTCAAGTAGTAGAAACCCTCCCCAAGAAATACGGTTCCACGTGACATCCAGCACCACCGGCCCGACGTTCGGCTCGACGGAGGACATCCTCCGTCGGGCCGGGCTCGTGCCCGCCATCGAATCCTTCCCGCTCGTCGACGACCTCTGGGCACGGTTCGCCCTCATCGCCGAGCAGCACCCCGATCTGGTCTCGAGCCGGCGGGTCGCCACGAGCCGCCGCGGCGAACCGATCCTCGCCTACACGGTGGGATCGGGGAGGAAGAACCACCTGATCGTGGCGGGGGTGCACCCCAACGAGCCGATCGGCTCATGGAGCGCCATCCACCTCGCCGAGACGCTCTGCGCCGACGCCGAGCTGCGCGAGTCGCTCGACGCGACGTGGACGATCGTGCCGAGCATCGACCCCGACGGAGCCCGCCTCAACGAGGGGTGGTTCGAGAACTCCGGAGACCGCAACTTCTACGCCCGCCGTTTCTACCGGCCGGCCCCGGAACACCAGATCGAGTGGTCGTTCCCGGTCAGTTACAAGAACCTCTACTTCGACGAGGTGCTGCCCGAGACCCTGGGGCTGATGCGCCTCATCGACGAGCTCAAGCCCGACCTCTACGTGAGCCTGCACAACGGCGAGATGGGCGGCGTGTACTACTACCTCTCCCGTCCGGAACCCGCGCTCTACGGCATCCTGCACGCGATCCCCGAGAGCCTCGGCCTGCCGCTCAACACCGGCGAACCGGAATCGCCCGTTCTCGAGGAGTACGCGCCCGCCATCTTCGGCACGGGCACCATGGCCGAGGCCTACGACTACCTCGAATCGCTCGGGCTCGACCCGACCGAGATCGGCGGCGGATCCTCGTCGAGCGAGTACATCCTCAAGTACGGCACCCTCGCGGTCGTCGCCGAGCTCCCGTACTGGTCGCACGTCGACGCCGACGACCAGACCGAGCTCGCCGAGAGCTACGGAGAGCTGGTCGGCCGCACCGGCAACGACATGCGAGCGACCGGCCTCGCCCTCGTCGACATCCTCGAGCGCGCCAACCCCCACCTGACGCTGGACACCCCGTACCTCTACGCGTCGCGCGCGTTCGTGCCGATGCTCGTCGGCATGGGGGAGCGCGACGAGGTGCGCTCGAAGCTTCCCGAGGCCCAGCGGCCCGCCACGGTCGCCGAGAGGTTCGGCTGCGAAGACGTCGTCACGATGTTCAAGCTGCGCTACGGCGGCATGCTGCTGCGCGCCCTGCAGGCCGAGATCGTGGCCGGCGTCGCGCCGGTCGCCGTGCACCGGCTGGCGGCAGAGCTCGACACTCTCTACACGCGGTGGCAGACGGATGCCGCGGCAGCCGACACCGCGGACGTGATCCCGATCAACAAGCTGGTGGGGGTGCAGTACGGGGCGATCCTCGCGGCGGCCGTGCACCTGACCGGCTCGGGCGAGCAGGCCTAGGTGAAGACGGCCTGGGGCGTCGCCCGCCGCATCGGCGGTCTCGCCATCGTGTTCTTCGGCGTGACCTTTCTGATCTACTTCTGCGTGTTCGCGCTGCCCGGCGACCCGATCCGGGCGCTCGCGGGCGACCGCCCGTTGAGCGAGGCCACCGTCAACACGCTGCGGGCGCGCTACCACCTCGACGAGCCGCTCATCCAGCAGTACCTGCGCTACATCGGCGGGCTGTTCCGGGGCGACTTCGGCGTCAACTTCGACGGCCGCTCGGTCGGCGAGCAGATGGCGTCGCGCTGGCCGGTCACGATCGCCCTCGCGCTCACCGCGTGGGTGATCCAGATCCTCCTCGGAGTGGTGCTCGGCCTCGTCTCCGCGTTGCGCGAGGGCAAGGCGCTCGACAAGGGCATCCTCGCGGCGACCGTGCTGCTCAGTTCGCTCCCGGTGTTCGTGCTCGGCGTCTCGGCGCAGCTCGTCTTCGGCGTGAAACTGGCCTGGTTCCCCGTCGCCGGCACCTCGGCTGGCTGGCCGGGCTCCTACCTGCTGCCCGCCCTCGTCATCACGGCGTTCGGACTCGCGGCGATCTCGCGTCTCGTGCGCTCGTCGGTCATCGAGAACCTCGAGGCCGACTACGTTCGCACCGCGTGGGCCAAAGGGCTCAGCGACCGGCGCACCGTGGGCGTGCACGTGATGCGCAACTCGCTGATCCCGACCGTCACGTTCCTCGCCACCGACCTGGGCTACCTGCTCGGCGGTACCGTCATCATCGAAGGCATTTTCAACCTCCCGGGGGTGGGCAACCTGTTGTTCCAAGCCATCCGAGCACACGAGGGGCCGACCGTGGTCGGCATCTCCACGTCGCTCATCCTGATCTTCCTCGTCACGAGCGTGGTCGTCGACGCCGTGCACGCCCTCGTGGATCCGCGGGTGCGCCTTGACTGACTCCCTCGCCCAGGTCTCCGCCGCCTCCCTCGACGGAGCGCCGCTGCGCCGCAATCCGTGGCGCGTGCTGCGGCGCCGCGCGTCGTTCTGGATCCCGGCCGTCGTGCTGGCGGTGCTGGCCGTGATCGCCCTCGCGCCCGGCCTGTTCGCCGGGCTGTTCGGCAACGGCGACCCGCGGGTCTGCGACCTCGGCGCCAGTGGGGCCGCGCCATCCGACGGCCACCCCTTCGGCCAGGATCTGCAGGGCTGCGACGTCTTCGCCAACGTGGTCTACGGCGCCCAGGCGTCGCTCTCCATCGGCGTGCTCACCACCGCGATCGCGGTGCTCGTCGCCATCGTGATCGGCACCCTCGCCGGCCTCTACGGCGGTGCGCTCGACTGGGTGCTGTCGCGGGTCACCGACGTGTTCCTCGGCTTCCCCTTCCTGCTCGGCGCCGTGGTACTGCTCAACAGCATCGGCGACCGCTCGGTCATCACGATCTCGCTCGTGCTCGCCCTGCTCGGCTGGGGCACCATGGCGCGCATCGTGCGCGGCTCGGTGCGCTCGGTGAGGGGAGCGGACTTCGTCGACGCCGCGCGCACCATGGGGCTCAGCACCTGGCGCATCGTCACCCGTTACGTGCTGCCCAATGCGCTGTCGCCGCTGTTCGTCGTCGCGACCATCGCGGTCGGCGCCACGATCGTCGCCGAGAGCTCGCTCACCTACCTCGGCATCGGCCTGCGCGCTCCCGCGATCTCGTGGGGGCTGCAGCTGGCCAGCGCCTCCGGGCAGTTCCAGAACAGCCCGCACCTGCTGATCTTCCCGGCGGCGTTCCTCGCCGTCACGGTGCTCAGCATCATCACCCTCGGCGACACGCTGCGCTCCGCGCTCGATCCCCGCCGTCAGAACTAGCCGTCAGGAAGCACCATGACCACCTCCGCCGTCGCCACCATCACCGCCGTGCTGCCCTACATCGACTCGTGGCTCGAGTACCGCGCGTGGAAACTCCGCGTGCCCGGCGTGCAGGCCGCCGTCTACTTCGACGGCGAGACCAGGTTTTCGAAGGCCTACGGGTTCGCCGACGTCGAGGCGGGCGTACCGCTGACCACCGGGCATCTGTTCCGCATCGCGTCGCACTCGAAGACGTTCACCGCCACCGCGATTTTGCAGCTGTTCGAGGCGGGCAAGCTGCGGCTGGACGACAGCGCGGGCACGTTCGTCCCGGAGCTGGTCGAGGCGGGGTCGCCCGTCGCCGACGTGACGGTCCGCGACCTGCTCGAACACTCGGCGGGCGTCATCCGCGACGGTCTCGACGGCGACTACTGGCAGCACTCCCGGCCGTTCCCCGACGAAGCCGAGCTCATCGCCATGATCCTCGACGGCGGCGACAAAGCCCTGCCCGGCGAGGGGTTCAACTACACCAACATCGGGTACTCGCTGCTCGGCCTCATCGTCGCCGCGGTCTCCGGCGTCAGCTACAACGAGTACGTCACGACCGAGATCGTCGGCCGGCTGGGGCTCGCGAACACGGGCCCAGAATTGGATGCCGCCAGGGCAGACGAGTACGCGGCCGGGTACACCGGCTTCCACACCTCGCTGGTGCGACGCCGCGTCGACCACGTCGACACCCGCGCGATGGCGGCGGCGACCGGGTTCTACGGCACGGCCGACGACCTCGTGCACTACTTCGCGGCCCACCTGCCGGGCGACACCCGCCTGCTCGGCGATGCGAGCAAGCGCCTGCAGCAGCGCGAACACTGGCAGAGCGACGCGTCCGAGCCCGCGTCGGCGCACTACGGCCTCGGCATGATCATCGAGAGAATCGACGGGCACCGCGTGGTCGGCCACTCCGGCGGCTACCCGGGGCACATCACGCGCTCGTTCTTCGATCCGGCGGCCGGTCTCGCGATCTCGGTGATGACGAACGCCGTCGACGGTCCCGCGAGCGAGCTTTCCAGCGGCATCCTGCGTCTCATCGACGCCGCGCTGGTGCAGGCGCCCGCGCTCACGCTCGGCCCGGTGACGACCCCGAGCGACATCGACTCGTCTCGCTTCACCGGCCGATTCGCCAACATGTGGGGCGTGCAGGACGTGGTGCAGCTCGGCGAGCGGCTCGTGGCCCTGTCGCCCGGGTCGCCGAACCCGCTCGACGGGCTCGAGGAGCTCGAGATCGTCGACGAGAACACCCTGCGCTTCCGCTCGGGGAGCGGTTTCGGTTCGGTCGGCGAGCTCATGCGGTACGAGTTCGACGCCGAGGGAGCCGTGACTCTCGTGCGCGGCGGTGGCGGCATGAGCATGCGGCCGTTGGAACGGCTCGGGGAGCCGCACCCGCTCCCATAAGCTGGCACAGATCACTGAGGAGAAGTCATGACGAACGACGAATCGCCGCCCACGGCCGCGGAAATCGATCCCGAAGAACAGCGTCGGCGCGCCTACGCCGACGAGTTCGGGGCCCTGCTCTCCAGCGCGGGTTCGCCGACGATGGACGGCCGCGTACTCGGCTACCTCATGATCATGCAGCAGCCCTTCATCTCGTCGAGCGACCTCGGCGCCGTGCTCAACGCGAGCGCCGGCTCGGTCTCGACGAGCACCCGTCGCCTGCTCGAGATCGGCTACATCAAGCGCCACGTCGTGCCCGGCGACCGCAGCCACTACTTCCGCGCCGACCGCGACATCTGGGGATCGTGGCTCGCCGGCGAGCGCCGCTACCTCGACCGCGAGCGCGAGCTCATCGACTACGGGCTCTCGATTATCGACCTCGACGACGACAAAAACGCCGACGCGCGCGAACGACTGACCAACGGCCGGGACTACTTCGTCTGGGTCGCCAGCTACCACCGCAAGATGCTCGTCGATTGGGAAGCCTTCAAAGCCGCCCGTGACGCGGGCGAGCACACCGAATCCTGAACCCGAGGAGAACCGACATGACCGAACCCGTGCTGAGCGTCACCGACCTGCGCGTCGTCTTCGACGTCGACGGCCAGGAGCAGACCGCGGTGAAGAGCGCGAGCTTCGAGGTGCGCCGGGGCGAGGTCCTCGCCATCGTCGGCGAGTCCGGCTCGGGCAAAAGCGTCTCGGCGATGTCGATCCTCGGGCTGCTGCCCCGCAACGCGACGGTCAGCGGCAGCATCCGCTTCGACGGACGCGAACTGCTCGGTCTGCCGAAGAGCGAGCTGCGCGCCATCCGCGGCGCGCGCATCGCCATGATCTTCCAGGACCCCGCCGCCGCCCTCAACCCCGTGTTCACCATCGGGTTCCAGCTCGTCGAGGCCATCCGCGAGCACAACCGTCACCTGTCCAAGGCGCAGGCCCGCCAGCGCGCGGTCGAGTTGCTCGAGTCGGTCGAGGTGCCGGAGGCCGTGAAGCGCCTCGGCTACTACCCGCACCAGCTGTCGGGAGGCCAGTGCCAGCGCGTCATGATCGCGATGGCGCTCGCCTGCGACCCCGAGCTGCTCATCGCGGACGAGCCGACGACCGCGCTCGACGTGACCGTGCAGGCCGAGGTGCTCGAGGTGCTGCGCTCGATGCGCGAGCGGCTGTCCGCGAGCATCCTGATCATCACGCACGACATGGGTGTCGTCGCCGACATGGCCGACCGCGTCGTCGTGATGCGCCGCGGCGAGGTCGTCGAGACCGCGCCGGTCGAGTCGTTGTTCGCGTCGCCCACCGCCGTGTACACCCGCGAGCTGCTCGACGCCGTGCCCCGGCTCGGTGCCCGCGAGCCGGCAGAACAGGGTCGGGATGCCGCGGCTCCCGTGCTCGCCATCGAGAACCTCACCGTGGAATTCGGAAGCGCCCTGCGCAAGAAGTTCCGCGCCGTCGACGACGCGTCGCTGACCGTGGGCCGCGGCGAGATCGTCGCACTGGTGGGGGAGTCGGGCAGCGGCAAGACCACTCTCGGCCGGGCGGCTATCGGGCTCTCGCCGGTCACCGGGGGCACGGTCGCCGTCGAGGGGCTCGACCTCAGCACGGCGACGCGCGCCGAACGCCACGCCATGCGCCAGCGCGTCGGCGTCGTGTTCCAGAATCCCGCGACCTCGCTCAACCCGCGCTACTCGATCGGGGAGACCGTCGAAGAACCGCTGCGCGTGCACCTCGGGCTGCGCGGCTCGGCCCTGCGCGACCGCGCCGACGCCCTGCTCGCCGACGTGGGTCTCGGCGGCTCGTGGCGTGAACGCTACCCGCACGAACTCTCGGGCGGACAGCGCCAGCGGGTCGCCATCGCCCGCGCGGTCGCGCTCGACCCGGCGCTGCTCATCGCCGACGAACCGACGAGCGCGCTCGACGTGTCGGTGCAGGCGAAGGTGCTCGACGTGTTCCGTGAGCTGCAGCAGCGGCTCGGGTTCGCCTGCCTGTTCATCAGCCACGACCTTGCGGTCGTCGATTCGCTGTGCGATCGTGTCGCGGTGATGCAGAACGGCGTGATCATCGAGCAGGGCGAGCGCGAGCGAGTGCTCACCGCCCCCGAACACGCCTACACGCGCCGGCTGATCCAGTCCGCGCCCGTTCCCGACCCGGTCGACCAGCGCGCGCGACGCCTCGCGCGCCTCGCGCCGCTCGCGGGGTGAGTTCGCTGTCGGTCGACGTGCGCGAGGGCCTCGTGCTCGAACCGCAGCGCGCCGCGATCGCCGACGAGTACTACGCCCTCGTCGAGCGCAACATCGAACGCCTGGCCCAGTGGGAGCCCTGGGCGTTGCTGCCGCAGAGCCTCTCCGGAATCCGCCTCTACCTCGCCTGGCAGTCGCAGGCCCGCACCTCGGGAACCGCCGAGTCGTACGCGATCCGCCTCGACGGCGCGCTCGTCGGCAGCTGCTCGGCCCGCATCGACACAGCGGAGGGCACCGCCGAGATCGGCTACTGGGTCGACGCGGCGGTCGAGGGTAGGGGAATCGCCGCGGAGAGCGTGGCCGCGCTCGTCGACCGGATGACGGCGCGCGCCGACATCGGGCGTATCCAGGCGCGGACCGCGGCGCACAATACGCGCAGCCGGGCGCTGCTCGAGCGGCTGGGATTCGAGTTCGAGGGTGTGCTGCGCAGCTCGCAGCTGCTCGGCGACCACCGCGTCGACATGGCGATGTACGCGCGGGTTAAAGAGGATTGAGCCTGTCGAAATCCCCTCCGGTGTTAGCCGGGAGGGATTTCGACAGGCTCAATCCGCCTGAACTACTTCGTCGCGAGGTGCGCGAACAGGAACCAGCGGTCCTTCTCGAGGCCGCGGGCGATCTCGATCGCGACATCCTGGCTCACGGCGTCGAGCTCGGCGAGTTCGGCGACGGCGGTGCGCACGGTGACGAGCGTCGCGTCGATCGAGGCGATGACCTGGGCGATCGTCGCGTCGGACTGCTGGAAGCCGGCGGCGAGCGGCGGGTTCGTGGCCTTGGTGCCGACCGTCTGGATGCGGACGTCGAGGGGGAGTCCGAGGGCGACTACGCGCTCTGCGGCGGTGTCGGCGTAGTCGTGGGCGTGCTCCACGACCTCGTCGAGGAGCTCGTGCACGGCCTGGAAGTTCGCTCCGCGAACATGCCAGTGCGCCTGCTTGCCGTCGACGGCGAGAGCGGTGAGGTCGACGACCACCGGGCCGAGGAACTGGGCGACGCCCGAGACGATGTCGGCGTCGATGGAACTCTGGGGAACGGCCTGTACTTCAGTCATTGTGTGACTCCTTAATCGCTCACTGTGTGACGCTCACGAGTGGCGTCTGCTTCTGTTACAACGGTACTCAGGCCTGTATATTCCGCAAGCAAGCTGAGGCACGGCTAACGAAGCTGACACTTACTTAGGCCGCGCTAACCCGCCGATCGGGGCCGTCCACACGGGGGATAACCCCCTCTCGCCCGGTGTGCTGCCCGGCTACTCGCCGTGGGCCGGTTTCGCTTGGCTGGACCCATGACAATCGCCGAACCGACACAATTGACACCGACGCCCATGACTCCGACATCCGACACCTCCGGCCCCCTCGCCCGCTACGGGCACATGTGGCGGTTCGTGCCCCGTGAGCTCGGCTTCCTCGCTCTCACCTTCCCGGTCGCCCTCGCCGGATTCATCACGACCATCACCCTCGTCACCACCGGCGCTGGCACGATCATCACCTTCTTCATCGGCGTCTTCCTCGTGATCGTCGCCCTCTACGTGGGACGCGGGTTCGGCACGCTCGAGCTCGTGCGGCTGGGCTGGGCCGGCCGTCGACAGATCGAGAGACCGCAGTGGCCGGATGCCGCGGCGACGGGTTTCTGGGGATGGATCAAGGCGATGCTCGGTTCGGGCCACTACTGGCTCTACCTGCTGCACACCGCCGTGATCAATGTCGTGGTGTCGTTGGTGACGTGGACGATCACGGTCGTCTGGGTCAGCCTCGCCTTTTCCGGGCTCACCTACTGGTTCTGGGAGTACGTGGTGCCGGGCAGCGGCGTCGACTGGAACATCGGCGCCCAGTGGTTCGGCAACACCCCCGTCGGCGAGTTCGTCGGTGCGACCGTCGTGGGCCTCCTCGCCGCGGCGACCCTGCCGTTCGTCACGCGCGGACTCGTGCTGTTGCACGACCTGATCGCCCGCGGCATCCTCGGCGCCTTCGCGTCGGACGCGCTGCGTCGGCAGGTCGGCGACCTCGAGGCGTCGCGCGGCGCCGCGATCTCGGCGGAGGGCCACTCACTGCGTCGCCTCGAACGTGACATCCACGACGGGCCGCAGCAGCGACTCGTTCGTCTGCAGATGGACCTCGCCGCCGCCGACCGCCAGCTCGCCACTGACCCCGAGAAGGCCCGCGCGCTCATCGCCGAGGCCATGCAGCAGTCGAAAGACGCGCTCGAGGAGCTGCGCTCGCTCTCGCGCGGCTTCGCACCTCCGATTCTGCTCGACCGCGGGCTGGTCGCGGCGCTCGAGTCGTCCGCGGTGCGCAGCACGGTGCCGGTGCGGGTCGTCTCGACCCTCGACCCCGAACTGGCGCTGCCGCAGGAGATCGAGCGCAACGCCTACTTCGCCGCGAGTGAGGCGCTCGCCAACGCGGCGAAGCACTCCGGCGCCACCGAGGTCACGGTGACCGTCGAGACGCGTCGGGTGCCGGAGACGGACGACACCTGGTTGACCGTGACGGTCGCCGACGACGGGCGTGGGGGAGCGGTGGCCGTCGACGGCCACGGCCTCGCCGGACTCGACGAACGGCTGCGCGGCATCGGCGGCGCTCTCGAGGTGCAGAGCCCGGTCGGCGGACCGACCGCGGTCGTCGCCCATCTTCCGCTCGCCGCATCGGTCGCGGGGTCGGTGCGCACGCCGTAGCGGCACGTACGCTGGGAGCATGACTCACCTCCCCGCCCTTCGCGTCGTGGTCGCCGACGATTCGGTGCTGTTGCGCGAGGGGCTCGTGCGCGTGCTGGTGGAGGCCGGCGTCGACGTGGTCGGGTCGTACGGCGACGCCGACCAGCTGCTGGCCGCCCTGCCCGAGACATCGCCCGACCTCGCCGTGCTCGACGTGCGGATGCCGCCGACCTTCCGCGACGAGGGCGTGCGCGCCGCGATCGAGGCCCGCAAGCAGCAGCCCGGACTCGGCATCCTGCTGCTCTCGCAGTACGTCGAGGTGGCCTACGCGCAGGAGCTGCTCGCCTCCGGAGCGGGCGGAATCGGTTACCTTCTGAAAGACCGCGTGGCTTCTCTCGCCGAGCTGGAGGACGCCATCACCCGCATCGCGGGCGGCGGCACCGTACTCGACCCGGAGGTCGTGGCGCAGCTCATCGGGCGGCGCACCGACCCGCTCGCGAGCCTCACGCCGCGCGAGCGGGAAGTGCTCGCGCTGATGGGCGAGGGGCGTACCAACGCGGCGATCGCCGGCGCGCTGTTCATCGGCACCGGCGCGGTGGAGAAGAACGTGACATCCATCTTCCAGAAGCTGGGTCTCGACGATTCGGGAACCGACCACCGCCGGGTGCTGGCGGTGCTCGCCTGGCTGCAGCGCTGACCGGTCGCGCGCTGCACCTCTAGCGCAGCGCGCCGATACCGAGCACGACGCTCCTGGCCGTCGCGAGACTGCGCTCGTAGCGCGCGGCCAGGATGATGACCGGCACGCCGACGGCGCCCGCCCACACCCACCACTCGGTCGCGTCGGAGATCGCGGCGAGTTCGGGAGAGAACGTCGCGACGCCGTGGACCAGGGCGACCACGGCCCCGACGAGGAACGGTGCCTGCAGCTTGCGCAGGAACCCGACCACGAAGACGGCGGTGGCGACGACCCCGATCGCGACGAGGCGCCACACGGGGCGGTCGACGGTGGTCACGAGCAGGGACGGCAGCAGGAGGACGCCGATGCCGAGACCGAGCGCGGGCCAGCTGCGCAGCGCGGGCTGGAGCCGGAGCCGGCGTGACCCGGTGATGAGCAGGGCGGCCGCGATCGGCAGCACGACCCACTCGACCGGATCGACCACGCTCGCCGAGACGACGGCCATCGCGGCGGCGAAGACCACCGCGAGCCTGCCGACCCCGACGCTGAGCGGGGCGCGGTCGAGGATCGTGCCCGCAAGGTAGGCCGCGGAGAGGAGCACGACGACCACGACGGCGCGCACGCTGGCGAGGGGGCTGTCGGACGAGTTCACCGCCGTGCCCTCGAACACCAGCACCAGGCCGAGCGCGGTGCCGAGCAGCGCCGCCGAGATCCGCCCGCCCGTCGGCCGGTCGATGCGCGCCTGGCCGATCGCCGCGACGACGAGCACGGCGACGGCGGCTCCGAGCCACGCCTCCAACTCGAGCCCGACGCCCGTCGTCTCGTCGAACCACGAGCGGGACGACCGCCCCACCGCGACGATCAGCACGCCGACGAGCCCCGCCGCGGACGCCGCATCGAGGTAGGGGCGGGCGGCTGGTTCGGTGCGGAGCCATGTGCCGCCGAGCAGCAACGCCGCGCCGGCAACACCCACGACCAGCGCGCGGACGAGGGGCCCGTCGATGCCCACCAGCGCGACCGGTACGACCGCCACCAGCAGGGCGGCGAGGAGCAGAGCCGGTGCGGACTCGGACGCCCGTTCCACGCGCCAGGCCAGCACGGCGATCACCAGCAGCACGCCCGCGAGGGGGAGCACGTAGGCCTCGACGGCCGAGACGGATGACGCGGCGAGACGCCACCAGAGCCCGGCGGTCGCGAGCGTGAGGGAGACCCAGCCGAGGTGCCGCCGTGCCGATTCCGCGCCCACGAGCCCGTCGCGGCCGACGGCGAGGAGTAGTACGGTGACCGCCGTCAGCAGCAGGGCGAGCCAGAAGACGTCGTCGGCGACCGCCGGCAGGGTGCCGGTCCAGGCGCCGAGCAGACCCGGTGCCGCGACGAGCACGATGCCGATGTCGCTCGCGCGCCGCGGGACGTGGCCGGGTGCCGCGACAGTCACCCAGAGGGCGACGGCGGCGCAGATCAGTGCCGCGGCCACGGGAACGAGGTCCCGCGTGACTCCGGCGAGACCGGCCGCGGACGCGACGGTGTCGAGCAGCCAGAAGAGGGCGACGGGCACGGCGGCGACGGCGATCGCGCGCTCGACGAGGAAGGACGGGTCGGGCCGGGGCGCGATCCAGGCGAGCAGCGCGCCGAGGAGCGCCACCCCGAGGGCGGTCTCCGTCGCCGGTTCGGCGAGCAACGAGAATTCGCCCGACGCGAAGCGCGCGTTCACGATGCTGGTGGCTGCCACCACCGCGGCGATGCCGAAGAGCGTGTGCCGGTCGAGCACCGAGAGCCGGCTCGCGGCCGGAAGCGCGGTACCGGCCAGCAGCACGACGGCGAGCACGGACGAGAGCCGCAGGGCGTCCGGCTGGAACACCCAGTCCGACGCGAGCCCCTCGGTGGAACGCAGGAGCAGCGCGGACGCGGAGACCGTCACGAAACCGACCACGGTCGCCCCGCCGAGCAGGCTTGCCCGGGAGACGGCGCCGACGAGGTGCGCCGCCGGATCCGACGGGTCGGTGCCGCCGAGCGCGACAACCGTCCGTGAGACGAGGAGGAGGGCGATCGTGACCACGGATACCGCGAGCCAGGTACCCTCGCTCGACCACGACGCGGCATACGCCAGCGTGCCACCGACGAGCGCAACGGTGGTGAGAGCGAGGCGTATGCCGCGGGCGTCGGCGGTTCTCGTGCGCAGGAGGGCGACGACGGCGGCGACGGCGATCAGCGTCCACACCGCGACCACCGCCCACAACCGGTCGAGGGCGGGTGCCGCGAGAACGAGGACCGCCGCGCCGAGCGATACGGCGAGCGTGCTGTGCCGGCGCAGCGTGCGGGTGGCCGCAGCGCAGCCGAGCGCCGCCACGACGGCGCCGAGGAGGGCGACCACGGCGGCTGTGCGCAGCACGGGGCCCATGGCGGTCGCGACGGAGGCATCGGCGGCGAGCCGCCACGACTGCCCGCCGAACACCACGGTCGAGGTCGAGTACAGCGCGATCGCGGTGACGGGCACGAGCGTGAGCCCGGCCACGACGACTGGTGCGATTGCGGCGGACCGCACGGTCGCCCTCCACGTCGAGGGCACCCGGGTCGTCGCGACGGCCACGGCGACGGCCACCAGTGCCGCGGCGATCGGCGCCACCGCGACCGTCGAATGGAACTCGAGCGAGAGGTACGGGAACGCCACGGCCGCGGTGCTCGCGCTGAGGCCGGCGAGCGCGGCGAAGCCGAGGCCGAATCCGCGCACCACCGCACTGGTCGCGCCCGTGCCCCGCGCCACCCCGGCGTGCAGCGCCGAGACGACGGCCACGGCCGTGAGGGTCGCGAGGATCTCGGGTGCGGAATCCCGGCCGGCCGCGATCGCCGAGACGTACGCGAGTGCTGCGCCGCCGCCGGCGATCACGAGCGCGATCGTCCGTTCCGGCACCAGCATCTCTCGTGTCGCCGGATCCGCATTGGGCGCGGCGAAGCGGACGTACGGATGGACGAGCCCGGCGAGGGCGATGGCGACGTAGCCGAGGAACGATCCCGTGACCGTCTCGAGCGGCTGCGCGAGTCCGGCGACGACGAGGCCGACGCCGGGAGCGAGCGTGACGAACGCGGCGATACTGGCGACCCGGAGACGGAAGACCCGGTGCCAGACCACGAAGACGAGCGCGGAGGCGACGAGCGTGAGCCCCCAGTAGAGCGTGGCGTCGGTCGCGGCGGCACCGAACAGGTTGTACGCCCGCACCGCATAGGCGTCGAGGTAGACGAGGACCACCGCGAACGCGCCGATCCCCTCGCCGGTCGAGGTCAGTCCACGGGAGCGCAGCACCGAGGCGACCGCGAAGGCGGTGGCGGTGACCGCGCCGATGATGACACTCTGCCAGACGATGCCGTAGGTGACGAAGGCGTAGACGATGAACGAGATCGCGAAGATGGACAGCAGCGAGACCCCGACGATGACGAGAGCGACCTGCACGCTCGACCGACGCGGTGCGGGAGGTGCCACCGGTCGCGCGGTCGGTGTGGGAGCCACGACGGGCGGCGGCAGCGGCACGGTCACCGCGCTGGTCGGGGAAGGGGCGAGCGAAACAGCGTCGGGGACCGGCTCCGGATCCGGCACGGGCTCCGCCGCGAGCGCCGCCGCCGTCGCGGCCCAGCGGGCGCTCTCGGAGCGCATCAGGGCGATGAGTTCGATCCTCTGATCGAGCAGGGATGCGGCATCCATACTCAGTGTCGCCAGCTCGGCGGACGACGGATGGCTGACGTCGAGGCCGCAGACACCGCAGACGAGGCTCTCCAGCGTCGAGAAACAGGCGGGGCACTTGCTCGTGTCGGTGAGGTCGGCTCTCGTGCGGGGATAGCGCGCGAACGCGGCGTCGTCTGTCGGGGGTGAATCGGGCATCGGCGCGGTGCTCCCTGTGTCGGCTGAGACTCAGGGTAGTGGCGGACGAACGCGAACGATCCGCACCACGCACAATTGTGGAGAATATGTCGACTGTCGCGGGTGGGGAGGAGATTGCCGGTAACGGAAGGGGTTTCCGTCGCCAGCGGGTGCTGCGACCATGGACGGGTGACCGAAGAGCCGGAGGACCTCCCCGAGGCGCTCAGCGACGCTCACCGGGCCGCCACGAACTCGGCGCTGCTGACGGTCGTCACCCTCGCCTTCGGGTTTATCGCCCTCTCCGGACTCGAGCAGATCCCCACCTGGATCGTCTCGGTCTGGTTTGTGCTCGTGATCCCGCTCAACCTCTACCTGATGTTCATGAACCGGCGCAGGTACCGCACCCTGCGCGAGATGCACGACCACGACGGGCCCATTCCGCCCGCGGGTTGAGCTTTTCGAACTCCCGACAGGCCACCCGCGACGAATTGGCAGGCGACACGGGGACCGCCCGCCTGCCAGAGTCATCCCATGACAACCATCGACGTGCTGCGCGTGTTCACCGACGAGAACGGCGACTTCGGCAACGAACTCGGAATCGTCGAGTCGACGGACGAGACGCGGGGGAGCGAGCAGAGCATCGCCATCGCCCTCGGTTTCAGCGAGACAGTGTTCGTGGATGGCGTTGCCGACGGCCGCGCGTCGATCCGGATCTTCACCCCCGCCGACGAGCTGCCCTTCGCCGGTCACCCGAGCGTGGGCGCGGCGTGGTGGTTCGCGCAGACCGGGCGCGTGGTGGAGGTGCTCGTCGAGAAGGCGGGCGACGTGGCGGTGCGCAGCGACGGCGACACGACGTGGATCGCCGGCCGGGCGGAGTGGGCGCCCGAGTTCGCGTTCGTCGCGTACGACGCACCCGCCGAGGTCGACGCCCTCGACGCCGCCCACTACGAGACCGGCATGAACTACGCGCACGCGTGGATCGACGAGCCCGCGGGGGTATTGCGCTCGCGCATGTTCGGACCCGAGCACAACATCCCCGAGGACGAGGCGACGGGTGCGGCGGCGGTCGCGGTGACGACCCGACTGGACCGCGACCTCGAGATCCACCAGGGCGCGGGTTCGCTGCTCCTCACGCGCCGCGGCACGGACGGCATCGTCGAGGTCGGCGGCCGCACGGTGTGGGACCGCAGGTTCGAGCTTCCGGCGTAAGTGCCCTACGGGCCGAGCAGGATCGCGAAGAGCGTGATCGCCCCGCCGCCGATGAACATGGCCGTGCCGAACTGCATCGTGCGGCTCTTGTTCTTGTCGGCCGTGGGTACGTCGACCTCGAGGATCGGGCAGCCCGACCAGCCGATCAGTCCGATGCTGAGCGCGACGACGGTCGCGCCGATCCAGAAGACGATCTCGTCCCCGGTCGAGAGCATCGCCGGGCGCCATCCCGAACTGAGCAGAAAGCCGAGAGTGACGGCGACGGCGCCGACGGCGGCGGCGAACCAGATCGTGCCGGTCCACATGATGCGCTGCACGTTGACCTCGGGCGACATGAGCTCGTGCACGGCGGGCCGGTCGGCCGCGCCCGGGGCCGCGGCGGTCTGCCGCTGGGGCGTGAACGCCGCCTGCCCGATCGCGCTGGTGGTGGGGGAGTAGGTATCGGTCACGAGGGCAGCCCTTCGTCTCGGAGTCGGTAGTGGGGTGATTTCGGGTGTCGGCGACTCTGTCAACGTCGTTGACAGTACGCCCGGTCGCGCATACTGTCAACACCGTTGGCAGACGGCGGCGACGAGAAGAACGAGGGGCGACGGATGACGGACGAGAACAGCATCCGGGACGAAGCGAGCGTCCCGATCGCCCCGGGCGACCGCTCGGCCCACGTGCGCGCCGCCATCCGCGACGCGGCCGTCGCTCTGTTTTCCGAACGCGGCTACGTCGCCACGGGCGTGCGCGACATCGCGAAGGCCGCGGGCACCGACCCCTCCATCGTCATCCGCCACTTCGGGTCGAAAGAGGCGCTTTTCGTGCAGACCATGTCGCTGCCTGCGTCGTGGCGCGAAGCGCTGCAGGGCCCGGTCGAAGACCTCGGCCGCGGCGTGGTCGATCTGATCGCGAGCCATCGGGAGGCGGGATTCGGCCTGTGGTCCGCGCTGGTGCGGGCATCCGACCGCCCCGACGTCGGGCGCGTGTTCAAGGCGTCGGTGACGTCGGTTTTCGCCGAGGGGGTGGCCGCCAGGCTGGAAGGCCCCGACGCGCAGCTGCGGGCGCACCTGTTCGCGGCCCAGGTCGAGGGGCTGCTCTCGGCGCTGAGCATCCGGGAAGACCCGGTGCTCTTGGACCTGCCGCACGACGAACTCGTCGAGAGGTACGGCGCGATCCTGCAGGCGACGCTCACCGGCCCGTAGGCCGAGGGGGAGATGGAGGGGCTGACGAGAATCGAACTCGCATCATCTGTTTGGAAGACAGAGGCTTTACCACTAAGCTACAGCCCCGAATCCGGCGGGTTTCCGCCGGTTTTTCGGGAACACCCACGCCGCGAATCCGAAGATTTCGCGTGACTGCCGAAGAACACTGTACCCGAACTGGGGCGTAACTCCGAACCGGCTATCACCGTTAGGCTTACGCGACACTTCTGAGCGTGTGGGGGAAACATGAACAAGACCAGCTTCGGCGAGAAGTTGCGTTACTGGTTCGACGGCGTGATGTCGAAGGGCCCGGGCGCGCTGGTCGGCCTCCTCGCGATCGCGACACTGATCTTCATCGTCGCGGTGGCGCTCATCGTCCAGCTCTTCCAGGTCATCTCGCCCGAGAAGCACGACGGACAGATCGACGACTTCGGCGAACTGCTCTGGGGCAACCTCATGCGCGCCATGGACGCCGGCACCGTCGCCGGCGACTCGGGCTTCTGGTTCCGCGTACCCATGCTGCTCGTCACCCTCTTCGGCATCCTGACCGTCGCCACCCTCATCGGTATCGTCTCCACGGCCTTCAACACGAAGATCGAGGACCTCCGCAAGGGCCGGTCGCGCGTCATCGAGAGCGACCACACGCTGATCCTCGGCTGGAGCGCCAAGGTCTTCCCGATCATCAGCGAACTGGTGATCGCCAACGAGTCCCGCAAGAAGTCGAGCATCGTCATCCTCGCCGACGGCGACAAGGTGGAGATGGAAGAGGCGATCCACGCCGAACTGCCCGACACCGGCAAGACCAAGATCATCGTGCGCAGCGGCGACCCGATGAACCTGCGCGACCTCGAGATCAGCAACCCGCACACCGCGCGCAGCATCATCATCCTCGCGCCCGAGGGCGGATCCGACCCCGACTCGATCGTCATCAAGACTGCTCTGGCGCTCACCAACAACCCGCAGCGCAAGAGCGACGACTACCACATCGTCGGCGAGGTGCAGGAGCCCACGAACATGGAGGCGGCGCGTCTCGTCGGCCGCGACGAAGCCCACTGGGTGCTCGCGAGCGACCTGATCAGCCGTATCACGGTGCAGAGCTGCCGGCAGAGCGGCCTCAGCGTCGTCTATACCGAGCTGCTCGACTTCTCCGGCGACGAGGTGTACTTCACCACGCAGCCCAGCCTGATCGGCAAGACCTACTTCGACGCACAGCTCGCCTTCACCGACGTCTCCGTCTTCGGGCTCGTCAAGGGCGGCGCGGTGCACCTCAACCCCGACCCGACCCTCCTGGTCGAGGCGGGCGACGAGCTCATCGTCATCGCCGAGGACGACAGCACCATCACGCTGGCGACGCCGGGTGCTCCGGATGCCGCGGCGATCAGTGACCACGGAACCGTGAAGCACGCGCCGGAGCAGACCCTGGTGCTCGGCTACAACGCCGGGCTCCACTCGATGCTGCGCGAGCTCAGCGAATACGTCGCGCCCGGCTCCACCGTGAGCGTGCTCGCCGACGTCGAGAAGCCCGTCTTCGCCGACTACCCGGGCATGCCGATCACGTACATCCACGGCGACACCACCAGCCGCGCCGTGCTCGACGCGCTCAAGGTCGAGACCTTCGACCACATCATCGTGCTCGCCTATAAGGAGGAGCTCGACATCCAGCAGGCCGACACGAAGACGCTCATTACGCTGCTCCAACTGCGGGACATCGAGGCCAAGACGGGCGTCGAGTTCAACATCGTCAGCGAGATGCTCGACGACCGCAACCGTGAACTCGCCGAGGTCACCAAGGCCGACGACTTCATCGTCAGCGACAAGCTGATCAGCCTGATGCTCTCGCAGGTCTCCGAGAACAAGCAGCTCACCGACGTGTTCGGCACGCTGTTCTCGAGCGCCGGCAGCGAGATCTACCTGCGGCCCGTCGAGCTGTACATCCGCGAGGGATCGACCGTCGACTTCTACACGGTGCTCGAGGCGGCCCGTCGTCGCGGCGAGACCGCGATCGGCTTCCGGATCGCGGCGCTCTCGCGCATCAGCGCGAGCGACTACGGCGTCGTCGTGAACCCGAAGAAGGCGGAGAAGCGCGCGTTCGCCCCGGGCGACAAGATCATCGTCCTCGCCGAGGACTAGGCGGCAGAGGGGCGGTCCGCTGGCGGCGTAACCACAAATTCCTGCCAGCGGAACTCCGCTAGACTTGCCGAGGCCAAATCGGGCTGCGTGCGCGCACCCGAAAACAGGCCGCAGTTCAGTATTGGTAATCCCGGGGCGTAGCTCAGCTTGGTAGAGCGCTCGGTTTGGGACCGAGAGGTCGCAGGTTCGAATCCTGTCGCCCCGACACAGTCAGAACTGACACAGACTGTCAAGTAACGAACATCAGGAGATACCCATCGTGAAGACCACGGTCGAAAAGCTCAGCCCCACCCGCGTGAAGCTCAGCATTTCCGTCACGCCCGAAGAGCTGCGCCCCAGCATTGACCATGCGTACGAGCACATCGCGACGCAGGTGAACATTCCCGGCTTCCGCAAGGGCAAGGTCCCGCCCGCGCTGATCGACCAGCGCGTCGGCAAGGGCGAGGTCCTCAACCACGCGGTCAACGACGGCCTCGACAAGTTCTACAAGCAGGCCGTGAGCGACGAGAAGATCCGCACCCTCGGCCGCCCCGAGGCGGACATCTCCGAGTGGCCCAGCGAGAAGGACTTCAGCGGAGACCTCGTCCTCGCCATCGAGGTCGACGTGCGCCCCGAGTTCGACCTCCCCGACTACGAGGGAATCACCCTGACCGTCGCCGAGGCCAAGGTCTCCGCCGACGACGTCAAGGACGAGCTCGACAACCTGCGCAGCCGCTTCGGCACGCTCGTCACCGTCGACCGCCCCGCCAAGAAGGGCGACTTCGCCCAGATCGACCTCGTCGCCACCATCGGCGGCAACGAGGTGGACACCGCCAACGCGATCTCCTACGAGGTCGGTTCCGGCGACCTGATCGACGGCATCGACGAGGCCCTCGACTCGCTCAGCGCGGGCGAGACCACCACGTTCGAGTCCGAACTGCTCGGTGGCGACAACGCCGGCGAGAAGGCCCAGATCGTCGTGTCGCTGCTCGCCGTCAAGGAGCGCGAGCTTCCCGAGGCCGACGACGACTTCGCGCAGGTCGCGAGCCAGTTCGACACCATCAAGGAACTCAAGGCAGACATCAAGGCGCAGGTCGCGAAGTCCAAGGTCTTCGGCCAGGGCGCCGAGGCGCGCGACCAGATCGTCGACGAGCTGCTCAAGACCGTCGAGATCCCCGTCCCCGCCAAGCTCGTCGAGGACGAGGTGCACCGCCACCTCGAGAACGAGAACCGCCTCGAAGACGACGTTCACCGCGCCGAGGTCGCCGAGTCCAGCGAGAAGACCTTCCGCACCCAGATCCTGCTCGACTCCATCGCGGAGAAGGAAGAGATCAAGGTCAGCCAGGACGAGCTCACCCAGTACCTCATCCAGGGTGCCGCCCAGTACGGCATGGAGCCCGGCGAGTTCATCCAGGTCCTCGACAAGAACGGCCAGATCCCCGGCATGATCGGCGAGGTCGCCCGCTCGAAGGCCCTCGCGGTCATCCTCGGCAAGGCGAAGGTCGTCGACACCAAGGGTGCGACCGTCGACGTCTCCGAATTCACCGCTGGCTTCGCCGACTCGGGCGAGGAATCGACCGACGAGGACGGCTTCGACACCTCCGACGCGGCATCGATGCTCACGCAGGCCAACTCCGGTGGCGCCGCGCGCGACAGCCACGGCCGCAAGGCCAACCACGAGCACTACGGTCACGACCACAAGTAGTCGCTCGACACGACGGGCCCGGCACGCGAGTGCCGGGCCCGTCGTCGTTAACGCAGGCTCTAGCGGCGCAGCTCCAGCGCGTAGCGGCGTACCGCGTTGCCGTAGGCCGGCAGGCTCTCCGACAGAGCGGCGAGGGCGACGGATGCCGCGTCCCGCTCGCGACCGGCATCGACGAGTGCGAGCGCGAGGAAGGCCGCGCCGGCCGCAGTCCACTCGTCGGCGGGATGTTCGGCGAGGTGCTCCTCGAGCAGCTCGACGGCCTCGACGGGGCGGCCGAGGTTGCGCAGCGTGCTCGCGAGCTGTAGCTGCGCCTGGGGGCGGCGTGCGGCGTCGAGGCCGAGCGCGATGGCGTCGCGGTAGAGCGGTTCGGCCTGCGCCTCGTGGCCGAGGTAGTCGCGCACGCTCGCCGCCTCGAAGGCTGCGGCCGCGGCATCCGGCCCCTCTGTCTCGTCGACCTCGGCGACGAGGGAGTCGATGCTCGCGAGCACGGCGTCGTCGCTGAGCTCGTCGGCGCTCGCCCAGACCTCGGCGACGCGGGAATCCCAGGAATGCGTCATCCGGCCAGCTTAATTCGCCCCCGCAGGACTCGCGCCAATCTGCCGTAGGCGAACACGTCGGTTTGTACGCGTTACCTCCAGTAGATTCGAACCCAAGTTACAACTGAAACGGAGCGCAACAATGGCCCAACCGGCATTGGTCAGCAGTGTTTTCGACCAACTCCTCTCGGACCGCATCATCTGGCTTGGCTCAGAGGTGCGCGATGACAACGCCAACGAGATTTGCGCGAAGATCCTCCTGCTTGCAGCAGAAGACTCCAAGCGCGACATCTACCTCTACATCAACTCGCCCGGTGGCTCCATCACCGCCGGAATGGCGATCTACGACACGATGAAGTTCGTACCGAACGACATCGTCACGGTCGGCATCGGAATGGCCGCCTCCATGGGCCAGTTCCTGCTCTCTTCGGGCACGAAGGGCAAGCGCTACATCACGCCGAACGCCCGCGTGCTCCTCCACCAGCCGTCCGGCGGATTCGGTGGAACCTCCGCCGACATCCAGACGCAGGCCTTCGTCATCCTCGACATGAAGAAGCGCATGGCAGAGCTCACGGCCGAGCAGACCGGCAAGTCGGTCGAGCAGGTCCTCATCGACAACGACCGCGACAACTGGTTCGACGCGAAGGGTGCCCTCGAGTACGGCTTCGTCGACCACATCCGCGAATTCGCCTCCACCGTCGTCGGCGGTGGTGGAACCGACGAGACCGTGTCCGACGACCCCGACATCGCGGCCAAGAACTAGGAATCGACTATGGACAACTACAACTTCGGTGGCGTCGCCCGTCCCTCGGCCGAGTCCCGTTACATCCTCCCCACGTTCGAGGAGCGCACCGCCTACGGCTACAAGCGCCAGGACCCGTACGCCAAGCTGTTCGAAGACCGCATCGTCTTCCTCGGCGTGCAGATCGACGACGCCTCGGCCGATGACGTCATGGCCCAGCTCCTCGTCCTCGAGAGCCAGGACCCCGACCGCGACATCGTGATGTACATCAACTCGCCCGGTGGCTCGTTCACCGCGATGACGGCCATCTACGACACGATGCAGTACATCAAGCCGCACATCCAGACCGTCGTGCTCGGACAGGCTGCTTCGGCCGCCGCCGTGCTGATGGCCGCCGGAACGCCGGGCAAGCGTCTCGCCCTGCCGAACGCGCGCATCCTCATCCACCAGCCGTCGACCGGTGACGCCGGCCGCGGCCAGGCGTCGGACATCGAGATCCAGGCCGCCGAGATCCTCCGCATGCGCGGCTGGCTCGAGACGACCCTGTCGCACCACTCGAACCGCACGCCCGAGCAGGTGAACAAGGACATCGACCGCGACAAGATCCTCAGCGCGGCCGAGGCCCTCGAGTACGGTCTCATCGACCAGGTACTAGAAAGCCGCAAGAACCTCCCGTCCCTGACGGCGTAGTTTCTACTACCGCGAAAGGCCGCACCCCTCGGGGTGCGGCCTTTCTTGTGCGTGGATGACGCGGGGAGGGGTTACGCCTCGGTGTCGTCCCGCTCCGTGTCGTCCCGCTCCGTGTCGACCAGCTTCTTCGGGCGCACCAGGAGCAGCGTGACGACGACCGCGGCGACGACCGCGAGGCCCGCGCCGCCGATCCAGAGCAGCGTGCTGCTCGTCGACGCGTCGGCATCGGACGGCTCGGTCGCGGCGGTCGCGCTCGGAGAGGGGGTCTCGGCGGGGGTCTCCTGCGTCGACATCGTCGGATCGGGGCTCGGCGTCGCGGTACCGACCTCGGTCACCCCGCACACGGGCGCGGTGGCCGACCCCACGGTGGCGACCGCGTCGGCGGCGGGCTGCCAGGTGAAGGAGATCGGGCTGTATCCCGACCCGCTGCTGCTGACGATGTGGCCGTCCGACGAGACGAACTGCCACACCACGGTGTAGGTCCCGGGTGCACCGAGGTAGGCGCCGGTGCTCATGGTCGCGTCGACGAACGACAGACATCCGTCGCCGTAGAACAGGCCAGCAGCATCCGTGATCCGAATGCCGAAGTTCGCTTCGGTCCCCTCCGAGACGACCAGCGTCTCGTTCATGGTCAGCGAGAACGCCTCGGGCAGCGCCGTGAGCGTCTCGCCCTGGGCCGGTGTCGACGCGACGACCACGTCGTGCGCCTGCGCGGGCGCGGCGAAGCCGAGGACGGCGACACCGGCGACGGCGACGCTCAGCCCCGCGACGGCGATGCGGCGTCGGGCGGCCATCAGTTGGCCGACTTCCGGCGAGCGGTCACCGCGAGCACGATACCGACGACGCCGACCACGAGGCCGCCGAGTCCGAGGACTCGGGCGAGAACGTCGTCAGACGATTCGGATGCCGCGACCTCGGTGTCCTCGTCGGCCGACGCGGTCGCGCCCGAGTGGTGGTCCTCCGCGGGGGCGTCGTTCACGTACAGCACGGGCGCGGGGTGTTCCGCGTCCGTGGCCGTCTCGCTCCAGCTGACGACGGTGCCGTCGCTGTAGCCCTGGTCGGCCGGGAGCGTCAGGGATCCGACATCCGGAACCGGCCCCATCGACAGCGGGAACAACTGCAACTGTCCGGCACCGATCTCGGAACCGGCATCCGCGGTCCAGACCACCGACGTGACCGCCTCGGTGACGGTCGTCTCGCCGACGGTGACCGGCTCGGGCAGGGTCGTGCGCACGAGCTCGGCGGTCCAGCCGGCGACGGGCACGTAGCGCACGCTCGTGAACGGGGTGTCGGTCGGCAGCGAGACCTCGACGCGGTTGGTGGTCGCCGTCTCGGACTCGTTCGGCACCTTGACCGTCACGATCGTGTACGAGCCGGCCTCGGCCTGGCCCGGGTCGATAGTGACGTGTGCGGAGGCGGCGAGAGGGGCAGCGACGGCGAGCACGAGGCCCGCGCCGATCGCAGCGGGCACGGCAATAAGGGATTTCTTCATGGTTCTTCCTTGAGAGTGGGGTGATGCGGGTGTCGTGGAGAGACCGCCTAGGCGGCCGCTCCCACCGGCGGACCACGGAGTCCCAGGGACGAACGGACGAACGCGCAGAAGCGCGGAACGAAGAAGTGGCCGACGGCCGGCAGCCGCGGGGCCGTGCGGGGGAGTGCCGAGACGACGGGCACGACGGCGAACACCGTGCGTGAGAACAGGCGTGCGATCGAGCGCAGCTGCCAGAAGGCGCCCTCTCCGTAACGCAGCGCAATGACCGTGAGAACAGCTGCGACGCCGTGGCCCAGCCACATCCAGCCGTCGGTGTGATGCATGGCGGTGCCGCCGTCGGCGATCAGAACGACGGATGCCGCGTGCTCATGCCCCGCTCCGCCGACCATGCCCGTGCCGGCCGTCGACCCGCCGATCGTGCTGAACAGCGTGTGGAAGGACACCTGGCTGAGGGCGACGGACGCGGCGACGCGGACGAGCGAAACGCTCTTCCCGGTGAGGGCGATGCAGGTCAGGCCGGCGAACGCGAGCGCCAGCACGAGGGCGAGGCCGCTCGGACCGTCGCCGCCGGCGAGAGTGTGGGAGACCGCGGCGACGAGGGTCGAGAACAGAGCGGCCAGCCAGCCGCGCGCGAAGCGCCCCCAGCGTGTCGCCATGCCTCACCCCCTGCGTTGTGCATCGGCCCTGTGTCGTACTCCGGTACTACAAGACTAAATCGTCGCGGCCTGGGCGTTCGTCCCCCGGGTCAGCCCGAAGCGGGTGAATGTGTCGCCGCGACGCGCTCAAAACGGCAGAGTGCCAGCGCGCGTCGGCGGCACAGGTTAGGCTCGGTGCACGTAGCACACGGTGATTGAGGGAGGCTGCACATGGCTCGCATCGGAGAGAGCGCCGACCTGCTCAAGTGTTCCTTCTGCGGAAAGAGCCAGAAGCAGGTACAGCAGCTGATCGCCGGACCCGGCGTATACATCTGCGACGAATGCGTCGAGCTGTGCAACGAGATCATCGAGGAGCGTCTGGCCGAGGCCGGCGAAGAGACCTCGAGCGAGTTCGAACTGCCGAAGCCGCGCGAGATCTACGACTTCCTCGAGGAGTACGTCATCGGCCAGGAGGCCGCCAAGAAGGCCCTCTCCGTCGCCGTCTACAACCACTACAAGCGCGTGCGCGCCCGCACCCCCATCGCCTCGGTCGACACGGTGATCGACGACATCGAGATCTCGAAGTCGAACATCCTGCTCATCGGCCCCACCGGCTGCGGCAAGACCTACCTCGCGCAGACCCTCGCAAAGCGTCTCAACGTGCCGTTCGCCGTCGCCGACGCGACCGCCCTCACCGAGGCGGGCTACGTCGGAGAAGACGTCGAGAACATCCTGCTCAAGCTGATCCAGGCCGCGGACTACGACGTCAAGCGTGCCGAGACCGGCATCATCTACATCGACGAGATCGACAAGATCGCCCGCAAAGCCGAGAACCCGTCGATCACCCGCGACGTCTCCGGCGAGGGCGTGCAGCAGGCGCTGCTCAAGATCCTCGAGGGAACCGTCGCCTCCGTGCCGCCGCAGGGCGGCCGCAAGCACCCGCACCAGGAGTTCATCCAGGTCGACACGACGAACGTGCTGTTCATCGTCGCCGGCGCCTTCGCGGGACTCGAAGACATCATTTCGCAGCGTGCGGGCAAAAAGGGCATCGGCTTCGGCGCCCCCCTCCACAGCAAGGGCGACGAACGCAACCTGTTCAGCGAGGTCCTCCCCGAAGACCTGCACAAGTTCGGGCTTATCCCCGAGTTCATCGGCCGCCTCCCCGTGGTCGCCACGGTCACCCCGCTCGACCAGATCGCGCTCATGGACATCCTGACCAAGCCGAAGAACGCGCTGATCCGGCAGTACCAGCGCATGTTCGAGCTCGACGGCGTCGAGCTCGACTTCGACGAGGACGCCCTCGAGGCGATCGCCGACCTCGCCGTGCTCCGCCAGACCGGCGCCCGCGGGCTGCGCGCCATCATGGAAGAGGTGCTCGGACCGATCATGTTCGAGGTGCCGAGCGACGACCAGGTGGCCCGCGTCATCGTCACCCGCGACGCCGTGCTCAATAACGCCGCGCCCACCATCGTGCCGCGCCCGGCACAGCGCCAGGAGAAGTCGGCCTAACAGCCGCCCGTGTCGTCCGGCCGCTGCCCACGGGGAGGCGGCCGTCAGTAGAGAGTGCCGATAGCCCATCGTCCAACCGATCGTCGCGGGGATCGTCGCCGCTATCACGGGGTTCTCCAGCTCGTTCGCCATCGTGCTCGCCGGGCTGGCCGCGGTCGGAGCGAACGAATCGCAGGCGGCATCCGGTCTTCTCATCGTCTGTGTGACCCAGGGCGTGCTGGCCATCGTGCTGAGTCTCATCACGAAAGTGCCGGTGAAGTTCGCCTGGAGCACTCCGGGTGCGGCCCTGCTGGTCGCCACCGCGGGCATCACCGACCGGTTCAACGAGGCGGTCGCGGCCTTCGTGGTCGCCGCCGCGCTCATCGTGCTGGTCGGGCTGTGGCCCGCGCTGGGCCGGCTGATCTCGCGCATACCCCGCCCGATCTCGAACGCCATGCTCGCCGGCATCCTCTTCCCGCTCTGCCTCGCGCCGGTGACCGCCGCGGCGCAGATCCCAATGCTCGCCATCCCCGTGATCCTGGTCTGGCTGGTGCTCGCCCGGCTCGCCCCGCGCTGGGCCGTGCCCGCCTCCATCGTGCTCGCGGGGGTGCTGCTCGCCGTCACCGTCGACACCAGCTGGCTGAACGGCGCCAACCTGCTGCCGCACCTCGAGTTCGTCTCGCCGGAGTTCGACCCCGTCGTGGTGGTGAGCATCGCCCTGCCGCTCTTCATCGTCACGATGGCCGGGCAGAACATCCCGGGCGCCGCGATCCTGACGAGCTTCGGGTATGAGCCCCCGGTTCGCTCGGCACTCGTCGGTTCGGGCGCGCTCTCGGCCGTCGGGGCTCTCGCCGGCGGCATCACCGTGAACCTCGCCGCGCTGACACAGGCGCTGACCGCCGGACCCGAGGCGGCCGCGGACCGCAGCCGCCGCTGGATCGCTCCGGTAGCGGGCGGCATCGCCGACATCGTGCTCGGGTTGTTCGCCGGGTTCGCCACCGCGTTCGTGCTCGCCTCACCGCCGCTGCTGATCCAGGCGGTGGCGGGTCTCGCGCTGCTCGGCGCCCTCGTCGGGGCGGTCACGGCCGCGATGGAAGACCCCGACGACCGCCTCGCCGCGATCGGCACGTTCCTCGTCACGGCGTCGGGAATCACCGTCGTCGGCATCGGATCGGCGTTCTGGGGACTGATCGTCGGCGGCATCGTCCTCGTCTGGCTGCGCTTCCGCCGGCCGGCGCGCGCGGCCTGACCGGGCAACCGGGCGTCACACGGGGCGTCGGAACTCCGACGCGTGTTACCAATTGAGTGTGGGGCGGATGCCCCCGCAGAGCGTTATGAGGAGAGAACGATGGCAGAAGCGACGGTTGTGCAGTACTCGCGCATCGGCGGTCCGGAGGTACTGGAGCTCGCGACGGTCGAGCGTCCCGTGCCCGGCGCGGGACAGGTGCTGGTGGAGGTGCTGACCGTCGGGGTCAACCCGATCGACGGCAAGCTCCGCGCCGGAATCCGCACGACGCCCCCGATCACGACGCCGCGCCGCACCGGCTCCGACGCCGCCGGACTCGTCGTCGAGGTCGGCGACGGCGTCGACGAGTGGGCGGTCGGCGACGAGGTCATCGTCAGCGCGAGCGGCGCCTACGCCACGTTCCTCGCGGTGGACGTGGCCAAGGTCGACCGCAAGCCCGAGGAGTGGACGTGGGAGCAGGCGGCGGCGGTGGGCGTGCCCGTCGGCACCGCGTACCAGGCGCTGCGGTCGCTCGGCCTGACGTCGGGCCAGACCCTGCTCGTGCACGCCGGCTCCGGAGCCGTCGGCCAGGCCGCCATCCAATTCGCCGTCGCATGGGGAGCGACGGTCGTCGCCACCACGAGCGCCGCGCGTGCCGAGATCGTGCGCGGTCTCGGCGGTATCCCCGTCGAATACGGCGACGGGCTCGTCGACCGCGTGCGCGAGGCGGCACCGCAGGGCATCGACCTCGTGCTCGACGGTGCCGGCACCGACGAAGCGCTCGAGGCGTCGTTCGAACTCGTCAGCGACCGGCAGAGCATCGGCACGATCGTCGTCGGGGCGCGGGCGGCCGAGCTCGGAATCCGCGCCTGGTCGGGCGGAAGCCCCGTGCCGCTCAGCGACGAGGAGCTGCGACTCCGGCGCGAGGGCGTCGGCGCGGCCGCCGAACTCGCCTCGATCGGGCTGTTCGACATCGAGGTCGCCGAAACCTTCCCGCTCGCCGAGGCCGCCGAGGCACAGCGCCGCGTCGAGACCGGCGAGGCCCGCGGCAAGATCGTGCTGCTGACCTAGCGTCGGCGGGAATGGCGTCGCGGGCGCCGGGGTTGTCTAGAGGGATGTCTACCTCAGCGCCTGTTCCCCTGTCCGTGCTCGACCTGGCCTCCGTCTTCGACGGGATGAGCCACGGCGAGGCCCTCGCCCAGACCATCGCGACGGCGGTGGAGGCGGAGAAGCTCGGTTACGGCCGCTTCTGGGTCGCCGAGCACCACGGCATGCCCGCGATCGCCAGCTCGGCGCCGGCCGTGCTCATCGGTGCGATCGCCGCGGCGACGTCCAGGATCCGCGTCGGCTCGGGCGGAGTGATGCTGCCCAACCACTCGTCGCTCGTGATCGCCGAGCAGTTCGGCACGCTCGTCGCGCTGCACGGCGACCGCATCGACCTCGGACTCGGCCGCGCTCCCGGCACCGACCAGCTCACGGCCTCCGTGCTTCGCCGCAATGTCGGCGCCGAAACCGTCGACGACTTCCCCAACCAGGTGATCGAACTGCTGGCCTGGTTCGGCACCATCGCGCCCCTCGAGAACGGCATCGGTTCGGCCATTACGGCCGTGCCGGGCCTCGGCGACTCGCCCGAGATGTGGTTGCTCGGGTCGAGCGGCTACAGCGCCCAGCTCGCCGGCATGCTCGGCCTGCCGTTCGCGTTCGCCCACCACTTCGCGGGCGGCGACAACACTCCGATCGCCTTCGAGATCTACCGCAAGCACTTCGAGCCGTCGGCGATCCTGCAGCGCCCGCACGCCATGGTGGCGGTGTCGACGATCGTGGGGGATGACGCGGCCGACGCCGAGCGTCTCGCGATGCCCAACGGGCTGATGTTCGCGCGCATGCGCCAGGGCGGCCGTCCCTCGCGCATTCCGACCATGGCCGAGGCTCTGGCGCACGACTGGACACTCGCCGAGAAGGCTTTCGTCGCCGAGCGTAACGCGCAGCAGGCCGTCGGAGATCTCGCGTACGTCAACCAGCGCATCGCCGACCTCGTCGAGATCACCAAGGCCGACGAGGTCATCGTGGTGCCGCAGGGGCCCGACCTCGAGTCGAAGCTACGCACGCTGCGCGACGTCGCCGCGTAGGCCTCCTCCTCCCCAGACGGCGGCGATTCAGTCGTCTGCACAGGCGAGGTCGGGATGTCGGAGGGTGACACGACACTCTCCGCATGACCAGCCGACCCGTCGCCATCGACCCGTTCCTCGCCGCCTTCGTCAGTGCCTACGCCCGTGGCAGACCCGCGCCCGAACTCGCCCGCACCGCCTACCTCGACGCGCTGTTGCGTCGCTGCGTCGAGGAGACGGGGCCGAGCCTGCTCTGCTCCGACTGCCGCACCCTGCTCGAGCTCGAGCGGGTGTTCGACCCGGCGGGCGCGTGCGCGCGGGTGATGCGGCTCGAGTGCCTCGTCATCGTGCTCGTGCACTTCATCCACCAGCCGTGGCTGCGCTCCGACCCGCTCGTGCAGATCGCGCAGTGGAGCTTCGTCGACCACCTGCTCGCCGCCGTCGAGGCGACCCCGCTCCCGGCCACGAAGGACATCTCCGACGCCCTGAAGAGTCTGCACAGCCATCTCGACCGGGCACTGCGGCGCGGACGGAACGGGCGATGACGCTCGCGGTGGTGGTGCACGGCGGAGTACGGTGGGCGCGTCGAGGGAGGTGCCCGCATGCAGACCATGGATCCGTCGCACGAGGGTGCCTGGCCCCGGGACATGGTGATCTCGATCGACCAGCCGTCCACGCTCACGCTCCTCCTGTTCGTGCGCAGCGCATGGGGCCTCGATGCCAACGGGGTCGCGCCCGTCGAGGCCGAGCCCGACCCGGGGTCGACCCGGGCGCCCGCTGGCCTCGACATGGAGGCGGCGAACGCGCGGTGGATCGACGACTGGGCCCGCGCGTTCGACGCGATCGTGCCGCGGCCCGAGTGGATCAGCCGCGAACCCGACGCGCTCACGCTGCTGATGCTCGAGGCCGATTCCGAGGGCTACTTCGACTGGGTCGCGTCGGTCGAGTCGTTCTGGCGCGAGGGCCTCGACGACGAGGCGTGCTGGGCGTGGCAGAGCCGGCTCACGGAACACCACGGCAGCCCCGAACACGACGCGGTCGAGTGGCTCGTGCCGGTGTGGCGGTCGGGGGTGACGACGATCGTCGAACTGCCGTTCGCCGGCTACTACGTGCGGCGCCTGAGCCGCGAGACGATCGTCGTGTCTGCCGCCACCCGGCGCGACCCGCAGCTGTACTCGCTCGCGCTCAGCACCCTGTAGGCCGGGGTTCCGCGGGGCTGCGCCCCTGGTCTACCGTGGTGCCCATGCAGACACTTCACTTCGAAACCAGCATCGACGCGCCCGTCGAGACCGTGTGGAACACCATGCTCGACGACGCCACCTACCGCGACTGGGCGGGAGTCTTCCACGAGGGATCGCACTACACGGGCGGGTGGCAGAAGGGCGAGGAGATCCGGTTCCTCGGCCCGAACGACGACGGTTCGCTCGGCGGCATGATCGGGGTCATCGTCGAGAACCGCGAGCACGAGTTCGTCTCGATCAAGTACACCGGGATGGTCGACGGCGCCGTCGACGACACGACGAGCGACGAGGCGCGCACCATCATCGGTACGCACGAGAACTACACCTTCGCGCCCGCCGGCGCGGCGACATCCCTGACCGTCGACATCGACGTCGACGACGACTGGGTGCCGATGTTCGAGGAGATGTGGCCCCGCGCCCTCGACCGGCTCACATCGCTGGCCGAGGCCGCCTGACGCCGCGGCCCGTGCATGCATAGGCGGGTGCGCGCCTAGGCGAGTGCGCGCCGCAGCGCCTCCTCCTCGTGGCGCCAGCCGAACACCAGGTAGCTGACCACCGTGACGACCGGGGCGGCGAGCACCACGACGAGACAGATCCCGACGGGCACCCCGGATGCCGCCAGCGCCACGCCGAGCGCCAGCAGACCCGCCGCGGCGAGCACCATGGCCCCGTGCGTCCAGTCGGCGACCCGCATGAGGAACGCGTACATGCCGAACACCACGAGGAGATAGGCGAGCACGGGGATCGCCACGCTCGCTACCGCCGCGGTCACACCGAGGTGGGACTCGTGCGCGACGACGTAGGCGGCGAGGTGCAGCCCCGCGCCCATGCCCGTGATCGCGGGGAAGATGAGAACGTGCTGATAGCTCCAGAGCTGCCCGCGCTCCCGGTGGCGCGTCAACACCGCGCCGGAGGGAAGCAGGAAGTAGATCCACCAGAGCGTGAACGTGAGCCCGGTGCCCGCGAAGACGAGCAGGGCGGCCTCGATGCTCCAGCCCGCGGTCTCCACGAGGGCGGCGACCGAGGCGACGGTGCCGAAGACGCCCTCGCCGAGCGCCACGATCGTGAGCAGCGAGTAGCGTTCGGCGAGGTGGTGGGCGTGCCACGGGGTGCCGCCGCGCAACCGTTCGGCGAGCACAGGACCGCCGATGTCGGCCGCCGCCGTGAGGAGCAGGATCGGCACGAAAACGGCGGCCGACGCTCCTCGGACGAGCAGCAGCGTCACCCAGCCGAGCTGCGAGACGCCCACGATGCCGGCGTATAGCAGCGCGCTGGCGCGGTGGGCGGGATCCTGCGCCGCCGCGCGCAGCCACTGCGCGATCATCGCGAGCCGCATCACCACATAGCCCGCAACCATGACCGAGTTGTCGAACAGGGTGCCGTGGTCGATCGAGGCGAACATCTGCGGGATGCCCAGCGCGAGGACGACGACGCCCATCATCTGCACCATCGTGGTGAGGCGGTAGAACCAGTCGTCGGTGTCGAAGGCGGACGCGAACCAGGTGAAGTTCACCCACGCCCAGACCACGCAGAGCATGGCGAAACCGAAGCCGCCCAGTGCCGCGCCGACGTGCCCCTCGGCGAGGACGTGCGCGGTCTGGTCGGCGGTCACCCCGAACGCGACGACGAAGGTGAGGTCGAACAGCAGCTCGAGCGGGGTCGCCAGTCGTCCGCGCTGTGCCGGGTCGCGCCCGACCATCCGCGACAGCCGGGGGCGCAGCGATACGGGAGGGAGGTCCGTCGTCATCCGCCCACTGTGGCAGAGCGGATCGGCGGTCGGCTAGCGGTTTACTCCTCGAGCCCGCGACGCTTCAGCAGCGGGCCGATGTCGGCGTCGCGGCCACGGAATTCGCGGAACGCCTGCAGGGGGTCCTTCGACCCGCCGACGCCGAGCAGCAGCTCACGGAACCGGGCGCCGTTCTCGCGCGTGAGGCCGCCGTTCTGGGTGAACCAGTCGACGGTGTCGGCGTCGAGTACCTCGCTCCAGATGTAGGAGTAGTAGCCGGCGTCGTACCCGCCCGAGAACGTGTGCGCGAAGTAGGTGCTCGAGTAGCGGGTGGGCACCGCGGTATTGTCGAGCCCGACCGCGGCCAGCGCCGAGGCTTCGAACTCTGCGACATCCACCACTTCGGTCTCGGCGGAGATCGCGTGCCAGGCCTGGTCGAGCAGGGCCGCGGCCAGATAGGTGCTCGTCGCGAAGCCCTCGTTGAACGACGACGAGGCATGTAGTTTGTCGACGATGTCCTGCGGCATCGGCGCCCCGGTCTCGTGGTGCACGGCGAAGTTCGCGAGCACCTCGGGCCAGAGGATCCACATCTCGTTCACTTGGCTCGGGAACTCGACGAAGTCGCGGAAGACGTTCGTGCCGGAGAACTTCGGGTAGGTGACGCGGGCGAACAGGCCGTGCAGCGCGTGCCCGAACTCGTGGAACAGCGTCGTGACCTCGTCGTAGGTCAGCAGCGTGGGGGAGCCCGCGGCGGGCTTCGGCACGTTCAGGTTGTTGACGACCACGGTGGGCTGGTCGAGCAGCGTGTTCTGCGAGATGAGCGAGTTCATCCAGGCTCCGCCGCGCTTCGAGTCGCGCGTGTACAGGTCGTAGATGTAGAGGCCGACCGGGGTGCCGTCGGCGTCGCTCACCTCGAAGACGCGGGCGTCGGGGTGGTAGGCGACGAGATCGTCGCGCTCGGTGAACCGCACGCCGTACAGGCTGGCCGCGGCGAAGAACACGCCGTCGTGCAGCACGCGCTCGGCCTCGAAGTACGGCCGCATCGACGCGGTATCGACGTCGTACGTCGCCTGCCGTACCTTCTCGGTGTAGAAGTCCCAGTCCCAGGCCGCGATCTCGACGTCGGCGAGCTCCTGCAGCGCCGCCTGCTCGTCGCGGGCGTTGCGGGCGGCGATCGGGGCGAGGGCACCGAGGATGCCGAGAACCGCCTCGGGCGTCTTCGCCGTCTCGTCGGCGGTGACGTAGGCGGCGTGGCTGTCGAAGCCGAGCAGCTGCGCACGCTCCGCCCGGAGGCGGGTGATGTCGAGCACGAGCTGCCGGTTGTCGAACTCGTTGTCCCGGCTGCCGCGCGCCCGGGAGGCGGTCATGATGCGCTCGCGCACGGAGCGGTCGGTGAGGGACGAGAGATACGGGTGTCCGGTCGGCAGCACGAGCGTCACGACGTATTTGCCCTCGAGGCCACGCTCGCGGGCGGCTTCGGCGGCGGCGGAGATCGCCCCCGCGTCGAGGCCGTCGAGCTCGGCCACGTCGTCGAGCACGACCGCGAGGTCGTTCGTGTCGGCGAGCAGATTTTTCTCGAACTTCGTGGTGAGGGTGGAGAGCTGCTTGTTGTACTCGCGCAGCGTCTCTTTGTCGTCGTCGCTGAGGCCCGCGCCGGCGATCGTGAACTCGGCGAAGTAGCGCTCGACGAGATAGCGGGACTCGGGGTCGAGCGCCTCGCGGTCGGCGTGCACGGCGGCGATGCGGGCGTAGAGCGCCGCGTCGAGCCGGATCGCGTCGCTGTGGGCGGCGTAGAGCGGGGCGATCTCTTCTTCGAGGTCGTTGGTGAAATCGGTGCTGTCGGAGGAACTCTTGTTGTAGAACACGGCCGAGACACGGTGGAGCACCTGTCCGCTGCGTTCGAGCGGCAGGAGCGTGTTCTCGAAGGTCGGCGCCTCGGGGTCGGCGATGATGCGTTCCACCTCGGCGAGCTGTTCGGTGAAGCCCCGGTCGAACGCCGGACGGTAGTGATCGTCGGTGATCTCGGCGAAGGGCGGCAGGCCGAAGGGCAGGTCGCTGGGGGAGAAGAACGGGTTCGTCATGCTGCAACATTACGGTCGCGCCCGCTCGGTCTCCGGGAGCGGGAGTCGCGTGGCGACATCCAAAGAAATTAATGCAAAGAAAGTCTTGCAAAGGATTGTCTGCAAAGGTATCTTTGCACCATGACGAATCCGCAACGGCCCACCGAGGGAATCCGCACCCTGGATATGACGAGCTTGAAAGCGCTCGCCCACCCGCTGCGGGTCAAGATCGTCGACACGCTCAGCACCTACGGCTCCCACACCGCGAGCGGCCTCGCCGCGCGACTGGGGGAGTCGAGCGGCGCCACCAGCTACCACCTGCGCCAACTCGAAAAGCACGGCTTCGTGCGCGAGGACACCGCGCGCGGATCGGCCCGCGAGCGCTGGTGGGAACGCTCTCCCGAGGGCATCACCGTGAACCCGATCGAGTATCCGCCGGGTGCGGCAGAGCGCTCGGCGAGCGATCTGCTGACCAGGGAGTGGCAGGTCAATCGTGACGCGCTGCTGCACGACTTCATCGCCCACGGCACCGACAAACTGAGCCGCGACTGGATGGCGGCGTCCACCGTCAACACCGTCAACTTGCGGCTCACGTCGCAGCAGATGCTAGAGCTCGTCGCCGAGCTCGAGACAGTCACCGAGCGCTATGCGGCGCTCTACAAAAAGGAGGGTGTGCCGGGCACCAGGCCCGTGCAGATCCAGCTCAACGCGTTCCCCGTCATGGACGCCGACGAGGTACCACAGACCCCCGACGATGTCGGTGGCACGGTCTAAATTCAGCACTAACGGGAAGGGAAGAGAATGAATGCCGCAAGCACAATCCAGCGGCGTGAGGTGCACCCGACGGCTCTCGACCGGGTAGCACTCTCCGTCGGCAACGCCCTCGTCGCCTGGGGCGAACGCAAGTCGCGAGCACGGGTCGTCACCATCGCCGACCGCGAGGAACACGCGCTGCGCGTCGCCGCCGCGCGCGAGGCGGAGACCGCGCTCAGCATGCGTGACGCGGGCGCGAACTACCCGCTGTACCGCATCTTCTAGACGGTCTCAGTCTTCGTCGAGCGGGTTCGACCGACTCAGTCTTCGTCGAGCGGGTTCGACCCGTCGAAAGTCGTCGAGACCAGGCCGGCATGGTCGACCCGGATGACGGTGCCGTCGTCGAGCTCGGCGACGGGCCGCCCCTCGAGCCAGGTCAGGGTCCAGCGCCACTGGCTGGTGTCCACCTCGGCGAGTTGCGCCTCCACGTCGCGGATCGCGAGCACAAATCCGGGCGAGAGCCGGTCGGGGGTCGCGCCGCCGACGGTCCAGCGTGTTCCGAGCTGCATCAGAGCCTCACTTCGTAGGTCAGGTAGTTCGTCTTGGTGGCCAGACGGTCGTAGACCCGCTGGGCCCGCTCGTTATCGTCGGCGGTGATCCAGCGGAGCGTTCCCAGGGGCGCCGTGGCGCGGGCAAGGCGGGTGATCTCCTCGATCAGGGCCGTCGCGACGCCGTGCCCACGCGCCTCGGGGGCCGTGTACAGGTCGTCGAGGTACCAGTCGATGTACCCGGTGAAGCTGTCGGGGTGCGAGCGGTACATGGCGATGCCGACGAGGGACCCGTCGAGTTCGGCGACGAGGGCGTCGAGCCCCGACCCCTCCGTCTGCAGGTGGGACCAGACGCGTTCCAAAATCTCGGGCGTGAACGCCGTCTTGTAGAAGACGCCGTACTCGCCGAAGAGACGCTCCCAGTCCGCGCGGTCACCCGCCTCGATCGGCCGGACGACGACGGTCACGCGGGCTGCTCCGCCAGCACGATGTCGCTCACCGCGACGGTGTCGGACTCGACGAAGGTGACGGTCGCGATACGGCCGACGCCTTTGAGGTCTTCGAGGCCCAGCTCGAGCAACGCGGGCCCGGAGATCGTGGCCGAGGTGACCTCGGTCTTCTGCGACGCCTTCGCGTCGGTCTTGGCGCGGCGGATGCTGATGAGCGCTTCGGAGACGAGCGGCAGGAGCCCGGTGGGCTCCTCCGAGTCGCCGGCGACGGGCCACGGCGCGGTGTGCACCGAGTCGTCGTGGGTCCAGCTCCACACCTCTTCGGTGGCGAACGGGATGAACGGCGCGAACAGGCGCAGCAGCACGTCGACCGCGGTGCGCAGCGTGAGCGCGGCGCTCGCCTGGCCCTCGGGCGTCGACGAACCGTAGGCGCGCTCCTTGACCAGTTCGAGGTAGTCGTCGCAGAAGACCCAGAAGAAATGCTCCGTCGTCTCGAGCGCGCGGGCGTGGTCGAACTCGTCGAACGCCTTGGTGGCGACAGCGACGACGCGGTCCAGTTCGGCGAGCAGGTCGAGGTCGAGTGCCTCGGTCACCCCGGCGCCCTCGACGGGTTCGGGGAACGAGTAGACGAACTTCGCCGCATTGAGCACCTTGATGGCGAGTCGGCGCCCGATCTTGATCTGCTTCGGGTTCTGCGGGTCGAAGGCGGCGTCGGTGCCGAGTCGCGACGAGGCGGCCCAGTAGCGCACCGCGTCGGAGCCGTGGTCGTCGAGCATGCCCTTGGGCGTGACGACGTTGCCCTTCGACTTCGACATCTTCTTGCGGTCGGGGTCGACGATGAAGCCGGAGATGCCCGCGTTCTTCCACGGGGCGACGCCCGACTCCTGCTCGGCGCGGAGCACGGTGGAGAAGAGCCAGGTGCGGATGATGTCCTGGCCCTGGCTGCGCAGCGAGTACGGGAACACGAGGTCGAAGAGCTCGGGGTCGGTCTCCCAGCCGCCGGCGATCTGCGGGGTGAGGGAGGAGGTGGCCCAGGTGTCCATGATGTCGACCTCGCCGGCGAATCCGCCGGGCTCGCCGCGCTGGCTCTCGATGAAGCCGGGGGCGGTGTGCGACGCGGGGTCGACGGGCAGCATGTCCTCGGTCGGCACGATGACCGCACCCTTGTCGCCGTTCTCGTCGAGCTCGTACCAGACGGGGATCGGCACGCCGAAGAAGCGCTGGCGCGAGATGAGCCAGTCGCCGGTGAGGCCGCCGACCCAGTTCTCGTAGCGCACGCGCATGAAGTCGGGCACGAAGTTGACGTCCTTGCCGCGCTGCAGCAGGCGTGCGCGCAGGTCGGCGTCGCGGGCGCCGTTGGCGATGTACCACTGGTGGGTGGAGATGATCTCGAGCGGCTTGTCGCCCTTCTCGAAGAACTTCACCGAGTGGGTGATCGGCCGGGCGTCGCCGACCATCTCGCCCGACGCCTTGAGCAGCTCGACCATCTTGGCCTTGGCGCTGAACACGGTCTTTCCGGCGATCTCGGCGTAGGCGGCTTTCGCCTCGTCGGTCGCGATCGCTTCGGGGGCGTCGGCGACGATGCGGCCGTCGGCGCCGATGATGGTGCGGTTCGGCAGGTCGAGTTCGCGCCACCAGATGACGTCGGTCACGTCGCCGAAGGTACAGATCATGGCGATACCCGAACCCTTGTCGATCTGGGCGAGGTGGTGGGCGACCACGGGCACCTCGACGCCGAAGACGGGGGTGGTGACGTTGGTACCGAAGAGGTGCTTGTAGCGGTCGTCGTCGGGGTGCGCGACGAGGGCGACGCAGGCCGCGAGCAGTTCGGGGCGGGTGGTCTCGATGAAGACGTCGTCGGCGCCGTCCCGGTGGAAGGCGAGACGGTGGTACGCGGCCGGCATCTCTTTGTCTTCGAGCTCGGCCTGCGCGACGGCGGTGCGGAAGGTCACGTCCCAGAGCGTGGGAGCGTCGGCCTGGTAGGCCTCGCCGCGCTCGATGTTACGCAGGAACGCGCGCTGCGCGGCGGTCTGCGCCTCGTCGCCGATGGTGCGGTACGACTGGTTCCAGTCGACGCTCAAGCCGAGCTGGCGCCAGAGCAGTTCGAACTGCTTCTCGTCTTCGGCGGTGAGCTTCTCACACAGCTCGATGAAGTTGCGACGCGAGACGGGCACCTGGTCGGCGGCCTTGCTCGACGCGTTCTCTCCGCCCTCGAGCGGCGGCACGTAGCCCTCGATGTACGGCAGCGACGGGTCGCAGCGCACGCCGTAGTAGTTCTGCACGCGGCGCTCGGTGGGAAGGCCGTTGTCGTCCCACCCCATCGGGTAGAAGATGTCCTTGCCCTGCATGCGCTGGTAGCGCGCGATGAGGTCCATGTGGGTGTAGCTGAAAACGTGGCCGATGTGCAGCGATCCCGACGCCGTGGGCGGGGGAGTGTCGATCGAGAAGACGTTCTCTTTGGTCGCGGAGTCGCGGTCGAACCGGTACGTGCCGCGGTCCTCCCAGCTGGTTCCCCACTTGTCCTCGAGTCCTTCGAGGGCGGGCTTTTCGGGCATGGGGTTCGGCATGGCGGCGCTCCGGTTCTATGGGCGGCACCGTGTCGTTGGTGAGGTGCCTGATGGGGTTCTGCGCTCTAATCTACCGGCTACCGCGTGATCGTGACGGTTTCGCTCTTCGTCGAGCCAGCGGCATCCTCGAGGGTCACGGTGTAGATCTGGGACTCTTGGTCGCACTGGTAGGCCAGATCGGTATAGGTGAAGACCGGTGGGAGGTCGCTCGCGTAGGGGGCGAGCTTCGCATCGGTGGTCTGCACGCCGATGAACGCGCGCTCGGCGTTGCTGCTCGACCACGAGAACGTGAGCGGGGCGTCGTCGTCGCCCTCCTCGCAGTCGGCGGTCGTCGGCGCTTCGAAGCTGTCGAAGGTGGGGCTGGCGACGGGTTCGACGGTGGGGGTGGGTTCGGGTTCCTCGGTCGGGCTGGGCGAGGGTGTGGGCGTCGGCTGGGCGGTGGCGGTCGGGGTGGCCGTGGCGGTGGGTTCGGGTTCCGGGTCGCCGCCGAACAGGATGACGAGCAGCACGATCACGGCGACCAACAGGGCGGCGCCGATGCCGATGAGCCACCGCAGCGCCGTGCGGCTTTTCTTGGCCGGCGGAGCGGGCGGGGCGGGCGGCGGCGTCGCGCCGGCGACCGGCTGCACGGTGGGCTGCGCGGGTGTCGTCGGCAGTTTGCGTGTCGGCGGGTACTCCTGCGGCGTCGCGCCCAGCGGATCGGGCGGGGTGACACCGTTCGACTTGGGATCGAAACGCTCGGTGGGAGTGTCGTCGCTCATGATTGCCCCTCACGATGGACCGGTCGCGTCGAGTCTAAAACCGCCCGCTCGGCAGGCACCAGAGGGTCAGGATGTCGCAGGACGCGAGCCGATCCGCGGTGCCGAGGCGAGCAACGCCCGCGTGTACTCGTGTTCCGGGGCGAGGAAGACGCTCTCGGTCGCACCCCGTTCGACCACGCGGCCGTCGCGCATCACGAGCACCTCGTCGCTGATGTGGCGCACGACGCCGAGGTCGTGGGTGATGAACAGGTAGCTCAGGCCGAGGTCGCGCTGCAGGTCGTCGAGCAGGTCGAGCACCTGTGCCTGCACCGAGACATCGAGGCTCGAGACCGGTTCGTCGCAGACGATCACGTCGGGACGCGGCGCGATGGCCCGCGCGATCGCGACCCGCTGCTGCTGCCCGCCCGAAAGGAGGCGCGGGCGTCGGGACGCCACGGACCCGTCGAGCCCGACCTGCTCGAGCAGCGCCGTGACCTCGGCGCCCGCGCGTTGGGTGCGGCCGTGGCTGAGCGCGTCGGCGATGATGTGGCCGACCGTGAGACGCGGGTCGAACGAGCTGAGCGCGTCCTGGTAGATGGCACCGATGCGCGGACGCAGGTCGCGGCGGTCGCGCTCGCGCGCGGTGCTCCAGGCGCGGCCGAGGACGCGCACCTCGCCGGCGTCGGGGGCGTCGAGTGCGAGGACGAGCCGCGCGAGCGTCGTCTTTCCCGACCCCGACTCGCCGACCACCCCGAGCGTCGTGCCGCGGGCCAGCTCGAAGCTGACGTCGTCGACCGCGACCCGGGCGCCGAACCGCCGGCTGAGGTGGGACCCGAGCACGACGGGCGCCCCCGCGGCAGGGTCCCCGCCGCCACTAAGTTTCGGAAATTCAGGAAGAGTCGCGGGTGCGGGGGCGATATCGGGCGATATGCCGTGGTTCGCGCGGAGACTTCCTGAATTTCCGACAGTGGGTGCGGCGGCAGCCGCGGTCAGCCGCGTGCCCCGCGGGCGGTCGGTGGGCACGGCCGCGATCAGCTGCCGGGTGTAGGGATGCCGCGGCGCACCGAGCACCTCGGCGGTCGGCCCGCTTTCCACGACGGCGCCGCGGTGCATCACGAGCACGCGCGACGCGAGCCGCGAGACGACGGCGAGGTCGTGGCTGATCAGGACGAGCGCCGTGCCCTGGTCGCGCAGCCGCTCGAGCAGGTCGAGAATGCCCGCCTGCACGGTGGAGTCGAGCGCGGTGGTCGGTTCGTCCGCGATCAGCAGGCGGGGGCGCAGCGCGATCGCGGACGCGATGACCGCCCGCTGCCGCAGCCCGCCCGAGAGCTCGTCGGAGCGCTGGCCGGCCCGCAGCGCGGGGTCGGGGATGCCGACCTCGGCCAGCAGCTCGAGCACGCGCGCCTGCCGCTGCGCCGGCGACAGCGCGGTGTGCAGGCGCAGCGCGTCCGCGATCTCGCGCCCGACGAGCCGCAGCGGGTCGAGCGCGACGAGGGCGCCCTGCGACACGTACCCGATCTCCTTGCCGCGGAGCGCCCGGAGACGGCGCTCCGGTGCGTCCAGCAGCGGCATCCCGTCGAAGGAGAGCTCGTCGGCGGACACCCGCGACCCGCGGCCGGCGAGGCCGAGCAGGGCGCGCGCGGTGACGCTCTTGCCCGATCCGGATTCGCCGACGATGCCGATGCACTCGCCGGGCTCCATCTCGAACGAGACGCCGGAGACCACCGGGGCGCCGAACGACACCGTCAGATTGCGCACGCCGAGCAGGCTCACGACTCACGACCCCTCTGCTGGATGGCGCGACCGAGCAGTGTCGTCGCCGCGGCGCTCAACACGATGAACAGCCCGGGGAAGAACGTCATCCACCAGAACGACGCGATGTAGGTGCGGCCGGCGCTGAGCATCGCGCCCCACTCGGCCGCCGGCGGCACGGCGCCGAGCCCGAGGTAGCTGAGCGACGCGGCCCAGACGATCGACTGGCCGACGCCGAGGGTGGCGAGCACGAAGAGCGCGCCGGCCACGTTGGGCAGGACGTGCCGCACGATACGCCGGGTGCGCCCGCGGCCGAGCACGGTCGCTGCCTCGAGATACGGCGAGGTGCGCACCTGGATGACGCGGCTCCGGATGATGCGCGCGTAGCCGGGAGCGGTCGAGAGGCCGACCGCGATCGTGGAGGTCACGACGCCCGGCCCGTAGACGACGATGAACAGCAGCGCGAAGAGCAGCCCCGGGAACGCGAACAGCACCTCGAGGAAGCGCGTCGTGCCGAAGTCGACCCAGCGCGGGCCGAACCCGGCGAGCAGGCCGAACACGAGCGCGAGCCCGAGGCCGATCGCGGTGGCCGCGATGCCGATCAGCAGCGAGGCGCCGGTGCCGTGGACGACGCGCGTGTAGATGTCCCGCCCGGATTCGTCGGTGCCGAAGATGTGCGCGAGGGACGGCGGCTGGAAACTGTCGAGCGGCGCGATCGCGAGCGGGTCGCCGGGGGCGAGCAGGGCCGGGGCGAGGGCCGCGACGGCGAGGAAGAGGATGACGGCGACCGAGGCGATCTCGACGGGACGCGGGCGCTTCACCGGGACACCCGCCGCAGCCGAGGGTCGACCAGCCGGTCGGCCAGGTCGGTGAGCGTGGTGACGAGCATGTAGGCGAGGGCGACGACGAGCACGACGCCGATCACCATCGGCACGTCGCGGGACTGCACGGCCGAGAGCAGGCTGCGCCCGAGACCCTGCCGGGCGAAGATCGTCTCGACCACCACGGCTCCGCTGACCAGCGAGCCGAACGCCCAGCCGACGAGCCCGATCGCCGGGATGGCCGCGTGGCGCAGCGCGTGCCGCCAGAACACCCCGCCGTCGCCCTCGCCGCGCGTGCGGGCGGCGAGCACGAAGGGCGACTGCATGGCGTCGAGCAGCGCCTCGCGCATCACCTGCCCCAGGAAGCCGGCGAGCGGGATGGCGAGCGTGAGAACGGGCAGCACGAGCCCGAGCGGTCCGGGCACGCTCACCGGCGGCAGCCAGCCGAGCAGCGTCGAGAACAGCAGGATCATCGAGATCGCCAGCCAGAAGTGCGGCACGGCGGCCGCGACGATCTCGAGCAGGGACCCGATCGCCGCGCTGATCCGCCCGCCCCTCGTCGACCAGACGGCGAGGCCGAGCGCGAGCGCGGCGGCCACCAGCAGCGAGAGTGCGGCCAGCAGCAGCGTGGGCCCGAGATTGGTGAGAACCACGGATGCCACGTCCTCGCGCAGCGCATACGATGAGCCGAGGTCGCCCGTGGCCAGCCGGCCGAGGTACACGGCGTACTGCGTGACCAGGGGCTGGTCGAGCCCGTAGTCGGCGCGGGCCTGCGCCAGCGCTTCGGCACTCGCCTGCGATCCCGGCCCGCCGAGCACGGCCTCGGCGGGATCGCCGGGGATCAGACGGAGGGCGAAGAAGGTGACGGTCGCGACCGCCCAGAGCACGAAGACCACGCCGCCGAGGCGCAGCAGCGCCCACCGGGCGAGGCGGCCGCGCGTGCCGGTCCGCAGACCGGCGACGAGGTCGACGCTCAGCGATCCAGCCACGTGTCGTAGAGCGTCGGGGTCGATACCGTCGGCATCGCGCGCAATCCCTCCACGTCGGCGCGGAGCAGGAAGTGGTTCTGCTGGTCGTAGAGCGGCAGGATGTAGTACCCCTCGAGCACGATCTGCTGGGCGGCGGCGTAGTCGTCGGCGCGCTCTGCCTCGTTGGAGGTCGCGCCCGCCGACTGGAGCAGGGCGTCGAGTGCGTCATCCTTCACCTGGGAGTGGTTGGCGAAGTACCCGCTCGGGGCGGGGATGGTGCCCGCCGAGTCGAACAGGATACGCAGCACGTCGGGCCCGACCTTGGTGTACGGGGCGCTGACGAGGTCGTAGTCGTTCTCGCCGAGCGCGCCGTACCAGCTCGACAGGTCGAGCGGCTCGAGGTTGACCTTGAAACCGGCCTCCTTGGCGGTCGCCTGCAGCTGCTCGAACAGCGACTGCTCGGCGGGGATCGACTGGTTGGTGCTCACCGGGAAGTCGAGCTCGAGGGTGACGCCGTCCTTTGCCCGGTAGCCGTCGGCGTCGGTCTCGGTCCACCCCGCCTCGTCGAGCAGGTCGGCCGCGGCATCCTGGTCGTACTCGAACAGCTCGGGGTCGGCGGAGTAGCCGAGCTTCTCCACGCTGGAGAGCGGGGAGTAGGAGCGCTCGGCGGTGTCGAAGAACAGGCTCGTGATGGCGTCGTCGACGTTGGCCGAACGGATGAACGCCTCGCGCACGAGCACGTCGTCGAACGGCGCCTTGCTCGAGTTGAGTTCGATGCGGTTGGACGCGCCGGGACGCGGAGCGTTGAGTTCTTCGACGCTGTCGACCGACTCGGCCGCGACGATGGTGTCGGGCTGCACGTTGTCGATCACGTCGACGGTGCCGGCCTGCAGTGCCGCGTAGCGGGAGGCGGAGTCGGGCAGGAAGCGCCATTCGATCCCGTCGAGGTAGGCGGGGCCCTCGTGGGCCGCGTCGGCGGGCGGCGAGGTGTAGTCGTCGTTGCGCTCGAGGGTGATCGATTCCTGACGGTCCCACGCCGTGACGACGAACGGGCCGGTGCCGACGGGCGACTCGCAGTTCTCGGCCTGCGGGCGGGCGAGAGCGGTGGGGGATTCGATGGCGAGCCACGGCTGCGACAGCGACTCGAGCAGCGCGCTGTCGGGCTCGCTGAGCACGAAGCGCGCCGTGCTGTCGTCGACGACCTCCACCGACTCGACCTTCTGCAGAGCGAGGTAGCCGGTGGACGAGCCCGTCGCCGGGTCCTGCAGGTGCGCGACGTTGACCGCGACCGCCTCGGCGGTGAACGGGGTGCCGTCGGTGAAGGTGACGTCGTCGCGCAGGGTGAAGTCCCAGCTGAGGCCGTCGTCGGCGACCGACCACTCGGTGGCGAGCCACGGGATGATCTCGCCGTCGTCGTCGATCGACACGAGCGACTCGAGGTACTGGGTGGCGACGAGCGCCTGCGGGTAGTTGCCACCCACGTGCGGGTCGAGGCAGGTGGGTTCCGCGTCGCCCGACGCGTACACGAGCGTGCCGCCGGTCACCGGCTCGGTGTTCGCCGGGGCGGCAGGGGAGCACCCCGCGATCAGCAGGATGACGGATGCTGCGGCGACGAGGGAGGGTAAAGTGCGGTTCACGGCTGTCTTTCTCGGTGTGCTCGAGGGCGATGGGCGCTATTTTTGGACGCAGTACAGTATCTAACCACGACGGGAACCATTGTGCCGACGACTGCAGATCACAGCCCCGGCGTGGGGCGACCCAAGGTCTCCTCGCGCCAGTTGATCGAGGATGCCGCGGCGGAACTCTTCGTCGAGAACACCTACGCGGGCACGACCATCGACCAGATCACCCGGCGCTCCGGAGTGAGCCGGGCCACCTTCTTCAACTACTTCGGTGCCAAGAGCGACCTGCTGTGGTTCGAGGTCGACCGCGCGATCGACTCCCTGCGGGAGGCCTGCGCCGCGGCATCCGCCAGCGGTTCTCTCGAATCGGTCCGCGAGGTGGTGCTCGCCGTCGCGGGGGAGTTCGACGAGAACCGGGTGCCGCTCGCACTGACCCAGTCCGACGTGATGGGGGCGGGCGAGGATGTCGCGAACTCCGGCCTGCTCCGGGTCGCCGCGCAGGCCGACGTGTACGTGGACTTCTTCGCCGCGCGCGGGGCCCGGCACCGGTCGGACCTGTTGGTGCGCACGGCGGCGAACGCGCTCGCCGGGGCCGTCGCTGCCGGGTGGATCACCTGGGCACGCGCCGGCATCGGGCGCTCGCCGCTCACCGGGTACGTCGCGGAGAGCGTGGACGTGGTGTTCCCGGGCATCGTCGCCGCGTTCGCCGGCGTGGATCGGGGCAACACCTTCTAGCGCCAAAGCGAGTAGTTGCACTTGTTCTAATACAACTAGAACAATAGACTGAAGACATGCTCATCCGTGTCGACCCCGCGTCGCCCATCCCGCTATTCGACCAGCTCGCCGCCGCCGTGCGTTCCGAAGTCGTGCGCGGGGCGCTCGCCGCGGGGGAGCGCCTGCCCTCCGCCCGCGAGCTCGCCGAATCACTCGATCTCAACGTGCACACCGTGCTGCACGCCTACCAGGCGCTCCGCGACGAGGGCCTCATCGACCTGCGACGCGGACGCGGTGCCGTCGTCACCGACCGGGCCCGCGAGTACGGCGACCTCGCCGCGCTGCTGCCCGCGCTCGTCGTCGAGGCGAAGCGGCTCGATCTTTCCCCCGCGGCGCTCGCCGCCATGATCAGAGAGGCCTACTGATGACCGGATACACCCGGAACGAACGCCGACGCATCGTCGCGCTGGGAGCCGTACTGCCAATTCTGTTCTCCATCGTGGGCATCGTCGTCGTGCTGTTCTGGTCGGCCGATCTGCCCGACCCGATCGCGATCCACTGGAGCGCCTCCGGCGAGGCGGACGGGTTCGGTCCGCTCCTCGGGCTCGTGCTGCCGGTCGCCGGATTCGTCGCGCTCTTCTCGGTCTCGCTCACGGTCGCGGCGCTGGTGCAGCGGGCGGGCACCCAGACCCGGTTCCTGGTCGGCACCGTCGTGTGGTTGGCGGTGTTCCTGACCACGGCCATCGGCGGCAGCGTGTGGATGCAGCGCGGTCTCGCCGACGCGGCCGACGCGGGATCCGTGCTTCCGTGGATGCCGGTCGGAATCGTCGCCGGGCTCCTGCTGGCTGTCCCCGCCGGACTCCTCACTCCGCGGGCGCCGCTGCCGGTGGCCGTCGACGACGGGGAACCCCCGCTCGAGCTCGCCGACGGGGAGCGCGCCGTGTGGTCGCGCGGGGTGACGCCGAGCCGCGGCATCCTGATCTTCGTCCTCGCCGCCGTCGCATTCGCCGCCGGGATCGTCGCGCTCGCCTCCACCGCCAGTGACGGCGGGCCGTGGCCGGCGTTCGGCATCCTCGCGGTGGCGGTCGCGGTCGTCGGCGCGACGATGGTGTGGCGGGTGAGGGTGACCGCCGCGGGGGTCTCGGTGCGTTCGGCGCTGGGGTTCCCGAAATTCTCGGTGCCGCTCGACCAGGTCGAGGCGGCCCGGGCCGTGCAGATCTCGCCTCTCGGCGACTTCGGAGGCTGGGGACTCCGCGGGTCGCGACGCCGCTTCGGCATCATCGTGCGGTCGGGCGAGGCGCTCGAGATCGAGCGGACGAACGGCCGGTCGCTAGTCGTGACGGTGGCGGATGCCGCGACCGCGGCCGCGCTCGTCAACGGCCTGCGCGGCAGGGCCGCGGCCGCGCGCTAGGACGGCAGCGGCATCCGCCCCGCCGTATTCGCGCCCACAAGTGTCACCAGTGGCGCCAACCGACCCGACTATGCGACCACGTGTGACGCTTCTGCAGGAGGGCGGGGCTACAGCGACGCGTCGGCCGGTGCCGACAGGGTGAGCACGGCCTTGACGATGTGCGGATTGGTCTCGAGCGCCGCCTCGACCGCGCGCATCGCGACCGCCACGTGCGTCTCGGTGTCGTTGCCGACGAGGTCGACGGCCGCGACGAGGAAGACCCGGCTCGGTCCGACGAACTCGAGGTGCAGGTAGGTGACGCGCTCGATCTCGGTGCGGGCGTTCAGGAAGTCGACCATGCTCGCGGACACGGCGGGGTCGGTCTCCTGCCCGACGAGGAAGCGGCGGTTGCGGTTGATCAGCACGAGAGCGACGATCGCGAGCAGCACGCCGACGAGGATCGAGCCGACCGCGTCGTAGACGGGCGACCCGGTGAGCTGGTGCAGCAGAACGCCGAGGAAGGCGATGACGAGGCCGATCAGGGCGGCGGCGTCCTCGGCGAAGACCGCGCGCAGGGTCGGGTTCGAGCTCTCGAGCACGACGTTGAGGGTGCCGGTGTGCTGCTCGCGCGCGGTCTCGCGCGCCTGTTTGTACGCGCGCAAGAACGACACCCCCTCGAGTACGAACGCGACGCCGAGCACGACGTAGGCGATCGCCCAGTCGCTGGCGGGTTCCGGATCGAGCAGGCTCTGCACCCCGTGGTAGACCGACACGGCGGCGCCGGCGGCGAACAGCCCGAACGCCGCGTACATCGACCAGACGTACGCCTCGCGTCCGTAGCCGAGCGGGTGCGTGGCGTCGGCGCCCCGGGCGGACTTGCGCTCGGCCACGTAGAGGAAGATCTCGTTGCCGGTGTCGGCCCAGGAGTGCGCGACCTCGGCGGCGATCGACGCCGACCCGGTGAGCAGCGCCGCGACCGATTTCGCGATCGCGATCAGCAGGTTCGCCCCGAAGGCGACCAGCACGGTGAGAGTGCTCTCATTTGTTTTGCTGGCAGCCATTTGTCGAGTCTGCCACGCTCCATACTGGGGCGATGAGATCGACGAGATCGCGTCGCATCCGCGTGCCGCGGTGGTCGGTGCGCTCGCGCATCCTGGCCTCGATCCTGCTCGTGGCGTCGATCGGCATGGCGGTCGCGGGGGCGACGTCGTTCCTCGTGCAGCGCGACCGCATCCACAGCGACATCGACGACCTGCTGCTCGCCCACGTCGAGTCGGCCCGCTTCATCGTCACCGGCGAATCCGACGCCGTCACGACCCAGCCGGACCCCGCCGACGCCGACGACACCCCCGGGTTCGCGTCGACCGGCGAGGCACTCGAGGCGGTGCTCGCCCGCATCATCCCCGGGCGCAACGAGAGCGCCCTCGGCATCATCGACGGCGTCGCCACGCTCGTGCCGGGTGTCGATACCTCGTTCCACCTCGAAGACGACGACGGATTCGTCGACAGGGTCGTGGCAGAGACCGAGGATGGCGCGGTCTTCATCGGCACGGACGTACGGCCCGGCGGCACGGTGCGGTACGTCGCGGCGCCGATCGGCGTCGAGGACGACCCGGCCCGCGCGATCTACGTGGCCGCGGTCGACGTCGACGCCGAACTCGAGGAACTGCGCGACGCCTTCAGTACCTACGCCCTCGTCGCGGCCATCACCCTCGTCGCGATCGGGCTCGTCGGCTGGTTCGTCGCCGGACGGCTGCTGCGCCCGTTGCGGCAGCTCGGCGACGCGGCCTCGCGGATCACCGCGAGCGACCGCAAAGAGCGCATCCCGGTGGTCGGGCGCGACGACATCTCCTCTCTCACCGCGACGGTCAACGGCATGCTAGACCGGCTCGACGCGTCGATGACCGGCCAACGCCAGCTGCTCGACGACGTGCGGCACGAGCTCGCGACGCCGATCACGATCGTGCGCGGCCACCTCGAGCTGCTCGACCCGAGCGACACCGCCGAGGTGGAAGCCACCAAGGCGCTAGCGATCGACGAACTCGACCGCATGGCCCGGCTGGTCGACGACATCGAGTCGCTCACCGACTCCCAGCGGATGACCCTTGCCAGGACCCCGACCGACGTCGCCGACCTGACCGCCGAGGTCTTCGCGAAGGCGAGCGTCGTGCCCGACCACGAGTGGGTGCTCACGGGGTCGGCGCACCTGAGCATGGCTCTGGACCCCGGCCGCGTCACCCAGGCCTGGCTGCAGCTCGTCGACAACGCGGCCAAGTACTCGCCGGCCGGATCACGCATCGACGTCGGCAGCACCGGGGGAGACGCGACGGTGGAGTTCTGGGTCGCCGACCGCGGGTCGGGCATCCCCGTCGAGGCGCAGGACCGCATCTTCGAGCGGTTCGGGCGCGCCGACGCCGGCCGCGGCATCCGGGGGTCCGGACTGGGTCTGCCGATCGTGCGTGCGATCGCCGAGGCGCACGGCGGCCGGGTCAGCCTGTCGACGTCGCCCCGGGGGTCGCGATTCGGCATCGTCCTGCCGGTGGTACCCCTCGGCGTCGCCGTCGAAACCGAGGATACTGAGGAGCCGTGAGCAACATCTTGATCGCCGAGGATGAAGAGCGGATCTCGCTGTTCGTCGACAAGGGCCTGCGCGCCGCCGGATTCACGACTACCGTCGTCGTCGACGGAAACGACGCGCTCCAGCAGGTGCGCTCGGGCAACCACGACCTCGTACTGCTCGACGTGGGTCTTCGCGGCCTCGACGGTTTCGAGGTGTTGCGGCGCATCCGCGGCGAGAAGCTCACGCTGCCGGTCATCATGCTGACGGCGCGCACCTCGGTCGAGGACACCGTGGCCGGGCTCGAGGGTGGCGCGAACGACTACATTCCGAAGCCGTTCCGGTTCGACGAACTGCTCGCACGCGTGCGCCTCAGACTGCGGGATGCCACGGCTCAGGTCACGACGACGCTCAGCCGTGGCGACCTCACCCTCGACGCGCTGACCCGACGGGCCACGGTGAACGGCGTGGTCATCGACCTGTCGGCGCGCGAATTCTCGCTCGCCGAGGAATTCCTCTCGCATCCCGACCAGGTCTTGAGCCGCGAACAGCTGCTCAGCCGTGTCTGGGGCCTCGACTTCGACCCCGGATCCAACGTCGTGGACGTCTACGTGCGCTACCTGCGCGCCAAGTTCGGCGCGGAACGAATCGAGACCGTGCGGGGGATGGGCTACCGGTTGCGATAGAGGGGACCGTCAGCCCGGTACGGGCCGCGCCGTCAGTGGTGGCGACCGCCGTCGCCATCTCGACCGTGCGACCCGTCGTCGTCGCCGTCCCATCCTCCGTCGTGGCCGCCGTGTCCGTCGTGGTCGCCCCAGTTGTCGTCGTTGCCGTCATCGGGAGGCGCGGGGGCGGGGGCCGGTGCGGGTGCGGGTGCGGGCACGGGCTTCGGCGCCGCAGGTGCGACTGGTGCAGGAGCGGGAGCCGGGGCAGCCGGAGCGGGAGCCGGGGCGGGAGCCGGGGCGGGTGCTGCTGGTGCTGGTGCTGGTGCGGGTGCGGCAGGCGCTGGTGCCGCCGCGGCCGGAGCGCGGCCGGCGTTCGATCGCGCCGTCGGAACCGGCGGGGGATCTGCGGCGGCGGCCGCCGCAGCCGCCGCGGCCTCGGCATCGCGCTGGGCCTGTGCGGCCGCGGCCGCCTGCGCCGCAGCCGCCTGCTCGGCTTCGACGATCTGCCGGGGCACCGCGACCGCAGCGGTGGCGAGCCCGCTGATGCGCTGCCAGGTCTCGGGGTGCGCAGCCGCCCCGACGTTCTGGGTGCGCGGTTCTCGCTGGTGCGAGTTGATCGAGGCGATGGACGCCCCGGCGATCAGCCCGACACCGACGATTCCGGTGACGACCGCCGCCCACTTCTTGCCCACGTTCATCGGGGGCTCTCCCAACTCGGCCGGAGCCGGTTCTCGGGTGACTCCAGCCATTGTGAAACGGCCTCGATCGCCGGGGGAAGGACTCCGCGGGGTTATGAGACAGATCTAATGGCCGTCGTCCGACCAGGCCGCTCCGTGTTCTCCCTCGTCCCACGAGCCGTCGTCCCACGTCCCGTCGTCGGACGAATCGTCGTCCCACTCGGCGGCGGATTCGTCGTGCCAGCCGCCGTCGCCACCGCCCTCGTGCCAGTCGCCGTCGCCAGTGTCCTCGTGCCACGCCCGCTCGCCGTCGTGCCCGTTCCAGCCACCGTCGTCGTCCCACTTCCGGTCGTCGCGCGAATCGTCGGACCACTCATCGCCGACCCCTTCCGGCGACTGCGGTTCGACCACCACAGGGTCGGGAGCCAGCGGTTGTGCGGCCGGCGATACAGGAGCAGGAACTACGGGCGCCGGCACGACGGGCGACGGTACGGCGACCACGGGATCCACCGGAGCAGCGGGCACGGGCACGGGCGCGGGCGCGGGGTCCGGCTCGGGAACCGCCTCGGGACCGGGCGCGGGAGCGGGCTCCGGCACGGGTGGTGGCAGGGGCGAGGGGGTGGCAGCGGCCGCCGTCGACGGCTCCGCGGTCACGACGGGCGTGGGCTCCAGGACGATCGGTTCGACCCCGCCGAGCGCGCGTCCGTCCTCCACTGGGGTGATCGACCGGGCGACGCCGATCGCGCCGGCGGCAAGCGAGACGGCCAGCAGAATCCCCGTCGCGGCGGTGATAACGGCGCTGCGCATGTATCCAGTGTCCTCCTGGCGGCCCGGGGGAGCGCGGGTGATGAGAGTTCTCTCATTTATCCCGACGCGGCCCGCGGCGGCGATGCGCTCCGGCCGGTAGTATGGGCGCACAGACATCGATCCGGCCATCACCGGGGAGTCGTCGGAAGAACGGGCCTCGGCCCCAGTAGAACCGACCGGTACTGGCCCGTCACAGCCAAAGAACAAGCGGTCGATCGGTCACTGAGCCTGTCGAAGTGAGCGACCGGCAAGCGGGGTGGTACCGCGCGTTCCTGCGAAGGAAGGCGTCCTCGTTCAGACCGACCGATCTGGAGTGAGATGCCGTACCCCCGTAAGACCACTGGCCCCCGCGACGCCGCCACCGGCGTTCCCGCCTCCCCGAACTTCCCCTCGATCGAAGAGGGCGTGCTCGCCTACTGGGCGAGTGACCAGACCTTCCTCGCCTCCATCGAGAACCGCGAGGGTGCCGACGAGTGGGTCTTCTACGACGGACCTCCCTTCGCCAACGGTCTTCCGCACTACGGCCACCTGCTCACCGGCTACGCGAAGGACCTGTTCCCGCGTTTCCAGACGATGCGCGGCAAGCAGGTGCACCGCCGCTTCGGCTGGGACACCCACGGCCTTCCCGCCGAGCTCGAGGCGATGCGGCAGCTCGGCATCACCGAGAAGCACGAAATCGAAGACATGGGCATCGCCGCCTTCAACGCGAAGGCCCGCGAGTCCGTGCTCAAGTACACCGGCGAGTGGCAGGAGTACGTCACCCGCCAGGCGCGCTGGGTCGACTTCGAGAACGACTACAAGACGCTCGACATCAGCTTTATGGAGAGCGTCATCTGGGCGTTCAAGCAGCTTCACACGAAGAACCTCGCCTACGAGGGCTTCCGCGTGCTGCCCTACTGCTGGCACGACGAGACCCCGCTCTCCAATCACGAACTGCGCATGGACGACGACGTCTACAAGATGCGACAGGACCAGACGGTCACCGTGACGTTCCCGCTCGACGGCGCGAAGGCCGAAGCACTCGGGCTGACCGGCGTGCGCGCCCTCGCCTGGACGACCACCCCCTGGACCCTGCCGACGAACCTGGCCCTCGCGGTCGGGCCGGCGATCGAGTACGCGGTCGTGGCATCCGGGCCCCTCGGAGCCGGCGACGGTGCCGCAGAGGGCGTCGCCGACTACCTGCTGGCCACCGACACCGTCGGCGCCTACTTCAAAGACCTCGGGTACGAGAGTGCGGATGCCGCAAAGGCGGCCGTCTCGCGCACCGTGCTCGGAGCCGAGCTCGCGGGAGTGACGTACGACCGCCTCTGGGACTACTACGCGGACGCCGACGAGTACGGCACCGAGAACGCCTGGCAGCTGCTGGTCGCCGACTACGTCGCCACGGGCGAGGGCACCGGTATCGTGCACCAGGCGCCCGCCTACGGTGAGGACGACCAATTGGTCTGCGCCGCCGCCGGCATCCCGGTCATCATCTCCGTCGACGACGGCGGGAAGTTCCTCTCCAACATCGAGGGTGTCGCCGGCCTGCAGGTCTTCGACGCGAACAAGCCGCTCACCCAGCAGCTGCGTGCCGAGGGCCGCCTGCTGCGCGTCGCGAGCTACGAGCACAGCTACCCGCACTGCTGGCGCTGCCGCAACCCGCTGATCTACAAGGCCGTCTCGAGCTGGTTCGTGCGCGTGCCCGAGTTCCGCGACCGCATGGGCGAGCTCAACCAGGAGATCAACTGGGTCCCCGACAACGTCAAGGACGGCCAGTTCGGCAAGTGGATCGGCAACGCCCGCGACTGGTCGATCTCGCGCAACCGGTACTGGGGCAGCCCGATCCCGGTGTGGAAGAGCGACAACCCCGAGTACCCGCGCATCGACGTCTACGGCTCGCTCGACGAGCTCGAGGCCGACTTCGGTGTGCGCCCGACCGACCTGCACCGCCCGTTCATCGACGAGCTGACCCGCCCGAACCCCGACGACCCCACCGGCCAGTCGACGATGCGCCGCATCGAAGACGTGCTCGACGTGTGGTTCGACTCCGGGTCGATGCCGTTCGCCCAGGTGCACTACCCCTTCGAGAACCGCGAGTTCTTCGAGGCGCACAACCCCGCCGACTTCATCGTCGAGTACATCGGACAGACCCGCGGCTGGTTCTACACGCTGCACACGCTGTCGACCGCGCTGTTCGACCGTCCCGCGTTCAAGAACGTCATCAGCCACGGCATCGTGCTCGGCTCCGACGGCCAGAAGATGTCGAAGAGCCTGCGCAACTACCCCGACGTCTCCGAGGTGTTCGACCGCGACGGCGCCGACGCGATGCGCTGGTTCCTCATGTCGTCGTCGGTGATCCGCGGCGGAAACCTCGTCGTCACCGAAGAGGCGATCCGCGAGTCGACCCGGCAGTTCCTGCTGCCGTTGTGGAGCACCTACTACTTCTTCACGCTGTACGCCAATGCCGCGTCGAGCAGCGGGTACGAGGCGAAGTGGCGCACCGACTCCACCAACGTGCTCGACCGCTACCTGCTGGCCAAGACCCGGCAGCTCGTGCTCGACGTGACCGACGAGCTCGAGGCGCTCGACAGCCCGATGGCGGCCGCGAAGCTCCGCGACTTCGGCGACGTGCTCACCAACTGGTACGTGCGCCGCAGCCGCGACCGCTTCTGGACCGGCGACGACACCGAGAGCTTCGACACCCTGTTCACGGTGCTCGAGACGCTCACCCGTCTCGCCGCCCCGCTCATCCCGCTCGTCGGCGACGAGATCTGGCAGGGCCTCACCGCCGGCCGTAGCGTCCACCTCGAAGACTGGCCCGACGCCGAGGCCTTCCCGGCCGACAACGCGCTCGTCACCGCGATGGACCGCGTGCGCGCCATCGCCTCCGCCGGCCTGTCGTTGCGCAAAGCCAAGAGCCGCCGCGTGCGCCTGCCGCTCGCCACGCTCACCATCGTGAGCGACGACGGTGCGCAGCTCGGCGAGTTCGCCAGCATCCTGCTGCAGGAGCTCAACGTGAAGGACGTCGTGTTCAGCGCCCTCGAGACCGACAGCTTCGAGCGCTTCGGCATCACGCAGAAGCTCACCGTCAACTCGCGGGCCGCCGGCCCGCGCATCGGCAAGCAGGTGCAGGCCGTTATCAAGGCCGCGCGCGAGGGGGACTGGACCGCCACCGGCGAGACCGTCGTCGTCGGCGGCGTCGAGCTGCTGCCCGCCGAGTTCGACCTCGAACTGCAGTCGTCCGACGAGTCCAACGCGATCGCGTTCCTCGCCGACGGCGGCTTCGTGATCCTCGACACCGAGACGACGCCCGAACTCGAGGCCGAGGGACTCGCCCGCGACCTCATCCGCGCCGTGCAGGACACCCGGAAGGCGGCCGGCCTCGACGTGAGCGACCGCATCTCCATGACGATCCGTGGCGACGCGGCATCCGACCTCGAAGCCCTCACCACGTTCGAGCCGACCATCGCCGGCGACACCCTCGCCACGCAGCTGCGCTTCGCGCTCAGCGACGACCCGGCACTCGACGCGGCCACCGGATCGGCCGCCGGTTCGCAGCGCACCACTCTGGCTCCCGGCCAGTACGCGAACACCGGCGTGCTGGTCATCGATCTCTGGAAGGCGGCATCGGTAGATGTCTAAAGACAACGACAACGACTACCAGGGCTACGACGGCGAACCCGACGAGCCCGACTTCGTCGACGACGGTTCCGGTCTGCCCGACTTCCTGCAGGGCGGCAACGAGGGGACCAACCTCGACGAGGACTCCGACTACGACTTCGACGACAACGAGTTCCAGACCGGTGCCGACGACGTCTACGCCGAGCTGCTCGCCCGCATCGGCGAGGGAGCACCGCAGCCACGCCTCGAACCGACGCGTCGCGCCGTCGAACTGCTCGGCGACCCGCACCGCGCCTACCCGGTCATCCACATCGCCGGAACGAACGGCAAGACGTCGACCAGCCGCATCACCGAGAGCATCCTGCGCGCCTACGGACTGAAGACGGGTCTGCTCACCAGCCCGCACCTGACGCGGGTGAACGAGCGCATCGTCATCGACGGGCAGCCCATCTCGAACCGCGCGCTCGTCGAGAACTGGGCCGACATCCGCCCGTTCCTGCAGATCATCGACGCCGACCTCGCGAAGGAGGGCGAGCCCGAGCTCACGTTCTTCGAGGCGCTCACTGTCCTCGCGTTCGCGAGCTTCGCCGACGCGCCCGTCGACGTCGCCGTCATCGAGGTCGGCATGGGCGGCGAGTGGGATTCCACCAACGTCGCCGACGGCCAGGTCGCGGTATTCACGCCGATCGCCCTCGACCACACGCAGCGCCTCGGCAACACCGTCGCCGAGATCGCACGCACCAAGTCGGGCATCATCAAGCCCGTCGCCAACGTCGTGTCTGCGACGCAGACCCCGGAGGCCCTCGCCGAGCTGCAGCGGGCGGCCGAGCTCACCGAGAGCTCGTTCTCGGTGCAGGGCGCCGACTTCGCGCTCGAGTCGACGACCGTCGCCGTCGGCGGCCAGGTCATCTCGGTCAAGGGCCTCGCGGCCAGCTACCCCGACCTGTTCCTGCCGATGTTCGGCGACCACCAGGCGCAGAACGCCACGCTCGCGATCGCCGCGGTCGAGTCGTTCCTCGGCGGCGGCAGCAACCCGCTCGTCACCGACGTGCTCGCCGAGGGACTGGCCGAGGCCACCTCGCCCGGCCGCCTGCAGATCATCGGCACCGAGCCGACCGTGCTCGTCGACGCCGCGCACAACCCGCACGGCGCCGAAGCCCTCGCCTCGGCGATCGGCAGCTACTTCACCTTCGACGAGGTCGCCGTGGTCATCGGCGTGCTGCAGGACAAGGACGCCGACGGAATCGTCGCGGCCCTCGCCCCGATCGCCACCCGGTTCTACGTCACCCAGTCGGAATCCGACCGCGCCGTCGACGCCGACGACCTCGCCTACATCGTGCGCACGCACACGGACGAGGTCTACACCGACGAGTCGGCCGAGGCCGCGCTCGAGGCGGCGCGCGAGTGGGCGGACCAGGGCGAGAAGCGCGCCGTGCTCGTGACCGGATCGATCACGCTCGTCGGCGACGCCATCCGCCTCGGCGTCATTTCGAAGTGGAAGCGATGACCACGCCAGCGCCCCGCGTGCGCCGCCAGCGCTCGGTCACCGAGATGCTGCTCTCGATCGTGCTCGGGCTCGAAGCCGTGCTCGTCTTCTTCGTGATGCTCGTCGTCTACGGGCTGAAGTCGCTGGAGCCGGCACTCGCGTTCGGCGGCGGTATCGCGCTCATCGTGGTGCTGCTGCTCGCCGGGCGACTGCTCAAGTACCCGTGGGGCGTCTGGCTGGGCTGGGTTCTGCAGCTCGTGCTGCTCGCCTCCGGCCTGCTGATTCCGCTGATGTACCTCATCGCCGGCGGATTCCTTGCGATCTGGATCTACTGTTTCGTCAAGGGCCGCCAGATCGACCACCAGAAGGCTGCGTTCGCAGCCGCCAACAACCCAGGAGAAGAACCGTGAGCGTCGAAGAAACACTCGTACTCGTCAAGCCCGACGGCGTTGCCCGCAACCTCACCGGCGAGATCCTCCGCCGCATCGAAGCGAAGGGCTACCAGCTCGTCGACATCAAGTTCGTCGAGGCCAGCCGCGAGCTGCTCGGAGCGCACTACGCCGAGCACGAGGGCAAGCCGTTCTACGAGCCCCTCGTCGAGTTCATGGAGAGCGGCCCGATCGTCGCGATCCGCGTCGCCGGCAACAGCGTGATCGAGGGATTCCGTTCCCTCGCCGGCACCACCAACCCGACGACCGCGGCGCCCGGGACCATCCGCGGCGACCTCGGCCGTGACTGGGGCCTCAAGGTGCAGCAGAACCTCGTGCACGGCAGCGACTCGGTCGAGTCGGCGCAGCGGGAGCTCGCTCTCTGGTTCTAGGTTTCGCGAACGACGAAGGCCCGCACCCCGATCGGGGTGCGGGCCTTCGTCGTCGGAGGGGGATTGAGCCTGTGAAAATCCGGGGTTCTGAACCTCGGTCGCGGGCTCCCTCGGCGCTGGGGTCGCGGAATCGCTGGCGCGATTCCCATGGCTCCACCGCGGAAGCTCAACCCGCTAGCTGGCCGCGACCGTCGCCACGAACGCGGAGAAGGCGTCCGCGTCATCCAGAGCACCTTCGTACTGCTGCCCGTTGACGAGGATCAGCGGGGTTCCGGTGAACTCGGTCACGGTGTCGCTCGCGAGGTTTCCGTCGGAGGCGAGCTCGGTGGCCGAGGTCACCCAGTCGCCGAAGGTCTTGTCCGAGATGCAGGACGCGACCTCGTCGCTCGAGGCGCCCGCGTCGGAGACCAGCGTCTTCAGGGCGGCGGTGTCGAGGCCGCTCGTGTTCTCCTCGGGCTGCTGGGCGAAGAGCGCGTCGTTGACCGCGAGGTACTGGTCGGGCTCGTAGTTGGCGACGCAGACCGCGGCGTTCGCGGCACGCGACGAGTACTTGGTGCCGAGCGAGGCCCGGTCGAGGATCGAGATCGGGTGGATCTCGAGCGAGGCTTCGCCCGAGGCGACCCAGGTCTGGATCTGCTCGGAGTTGGTGGTCTCGAACTGCTGGCAGTACGGGCAGGCGTAGTCGATGTAGGTGACGATGTTCACCGTGCTGGCGAGGCTCGCCGTGTCCGTGGCGACGGGGTCGCTGCCGACCTCGAGCGCGGCGGTGGAGACGGGGGATACCGTGGTGCCGTCGCCGGTGAACAGGATGCCGTTGCTCGCCATGTTCTTCGGGTTGACCGCCGACGAGGTGGTCGAGGTGACGATGACGACGGTCACGATCGCCACGACGGCGAGCACCGCGACGATGATGCCGCTCTGCAGGAACAGCCTGTTGCGCTTTCTGCGGCGCTTCTCCGCCTCGCGCTCCTGCCGCGCTAGTTCGCGAGCGTGTTCGCGTCGTGCTTTTTTGCCGTCAGCCGGGTTGGTCATGAAATCCTCTCGCCGGGAGCGGGCGCTCCGACGACAGCATGCTCCCGTTGCCTATTCGCAAACTTGGGCCCCGCTGTGCGCGGGCTGGGAGTGCGTTTAGAGAGTGGCGAGGAAGTCGAGCCGCACCTGCGCGAGCACCGCGATGACGAGGTAGCAGCCGAGCGAGATCGCCGGCACCCAGGTGAGGAGCGCGCCCGCGACGGACCGCAGGCGGGGAGGAGCGGGGATGTTCCCGGTCTTCAGGTTGAACAGGCTGAGCGCCAAGAAGAGCGGGATGGTGACCGCCCAGGTGATCATGCAGTAGATGCAGAGCGTGGAGAGCACGAAGATGCTCTGGCTGATGAGCCAGACGACGAATACCATCGCGGCGAGCACGCCGATGTTGAACAGGATCCAGAACCAGCGCGCGAACCGGGCGCCGGCGAGCAGCGCGACCCCGACCACGAGCGGGGCGATCCACGCCGCGAGGCCGATGATCGGGTTGGGGAACCCGAACAGCGAGCCCTGCCACGACTCGAGATTCGCGGTGCACTGCACCACGACGCTGAAGTCGCAGGTGAGCGCGGTACCGGGCGAGGTGAGCGCGACGAACTTCTCGATCGTCAGCGCGAACGCCGCCAGCCAGCCGACGATGCCCGCGACGATGAGGAAAATCGCGAGGGCGACGGGACGCTTGTACGGCTGGGTGTCTGGCACTCTCGGATTATGGCACGCGTCGAATCACGGCTAACTGAGAATGCGTGCGATAATCGAAGCTAGCCAGCCGAGCCGCGCTCGACCTGGCGCCAAAGAAGGCTTACCGGGCGACAATCCGGGCCAACATCGAATTACGAGTTGTCGGATAGCGAGTTCCGAAAGCGCTGGAGTGACAGACAGCGCGGTACCCCACTCGGCGAGAGCCGATGAGTACGAGCTTCAACAAGTGCAAACGTCCAGAGCAGACAGGTGAGTGTTCACATTGACATCTCCCACCATGCCAGACGGAGACCTGAAGAATTTGCAGCGTAATCGCTGAGGCGTAACGCGAACGAGAGAGTACCCGGATAGGCGGCGCGGTCGCCGATCCGGGCCTAGGAGTACACCGCACGTGGTGAATGACAAAGACAATATCGAACCCAAAAGACGCAAGGGACTGTTCGGCAGCCGTAAGGCAGCCGTCGTGACGCCCCCGGTCACCGAGCCCGTCGTGGCCGCACAGCCGGAGCCGACCGCCCCGCCCGTCGAACCGACCATCGTCGTCGACGACGTCATCGTCGATGACGTGGTCGTGAAGGCGGCACCCCGCACCCGCACCCGCAAGCCCGTCGTCAGTGAGCCGGATGCCGCGGCAGACGTCACGGACGCCGCCGACAGCGCAGCGCCGACCACGGTCGCCGCCAAGCGCCCGACCACCTCGCTCCTGTTCCAGGCACCCCCGGCCATCGAGCCGCTGCCCGAGCGCGCCCCGGCCCGCCAGCCGCGCCAGTCGCGTGCGAACGCCGAGCAGGGTCCGGCCGACCCGTCGGCCGCCGACCTCGGCGACGAGACGGGCACCGTCCGCCGCCGCTCGCGCCGCCGCCCCGGCGAAGAGGCGCGTGACGGCGACGATGCTCCCGGCACCGTCGTCCGCGTACGCCAGCCGCGTCCCGAGCCCGTTCTCAGCAACGAGCCGACCCGCGTCAAGGGTTCCACCCGCCTCGAGGCGAAGAAGCAGCGCCGCCGTGACGGCCGCGATGCCGGACGCCGTCGCCCCGTGATCACCGAGAGCGAGTTCCTCGCCCGCCGCGAGAGCGTCGACCGCGTGATGGTGGTGCGTTCCAAGTTCGGGCGCATCCAGATCGCCGTTCTCGAAGACGGCGTGCTCGTCGAGCACTACGTCGCCAAGAGCCAGGACATGTCGCTCATCGGCAACGTCTACCTCGGCCGCGTGCAGAACGTGCTGCCGAGCATGGAAGCCGCCTTCGTCGACATCGGACGCGGCCGCAACGCCGTGCTGTACTCGGGCGAGGTCGACTGGGATGCCGCCAATGCCGAGAGCGGCAACGCCCACCAGGCCCGCCGCATCGAGCTCGCGCTCAAGCCCGGCGACAAGGTGCTCGTGCAGGTCACGAAGGACCCGATCGGCCACAAGGGCGCCCGCCTCACCAGCCAGGTATCGCTGCCCGGCCGCTACCTCGTCTACGTGCCCAACGGCTCGATGAGCGGAATCAGCCGCAAGCTGCCCGACACCGAGCGCGCACGCCTCAAGAAGATCCTCAAAGAGGTCCTGCCCGAGAACGTCGGCGTCATCGTGCGCACGGCGGCCGAGGGTGCGACCGAGGAGCAGCTGACCCTCGACGTCAGCCGTCTCACCAACCAGTGGGCCGAGATCAGCCGCCTCATCGAGACCGCGAACGCTCCGGCCCTGCTGCACAGCGAGCCCGACCTGCTGGTCAAGATCATCCGCGACGTCTTCAACGAGGACTTCCACAAGCTCGTCATCGACGGTGACGACGCCCAGGAGATCATCCAGAGCTACCTCAACGGTGTCGCCCCCGACCTGATCGACCGCGTCGAGCGCTTCGAGGGAACCAACGACCCGTTCGACGTCTACCGCGTCAACGAGCAGATCGAGAAGGCGCTCGACCGCAAGGTCTGGCTGCCCTCCGGTGGTTCGCTCGTCATCGACCGCACCGAGGCCATGACCGTCGTCGACGTCAACACTGGCAAGTTCGTCGGCTCGGGCGGCAACCTCGAAGAGACCGTCACCAAGAACAACCTCGAAGCGGCCGAAGAGATCGTGCGGCAGCTGCGTCTGCGCGACATCGGCGGCATCATCGTGGTCGACTTCATCGACATGGTGCTCGAGTCGAACCGTGACCTCGTGCTGCGCCGACTCGTCGAGTGCCTCAGCCGCGACCGCACCAAGCACCAGGTCGCCGAAGTCACGAGCCTCGGTCTCGTACAGATGACGCGCAAGAAGCTGGGCCTCGGCCTGCTCGAGACGTTCAGCGAGCCGTGCGAGCAGTGCGCGGGCCGCGGCGTCATCGTGCACCACGACCCCGTCACCAAGCACCGCATCCAGCAGGCGCCCCAGCCCGAGATCGCCGGCAGCAGCCGTCGCGGTCGCGGCGGCAAGGGCGGCGGCTCGGGCAACGGTTCCGGCAACGGCCAGAACGGCGGCCAGAACAACGGCGGCCAGAACGGCAACGGAAACGGCGGCGGACAGAACACCGGCGGCCAGCAGGCCGCCCAGCAGCAGCCGCAGGCGAGCACCCCCAAGGTGAGCACCGGGACGCACGCGATCACGGACGACGCCCGCAATGCGCTCGCCCAGATCGCGGCCCGCACCGTGACCCAGCCCGCCGACGCTGCCAAGACCGACGCCCCGAAGACGGATGCCCCCGCAGCCCCCGAGACGGCGGCGGAGACCCCGACGTCCGAGACCGCGAAGTCGGAGACCCCCACGTCCGAGACCGCGAAGTCGGAGACCCCCACGTCCGAGACCCCGGATGCCGCTCCGGCCGAGGTCCCCGCGGCCGACGTCGCGGCCGAGCCGGTCGCCGAGACGAAAGCCCCCGCCGCCCGCAAGAGCGCGAGCCGTCGTGTCGTCGTGCGTGAGCCCGTCGTCGTCCCGCTTCCCGAGGTCGAGGCGGCGGCACCCGCCGAGTCGACCGAGACCGTCGCGATCCTCGACATCCCGGTCACCAAGGCGCCCCGCGCCGGCCGCCGGATGAACAACCGCGACGCCGAGCAGATCCTCGATTCGGTGCTGGAGGCTCTTCCCGAGCCCAAGCAGCCGGGCCAGGGCCGCTCGCGCACCTCGCGTCGTGCCGGCAGCGCCGGTGCCGTCGTGAGCGCTCCGGTGAGCGACGACTAGGCAGAACCACCTCGGGGCCCATCGACAGGCCCCTGACGCGGAACCCCGTCGGCGACAGCCGGCGGGGTTTTCCCGTCCCCGGGGCGGCGCAGAATGCTGCCAGCCGCGACTGGTTAGGCTTCCGTGGTGACCAGCCAGCTCCAGGATCGACGCGACCCTGACACCGAGGCCGGCCACGGGCATCCCGAACGCCGTTCCCGCACCCGCCAGTTCGCCTGGCTCGCCGTCGGCCTCGTCGGCATCACCGCCCTGTTCGTGGTGCGCGCGATCACCGCCGAGCAGTCGGGACTGAGCCTGCCCGGCCAGGCGCAGGACTTCCTCACGCTCAGCATCAGCGTCATCGTCGAGTCGATGCCGTTCGTGATCCTCGGCATCGTGCTCTCGATCGCCGTGCAGGTCTGGGTTCCCGACACCTGGATCATGCGCGTACTGCCGAAGAACCCGTTTCTGCGCCGCGCCGCCATCTCGTTCATCGGAGTTTTCCTTCCGGTCTGCGAGTGCGGCAACGTGCCCCTCGCGCGCGGGCTCATGGTCAAAGGATTCACCGTCTCGGAGTCGATGACCTTCCTCCTCGCCGCACCGATCATCAACCCGATCACGATCATCACCACGCACCAGGCGTTCGGCTGGGACAACGGCATCCTCGTGGGCCGGATCGTCGGCGGCTTCGTGATCGCGAACCTGATCGGCTGGCTGTTCAGCAGGCACCCCGACCAGGACTCGCTGCTGACCGATAGATTCGCGGCGGAGTGCCGGGTTCCTGAGAACCACGGACACGGCGACTCCCGCTGGCAGCAGAGCGTCGCCCTGTTCCGCCGCGAGTCGAGCGTTATCCTGCCCGCCCTGTTCATCGGCGCGGTCGCGGCGGGCGCCATCCAGTCGCTCGTTCCCCGTCAGGTGCTCGTCAGCCTCGGCAGCAACCCGCTCTGGTCGATCCTCGCGATGATGGTGCTCGCATTCGTCATCTCGGTCTGCTCGAACGTCGACGCGTTCTTCATCCTCCCGTTCGCCTCCACGTTTATGCCGGGGTCGATCGTCACCTTCCTCGTCTTCGGGCCGATCATCGACATTAAGATGCTCGCCCTGCTGCGCACGACCTTCACGGTGCGCACCCTCGTGCAGCTCACGGCCGTCGTCGCGTTGCTGGCCGCGCTGGTCGGACTGGTGGTGAACTATGTCGCCTAGGCTGCTCCGCGCAGTGCAGCGCTGGCGGGGTGTCGTGCTGATGACGGTCGTCGTCGTCGCGACCGTCTGGCTCGCGCTCACCAACCAGCTGATCCTCTACATCCACCCGCGCTACGTCGTGTTCACCGTGATCATGGCGGCCGTGGGGTTGGTCTTCGTGGTCGCGAGCGCGTTCCTGCGCGAGCCGCACGACCACGACGAACCGCCGACCCGCTGGCAGAACACCCTCTCTGTCACCGCCGCGGCCCTCTCGCTCGCGATCGCCGTCGGCATCATCGTGGTGCCCCCGGCCACGCTGTCGAGCGCCACACTCGACCAGCGCGCGATGAACGCCACAGGTCTGAGCGAGGGCCAGGGCCAGACGGTCGGCCAAGCGGCGACGACGTCGGATGCCGCGTTCGCTAGATTCACCGTGCTGGACTGGTCGTCGCTGCTCCGGCAGTCGAGCGAGCTGTCGCTCTACGAGGGAAAGCCGGTCGACGTGGTCGGTTTCGTGAGCGCCGACCCGGACGACCCACAGAACATGTTCTACGTCTCCCGCTTCATCATCACCTGCTGCGCGGTCGACGCCCAGCCGGTGGGCGTTCCCGTCTACTCGCCCGACTGGCAGCAGACCCTCGAGATCGACGACTGGGTGCGCGTCACCGGAGGCTTCGACGCCAACCCGAGCGAGCAGAGCACGGAGTCGATCGCCCTCCTGCCCGACGAGACCACCGTGGTCGAGCAGCCGGGAGAGCCCTATCTCTACTGATACCTCGCGCTTCCGCCGCACGTTCGCCGGCACGGTCGTCGTGCTCGCGCTGCTCTGCGCCGCCTTCGCCGCGCTCGGGTACTTTCAAGGACCGAAGCTCACCGCCGGGCAGGTCGACGGCGACCTCGCGGTGACCCGCAGCGGCCAACAGCTGCGCCTCTTCGCGAACCAGCAGCTCGCCGAGGTGGACGCCGCCGACGTCACGATCACGCCCGCGGTCGACTTCACGGTCTCGACCTCCGCGGCGATCGTGGCCATGCAGTTCGGGGCGCCGCTGCGCTACGACGCGACCTACACGGTCGAGGTCGCCGGCGTGCGCAACGCGTCGGGCGGCCAGCCCTCGACGCTGCGCTACGAGTTCCGCACCGGGTCGCCGCCGCTCTACTATCTCGACCGGGCCGATTCGGCCGAGCAGCCCGACGAGATCGTGCGGACCGGCGTGCGCGGCGCCGACCGCACGGTGGTCTATTCGGCGACCGGCATCCAGGACTTCGCCCTGATCGGCGACCGCTCGGCCGCCGTGACCACCTCGGTCGCCGACGGCACGAGCGCCCTGAGCCTGGTCAGCTTCGACGACGGGGGAGTGGAACCGCTCACGCTGCCCGCGGCCGGCACCATCGAGAACCTGCGGGCGGCGGACGACGGCGTCACGGTCGGGTTCCAGTTCTCGGCCTCGGACGGCAGCGGCAGCGGCATCCTCACCACTCTCGATCTGGATGCCGGCCGGACCTTCGTCGCCGTCGCCGGCCTCGACGGCTCGCCCCTCGCCGTGACCGACTGGTTCTTCGTGCCCGGCGGAGTGTCGCTGGTCGCCCACACCACCGACGAACGCGTGCTTCTCGTCGACACCGCCAGCGGCATCACCACGCCGCTCGGCACCTTCACCAGCCTCGAGTCGCTCTCGACCGACGGGACCCGTGTCGGCGTGACCAACCCGTTCGGACCGGTCGCGCTGACGATCGCCGACCTCGAGGAGACCGAGTTCGCGGCCTCGCCCGTCGAGGGCGTCACCCCGTTCCCGGGCGAGTTCCAGCTGATGCGCGACGGGCTCGTGCAGCACGTCGTGACGGTGAGCTACGAGTCGAACGACTTCACCAACATGCTCGTCTACGACAACGGCACCGTGTCGCGCGAGCTCTACCGCACGGTCGAGGACCGCGGCAGCATCGGCGACTTCGAGGTCTCGTCGAACGACCAGTACGTCGCCATCGAGGTGGTGCCCGTGGTCGAGACGGCGGTGAGCGACGGGTCGCCCGTCGACCCGCGGGCGACGAGCATCACCACGATCATCGTCGATATCTCGACCGGGGCCGTGGTGAAGACCGTCGCCGGGTTCGGGCTGGAGTGGTAGCGGCGCGCGAGACCGGCCGTTCCCTAGACGGGTTGGATCAGCGCTTCCGAGTTGTTGCCGACCGACGCGACGTCTTTGCTCACCTCGTAGAACTCCACCTCGTCGGCGAGATCCGCGGCGGCGTCGGAGACCGCGCCGAGCAGCTCGGCCGAGCCGGGCGTGCGTGGATCGAGCCAGTCTTCCATCAGACCGGGTTCGAGCAGCACGGGCATGCGCGGGTGGATGAGGGCGAGCGGACCCGCCGAGGCGCGGGTGAGGATCGTGGTGGAGAGCAGCCAGCGGGCGGGATCGGCCGGCGCGGCGGCCGGGTTCTTCCACCACTCGTAGAGCGCGGCGAGCAGCAGCGGCTCGCCGTCGGGGGAGTGTACGAACTGGGCGGACGTGGATCCGTCGTCGCCCTTGTGCCAGACGTAGTAGCCCGTGGCGGGGATGGCCGCGCGTCGCGATTCCACCGCGGCCTGGAAGGCGGGGTTCTGCCGCACCTCCTCGACCGGCGCGTTGAACAGCGTGCCGCCGACGCTCGCGTCGGGTGCGCCGCCGGGCACGAGGCCCCAGCTGGCCGACTCGAGGCGTCGCAGCACCTCGGGGTTCTCGGGGTCGTAGCCGTCGGTCGAGGCGTCCTTGTTCACCGCGTCGATGACGACCGTCACCCGGTTGCCCGGAGCGATGTTGTACGACGCGGGCGGCAGGTTCGTCGCGGGCTTGTCGACGTCGAGCATCTCGACGATGTAGTCGGGGTCAGTGGTGAAGACGAAACGGCCGGGCATGCTCCCATTCTGCGGGACGCCACCGACGCGACCGGAGTCTAGAGCCCGCGTTTCTCCTTCTGGGTGATGCGCAGGCCGCTGTCGCGCAGCCGGGTCACCATCTCTCGCACCGTCACCGGCAGGGCGCCGAGCGCGACGAGCTCGTGCCACTTGTTCTCGGGGACGTCGTAGTGGTCGCCGTCGAAGCCCCGCCGGGGAATTCCCGCGCGCTGGGCGAAGGCGTGCAGCTCGTCAAGGGAGTGGTCGCTGACGAGGTGCGCCCATAGAGTCTCGTGGGCCGGCCAGATAGGTTGGTCTATCAGAACGGTCATGGGCCGATTCTAGACACGCAGGGGGAGCACCGATGGCACCGTCGATTACGGATAACGCGACGAGAGCGCACGCGCGCACCGCGCTGATCGCGGCGGGGCTCGTGCTCGCGGTGACCCTCGCGCAGCAGATCCTCAACTCGATCCTCAACGGCGTCAGTAATCTCGCCTACGCGGCCTTCAACGGCTACGGCGGCTTCAACCCCTTCGTCGATTTCTTCGGCGCGCTCTTCGTGACCGTCCTGCCGTTCGCCGTCGGTGTCTTCCTCGCCTTCTGGGTGCTCGTGCCGCTGACCCCGGAACTCGCTTGGACCACCGTGCTCGTGCGCGCGGTGATCGCCGCTGCGATCGGCGCCGCGCTGGCACTCGTCGCGACCGTCGTGTTCGGCTTCTTCAGCGCCCTCGCCTCCGCCGGCCCGATGTTCGGCGGGAGTTTCCCGTCCGTCGACCTCGGAAACGGCTTCTCCGGATTTGTCTACGGATTCCAGAGCGCCGTCTCCAGCTTCATCTCGCTCGCGCCGCTCGTCGCCCTCGCCGCCGTGCTCACCTGGCTCTGGCTCGGCAAGCGCCTCGCGCCCACCACCTGAGGAATCGCCATGGCACTGACCGACAACACCACACGGGCCAACGCGCGTACCGCCGGAGCCGCGGCGGCGATCGTCGCCGCGGTGCTCGTCGCCCAGTCCGTCCTTCGGGCGATCGTCGGAGCGATCAGCAACCTCGCCGCCGGCGGCATCGCCGGCAACGTCCAGTACTCGCTCAATCCGCTCGGCGAGGGCGTCATCTCGTTCGCCACCTCGGTCGTGCCCTCGGCGCTCGGCGTCTTCCTCGCCTTCTGGGTGCTCGTACCGCTCACCGCCGACCTGCGTATCGGCCGGGTCGTGCTGAGGTCGCTCGTCGCGGCGGCCGCCGCCGCGGTTCTCACCTGCCTGTTCACGGGCGTCTACGCGTTCGGCGATGCGATCCTGCGCGGCGGCGACTTCTTCTACGCGGTGTTCGGCACCGTGCAGACCACCTTCTACGCGTTCATCTCCGTGACGCCGCTCGTGCTGCTCGTCGGCGTGCTGGTCTGGCTCTGGCTGTCGAAGCCCGCGCCCGCCGCAGCGGAGTAGTCGCGGCATCCCGCCCTGCCCGTCTCGAATGACAAGAATTTTCGCGACACTCCCGCGTTTCACACCGCGTCGGGGGAGCGGCGGGTAGGCTGACAACCAATTACGGTCACGAATTGCTCGATCGCAACCGGCGTTCACACGCCGATACGCCCACGGTTTGACCGCGGGCCGGTTGTTCGAGTAGTCTTGGCCCTTGGTGTGCGCTGGCCTGAGGCCGCGAAAGATCGCCATAAGCTTCCGAAAGTAAGGGTTACCAAGTGGTTTACGCAGTTGTGCGCGCCGGTGGGCGGCAGGAAAAGGTAGAGGTCGGCACGATTGTCGTCCTCGACCGCATCCAGGCCGACAAAGACGGCAATGTCGAGCTCGCCCCGGTGCTGCTCGTTGATGGCGACAAGATCACGCACGACGCGAAAGCGCTTGCGGACGTCAAGGTCGTCGCTGAGGTCCTGAACGACCTCCGCGGACCGAAGATCGTCATCCAGAAGTTCAAGAACAAGACCGGATACAAGAAGCGCCAGGGCCACCGCCAGGAGCAGACCCGTATCAAGATCACTTCCATCAACTAAGGGGCTGACAACTAATGGCACACAAAAAGGGCGCAAGCTCCTCCCGTAACGGCCGCGACTCGAACGCGCAGTACCTCGGCGTCAAGCGCTTCGGTGGCCAGGTCGTCAAGTCCGGCGAGATCATCGTCCGCCAGCGCGGCACGCACTTCCACCCCGGCGTCAACGTCGGCCGTGGCGGCGACGACACGCTGTTCGCACTCGCCGCTGGCTCGGTCGAGTTTGGTGCGAAGGGTGGCCGCAAGGTCATCAACATCGTGACGGCTGCGTAGTCAGAACGACTTGTACTTCACGGAGGGGCGGGCTTCGGCTCGCCCCTCCGTTGTTTTTCACCGGTAGTTTTATCGCTTGGTCACCAGGCGCAGAAAGGAAAAGGAACCATGGCATCGTTCGTTGACCAGGTAACCCTTCACCTCCGCGCCGGCCACGGCGGAAACGGCTGTGTCTCGGTCAAGCGCGAGAAATTCAAGCCTCTCGCCGGCCCCGACGGCGGCAACGGCGGCAACGGCGGCGACATCGTCCTCGTCAGCGACGTGCAGACCACGACGCTGTTGAACTACCACCGCTCTCCGCACCGTAAGTCCGACCACGGACAGCCCGGCCAGGGCGACCACAAGGCGGGTGTCTCCGGCGAGGAGATGGTCCTCCTCGTGCCCGTGGGCACCGTGGTCAAGGACCGCGAGGGCAACGAGATCCTCGACATGAACGAGCACGGCATGCGCCACGTCGTGGCCGCCGGCGGTATCGGCGGACTCGGCAACGCCTCGCTGGCCACCACCAAGCGCAAGGCCCCCGGCTTCGCACTGCTCGGAACCCCCGGCTTCGAGGGCGACGTGCGTCTCGAGCTCAAGGTCGTGGCGGATGTCGCATTCGTCGGCTACCCGTCGGCCGGCAAGTCCAGCCTGGTAGCGGCCATGTCCGCGGCCAAGCCGAAGATCGCCGACTACCCGTTCACCACCCTGCACCCCAACCTCGGTGTCGTGGAATCTGGCGAGACCCGCTACACGGTCGCCGACGTCCCCGGCCTCATCGAGGGCGCGAGCGAGGGCAAGGGCCTCGGACTCGAGTTCCTGCGCCACGTCGAGCGCTGCTCGGCGCTGCTGCACGTTCTCGACTGCGGAACGCTCGACCCGGGCCGCGACCCGCTCAGCGACCTCGACATCATCCTCGGCGAGCTTGCCGCGTACCCCGTGCCCGAGGGCCAGATCCCGCTGCTCGACCGCCCCCAGTTCATCGCGCTCAACAAGACCGACGTTCCAGAGGGCAAGGAGCTCGCGGACCTCGTGCGCCCCGACCTCGAGGCCCGCGGCTACCGCGTGTTCGAGGTGTCGGCCGTGTCGCGTGCCGGTCTCCGCGAGCTCTCCTTCGCCCTCGCCGAGCTGGTCGAAGCCGACCGCGTCGAGAAGGCGAAGGAGGTCGCGAAGCCGCGCATCGTCATCCGCCCCCGCGCCGTCAACGAGGTCGACTTCGTCATCAAGATCGAGGGCGGCTCGTTCGGCAACGTGTACCGCGTCATCGGTGCCAAGCCCGAGCGCTGGGTGCACCAGACCGACTTCACCAACGACGAGGCCGTGGGCTACCTCGCCGACCGCCTCGCGAAGCTGGGCGTCGAGACCGAACTCTTCAAGTCGGGCGCCGTTCCCGGCTCGACCGTCATGATCGGCCCCGAGGGCGGTGTCGTGTTCGACTGGGAGCCCACCGTGGCCTCCGCCGCCGAGCTCGTGGCCAGCCCGCGTGGAACCGACGCACGCCTCGAAGAGGGCCGTCGCCTGACGAGCAAGACCCGTCGCGCGAACTACCTCGAGCGCATGGACGCGAAGACCGCGGCCCGTGCCGAGCTCGAGCGCGAGCGCGCCGGCGGCGTGTGGAACGACGACGAGGGATTCGCCGTCGAGCGTGACTCCACGGACGCGCGTGACTAACGAGGTCCGTTCCCGTTCAGAGGTCCCCACCGCCAGGCGCATCGTCGTGAAGGTGGGATCCTCGTCGATCAGCGGCGAGAACGTCGGCCAGATCGCCCCGCTCGTCGATGCCCTCGCGGCAGCGCACGGCCGGGGCACCGAGGTGATCCTCGTGTCGTCCGGTGCTATCGCCACCGGCATCCCGTTTCTGAATCTCGACGCCCGGCCCACCGACCTCGCGACCCAGCAGGCCGCGGCCGCCGTCGGCCAGAACCTGCTGATCTACCGGTACCAGGACAGCCTGCGCCGCTACAAGATCGTGGCCGGCCAGGTGCTGCTCACCGCGGGCGACCTCGAGAACCCCACGCACCGCGGCAACGCCCAGCGCGCCATGGAGCGCCTGCTCGACCTGCGTATCCTGCCGATCGTCAACGAGAACGACACGGTCGCGACCCACGAGATCCGGTTCGGCGACAACGACCGCCTCGCCGCGCTCGTGTCGCAGCTGGTGCAGGCCGACGTGCTGATCCTGCTCTCCGACATCGACGCGCTGTACACCCTGCCGCCGAGCGAGCCCGGCGCCGTGCGCATCACCGAGGTGCCGTTCTCCGACGACCTCGCGAACGTGAAGTTCGGCGACATCGGCGCGGCCGGCGTCGGTACCGGGGGAGCGGGCACCAAGGTGGCTGCGGCCAAGCTCGCCGCGGCATCCGGCATCTCGGTCCTTCTCGCCTCTACCGGCGACGTCGCCGCCGCGCTCTCGGGCGAGCAGGTCGGCACCTGGTTCGAGGCAGCGACCCCGTAACAATCCGGCGCGGAAAGTACACTGGGGACATGACCGATACCGCCGTCGCCACCACGTCGTTCGTCGAGAAGCTCGAGGCAGCCCGCCGCGCTTCCGTCACCCTCGCCACCGCGAAAGCCGACCTGAAGAACGCCGCGCTGCAGGCGATCGCCGTGGCCGTCGTCGACAACACCGCCCGCATTCTCGAGGCCAACGAGCTCGACCTCGCCAACGGCCGCGACAACGGCCTGTCGACCGGCCTGCAGGACCGGCTCACCCTCACCGACGCGCGACTCGTCTCGCTCGCCGACGCGGTCAACGAGATCGTCGCCCTCACCGACCCCGTGGGCCAGGTCGTGCGCGGCAGCACGCTGCCCAACGGCGTGGGCCTCACGCAGGTGCGTGTGCCGTTCGGCGTCATCGGCACCATCTACGAGGCGCGTCCCAACGTCACCATCGACATCGCGGCTCTCGCTCTGAAGAGCGGCAACGCCGTCGTGCTACGCGGCGGTTCGGCCGCCCAGAACACCAACCGCGTGCTCGTCGACGTCATCCAGGACGCGCTCGCGAGCGTTGGACTCCCCGTCGAGGCCGTGCAGACCATCGACGAGTTCGGCCGCGACGGGGCGAAGCAGTTGATGCAGGCGCGCGGCCTCGTCGACGTGCTCATTCCCCGCGGCAGCGCCGACCTGATCAATACGGTCGTGCAGGAATCGAAGGTTCCGGTGATCGAGACCGGTGCCGGCGTCGTGCACGTCTACCTCGACGAGTCGGCCGACGAGGCCATGGCCGTCGAGATCGTGCACAACGCGAAGGTGCAGCGGCCCAGCGTGTGCAATGCGCTCGAGACGTTGCTCGTCAACGCGTCATCCGCCCCCCGCCTGTTGCCGCCCGTGCTCGCACGCCTGCGCGCCTCGGGCGTCACCATCCACGCCGACGAACGCACCGCGGCGCTGTTCGCCGACACCGTCGCGGCGACGGAGGACGACTGGTCGACCGAGTACATGTCGCTCGACCTCGCCGTACGCGTCGTCGACGACCTCGACGCGGCGATGGACCACATCCGCGCGTACTCGACCCACCACACCGAGTCGATCATCACGAACGACGTCGCGAACGCCGAGCGCTTCCTCTCCGAGGTCGACTCGGCCGTGGTGATGGTGAACGCGTCCACCCGGTTCACCGACGGCGGCGAGTTCGGGTTCGGCGCCGAGGTGGGGATCTCGACGCAGAAGCTGCACGCGCGCGGCCCGATGGGTCTGGGCGAATTGACCAGCACGAAGTGGGTTGTGCGCGGCTCGGGCCAGGTGCGCGGCTAAGCTTTAGATCGCCCTGAATGGAGAACCACATGTCGCTGATCACCAGCCTGATTACCGTTGCCGCCGAGGCGGAGCACACCGTCAACGAGCTGCCCATGAGCCCGTACGCCTACGCGGCCATCGCCGTCGCCGGTTTCGTCATCTTCGGTATCGTCACGTGGAGCTACCGCGACGTCGCCAACCGTCACAGTGACAAGGTCTCCCAGGGACACGACGACCACCACACGCCGGGCCACTAGGGGCCGCGCGTGGTCGAGGTTGCACAGCGCCGAGCCCGCGTCGGCGTGATGGGCGGGACGTTCGACCCCATTCACAACGGCCACCTCGTCGCTGCGAGCGAGGTCCAGCAGAAGTTCGACCTCGACGAAGTCATCTTCGTGCCCACCGGCATGCCGTGGATGAAGTCCGGCGTCACCGAGGGCGAGCACCGCTACCTGATGACGGTCATTGCGACCGCCGCCAACCCGAGGTTCACCGTGAGCCGGGTCGACATCGACCGCAAGGGCCCCACGTACACGATCGACACCCTGCGCGACATCCACACCGCACGTCCCAACGCCGACATCTTCTTCATCAGCGGCGCCGACGCGATCGCACAGATCGTCGAGTGGAAAGACGTCGAGCAGGTCTGGCCCCTCGCGCACTTCGTCGCTGTGACCCGGCCGGGACACCCGCTGACCATTTCCGGTTTACCTGAGCAGGGCGTAAGCTTGCTGGAAGTGCCGGCGCTAGCGATCTCATCGACCGATTGCAGAAGCCGGGTGAGCCGGGGATTCCCGGTCTGGTATTTGGTTCCCGATGGTGTAGTTCAGTACATCTCCAAACACCACTTGTATCGGAGTATTCAATGACCAACGTCCACGATCAGCCCCCTCTCTCGAGGCGAGCGCTCCGTCAGGCAGAGCTCGAATCGCGCGCTGCCGCGGAGGAGATCGACGACGCTGCCGAGACCGACCGTCCCGCCCCGTCCGGCCGCCGTGCCCGCGCCGCCTCCAGCGACCAGCTGGTCGAGGTGCCCACGACGACGGCGATTCCCACCGTCTCCGACAGCGATGCGGATGCCGCGTCCGGCGATTCCGCGTCGAGCGCACTGTCTACGGCTGACGCCGCCGCAGAACCGGCCGAGCCGGTCCGCGAATCCGCCATACCCACCGCCTTCCCCTTCGCCGAGCAGGTCGAAGCGACGAGCGACGACGCCGGGCACCCCGGGTTCCGCCTCCGCGACTTCAGCCCCGAACTCGGCACCGCACGCGCCGAGTCCACGTCCGCCGCCGACTGGGCACCCGCCGGCAGCGAAGAATCCGTACCGCTCGACTACCACACGCAGGGTGGCCCGGCCGGAGCCGCCTACGTCTCCCCGTACTCGCGCCGCGCCATGCGCGCCGAAGCACCCGCCGTCGCGCCCGAGGCCGCACCGGTCGAGGAGCCCTCGTTCGACTCGCTGTTCGCCGACCTGACTCTGGACGCGCAGGAGTCCGAGAGCGAGACGGATGTCGCTGACGACGCCGTCGCGCCCGCCGACTCGGTCGAGCCCGCGCCCGAGCCCGCGCCCGTCCCTGTCGCCGAGCCCATCGTGGTTTCGGAACCCGTCGCCCTCGTGGAGCCGCTCGTCGTCCAGCCCGAAGAGCGCACCCTCAGCCGTCGCGAGTGGCGTGCCATGCGCGCCAAGGCCGAAGCAGAGGCCGCTGCCGCTGCCGCAGCCGGGGGAGTCGTCGCCGAGGCCGAGCCCGCCGAGACCGACAGCGAGGATGCGGCCGCTGTCGACGCGCCCGCGGAGGGCGCGGCCGAGCACGCCGAGCCCGAGCACACTGACACGCCCGCCGAGGCCGCCCCGAGCGGTGTCGACGTCTTCTTCCAGGCTCCCGTCGCCGAGCCGGCAGACGACACCCGCACTCCGGACGCACCCGCGGCCGAGTTCGACCCCGCGTCCATCCCGCCGCTGGTCGAGCCCTCGACCGAGCCGCACACGGACCTCTCCGACGCGATGGCCGAGTTCGAAGCCCTCACTCGTGGCGTCCACACCGAGCCCGCGCCCGGCGATGCCGCCTTCCCCGCCGGACTGTTCGCGGAACCCGTGGTGGCAGAGCCCGTCACCGACCAGCCGACCCCGTCGTCCGACGAGCACGGTGAGTCTTCCACGGACGAAGCGGCACCCGACTCCGCCCCCGCGGAGCCCGCGGCCGAGAAGGTCGACTTCACACCGTCCGCCGACACCGTGCCGCCGCCCGCGTCGAGCGCACCGTTCTCCTTCCTGCTGAGCCCGCCGCCCGCCGCGGCTCCGCCCGCCGATGCCCCCGTCGCGCCCGCGCTGACCGGATTCCCGCCGCCATCCGCCCCGTCGACGACCGCCCAGCCCGCTGGCGAGCCGTCATCCGAGGCTCAGCCGACCACGGGTTCCGTGTCGTCGTACCAGCCGCCGGTCGGCCACTGGTCGCGCCAGGCCGAGATGGACGACGAGAGCCAGCCGTTCGAGAACACCCTCAGCCGCGACGTCGGAGGCGGAAACGTCGCTACGACGACCAACGCCCTCGTCCTGCCGATGATCCCGCAGCGCGACGACTTCTCCTCGGTGCTCAACGCCACCGGCGAGATCATGGTCACCGGCACGATCAACCTCCCCGGCAGCGTCGGCACCACCGGTCGCGACTCGCGTCACTACGACGACCCCGAGGTCGACCACCTCTTCGACGCCTTCGACAACGAGGTCGCGAATACAGACTCTGCTCCCGTGCGTGCCATCACCGCGGTCAGTAGCCACACCGCAACGCGCGGTGGCATCGAAATGGGCCGATCGCAGAGCAACCGCATGCTCACGGTCCTCCTGGTGACGGCGGGTGTCATGGCCGTCAGCGTCCTCGGCCTGCTCGTCGCCGGCTTCGTCTTCAATATCTTCTAATCGTGAACTTCTCTTCACCCCACTCCAAAAGGACCCAGTGACTGCTTCTCCTCGCGCGCGCGAACTCGTCAACGTGGCGGCTCTCGCCGCCGACTCCAAGCAGGCCGAAGACCTCGTCGCCCTCGACGTGTCCGGCCCGCTTCCCCTCACCGATGTCTTCCTGATCGCCACCGGCCGTAACGAACGTAACGTCGTCGCCATCGCCGGCGAGATCGAGGACAAGATGCTCGAGGCCGGTGCCAAGACGCTGCGCCGTGAAGGCCGCGCGGAGGGTCGCTGGATCCTCCTCGACTTCGGCGACGTCATCGTCCACGTCTTCCATGAGGACGACCGCATGTACTACTCGCTCGAGCGCCTCTGGAAGGACTGCCCGACGATAACCCTCAACGTCGCGAGCGCTGCCGAGTCCGTCGAGACGGAACCGGCCACCGAGGCCGCCGAGTAGTTGACATACGTCGTCTACATAACGGCGGATGACGCGTACCGTAACAATCGGTAACACCGATTTGTTCTGCCGGAGTCGTTCCGGTCACACTGAGCCATTCCGTCGCCCGCCGTCGCGTGACGTTCCGTAGCACGCACGAACCCGGGTAGAGCATGATTTCGATCGATCACGTCAGCAAGTCCTTCGGGACTGCCGCCAGCCACACCCTCGCCCTCGACGACGTCAGCCTCGAGGTGGGCCGCGGCGAGATCTACGGTGTCGTCGGCCAGAGCGGCGCGGGCAAGAGTACGCTCATCCGCACGGTCAACCTGCTGGAGCGTCCCGACTCCGGCCGCATCACTGTCGACGGCAGAGAGTTGACCTCCCTGGGGGCGAAGGATCTCCGGATCGCGCGCCAGGGCATCGGCATGATCTTCCAGCACTTCAACCTGCTCTCCAGCCGCACCGTGCAGGGCAATGTCGAGCTCGCGCTCGAGGTCGTGGGCGTCGACGGCAAAGAGCGACGCAGTCGCGCGGGGGAGATCCTCGAGCTCGTCGGCCTCTCCGACAAGGCGAACGCGTACCCGGCGCAGCTCTCCGGCGGTCAGAAGCAGCGGATCGGCATCGCCCGGTCGCTCGCCACCCGCCCGAGCGTGCTGCTCTCCGACGAGGCGACGAGCGCGCTCGACCCCGAGACCACACGCTCGATCCTCGACCTGCTCAAGACCATCAACCGGGAGCTCGGCCTCACCGTACTGCTCATCACCCACGAGATGGACGTGGTCAAGGCCATCTGCGACTCCGCTGCGCTCATCGAGGGCGGCCGCATCGCCGAACAGGGCAAGCTCGTCGAGCTCATCTCGAAGCCCGGTTCGCGTCTCGCCCACGAACTCTTCCCGCTCGGCGAGGTGCCGGCCGGCACGACCGGCACGGTCATCGACATCACCTTCAGCGGCGGACTCGCCGACCGGCCGGTGATCGCACAGCTCGCCCGCGAGTACGCGATCGACGTCAGTATCCTCGGCGCCACGATCGAGACGATCGCGGGCAGCCAGGCCGGCCGCACCCGGCTCGAGCTTCCCGGCTCGCCGGAGACGATCGCCGCCGCCATCGCCGACCTTCGCCGCCAGGGTCTCCTCGTCGAGACCGTGACGCCCACCACGACCGCGGGAGCCGCAGCATGAACGACACCTCGGACCCCAAGTTCTGGAGCGACCTCGTCGACGTCTTGATCGTCGGCACCGGGCAGACGCTCTACATGGTCTCGATCGCGCTGCTCGTCACGATCGTCGTCGGTCTTCCCCTCGGCATCCTGCTCGTCGGCACGGAGAAGGGCGGACTGTTCGAGAGCCCGTTCGGCTCGCGTGCGCTCGGCCGGGTCGTGAACCGGTTGCTCGATTTCATCGTCAACCTCGGCCGCTCCATCCCGTTCATCATTCTGATGATCGCGGTGATCCCGTTCACGCGGCTGATCATCGGCACGTTCATCGGATCCACGGCCGCGATCGTGCCACTGTCGCTGGTCGCCATCCCGTTCTTCGCCCGCATGGTCGAGATCGCGCTCAAGGAGATCGACCCGGGGCTCACCGAGGCGGCGAACTCGCTGGGTGCGAGCCGGTGGCAGATCGTGCGCAAGGTGCTCGTGCCCGAGGCGCTGCCCAGCATGCTGCTCGGACTCGCGACGACCGTGACATCCATCATCAACTTCTCGGCGATGGTCGGGACCGTCGCGGGCGGCGGCCTCGGCGACGTGGCGTTCCGCTACGGCTACCAGCGCTACTCGACGATCCACATCGTCGCCGTGATCATCATCATCTTCATCATCGTGCAGTCGCTCGCCGCCATCGCCACGCACTTCGCGAGGCGTTTCGCCCGCACGTCCTCCGACACCGGCCGCGTCAAAGCGGTCGAGTCGCTCGAGCTGAAGGCCGCCGCCGAAGCCCGCTAGTTTCACCCGGGCGGCCGAAGTCAGCATCACGGCCGCTATTTGCATCACCCCACCCCCAAGAGAAGAGAAATCATGCGTATCAACCTCCGCAGCGCGCGCCTTGCTGGTGCCGCCGTTGCCGTCGCCGCCCTCACCGTCGGCCTCTCGGCCTGCGCCTCGAGCGAGCCCGCCGCGACGACCGACTCCGACAGCACGGACCTCGGCACGATCAAGGTCGGCGCTCTGCAGACCCCGGCCGGCGACATCCTGACCTGGGTTCAGGAGAACCTCGCCGAGGATGCCGGACTCACCATCGAGTTCGTCCCCTTCACCGACTACAACACCCCCAACCTGTCGGTGAGCGACGGGTCGACCGACGCCAACCTCTTCCAGAACGCGAACTTCCTCGCCACCTACAACGAGGCGTCCAACGACTCGCTCGTGAGCGTCGGCGAAGTCTACCTGCCGAGCGCCGCGTTCTACAGCGACAAGATCGACAGCCTCGACGACCTCGACGACGGCGCGAAGATCGCCATCCCGAACGACCCGACGAACGAGGGCCGCGCGCTCAAGATCCTCGCGGCCGAGGGCCTGATCGAGACCACCGACGAGCCGACCACGCTCGCCGACATCACCGAGAACCCGAACGACTACGAGTTCGTCGAGATCGAGAACGCGACCCTCGCGCAGTCGGTCCCCGACGTCGACACCGCGTTCGTCACTATCTCGTTCGCACTCCCCGCCGGCCTCACCTCCGACGACGCGATCCTCATCGAGGGCAGCGACAGCCCGTACGTCAACGTGCTCGCCACGACCGAGGAACTCGAGAGCGACCCCCGCGTCGAGAAGCTCTTCGAGCTGCTGACCTCGGATGAGACGGCCGAGTACATCAACGACACCTGGGGCGGCCTCGTCGTCCCCGTCTCGTAGTCTCTCCAGACACACGGATGCCCGTCCTGCTTCGGCAGGGCGGGCATCCGTCGTTAGGACCCCGTTCTCGTCGGTCCGTGTACGCCGGCAGGCGCCCGCCTGCGGGGACGGATCGGGAGACGGGCGGCTCGGGGTCGTACCGTGGCGCACAGGGTGGCAGCCAGGCTCACGCGTGTTCCGCCGGGGGAGGGTCGTCGCGGCATCCGCTGGATATTCGTTCTCCATGATTTTTTCGGCGATTTGCCGGGGATTTTCGTGATGGGCGGTCGAAAGCGGTCCACGGGCCCGAATTGATGTAGTAATCTTTACAAGTTGCCTTTTCGAGCGATCGGAAAGAAAACATGGGTCCATGGCGCAGCCCGGTAGCGCACCTGCATGGCATGCAGGGGGTCAGGGGTTCGAATCCCCTTGGATCCACAGAAAAATAGCAGGTCAAACGGCCATTTCAGAATCCGCGAGGATGACGGAATGGCCGTTTTTCTGTGGGGATCGACAGTTTGGCGCATCGTAGATGCGCGCGGCTAAGCGCCGTAGCCTGTCTCGAAACTAGTGGGTTCCGAGGCGTCTTGAATCGTGGAGACGATCACTGTTTCCCATCCGCCTCGCGGCTGAGCACACGCGCGGCTGAGTCACCTCGCACCATCGGGGTGTCGCACCGAACCCGATCCGGCAGCCTTGTCCCATAGCTTCGACGGCAAGAACTCCCGGCGCCCACGAGGTCCGTGCGGGTACGGAAGAATCAGTTTGAGCCGGAATGAGCGGTAGTCGTGCGTCGATTTCGCAATCGACGAAGACTGACACGTCGCACGGTGATGAGAGCAGCAACCGTAGTGCCTCAATGGGGAGGCTTGCAGTGCAACTCATTGCGGTGGCGGCCGCTAGCGCGCTGTTTGGGGGAGCGACGTCATTTGCGCAGACGTTCCTGCCAGATGTTCTCCGCCCGTTCGCGAACTCGGCATCGGGCTGGACGCTGTTGACCGCCATGGTCGTAGCGGAATGCCGGGCAAGGACGGTACCGTCGGCCGTTTTCGGAGCGGTCAGCTTCGTCGCCCTCGTCCTGGGCTATCAGATTGTGTCCGGGTTACGTGGGTCTGCCGACGAGCAAACACTGTTCCTCATCATCGGCATTGTGGTCGGGCCATTTGTTGGCGTCGCCGCGTCTTGGTTCCACCGCGATGGCTGGCGGGCACTTCTCGGGTCCGGCATTTTGTCGGGAATAGCCGTGGGCGAAGGTGTTTATGGTCTCGTTTTGATTTCTGACACAACGGGTTGGTTTTACTGGACGATTATCGCCGTCATTGGCCTTGTGCTGTTGATCCTGACAGCCAGATACCGCATCCACAACGCGCGCGGCCGTGTTCTTCTAGCGCTGGTTGTGCTCGCGGTCGGCGTCGCGTTCTTCTTCGCTTACCTGGCCGCCGGACAGATCAGTCGCTAGAGAAAGCCTTGTGAACTGAAATGCGTGGACGGGTCTTGGCTTAGACCTATTTGCCGGTGCACACATCCGTGCGGGCACCAAGCTGTTCACATTTCGCGTTACCTAATACGGCTGTGCTCCCGGTGATGTACCCATTGGATGTCGCGACCTCCGTGCGAGCACGGAGAAGCCAGCTGGACCGGAATGCGTTCGTCCGATCTCGCCTAGGGTGAAGGCATGACCGACGCTCCAGCTCCCGACGCAACAACAACCGCCATTAGCCAGCCGGACATGCGGGCCGACTCCCGGCGAAACCGAGTTCGTCTGGTGGCTGCCGCGAGGGAACTGGTCGCGGAGAAGGGCCTCGACGTCACGGCGGCCGAGATTGCCGCCCGCGCCGAAGTGGGCGTCGGTACGTTATATCGACGTTTCGGATCGAAAGAGGCCCTACTCGACGACATCCTCGCCGACGGCCTCGATGAGGTCGAGGCCGTCGCGCTGCTCTCACTAGAGGATCCAGACGCGTGGAACGGTCTTGTGGCCTTCTTCAGGTTCTTCAGCCAGACCCAGGTAGGGAACCAGGGCATTGCGGAGTTTCTCGCCGCAAATTCTGACCTCCCGGGTGAGGCAATCAGAGATGACTCCCGTCCTCTACGAGAGCTCGTCCAGCAGATTGTGCGTCGAGCCCACGACGCCGGGGTACTGCGCGCGGATGTCACCTGGCAAGATTTCATCGTCCTTAGTCGTGCATCGGTCGATGCTGGCGATTGTCTCGGTTTCCATGCCCCATCTGACCAGTGGGAGCGCACCTGCGCAGTCATCCTCAACGGGCTCCGGGCGCCGCGCTAGCCCCTGAGGCCGCGCAACGCAGCAGGTCCATCGCCGGCGACCCGAGCAACATGCACCGAACACCAAACTTCGGTGCGCACCGAAGCGCCAAAAACTAATCTCTCGAAAAACGGACACACCCATTCCGTTTCTGCTATGTTTCAAACCGGAACGAACAATTCCGATTTGACCATCGACGAGAGTGGACCCATTGACCAAGTACATCCAGACAGTGCGCAGCAGGGCCCTCGACGGCCGCGAAGCCGAATACCGTGACTGGTACCTAGCGACGCACATACCGGAGCTGCTCGCGCTTCCAGGCTTCGTCTCGGCCGACTTCCGCCGTATGCTCGCACCGGTCGACGCGCCCGCGGAGTTCCTTTGTATCTATACGATCGAGACCTCGGACCTCCCTGCGGTGCAGGCGGCCATGGTCGCGGCAGGCGCTCTGACGGTGCCGAGCCCAGCGATGGATGTTCCTGCGACACGCGTCGAGTTCTTCGGGGCGGCACTCGTATGAGCGCGCCGATCAGAGTCGGCATCGTCGGCGTCAATGCGCAGCGAGGGTGGGCGGCGGAAGCGCATATCCCGGCGCTTCGATCGCTGCCGTCGTACGAGATCACGGCTTTGAGCAGCACACGTCAAGATTCGGCGGATGCTGCGGCAGCGGCGTTCGGCGTGAAGCTGGCATTCAGCAATCACCATGACCTCGTCACAAGTCCCGAGGTCGACCTCGTGGTCGTCACTGTCAAGGTTGCGCATCACCGCGAGATCGTCGATGCGGCCCTCAATGCAGGCAAGTCCGTCTACAGCGAGTGGCCTCTCGGCTTGGATATCGACGAGGTCCAGGCGATGGTCGGGCTCGCGCAGCAGAAGAAGGCTCGAACACTCGTCGGATTGCAGTCCCGCAGCAATCCCGCCGTAATGTATGCCAGCGAGCTCGTCGCCGAGGGTTATGTCGGAACCGTCCTGTCCACCACCCTGATCGGCTCGGCCGGTCTCGGTGGGATCATCGACCAGGGCAACTCGTACATCGTCAAGAAGGAAAACGGCGCGAGCTTGCTGCGCCTTGTAGCCGCCCACAGCATCGACGTGCTCAACCACGTCCTCGGCGATTTCAGTGAACTCTCGGCCGTTCTCGACACCCGCCGCCCCGACATGGTCGTCCTCGAAACCGGCGACCGGATCGTCAAGACGGCGCCGGACCAGGTCGCGGTTATCGGCCGGCTCGAGTCGGGAACCACCGCAAGCCTCCACTTCCGCGAAGGACACCAAGGCGGGGAGATGTTCCTGTGGGAGATCAACGGGACCGAGGGCACCCTGCAGCTCCGCGCCGAAGGAGGTCACCCGGGTATGTTCGCGCCGACCATCTCCGGTTCGCAAGGCAGCGACCGCCTCACGGCGCTCACCATCCCCGAGCGCTTCACCGACCAGACCCCCGGTCTTGAGCTGCTGGTGAATACGACCGCCTACAGCGTGGCCCGGATGTACGACACCTTCGCCGCTGACTTGCGGGAGGGCTCGCGCAACGCGCCCGACTTCGCCGAGGCGCTTCGCACTTTCCGTGTGATCGACGCCGTCGAGAACGCAGCCATCTCCGGCGCCCGCGTCTTTCTCCCGAAGGCGATCTAGCGCATGTCTGTCAAAATCGAGCGGGACACGACCGGCGTCGCTGCCGGGTGGAATCCGCGACGCCTGCCTCGCGCCGAAGGAAAGGTCTTCGTCATCACCGGCGGGCACGCCGGTATCGGCTACTTCATCAGCGAACAACTCGCCCACGCCGGCGCCACGGTGGTGATGGCGTCGCGCAGCCAGGCCAAGGCGCAGAACGCGATTGCATCGATCCGCGCTCGGGTACCCGGTGCGAGAGTCTCTTATCTTCACCTCGATCTGTCGAGTCTCTCGTCGGTCGCCGAGACGGCCACTGCCCTGCGCGACCTGCCTCGAGTCGACGCGCTCGTGCTCAATGCCGCAGCCATTCTCACAAAAGCACGCACAGAGACGGCCGACGGCAACGAGACCGTCTTCGGCGTGAACGTCGTAGGCAACTTCGCTCTCGCCGCGCAGGCGATGGCTGTGCTGGAACGCACGGCGGGCAGCCGCCTGATCACCCTCGCGAGCATTGCACCGTGGCTGGCGCGGCTCCGTACCCTCGACATGGCGAACCTGAACAGCACGACGGGTGCGTATCAGAGCTTCCCGACCTACGCGCGGTCGAAGGCCGCCCAGATGCTCATCGCCCTCGAACTCGACCGTCGGCTCCGCGGCAGCGCCAGCCAGGTGACGAGCGTTCTCGCGCACCCTGGCGGAGCTCACGACGGTCTGAGCCCACGCCGGGCCGGCGTGATGGAACCGACAGTGCTTCGGCGGATCGCCACGGCACCGCTATTCGCGGTCGCACAGGGCAAGGACCGCGGGGCGTGGCCCATCGTCCGCGCCGCTCTGGATCCCGTAGCCGACGGCGGTCAGATCTGGGGGCCGAGACTGTGGTCGTCGATCGGCCAGCCGCGCGTGGAGGGACCGACCACGGTGATCCGCCGGATCGGTCTACTCGACGACGACACGCTCGCCCGCGCGACCTGGGACGCCACGGCCGACCTTGCCGGTGTCGAGTGGGGGGAGCGACCGCCGGGCACTAAGGCGAACACCTGACGCGAGGATTGTTGACGTTGGAGGCGACCAGCAGCGTCAACCCGAGAACCCCTGCACCGGCAGCGAGGATGCGAAACCCGCGCCTCCGCCGGCGGAGGTGTTCGGAGACTATCCACTTCAGGATGATTCTTCTCGCAGCCTCCTGGGGGCTTCCCAAGTCCGCGAACAGCATCGCGGTACCTCGCGAATCGAGCCACGACAACTCCTCCTTCAGGTCGTCTACGGAACTGAATCTCAGCGGCGCCGGCACGCGTTGTTGGAGCGCTTCTTCGAACGCAGTCACGTAGACCTCTGCTTCCGCGCGTGCACCGGTCCCGGTCGCGGGTTGTGGGCCGGGCGGCGTAGTCGTCGGGGAATTCGGGGAGGTCACGCATAAACGATAAAACGCGTGCAACTGCCGGTCATCCGTGCATCCACGGGTCTTCCAGCACGGTGCTGGGATCTGATTTTTCCGAATATGTGACCAGTTCGTCTACCTATTTTCAATTTCGAGTTGTGCTTTTCCGACCGACCCCCCATAGTTGTGCCTACGTAGAGTAACCAGTTCGTCTACATGGGTTGTTCTCCAGATCTCCTCCCGGTCCATCCGGACCACACATCCTGCATCACCTCAACGAAAGCAGCCCATCATGAACATCTTCTCGTCACTCTCCTCGTCAAAGCGCGGCCGTATCGGCGTCGTAGTCGCCGCATCCGCGGTCGCTCTGGTCGCCCTCGCCGGCTGCGCCCCCGCACCGGTGGACGCCGCCGCCGGCTCGTCCAGCGAGGTGCCGGTCGACCCGTCCAAGCCCACCATCGTCATGGTGCACGGCGCATGGAGCGACGCCAGCCCGTTCGACGCCGTGAGCAAGGAACTACGCGCCGACGGTTACGCCGTGGTCAACTTCGCGAACCCCCTCCGCGCCCTCGGCGCGGACACTGCGTACCTCGCCTCGTTCCTCGAGACCCGCACCGAGGGTCCCGTCGTTCTCGTCGGACACTCCTACGGCGGAGCGCTCATCAGCGGTGCCGCGCTGAGCGACACCGACGTGCAGTCGCTGGTCTACGTCAACGGCTTCGTGCCGGAGGAGGGCGAGACTATTCTCGACCTCTCCAGCAAGGCCGGCCCGGTCGACCCGGCCGCGCTGTTCGACATGGCGCCGTTCCCCGGCGACCACAACGTCGACCTCTACCTGAAGCCCGAAGCATTCGCCGGCGGATTCTCCAACGGCCTCACCGACGCGCAGACCGCGACCTACCTCGCCAGCCAGCGCCCGATCGCCTACGCCGCACTCATCGAGCCCGCCGCCGCGAACCCGGCATGGAAGACCCTCCCGTCCTGGTACATCGCCGGAACCGAGGACCACAGCATCGACATCTCCACTCAGCGCTTCATGGCCGAGCGCGCCGGCTCCACCCTCATCGAGGTCAAGGCCGGACACCTCTCGATGGTCGCCGACCCCGAGGCCGTGACCAAGGCCATCGAGTCCGCCGCAGCAGCCAAGTAGCACCCACCTCCACCCGATCACCCCACCATCCCAAACAAAGAAGAAGGAAGTCATCATGACCACCCAGCCCACCATCGTCATCGTCCACGGCGCCTGGAGCGACTCCAGCCCCTTCGCCGCGGTTGACGCCCTGCTCGCCGCAGACGGCTACACCGTCACCCACTTCGCCAACCCGCTCCGCTCCCTCGACAACGACACCGACTACCTCGCCGCGTTCCTGAAGACACGCACCACAGGACCGGTCGTGCTCGTCGGACATTCCTACGGCGGAGCAGTCATCGGGGGAGCAGCGCTCACCCACCCCGACGTGCAGGCACTCGTCTACCTCAACGCCTTCGTACCCGAGGAGGGCGAGACCATCCTCGACCTCGCCGGCCACGCCGGCCCGGTCGACCCCGGCGCCCTGTTCGACATGGCGCCGTTCCCCGGCGACCACAACGTCGACCTCTACCTGCAGCCGGGCGCTTTCGCCGGTGGCTTCGTCAACGGCCTCCCCGAGGAACTCGCGGCACCCCTGTTCGCCAAACAACGCCCGATCACCTTCCAGGCCCTCTCCGAGCCGGCCCGCGCCGACCAGGCGTGGAAGACGCTGCCGTCCTGGTACGTCGCCGGTACCGACGACCACAGCATCCCGTTCGAGACCCAGTCGTGGATGGCCGAGCGCGCCGCTTCGCGCCTGACCGTCGTCACCTCGGGACACCTGTCGATGGCCGCCGATCCCGAGACCGTCGCGCGCGTGATCACCGAGGCCGCGTCCTTCTCCAAATAGCCACCTCACCAGCGAGGGAGCGTGCGGCCACCACCGGTCGCGCGCTCCCTTTTATTGCGTGACCGACGAAAGCTGAACCATGACGAAGATCGACTCCAACCTCGCTGCACTGGATCGGACGACGGCGGCTGCTCTCATCGCCGCTCTGCCCGCTTCGACGGATCAGCGCCTGTTGCTCGTGGGGGAGCCAGGGATCGGCAAGTCCACCCTCATCGCAGCCGCCGCCACCCGGTTCTCCTTGTCCGGCTCACTCGTACTGCGCGCGAGCCCGTCATTCGCCGAAAGGCACACCTCCTACAGCATGCTCTGGGACCTCCTGGGCGACCTCGACCTCGAGCTGCTCGGAAGCACCGCAGGTGAACACCGCACCATCCTCGAGATCGCCCTCGGCCGGCGCCCAGCCGAGACCGAGATACCAGCACTGGCCACGGCCCTCTCATTCGAGAGCATCCTGCGTCAGATCTCCGCCAACATGCCTGTAGTGCTATTAGTCGACGACCTGCACTGGTCCGACCCGGAGTCGATCGCGGTCATGGAACGCGCCCTCAGACACCTCTCAGACAGCCCCATCCGTCTCGTCGCAACCACCCGCGAATACGGGCGCCGATCCGCCCACACCTCGGGACTCACCTTCGATCCCAACCAGGTCCACGACCTCGACGGCCTGACGGTCGACGAACTCGAACGCCTCACTCGCCCGGCGTGGCCATCCACTCCAACCCGCTCACAGGTCGTAGCGCTCCGCGAGCACACCGGTGGCAACCCGATGTGGGCGTTCGAACTCATCCGACGCGGCGCCACCGGCGACCTCGGCGCGCTCCAAGTCGGCACACTCGACGCCCCGCCGCCACTCGCCGTCGCCGTCGCGGACCGGCTACAGGCGCTCAGCCGCCCGGCCTCCGACGTCGTCGCGATCGTCGCCCTCCTCGGACGCCCCTCCCTCGCCCTTCTGGGCGACGTCCTCCGCTTCTCCGGGATCCCGGAGAACGCCATCGACGAGGCAGACGACGCCGGCTTCCTCGAAATGACAACGGGGACCGCCACCACCCGGCATCCCCTGCACGCCTCCGCCGCCACGGCCAGCCTCGGACAATCCCGGCGACGGGAGCTGCACGCATTCATCGCCCGGGCGATCACCGATCCCGTAATCAAGGCGCAGCACCTCCAGCAGTCCCAGCCGCCCGGGCCCGACGAGACAATCGCGCTGGCGCTCACGGCCGCCGCCGTCATCATGCGCCAGCGTGGCGCACGACTCCGATCCGCCCACTTCGACGCGCAAGCGGTCGAACGGACCGACCCTTCGACGGCCGCATACCAGGACCGTCTTCTCACCCAAGCCCAGCACCTCTTCTCCGCCGGCGACGACAACGCCTGCCTCCTCGCGCTCGGCCGCGTCGCACCCTCGCGCCTCGACATACCCCAATACGACACGTGGGTCGCCCTGACAACCAGCGCCGACCCGGCGCGGGCCCGCGGCTTCCTCGCGACGGCCGCCGCGCCGGAGGCTGTCCGAAAGGCGATCCTCCACGCCAACTCCGTATCCGCTGCGGGCCTGCGGGTGTCGCAACGCGCCCGTCGCTCGGCCGCAGCGCTTTCCGACTTGTCCGCCGCTGACACCCCCAACGCCACCCATCGGGCACTGCGCGGGCTCGCGCGGTCGCACGTAGACGCCGGCGACGGACTCGACCACGAGATCATCGCCGACATGAACCGCCGACAGGCGGTGCGACTCGTGGTCGGACTCGATGACTCGGGCCTCGCCACAGAGGGCTTCCTCGCCCACCTGGCCGACGACGTCCACCTGTCCCGCCGGTCCTTGGCCGGTCTAGTCGACTGGGCGAGGGCGGAAGGCAAAGAAGGGATCGAACGCGTCTTCCTCGCGCACGCCGCTCTCGTCGAGACTATCGCCGGCAACGTAGGCGCGGCGGAAGTGCTCGCCAGCCGCTCCGGTTTCGACATCACCTCCGGCGACCTGCCGGCAGGTCTCCAGACGATGGCAGGGCTGCTCATGGTCGCCACAGGCCGTCACGACGACCTCCGCCGGATCATCCCCGCCTGGCGCGCCTCGACCACCGACACTGCGCTGGAAATCGAAGGGCTGCTCGGAATGTCCGCCCTCGGACGGCGCGACTGGCACGAAGCGATACGACACCTGCGGGTCGCAGCGAAGACGGCGGACGACCTCGAACTCGTCGAACCCGGAAGCCGCTTCCGCGTCGACCTCCCCCTCGTGGAGGCACTGCTGCAGGTAGGCGACATCGAGGAGGCCGGCGTCCGCCTCGCCCGCATCCGCGCTTTCGTGGAGACGAGGGATCGGCCGATCTCGCAGATCGGCCTGCACCGGATGACGGCGCTGTACCTGGCAGCGACGGGCGATCTCTCGGCTGCGCTGGCCGAATCCACTGCGGCCGTCGACCTAGCAGCCGATCACCGTAGACCGGGCGACGAGATGCTGGCACTGCTGCAGCGCACCCGGATCCTGCGGCGGCTGCGGCGGGTGACTCAGGCGCGAGACGACATCAGCGGCGCCGAACTGCTCTTCGAGGCGGCCGGCATCGAGGGGCTGCGCCACCATCTGGAAGCCGCCTCCACGGAGAAACGGAAAGTGGTCTCCCCGGCCCAGCTGACGGCGGCGGAGCGCCGGGTCGACGGGCTGGTTCGCGATGGACAGAGCAACGGGGAGATAGCGGCGGCGCTGTTCGTGAGCGTGCGGACCGTTGAGTCGCACGTCTCGGCGATCCTGCGGAAGACGGGCTCAGCCAGCCGGGCCAAGCTCATCGCCCGCGACTGAGCGGACCGCGCTTCGCCGCTCGCCGTTCCTCATTCGCGACCCGGCGGGCGTCCCCGGCCATCTGCCTGAGGGCGCCTGTCGCCGAAACGGTGAAACCCACGAACGAGAAGCCGGGAGCGGCCCGCGATCCCGACGCCGCTCGCGGATCGCCGTGCTCGTCGAGCAAACCCAGTCCTCCCAGCAGGCGCTCGAGCCCGCGGCGGTATCCGGTGGCGAACACCACCACATCGGGGTGGAGCTGCTGCCCGTCAGCCAGGAGAACCGCTTCCCGCTCGAAGCCGGCGACGGCCGCGACCGGGATCACCGTCCCCGCCTCGAGCAAGCGCAGAATGCCCGTGTCGTGCACCGGCACCGAGCGGTCCCGCCGCACCCGCGTGAAGAGGTCCGGTCGTGGGCGTCCCAGGTTCCTGGCAGACAGGTCGGGGACCGTGAAGTGCGCGAGCGCGGACGCCAGCCGATCGGCCAGCCCGACCGGGAGGAGGCTCATGGCGATGGCGATCGCCTGCATCGAGACGCCTCCTACACGTCTCCGGACAATATGCGGCGTCGTACGCACCGCCATGGTCACCCGTCGGGCTCCCGTTGCCACCAGCTCGGTGGCGGCCTCCGCCGCCGCGTTGCCCGAACCCACGACGAGCACATCCATGCCGGCGAACTGGCCACCGCCCGCATAGTCGGACACGTGCAACGCCGAGCCGGTGAAACCGTCGAGCCCCGGCAACTCGGGAATGTGGGGGAGCCGGTTGTATCCGGTCGCCATGACCACCGACGCGGCGCGATGGGCAACGCCGCCGGTCGTGGTAACCGACCAACGAGCGCTGTCAGGGGCATCCCGGACCCGCTCTACCTCGGTGACCCGAGAATCAAACCGCACGTCGATGCCCTCGGCATACTGCTCGAGGTACCGCACCAGATCCGAACTGGTGACGTATCGTCCGTACTCGCGGGGGATGACCATGCCGGGTAGCCCCGAGAGGCGCCGCACCGTGTGCAGGCGGAAGCCCGTACGGTGCGCGCGCCAACTCGAGGCCACCGAAGTGCCCCGATCGAGTACCAGTACCCGCCGGCCCACACGCATCAGCTCGTGGGCTGCGGCGAGGCCGGCGGGGCCGGCGCCGATGACGATGACATCGACACCGTCCCCTCGGCCGCTCATCAGCCGGCGATGAGCTGGGCGGCTCGCTCGGCGATGGCGAAGACGGTCGCGTTGGTATTCGCCGACACGGGCGAAGGCATGATGGATGCATCGGCGACGCGCAGCCGTGAGATGCCGCGCACACGGAGCTCCGGGTCGACGACGGCCAGGTCGTCGGTGCCCACACGGCAGGTGCCCGCGTAGTGGAAGTAGACCGTCAGGCTCTCCCGGAGGTAAGCGAGCATGGCGTCCTCCCCGTCGAGCGGGCGCCCGGGCTGCGCTTCCGCCCCGCGCCAGTCGGCAAGGGCGTCCGCGGAGCCGATCTCTCTCGCGATGCGGAGTCCGGCCATCATGACCTGCTGGTCGTGGGTGTCGCCGAGGTAGTCCGGGTCGATGAGCGGCGAGGCCAGGTGGTCGCGGCTGGACAGGCGCACGGTTCCGCGGCTGCGGGGCAGCATCGCCGAGAACGCGATGGCGTAGCCCTCGCCCGGTGCCGGGCCGTCGAGCGCCTGGTTACGGTAGGGCTGGCTGATCAACAGGATCTGCAGGTTCGGCGCGTCGTCGCTCCCGTTCGTGTTGACGAGTCCGACTCCTTGTCCGAAGATGTTCTCCGGGTTGGTCGCCAGCGGTGTCGCGTGCTCGAACACCACGGTCGACATGGGGTGGTCGTGCAGGTTCGCGCCGACACCGGGCAGGTCGAGTTCCACGTCGATTCCGAGTTCGGTGAGGTGGTCCGCGGGGCCGACACCGGAGAGCATCAATAGCTGGGCAGAGCCGATCGCGCCGGCAGTCAGGATGACCTCTCGACGCGCAGTCGCGACGGTTCCGAACACGACGCCGTCACCGTATTCCACACCCGTGCACACGCCGTCATGGATGAGGAGGCGCCTGGCCGTCGAATCGGTGATGATGTGAAGGTTCGGCCGCCCGGCGAAGGGGCGCAGATAGGCGTCGGCGGCGCTCATCCGCTGTCCGTCGCGCACGTTCGCGTCGGAGAGGCCGAAGCCGGTCTCGACGCCAGAGGAGATGTCGTCCGCAGTCCGGTATCCCATTTCCGCCGCGGCGGCGAGGCCCGCGACTACCACAGGACTGGGGTCGAGCGTCGGGCCGACGAACAGGGGTCCGTCGGTGCCGCGCAAGAGCGGATCGCGTCCGACCGTGGTCTCGCTCTTGCGGAAGTAGGGGAGGAGGTCATCGAAGCCCCACCCTGTAGCGCCCTGGTCGACCCAGGCGTCGTAGCTGGAGCTGTGGCCGCGGAGGAAGTTCAGTCCGTTGATGCTCGACGAACCGCCGAGCGCCTTCCCGCGCGGTGCGGCGAGCGGGGCACCGAGGAAGCCCTGCTCGACGGTCGACTCCCCCCAGTTCGCCGACGTGCCGAGCAGCGCGGGCCAGTAGCCCGGGAACTCCATCTCGGGAAGTGCCGTCGCCGATCCCGCCTCGATGAGCAGCACCTCGATTTCCGGGTCCTCGCTGAGCCGGGAGGCAATCACACTGCCGGCCGTTCCGCCGCCGACGACGATGTAGTCGTACGTCCGCACAACGGGTTCGGGCTCCAAGCGGTGTACGCCGGCGGTGGGGTTGATGGGGTCAGTCATTGTGTCCTCGTCTCTGGAAACTGGATGGAAAACATCCATGCGTTTGACGGTACGGAGGCGCATTCCGCGGCTCATCCGTGCGGGCACGGAGGTACCCGGAGGCGAGGGAAGGACCTCCGTATAACCACGGATGAACGACGCCTCGACGGCACGTAACGTCGGCAGGGAGACGCGCTGTGCCTCTCGACATCACGGAGAGAGCGCGCATGCCCGAGTTCACCCCAGACCACAGACCCGCCGACGGTCTCCCATTCTTCGCGTCCGAGCGAGCCGAGGCCGCGTGGTTCTTCGACTGGCTTAACGGCGCGCCCGAACCCGCGAAAGACGTTCTTCGAACGCGCGCAGTGCACTTGGCGTCAGGCGGTATCGCGACTTCGATGGCGAACGATCCGGTGAATTACTGGAGCAAGGCACTAGGTTTCTTCCGCCCGATCGACCGTGCCGCGATCGTCGAGATGGTCGACTTCTACCTCGCCCAGGGCACACCCTCGGCAACGATCCAGATCGCACCCGAGCTGTTTCCCCCCGACTGGGATCTGCTCTGTGCAGAGTTCGGGCTGACCGCCGGCTCAAGCTGGGTCAAACTCTCCGGGTCGAGCGACGTCGCGGGCGAATACCCGCACGGGCTCCGGGTCGAAGCGGTCGGCCCGGAAGACCTTGACGAATGGGCTGACACCGTGTTCCGCGGTTTCGGAATGCCGCCCGAGCACTTGGCCTCCCTCGCCGCCGAGTCCGCGCGGCGAGGATTCATCCAACCGTTCGGAGTCTGGGCAGATCAGTCGCTCATCGCCGGAGCGTCGCTCGCGATCGTCGGAGGTGTCGGGGCGCTCCTCGGCGCGGCGACACTCCCCGAGCATCGAGGGCGCGGCGCCCAACGGGCGCTCATTGCCATCCGCGCCGAGGCGGCACGCCGGGCGGGAATCGACCGGCTGATCGCGGAGACCGGCCGGCCGGCGCCCGGCGGCACCAACCAGTCGCTCGACAATCTGCTGCGGGCAGGGCTCTCGCCGCTGTACGACCGGGTCAACTGGATCTGGAACAATCCACAGGTCTAGTCGAGGGGCGCCGGTGATAAGTCAGTAGGGGCGCGGATGTCCGGGGTCTGGGGGATTCGTAGCGTGGAATCCCACCGTCGAGACACTTCACCAAAGGATCCTCAGCAGCATGTCCGTGCACGCCTTTTTCTCATCCCTGCAGGGCCTGAGCGCCACCGAAGCGCTTCTGCTCGTACTTCCTGTTGCTGCGTCCGCGATAGCGGTGGCCGGCGCGATACCGCAACTGGCACTCCTCGTCCGCTCCCACAACGCAAAGGGCGTCTCCATAGCGGGGTGGGCCACCGGAACCGCATCGAACACGGCGTGGGTGGTCTCGAGTTACATCAATGGCTCGCCCTTCACGGCGCTGGCGCTGCTGTTGCCGGCCCTCTTGACTGCAGCGGTATTCGTCCTCAGCACTGTCTGGGGAGGAGACCGCCACCTGCTGGCGACCCCCTTCTTGTTCCTCGCCCTACTCGGCGGGGTCCTCGCTATCGGGGTTCCAGAGCTCGTGACGGTGGTCCTCGCCACTACTACGGTCTGGGCATTCGGACCGAGCATCCTGGCCATTTTCACCGCGTCCGACCTGAGCGGAAATGCGGTCGCGACATGGGTTCTCGCAGGTGGGTACGGCGCGATCTGGGGCTTGTACGGCTTCCTCCTCTCCGACCTCGCCGTGCTGATCAACGGGACGATCAATCTGGTGCTCGGCGCAGCCGTGCTATCAGGCATACTCATCCACCGTCACGGCCTCATCCGGAGAAAGAGTCCAACGGTGACGAGCCCCTCGCAGCCCGCACACGAGCTCCGCGATGTGGGCCCAGCAGTCGACAAACTGCTGGGTATCGTGGAGGAGCCGCTTGCCGCCGCCAGCGTGACGTCCGTACTTGCCACAGTGTCGGACTCGCGAATCCAACGGACACTCACAACATGAGGCCTGTGTCGTCTCGACTTGTTCACGCGATATCCGCATCCGTCGTCTTGGCGGTTCCTGCGGCGGGGGCGGTGCTCTCGGTGGTGGTCGGCCCACCCGTGATCGACCTCTGGTGGCGTGCGGTGATGGTGGCGAGCCGCACGGACCCGCTAACCCAACTTGCCTACGTTCTCGACGTGTGGGGTGCGGACGGACTGGGATTCGGGGTCATTCCCGCGCTAATCGCCGGGACGCTGCTGCTGACCCGACGCGCGAGGGCTGTACCCGGCTTCCTGGTCGCCGGCGTAGTTTCGCTCGTGCTGGTCCAGGCGCTCAAACCTATCCTCGCCCGTGCTCGACCCGACGACATGCTCACGATCAGCGATGCCGGGTCGTTCCCCTCGGGACACGTGACAAACGTCGCGACGCTCGGCGTGTTCGCCGCGCTCATCTACCGGAGGCTGTGGGTGTGGGTTCTCGCCGTCGGGTACATCCTCGTGATGGCTTGGTCGCGCACCTACCTCAGCGCTCACTGGCTCTCGGACACCATAGCCGGTGCGCTGTGGGGGTCGGCCCTCGCCGTGGTGGTGTACTCGGCCAGATCCGCGATCGCACGTGGACACGCAAGGCGCCGAATGCTCAAAGTTAGTGAAAAGCCCGAGCTAATTCTGGGTGCGGAGGCCGCTGAGCACCTCCAGCGCCCGACCGGCATCGGTGGCCGGGACGAGTAGATGATCATGGTGGAAACCGGCCATGACGTTGCAGCTGATGCCGGCCTCTCCTAGCGCGGTGGAGAATGCAGCGGTGAGGCCGACGGCCTCAAGCGAGGAGTGCACCGTAAGGGTCAACCACGCCGCCACGAACTCGTAGCGGACTCCGTGAGTATCGGCATCCGGACGGCGGAGCACCACCGTCAGCCCTTCATCCTCAGCGACAGTCGCCGCGGACAGTGGCACGACCGGATGGTCCCGGTCGACGACGGCATAAACGTACTCGTCGGGCCGTTTTGTCGCCTCGAGCGTGGCTAGCATCGCGCGCAGATCGGTTGATCCGGTGGTCATCGTTCCAAGCCCACCACAGCTCGGCTGGCAGAAAGCAGCGCTGCGCCGACCTTTTTCGCATCGCCGAGATAGCCGGTCACCATGGCTCCGTCGCGCAGCATCATCAACTCGTCGGCCACCGCGGGATCGTGAATACCGATTGAGGCGGTGAGCTTGTTGAGCATCGATAGGAACCAGGTGCGGTGGGCGTCGACGACCTTCCGCACCGGGTGTTCCGCGTCCGCGTATTCCGCCGCGGCGTTGATGAACGGGCACCCGCGGAAGCCGGGGGAGCAGGCCTCCTGTCCGATCCCGTAGGAAACGAGCCGGAGTGTCTCATCGACGTCGCCATGGGCGGTCTCACTTGCTGCGAGGATGACCATCCGCTCCCAAGCCGCCCGGCGCTCGAGGTAGGCGACAATAAGGTCGTCTTTCGCTGGGAAATGACGGTAGAACGTCACCTTCGTGATCCCGGCCCGCTCGATGATCTTGTCAGCGCTGACTGCGCGGAGCCCTTGAGCGTAAAAGAGGTCTGCCGCCGCATCCACAATGCGTTCTTTCGTCGCCGCCCCCCGTCCGAGCGGCTGAGGCGGGTCAGCGGGCGCGGTCGCCGGATTCGGATCTGAATTTTCCTTCGTCATAAATGCAATAGTAACTGGTTCGTCTACTTGCGCTGGGGAATGTGCGGTGATCGTTGCATTAGCTCGGTCAACGTCGTGCCAATTCCACAACCGTGTTCATTGACGATGGGAATCGTCGGATCGTGAATCCTAGGACCGTTGCATGCCGTTTAACGCCGGCCTAGAGACTTCTGCATGTGGCGTAGCTAGCGAACCGCGAAGGGTTAGAGAGCGAAATCTCCGTGGCTCCACGAATCCCATGTGCGCTGGCTGCGGATAGCGCCGGGGTATCCCGCGCCTCGGACTGAATCGTTCTCCGACTACGGGGTGAACCTGACTGCGTCGATGAGACCGAAGGACGGAATGACGATGGAGAAAGACTGCAAGCCGCTCGAAGAGGTCGAGACTGACGTGACAAGTCACCGACTCACTACGGCTCCGTCCGTTCATGTGCGAGCACTGATCACCTGGATGGTGATCTTCCCGCTGGTCGCGATCGGGATGACCGTGACCGGTCCGCTCATCGAACATTGGAACCCTGTTCTGCGTGCGTTGACGCTGACCCTCGTCGTGGTGCCGACAGCTGTTTACATCGGCGTTCCGCGGCTGCTTGATGTCTACAACTGGACCGCCCGTGTCCGCGGGAAAAGTCGCGTCCGCAACGCCACTCGGTAGCTGTAGCGGTGACTTACCCTGAGCGACACCTGCGCCCTCTGGGCGGGTGAGTTGGGCGGTGCCGAGTTCGACGTTCGGGCGAAGCGATCGTCGTCTCAGCGTGCGAGATGCGTGAGGCTGGGCTATTGATCGCGAATTGCGAGCGTGACGCGCTTATGGGCCGTCGACACTTATTCGACACTTCAGCGCCGTCGAGAGTGGTCGAAATTGCCCGATGAGGATAAAATCGGGAATCGCAACGCAGTAATTCGGTTTTGGATAAACCCGAGGGACCAGCACTTTGTTCGAGAAAACTCGAGTCGTCAACCCAACCTAGGTGAGTCCTAGACCTGGTTGAGGCAACAGGGGGTCAGGGGTTCGAATCCCCTTGGATCCACACAATGGCTTGAAAAAGCCCGAACGAAGCCCCGCTCTCGAGCGGGGCTTCGTTCGTTTCCGGCACCCTCCGGTGGCCAGAGAAACATCCTCGAAATACGCGACGCGTAGGCTCGTCCTGTTCAGTCGACGTCGGAGGGGGTGGTTCTCGTGGTCCACATCGGAACCACCGGCCGCATCGAAGAAGAATCGACCGAGCACGCCATGCTCCGCGCTCTCGGGGCCCTGTACAAGTCGGAGCTCGAGCCGCGTACCCTGCACCTGCCGGGCAACCTGCGCGTTGAGGTCGAGGGCATCGACCAGGCGGAGAGCGTGCTCGTGCAGCTCGTGCCGTATCTCGGTGTGCCGCGCTCGACGCATCGAATGGGCGCTCTCGCCGACATGTTCAAGCTGGTCTGGTTGCGGGGCGTACTGCCGACGCGGCCCCGACTCGTGGTTTGCGTGGCCGAGCCGCAGGCGCGATTCTTCACGTCGTCTTCGTGGCCGCTGAGCGCGGCCAGGGACGCGGGCGTCGACGTCTACTCGTTCCGCTCGGATGGCACGCTCGAGCTGCTCACCGGCCCGTGAACACCGGCCGATGAGTTAACACGCTAGAAACAGCCACGGCAACTTTCACGTAACACGCTGCTTATACAGTTCTTCTCAACGGACCTCCGCGGGCCATTGTCTTCGCTTCCTTCTCGGAATCGAAGCCCTTCACCCGTCTGCTCTCCTTCTCTCTTATTGACAGATGCGATCTGAGCCCTGGAGGCACAAGTGACTCTCACCATTGACGGCGTCGTGGGTAATCCGCGTCAGGGTTCGAAGACCCTCGCCGCGACCACCGCGTTCGTCGAGCTGCTCGCGACACGAATCGGAGCAGACTCCACGCACGTACACGATCTGGCGGCCTTCGGCAGCCGGGTGCTGGACTACGCAGACCCGGCCGCGGCCGCGCTCCGCTCCACGCTCACGGGCGCGCAGGTCCTCGTCGTGGCGACCCCCGTTTACAAGGGCTCGTACACGGGGCTGCTCAAGGCGTTCCTCGACGGCTACGGTCCCGGCGCCCTCGCCGACACCCTCACGATCCCGTTCACCGTCGCCGCGTCGCCCGAGCACTCGCTCGCCGGCGCCACCCACCTCCAGCCCCTCCTCGACGAGCTCGGTGCCATCAGCCCGATGGGCGGCCTCTTCCTGCGCGACTCGGTCGTCGCGGAGCCGGAGGAACGCGACATCCACCTCGCCGCCTGGATCGACAGCCGGCTGCCACGCCTCGCCCGGCTCACGGGGGTGGCAGCGTGAGCGCCGAGGTCGCCATGAACACCGCGACGGGTCGATACCTCACCTCGCCGCCCGAGTTCGATCCCGCGGAGCTGCGCCGCGCGCTCGCCATGATGGGCACTTCGGTGACGCTCGTGACGACCAGCGTCGACGGCACCCCGTTCGGCTTCACCGCCAACAGCTTCACCAGTGTGTCGGTGAGCCCGCCGCTCGTCGCCGTCTTCCTCGCGGAGACGGCCGACAGCTATCCCGCGTTCTCCCGCACCTCCCACGTCGCGGTCAACATCCTCGCCGACGGCCAGGGAGACATCGCCAAGCACTTCGCGACGAAGGGCGTCGACAAGTTCGCCGCCGTGGAACTGCACCACGAGTTCGACCACGTGCCGGTCGTCACAGGGGCGATGGCATCGATCGTCGGCCGCGTGCACGAGCGCTGGACCGTGGGAGACCACCTCATGATCATCGTGCACGTCGACGACGTCACCCGCTCCGACGTCGAACCCCTCGTCTATCAGAACCGCCAGTTCAGGAAGTTGGTATAGCCGCATGTCAGTCGCTCCCGCCGGTGTGGAATCGGACACGATCAGCATCTCCCAGGCCGTCAAGATCTATGGCGGCGGTCCTTCGCAGTTCGTCGCGCTCAACGGCGTCGACGTGACGATCGAGCGCGGCCAGTTCGTCAGCATCATCGGCCCCTCCGGCTGTGGAAAGTCCACCCTTCTGCGGCTGATCGCCGGTCTGGAAGAACCGGACGCCGGTGACGTCAGCGTGTTCGGAGTGACCCCGGAACGGGCATGCGCCGCCAAGATGATCGGTCTCGTGCCGCAGACCCCCGCGTTGCTTCCCTGGCTCAACGTGCTGAAGAACGTCAGTCTGCCCGGGAAGATCAATACGGGAGCCGAGCGACGCCGCCAACGCATCGGAGGACACCAGCAGAAGTCCGCGCCCGACATGCGCGACCTGCTCGAGAAGGCCGGTCTCGCCGACGCCGCGCACAAGCTGCCGGCACAGCTCAGCGGCGGGATGCAGCAGCGTACGGCCATCGTGCGCGCGTTCGGCATGCAGCCGGACGTGCTGCTGATGGACGAGCCGTTCTCGGCGCTCGACGAATTCACCCGCGAGTCGATCCAGGGGCAGCTGCTCGATATCTGGGACCAGATGAACACCACCGTCGTGTTCGTGACCCACTCCGTGACAGAGGCCGTGCGACTCTCCGACAAGGTGCTGGTCATGTCCGCCGGCCCGGGCCGGGTCACCGCTTCGGTCGACATCGACCTCCCGCGCCCACGCAGCGAGGCGATGCTGAAGACCGCCGAGTTCCACCACTACGAAGACGTCATCCGCGACCACCTGCAGTCCGCCTGGCGCAAGTCGCCCGCCGCGAGCGCAGCCTGAGCCACGAGGAGAGACCAGATATGGCACTAATGACACCCACAGCGGCAGCCGACACCGCCGCTTCGGCGCCCGCGCTCCCGGTGAAGAAGCGCGGCGCACTCCCGAAGCGTCTCGCCTTCATCCGACCCGCCATCTGGCTGCCCGTAGTGGTGCTCGTCGGCGCCCTCGGTTTCGCCTGGAATGTCGTAGCCAAGGACAATCCGTACCTGCTGCCGCCGCTTGCAAAGGTGGGGGAGGCGCTGGCCAGCAACCCCGGCTTCTACATCCACAACGCCTGGGTGACCCTGTCGGTGGCGCTCGTCGGTCTGGCGATCGGGTTCGTCACCTCGTACATCCTCGCGATCCTCATCTCCGAGCTGCCGATCGCCCGCCGCGCCATCATGCCGGTGGCAGTCGTGCTCAACGTGACGCCGCTCGTGGCGATAGCGCCCGCGCTGGTGGTCGCCTTCGGGTTCGGTCCGGAGCCTAAGCTCATCGTGACCGCGCTGATCTGCTTCTTCCCGATCCTCATCAACGTCTCGACCGGTCTGCGCTCGGTGCCGCAGTCGGTCGTCCAGGTATTCACCACCATCCATGCCTCCCGGGTCGAGATGCTCTGGCACGTGCGCATGCCCAGTGCGCTGCCGTTCCTGTTCACGGCTCTGCGCATCGTCTTCCCGCTGTCGATCATCGGCGCCGTCGTCGCGGAACTCGCGGCACCGGGAGCGGCCGAAGGACTCGGCACCGTGATCAGCATCGCGTCGTCGAACAACCGGCTGCCGGTCGTCTACGCGGCGATCCTCTGCCTCGCGATCCTCGGCTCCGTGCTGCTGGCCGTCATCACCGCCGTCGAGCGCCGGGTTCTGCACTGGCACGAGTCGATGATCGGCGAGAAGAGCTAGACCCGCCCGGCCGAGGCCGCCCACGATTCCATTCCGCACCACCGCTCGTATCCCGCACCACCCAACCAGGAGACAGCCATGCCCACACGCACCACCACAGCCGTCACCGCGGCGCTGCTCGCAGCGTTCGCGATCGGTATGACCGCCTGCAGCACCGATACCGCCCCAGAGCCGTCGACGGATGCCGCCGCCGCGGGCAGCGCCATCTCCGACGAGCGCTGCGAAGCCAACAAGGACGCCGGCAAAATCAGCTTCCTGACCGGTTACTTCTACCAGGCCAGCGCGTCGATCTTGAACACGATCGCCGCCGACGAACTCGGTTACTTCGACGCCTTGTGCCTCGACGTCGAGATCAAGCCCGGCACGGGCGACACCGGGGAAAACGCGCAGCTGCTCGCCTCCGGCCAGGTCACGTTCACCGGCGTCGGCGAGCAGAACCTGATCCAGGCGCAGGACAACGGCATCGACATCCTCGGTATCTCGACCCTGTCGAACGTGGGACTCGAGATCCTGATGACGAACACCGACGTGAAGGACCTCGCCGACCTCGACGGCACGATCCTCGGACAGAAGGGCAACATGCCGCCCGCCGTCGAGGCGATGCTCACCAACGCCGGTGCCGATGTCTCGTCGATCCAGCAGGTCGTCGTGGGATACGACCCGACGATTTTGCCGCGCGGCCAGGTCGACTCCCTCACCGGCTTCATATCGAACGAGCCGAACCTGCTCGAGGCGCAGGACTTCGACGTGACCGTGTGGCGCCCGTTCGACTACGGCGTGCCGAGCTCGCTCGGATCCGTCGCGGTCAACCCGGCCTTCGCCGAAGCCAACCCGACCGCCGTCGAGGACTTCATGCGGGCGAGCCTGCACGCGATCGAGTACTGCGACGACAACACCGAAGAGTGCGTCGAGTTCGCGTCGGTGCTTTCCGGAGAGGGCTACGACGTCGCCCACAACGTGAAGATCTGGGACACCGAGTCGGGCATCATCGCGGAGAACCAGCCGGCCGACCGGCCGATCGGACTCGTCGACACCGCGAACGTCGACGCCATCAGCGAGTTCCTCGTCGACACCGACCAGATCTCCGAGGCCCCGGCCGACGTGCAGTCCTACTTCGACAACAGCTTCGTCGAGAACATCTACGACGGCACGACGCTCATCTGGCCGGCCCCGTAGTCACCGCCTCCGTCCCGTCGACGGGCTCGGGGCCGCACAGTCCTCGAGCCCGTCGCAGGGCACCATCCGCAGTACCCGAAACAGAAAGCGCGTACATGTCCGAATACGGCATCTTCCTCCCGATCGCGAACGGCGGTTGGCTGGTCTCCGAGACCGCCCCGCACCCCGACGGCAGCTACGACTACAACAAGAAGGCGGCCGTCATGGCTGAGGACGCCGACATGGACTTCGTGATGTCGATGGGCAAATGGAAGGGCTTCGGCGGTTCGACCGACCATTGGGGCCGCACGCTGGAGTCCATGACGATGATGGCCGGCATCGCCGAGGCCACCTCGCGCGTCAAGATCTGGGCCACCGTGCACGCGAACGTGCACAACCCCGTGGTCGCCGCGAAGATGTTCACCACGATCGACCAGATCTCGCATGGCCGCGCCGGTATGAACATCGTGTCCGGCGCCTACGCCGACGAGTTCATCCAGATGGGCCACTGGGACGCGTCACTGTCGAAGGAGGCGCGCTACCGCATGGTGGATGAGTGGACCGAGGCCGTGACGCGCCTGTGGACGGAGGACTCGGTAACGATGGACGGCGAGTTCTTCACCCTCACGGACGCCGAGTCGCGCCCGCATCCGGTCGTTCCGCCGACGATCATCAGCGCGGGTAACTCGGCGGCCGGCCGGGACTTTCAAGCCCGCCGCAGCAACGGTGCTTTCCTCTCCGGGGCGACCATGGAGGAGCTGCGCGACTCGTCGCGGGACGTGCACGAGCGCGCGGCCGCCCTCGGCCGCGAGGTGAAGACCTACGGCATGCTCACCGTCGTGATGGCGGAGACGGATGCCGCAGCCGAGAAGCGGGTGGACGAGATCGGCGTCGGCGTCGACCGCGAGGCGCTCGCCAACATGCGGGTGTCGTGGGGGATGCCACGCGACCGCGTCAGCTCCTGGACGGAGTCGGCGACCGGGCATGACGCCTTCCAGACGCCCTACGTCTTCGGATCGCCGGACACCGTCGTGGGCCACATCAACACCGTTGTCGAGGGCGCCGAGCTCGACGGGCTGATGATCATCTTCCCCGACTACCTCGAAGATCTGCCGGCCTTCGGCGAGCTCGTGATGCCGGTGCTCCGGGCGCAGGACGCGGCGAAGGCGGCCGGCGCATGACCTGGCCTACCGAGCTCGCGGCGCTCGAGTCGCTGCCGGGCGCCCTGCTCGTGGTCGACGTTCAACGCTCGTTCGCCGACCCTGCCTACCTGGGCGGATACGGGCTGGACGTCGCGGCATCCGCCTCGATTGTCGACGCGATCGCGACTATCTCGGCCCTCGTCGACTCCGCCCGCGCGGTCGGAGTGCCCGTCGTCTGGATCGAGCTCGGATCAGAGCCCGACCGGGTCTGGCGGTCGAGCGGCTGGCTCCGCGGGGCGACCCTCGATGCGGCGATGTCCCCTGACGAGCCGTGCATCGTCGGCACCCCCGGTGCCGAATGGTACGGCGTCGAGCCGGCAGCGGGGGAGACCCGGGTCGTCAAACGCGTCTACAGCGGGTTTTTCGAGACCGGACTCGGCGCCACTCTGCGCGCCGCCGGCGTGGAGTGGGTCGCCGTCACCGGCCTCACGAGCGAGTGCTGTGTCGCCGCTACCGCGACGGACGCCGTGCAGCTCGACTTCCCGGTCGTGATCCCTCGCGACGCGACCGCCGCGTATGACGTGCGCATCAACGAGAACGCCCTCGAGCAGCTCGGCCTCAACGTCGGACAGATCGTCGACAGCTCGGAACTGACCACCCTCTTCGCGACATCCGCCCCCGCCTCGGCAGCGGCGAATGAGGCACTCTCTGGAAAGCACGTGCACGCATGAACCACCCCGATATCGACACTGACCCCGCCCACCTGCATCTCGCATTCGACCTGTCGTTCACCCACTCGGAGGGGCGGTGGGCTCGCCCCGGCTCGTGGACGGGCCGCACCTTCCCCGACGTGCGCCTGTTCCAAGAGCTCGCGGTCACCGCCGAGCGCGGCGGCATCGACATGCTCTTCTTCGGCGACGGCTCCGGTTTGCCCGACACCTGGCGTGGCTCGACCGACGCGGCAGTGGAATGGGGCGTGCAGTGGCCGCGTCACGACATGAGCCCGTTCATCGCCGCGATGTCGGCCGTGACCGAACACATCGGCTTCGGGCTCACATACTCGTCGACGTTTATGCACCCGTTCTACGTCGCCCGCCTGCTCAACTCCCTCGACCATGTGACGAACGGACGCATCGCGTTCAACGTCGTGGCGTCGACACGCCTGTCTGATGCCGCCAACTTCGGCTATGAGCGGCTGCCGGAGCACGGCCAGCGCTACGAGCGGATGGACGAGTTCATCGACGTGTGCCAGCGGCTGTGGAACTCGGTCGAACCGGACGCCATCGTCATGGACCGCGAGACCGGACGCTTCGCCGACCCGTCGAAGGTGCATGCCATCGACCACCACGGTGCGTTCTTCGATGTCAAGGGGCCACTCACCAGCGTGCCCAGCCCGCAGGGCCACCCGGTTCTCGTGCAGGCCGGAAACTCGCCGCGCGGCATCGCGACCAGCGCGAAGTTCGCCGACCTCGTCTTCGGGTTCGGCGGCAGTGTCGCGTCGCAGGTGCGGCACCGCACCATGCTCGACGCCGAGCTCATGGCGAACGGGCGGGACCCGCGCGCGGTCGGCATCCTCTGGGCGACACAGCTTGTGATCGGCCGCACCGAGGACGAGGCCAGAGCGCGCAAGCAGGAGATGCTCGCGTACTGGGGGCACGAGGCCGTGGGCGCGTACCTGTCGTACAACTCGGGCTACGACTTCTCGACGGTGGGAGAGACCATTATCCTCGGCGAGCTGAACGACGAGATCGTCGCCTCGGGAGCCTCGCCGTCGGGACTCGTCGGCCAGTTGGTCGCAGAGCTCGGTGTCGACCACTCGATGTCGCGCGAGGAGTTCTTCGAGCGCGGCTGGAAGCACGCGGTGGGCTACGACACCACGATGGCGGGAACTGCCGCACAGCTCGCCGACCAGCTGGAGGAAAACTTCGCCGCAACAGGGTCGAGGGGCGGGTACATGATCGGCAACCCGCTGAGCATGCCGAGCTCGTACATCGACATCATCGAGCTGCTCGTTCCCGAACTGCGTCGACGCGGCACCATGGGGCCGGCCTATCCCGGCCGCACCCTGCGCGAAAACCTCGCGTCATGACTCGCCGGGGCGTGAGCGTATCGGGCGCCCACGCCCCGGTCGAACCATCTCCGTCGGTACCGTCGCGGTCGGGTATCTCGGAACAGACGATCCTGCTCTGCTGTCTGATCGGCGCGACTCAGATGACGTGGGGCAGCGTGGTCCCCGCTCTTCCGCTGTATGCCGACCGCTTCGGCGCTTCGGCGCTCATCCTCGGTCCGATCATCGCGGCGTTCGGGGTGGGGCGGGTGATCGCTAACATCCCGGCGGGGCTGGCATTGCGCTGGTGGCACCCGCGGCCGTACCTGTGGGCGGTGTGCCTGCTACTCGCCCTCGTCACGTCGGTGACGGGTTTCAGCCCCGACCCGGGCGTGCTCATCGTCGCCCGTGTGTTCGCAGGGCTCTTCGGCGGTGCCGCGGTGACCGTGGGATTCGCGGCGCTCGTGGCACGGGCTTCCGCGGACCGGCGCGGCCGGGTGATGGCGACGGCGACCGCCGTGCAGATGTCCGCCGGAGCGATAGGCGCTCTTGTCGGCGGCCTCGCACTGACCTGCTTCACGCTCGAGGTGGCGTTCGCTGTGGCGGTCGTCCCGTTGCTGCTCTGTCTGCTGTGGGACGCCGTGCGCCCCGCCACCCACTACTGGCAGTCTCTGCGCCCGTCGGATCCCGCACCCTCGGTCGCCGTCCGAGCGGACACGCCCTGGTCGCGCGACTCTCCGTCGGGTACCTTCCGTCTGCGATCCGCGGCACTCGCCTCCACCGTCGTCGCTCTGGCCGTCGCATCCTTCGCAGCATTCTTCGCGCGTTTCGGCGGGGAACAGGGTCTCACTCCAGTGCTCGGGTACGACCGGGGAGGCCTGACCCCGCTCACCCTCGGGTTCGCCCTCGCCGCGGCGACGATGGTCTCCCTCGCCGCGATGCCGGTCGTCGGGAGGCTCATCGACCGCGGTTACCGGCTGTCCGTACTGATCCCCGGCACGCTCCTCGCGGCTGTCGCGCTGCTGCTCTACCCCGCGGCGAACGGCCCGTGGCAGTTTGCCGCGATCGTCGTGCTGTACGGGGTCGCCTCCAGCGCCGCGGGTGTCGTGCCGTCGGTCATCATGAGCGAGTCGGTGCCGAAGCACCTCAGCGGTTTCGTCGTCGGGGTGACCCGTACGGCGGGCGACATCGGCGCCGTAGCCGGGCCACTCGTCGCGTTCGCCGTGTACGACTCGTTCGGCGCCTGGTCAGCGGTTGCCGCCATCGCAGCGGTGCTCGTGGTTGCAAACGCGTTCCTGATCCGCGTCGCGCGCTCGAGCAGGACGCTGCCGATACCCTGAACGGATGGCCCATCTCCTACACCTCGACTCGTCCGCCGACCTCGAGACCTCGCGGTCTCGTGCCATCGGCGGGACCTTCGTCGCTTCCTGGCTCGCCGCCGACCCCGAGAACACCGTCACCTACCGCGACCTGCATCGGGACCCGCTGCCGCACCTCCCGGATGCCTCGCTGCACTGGCCGGCCCGGGTGCGATCGGATGACGCGAACCCGCCGGTCGCGGCAGAAGCGCTGCAGACCCGGCTCATCGAAGAACTCTTCGCCGCCGACGTGCTGCTGGTGGGCGCGCCGCTATACAACTACTCGATGCCGTCGACCCTGAAGGCCTGGATCGACTACATCCACGTGCCCGGCACGACCGCTCCCGGCGATCTCGCGACCCAGCCGATGGCAGGGCGCCCCGCGGTCATCATCACCAGCCGCGGGGGAGTCTACGACGCGGGCACCCCGACCGAGGGTTGGGATCACGCCGCGCCCGCTCTGCAACTCATCCTTGGCACGGCCCTCGGTATGCCGGTCACGGTCATAACCACGAGCCTGACGCTCGCCGAGGTGTTGCCCGCCCTCGCCGACCAGGCCGAACGTAGCCGTGAGGAGCTCGCCCTCGCCCACGAGGAGGCGGCCGCCTCCGCTTTGCACCTGGGTGGGATGACGCGGCTGGAGTAGCGCTCCTGTCCTTCACATGCCCCTCATAGCCGGGGGTTCTGCACCAACTCGCGTGACTGCTATCGAATGTATGTTCTGCTTGAGAAAATTGACGCATGTCCTCGAGCCTTGCAACCCAGTTCGCCACCGCGGTGGCGGCGTTGTCTGCGGTGTCGACTGACGTCGGTTCTTTTAGTGTGCTGGATGACGCGGCTCTCGTTTCGCTCGGTCGCATGGCCGCGCAGGAGAAGCAGCTGGCCGACGCCCACCTCGCGCTGATCGCCGGGGAGATCGCCGCGCGGTCGACGCGCTCGCATGGGCACGACGGGCTCGCGCAGCGGGAGGGGTACCGGTCACCGGAAGAGTTCGTCAAAGCGACCACCGGAGCCACCGGGCGGGAGGCCGTGACCGCGGTGCGGGTGGGGCGCATGGTGCGGGAGGCGGCGCTGGACGGGACGCCCGACCCGGCTACCGGCTCGCTCTTCGAAGCGTCGGAACCGTCGCTCGCGCCCGTGGCTACCGCGGTCGCCGGCGGCGCGCTGTCGGTTGCTGCAGCGGATGCTGTCCGGGCGGGGCTCGGGGTGCCGACCGAGAACGTGCCTTCCACGGCCCTCTCCGAGGCCGCTTCCACTCTCGTCGCGGAGGCGGCAACTCTCGACCCGGACCGTCTGCAACGACGCGCCCGCGAACTGCGCGACGATCTGGACGAGGCGGGGATCGCCGACCGGGAACGGGAGCGGTTCGAGAAACGGTCGCTCAAGCACTACCGCCTGTCGAACGGCATGGGCCGTCTGGTCTGGGACCTCGACCCCGAGTCCTACGCGGTAGTCACCGAGCTCTACGACCGGGCGACGTCGCCGAAACGGGGCGTCCGGTTCGTGAGCGGGCCGCATCAGGAGACCGCCGACCGCATCCTCAACGATCCGCGCAGTATCGAGCAGCTCGCCTCCGACACGATGCTCGGCCTGCTGCAGGCCGGCGCCACCGCCGACCCGACCGAGCTGTTGGGAGACGGCGGTGCGGCGATCCGGGTCCTCGTCACCGCTCCCACTCTGGATTCCCGCACCGGTCACGGGCGCATCGAAGGCTCACCCGACCCGGTCTCGATCGAAACAGTGGAACGTCTGGTCTGCACCGGGACCACCACGGAGGTGGTCTTCGACGACACCGGGCAGGCCCTCGACGTCGGCCGCGAACAACGGTTCTTCACCCGGAAACAACGCATCGCCCTCACTGTCAGGGACGGCGGCTGCCGGTTCGGGGCCTGCGACCGGTCGCCGTCGATGGCCGAGGCGCACCACATCAACCACTGGGCCAGAGACGGAGGACGGACCGACATCAAAGACGGGATCCTGCTGTGCAAGTTCCACCACCTGCTGATGCACAACAACGGGTGGGAGATCGAACGGGAGGGGTCCGACTATTACCTGATTCCGCCACTCGACATCGACGCACAGCAGCGCCGCATCCTGATGCCGTCTAAGAGCGCCGCAATGCGCGACCTCCAACGAGAACTGACATCGCAGCCCAGGCTCGCATTGGAGAAGTTGACGATGAATCCATGATGCACCACTGAGCCCGCTCCGGCTGAGCCACCCCGACTGAGCCACTCGGACTGAGCTACCCGGGCTGAGTCCGCTGCGGCTGAGCTACCCGGGCTGAGTCCGCTCCGGCTGAGCTACCCGGGCTGAGTCCGCTCCGGCTGAGCTACCCGGGCTGAGTCCGCTGCGGCTGAGCCGCCTGGGCTGAGTCCGCTCCGGCTGAGCTACCCGGGCTGAGTCCGCTCCGACAGAGCCACCCGGACTGAGCCAGCGCCGACAGAGCCAGCTCCGGCTCAGTAAGCCCGGAATGAGCGAATCTGACTGAGCCAACCTGGACTCAGCCTCGGAACAGTCGAATAAACGCAACCGAGCGGACTCGTCATCGCCAGCCTTACGACGGCAAGACGACACGAATCGATAGATTCCTGCTTTTCTTGGCTCTTGGCTCTTGGCTCTTGGCTCTTGGCTCTTGGCTCTTGGCTCTTGGCTCTTGGCTAAACCCACTGCACGACGTCTCTTAGCCCCGGCCTAGACCCACTGCACGACGTCGGAGTGCTCGAGACGCGGCATGCGGTCGCGGTAGGAGTTCTCGGTCGGGTGCCCGATCGTCACGACGAGGGTCGAGTGCAGGCGACCGTCCGCGAAGAACTCGGCGTCGACACCGGCCTTGTCGAAGCCACCCATGGGACCGGCGGCGAAACCGAGCGAACGGACGGCGAGTACGAAGTAGCCGGCCTGGATCGCCGAGTTGAAGCTCGCCATACCGGTGCGCATGCCCTCGTCCTCCTCGAGCGTCGGCACGATCCCCGCACGGAACGGCGCGATCGTCGGGATGTGCTCGTGGAAACGGCTGTCGAAAGCGAGCAGCGCCACAGCAGGCGCAGCCAGAGTCTTCTCGCGGTTACCCTCGCTCATGAGCGCGGCGAGACGCTCGCGGGCCTCCGGGGTCTTCACGTAGACGACGCGCAACGGCTGGAAGTTGGCGGCGGTCGGCGCCCAGCGCGCGAGTTCCCAGATCTCGCTGAGCTCGTCGTCCGTGACCGGGGTCTCGGCGAACGTGTTGGCGGTTCGTGCGTCGGTGAACAGCTGTGCTCTGGCCTCGTCGTCGAGTCGCTGGGGAAGGTGGAGGGCGAGGTCGGACATGTGCTTCCTTCTGTGAAGTCGCTAGTAAAAACGAAGTAACTCATATCAACCTAGCACGCTAGACTTCAGGAATGGCAACGACGACATCGGACACCCACGAGCCCCGCATGTGCGACGCGGCACTCTCCCGTGCCTTCGATGTCATCGGCAAACGCTGGAACGGCGTCATCCTCGGCACCCTCAGCTCCGGTCCCGCCGGTTTCGCCGAGCTCCGCCGGGCGGTCGGCGGCATCAGCGATTCCGTCCTCTCCGAGCGGCTCACCGAACTCGCCGCGACCGGACTCGTGCAGCGCACGGTGACCGACGGACCCCCGGTGACCGTCGAGTACAGCCTCGCCGAGAGCGGTGTGGCGTTCCTCCCGGCGATGCGCGCCCTCTCCGCCTGGGCGAAAGACCACCTACCGCGGAACTAGCGCCCGCGCTTCAGTTCCGCGACGAAGAGGGCTTCATCGACCTCGTTCGGCGAGATCCCCGAGTGCCGTCCGGCCAGCGGGTCGGTCTCGACGCTGCTGAACCGGCCGCCGACGATCTCCGACACGATAAGGGGGTCGGATGGCGCATCGTCCAGCACCCACCGCGCCAGTTCCGCGGTCAGGAACCGGTTGGTCAGGTCGAACGTCCGCCACTGGTCCGACGCCGCGTACCCGGTCGTCGTTCCGATGCGCCGGGTGACGAGCGCGCGCTGGGCGGTGCGCAGCGCGAACGCCACTCCGAGCAACCGGTCGCACGCGTCCCGGCCGTGCGCCGCCACCCCGTCGACGGCGAGACTCTGCCCGTCGGAGTAGCCGAGCGCCTCGTACACCTGCGGGAGCGGGTTCTCCGCCATCGAGAACTCCTTGTGCGCCACGAGGAGGTCGCGGAAAACCAGCCAGTCGCGCACGAGCCGCTCCGCGTCCGGCTGCAGGCAGCGTTCTCGCAGCCACCCCGGAAGGCCCGAGACCGAGCCGGCTGCTCGTCCGGCGACCGAGTACTGCGTGACCGGGTCGGGTCCGTCGAGCTCGGCGAGCAGCTGGGCGCTGACCTCGGGGGAGAAACCGGCGAGTGCGGCGAGTGCCCGGTCGAGATCCGCTTCGTTCTCGGCGAGAGTACGCAGCTGCGACGCCCGCGCTGCAGCACCGGCGCGTTTCGCTGCCTTGCGACCGTCGGCGGATTCCTTCGCCTGCGCGGCACGCGCCCGCTCGGTCACGACGTCGGCAGCCGAACAAGAAGAGTCGGCACCAGACGACTTGCCCCGGGACTCGGGGAAACGGGACGCGTCGGATCGGGACGCGAACGGGTTCAGCCTCATGTCACTCGGCCACGGCCTGCAGACCGGCCCAGAGCTGCTCGGCCGAGCGCTCCCAGCTCCACTCTCCGGCCTGCGCCACGGACGCTGCGGAGCGCGCGCTCCACACGTCGGCCGCCTCGAGCTCGCGCACCGCGGAGACGAGCGCCGCCGCATCCGTCGGCGTGAAGAAAATGCCGGCCTCGCCCGCGATCTCGTGGAAAATCGGGATGTCGCTGACCACGACGGGCACACCGAGCGCCATCGCCTCGACCAGCGGGATGCCGAAGCCCTCGTCGAGCGACGCGGTGACGAGGGCGGTCGACGACTGCAGCAGCTCGATGTACTCGGCGTCCGTCGCACCGTTGTGGAACACCAGATTGTCGGCCGTGTTGAGCTCGGCGAACCGGGCGCGCGTCTCCGCCGAGACGGGGCTCATCAGATGTAGCCGGTAGTCGGGCAACGAGTTCGCCGCGACTACCAGCGTCTCGACGTTCTTGTAGGGCATAAACGAGCCCATGTAGACGAGGTCCTTGCCGCGAGGCAGGACGATCGGCGCGGCCTCGCCACCATCGCGCGAGCCAGCGTCGAGCGAACTCGCGTTCGGCGCGAGGATCAACGGTTTCGTCGTCAGCTTCTTGTCCGTGATGAGCTTCATCGTCGTGCGGGACACGGCAGCGACGGCGTCGGCGCGGTTGAGCAGCATCCGCTGCGGCCACCAGACCAGGTGGTACAGGCGCCAGAGCACCCGCACGGCCTGCGGCAGGTTCCGCGGCGGTGTGCGGTGCGTGTAGTAGATCAGGTCGTGCACCGTGAGCACGAGCTTGTAGTCGCGGCCGAGCGAACCCATCGTCTGCATGGGGGAGAACACGACGTCGGGGTGGTGCTTGTTGAGGTAGCGGCTCATCAGCGAGTCTTTCGGACTCGTCATCGCCGGCGCCTTGATCCACGGCAGGTCGGGCAGCATGTCCAGCTGCCGCTCGTCGTTGATGATCATCGTCACGGGGGTGAGCTTCGACAGCTCGCGCACCAGATTGGCGGAATACCGGCTGATCCCGTCGTGGGTTCCCCAGCGCACGGCCCTGCAATCGAAGAGAAGCTTCACCGGTGCGCCCCCTAGGTCCAAACTCAAGCACGGGTGCGCCCACGTTACCATTCGGCGGATGACGCGGCCGGGCCCGCCCGCCCCGGGACCGCCGCGCGTCGCAACGCCGCGTTACGCCCCGAACACCTCCCGCAGCTTGGACTCTTCCTCGTGCCCGAGGTTGGTATCGATGAGCTCCATGTGCTTGCCGGAGAACGCGTCCGCGACCCGGTCGACTACCTCTCCGTCAGTCAGCACGAACAGTGCGGAGGTGCCGGGCGTCACCTTGTCGCGCAGCCGCTTGATGAAGTCGTCGTCGATCCCCACGTCGGTGAGCGCGCCGGCCAGACCGCCGGTGACCGCGCCGATCGCCGCACCGAGCAGCGGCACGAAGAAGATGAGCCCGAACAGGAGGCCCCAGAAACTTCCGCCGAGCGCACCCGCGCCGGCCGTCGTGTTCAGCTGGCGTGTCTTCGGCTTCCTCGCGCCGTGCGCCCAGGACACCACCGCGGCGTCGTCGACGGTGATGATGTTCTCCGTCTGCAGGTCGAGCAGGATGCGCTCGGCCTCTTCCGCGCCATCGGGGGTGTCGAATTTCCACACCGTGAGCGTGCTTGCCATGGTCTCCTCCTTCTGTGCGCCCGGGGGTCGGGCGCCGCCACCACCCTCGCCTCAGCCGCGCCGGCCGACCTCGCCTCGGCCGGGTGACCCGGGTGGCGCGACTACATCAGCCCGAGACGTTCCGCCTCGGCCACGGCGCTCCGACGCGAATTGACCCCGAGCTTGCGGTAGATGCCCCGCATGTGCGTCTTCACCGTGTTGATGGAGAGCAGCATGTCCGCCGAGATCTCGCCGATCGTGCGCAGCGTGCGGAGTTCGGCGAGCAACTCGCGTTCGCGGGTCGTCAGGTGCCCCGACGGGAACTGCGTCGACGCACCCCGGCCGCGGGCCACGATCGCGAACGCGGCCTCGTCGTCGCTGCCGAAGCGGTGCAGGCCAGCGGCGAGGATCGCGCGCACCGTGGCGGCCCCGGGGCGCTCGATCTCCGCGAGGAATCCCGTGTCGTCCGCCCGTTCGAGCGCCCGGCACATCGCCGAGTGCGCCCGGTACGGGTTGCCGCTCTCGTGCTCGAGCACCGCCTCGAGCGACCAGCCGATCACGTCCGACACCGCGGTACGGGGCGTGTGCCCGTCGTGCACGAGCGGGGTCAGGATGCCGCGGGCAGCCGCCGTGCGTCCGGTGGCGTACAGCAGCTGCGCGTACGCCACGTTCCAGTCGTGTCCCTCGCCGATCAGGTGGCGCGCCCGGTCGAGCAGCCGTTCGCTCCAGCGGTGCTCGCCGAGCGTGAGCGACATCCGGATCCCCAACTGCAACGACGACACGACGACCGACGTCGGCGCGTTCAGCACGTAGTGCGGCGGCCAGTTCGTCGCGTACTCCTGTGCCGCGCGGCGTTTGTCGGGCAGCGAGTCGAAGGTCACACCGATCAGGGTGTGCCGCGCCTCCAGCGAGAACTGGTCGGTGGGTTGTCCGGCGGTGAGGCGGGCGGCGTCCGTCGCGTGCTCGTTCGCCGCGGTCACGTCGAGCAGCTGGTAGTCGCTCCAGCCTGCGAGGATGTGGGCGATCGCGAGCGCCTCCGTGGTGTTCTGGCTGGGGGAGCGACGTGCCGCCGCGATCGCGGTCTCCGCGTGACGGAGCGACCCCCGCAGGTCGGACGAGGCCAGAGCCGTCACGGCGAGTCCGACCGCGCTCATCGCCTGCGCGCGGTGGTCGCCGAGGTTCTCGGCGATGGCGCGGGAGGCGTCGAGCTCCTCGCGGGCACGCGCGAACACGCCGACGCGCGTCTCGGCGAGGCCCCGGGCCAGGTGCACGGCGATGCGCAACGGGTCGGGCAGGCCCAGCAGGGTGTCGTCCGCCCAGCCGGACGACAGGCCGTCGATGCGTTCGCCGCGCGCGAGGGCGATGTGCACCTGCACGAGGTAGAGCAGCCAGTCCCATTCGAAGAGGTCGTCGACGCTCAGGCCCGCCGGACGCGCGCGTGCGACCGCGTCATCCGCCCGCCCCAGGTCGCCGGTGACGCTCGACGCCCACGCCAGCACGAGGTTGGAGAACGGTCCGCCGACGGAACTGCCGCTCGACGAGGCGACCAGGGCGAGCAAGTCCGTCGCGTAGCCGTCTCCCACCAACCGATACCCCGTGCGGCGGATGACGCGGTCGACGAGATCCGAATCTTCGGCGTCGAGCGCGAGACCCACGGCGATCAGCGGGTCGCCGTGTTCGGAGTGCCACTCCACAGCGCGTTCGACCATCGCCTGCAGGGAGTCGTCGGGGAGCTCGGCGGCCTTCTCGCGCAGGAAAGCGGCGAACAGGGGCAGGGTGCGGTACCAGGTGCGCCCGACCCGGTCGGTCGACACCCGGTGCAGCATGGGGTTGCTGCGCGCGAGACGCCGCAGGGACGCGGCGCTGTCGTGCGTGCCGCAGACCGCGTCGGCGAGGTCGGCGGTGATCAGCGGGCAGACGGCCGCCGCGAGGACGGTGGCCTGGTCGGTCGGGCACAGGTCGCCGTAGACCTCCTGCTGCAGGTAGTCGTAGAGCACGCGCGGGTCGAGCGGTCCGAGGCGCTCGTCGAGCGGTGTGGGCTCCGTGCGCTCCACCGAGAGGCGCGCGAGGCTGAGGGCGGCGGGCCAACCCTCTGTGGAGGCGAACAGCGATTCCATCCGGTCGCCGTCGAGGCGCGCGTCGTCGAACAGCTCGTCGGTCTCCGCGCGGGTGAAGGACAGCGAGTCTGCGGTCAGCTCGCGCAGCCGGTTGGTCAGCCGGGTGCGCTGGTCGAGCAGGGTGGACCGGGTCACGACGACCACGTAGACGTTGGGCGGTACGAGCCGCAGCAGCCGGACGAACTCGTCCTCGGAGGGTGACCCTTCCAGCACGTGCGTGTCGTCGAAGACGAGGGCGACCCGGTCGCCGAGCCGCTCCAGTGATCGCGTGAAGCCGGCGAGGAAGTCGCTGTGCAGCCGCGGCTCCATGCTCGATTCGAGCTCGCGTAGGGCGGATTCCTCGGCGGTCCCCTCCGCGGCGCGCGTCGCCGCGGCGAGGGCGGACTCCCAGAACACGCACGGATCGCGGTCGTCGGCGTCGAGCGTGCACCACGCTGTCGTGACGCGGTCGGCGGTCGCGCGTGCGGCCCACTGGCTGACCAGCGCCGTCTTGCCGTAGCCGGCGGGCGCGGACACCAGCATGAAGGTCTGGCCCGGTGCGGTGAGGCCGGCGGTGAGCGCGTCGATCAGCCGGGGACGGTCGACGAGACGGGCGAGTCCGGTCGGCGGCCTGATTTTGTTCCCAGGTGTGTGCCGAATCCGTGTTGTGCCGCTCCCCGCCGCCATGGCACCGAGAATAGGACCGCCGCACGGGGGAGGGGAAGGGTGTGACGGTCCCTCACCCGAAACGGGCGACGGTCACCCCGGCGGGGTGACGGGGCTGTCCGGGTCTCTGCCGCGGCGAGTTCGCGGGGTGACCGGGTAATGACGGGAGCAGTCGTCTCTCTGCCGCGGCACACCCGCGGGATGACGGGTCATGACGCGAGCACGCGTCTTTTTGCCGCGGCGAACTCCTCATCGCTGATCGCGCCGGCCTGGCGGAGCGACGTGAGGGTGGACAGCTGGGAGGTGACGGTCTCGCCGGTCTGCGGGAGACGCGGGCGGCCCGTCTGGTCGTGTGTCCCGGACGGGGCGTTCATGACCCGGGACCCGGCGCCCGTTCCCCGGGACAACGCCTGGGCGGTCATCGTCGCGGTGCCGCCGATGACGTCAGTCGGGATGACGGTGTCGAGAAGGCCGGGGCGGCCGAAACGCCGGAACAGGGGCATAGCGCTTCCCGTCAGCTGTCCACCAGGGCGGCGGCGTTCGCCACGTCGGCGCCGACCCGGACGTGGAGTTCGAGCTGTCCGCCGCTGTCCGCCGCCACGCGCTCGAGCGACTCGGCCCAGACCTGCTCGATCGCGAGGACGAGAGCCGAAGACGACGGATCCAGACCGCCCGCGACCAGCGCCGCGTCCGATCCGCTCAGCAGCGGACGCGGCGACGGGTTGAGCGACGACCACAGGGGCATGATGTCGTCTTCGATGTCGGTCACCATCACGTCGTCGCCGGGGCCCTTCCTCGCGATGACGGCATCGGCGATGCGGATGGCTCCGCCCGCGGTGAGCTCGGCCAGCAGCGGCACGATCGCCGACATCGGCCGCCCGTCGGGGAACGAGATCACCACGACTTCGACGGGCCCCACGGCTGTCCTCCATTCACACGTATCGTCCGCAGAATTGTCGGCGAGCATTGCCGCACACCCATCACCCAAGCGAGGTGACAGCGGAAGCCTCAGAACGGCCCCGCCGGGGTCAGCGGCGCGGGCGGCACGTCCGAGCTGACGACGACCTCGGTGCCGGCGGCGTCGAACGCGTCGAGCACTGCGCACACCGCCGCCGACCGGATGGCGCCGTGGTGGTGGGCGTCGTGCCAGAAGCGCACCCGGAGCGTCAGCGTCTCGGGCGACCGGCTCACGACCAGCGCGGTCGCCGCCGGTTCGTCGCGCACGTGCGGGGTCGACCGCACAGCATCCACGACCGTGCGCCGCACGTCGGCGTACGGTGCCGCAGTGCGGGCGCGCACCTCGATCTCGCTACGGTGCGGCTGAGCGCCGCTGTTGCTGATCACGGGGGTGTCGAGCAGCGACGCGTTCGGGATGTGCACGACGCGGCCGTCGACCGTGTGCAGGATGACGGACCGGCCGTTGAGGTCGGTGACGACCCCGGAGAACCCGAGCACGCTGATCTCGTCGCCGAGCTGCACGAGGCGTCGGGCCTGGATCACGAGACCGGCGCCGAAGTTCGTGGCGATGCCGCGCAGTGCCAGGTAGGCGACGGCCGCGACGATGATCACCGCCGCGAGCACCGGCTGCAGCGGTGCCCCGAGCACGGTGAGCGCGATACCGACGGTCAACAGCAGCAGGCCGTACCGCACGACGCGCGCGACGAGCACGGCGACGGACTCGCCCAGCCCCTTCACCCGGTGCATCAGGGTCAGCGTGCCGCGCTTCGCAAGGCTCGAGACGATCCACCCCGCCACCACGATGACGAGTGCCAGCACCGCGTCCCACGCGCTGATCGAGGTCGGGGCGAAGAGGTCGGCGAGGTTCACCGCCCCGACGCTAGGGCTGCCCGCCGCGGCATCCATCGCACCGTCGGGGTGAAGAGAGTCCCTGCCGTCGCGGGGGCGAATGGGGCATGCGCGTTCTTCCCGGACTGACCAGGGGCAACCTGCTGCGCGAGTCGGCGTCCGGGGTGACGCTGCTCGCGATCGCCGTGCCGCTCAACATCGGGTACGCCCAGATCGCCGGGCTGCCGCCCACCGCCGGCCTCTATTCGCTGGTGCTGCCGATGGTCGCGTTCGCCCTGCTCGCGTCGAGCCGGCAGTTGGTCGTGTCGCCGGATGCCGCGGCCGCCGCCCTCGTAGCGTCGTCGCTCGGCGGTCTCGCGGCCGCCGGAAGCGACGACTACCTCACCATGGCGCTCGCCCAGGCCCTGATCGGCGGGGTGCTGTTCCTCGTCTGCGCCGTGCTCAAGCTGGGGTTCCTCGCCAACTTCCTCTCCGAGCCGATCCTCGTCGGTTTCGTGGGCGGGCTCGCACTCGACATCCTGGTCAGCCAGATCGCCAAGATGCTCGGGGTGTCGATCGACAGCGGGGCGGAGTTCGTCACGAAGATCGGCCAGCTGGTGACCGGGCTGGGAACCACGAACCCGTGGTCGCTCGCGCTCGCCGTGGGCTCGGTGGTGGTGCTCGTCGCCGGACGGAGACTCGCTCGGCAGGTGCCGTGGGCGCTCGTGGTGCTCGTGCTCGCCACCGTGGTGACCGTGGCGGCGTCGCTCGAGGACGACGGCGTCGGGGTACTCGGCCCCGTCCAGGCGGGAGCGCCGGTCCTCACCTGGCCGTCACTGTCGTGGGGACAGTGGGGGGCGCTCGTGCCGTCGGCCGTGGCCCTCACCCTCGTCGCGATGGCGGAGGGGCTGCTGGTCTCCCGCAGCTACGGGCAGAAGCGCGGCTACAGCACGAGCCCGAACCGGGACCTCGCGGCGTTCGGAGTCGCCAACCTCGCCTCGGGGCTGACCGGCGGCTTCACCATCGGATCGTCCACGTCGCGCACGGCCGCCGTGGACCAGCTCGGTTCGCGCACGCAGCTGCCGTCGATCGTGGCGGCCGTCGGCACGCTGCTGCTGTTGATCTTCGGGACCGGTCTGCTCGCCGACATCCCGTCCCCGGCCATCGGGGCGATCGTGACGATCGCCATCCTGCCGTTGTTGGGGTTCCGCGAGCTCGCCGCGCTGTGGCGGGTGCGTCCGTTCGAGTTCTGGGTCGGGGCGGTGTGTTTTCTCGGCGCTCTGTTGCTCGGGCCGATCACCGGCATCGTGCTCGCCTTCGTGTTGTCGTTGATCAACCTCGCGATGCGCGCGTCCCGGCCGCCGGTGGACCTGCTCAGCAGCAGCGACCTGCCGAACGGCTCGCTGCTGCCGCTCTCGCCGGGGGAATTCCTGACCGCGCCCGGGGTGGTCGTGGTGCGGTTCGCGGCGCCGCTGTTCTTCGCCAACGCGTCGGTGTTCGACGACGCGATCCGCAAGGCGGTCGCGGGCGGGCAGCCCCTGGGGTTGCGGCACCTCGTGCTCGACTGCGAGGCGATGACCGACATCGACGTGACGGGAGCCGCCGCGTTCCGCGAGACGGCGGCGTGGCTGCGCGAGCAGAGGGTGACGCTGCACTTCAGCAGGGTGCGGCCGGACTTCGCCGCCGTGCTGCACGACTTCGGGCTGGGGGCGGGCGTCGAGGTGTTCGGCACGAACCGGCAGGCGCTCGAGGCGTTGGCGCGGCGGGGGTAGGTGCAGTCAGCTCACACAGCGGAAACCGATGTGCGTCGTCGACGTGTCGTCGGACTGCGGGGACCGCGCCGCCGGGCGGTAGCGCAGGCAGTACTCCGGCGCACACAGGTGCGAGCCTCCCTTGAGCGCGCGACGCACGGGACCCGTCCCGCCCACCACGCAGCATTCGTCGAGACCGGAGTGCCGCGGCGCGTAGACGGTTGTCGTCCACTCCCAGACGTTGCCGATCATGTCGGAGAGCCCGAAGCCGTTGCGCGGGAAGCTCCCGACCGGCGACGTGCCCCGCCACCCGTCGGCCCCGTCGTTGCGGTACGGGAAAGCGCCCTGCCAGCTGTTGGCCATCAGGATGCCGCCGGGACGCGGGTCCTCGCCCCAGGCGTAGGTCGCGCCGTCGAGGCCGCCCCGCGCCGCGTATTCCCACTCGGCCTCGGTGGGCAGGCGTCGGCCGGTCCAGTCGGCGTAGGCCGCGGCATCCTCGAAGGAGACCTGCACGACGGGGTGGTCGGCCAGGGTGTCGGGGTCGACGTCCACCCCGTAGGGCCGGCGCCAGTCGGCTCCGGGCGCCCAGTCCCACCAGGCCCGCCAGTCGGCGAGGGGAACGGGGCCCGCGGTCGCCCGGAACGTCAGGGCGCCGGGAGCGCGCTCGGCGGCGGACAGTTCCGGGAAATCGTCCGCGGGCAGTTCGCGTTCGGCCGTGGTCACGTACCCGGTGGCGTCGACGAACCGGGCGAACTGCCGCGTCGTCACCGGGTGCTCGTCGATGGCGAACGGCCCGACGGTCGCCTCGTGCACGGGACCCTCGTCGGCGTAGAAGGCCTCGGACCCCATAGCGAACGTGCCGCCGGGCAGTTCGCGCTGCGGAGTGAGTCCATCGGGCCCGGATGTGACCGGGGCGGCCGGCAGCCGCCGCGTGGTCACGGGGACGGCGGTCGTCGTGTCTGGCATGGCAGCCAGTGTCAGCGGGCGGGGCGGGACACGTCCTCACCCCTGACAGGCGAGCCGCCGCGGGTGCGGCGTCGCTACGGTCTGGCTCAGAGGAGGGTGCCGCATGGGCGAGGTAATCGGGGACGTACTGCCGCTCGCCGTCGGCGTCGCCGTGAGCCCCATCCCCGTCATCGCGGCGATCCTCATGCTGCTGTCGCCGCGCGCGCGGTCGACCGGTGTGGCCTTCCTGGTCGGGTGGGTGGCCGGCATCTTCGTCGCCGTCGTCGTGTTCGCGTTGCTGTCGAGCCTGATCCCCGCGAGCGACCCCGACGAGACGGAGCCGGTACGGGGAGTCATCAAGCTCTTGCTCGGCGTGGCCCTGCTGTTGCTCGCCCTGCGCCAGTGGCGGTCGCGCCCGAAGCCGGGGGAGGCGGCACCCACGCCGAAGTGGATGGGCGCCGTCGACTCGATGACACCGGGCCGCGGTCTAGGGCTCGGTTTCCTGCTCTCCGCGGTCAACCCGAAGAACCTGCTCATGGCGGTCGGGGCCGGGGTGGCGATCGGCGGCGCGTCGCTCGGCGCCGGCGAAGCGACCGTCGCGGTCGCGGTTTTCGTGGTGCTGGCGGCGTCGACCGTGGCCATTCCCGTGATCGGCTACCTCGCGGCATCCGCCCGCCTGACGGCCCCGCTCGAGAGTCTGCGGGTCTGGCTCGTCCAGAACAACGCGACAGTGATGGGCGTGCTGCTGCTCGTGATCGGCGTCGTGATGATCGGCAAGGGCATTGCGAGTTTCTGAGCCCTCCGGCTGGCTGGCGCCCACCCTGCGGGGGTACCGGCGCCGCTGGTTGTCCGCCGACATCGTGGCGGGGCTCTCCGCGGGGGCGGTGGTCATCCCGCAGGCGATGGCGTACGCCACGATCGCCGACCTGCCGGTGCAGGCCGGCCTGTACACCTGCATCACGCCGATGGTGGTCTACGCCTTGCTCGGCGGCTCGCGCGCGATGAGCGTGTCGACCACGTCGACAATCGCGACCCTGACCGCGACGACGCTGGTGTCCGCCGGGGTGGCGGCGTCGGCCGAGGACCAGGCGCGCGACCTCGCCACCCTCACCCTGCTCGTCGGGGTGATCCTGGTGCTGGCGCGGGTGTTCCGGCTCGGGGCACTGGTCGAGAACATCAACGAGCCCACGCTCATCGGGCTCAAGGTGGGGCTGGGGGCGACCGTCGCCCTCGGGCAGGTGCCCAAGCTGCTGGGGGTCGACGTCGAGGTGACCGGCCACGGGTTCGTGCGTACTCTCGCGGCGACCCTCGAGTCTGTACCGGAGGCGAACCTCGCCACCGCCCTCCTGTCGGCCGGGTCTATCGTCGTGTTGGTGGCGCTGCGGCAGCTGGCGCCGCGGGTACCCGCGCAATTGGTCGTGGTGGTCGGCGGCATCCTGCTCGTCGCGCTGACCGGTATCGCCGACGCGGGCGTCCGGGTCATCGAGCCGGTGCCCACCGGTCTGCCCTTGCCCGGGATCCCGTCGCTGACGGATGTCGGGGTCCTGATACCGGGAGCGCTCGCCATCGCGGTCATGGCCTTCCTCGAATCGGCCTCGGTCGCCCGCGGCATCCGGCTGGCCAGCGAACCCCAGGTCGACAGCAACCGGGAACTGTTCGCCACCGGGGCCGCGAACCTCGTCGGCGCGTTCTTCCACACCCTGCCAGCGGCGGGCGGGTTCTCGCAGAGTGCCGTCAACCAGCGCGCGGGCGCTCGGTCGCAACTGGCGTCCATCGTCACGGCGGCGCTCGCCGTGCTCGTCGCGCTCTTCCTCGCCCCGGTGCTCGACGACCTGCCGCAGGCGGTGCTCGCGTCCATGGTGCTCGTCGCCGTGGTCGGGCTCATCGACGTGAGGGGGCTGGTGCGGCTGGCCCGTCTCAGCCGCATCGAGTTCTGGGTCGCCGTCGCCGCCGCCCTGATCGGACTCTCCGCCGGTCTGCTCGCCGCCGTGGCCGCGGGAGTGCTGTTCACCCTGGGCCTCGTGCTGCACGGGCTCAACCAGCCGCGCATCACCGTCGGGCCGGCGCAGGGAGGCGTTCTGCCGGTGCGACTCGATGTGCCGCTGTACACGGCGAACGTGTTCGCCACCCAGCGCGCGGTCGAGGACGCCCTGGCGTCGGCGGGCGACATCCACACCCTGCATCTCGACGTCTCGGTTCTCAAGGCGACCTCGGTCACGGTCCTCGACGCGCTCGCCGGGTACGACCACGAGCTGGCGCAGCGGGGTGTTCGGCTCGAGGTCGCCGGTCTCGAGGGCGACGCGCTCGCGCTCGCGCGTCGGACCGAGTGGTGGGGAACGCTGGCCGAGCAAGGGAGGGCGCGCGATGGGTGAGTTGATCGTCTCTCTGGTGCCGCTGGCACTGGGCATCGTGATGAGCCCGCTGGCGATCATGGCGCTCGTGGCCGTGCTGGTGTCGCGTCGGGCCCGGGCGAACGGTGTCGCGTTCCTCATCGGGTGGATCGTCGCGATCTCCGCGGCACTCGCCGTGAGCTACCTCGTGTTCGGGTCGCTCGAGCTGCACGAGCGGGCGACGCCGCCGCTCTGGGTGGCGCTGGTGCGGTTGCTGCTGGCGCTCGTGCTGTTGGTCAGCGCGGTCTTCGTCTACCGGAGGGGCCGTGACCGGGTGCGGAAAATGGCCGCCGCGGCGAGCGTCTCCGACGTGGTTGCTGCGGCCCCGCAGCTGCCCGGCTGGCTGCGGGCGGTCGACGAGTTCACCCCGGTGCGCTGCGGGCTGCTGGGTCTCGGCATCTTCATCCTCAACCCGGTGGACCTCTCGTGTGCCGTGCTCGCCGCGCTGGACGTGCGGATCGCCGACGTGGGCGGCGGCTGGCTGCTCGTGGTCTTCGCCGTGGTCGGCGTCGCGCCGATCGCGATCCCGGTGGTCTACACGCTCGTCGCCGGCGCGAAGGCGGATCCGTTCTTGGAGCGCATCCGCACCTGGATCGCCGGCCACACCAACGTGCTCAACGCGGCGCTGCTCGTGCTGATCGGCGCGATGCAGCTGCAGAAGGCGCTGTCAGCGCTCGTCGGCTGAGCGGCTCTTCTTCGCGCGTCGCTCGGCCTTGCGCTCGGCGTCGAGCTGGCTCATCAGCACCTTCGTGCGGGTCAGGTCGCCGATGACCGGCCGCCACCACCCGGCGGTCGGGTCGGTGTCGATGAGCAGGAAGCGCACCATTAGGGTGAGCGGGATCGCGAGGACCGCGCCGATCGGCCCGAGGATGAGCGCCCAGAACAGCACGGAGACGAAGGTGATCGTCTGGCTGAGCGCCACGGCGTTGCCGACGACGCGCGGCTGGATGCCGGTCTGCACGACCGCGTTGATGACCGCGTAGACGACGATCACCGGCACTCCGACCTGCCAGCCGCCGACGAGGAAACCGAACACCACCGGCGGGATGATCGCGATGAAGTAGCCCACGTTCGGGATGAAGCTGCAGAGGAACGCGAGCAGCCCCCACAGCAGCGCCCCCGGCACGCCCAGCAGGGCGAGGGCGATCGCGTTCAGTCCGCCCTGGGCGATCCCGAGGACCGTGGTCGCCACCATGTATCGACGGATGCCGCTGGCCAGACTCTCGAGCGAGGTGACGACGCGCGGGCGCTGCGGGCGTAGCTCGGCGAAGATGGCGCGCAGGTAGCTGGCGTCGACCGCCATGAGGATGAGCGTCGTGAGCACCACGACCAGGCTCGCGGTGAGGCTCGTGACGCCGCCGAAAAGCCCGGCGACCACGTCGACCAGGCGTGCCGGGTCGAATCCCTCGATGATCGCGCGCACCTGCCCCGGGCCGATCCCGATCGACGTCAGCCAGGCGCCGATCGTCTCGCCGAGCGCGGCGATCTGCTCGGAGAACTCGGGCAGCAGCGTGGCGAACTGGGCGAGTGCGATCACCAGCGCGGAGACGAAGGCGGCGAGGGCGCCGAACACCACGGTGACGACGACTCCGGTGGCGAGCCCGCGTGGCACACCGCGCTGCTCGAGGGCCCGCCGCACCGGGTAGGCGCAGATCGTCAGTACCAGCGAGAGCACGACCGGCGCGGCGATCGACCGCACGCTCGCGATGCCGGCGGCGACGACCGCGGCGCCGGCGAGACCGAGCAGGATGGCAGTGCCGCGGGGCATCGCCGGTGCGGGCGTCGGCACCGGGGCCGGGGCCGGCCGCCGGTTCTGTCTCCGTCTCCATAGGCCCATGACCCCACAGGGTGCTCGGGCTGCCGTGTGGGGCCATCACCCCGAAGGGATGGGCCGGTGTCGCCGGTTACGCGAGCAGCTCGCGCACCCGCGGGATGACCTGCGTGCCGTACAGCTCGATGCTCTTCATCAGCTTGTCGTGGCTGAGTCCGCCGTTGCCGTACTTCAGATCGAAGCGCGAGAGACCGAGGCCCTTCGCGGCGTAGGCGATCTTGGTGGCGACTGTCTCGGGCGAGCCGACGAACAGCGCGCCCTCGGGGCTCGCGGCGGCGTCGAACTGTGCGCGCGACATGGGCGGCCAGCCACGTTCGGCGCCGATGCGCGCCATCAGAGCCTGGTAGTGCGGCCAGAGTTCCTCACGGGCCTGCTCGTCGGTCTCGGCGACGTGGCCGGGGGAGTGCTCGCCGATCGGCTGGGTGGGCTGTTCGAGCTGCTCGAGCGCACGGTGGTACAGGTCGACGAGCGGGGCGAAGCGCAGCGGTTCGCCGCCGATGATCGCGAGCATGAGCGGCAGGCCGTAGCGTGCGGCGCGGATGACGGACTCGGGGCTGCCGCCGACGCCGACCCACGTCTTCAGCTTGCCGTGCTCGACGGGCGGGAAGACGGACTGGTTGTTCAGGGCCGGGCGGGTGCTGCCGGCCCAGGTGACCGGTTCCTGCTCGCGCACGTGGGCGAACAGGTCGAGCTTCTCGTCGAAGAGCTCTTCGTACTGGGAGAGGTCGAAGCCGAACAGCGGGAAGGACTCGGTGAACGAGCCGCGGCCGAGGATGACCTCCGCGCGGCCGTCGGAGATGCCGTCGAGGGTGGCGAAGCGCTGGAAGACCCGGATCGGGTCGTCGGAGCTCAGGACCGTCACCGCGGAGCCGAGGCGGATGCGCTCGGTGCGGGCGGCGATCGCGGCGAGCACGACCTCGGGGGCGGAGACGGCGAAGTCCTCGCGGTGGTGTTCGCCGATGCCGATGAAGTCGATACCGACCTGGTCGGCGAGCACACCCTGCTCGACGAGGTTGCGCAGCACCTGCGCGTGCGGCAGCGGGACCCCCGCGGCGTCGTGGGTGACGTCTCCGAATGTGTCGAGTCCGAGTTCGATGTCGGCCATGGTGGTCTCCTGACTAATCAATGCAGATGTATGGAGTTTAGAACTCCGGCACGGCGTCCGGTATTCCGGAGACCCGGTCGGGCGGTGTCGGACCGGCGGCGCGCGTCAGCGCGGCCGCGGTGCGGGCGGCGGCGGGACCTCCTTGGCGGCGATCACGTCGGCGAAGGCGATCGTCGTCAGCCCGCGCACGGTCGCGATCACGCAGTGCGTCTCGTCGGTGCCGGAGAGGTAGCCGAGCGCGTCCGTCGCCGACCCCGCTGGATCGTCGTGCAGCGCGTAGCGGATGACGACGCGCGTGCCGTCGCCCGCCGCCTTCAGGAACTCGACCGGGTTCACCACGAGCTCGGCTTGTAGTCCTTGAGGAAGACCCCGAACAGGTCTTCGCCGGCCTCGCCGCGCACCACCGGGTCGTACACCCGGGCGGCGCCGTCGACCAGGTCGAGCGGCGCGTGGAAGCCCTCCTCGGCCAAGCGCACCTTGGTGGGGTGCGGTCGCTCGTCGGTGATCCAGCCGGTGTCGACGCTGGTCATCAGGATGCCGTCGGTCTCGAGCATCTCACGCGAACTCGTGCGCGTGAGCATGTTGACGGCGGCCTTCGCCATGTTGGTGTGCGGATGGCCGGGGCCCTTGTAGCCGCGTCCGAACACGCCCTCCATCGCCGAGACGTTGACGATGTACTTGCGACGCGCGGGGGAGGACGCCATCGACGGGCGCAGCTTCGAGATGAGGATGAACGGCGCCGTCGTGTTGGCCAGCTGCACCTCGAGCATCTCGAGCGGGTCGACCTCGTCGACGTGCTGCGTCCACGAGTTGGCGTCGTGCAGGTCGGGCAGCAGGCCGCCCGCGTCGATCGCGGTGCCGGCGGCGAGGCGCTCGAGGGACGACGAACCCGCGCTCATCGCCTGCTCGGTGAGCTGCTCGGCCTTGGCCGCCGCGGCGGCGAGGATCGGGTGCGCCGACACCGACTGGGCGAGCGCCTGCGGGTGCGGGTCGTTCGTGTGGCCGAACGTCACCAGCTCGGGCAGCGGACCGTCGGGCAGCGGCGCGAGCTCCCCGTCGACGAGCGGCTGGTAGGCGCCGGGCGACCGGCGAACCGTCTGCGTGGCGTTGTTGATCAGGATGTCGAGGGGACCCTGCTCCGCGACAGAATCGGCCAAACCGATCACCTGGGCGGGGTCGCGCAGGTCGATGCCGACGACGCGGAGCCGGTGGATCCACTCCGACGAGTCCGGCAGCGAGGTGAAGCGACGCACGGCGTCGCGTGGGAACCGGGTCGTGATCGTGGTGTGCGCGCCGTCGCGCAGCAGCCGCAGGGCGATGTACATACCGATCTTGGCGCGGCCGCCGGTGAGCAGCGCGCGCTTGCCGGTGAGGTCGGTGCTGGCGTCGCGCTTGGCGTGGCTCATCGCCGCGCAGTCGGGGCAGAGCTGGTGGTAGAACGCGTCGACCTGCGTGTACGACTGCTTGCAGATGTAGCAGTTGCGCGGCTTGATCAGGGTTCCGGCGGTGGGCGCGGTGGTGCTGGTCGAGATCGGCACGCCGCGGGTCTCGTCGTCGATGCGATCGGGGGCACCGGTCGCGGTCGCCGCGACCACGGCGCGGTCGGCGTCGGCGACGGTGGCGCGCTTCTCGAGGCGGCGCTCCTTCTTGACCGACTTGAACATCTTCGCGGTCGCCCGGCGCACCGTGACGAAGTCGGGGTGTTCCTCGTCGATCGCCGCCATGCTCTCCAGCACCCGGAGGGTGACGGCGAGGTCGGCGGGGTCGATCGCCGGCGTCGCGGGATCGGAGGCGGGGAAATCAGACTCGGAAGGCACACGCAATTCTAAACGACGCGGCGAACGTGCCGTCCGATCAGAGCGGATCGGTGCCGAAGACCTTGCGGGTGAGCGCCTGGACGTCGCGGTCGAGCGAATCGATCTTTGCCTCCGTCTTCTCGAGCCGTCGGTCGATTTTCCCGAGTTCCCGCTCGAACCCGTCCATGCGCCGCTCCAGCCCCTCGAACCGCACGTTCATCTCGACGCGGAGACCGTCGATCCGCTCGCCCATGGCGTCGATCCGCTCGCCCATGGCGTCGATCCGCTCGACCGTCGCATCGATGCGCGACCCCATGGCATCGAAACCGCGCTCGAGCGAACGCGTGAACGTCGTCGACACGATCGTGACGAGCCCGACCGTGACCGTGCTGAAGACCGCTATCAGCACCCAGATCTGTGGCTCGGTCAATCCCATGCCTCCATTGTCGAATCGATGAGCCGGCAACGCTAGGCGTTTCGCCGGTCTCGACGGCTCGGGAGCGCACATCTGTGGACAACCGCGCAGCCGCGCGCCTCGGAGTAGGGGATGATCGAAGCATCATGCCTGAGGATGTCGCCACCACCGCCCCCGCGACGCTCCTCGAGCGCGCACCCAGCCCGTACGACGCGGATGCCGCGTTCGAGAACTTCTCCGAGTGGGCCGACTCGCGCGGCCTGCGGTTGTATCCCGCCCAGGAGGAAGCGCTCATCGAGATCGTCTCGGGCGCGAACCTGATCCTCTCCACGCCCACCGGCACCGGCAAGTCCCTCGTCGCGATCGGCGCGCACTTCGCCGCCCTCGCGCAGGGCAAGCGCAGCTACTACACGGCCCCGATCAAGGCGCTCGTGTCGGAGAAGTTCTTCGCGCTGGTCGACATCTTCGGCGCCGAGAACGTCGGCATGGTGACGGGCGACTCGTCGGTGAACCCCGACGCCCCGATCATCTGCTGCACCGCCGAGATCCTCGCCAACGTGGCGCTGCGCGGGGGAGCGGACTCCGACGTCGACCAGGTCGTGATGGACGAGTTCCACTTCTACGCCGACCCCGACCGAGGCTGGGCCTGGCAGGTGCCGCTGCTCACCCTGCCGCGTGTGCAGTTCATCCTGATGTCGGCGACGCTCGGCGACGTGAGCCGCATCGCCGACGACCTCACCGTGCGCACCGGCCGCGAGACCGCGGTCGTGACCGGCGTCGAGCGCCCCGTGCCACTCAGCTACTCCTACGCCACCACTCCGGTGCACGAGACGATCGAAGACCTGCTCGGCACCGGGCAGGCCCCCATCTACATCGTGCACTTCTCCCAGCTCGCCGCGCTCGAGCGCGCCCAGGCGATGACGAGCATCAAGGTCGTCACCCGGGAGCAGCGCGACGAGATCGCCGAGGCGATCGGCGACTTCCGTTTCACGACCGTGTTCGGGCAGACCCTGAGCCGCCTCATCCGCTCGGGAATCGGCGTCCACCACGCCGGCATGCTGCCGAAGTATCGGCGGCTCGTCGAGCAGCTCGCGCAGCAGGGGCTCATGCGGGTCATCTGCGGCACCGACACGCTCGGCGTCGGCATCAATGTGCCGATCCGCACGGTGCTGTTCACCGCGCTCACCAAGTACGACGGCATCCGCACCCGCCAGCTGACCGCCCGCGAGTTCCACCAGATCGCCGGCCGCGCCGGGCGGGCCGGCTACGACACGGCAGGCACCGTCGTCGCACAGGCGCCCGAGCACGAGAGCGAGAACGCCCGGCTCGTCGCCAAGGCCGGCGACGACCCGAAGAAGATCAAGAAGATCGTGCGCAAGAAGGCGCCCGACGGCTTCGTGTCGTGGGGCGAGCCGAGCTTCAACCGGCTGATTTCCGCCGAGCCCGAGGTGCTGACCTCGAGCATGCAGGTGAGCCACTCGATGATCCTCAACGTGATCGCGCGCGAGGGCGACGCGTTCCAGGAGATGCGCGACCTCATCTTCGGCAGTCACGACCCGTGGCACAAGCAGCTCGCGATGGCGCGGCAGGCTCTCGCGATCTACCGCACCCTGCGCACGGCCGACGTCGTCACTCAGGTCGCGCGGGTCGAACCCGCCGCGACGTCGCCCGCCCTGACGTCGGCGCTCGTCGGCGTGGACGGGTTCGACAGCGGCGAATACGAGGACTGGGATGACGAGCCGAAGGCCGCCGACATCCACTACGACATCAGGCTCACGGTCGACCTGCAGCCGAACTTCGCTCTCAACCAGCCGCTCTCGCCGTTCGCCCTCGCCGTCTTCGAACTGCTCGACCCCGAGTCGCCGAGCTACGCGCTCGACATGATCTCGATCCTCGAGTCGACGCTCGACGACCCGCGTCCGATCCTGTCGCAGCAGCAGTTCCTCGCCCGCGGCGAGGCCGTCGCGTCGATGAAAGCCGAGGGCATCGAGTACGACCAGCGCATGGAACTGCTCGAACAGGTGACCTGGCCGAAGCCGCTCGAGGAGCTGCTCGACGCCAGCTTCGAGCAGTACAGCGCCACGCAGCCGTGGATCGGCGATTTCGAGCTCAGCCCGAAGTCGGTCGTGCGCGACATGTACGAGCGCGCCATGACGTTCGCCGACTACGTGGGCTACTACAAGCTCGCGCGCAGCGAGGGGCTCGTGCTGCGGTACCTCTCCGACGCGTACCGGGCCGTGCGGCAGACCGTGCCCGACGAGGCGAAGACCGAGGAACTGCTCGACCTGATCGAGTGGCTCGGCGAGCTCGTGCGGCAGGTCGACTCGAGCCTCGTCGACGAGTGGGAGCAGCTGATCAACCCGACGGCTCCCGGCGCCGCCCCGGTGCTCCCGCCGGCGCCCCCGTCCATTCTGGGCAACCCGCGGGCGTTCCGGGTGCTCGTGCGCAACGAGCTGTTCCGCCGCGTGCAGCTGGCCGCGCTCGACAAGTACGAAGAACTGGGCGAGCTGGATGCCGCGTCCGGCTTCACCGCGGACGCCTGGGGTGACGCGATGGACGCCTACTGGGACGTGCACGACGCCCTCGGAACGGACGCCGACGCGCGCAGCTCGGCGATGCTCATCGTCGACGAGGGTGCGACCCAGTGGACCGTGCGGCAGATCTTCGCGGATCCGTCGGGCGACCACGACTGGGGCATCAGCGCGACCGTCGACCTCGAGGAGTCGGCCGAGCTGGGCGTCGCCGTCGTGAAGGTGACCGCGGTCGGGCGGCTGGACGCGTTCGCTCCGGTGGTCGAGTAGCGCCGTCTACGGCGCGTATCGAGGCCTCACTGGCGCGGTGCCGTGTTTCGATACGGCCGCGCGCGGCCTACTCAACCACCGTTAGGGGGTCAGCCGAGCGTGCGCTCCAGGTACGCGTTGCCGAACTTGCGCCCGGGGTCGAGGCGGTCGCGCAGCGCGAGGAAGTCGGCGAGCCGCGGGTACTGCGGCTCGAGCTGCTCCCGACCGGCCGTGAAGACCTTGCCCCAGTGCGGGCGCGCGCCGAGCGGCAACAGCAGCTCCTCGATCGCGGGCAGCAGCGCGAGCACCTCGTCGCCGAGCGGCTTCCAGGTGAAGTGCAGCCCGACCGCTGGCTCGCCGTACGCGCCGCTCAGCCAGAGCGAGTCCGCCGCCATCGTGCGGATCTCGGTCACGAGCAACAGCGGGGCGATGCGCGGCCCGAGCGCCCGCAGCGCCGAGATCGCCTCGACGGCGTGACGCCGCGGCACGAGGTACTCCGTCTGGATCTCGTCGCCGTTCGAGGGCGTGAAGCCGAGCTTGAAGTGCGCGAGCCGGTCGCTCCACGGGCCCGCCACCCCGCCCTGCTGGGTGACATTGGTCGCGGGCTGGTCGGGCAGCATGTGGCGGCCGACGGGCTGCTGCACGGCCCCGAACAGGCGGGCGGGGGGAGCCGCGGCATCCGCCCTGCTCTTGAGCCACGTGGTACCGATCTCGTCGCCGAGCCAGTTCGTGAACAGGCTCACGCTGTAGGCGCTCGACGTGACGGCGTCGAAGTCGGCGAGGAGGTCGTCGAACGGGAGTCCGTCGTAGAGGTCCTGGCGCACCTCGAAGGTCGGCTGCAGGTCGAGCGTGACGCGGGTCACGATTCCGAGGGCGCCGAGCGAGACGACCGCGCCGTCGAAGTCGGGGTCGCCACGGTGCAGCTCGAGCAGCGTGCCGTCGGCGGTGACGAGCTGCAGGCCGGAGACCGCGGTCGCGAGGTTGCCGTTGCCGTCGCCCGAGCCGTGCGTGCCGGTCGCCACGGCCCCGGCGATGGAGATGTGCGGCAGCGACGCGAGGTTGTGCAGCGCCCAGCCCGCGGCGTGCAGCACCGGGGCGAGGTCGCCGTAGCGGACCCCGGCGCCGACCGTGACCGTGCGGGCATCGCTGTCGATGTCGATCGCCGGGTCGATCGCGGCGAGCGAGACCAGCTGCCCGCGCGTGTCGGCGAGGTCGTTGAACGAGTGCCGGCTGCCGAGTGCCCGCACGAGAGAGGCGGAGGCGACGAGCGACTGCACCTCCTCGACCGTCTCCGGCGACGCGAGCGATCGCGCGACGTAGCTGTAATTGCGGGCCCAGTTCTCACCGACGTTGGCAGACATTCCACCAGTGTGCACCATCGGCGGCGTCGGCTCGTACACTGGGCGCATGCGCACCATCGGGGAGCTCGCCGCCCGGCTCGTGGCCTACCTGCGCGACTATTCCTACGCGCTGCGCGTGCTGCTCGGGCTCACCACGCGGCACCGCATCGCGCCCCGGCCCCGCGGCGACAAGGCGCCCGTGCTGCTCATCCCCGGCGTGTACGAGCCGTGGCAGTTCCTCCGGGCCGTCGGCGGCAGGCTCGCGCGGGCCGGTCACCCCGTGCACGTCGTCGAGCCGTTGGGCTACAACAGGGCGCCGGTGCCGGATGCCGCGGCTCTCGCCCAGCGCTACCTCGACGAGCGCGACCTCACGGGGGTCGTCGTCGTGGCCCACAGCAAGGGCGGCCTGATCGGCAAGCACATGATGCTCGTCGACGACGTGGCGCAGCGCATCGACCGGCTGGTCGCGATCGCGTCGCCGTTCTCGGGCTCGAGCTTCTCGCGCTACATGCCGTTGAAGCCCCTGCGCGCCTTCAACCCCAAGGAACGCACGCTGGCGATGCTCGCCGCGAACGCCGAGGTGAACGCGCGCATCGTCTCGATCTACGGCGTCTTCGACCCGCACATCCCGGCCGGCAGCGAACTCGCGGGGGCGACCAACGTGCAGCTGCCGGTGTACGGCCACTTCCGGCTGCTCGCGGATCCGCAGGTGCTCGACGAGGTGGTGGCGGCCGTCGAGGCGGCCGGGGCGGACGTCCGCGACATCCACCCGCACTGAACCGCCCGTCGGGTGTTGACTGGGCACATGACCCGTGACCAACGCCTCGTCCTCTCGATCGCCGTCCTCGCCTCGTTCGTCACCTTCCTCGACGGGTCGGTCATCAACGTGGCGCTGCCCGCCATCAGCCGGGAGCTCGGCGGCGGCATCACCGTGCAGCAGTGGGTGGTCGACGCCTACCTGATCACGCTCGGCACGCTGATCCTGCTCGCGGGGTCGCTCTCCGACACCTTCGGCCGCATGCTCGTGCTCAAGGTCGGGCTCGTCGGCTTCGCCGTGACGTCCCTGCTCATCGCGGTGTCGCCGTCGGCCGAGTTCCTCATCGTGCTGCGCGGCCTGCAGGGCGTCGCCGGGGCGCTGCTGGTGCCGAGCTCGCTCGCGCTGATCATCTCCAGTTTCCGCGACGCGGCGCAGGCCAAGGCCATCGGCACCTGGACCGGATTCACCAGCGCCGCGTTCCTCGTCGGCCCGTTGCTCGGCGGGCTGTTCGTCGACTACCTCAGCTGGCGGCTGGTCTTCGCGATCAACATCATCCCGATCGCCGTGACGCTCGTGCTGATCGCGCGCCTCGGGCAGAAGAACGTGCGCCCCGAGGGCGGCGGCATCGACTGGTTCGGCGCGGTTCTCGGCATCGTCGGGCTCGGCGGGCCGGTGTTCGCGCTCATCGAGCAGGCGAACTTCGGCTGGGGCAGCCCGGTGATCTTCCTGCCGTTCGCCCTCGGCATCGTCGCGTTCGTCTGGTTCGTGCTTCGGCAGCGCACCACGAAGCACCCGATGATCCCGCTCGGCCTGTTCGCGGTGCGCAACTTCTCGGTCGGCAACGTCGCCACGACGCTCGTCTACGCGGCGCTCTCGCTCGGCGGCTTCCTGATCACGGTTTTCCTACAGGAGGTGGGCGAGTACAGCGCGACCGCGGCCGGGCTCGCGCTGCTGCCGATGACCATCATCAGCATCGTGCTCTCGTCGACGTTCGGTGCCCTGGCCGGCAAGTACGGGCCGCGCCTGTTCATGGGGCTCGGGCCGATCATCGGCGGGATCGGCTACCTGCTGATGCTCGGCATCGGCGAGGACGTGGACTACCTCACGCAGGTGCTGCCCGGTGTCGTCGTATTCGCGTTCGGTCTGACGATGACGGTCGCCCCGCTGACGGCGGCGATTCTCGGCTCGATCGCGCCCGAGCAGTCGGGCATCGGCTCGGCGATCAACAACGCCGTCTCGCGCATCGCCGGGCTCATCGCGATCGCGTTCATCGGCGTCATCCTCGGGTCGAATCTCACGGTCGACTCGTTCCACCGGGGTCTGGTCGTGACCGCGGCCCTGCTGATCGCGGGCGGCGTCGTCTCGCTCGTCGGTATCCGCAACTCGGCGCGGGTCGCTACCCCCGTGGACTGAACGCGAGCAGCGTGACGTTGAGGAGCGCCGCGAGCATGATGAGCTGGAAGAGCAGCCGCGTGGGCGGCCTGGTCACCGCGAGGTAGCCGCACACCGCGGCGATCAGCACGGTTGCCGCGCAGCCCGCCCACTGCAGTGGTCCCGGTTCTCCGCTGCCGACGAGCACGAGGCCGGATGCCGCGGCGAGCACCACCGCGATGACCGCGCCGCTCGCACGCCGGCCGAGCCGGTGCGGCAGGCCGGCGATGCCCGTGACACGGTCGTCGTCGAGATCGGGCAGCACGTTGGCGAAGTGCGCGGCCACGCCGAGCAGCGCGCCCGCACCGAGCGTCCACCCGCTGGCCCACTGCGGAGGCGTCGCCGACAGCGTCACCACGGCGGGCAGCAGGCCGAAGCTGACCACGAACGGCAGCACCGAGAACGGTGTGCGCTTGAGCCAGAAGTTGTAGCTCCAGGCCGAGGCGACGAACACCAGGTGTGCCGTGGTGGCGGCCCAGCCGAGCGGGATCGTCATCACGACGGCGAGCACCGCGGTGACGAGGGACACGGCGCGCACGGTCCCGACGCCGATCTGCCCGCGGGCGACAGGCTTGTCGGTGCGGCCGACTGCCGCATCCCGGGCCGCGTCGAGCCAGTCGTTCGACAGGCCGACCGAGACCTGGCCGACGAAGACCGCCGCGGTCACCAGCGCGGCGCGTGCCGGGTCGAGACCGGCGCCGATCGCGAGCAACGCGGTGACGGCGCTGACCAGCACCGTCGGGCCCGGGTGCGTCGACAGGGCGAGGGCGACGACGGGGGAGCGGCTCATTCCGCCATGCTAGGCGGCATTTTGCTTCCCCCGAGTGGCGGTGCCCGAATCGGACTCGCCCAACCGATAGCGTGGCCTGATGCCAACAGCACCGCTCGACAGCGATCTCGCCGCGATTCTGCCCGGAACCTGGGCGGTGCGGTCGACCAACTTCCCCATGTGGCTGACCCGGGAGCGTCTCTCGCCTCGATTCAGCTACGACCTCGTGAGCGAGAACCCGCTCACGCTGCGCGATGACGTGAGCTACACGACGGCCGACAAGGGCGAGAAGCACATCCTCGGCGTCGACAAGTGGGCGCACGACGGGTTCGTCTGGCGCGGCAAGGGTCTGTTGAAGCTCGTCACCAGCCGGTGGACCATCAGCGGCATCAGCGACGACAAGACGGTCGTCGCGATCCGCTTCCAGAAATCGCTGTTCACCCCGGCCGGCATCGACATCATCGTGCGCGACGGTGCGGACGTGCCGGAACTGCGCAGCCTCATCGCCCGCAACACCGAGAAGTTCGGCCTCAGCGCCGAAGACTTCGCGTCACTGACGTGGTTGGACGCGCTGCCCGCTTGACGACGGATCGCCCACGGACGAATCCGCGGGCGACCCGGTGGAACGGGGTATTACTCGGCGGTCGCCTCTTCGAGCAGCGGCACGAGGGTGTCGATCGAGTACTGCGTGGCGAGCGTGGTGCCCAGCGAGTACGCCGACGAGATGTCGCCGTCGATGACGACGGCGTGGCCCGCTTCGACGGCCGGCACGGCGAGCCACTGCGGGTCCTCGGTGATCTCGGTGGTGTCGATGAAGATCGGGAAGGCGACGATCAGGTCGGCGTCGATCACGTCGAGGTTCTCGCTCGAGATGTCGACAGAGAATCCGCCGGCGTTGGTCTCGATGGCGGCGATGGCCGGGCTCTGCACGAAGCCGAGGTGTTCGAGGTAGGAGACTCGTCCGCTGCCCTCGATGTACGCGCCCCAGCCCTCGCTGGTCTTGGTCGCCGCGGCGACGGTCAGGCCGTCCCACTCGGGGTGCTCGGTGGCGACGGTCTCGAATGCCGCGTCGACGTCGGCGAGCAGGGCGTCGCCCTCGTCGGGCAGGCCGAGCGCGCCGGCGATGAGTTCGACCTGCTGCTCGGTCGTGGTCAGGTAGCTGTCGCCGCCCTCGGGCACGCCCACGGTGGTGGCGATCTCGGAGAGACGGTCGTAACGGTCCTGGTCGCCCGAGCTCTTGGTGTCGAGGATCAGGTCGGGCTCGAGGGCCGCGATCGCCTCGTAGGAGGGCTCGAGGGTCGCGATGATCTCGGGGCTCTCCTCGTACATGCCCTCGGCCCAGGGGCCGACGCCGTCTCCGCCGAAGCCGAGCCAGTCGGAGGCGCCGACGGGCTGGCCGCCGAGCGCGAGGACGGTCTCGGCGTCACCCCAGCCGAGTGCGACGATGCGCAGCGGCTGTTCGTCGATGGTGACCTCGCCGAACTTGGTGTCGACGGTCGCGGGGAAGGTGCCGGCGGTGGTCGTCGTGGGGGAGTCGTCGGACTCCTCGGTGCTGCTGGCGCCCGTAGAGCAGGCGGAAAGTGTGAGAGCCGCGAGTACGACCGCGGCGATTCCGATTCGAGTGGATCGCATGGTGCGATGGGCCTTTCGATGCGACCGGCGCTGTGAGCCGGCGGTGAAGAGGGCGTCCGTGTGAACGCCAGTGGTTAGGTTAGCTTAGGCTTGCCTGCGTGAATACCTCGACGTCGCCGAAGACGGTGGCGGCCCCGATCGCGGTCCCGCCGACGTCGGCACCCCCGGGGTCCCGCCGGTTGGTCGGCTGGATCGCGGCCGTCGTCGCGTTGGCCGCGGCGATCGCGATCAGTCTCGCCGTGGGTTCCCGGGACATCTCCCTCGGCACCGTGTGGGCGATCCTTTTCGGCAATCGGGATGTCGCGGCCGACGTCGCCGCCGTGATCGACCTCCGTATCCCGCGCACGGTCCTCGGGCTCCTGGCCGGCCTCGCGCTCGGCGTCTCCGGTGCCGTCATCCAGGCCGTCACCCGCAACCCGCTCGCCGACCCGGGCATCCTCGGCGTCACCGCCGGCTCCTCGTTCGCGGTCGCGATGGCGGTCGGGGTACTCGGCATCACAGCCGTGACGGGGTACATCTGGTTCGCGTTCGGGGGAGCGCTCGTGGCGGCGACCGTCGTCTACGTCGTCGGCTCTGCCGGACGCGGCGGCGGGAGCCCGGTGCGGCTCACCCTCACCGGCGTCGCACTCGGCGCGGTGCTGGCCGGCATCACGTCGGCCATGGTGCTCGTCGATCCGCGCGCCTTCCAGTCGATGCGCTCCTGGGAGTCCGGCTCCCTGCAGGACCGCGGCTGGGACGTCATCCTGCCCGTCCTGCCCTTCCTCGTGCTCGGCGTCGTCCTCGCCGCGGTCATCGCCCGCGCGCTCAACGCCATCGCCCTCGGCGACGACCTGGCCTCGTCGCTCGGCGCCAACGTCGTGCTCACGCGGGTGCTCGCCGTCGTCGTCGTCACCCTGCTCGCCGGCGGTGCCACGGCGATCGCCGGACCGATCGCATTCGTCGGGCTCATGGTGCCGCACGTCGCGCGCTGGATCGTCGGGCCCGACCAGCGCTGGATCCTCGCCTACACGCTCGTCCTCGCGCCCACCCTGCTCATCGTCGCCGACGTGATCGGCCGCGTCGTCCTGCGCCCCGGCGAGCTTCCCGCCGGAATCGTCACGGCGGTGCTCGGCGCACCCGTGCTCGTAGTGCTGGTCCGCCGCCAGCGGGCGAGCGGACTGTGAGCGTGCGCGCGGCCGAGAGGCCGCTGCACCACGTCACGGGCCGCGCCGCCATCCGGCTGCCGCTGCCGGGCGGCGCCATCGTCGTCGACCGTCGCACGGTCGTCGTCTCGGGGCTCCTTATCGCGCTGGCGGTCCTCGTGGCGCTCGTCGCCCTCGGTACCGGCGACTACCCGCTCACCGTGCCCGAGGTCGTCCGTGCCGCGTTCGCCACCGACGGCGGATTCGCCACCAGGATCGTGCTCGAGTGGCGGCTGCCGCGCGTGCTCGCCGCGCTCGCGTTCGGGGCGGCGCTCGGCGCCTCCGGTGCCGTGTTCCAGTCGCTCACCCGCAACCCGCTCGGCTCGCCCGACATCATCGGGTTCGCCACCGGGTCGTACACGGGCGCGCTCATCGTCATCACCGTGCTCGGCACCTCGTTCGTCTCGACCGCCGTCGGGGCCCTCGCCGGCGGTCTGGTCACGGCGCTCGTCGTCTACCTGCTGGCCTACCGAGGCGGCATGCAGGGCTTCCGCCTCATCATCGTCGGCATCGCCGTCACCGCCGCTCTGCACGGCGTGAACACCTGGCTCCTGCTGCGCGCGCAGACCGAGGTCGCGATGGCGGCGTCGATCTGGGGCGCCGGTTCGCTCTCGCTCGTGGGCTGGGACGAGGCGGTCCCCGCGTTCGTCGCCCTCGCCGTCCTGACGCCCGTGGTCGCGATCGCGAGCGGCCCGCTGCGCCAGCTCGAACTCGGCGACGACGCCGCCCGCGCGCACGGGGTGCGCGTGGAGCCCGCACGGCTCACGATCCTGATCGTGGGCGTCGCGCTCACCGCGATCGTCACCGCGAGCACCGGACCGATCGCGTTCGTCGCCCTCGCCGCGCCGCAGATCGCCAAGCGTCTCACCCGCAGCGCCGGGGTGCCCCTCCTGCCCGCCGCGATCACCGGCGGGGTGCTTCTGCTCGTCGCCGACTTCATCGCCCAGCACGTCGTGCCGGTGGGGGTGCCGGTCGGTATCGTCACGATCGTGCTCGGCGGGCTCTACCTGATCGCGCTGCTCGTGCACGAGGCGAGGAAAGCGGCATGACCAGCCCCGAAAGGACCCCGATGAGCGCCGACCGGCTCTCCACCACCGATCTCACGCTCGCCTACGACCAGCGGGTGATCGCCGAGGGCCTCAGCGTCACGATTCCCGACGGGTCGTTCACGGTCGTCGTCGGCCCCAACGCGTGCGGCAAGTCGACGCTGCTGCGTGCGCTGTCGCGGCTGCTCAAGCCGGCCGCGGGCAGCGTCGTGCTCGACGGCAAGGCGATCGCCGACTACAAGGCGAAGGAGCTCGCGCGCACCGTGGGGCTGCTGCCGCAGACTTCGATCGCACCCGACGGCATCACGGTCGCCGATCTGGTCTCGCGCGGGCGCTACCCGCACCAGAGGCTCATCCGCCAGTGGAGCGGCGCCGACGAGCAAGCGGTGACCGAGGCGATGCGTCTCACCGACGTGACCGCTCTCGCACCGCGGCTCGTCGACGAGCTCTCCGGCGGACAGCGCCAGCGGGTCTGGGTCGCGATGGCCCTCGCCCAGCAGACGCCGATCCTGCTGCTCGACGAGCCGACGACCTTCCTCGACATCTCGCATCAGATCGAGCTGCTCGACCTGTTCGGCGAGCTGCACCGCGCGGGCAACACCCTCGTCGCCGTGCTGCACGACCTCAACCACGCCGCGCGCTACGCGACGCACCTGATCGCGATGAAGGACGGCCGGGTCGTCGCCAACGGTGCCCCGGGCGACATCGTCACCGCCGAGCTCGTGGAAGAGGTCTTCGGCCTTCCCTGCCTCGTGATCCCCGACCCGGTGTCGGGCACGCCGCTGGTGATTCCGAGAAGCGGTCGCTGGACGTAGGAGTGGACTGAGCCTGCGACTGAGCTTGAGCGCTCAGTACCCCAGTGCCCGCAACGTCTCCAGCGGCCGCTCCACGTTGCCGAAGTGTCCGCAGTCAGCGATAACGGTGGTGACGGCTCCCGGGACGACCCGCGCGAGGGCGTCGAGGTCGGCCTGCGCGACGAACACGTCCCGGTCGCCCTTCGTCGCCCGCACCGCGCATTCGATGCGCGCCCAGCTCGAGTCCGCGTCGTAGTCGCGCGCGACCTCGGCTGCCGTGACGAACGACCGCGGCCGCAGCTCGGTCGCGAGTGCGCGGATGACGCTGCCGTCGATCCGCGACAGGTGCCGGAACAGCGGGAACGACGCGAGCCGCAGAATCCCCACCGCGCGCAGCACCCGCAGGGCCGCCAGGACGGCGGGCTGCACCGGCGCCATCAGACGCATAAAGAACAGCAGAAGAACGAAGCCCGGGATGACGCGGAGTCCGCCCCGCGGATCGTCGACGGCCGCGATCACCGACCACGTCGTGCCCGAGACGAGTCCGACCGAGACGACCTCGCGCGGCCAGCGCGCGGCGAGGTGCAGCGCGACGAACCCGCCGAGCGAGTGCCCGACCAGCCGCCACTCGGTGTAGCCGAGTTCGAGCACGGCCTCGCGCACCAGCTCGCTCACGATGTCGACCGTCAGCGGCGGCAGGTGCGGCTCGGGGGTGGCGTCACCCCAACCGGGGAGGTCGAGCAGCACGGGGTTCTCGATCGCGATGCCCGCGTCGGACGCCGCCTCGAGCATGGGAGTCCACGTGGTCCACGAGCCGGCCGCGCCGTGCAGGAACACCGTCGCGCGGTCGGACGTGCGCGACGGGAGGTGGCGGGCGACGGCGAGTACCGAACCGCCGGCGACCGGCACGCTCACGGTCGTCGTCGAGAAACCGAGAGCCGCGTCATCCGTCGACAGACCGTACGGGGCGTAGGGCAGGGCCGGGCTGGCACGGAGAGATGACATCCGCGCCAGCCTAACGAACCCTATTCGTAGCGCAGCGACTCGATCGGGCTCTGCCGGGCGGCCCGTGACGCGGGCAGCACCGCGGCGACGAGCGCGATCCCCATCACGAGCAGCAGGGTACCGGCGACCGAGAGCGGGTCGAACGCGAGGATCTGCAGCCCGGCCAGGTCGGCGAGGATGCCGTTGGACAGCACGCTCGAGATTCCCAGACCGGTGACGATGCCGACGCCCGCGCCGATCGCGCTGCCGAGGAATCCGATGAAGACCGCCTCGGTGCTGAACAGCGCGAAGATGCGTCCGCCGCTCATGCCCATGGCCTTCATCAGGCCGATCTCGCGGGTGCGCTCCTGCACGCTCATCAGCAGGGTGTTGATGATGCCGAACCCGGCGGCGAGAAGGGCGATGATCGCGAAGGCGTTGAGCACCAGAATGATCCCGTCGACCACCGTCTGGAACACGCCGATCTGGTCGGCGACGGTGATGCCCGAGTACCCGGCCGCGGAGAGCGCGGTCTTCAGGTCGGCGATCTCGTCGTCCGTGGCGGACGGGTCGAACGACACCGACGCGCTCGCGTACTGGCCGCTCGCGCTGGCGGGCACGCCGGTGCTCTGCAGGTCGTAGAGCTCGGTGGTGAGCGCGGGGTTGATGTTCGTCGTGCTGCCGAGCAGCGTCGGCTCCTGGATCCCGACGACGGTGGCGTCGACGATGTGCTGCTCGCCGGCGGCGTCCGTGACCGCGATCTGCACGGTCTCGCCCACGGCGGCCGCGTCGCTGTCGAAGCCGAGGGGCTCCACGTACGTCGTCGGCAGCACGATCTCCAGCTCGGAAGACGAGTCGGTGAAGCCGTCGCCCGCGGCGAGGTCCATCTCCATGCCGGCGCCGAACTCGCTGACCGACACCTCGAAGGGGGTGCCGTCGTCGAACCGGACGAAGTCGGGGCGCACCGACACGACGGGGTCGACCCCGGTGATGCCGTCGACGTCGCCGATCGCCTCGAGGTCGGTCTCGGTGAGCGCCTGCACCGTGGTGCCGGGAGGTCCGTTCGCCTCGATCTCGGAGGCCGCGTCCGGGTCGTACTCGGCGGGTCCCGTCGTGACCTCGGTGTCGGCCGACGCCTTGGTGACGGTCATCACGCCCTGCGCGCCGACCGAGCCGAGCTGGGTGTCGATGTAGTTGTTGATGCCCGTTCCCAGGCCGTTGGTGATGGTGAGCGTGAAGGCGCCGATGAAGATCGCGATCACGGTCAGGGTGGTGCGCAGCCGGCTGCGGAACGAGTTGCCGATGGCCGTGCTCAGGATGTCGGTGGCCTTCATGCTGCGACCTCGCTTCCGTCGAGGGTGTGCTCGGACGATAGCGACTCGACGATGCGCCCGTCCCGGATGTAGATGCGTCGGTCGCAACGCGCGGCGAGGTCTTCGTCGTGGGTGACGACGACGATGGTGATGCCCTGGTCGCGGTTGAGCGAGAACAGCATGTCCTCCACGACGGCGCCGGTGGCCGTGTCGAGGTTGCCGGTGGGTTCGTCGGCGAAGATGATCCGCGGGTTGTTGACGAGAGCCCGCGCGATCACGACGCGCTGCTTCTGTCCGCCGGAGAGGTTCATGGCCTTGTTGCCGGCCTTGTCGCCGAGTTCGAGGCGGTCGAGGGCCTCGCGGGCGAGCCGCTTGCGCTCGCGCGAACCGATGCGCGCGATCTTCAGCGGCAGCATGACGTTCTCCAGAACGCTCGCGCCGGCGGTGAGGAAGAACTGCTGGAAGACGAACCCGAACGTGCGGTTGCGCAGCCGGTTGAGCTGCGAGCCGCTGAGGCTCGACGCGTCGGAGCCGTCGATGTCGAGCGCGCCGCTCGACGGGGAGTCGAGCAGGGCGAGGATGTGCATCAGGGTCGACTTGCCGGATCCGCTCTTGCCGACGATGGCCACCGACTCGCCCTCGACGATCTCCACATTCACCCCCGTGAGGGCATCGAAGCGGGTGGAACCGCTGCCGTAGTGCTTGCTGAGGTCTCGCGCGGAGATGACTGTCTGGGGCATGTTCCGAGACTCGCAGCCCGGCTCCCGCCGCGAATCCTCTCCGCGGTGTCTTCCCGGCTACGCCCGGGGGAGTAGCGGCGTGCCGAGGAACGCCGCGTAGCGCTCGACGGCCCGGTCGAACGCGGCGGCGTCCTTCGCCGCGAGCCTGCCGAAGGGCTGCGGCTCGACGCTGACGCCTTTCACGGTGGTCGTGCGCCGCCAGGTGCCGACGATCTCGCCGTCCACCACGATGGTCGGCAGGAACAGCCCGTTCTTGCCCGGCACGACGAGCTCGGAGTGGTCGGGCGCGAGGGCGGCCGACCGGTCCTGGTAGCCGAGCAGGTACTCGTCGAAGCCGGGAAGGGCGAAAACAGCGGATGCCGCGGCCGCCGCGTCGCCCGGGAGGAAGTAGCTCGTGCCGTCGACCACCAGTTCGTCGAGGTGTGGCCGCGCGATGGCGAGACCCGCCCGCGCGTCGGTCAGCGTGAGCGAGGACCACCAGGCGAAGTCGCGCACCGTGGCCGGGCCGTGCCCGCGGAAGTAGCGCAGCGCGAACTCGCCGAGCGCCTCGTCGCGGTCGAGCCGTCGCGGTTCCGGCACCCACTCGTCGAGCAGCACGAAGGTCTGCTTCTTGGCCTTGCCGTCGACCCCGGGCTGCAGCGGTCCGAAGACGAGCACGCCCCACAGGCTCAGGCGGTTGATGAGATGGATGCCGCGCTGGCCGGCGGTCGAGACGCCGGCCGCCTCGAAGCACGCGAGCAGCTCGTCGCGCGGCAGCGCCCGACCGCCGGTCAGCGCGGCGACAGCGGCGTCACGGGCCGTGGCGCAGTCCTGCTCGGTGAGCTCGAGCTGGCGGTGCCGGCCGGCCGAACTCCGGATCGTGCGCGCGGCGGTCAGGCCGAGCATCCAGCCGAGGTCGTCGGGCGCCACGAAGTGCAGGGTTCCGCGCATCGGCCACGAGCGCACGATGTCGCCGGTCGCCAAGGCGGCCTCGATCGCGGCATCCGTACTGCCCTCTGTTCGAAGCCCGACCGACCACTTGGCACCGGCGAAGTCCTGGGCCTGCATGGCGAGCGAGTGCCGAACGGTGGCAGCGACGCTAGCGGTCTGTGGAGACAGAGACGCAGACGACGACGAGGCGGACGACGGTGCGATCCGCTGCACGCCGAGCCGCAGTGTCGCGAGCTCGCGGCGTTTCGCGGTGTACGTGCGCGTCATGACGCCAGTATCGCGCCTTCCGCCGACATCGGGGGCCTCCTATTCGCCCGCCGCGCTGGCCTTCGAGATCGCGTCGGCGGCCCGCACCAGGGAGAGGTGCGAGAACGCCTGCGGGGTGTTGCCCGCCTGCCGGGCGCCCGCGACGTCGTATTCCTCGCTGAGCAGGCCGACGTCGTTGCAGAATCCGACTAAGCGGTCCATCAGCGCGGTCGCGTCGGCGAGCCGGCCGCTCGACGCGTACTGCTCGACCAGCCAGAACGAGCAGGCGAGGAAAGGGTTCTCGCCCTCGGGCAGCCCGTCGACGCCGGACTCGGTGCGGTAGCGCAGCAGCAGGCCGTCCTCGAGCAGGTCCGCCTCGATCGCGGCGACCGTGCCGAGCATGCGGGGGTCGTCCGCGGCGATGTAGCCCGTCTGCACGAGCTGCAGCAGCGAGGCGTCGACGCTGGTGCCGCCGTAGTACTGCGTGTAGGTTCCCCGCACGGGGTCGAAGCCCTGGGTCTCGATCTCGTCGGCGACGAGGGCGCGCATCTCCTCCCAGCGCTCGACCGGGCCGTCGAGGCCGAAGTCGCGCACCGCGCGGATGGCGCAGTCGAACGCCGCCCAGAGCATCACGCGGGAGTGGGTGAAGTGGCGCTGGGGGCCGCGGATCTCCCAGATGCCGTTGTCGGGGCGCTGCCAGTTCTCCTCGACGAAGCCCATGAGCGCACGCTGCAGGGGCCAGGAGAAGTCGCGCTCTTCGCCGCCGGTCTCGCGGGCCCGCTCGAGCGCGAGCATGACCTCGCCGAAGACGTCGCCCTGGTACTGCGTGAACGCGGCGTTGCCGACGCGCACCGGGGCCGCGCCGTTGTAGCCGGGCATGCCCTCGATGACCGTCTCGGTGAGCCGACGCTCGCCCGAGAGGCCGTACATGATCTGTACGTCGCCCGGGTCGCCCGCGATCGCCCGCAGCAGCCAGCGACGCCACGGGTCGGCCTCGCCCTCGAAGCCGTGGTCGAGCAGCACGTGCAGCGTGAGTGACGCGTCGCGCAGCCAGACGTAGCGGTAGTCCCAGTTGCGCGATCCGCCGAATTCCTCGGGCAGGCTCGTGGTGGCGGCGGCGACGATCCCGCCGGTGTCCTCGTGGCTGAGAGCGCGGAGCACGAGGAGCGAGCGGCGTACCGCGTCGGAGTACTTCGCGGCGGTCGTGGTCGCCGAGGCCCACGATTTCCACCATTTCTCCGTCTCCCGGATGCGGCTGCCGACGTTGAGCGGAGCGGGTGCCGCGCGGTGGGCGGGGAACCAGGTCAGAGTGATGTCGACGGTCTCGCCGGCCGTCACCGTGAACTCGCCGACGTGGGCGTGGTCGGAGGCGGTCAGCTCGGGCCCGCGGACGACGAGGGCGTCGGGGCCGGCCACGGCGACGATCGCGTGGCCGCCGGCGTCCGGCATCTGGCGGATCCACGGCATGGCAGCGCCGTAGTCGAAGCGGATCCGCAACTCCTGCAGCATGTCGACCGAGCCCGAGACGCCGACGACGCGGCGGATCACGTCGGCGCGGCGGTCGCCGTGCGGCATCACGTCGATGACGTCGACCTCGCCGGTGGGGGTGACCCAGCGGGTGACGAGCGTGAAGGTGTCGTCGACGTAGCGCCGGCTGCTCGAGACTCCGGCACCGTCGTCGGCGACCGACGCGGCGGGAGCGACGAGCCAACGGCCGTGGTCGTCGGTGCCGAGCAGGGCGCCGAACGTCGAGGCCGAATCGAAGCGCGGCAGGCACAACCAGTCGATGCTGCCGTCGGTTCCCACGAGAGCACCGGTGTGACAGTCACCGATGAGGGCATAATCTTCGACGCGCAGAGCCATTTTCACATCATGACATCCCGTTGCTGGGAAGCCGGGATGCGGGCAGCGCGGTCAACGGCGTGGGCCGGTGACGATCTCCGTATCGCTGGCGAGCTGTTCGATGAGGCCGGCTCCGTCGGGGGCGAACACCCACGGGATGTCCGCGGCGCCCTGGTCGACGGCGCGGCTGCGGCCGCCGGCGAGCACGGCCTCGCTCGGGGAGAGCTGACGGATCGCGACGGCGGCGACATTGGTCGGGTGCCTCGCGGCGAAGTCCGCGTAGATCTCCTCGTCGTGCTGTCCGTCGTCGCCGACGAGGAGCCACTTCATTCCGGGCAGCTCTTCGGCCAGCCGGTCGAGGCTGGACACCTTGTGCTGGCGTCCGCTGCGGAACCAGCGGTCGTGCGTGGGTCCCCAGTCGGTGAGCAGCAGCGGACCGGCGGGGTAGAGGTTGCGTTCGAAGAAACGCGTGAGGGTCGGGGCCACGTTCCAGGCCCCGGTGGAGAGGTAGATCACGGGCGCGCTGGGGTTCGCGCGCAGCAGTCGCTCGTACATGACCGCCATGCCGGGCACGGGGCGGCGCGCGTGTTCGTCGAGGACGAAGGTGTTCCACGCCGCGAGCAGGGGGCGGGGGAGTGCGGTGACCATCACCGTGTCGTCGACGTCGGACACGATGCCGAACTCGGCCGACGGGTCGATGATGAATACCGGAGCGGAGACCGCTTCCGTGTCATCCGTTCTAATGGTGATGGTGTGCCACCCCGGAGTGAGCTGCACGTCGATGCGGGTGTCGACCACGCCGCCGCGGTCGGCGAGGACCTTCTGTTCGACTCCGCCCGCGATGATCGTCACCTCGACGTCGTCGACGGGGATGCTGAAGAAGCTGCGCCAGCCGCGCACCTTGGCGGCGCGCTGGCTCGCCACGTCGCCGCGGGTGAGCACGATGCGGCAGAGGACGCGGACCCAGCCGGGGGAGCCGTAGCCGGTGTAGGGGATGATCGTGGTCTTGAGCCCGCGCTTGCGCCCACGCTTCTCGCGCCAGGCGTGCATCGAATCTTCGAGCCTCGCGGCGAAGTGCAGAATGGGCGCGCTCGCACTCTGGGAAGCGTCGCTCAGGTCGGCGAGGGCTTTTCGGGAGCGGGCCATTCCCCAAGTCTGGCACGGCACGGGCGAGCCGCCGCCCGCAACACCCAGCCAACAATCGGAGATCGCTCAGGTGTGCCCCTCTAGGGTAGGCAGCAGCCCGCTACTCAATTCGTGAAAATTTTTACGGAAAAGTTGAGTTTCGTTCCTACCCCCGGTATGGGGGCGGGGTTACGATAACGGTCTAAGTTGATTCGAGGAGACACAGTGTCTACACCATCCGTCATTGACGCCACGACCGCGGGACAGGTTTCACTGCGAAACGAGCCGGTTCAGGCGCGGAGTACCGCCCGTCTCGCCGCTCTGATGGACGCTGCCGCCGCCGTCGTCGACGAGATCGGCTACGAACGACTCACCACCGCCATGGTCGCCGAGCGTGCCGGTGCATCCATCGGCACCGTGTACCGATACTTCCCCGACCGCATCGCGGTTCTGCAGGCACTCGGAGCGCGCAACCTCGAACGCGCCATGGCCAAGATCACCGCCGAGATCGTCGACGAGAAGCACATCGACTGGATGTCGGCGCTGTCCGCGTCGATGGGTGTCCTGGTGGAGTCCTTCCGTGACGAGCCCGGTTTCCGCTCCCTGCGAGTCGGTGACGTCATCGACCTGCGTCCGGCCCCCAACGAGCAGCCCTTCAAGTCGGTGCTCGCCGCCGCCCTGCTCGACGGACTCGTCTCGCGTTTCGGCGTTCCCGACAACGACGAGGTTCGGTTCGCCTTCGAGACGTCCATCGAGATCTCCGACGCCCTCGCCGCCCGCGCATTCGCCCGCAACCCGCAGGGCGACATGACGTTCCTCGAGGCCGGCCGCGACATCGTCGGTTCGCTCCTCGCCCCGCACTTCGGCGCTCCCGAGACCGTCTAGCTCCACCCGGTCGTCCCGATCCCCGGCGTCGCTACGGCGCCGGGGATTTCCGTATCCGAGGATGTCGGTGGCCCGACATAAAGTGCAATCCTTGGCAATCCGGAATGACAGACGTTCCGAATGATGTTTAGCTTTGTGTCTGGACTGGGCAGTTGTCTGGCGCGTGTCGATTCGTGATGATCACGAGGAATGAGCCGAAAACATGGGTGTTAGCGAATGATCGAATTCCGTTCGGTGTCCAAGCGGTTCGACGATGGTACCCTCGCAGTCGATGACTTCAACCTCGTCATCCCGTCGCGCAAGACGACGGTCCTCGTCGGCTCGTCCGGCAGCGGAAAGACCACCCTGCTCCGCATGATCAACCGCATGGTCGACCCGAGCGACGGCACGGTGTCGATCGACGGCGACGACATCTCCGGTATCGAACCGGTCAAACTCCGCCGCAGCATCGGCTACGTGATGCAGAACTCGGGATTGCTCCCGCACTTCAAGGTCATCGACAACGTCGCGACCGTGCCCGTACTCAACGGCGTTCCCCGCAAGCAGGCCCGTGCGCAGGCCCTCGAGCTGCTCGACACCGTCGGCCTCAACCGCGACCTCGCGAACCGCTACCCCAGCCAGCTCTCCGGCGGCCAGCAGCAGCGCGTCGGCGTAGCCCGCGGGCTGGCGGCCAACCCGAACATCCTCCTCATGGACGAGCCCTTCGGCGCCGTCGACCCGATCGTGCGCGCCGAACTGCAGCAGGAGACCATCCGCCTGCAGCGAGACCTCGACAAGACCGTGGTCTTCGTCACGCACGACATCGACGAAGCCTTCCTGCTCGGCGACCAGGTCGTCATCCTCGAAAAAGGTGCCCGAATCGCGCAGATCGGCAGCCCGACCGAGATCCTGGCGAACCCCGCGAGCGATTTCGTCGCCACCTTCATCGGCGCCGACAAGGGCAAGCGCGCCCTGAGTATCCGCGAGACCGCCAACGGCTCCATCCTCGTCGACAGCGACGGGCGCGCGGCCGGCGTCCTCGTCGCCTCCTCAGCGGGCGACGAGTCGGGCGTCTAGATGAACTGGGTCTGGAACAACCTCGACCTCATCGGGAGGCTCTCCGTCGAGCACGTGCGGTTGAGCATCCTCCCGATCCTGATCGGCTTCGTCGTCTCGATCCCGATCGGCTGGGTCGCCTACCGGTTCAAGCTCACGCGCGGCCTGCTGCTCACGCTCGCCGGGTTGCTCTTCACCATCCCGTCGCTCGCGCTCTTCGTCATCCTCCCGCCGCTCCTCGGCATCCCCTTCATCAGCGAGACCAACCTGATGATCGCGCTCACCATCTACGTGGTGGCGATCATGGCACGCTCGGTGGCCGACGCGCTCGGCTCGGTCGACCCGGCCATCCGCCAGTCGGCGACCGCGGTCGGCTACGGCAGCTGGCGCAGGTTCTGGGCGGTCGAGTTCCCGCTCGCCGGCCCCGTGATCCTCGCCGGCCTCCGCGTCGCCGCCGTCAGTACGATCAGCCTCGTCACCGTGGGAATCCTCATCGGCATCGAGAGCCTCGGCTACCTGTTCACCAACGGGTACCAGCGCCGCATCATCGTCGAGATCCTCGCCGGCGTCGTGATGGTCGTCGTCATCGCGCTCGTCGTGGACTACCTGCTCGTGCTGCTCGGCCGGCTGTTGATGCCGTGGACGCGCAAGCAGAAGACGGTACGCCCGCCTCTCGAACGACTCGCCCTGATGGACGTCACGAGGGGACCGGTCGCATGAACCTCTTCGCAGAAGCCATCGCCTGGCTCACCGATCCCGACCAGTACGCGGGTCCGTCCGCGATCCCGATCCGCATCGGCGAGCACCTCTTCTACACGTTCCTGTCGGTGCTGATCGCGGCCGTCATCGCCATCCCGCTCGGCTACTTCATCGGGCACACGGGAAAGGGCCGGGAGATCGCCATCGGCATCTCGGGCGCAGCCCGCGCGCTCCCGTCGTTCGGACTCATCCTGCTGCTCGTGCTGCTCATCGGTGTGACGCAGAAGCCGCTCGCCGCATTCATCGCGTTCGTCCTGCTCGGTATCCCGTCCATCCTGGCCGGCGCCTACAGCGGGCTCGAAGCGATCGACCGACGCGTGATCGACTCGGCCCGCGCGGTCGGCATGACCGAGTGGCAGATCCTCTGGAAGGTGGAGATCCCGCTCGGGCTTCCCCTCCTCATCGGCGGCATCCGCTCGGCGGCGCTGCAGATCGTGGCCACGGTCACCCTCGCCGCCTACATCGGGCTCGGCGGACTCGGGCTCTACATCATCAAGGGCCTGGCACTGCGCCAATTCGACCAGATGCTCGGCGCGGCCCTCGTGGTCGTCGCCCTCGCACTGATCATCGACGGCCTCTTCGCGCTGCTCCAGCGCATCATCGTGCCGCGCGGCGTCGCCGCCGGCCGAACCTCGGACACCCGCACACGGTCAACCCGGCCGCGAGCGGGAGCGGAAATCTCCGCGAACCAGTAACACAGCAGAGTGAAAAGAGAACACAATGTTCACAGCAAGGAACAAGGGCTGGCTCGCCGCAGGCGTAGTCATGGTCGGGGCGTCATTGGCCCTCTCAGGGTGCGCATCGAGTGATCCCCTGGACACGGACACCGGATCGGACACCGCCGATTCCGACACCATCGTGATCGGCTCGCAGGCGTACTACTCCAACGAGATCATCGCCGAGATCTACGCGCAGGCCCTCGAGAACGCCGACTTCACCGTCGAGCGCCAGTTCAACATCGGACAGCGCGACGCCTACCTGCCCGAGCTCGAAGCCGGCAGCGTCAACCTATTCCCCGAGTACACCGGAAACCTCCTCCAGTACTACGTGCCCGACACCGAGGCCACCGCCTCCGACGACGTGTACGCGGCCCTCGCCGACGCACTGCCCGAGGGCCTCACGGTTCTCGACCAGTCGCCGGCCACCGACCAGGACTCGTACAACGTCACGAGCGACTTCGCCGAGGCCAACGACCTCACCACGATCGCCGACCTCGCGAACGTCACCGACCCGCTGATCCTCGGCGGCAACGCCGAGCTCGAGGAGCGCCCCTACGGCCCCTCCGGTCTCGCGTCGACCTACAACGTGAACGTCTCGTTCACGGCGACCGGCGACACCACCGTCGAAGACCTCCTCGCCGGTACCGTCAACATCGCGAACGTCTACAGCGCCGACCCGCGCATCCAGACCGACAACCTCGTCACGCTCGAAGACCCCGAGGGCCTGTTCCTCGCGTCCAACGTCGTGCCGCTCGTGAGCGCCGACGTGGCCGACGAGATCGCCGACGTCATCAACGCGGTCAGCGCCAAGCTCACCCCCGAGGGACTCGTCGCTCTGAACGTCGAGAGCACCGTCGACCAGGAGTCGTCGGACGTCATCGCCGAGAAGTGGCTGACGGACAACGACCTCCTCTAGAGATCACCGTTGCACTAGAGGGGCGGATGCCGCGGCATCCGCCCCTCGTCGCTGCCTACCCCTACCACGGCACCCCGCCACTCGGCCAATCTGGGGTTTCGTCACAGGTCGGCGTGGAAGAATGACCCCTATGCACGTCACAGCGAGACCCCGGATTCTGGCCGGAGCCCTCGCAATCGGACTGGTCGCACTGCTCTCGGGCTGCGGATCCACGGATCCCGATCCGCTCGACACCGGCGACGGCGCCGAGATCACGATCGGCGCGCAGGCCACCACCGAGAACCGCATCCTCGCCCAGATCTACGGCCAGGTACTCGCGGCTCACGGCTACTCCGTCGACTACAACGAGGGCGTGGGCGACCGCGCGTCGTTTGTCGCCGCGCTGCAGTCCGGCAGCATCGACCTCATCCCCGACAGCTCGGGTGCGCTGCTCTACGGCGCCGACCCCGACGCGTTCGAACGGTCCCAGAAAGAGATCCTCGACGCCCTGCCCGACGCTCTCGAGGAGAGCGGACTTCACGTGCTCGCGGCGGCCCCCGCCGACAACGCCGAGGCCTTCGTCGTGACGGCCGAATACTCCGACGACCATCAGGTCACCAGCATCGGCGACCTCGCCTACCACGCCGACTCGATCACGATCGGGGCCAACGCCGACTTCGACAGCCAGCGCTACGGCAGCGCCGGGCTGCTGTCGGTCTACGGCATCAGCGGCTTCGAGACCAAGGCGATCGACGACGGGGGAGGCACGGCGACCGTCGGCGACCTGCTCACCGGCGTCGTGCAGGTCGGCGTCATCCCGTCGACGTCGCCGTCGATCGCGCTGAACCAGCTCGTCGTGCTGCGCGACCCGAAGAGCATCATCGCGGTGCAGAACATCATCCCGCTCGTCAACGACACGGCCTACCGCGCCGACGTGCAGCGGTTGCTCGACCCCGTCTCCGCGCTCATCACCACCGACGAGCTGCGCGACCTCAACGAGAAGGCCGCGGGCGGAGACAACCCGTCGCCCGAACGCGTCGCCGCGACCTGGCTGACCGAGAACGACCTGCTCGACGACTGATCGGACGATTGCTCGCTCTGTCGTCCGGTCCCGCCACGGGTCCGGCGATGTCGGCTCAGGCCAGCGGGTCTTCGATCCGCCCGTGCTCGGTGGGATGGTCCATGTGCCGCGCCTCGACCCGGGCCAGCACCTTCTTCACCACGAGCACGACCAGGGCGAACACGACGAAGATGCCGACGAAGACGTAGCCGGCGTAGTGCAGCCGGTCGGAGAGTTCCCGGTAGCTGCCGGCGGCCAGCGCGCCCACCGAGATGTAGGCCAGCGACCAGATGACGCAGGCGGGGATCGTCCACTTCATAAACCGGCGGTACGGCATGGTGCTCATGCCGACGGTGAGGGGGATGAGGGAGTGCAGCACGGGCAGGAACCGCGAGATGAAGACGGCGATGCCGCCGCGTTTGCGCAGGTAGTTCTCCGCCCGCACCCAGTTGTGCTCGCCGATGCGCGCTCCGAGCCGTGACGCGCGGATGCGCGGGCCGAAGTAGCGCCCGAGGGCGAACCCGATGCTCTCGCCGGCTATCGCGCCCAGCAGCACGGCGACGAAGAGCGCGACGAACTGCAGCGGGGTCTCGACGCCCGTGGCCGCGACGATCACGATGGTGTCGCCCGGCACGATGAGGCCGATGAGGATGCTGGTCTCGAACAGGATCCCGACCCCCGCGATCAGGGTGCGGACGACCGGATCGACGGACTGCACAACGTCGAGTATCCACGTCAGAATGTCGTTCACAGCACGAGACTAGTTGTGCTCCCTGAGTGGTCGGAACGGGGGAAACCCTGATTCCGAGATCGGGACTTTAGACCCATGTGTTGTTTAGCGGCGCCGTCAAGAATGTAGTGAGTAGTTCTAGCAACATTAGTGATCGGGCGGTGATAGACGTGGGGGAGATTCTCGACCCGCTTCTGCTTTCTCGGTGGCAGTTCGGTCTCACGACCCTCTACCACTTCCTCTTTATTCCCCTGACGATCGGTATGGTGCTGCTCGTCGCGACCCTGCAGACCGCCTGGGTCCGCACCGCCAAGCTCAAGTACCTGCACCTGACCCGTCTGTTCGGCAAGATCTTCCTCATCAACTTCGCGATGGGCGTCGTCACCGGCATCGTGCAGGAGTTCCAGTTCGGTATGAACTGGTCGGACTACTCGCGTTTCGTCGGCGACGTCTTCGGCGCCCCGCTCGCCATGGAGGGTCTGCTCGCCTTCTTCTTCGAGGCCACCTTCATCGGGCTCTGGATCTTCGGCTGGGACAAGCTGCCCCCGAAAATCCACCTCGCCACCATCTGGGCCACGGCGCTCGGCAGCGTGCTCTCGGCGTACTTCATCCTCGCCGCCAACGCGTTTATGCAGAACCCCGTGGGCTACGAGCTCAACGCCGAGAAGGGCCGCGCCGAGCTCACCGACATCGTCGCCGTGCTCACCAACCCGGTGGCCGTCTGGCAGTTCCCGCACACGATCTTCGCATCGATCATGTTCGCCGCCGCCGTCATGGTCGCAACCGCGGCGTACCACCTGTCGCGCAAGCAGCACGTCGACACGATGCGGACCGCGCTCAAGTTCGGCTCCTTCGCCAGCGTCTTCGGCTTCGGCGGCGCCGCGCTCAGCGGCGACCAGCTCGGCCTCGTGATGGTCGAGACCCAGCCGATGAAAATGGCGGCCGCTGAGGCTCTGTACAAGACCACGGAGGCCGCGAGCTTCTCGATCTTCTCCTGGGGTACCCCCGACGGAGCGCACGAGATCTTCTCGATCCGCATCCCGTATCTGCTGTCGTTCCTCTCCACCCACACGTTCACCGGCGAGGTCGAGGGCATCAACGACCTGCAGGCGCAGTACGTGCAGGAGTACGGACCCGGCGACTACTCGCCGATCATCTGGGTCACCTACTGGGGCTTCCGCTACATGATCGGTCTGGGCGGCATCGCGGCGCTCATCTCGCTGGTCGGACTCTGGCTCACCCGCAAGGGCAAGGAGCCGAAGCCGTGGGCGTGGAAGATCGCCATCTGGTCCGCGCCACTGCCGCTCGCGGCATCCTTGGCCGGCTGGATCTTCACCGAGATGGGCCGCCAGCCCTGGATCGTGTTCGGGTTGATGAAGACCGAGGATGGCGTCTCGCCGAACGTCACGGGACTCACGGTGCTGATCTCGCTCATCGCCTTCACGATCGTCTACGGGGCCCTCGCGGTGGTCGAGTTCAAGCTCATCAAGAAGGCCGCCATCACCGGGCCCGACGAGTGGGAGAACCACGACGACCCCGAGAACATCGACCATGCCAAACTCGCGACCGTCTACTAAGGAGAGCTGACATGGACCTTCCCTACATCTGGTTTCTGATCGTCGGTTTCTTCTTCATCGGCTACTTCGTGCTCGACGGCTTCGACTTCGGCGTCGGAATGAGCCTGCCGTTCCTCGGCAAGGACAACACGGACCGGCGGGTGCTGATCAACACCATCGGGCCCGTCTGGGACATGAACGAGACCTGGCTGATCGTGGCCGGTGCCGCGATGTTCGCGGCTTTCCCCGAGTGGTACGCGAGCATGTTCAGCGGCTTCTACCTGATCCTGCTGCTGATCCTCATCACCCTGATCCTGCGCGGCGTCTCGTTCGAGTACCGGCACCAGAACAAGGGGCTCGCCTGGACCGACAAGTTCGACTGGATGATCGTCATCGGCTCCGCCGTGCCCGCGTTCCTCTGGGGCGTCGCGTTCGCGAACCTGATCCAGGGCGTCGCGATGGACGCCGACCACAACTACATCGGCGGCTTCTTCGCGTTGCTCAACCCGTACGCGCTGCTCGGCGGCCTCACCACGCTCACGCTGTTCTTCACCCACGGGGTGATCTTCGTGTCGCTCAAGACCACCGACGACATGCGGCTGCGCGCTCAGGCGCTCGCCCGTCGGGCGGGGGCGGTGACGATCCTCGTCGCGGCATCCTTCCTCGGTTGGACGGTGCTGCAGCACCTCGACGTCGCGCACGCCTGGCTCATCATGACTCTCGCCGTGCTGGCGGCGGTCAGCCTGATCGCGGCCTGGCTGTTCAACGCCGTCGGACGCGAGGGCAAGGCGTTCGCCGCCATGGCCGTGACCATCGTGCTCGCGGTCGCGACGATCCTCGCCGCGCTGTTCCCGAACGTCATGCCCGCCAGCAACGTCCCGGCGAACGGCCTGACCATCGAGAGCGCGTCGAGCACGCCGTACACGCTGAACCTGATGACCTGGCTCGCAGCCATCGCCCTGCCGCTGATCCTCGCCTACCAGGCGTGGACGTACTGGGTCTTCCGCAAGCGCATCACCCGCTCGACGATCGCCGCCTCGAGCCACTGATACGGTGTCACAATGAGCGCGGGCCCCATCGATCCGCGGTTGCTACGGTACGCATCCGCCTCACGGTGGTTCCTCGTCGCCGGGGCGGCCGTCGGGTTCCTCCAGACGGCGAGCATCGTGGCGTCGGCCTGGTTCGCCACGGCGCTCATCGTCGGACTGATCGACGGGCGCTCGGTCGCCGAGCTGATGCCCGAGCTGTGGGCGTTCGTCGGCGTGATCCTCGCACGCGCGGTGTTGATCTGGGCGCTGGACGTGCTCGCTGTGCGCGGCGCGGCCCGGGTGAAGAGCCAGCTGCGCGTGCGGGTCGTCGGCGCGCTGACGAAGCTCGGACCGGCCTGGCTCGCCGAGCGTAATTCCGCCCGCATCACGACCGTGGTCTCGCAGGGTCTCGACGCCCTCGACGGCTACTTCGCCAAGTACCTGCCGCAGCTCATCCTGACCGCGATCGCCACGCCGCTGTTGCTCCTGGTCTTGCTGACGCAGGATGTCGCGACCGGCGTCGTCATCATCATCACCCTGCCGCTCATCCCGCTGTTCATGGTGCTCATCGGCTGGGCGACCCAGGCCGTGCAGAAGCAGCAGTGGGCGGCCCTGACCAAACTCGCGTCCAGCTTCCTCGACGTGGTGGACGGCCTGTCGACGCTCACGATCTTCGGCCGCCAGCACCGCCAAGTGGAGCGCATCGACGCCGTCACCGAGGACTACCGCGCCCGCACCATCGCCGTACTGCGTGTCTCCTTCATCTCGGGTTTTGTGCTCGAGCTCGCGGGCAGCCTCTCGGTGGCGATCGTCGCGGTGTCGATCGGGCTGCGGCTCGTCGACGGCACGCTCGGCCTCACGGTCGGGCTCTTCGTGCTGTTGCTCACGCCCGAGGCGTATCTTCCGCTGCGGCAGGTGGGGGCGCAGTTCCACGCCGCCGCCGACGGTGTGGCCGCGGCCGACGAGGTGTTCGAGATCCTCGACGCGGCGGGCGGGGCCGGGCCGGCGGCATCCGTCGACGCTCCTATGCCTGTCAGCGCGGGCGGCGCCCTCGCTGTCGCCGGACTCGGCGTCGCGTACGGCGACCGCACCGTGATCGACGACCTCAGCGTCGGGTTCGAGCCGGGCGTGCTCACCGCGATCGCCGGCCCGAGCGGTGCCGGAAAGTCGAGTCTCATCGCCGCCGTCCTCGGCTTCGTTCCGTCCACCGGCCTCGTTACCTACGGCGGCCGGGTGCTCGAGCCGGGAGCCGCGCGCGCGCTCGTGGCGTGGGCCGGGCAGCGACCGGGGCTCATGGCGGGGACCGTGGCCGAGAACGTCGCGCTCGGCGCGGCCGAGCCCGACGAGCGGACGTTGCGCACGGCCATGCGGCTCGCGGCCGCCGAACTCATCGACCCGCGCCAGGTGCTCGGCGTCAACGGCGCCGGGCTGTCGGGCGGACAGGCGCAACGCGTCGCGCTCGCCCGCGCCTTCTACCGCGCGCTCGACCGGTCGTGCCCCGTGCTGATCCTCGACGAGCCCAGCTCGGCGCTCGACGCGGCGACCGAGGGCGAACTGGTCAACGGACTGCGCGAGTTCGTCGAGCGGGGCGTCGCCGTCGTGGTCGTCAGCCACCGCACGGCGCTGCTCGACGCCGCCGACAGCGTCATCGAATTGCGGCCGCGAGTGGCGGTGGCCTCGTGAGCGCGGACATCTCCACCCCCGTCACCGGCACGGACGCCCCGGACACGGCCGACATCCTGCGTCTGGCCCAGCCGCCGGCGCGCCGATCCGTCCCGGGACTCCTCCTCGGCATCCTCGCCTCGGGCAGCGCCGTCGCGCTGCTGGCCACGTCGGCCTGGCTGATCACGCGCGCCTCCGAGCAGCCCCCGATCCTGTTCCTCGGTTTCGCGATCGTTGGCGTGCGGGCGTTCGCGCTCGGGCGGGCGTTCTTCCGCTACGTCGAGCGCCTCGTCACGCACGACGCGGCATTCCGGTCGCTCGCGACGCTGCGCACCGGCATCTTCCGGCGGCTCATCCCCATCGCGCCCGACGGCCTGGGCGGCACGCGGCGCGGCGACCTGCTGACGCGGCTCGTGAGCGATGTCGACCAGCTGCAGGATCTGCCACTCCGCGTCATCCAACCGCTGGCGACCTCGCTCGTCGTGGCCGTCGCCAGCGTCGTGACCGTCGCGATCATCCTGCCGGGGGCCGGACTCACGCTGCTGATCGCACTGCTCGTCGCCGCGGTCGTCGGAACGGTCGTACACAGCGCCATCACCGGCAACGCCGACCGCAGCATCGCACCACTGCGCGCCGAACTGTCCCAGCTCGTGCTCGACTTCGTCACCCGGCTCGACGTGCTCACCGCCTTCGGCGTCACGGAGCAGCGCGAGGCCGCCATCGCCGCCGCCGACGCGCGGCTGCGCCGGGCCCAGTTGCGGCAGGCACTCGGCGCGGGAATCGTCACCGCCGCGATGTCGGTGCTGAGCGGCGCGGCGATGGTCGGCGCGGTGCTCGTCGCCGGTCCCGCCCACGCCTCGGGCGACCTGACCGGTCCCGCGCTCGCTCTCGTCGTGCTCGTGCCGATCGCCGTGTTCGAGGCGTTCGGCACGGTGCCGCTCGCCGTCGGCGCCTGGCGGCAGGTGCGGGTGAGCGCGCGGCGGATCGCGACGGTCGTGCCGTCGACGGTCCCCGCGGAGATCCCCGTCGCGCACCCGTCGCCCGTCGCCGTGCCGTCGGGCCCGCTGACCCTGGCGCTCGACCGCGTGTCCGCGCGCTGGCCCGGGGCCCTGACTCCCGCCCTGCGCAACGTCTCGGTGACGGTCTCCCCGGGCGACTGCCTGCTGGTCACCGGCGAGAGCGGTGCCGGAAAGACGACGCTCGCGCACGTGCTCGTGCGCTTCCTCGACCACGAGGGCGGCTACACGCTCGGCGGTGTCGACGCGCACGACCTCGACCCGGACGCCGTGCGCACCGTCGTCGGACTCTGCGAGCAGTCGCCGCACCTGTTCGACGACAGCATCCGGCAGAACCTGCTGTTCGCGCGCGAGACGGCGACGGACGACGACCTGCACGCGGCACTCGCGTCCGTGGGCCTCGACGACTGGGTCGCCGAACGCGGCGGCCTCGACTCGCCCGTGGGGGAGCGCGGCTCGCTCGTGTCGGGCGGGCAGGCGCAGCGGATCGCCCTCGCGCGGGCGCTGTTGGCCGAGTTCCCCATCCTGATCCTCGACGAGCCGACCGCGAACGTCGACGTCGACCGCGCGGACGCCCTGATGGCGGACCTGCTGCACGGCGCCGCGTCCGCGCAGCGGGCCGTGATCGTGATCTCGCACACCGCGATCGACAGCGCGCTGGTCACCGGCACCCTGCGGCTGGCGTAGGGGGCCGCGCCGTCCTCCCGCTTCCAGCGCACTTCGGAAATTCAGGAAGTCTGTGCTGCGGCCCGTCGCCACGCCGCGATTTATCGCGCCGGTGCCCGGCTGCGGCGGCGAGACTTCCTGAATTTCCAATTCAGGGGCGTGGATGCCGCGGCCTGCGCCTGCGCCCCCGCCCCGCCCCTGTCGGAAATTCAGGAAGTCCCGCGCCCGCCCCGCCTCGCACCCGCAACTTCGCGCGGCCCTGCGATCGCGCACGGGGCAGACTTCCTGAATTTCCATAACCCGGCGCGCGACGGGCACCCGCGTCATCCGCCCGCAGGCAACACCCCGAGCAACACCGACGGAACGAGCGACACGGCGACCACCGCACTGCGTCTCGGCGGACCGCCGGACTGGTCGGCGGCGCCCGGCTACGCCGCGGCGATCTCGGTCGTCAGCCGCATCTGCGGCGACAACGGGTCGCCGGTCGTGAGCACCGAGCTGGCCGACTACCGGATCGGTTTGCGCAGCGCGCCGAGCCGGGTGCGCCAGGTCTCGAGGCGTCCGGGCAACTCGGCCGTTCCCGGTCCGTCGACCCAGCCAGTGACGATGCGCGGCCCGTGCAGGGCACTGAGGGACCAGAGTTCGGTGCCGTCCAGTTCGGCCGGCGTCACCGATTCGAAGTAGATCTCGGTGCCGAGCGCGGTCGCGAGCCCGAGGAGCGAACGCGCGGTGACACTGTCGATGCGGTCGAGGTCGAGCGACGGGGCGCAGAGGATGCTGCCGCGCCACCAGACGAGCGCGCTGTAGGCGCCCTCGACGACGTAGCCGTCGGGGGAGAGGATGACCGCTTCCTCGGCACCGAGCGGCTGAACCGCGGTGCGCACGCGCGACAGGGCGTCGAGGTCGGGCCCCTTCACCAGCGGGCGGGTGCGCGGGTCGGGGCCGGTGTGCGTCGCCACGACGACGGACCGCGTGCGCGTCGGCGCGCTGCGCAGCCGGAACACCAGCAGTAGCGCGCCGGACCGTGACTGCAGCTCGACGCGCGGGAACCAGTCGCCGTCGGACGGGATCAGTGCGATCGCCGCGTCCCAGAACGCGTCCGTGCCGATGCGCCCGTCGACGGCGTCGTCGAACCGCGCGCGGTGCAGTCCGAGCGCGAGCGTGCGCCCGTCGCTCACCAGCCAGGAATCCGCGGCCTCGACGACCGTGGCCGCCATGTCGCAGTAGTCGAGCAGATCGAGCTCTCCGTCGTGCCAGCGGTAGACGGCCGACGTCGCGGCCGGAAGTGAACTCATACACTCAGGGTATGTGTCCGGTCGAGCTTCCGCCCACGCGTGTGCTGCGGCACCCGCTCGGCCGCTGGATCGACCCGGCCGACGCCTGGGCCGCGCTGCTCGCGGACGAGCCGAACAGCTTCTGGCTCGACAGCGGCCAGGGCGCGGGCACCAGCTATCTCGGCGCGGGCGGCCGGGTCATCGGCGGCAGCGGCGTCTTCGACGACCTGCGGTCAGAACTGGCCGAGAACCGGGTGGATGTCGCGGGGCAGGGCTTCGCCCTCGGTTGGGTCGGCTGGCTGGGGTACGAGCTACGGTCCGTCACGCTCGGCACTCCCGTCGCGCGCTCGTCGCGCTACCCGGACGCCGCACTCATGTACGTCGACCGCGCCCTCGCCTTCGACCACGCGACCGGGGAGGTCACGCTGCTGGCGCTCGGGCGCGAGTGGACCGGCGACCTCGCGGAGTGGCGCGCGTCGACGATCGCGGCGCTCGCGTCGCGGGTTGTTGTGCCGGGGGAATTCTTGACGGGGGAAACCTTCCCGCGGGAAAAAGTGCCGGGGCTAGTTTCGCCGCGGCAATTTTTCCCAGAGAAAGTCCTGCCGCGGCATCCGGCCCCCGCCCTGGCCGAGTGGGCGTACAGCGACGCGGAATACCTCGGGATGATCGCCGAGTGCCAGGCCGCGATCCGCGCCGGCGACGCGTACCAGCTGTGCCTCACCACGGAGGCGAGGGTCGCGGGGGAGTTCGACCCGTTCCGCACCTACCTCGCGCTGCGCGAATCGAGCCCGGCGCACCACGGCGGGCTGATCCGCATCGGCGGGGTGGCGCTGCTGAGCGCGTCGCCGGAACAGTTCCTCGGCGTGAGCCCCGACGGCGTCGTCGAATCCAAGCCGATCAAGGGCACGCGGCCGCGCGGCGAGACGGTGGAGGCCGACGACGCGTTCTGTGCCGAGTTGCTCGCGAGCGACAAGGAGCGCGCCGAGAACCTGATGATCGTCGACCTGATGCGCAACGACATCGGGCGAGTGAGCGAGCTCGGAACGGTCGTCGTTTCGAGCCTCTTCGCGGTGGAGACGTACCGGCACGTGCACCAGCTGGTCAGCACGGTCCGCGGACGACTGCTCCGCGGGCGCACGGGAGTGGACGCGGTCGAGGTGTGTTTTCCCGCGGGATCGATGACGGGTGCGCCGAAGCGCGCGGCGACCCTCATTCTCGAGGGGCTCGAGGCGCGTCCGCGCGGGATCTACGCGGGAGCCTTCGGCTACTTCGGCCTCGACGGGCGCGTCGACTTGGCGATGGTGATCCGGTCGATCGTGCTCGACGGCGCGGGCGCCACCGTGGGTGCGGGCGGCGGCATCACCGCGCTCTCCGTGCCGGAGGAGGAACTCGCCGAGGCGCGGCTCAAGGCCGCGGCGCTGCTCACGGTGCTCGGCGCGGGCTAGCGACCGCCCGCCGCGGTTCCCGCCCCGCCCCGCCCCATTTCGGAAATTCAGGAAGAGCGGCCCCCGCCCGCCGGCGGTGCCCCGGTGATCCGAGGGCGTGCCGGCCGCGCCATCCCACTCTTCCTGAATTTCCGAACCCGGCGCACACGCAGGGGTGATGTCTACCGCCCCTCCGCCAGGCGCTTCAGCGCGGCGAGCCGGCCGTCCCAGGCGGCGCCGATGCGCTCGAGCTGCACGGCGAGCTCGCCGAGGCGCGCTCCGACGGCGCGGTAGCGGATCTCCCGCCCGGCCGGCACCGGCTCCACGAGCCCGACGGCGACGAGGGACGCGAGGTGTTTCGCGATCGCCTGCCGGCTCACCGGCAGCCGGGTGGCGAGCGCCGACGCCGACAGCTCCTCGTTGCCGAGTTCCGTGAGGATGCCCCAGCGCGTCTCGTCGCCGAGCGCCGCGAACACGGGGACCAGGCTCACGCGCCCACCAGCGCGAGGAGCTCGTCGATCTCGGAATCCCAGCCGCCGCGGTGCTCGTCGAGGTGCGCGCGCCGGGCGTCGTCGTCCCCGGCCAGCTCGCCGAAGCCGGTCTCCACGACCGAGAGCACCGTGCCTTCGCCCTCGTCGTCGAGCGTGAACCGCACGAGCGTCGAGTTGTCGTCGCGGATCGGCTCGTCCCGGATGCCCCACCGGTAGCCGAACGCGCTCTCGGGCTGGAATTCGACGATGACCACGGGGTTCTCGCCGTACCCGTCGAAGAAGAAGTGCCCGCTGCCGCCCACGGCGACGCGGTCGAAGACGGTCCGCTGCCCGAACCACTGCGAGATCTGCGCGGGGTCGGTGATCGCCGCCCAGACGCGCGAGCGTGGCGCGTCGATGCGCACGGTGCGTGTGACGCTCCAGGTCTCCTCGTCGATGACGGCGGGAGGGGTGTCGGTCATGGTGTGTCCTTTCGTCGGCTCCGACTGCAGTGCAACACAAGAGTTGCAGATGGATGTCGGCAGTGCAACCCATCGGTTGCAGTGACGCGGCGCAGGTGAGGGCAAGCTAATCTTGTTGGTTGGGCCGCCCGCTAGTTGTCGCGGCCACTCCCCGCAATGAATTGAGAAATACGTGGCACACGAGTACCCAGACGACGCTCCCGAGTACGACATCGCAGCACTTCAGGAGAAGTGGCTCCCGGTGTGGGACGACCTCAAGCCGTTCGCGTCGGACAGCGTCGACGACAAGCGCCCGCGCAAGTACATCCTCGACATGTTCTCCTACCCGTCGGGCGACCTGCACATGGGCCACGGCGAGGCCTACGCCCTCGCCGACGTCGTCGCACGCTACTGGCGCATGCAGGGTTTCAACGTGCTGCACCCCGTCGGCTGGGACTCCTTCGGCCTGCCCGCGGAGAACGCGGCCATCAAGCGCGGCGTCAACCCGCGCGACTGGACCTACGGCAACATCGCCGAGCAGAAGGCCTCGATGCGCCGCTACGCGACCAGCGTCGACTGGGACCGCGAGCTCGCCACCAGCGACCCCGAGTACTACAAGTGGAACCAGTGGCTGTTCCTGAAGCTGCACGAGAAGGGCCTCGCCTACCGCAAGGAGAGCTGGGTCAACTGGGACCCGATCGACCAGACCGTCCTGGCGAACGAGCAGGTCCTCGCCGACGGCACGTCCGACCGCTCGGGCGCCGTCGTCGTCAAGAAGAAGCTCACGCAGTGGTACTTCAAGATCACCGACTACGCCGACCGCCTGCTCGACGACCTGAACCAGCTCGAGGGCCACTGGCCGAGCAAGGTCCTCGCCATGCAGCGCAACTGGATCGGCCGCTCCATCGGCGCCGACGTCGACTTCGCGATCGACGGCCGTGACGAGAAGGTCACGGTGTTCACCACCCGCCCCGACACCCTGTTCGGTGCCACGTTCATGGTGGTCGCGCCCGACTCCGACCTCGCCGCGGAACTCGCCGCCGGCTCGACCCCCGAGGTCCAGGCCGAGTTCGCCGCGTACCTGCAGCAGATCCAGAAGAGCACCGAGATCGAGCGCCAGGATGCGACGCGTGAAAAGACCGGCATCCCGCTTCGTCGTTTCGCCGTCAACCCGGTGACCCAGGAACGCATTCCGATCTGGGCGGCCGACTACGTACTCGCCGACTACGGCCACGGCGCCGTCATGGGCGTGCCCGCGCACGACCAGCGCGACCTCGACTTCGCCCTCAAGTTCGACCTGCCCGTCGTGGTCGTCGTCGACACGAACGCGCCCGTCACGACGTCGATCCCCGTGCTCGACCTCGACGAGAACGGCGTCGCGATCCTGCCCGACGACACGCCCGCGCTCGCGCCCGCCGAAACGGGCACAGCACTCGGCGGCGAGGGCCGCATGATCAACTCCGGGCCGCTCGACGGCCTGAGCAAGAGCAACGCGATCAAGAAGGTCATCGAGCTGCTCGAGAGCACCGGTTCCGGCCGTGCCGCGAAGACCTACCGTCTGCGCGACTGGCTGATCAGCCGCCAGCGCTTCTGGGGCACGCCGATCCCGATCATCCACGGCGCCGACGGCGAGCTGATCCCGGTTCCCGAGGACCAGCTGCCCGTGCTGCTGCCCCCGACCGACGGACTCGACCTGCAGCCCAAGGGCCAGTCGCCGCTCGCCGCCGCCACGGACTGGGTCAACGTGCCCGACCCGCGCGACGGCAGCCCCGCGCTCCGCGACGCCGACACGATGGACACCTTCGTCGACAGCTCCTGGTACCCGTTGCGCTTCCTGTCGCCCAACGACGACACCCAGGCGTTCGACCCGAAGCTCGCCGAGAAGTGGGCACCCGTCGACCAGTACGTCGGCGGTGTCGAGCACGCGATCCTTCACCTGCTCTACGCGCGTTTCATCACCAAGGTGCTGTTCGACCTCGGCTACGTCTCGTTCACCGAGCCGTTCAGCGCGCTGCTCAACCAGGGCATGGTGCTCTCCGGCGGATCCAAGATGTCGAAGAGCAAGGGCGGTGTGAACCTCGGCGACGTGATCGACGAGTTCGGCGTCGACGCGATCCGCCTCACGATGGTGTTCGCCGGCCCGCCCGAAGACGACATCAACTGGGAAGACGTCTCGCCTGCCGGTTCGGCCAAGTTCCTCAAGCGCGCCTGGCGCCTCGCCAAGGACGTCACGAGCGACCCCGAGGTCGAGTGGAAGACCGGCGATGCAGCGCTGCGCAAGCAGACGCACCGCTTCCTCCAGGACGGCCCCGGCCTGCTCGAGTCGTTCAAGTTCAACGTCGTCGTCGCGCGCCTGATGGAGCTCGTCAACGTCACCCGCAAGACGATCGACACCGGAGCCGGCCCCGCCGACCCCGCCGTGCGCGAGGCCACCGAGGTCATCGCGATCGCGCTCAGCCTCTTCGCGCCGTACACGGCCGAGGAGATGTGGGAGCTGCTCGGCTACGAGCCGACCGTCGCGCTCGCGCGCTGGCGCAAGGCCGACCCCGCGCTGCTGGTCGAGGACGCCGTGATGGCCGTCGTGCAGATCGACGGCAAGGTGCGTGACAAGTTCGAGGTCTCGCCGAAGATCAGCGCCGACGAGCTCGAGGCTCTCGCCCGCACCTCGGAGGCCGTCATCCGCTCGCTCGGTGACAAGGAGATCGTCAACGTGATCGTGCGCGCCCCGCGCGTGGTCTCGATCGCCACCAAGTAGCAGTCGCTCGTTCGCGCAGGGCCTCGTCGATACGTCGGCGGGGCCCTTCCGCATTCCTCCCCACGGCGCGGCCGAGGCGGTCCCTCCCCAGATGGGGCCACGTCGCCCACGGTGCGCGACGGGCTTCGTAGCCTCGACCAATGACCAGACCCGCGGATGCCGCGACCCCACGATCGCGCCTGCGCATCGGTCTCGGGGCGGCTGTCGTGCTGCTCGTCGTGGCGCTCGGCTGCGCCGTACTGGTCGCGGCCCTCGCGCCGAAGGGACAGAGCGCCACGGTCACGGCGGGGTCGGCGCCGGCCGCGACTCTCGACAGCGGGACCCCGCTCGACGCGGGCTCGGGCGCCCCGATCTTCGTGCATATCCTCGGCGAGGTCGCCTCCCCGGGGCTCTACGAACTGCGCGAGGGCGACCGCGCCGTCGACGCAGTGGCGGCCGCCGGCGGGTTCGGACCGAACGCCGACCAGGCCGGACTGAACCTCGCGCGCTTCGTCACCGACGGCGAGCAGATCGTCGTGCCCGAGATCGGGCAGGCGCCGCCGGCCGCGGGCGGGGGTGTGGCTGGCGGCGGCGCGGTCGTCCCGGGCAAGGTCAATCTCAACACCGCGGATGCCGCGACCCTCGAGACCCTGCCCCGGGTCGGCCCCGCGATGGCCGAGCGGATCATCGACTGGCGAGAGACGAACGGGCGTTTCACCGCCGTCGAAGACCTGATGAGCGTGACCGGCATCGGCGAGAAGACGTTCGCGGGGCTGAAAGACCTGGTGACCACGTGAGGGTCGATCTGCGGCTCGCGCTTCCCGCCGCGTGCGCCTGGCTGGCGGCCTTCGTCGTGGTCGGGCTGCCCGACGGAGCCCTCCCGGTCGCGCTCGTCCTGTGGGCGGCCGGCGGTGTGGCGGTCGCCGTCGCGCTGGCGCTGCGCCGGGGTGTGATCGCGGTCGGGGCGGTGTGCCTCGTCGCCGCCGCGCTGGTCGCCTCGGCCGCGGCGGCGCAGGGCGGTGCGCGGCGACCGCCGGTGCTCGTGGATGCCGCGCACGGCGGGCGGTTCGTGAGTCTGACAGTGGTGACGGGGGAGACTCTCGGCGCGCTTCCGGGGGCGGCTTCGCCGGATCCTGCGGAACCGGACGGCGCCGACTCTGGGATCGGTCGCGACGAGGCGGAAGCGCGGGCGGGACCGTTCGCCGCCACCGTCACGAGTGCGACGGTGGGCGACGGGGGAGCGGCGGCACTGTCGGTGCCGGTGCTCGTCTTCGGCGAGCCTCCGCCGGGGCGAACGGGCGTCGGAGCGGAACTCGCCCTGAGCGGTACGCTGACCGCGACCGAGCCGGGCGACGACGCGGCGTTCCTCGTGTTCGCCTCCGGGTCCGCGCGGGTCGTCGCCGAGCCGCCGTGGTACCTCGACTGGGCGAACACGCTGCGCGCCCGGTTCGCGGCCTCGGCGACCGCCCTGCCCGGTGACGGCGGTGACCTGCTGCCCGGCCTCGCGATCGGAGACACCGCGGCGGTGAGCGAGCGCCTCGACACCGCCATGAAGTCGAGCTCGCTGAGCCATCTGACGGCCGTGTCGGGTGCCAACTGCGCGATCGTGGTCGCGCTGGTCATGGTGCTCGGGGGCGCTGCCGGGTTGGGTCGTGGCGGCAGGATCGCGGCATCCGTCTGCCTGCTCGTCGCCTTCGTCGTGCTGGTGACGCCGCAGGCGAGCGTCGTGCGTGCGGCGGCGATGGCGCTCATCGTGCTGCTCGCCATGCTCGGCGGACGACCGGTGCGCGGGGTGCCCGTGCTCTCGCTGGCGGTGCTCGTGCTGTTGGCGAGCGACCCGTGGCTCAGCCGCAGCTACGGGTTCGCGCTGTCGGTGCTCGCGACCGGCGGCCTGCTCGTTCTGTCGACGCCGCTCACGCGGGTGTTCGCACGCGTGCTGCCGCGCGGCATCGCCGCGGTGCTGGCGATCCCCGTCGCGGCGCAACTCGCCTGCCAGCCTGTGCTGCTGATGCTCCAGCCGTCGATCCCGACCTACGGGGTCGTCGCGAACGTCATGGCCGAGCCGGCGGCGCCGCTCGCGACCGTGGTCGGACTGCTGGCGTGCGTCACGCTGCCCGTCGTCCCGTGGCTCGGCGGCCTGCTCGCAGCCGTCGCCTGGCTCCCCGCCAGTTGGATCGCCGCCGTCGCCGGGTTCTTCGCGGGGCTGCCCGGTTCGCAGCTGCCGTGGCCGCCGGGCATCCCGGGCGTGCTGCTGCTCGCCGGGGTCACGGTCGCCGCCCTCGTCGCGGTGCTCGGCGGGGTTCCGCGGCGGGCGCGCCTGGCCGCGGCCTGCGCCGTCCTCACCGCGCTCGCCTGCGGTGCCGGTTCCGCGGTCGGCGGGCGGGTCGCCCAGCAGCTCGCGCGGCCCGACGATTGGCAGATCGCGGTGCGACATCGGCCAGGGCGACGCCGTGCTCGTGCGCAGCGCGGGGCGGGTGGCGCTCGTCGACACCGGTCCGCTGCCCGAACCGCTCGGCGCCTGTCTCGACACCCTCGGCATCGGTCGCATCGACCTGCTCGTGCTCAGCCACTTCGATCTGGACCACGTCGGCGGCACGGAGGCGGTGATCGGCCGGGTGGACCGCGCCATCGTCGGCCCGGCCTCCGACGCCGCGGACGACCGGCTGCTCGCCGACCTCGCCGCGGGCGGGGCGGTGGTCGAGCGGGTCAGCCGGGGCGACAGCGGAGTGCTCGGCGAACTGCGGTTCACCGTGCTCTGGCCGCGTGCCCGGCTCGGCACGGTGGAGCCGGGCAACGACGCGAGCGTCGCGCTCGAGTTCGCCGGGGCGGGGGACTGCGCCAGCGGCTGCCTCGGCTCGCTGTTCCTCGGCGATCTCGGCGAACAGTCGCAGGCGCTGATGCTCGCCGCGGGTCCCGTTTCACCGGTCGACGTCGTCAAGGTGAGCCATCACGGGTCCGCGGACCAGCTGCCGCGGCTGTACGAGCGGGCGTCGGCGACCGTCGGGCTGATCGGGGTCGGCGCCGACAACGACTACGGTCACCCGACCGACGAGCTGCTCGACCTGCTCGCCGGGGTCGGCACGACCGTGTGGCGCACCGACACCGACGGGCTCATCCTGGTCAGCCCCGCGGCGGCCGACGAGGGCGTTCGCGTGTGGAGCGAGCGGTGACGCCGGGCGCCCGGCGTCGGCGGTCGCGATTAGGCTTGACCCGCCGGAGTCGGTCGACGAGGCGAAGCATCGAGGGAGCACAGCGTGGCAACCAAGCCAGCCAGCAAGGCCAAGGTCGCCATTCCGCAACTGGCGTGGGACAAGGTCCGACCGGCACGCGTCGTTCTGGTGTCGGGTACCGAGGGTTTCCTCGCCGACCGCGCGATCCGCCTGCTGCGCGACACCCTGCGCATCGAAGACCCCAGCCTCGAGCTCGGCGACCTCGAAGCCGACCACTACGCACCCGGCGAGCTCATCACCCTGGCCAGCCCGTCGCTCTTCGCCGAGCCCCGGTTCATCCGCGTCACCGGCGTCGAGAAGTGCACCGACGCGTTTATGGAAGACGTGCTGCGCTACCTCGAGAACCCGGCCGACGACTGTTACGTCGTCCTCCGGCACGCGGGCGGGGTGCGCGGTAAGCGCATGCTCGACGCGATCCGCGGCGGACTCGGCAACGGCATCGAGATCGTCTGTGCCGACCTCAAGAAGGACACCGAGAAGCTCGACTTCGCCGCGGCCGAATTCCAGGCAGCGGGCCGTCGCGTCACGCCCGGCGCCCTCCGCGCGCTCGTCTCCGCGTTCTCCGACGACCTCGCCGAGCTGGCCAGCGCCTGCCAGCAGCTGCTCGCCGACGCGAGCGAGCAGATCACCGAGGTGACGGTCGAGAAGTACTACTCCGGCCGGGTCGAGACCACGGCATTCAAAGTGGCGGATGCCGCGATCGCGGGCCGCCACGGCGAAGCACTCATCCTCCTCCGGCACGCCCTGGCCTCGGGAGCCGACCCCGTTCCGATGCTGGCAGCGTTCGCGTCCAAGCTGCGCACCATGGCGAAGCTCTACAACGTGCGGGGCAGCGACGCGCAGCTCGCGCAGCAGTTCTCGCTCGCCCCGTGGCAGGTGAACCGCGCCCGCAAAGACCTCCAGGGCTGGAGCGACGACGGTCTCGGCCGCTCGATCGAGCTCCTCGCCGACACCGACGCCCAGATCAAGGGCGGCGGCCGCGACCCCGTCTACGCCCTCGAGCGCATGGTCGGCATCGTCGCGGGCCGCGGCGCCCGCTAGCCCGAGCGGGTCGAGCCTGTCGAAACCCCTCGCGGGTCGGGCTGTCCGAGCGGGTTGAGTCTGTCGAAACCCTTCGCGGCTCGGGACGATGCCGCCCCGCTGGTCGAGCCTGTCGAAACCCTTCGCCGACCAGAGACTTCGACAGGCGCGATCTGCCCGAATCGCGACCGCGGGTTTGAGCCGTCGAAACCCTGTCGCACCCAGCGTCATCCGCCCCGGCACACACGAACGACAGGACGCGTCCTGCCGAAAGCGCCGATGCGTCCTGTCGAGCGCGCGAACCGGGCGTTTCGTCCTGTTGAGCGGGCGAGGTGCGCCCAGCGAAACAGGATTTCGACAGGCTCGATCCGCCGGCGGGAGCGATTTCGACGGGCTCGATCCGCCTCGGCATGCGAAAAGCCCCTCCCGCCGGAGCGGGAGGGGCTTTCGAAGAGTGGTAACGCTTAGAGCGCTGCAACCTGCTTGGCGATCGCCGACTTCTTGTTGGCGGCCTGGTTCTTGTGGATGACGCCCTTGCTGGCTGCCTTGTCGAGCTTCTTGGCTGCGACGAGCAGGGTCGCGACGGCGAGTTCCTTGTCGCCCGCGGTGATCGCTGCGCGCACGGAGCGGATAGCGGTCTTGACCTCGCTCTTGACGGCCTTGTTGCGGTCCTGCGACTTCTTGTTGGTTCCGATGCGCTTGATCTGCGACTTGATGTTTGCCACTGAATTTACCTTCTTGTTGTAGAGCTGACGTTTGTAAGAATCACTGCACGACCGTCTGGCGAGACGCGTCGCGCGAAGCGGCCGAGGAAAAGAATTTCCCGGCCGCGAATATGCAATAGAGGGTTGCACGGAAGCCAACAGGCAACATTACCAGTTGCCAGCCCGTTCCGGCAATCAGAGACCGTCGGCCGGGCGGGACGAGTTTATCGCGTCGACCAGCACCCGGGTGAATTCGACAGGCCGGGCGACGCTCACCATGTGGCTCGCGCCCGGGATCCGCACGAGCGTGCCGTGTCGGGTGGCGGCGAGGAAGCTGCGCTCCTGCAGCCGGATGTGGTCGAGAGTGCCGTTCACCAGCCAGATCGGCTGCTCGATGCGCGACAGCGAGTGCGCCATCCTGATGCCTCGGAGTTCGCGCAGCACGTCCTGCATGACCTCGAGGGCGACGCCGCCGGCGATGACATCGTCGGCGTATTCCGGGTCGCGGATGACGGCGCGCACGACGGCGTTATTGAGCCCGAGCCCGCGGTCGGGCAGCAGGTGGATCGCCGCCGCCCCGACCCGCCAGGCATCGAGGATGACGCGCGACGGCTGGGTGCCGCAGCTCGCCGCGAGGATGCCGGTCACGTCGCGGGGTTCCGCTGCAGCCCAGTGCGCGGCGAGATAGCCGCCGAGCGAGAATCCGCAGAGGAACACCGGCCCGGGGGCCGCAGCCACGGCGCGGTCGATCGTCTCGACGCCGCCCGCGAGAGTGAATCGCTCGTGCATGCGCGACCCGTGCCCGGGCAGGTCGGGCGTGATCACCGTGTAGCCCAGCGCGGAGAGGGCGAGGACCTGGTGCCGCCACATCGACGACGACGTGCGCAGCCCGTGGACGAGCACCACTGTCGAGATCGGGGCGGAACCGGGCATGGCCTCAGCGTAATAGCCTGAGGGTATGCCGCATCTTGCCCAGCACATCGAGTCGGTCCCCGGATCCGGCATCCGCCACATCTTCGAGATCTCGACGAAGCTCGACGACGTCATCTCCCTCGTGATCGGCGAACCCGACGTGCCGGTCGCCCCGCACATCGCCGAGGCAGCCAAGCGCGCCTGGGACGCCGACGAGACCGACTACACGCCGAACGGCGGCATCGCCCCGTTGCGCGCCGCGATCGTCGACAAACTGGCCCGCGAGAACGGCGTGCACGTCGACGTCGAACGAGTCTGGGTGACGGTCGGCGCGACGCAGGCGCTCTACCAGGCCATGACGCTGACGCTCGCGGCCGGCGACGAAGCGCTCATCCCCGATCCCGGCTACACGACCTTCACCATGGGCGTGCGCATGCTCGACGCCCACCCCGTGCCCTATTCGCTGCTGCCCGAACGCGGGTTCCTGCCCGACATCGCCGAGCTCGAACGCCTCGTCACCGACCGCACCCGCGTACTCATCGTCAATTCGCCGTCCAACCCGCTGGGCGCGATCTTCCCCGAAGAGGTGCTGCGGGAGCTGCTCGACTTCGCCCGCCGCCACGACCTCTGGATCATCAGCGACGAGGTCTACGAGTACTTCACCTACGGCGAGAAGCACGTGAGCATCGCCAGCCTCGAGACCGCCGAAAACGGCGAGCGCAGTCGGGTGTTCTCCGCCTTCTCCCTCTCCAAGACCTACGCGATGACCGGCATCCGGGTCGGCTACCTCGTCACGCCGCCCGGGCTCGCCGCCACGATGCGCACCGTGCAGGAGGCGACCATCAGCTGCGTCAACAGCCCGGCACAGTACGCCGCCGTCGCCGCGATCACCGGAGACCACGAGCACGTCGCCGCCGCCAAGGCCCACTACCGGGCCAATCTGGTCGCCGCCACCGGGTATCTCGACAGCCGCGGCATCCGCTATCTGCCCCCGACAGGGGCCTTCTACCTCTGGATCGACGTGAGCCATGCCAGTGCGGGGGATGTCGCGGCCTGGGCCGAGACCCTCCTGCTCGAGCAGCGCGTGGCCGTCGCCCCGGGCAGTGCGTTCGGACGCTCCGGCGAGGGCTGGATCCGCGTCTGCCTCGCCAACTCCGAGGAGAACCTCATCGCCGGCCTCTCGCGGATCCCGGCAGGAGTGTGAGCGGCCAGCGCATCGTCATCGCCGGCGCGAGCGGGTTTATGGGGCGGTACTTCGCCCGCCGCTTCCGGGAGGACGGCGACACCGTCGTCACGGTCGGCCGCAGCGGCGCCGACGTCGTCTGGGGCGATACCGCCGCACTCGAGGCGGCGATCGACGGCGCCGACCTGCTGCTCAACCTCGCCGGCAAGAGCGTGAACACGCGGTACAGCGACAAGAACCGCGCGGCGATCTTCAGCTCGCGCCTGCTCACCACGGGCGAGCTCGGCCGCGCCGTCGAGACCGTGCCGAACCCGCCCGCGCTCTGGCTCAACTCCAGCACCGCCACGATCTACCGGCACGCCGACGACCGCCCGATGACCGACGCCGACGGCCAGATCGGCAACGGCTTCTCGGTCAACGTCGCCACCGCCTGGGAGCGCGAGTTCTTCGCCCACTCCCGCGACGGTGTGCGTCAGGTCGCGCTGCGCATGGCGATCGTGCTCGGCGACGGGTCCGCCCTGTCACCGCTGCTCTCCCTCACCCGAATCGGTCTCGGCGGGCCGCACGTCGGCGGCAAGACAGCGGGCGCCCGCCAGATGTTCTCCTGGGTCCACATCGACGACGTCTACCGTGCGATCCGGTTCATCCAGACGGATGCCGCGATCGACGGCCCCGTCAACGTGGCGGCCCCGCGGCCGGTCACGAACCGCGAACTCATGGGCACGCTGCGACGCGTGCTCGGCGTGCCGTTCGGGCTCCCGCTCACCCGGTGGATGCTCGAGCTCGGCTCGTTCGCGATCCACACCGAGACCGAGCTGCTGCTCAAGAGCCGATGGGTGCTGCCGACGACGCTGGAGGCCGAGGGCTTCGAGTTCGAGCACCCCGAGCTCGAGGGTGCCGTGCGCGCCATCACCGGCACGGCGGCAGAGGCCCCGCGGGTACCCTGAGCCACAAACCGGGGGTTACCCCGATGGAACCGGGGATTCGTCGCTTCTAGCCTTGGACCATGACCCAGACGCTTCCCACCACAGCGGTTCCCACCGCTCCCGCCGCGACCCGCAACCTCAGCGTGGTCGCCCTGATCCTCGGCATCGCCTCGGTGCTGCTCGGGCTCACCTTCCTCGTCCCGATCGCCGCGATCGTGGTCGGTGTCCTCGCCTACCGCCGCGAACCCGAGGGCCACGCCTTCGCGGTCTGGGGCATCGTACTCGGCGCCGTGATGGCGTTCGGCTGGTTCGTCACGGCCGTGGTCGGCATCGTGTTCGCCGGACCGTGGCTGCTCGTCGGACTCTTCTGACACCGCGCTGACGACGGTCAGCGCGCGCCCCGCGCGCGACTCGTGGGAGAATAGGCACAAATGTCTCCCCGCGCACTCACGGCCCTCGAGCCTTCCTCCACCGATCCGGCGTTCATCCGCAACTTCTGCATCATCGCCCACATCGACCACGGCAAGTCGACCCTTGCCGACCGCATGCTCCAGATCACCGGTGTGGTGAGCGACCGCGACATGCGCGCCCAGTACCTCGACCGCATGGACATCGAGCGCGAGCGCGGAATCACGATCAAGAGCCAGGCCGTGCGTATGCCGTGGGAGCTCGACGGCCAGACCTACGCGCTCAACATGATCGACACCCCCGGGCACGTCGACTTCACCTACGAGGTATCGCGCTCGCTCGCCGCCTGCGAGGGCGCGATCCTCCTCGTCGACGCCGCGCAGGGCATCGAGGCGCAGACGCTCGCGAACCTCTACCTCGCCCTCGAGAACGACCTCACGATCATCCCCGTGCTCAACAAGATCGACCTCCCCGCGGCCGACCCCGAGAAGTACATCAAGGAGATCGTCGGCCTCATCGGCTGCAAGCCCGAAGACATCCTGCTCGTCTCGGGCAAGACGGGCGTGGGAGTGCCCGAACTGCTGGATGCCGCGACCCGCCTGATCCCCGCACCCGTCGGGGACGCGGACGCACCGGCCCGCGCGATGATCTTCGACTCGGTCTACGACGCGTACCGCGGCGTGATCACGTACGTGCGGATGATCGACGGGAAGATCAACCCGCGCGAGAAGATCATGATGATGAGCACCAAGAGCGCCCACGAGGTGCTCGAGATCGGCGTCAGCGCTCCCGAGCCGACTCCGACCAAGGGCCTCGGCGTCGGCGAGGTGGGCTACCTCATCACCGGCGTCAAGGACGTGCGCCTCTCCAAGGTCGGCGACACCGTCACGAGCCACGCGAAGCCGGCCGAGATCGCCCTCAAGGGCTACTCCGAGCCGATCCCGATGGTGTTCTCGGGCCTCTACCCGATCGACGGTTCCGACTACCCGCTCCTGCGCGAGGCGCTCGACAAGCTCAAGCTCTCCGACGCCGCGCTCGTCTACGAGCCCGAGACCTCCGTGGCCCTCGGCTTCGGTTTCCGCTGCGGATTCCTCGGCCTGCTGCACCTCGAGATCATCACGGAGCGTCTGGAACGCGAGTTCGGTATCGATCTCATCGCCACCGCGCCATCCGTCATCTACGAGGTCACGACCGACGACAAGAAGACCGTCACCGTGACCAACCCGAGCGAGTTCCCCGGCGGAAAGATCGCGTCGGTGAGCGAACCGATCGTCAAGGCGTCGATCCTGCTGCCCAAGGACTACGTCGGCACGGTCATGGAACTCTGCCAGGGCCGCCGCGGCACGATGCAGGGCATGGAGTACGTCGGCGAAGACCGCGTCGAACTGCACTACACGATGCCCCTCGGCGAGATCGTCTTCGACTTCTTCGACCAGCTGAAGAGCAAGACCGCCGGCTACGCGAGCCTCGACTACGAGCCCATCGGCGAGCAGGACGCAGACCTCGTCAAGGTCGACATCCTGCTGCAGGGCGAGGCCGTCGACGCGTTCAGCGCCATCGTGCACCGCGACAAGGCCTACGCCTACGGCGTTCTGATGACCGAGCGCCTCAAGAAGCTCATCCCGCGTCAGCAGTTCGAGGTGCCGATCCAGGCCGCGATCGGCGCGCGCATCATCGCCCGCGAGTCCATCAGCGCGATCCGCAAGGACGTGCTCGCCAAGTGCTACGGCGGTGACATCACCCGCAAGCGCAAGCTCCTCGAGAAGCAGAAGGAGGGCAAGAAGCGCATGAAGATGGTCGGCCGCGTCGAGGTTCCCCAAGAGGCGTTCGTCGCCGCGCTCACGGGCGACACGGAAGCGAAGAAGAAGTAAGGACCGGCGTGAACGCCGACCTCTGGGCCCGCCCGGTCAGCTACGGCGCCGTGGGAGCCACCCAGGCACCCGACCTGCTGCAGTACCCGCCCGCCGGATACCGGCCGATCGAGCGCCGCGCCCGCATCGGGCACGGCGACGAGCGGTTCGCCTGGGCCTCCGCCGCGGTGCTCAGCTGGGTGGTGCAGAAGAACAGCGGGTTCCGCGTCGAGACCGGGCACACGCCCGACTACGTCAGCGAACTGACCTACACGCCTGTCACGTTCGACGCCGCGGGGGAGCCGGTCGTGCCCTCGCACACCTCGGCGACCGGCGAGACGGTCTTCGCCCCCGACGGCACCGCGCTCATCGCCCCGGGCGACACCGTTCTGCTCTCGATCCGGTTCTGGCCGGTCTGGGTGAAGGCGCCGGCCCGCGTCGTCTACGTCGTCGACGAGCCGAGCCGCCGCGGCTTCGCCTACGGCACCCTGCCCGGTCACCCCGAAGACGGCGAAGAGGCGTTCCTCGTCGAGCAGACCGAGGACGGCGCCGTCTGGATGGTCATCCGCGCGTTCTCCCGTCCCGCCGCCTGGTACTGGTGGCTGGTCGCGCCCGTGCTGCGGGCCACGCAGTGGTTCTACACGCGCCGCTACCTGCGTGCCCTCGGCGGGCCGCTCGAGTAGCACCCGCCCCGCCTGCCACACTCGGGGCATGCACCGCAGCATCCGCGCCGTCACCGCCGCCCTCATGCGCAGCCCCGTGCGGCACGTGCTGCGCCCGCTGATCACCCCGTTCGACCGGTTCCTGTTCCGCGTCTCGGGCGGGCGGCTCAAGCTCAGCGCCCCGATGATCCCGTCGCTCACGCTGTTCACGACCGGGGCGAAGACCGGGCTGCGGCGCGAGACCCCGCTCATGTGCTTCCCCCGCCCGGACGGCGGCTGGTACGTCGCCGGCAGCAACTTCGGGCTGCCGCGGCACCCCGCGTGGACCGCGAACCTCATCGCGAACCCGCTCGCCGAGGTGCACTACCGGCGCGAGACGGTGCCGGTGCGGGCCACGCTGCTCGACCCGCGGCAGGCCGAGGACGTCTGGCCGGTGCTCGAGCGGCAGTGGCCGCGATACCGCGACTACGAGAAGACGGCTCGCCGCGACATCCGGATCTTCGCCCTCGACCGACGTCAGGCGGCACCCGGGCCGGTCTGAGAGAATCAGACAATGCCCAGCGCCCTTCCCCTCGCCGACCCGGCACCCGCCGACGGCCTCCTGCCGTCTTCCGTGATGGATGCCGCGGCGAGCCGTCACCTGGGGATCTACGTGCACGTGCCGTTCTGCCGGGTGCGCTGCGGGTACTGCGACTTCAACACCTACACGTCGGAAGAGCTGCGCGGTGCCAAGCGCAGCGACTACGCGGGCCAGGCGATCGAAGAGGTCGCCCTCGCCGGGCGGGTGCTGCGCGAATCGGGGCTGCCCGAGCGCCGCGTCTCGACCGTCTTCTTCGGCGGGGGAACCCCCACGCTGCTGCCGGTCACCGACCTGGCCGCCATGCTCGCCTCGGTCATCGACGGCTGGGGTCTCGAGCCCGGCGCCGAGGTCACCACCGAGGCCAACCCCGACTCCGTCGACCGCGACTATCTGTTCGCGCTGAAGGCAGCCGGCTTCACCCGTGTCTCGTTCGGCATGCAGTCGGCCGTGCCGCACGTGCTCGCGACCCTCGAGCGCACCCACGACCCGAAGCGTATCCCGCTCGTCGTCGCCTGGGCGCGAGAGGCCGGACTGCAGGTCAGCCTCGATCTCATCTACGGCACGCCGGGGGAGTCGCTCCTCGACTGGGAAGCCTCGATCGACGCGGTGCTCGCCGAGAATCCCGACCACATCTCCGCCTACGCGCTCATCATCGAGGACGGCACGAAGCTCGCCCGGCAGATCCGCCGCGGCGAGGTGGCGCGGCCCGACGACGACCTGCAGGCCGACATGTACGAGCTGCTCGACGCCAAGCTCGCCGCTGCCGGGTACGACTGGTACGAGGTGAGCAACTGGTCGCGCGACTCCGCCCACCGCTCGCGGCACAACCTGTCGTACTGGCAGGGCCACGACTGGTGGGGCATCGGCCCCGGTTCGCACAGCCATGTCGGGGGAGTGCGCTGGTGGAACGTGAAGCACCCGTCGGCGTACGCCGACCGCATCCTCGCGGGCCTCTCGCCCGCGGCCGGGCGTGAGACGCTCGACGCCGAGACGCGACGAGTGGAGCGCGTGCTGCTGCTCACCCGCATCCGTGAGGGCCTGCGCATCGACGAACTTGAGCCGTCGGGCCGCACCGCCGTCGCCGGCCTGATCGCCGACGAACTCGTTAACGCGGCAGCCGCCCTGCGCGGATCAGTGGAACTGACCCTGCGAGGGCGGCTGCTGGCCGACGCCGTCGTACGACGCCTGCTGGAGTAAACGCGGGAGCGGGTGCTACTTGATGAACTGGATCGTCAGCGGGTACTTGTAGGTCTCGCCCTTGTTGGCGGCGACGGCGGCGATGATGCTGAAAACCACGACGACGACGAAGATCGCCAGGTAGAGGATCGACAGGATGCCGAGGGTGATGGCGGCGAGCACGGTCGCTGCCACCCAGTAGATCAACATCGAGAGCTGGAAGTTGAGCGCGGTGAGGGTGTGCGCCCGGATGAAGGGGCCGCGGTCCTTGAGGACGAGGTACCCGACGAGGGCCGGGACGAAGTAGAACAAGATCCCTCCCACGTGGATGAGGGTGGCCCACAGTCGCTCGTCGCTCGGGCTGAGCGGCTGCGGCGTGGTCGGCTGATAGTTGTCTGAGGGCGGGGGCGCGTCTGTCATGCGCTCATTAAAGCAGGGAAGCTCAGTGATTGTCGCGATTATTTTCGCAGCGCTGACTTTTCGTCGAGGACGTCAGCGCAGGAAGCGCACCGACACCGGATAGCGGTACTCCCCGCCCGCGTTGACCCGCGAGCTCGCGGTGAGCGAGAGCACGACGTTCAGCGCGTACAGCGCGGCGGGGAGCACCAGGGTGAGCGACGCGGCCGGACCCAGCGACACGAGCGACATCGCCAGCGACAGCACGCCCGCGACGACCAGCAGCGAGACGTATCCGATCGCCGCGGTGATCTGCCAGTTGAGGGCTTCCTTCGATTCCTTCCGCGCCACCCCCGCGCGCTGCCGGGTGACGACGAAGACGATCAGGGCCGGAATCGGGCCGAGCACACCGCCGAGATGGGCGAGGCTCGCCCACGCGCGGTCGTCGCGGAGCGCGCGGGCGCGGGAGGATACGGAGTCTGTCACTGCGGGGGGTGTGCCTTTCGCCTGACCCCCGTTCGGGGGTGGTCTCGAAGTGCTTCCACACGGTACTGCCTCCGTCCGGTGCGTGCAATCCCTCCCACTCGGCGCAGCGCGGTACAATTGGCAGTCAGGCAGTTCGAGTGCCAACGGGCGAAGGGAGGGTGCGACATGGTGTCGGATCGCAGTCTCGAGGTCCTCCGTGTCATCGTGCAGGACTACGTGGCCTCCCGTGAGCCGGTGGGGTCGAAGTCGATCGTCGAACGGCACTCCTTCGGGGTCTCCGCGGCGACCATCCGCAACGACATGGCCCTGCTCGAAGAAGAAGAGCTCATCGTCGCACCGCACACCTCCTCCGGCCGCGTCCCGACCGATAAGGGCTACCGCGTCTTCGTCGACCAGTTGGCCGACCTGAGACCGCTCAGCTCGGCGCAGCGTCAGGCCATCGAGACCTTCCTCGGCCAATCGGTCGACCTCGACGACGTGCTGTCGCGCACCGTGCGCCTGCTCTCGCAGCTCACCCACCAGGTCGCCCTCGTGCAGTACCCCACTCTCTCCCGATCGCGCGTCCGTCACGTCGAGATCGTGCCTCTCGCTCCGCGCCGCCTGATGACCGTGTTCATCACCGACACCGGCCGGGTCGAGCAACGCCTCGTCGACACCGCCGGAGACATCGACGAACTCTTCCTCGCCGAGCTCCGCAGCACCCTCAACGCGCGCCTCGGCGGACTCGCTCTCGCCGAGGTCGCCGGCTCGCTCGCCCACATCGGCGCGAGCTATCCCGCCGACCGCCGCGACCTCGTCACGCAGATCGCCGCCTCGATCGTCGAACAGGCCACCGAGCGTCGCCAGGAACGACTGGTGATGGCCGGCACCGCGAACCTCGTGCGCACGGAAGAGGACTTCAACGGCAGCATCTTCCCGGTGCTCGAGGCGATCGAAGAACAGGTCACCCTGCTCAAGCTCTTCGGCGAGGTCGACGGCGACCACCACGGCGTCGCCGTCACCATCGGGCGCGAGAACGCCGAGTTCGGACTCGGCGAGACCTCGGTGCTTTCGAGCGGCTACACGTCCTCGGGTGGCGCACTCGCCCGGCTAGGCGTGCTCGGCCCGACCCGCATGGACTATTCCAACAACATGGCAGCGGTGCGAGCAGTCGCCCGCTACCTGACCAGACTGCTCGGCGACGATGGAGACCGATGACCATCGACACCGCCGTGACCACCACCAGCGTGAGGATTGACAAGTAACTGTGGCTGACCACTATGAAGTACTCGGCGTCGACAAGTCGGCGTCTCCCGAAGAGATCAAGAAGGCCTACCGCAAGCTGGCCCGAGAGTTCCACCCCGACGTGAACCCCGAGCCGAGCGCGTCCGACCGGTTCAAGCAGGTCACGCACGCCTACGACGTGCTGAGCGACGCGCGCCAGCGGCAGGAATACGACAACCAGGGCAGCGGCCAGTTCGGCGGCGCCCAGGGTTTCGGCGGATTCAGCGACATCTTCGAGACCTTCTTCGGCGGCGGAGCCCCCGGCGGCGGCGGAAGCGGAGCGGCACCCCGGTCGCGCAAGGAACGCGGCGGCGACGCCCTCCTGCGCGTGGAGGTCGACCTCGACGAGGTCATCTTCGGCACCAAGCGCGACCTCGAGGTGAACACCGCGATCCTCTGCGACACCTGCGAGGGCAGCTGCTGCGCCCCCGGAACCCGCGCCGTCGTCTGCGATATCTGCCACGGGTCCGGCCAGATCCAGCGCGCCGTCCGCAGCCTGCTCGGCAACATCATGACGTCGAGCCCCTGTGGCACCTGCCGCGGCTACGGCACCGTCATCCCGAACCCGTGCCCCACCTGCGCCGGCCAGGGCCGCGTGCGCGCCACGCGCAAGATGACCGTCGACATCCCCGCGGGAGTCGACACCGGACTGCGCCTGCAGCTGCCGAACCAGGGTGAGGTCGGTCCCGCCGGCGGGGCCAACGGCGACCTGTACCTCGAGATCAAGGTCAAGCACCACGAGGTCTACAGCCGCAACGGCGACGACCTGATGGCCACCCTCGAGGTGAGCATGGCGGATGCCGTGCTCGGCACCCGCGTCCGCGTCGACGCCCTCGACGGCGAGCTCGAGCTCGACCTCAAGCCGGGAACGCAGAGCGCCGACATCCTCACGATCAAAGACCGCGGAGTCAGCAAGCTCCGCGGCGGCGGCCGTGGCGACCTCAAGATCGGCGTGCAGGTCGTGACGCCGACGAAGCTCAACGGCAAGGAGCAGGAGCTCATCCGCCAGTTCGCCGGCAGCCACAAGGCCAAGGCGCCGCACCTCGCGTCGTTCCAGCAGGGACTGTTCGCCAAGCTGCGCGACCGCTTCCTGAACGTCTGACACCCATGGCGCACTTCTACCTGAACGAGCTCGTCTCGACCGCCGAGGTCGGGTCACGGGTGTCGGTCGAGGGTGCGGAAGCGCGGCACGCGGTCACCGTCAGCCGTCTCGCGGTCGGCGAGACGGTGTCGATCGGCAACGGCCGCGGGCTCGTCGTGACCGGCACCGTGGTCACCGCCGAGCACACCGACCTCACGATCGAGGCCGTCGAGGTCACCGACGTGCCCCGCACCGAGCCGGCGATCTTCCTCGCCCAGGCACTGGCCAAGGGCGACCGCGACGAGCTCGCGGTGCAGGCGGCCACCGAGCTGGGCATCGACGGCGTCATCCCGTGGACGGCCGCCCGGTCGATCTCCCGCTGGGAGGGTGCGAAGGTCGCCAAGGGCCACGACCGCTGGACCGCGATCGTGCGCGAGGCGACCAAGCAGTCGATCCGTGCCTGGCTGCCCGACGTGCTCGACCTGGTCAGCACGAACCAGCTCGTGCGGCTGTCGTCCGAGGTGCGGATGCTCGTGCTCGAGCCGACGGCGGAGCTCGCCCTGAGCGCGCTCGAACCCGACGACCGCGACATCGTGCTCGTCGTCGGGCCGGAGGGCGGCATCGCGCCGCACGAACTCGAGGCGCTCACCGCGGCGGGGGCCACCCTGGTGCGCCTCGGCGACACCGTGCTGCGCACCTCCACCGCGGGCCCGGCGGCGATCGCTGTGCTGAACGCGAAACTCGGCCGGTGGTGACCGCCAGCGATTAAGCTGGTGGCTATGTCTACTTCCGAGCCGTCGATCTTCAGCCGAATCCTCGCGCGCGAGATTCCCGCGGACATCGTCTACGAGAGCGAATCCGTGTTCGCGATCACCGACATCGCCCCGCAGGCGCCCGTGCACCTGCTCGTGATCCCGAAGACGGGCGAGTACCGCTCCGTCGGCGAACTCGCGAAGGCGGACCCGGCACTCCTCGCCGAGATGGTGGCGGTTGCCGACCAGCTCGCCGCCGAACGCTCCGACGGCGAGTACCGACTCGTCTTCAACACCGGCGAAAGCGCCGGCCAGACCGTATTCCACGTCCACGCACACGTGCTGGGCGGGCAACTCCCGGAAGGAACCCTTGCCGACTAGCAGTAACAGGCCGATGAGCAGCGACAGGCCGATCAACGCCAGCACCGTCCCGGAACCCACGTTCCACCGGGTCGATCTCGAGGTCGACGGGGTCGCCATGGTGCGGCTCCTCGGACCGCAGGACCGGCTTCTGCACACCATCGAGCGCCAGTTCCCGCTCGTCAGCGTGCACGTCCGCGGCAACCGCATCACCCTGTCCGTCGACCCCGACGTCGAGGACAGTTCCGATCAACTGCACCCAGCACTCCTGCTGGTCGAGGAGCTCATCCAGATGATTCGCAACGGCGTCGATCTCGGCGACACAGAGGTCACCCAGTCCGCCCGTATTCTGCGCGAGAAGACGGGCAGCCCGTCCACCCTGCTCAGCGAACCGATCGTCTCCAGCCGCGGCACGACCGTGCGGCCCAAGACGAGCGGCCAGAAAGAGTACGTCAGCGCGATCGACCAGAACACCATCGTGTTCGGCATCGGCCCGGCGGGAACCGGCAAGACGTACCTCGCGATGGCCAAGGCCGTGCAGGCGCTCCAGCGCAAAGAGGTCGAGCGCATCATCCTGACCCGTCCCGCGGTCGAGGCGGGGGAGCGGCTCGGCTTCCTGCCGGGCAGCCTCAACGACAAGATCGACCCCTACCTCCGCCCGCTCTACGACGCGCTCAACGAGATGATGGACCCGGAACTGGTCCCGAAGCTGCTGGCCGCCGGCACCATCGAGGTGGCACCGCTCGCCTACATGCGCGGCCGCACGCTCAACAACGCGTTCATCATCCTCGACGAGGCGCAGAACACCACGCCCGAGCAGATGAAGATGTTCCTCACCCGCCTCGGCTTCGGCTCGAAGATGGTCGTCACGGGCGACATCACCCAGGTCGACCTGCCGATGGGCGCGAGCGGCCTGCAGCTCGTCACGCACGTGCTCGACGACATGGACGACATCGTGTTCGCCCAGCTCACGAGCGCCGACGTCGTGCGCCACAACCTCGTCGGCCAGATCGTCGACGCCTATACCAAGTTCGACGCCGAGCGCCAGCGCTCGGACTACGAACGCCAGAACCGAAAGCGCTGAGCCATGTCTATCGAAGTGAACAACGAGTCGACGATCGCCGTCGACGAAACCGTGCTGCAGCGTCTCGTCACGTACGCGCTCGACGAGCTGCACGTGCACCGCGACGCCGAACTGTCGATCATCCTCGTGGACGAGGCCGCCATGGAGCAGCTGCACGTGCAGTGGATGGACGAACCGGGCCCCACCGACGTGCTCAGCTTCCCGATGGACGAGCTGCGCCCCGGTACCGAGGACTCGATCACCCCCGCGGGCCTCCTCGGCGACATCGTGCTCTGCCCCCAGGTCGCGATCGAGCAGGCCGAGACCGCCGGGCACACGCCGATCGAGGAGATGCTGATGCTCACCACGCACGGCCTCCTCCACCTGCTCGGCTTCGACCACGCGGAGCCCGACGAGGAGAAGGAGATGTTCGGCCTGCAGCGCGACATCCTCGTCGGCTTCTCGCTCGCCGAACGCCGCCGGTAACGCCCGTGATGATCCCGATCTTCGTCAGCGTCGCGGTGCTGCTCGTGCTGTTCGGCGGGCTGCTCGCGGCCGCCGACGCGGCGCTCAGCGTGCTCAGCCGCACCGACATCGTCGACATCGCGTCGACGAGCCGGTGGCGCAAGGCGTTGCTCGCGATCTCCGACGACATCGGGGCCCACACCAACGCGCTCAACTTCATGCGCGTCGTGGCCGAGACGACCGCGGCCGTCCTCGTCTCGCTGTCGTTCGCCTACGCGATCGAGCAGTGGTGGCTCGCGCTGCTCTGGTCGGCGCTGCTGATGACCGCGGTGTCGTTCGTGCTCGTGGGCTCGAGCCCCCGCAGCGTGGGCCGGGCGCACCCCCGCGGCACCCTGCGGTTCAGCGCGGGACTCATCCGCGGCATCCGTCTCTTTCTCGGTCCCGTCGCCAACGCCCTCGTGGCCATCGGCAACCGGGTGACCCCGGGCCGGCCCAAGTCCGTCACGTTCTCGAGCGAAGAACAGCTGCTCAGCATGGTCGACGAGGCCACCGAGCTCGACGTGCTCGAGGAGGTCGACCGCGAGCTCATCCACTCGATCTTCGAGTTCAGCGACACCGTCGTGCGCGAGGTGATGATCCCGCGCACCGACATGATCACCGTCGAGGGCGACGAGGCGATCGGCACCGCGATGGCGATCTTCCTCAGCCGCGGCGTCTCCCGGATGCCCGTCATCGGCGAGAACGTCGACGACGTGCTCGGCATCCTGCACCTGCGCGACATCGCCCGCATCAACTACGAGCAGCCGGTCGGCGCCGAGACGATGACCGTGCTCGAGCTCGCCCGCCCCGTGCTCTTCGCGCCCGAGTCGCAGAAGGCCGACAGCCTGCTGCGCAACATGCAGCTCGAGGCCAACCACCTCGCGATGATCGTCGACGAGTACGGCGGAATCGCCGGGCTCGTGACGCTCGAGGACCTCATCGAGGAACTCGTCGGCGACATCTCCGACGAGTACGACCACGAGGCGCCCGAGATCGAAGACCTCGGCGACGGCGTCTACCGCGTGAGCGCGCGCCTGCCCACGGACGAGCTCGGCGACCTGTTCGACATGGAGCTCGACGACGACGACGTCGACTCCGTCGGCGGCCTGCTCACCAAGACACTCGGTAGGCTTCCCGTGAAGGGGTCGAGCGCAACCGTGTCCGGCCTCGTCCTCACCGCCGACCGCACCGAGGGTCGACGCCGCCGCGTCTCCACCGTGCTGGTCGAGCGCGACCAGGCGGCCCTCGAGGCCGCCACCGCCGACAGCACGACAGAAAGCGATTAACGTGGACACCCCCTCAGGCTCAGAGTTCGACCAGGCCCCCGACTTCCGCGCGGGCTTCGTCTCCTTCGTGGGCCGCCCCAACGTGGGCAAGTCCACGCTCACCAACGCGCTCGTCGGCGAGAAGGTCGCGATCACCAGCTCCAAGCCGCAGACCACCCGCCGCGCCATCCGGGGCGTCGTGCACCAGAAGACCGGCCAGCTCGTGCTCGTCGACACCCCCGGTATGCACCGCCCGCGCACCCTGCTCGGCGAACGCCTCAACTCGATCGTGCAGACCACGCTCGGCGACGTCGACGTCGTGGGCCTCTGCCTGCCGGCCAACGAGAAGATCGGCCCCGGCGACCGCTTCATCAGCGAGCAGCTCGACTCCTTCCCGCGCGCGAAGAAGGTGGCGATCGTCACCAAGATCGACGCCGCCTCCCGCCCCGCCGTCGCCGAGCAGCTGCTCGCGATCTCCGAGCTGCGCGACGACTGGGAGGCGATCATCCCGATCTCCTCGACCAGCCGTATCCAGCTCGACACCCTCACCACACAGCTGATCAAGCTCATGCCGCTGTCGTCCGCGCTGTACCCGGCCGGCACCGTCACCGACGAGGGGCTCGAATCGCGCATCTCGGAGCTCATCCGCGAGGCCACCCTCGAGGGCGTCATGGACGAACTGCCGCACTCGATCGCGGTCACCGTCGACGACATCGTCGAGCGCGACGACAAAGACCTCGTCGAGATCTACGCGAACGTCTTCGTCGAGCGTGACAGCCAGAAGGGCATCATCATCGGCCACCAGGGCGAAAGGCTTCAGGATGTCGGAGCCCGCGCCCGGCACGAGATCGAGAAGCTCGTGGGCAAGCAGGTGTACCTCTCGCTGCGGGTCAAGGTCGCCAAGGACTGGCAGCGCAACGCCAAACAGCTCGGACGCCTCGGGTTTTAGACCCCGCTCCCGGGTCAACCTTGCGGATGATATTGACGTCGCTCGCGGGGGATCTCGCGCTGTTTCGCTCGTCGGCACCGGCTATTCCGCTTAACGTGTAAACATGTTCCGCTCCTTGCAGAAGTACCAGTACGCGGTAGACGTCGGTCTCGCCGCGCTGTACTTCGTGATCTCGCTCGAGCTGTTCGGCTACACCTACGGTCTGGCCTTCGGCGGGCTGGGTTTCGTCATCGTCGTCGGCGGCTACGCGGTGGCCGTGGCGGCACGCCGGTTCAGCCCGGGGATCGCCCTCGGAATCGCCTGGCTGTTCTCCATCGTGCAGATGGTGCTCATGGTCGAGCCCAGCGTCTACAACGTCGCCACCTGCCTCGTTCTGTTCACCACGTCGGCCTACGGCGGGCCTGTCGTGCGCACCCTCGGCCTGGTCTCGGTGGGCGTGGGATCGTTCGTCGTCGCGGTGTACCTCGCCCTGCGCGGCGCAGCGCAGGGCGTCTCCGAGTCGATCTTCGGGTTCAGCGACCTGCCCGGCGTCTTCCTGCAGTTCGCGCTCATCTTCTTCGCGATGCTCTTCGTGCTGGGCCTGCCGTGGCTCGCCGGCCTACTCGTGCGCTCGATGCTGCGCACCCGGGAGAGCCGCATCGCCCGCGAGCGGGCAGAACGCGACGTGATCGTCGAGCAGGAACGCAACCGCATCGCCCGCGACATGCACGACGTGGTGGCGCACTCGCTCGCCGTCGTCATCGCGCAGGCAGACGGTGCCCGGTACGCCCGCGCGGTCGACCCCGAGGCCGTCGACGAGGCGCTGCTCGCGATCTCGACCACGGCCCGCGACGCGCTCGGCGACGTGCGCCTGCTGCTCGGCCAGCTGCGGCACAGCCAGGGCGACGGCCCCCAGCCGGTGCTCGCCGACCTCGACCGCCTGCTCGACCAGTTCCGCGCCTCGGGGCTCGGCATCGAATTCATCCAGTTCGGCCAGCCGCGCCCGCTCGGCACGGCGCAGGAGCTCTCGATCTACCGGATCGTGCAGGAGGCCGTCACCAACGCCCTCCGCCACGGCGACCGCACGGCGACCGTCGTGATCCGTTTCGACTGGATGCCCTCGAGCATCGACATCTCCATCACGAACGGAACCACAGTGCCCACCACCACCGCAGAGCTCTACATCGGCCACGGACTCGCCGGCATGACCGAGCGCGCCTCCCTCGTCGGCGGCACCCTCACGGCCGCACCCGCCGACGGCCGCTTCGTCGTGTCGCTGTCGCTGCCGACCGCGATCTCGATGGGCGCCCGGTGACCGCGCGCATCCGCGTCGGCCTCGTCGACGACCAGGCGCTGTTCCGCACCGGAATCCGCATGCTGGTGTCGTCGCAGCCCGACCTCGAGTTCGTCGGCCAGGCCGGCAACGGTGTCGAGGGGATCGAGATGGCGGCGGAAACGCTGCCCGACGTGATCCTCATGGACATCCGCATGCCCGTCATGGACGGGATCGAATCGACACGGGCCATCCTCGCGGCCGCCGATGCCCGGGGCGGAACCCCGCCGCGCATCATCGTGCTCACCACCTTCGATCTGGACGAGGCGGCGATGCGCGCCATCCGCGGGGGAGCGAGCGGCTTCCTGCTCAAGGACACCGACCCCGAGTTCCTCCTCGCGGCGATCCGCACTGTGCACGCCGGCACCTCGGTGATCGCGGCCTCCGCCACCAAGGAACTATTCGAGAACTTCGACTCGAGCTCGCCGTCGAACACCGTCGTGCCCGAGGAGTTCGACACCCTCACGGCCCGCGAGAAGGACATCTTCGTTCTCGCCGCCCGCGGCCTGAGCAACGCCGAGATCGCGTCGACGGAGTTCCTCAGCGAGGCGACGGTCAAGACGCACATCTCGCGCGTGCTGGGCAAGCTGGGGCTGCGCGACCGCGTGCAGCTCGTGGTGTTCGCCTACGAGAACCGGCTGACGGACTGAGCCCTCCGCGGGGTGACCGAGCCCTCCGCGGGGTGACCGCGCCTCAGCGGGTCGAGCTTGCGCGTGGGGCAATGGAAATCGCGCCAGCGATTTCGCGACCCCAGCGCCGAGGGAGCCTGCGACCGAGGTAGTGAGCGTCATTCCCGCGATGTACGGCTTCCATCCCCGCGCCTGATTCGCGTCATCCGCCCCGCTTCTAGCGTTGGAGTATGGAAATTCAGGAACACAGCGACCTCGTCGCCCGCGTCGAATCGCTCGGCAAATCGTACGGAACCGCCTCGAACAGCGTGGCCGCGCTGCGCGACGTCACGATCGGGATCCGCCGCGGCGAATTCACCGCGATCATGGGGCCGAGCGGCTCCGGCAAATCGACCCTCATGCACATCATGGCCGGTCTCGACTCCGTCACGACGGGCCGCGTCTGGCTCGGCGACACCGAGATCACGAGTCTGGCGGATGACGCGTTGACCACCCTGCGCCGGCGTCGGGTCGGGTTCGTCTTCCAGTCGTTCAACCTCGTCCCGACGCTCGACATCGAGGGCAACATCGTGCTCCCGTTCGAACTCGACGGCCGACGCCCGTCGGCGGCGGAGCGCGAGTGGATCGACCAGCTCGTCGAATCGCTCGGGCTCGGCGCGCGACTGCGCCACCGCCCGCACGAGCTCTCAGGCGGGCAGCAGCAGCGCGTCGCCATCGCCCGCGCGCTCGCCACCCGTCCCGACCTGGTGTTCGCCGACGAGCCGACCGGCAACCTCGACTCGCGCACCAGCCGCGAGGTGCTCGCGCTGCTGGCGACCGCGAGCCGCGAGTACGGACAGAGCATCGCGATGGTGACGCACGACCCGATCGCGGCGAGCTATGCCGACCGCATTCTGTTCCTCGCCGACGGCGTGGTCGTGCGCGACCTCGGAAAGTCGACCGCCGAGGAGATCTCGGGCCTGATGCTCGGCATGGAGCGTGCGGCATGATGCGGCTCAGCGCGGGGGAACACGGCCCGAGCGTGCTCGTCGCCGCCCTCAGCGCGGCGTTCGGTGTCTCCGTGCTGCAGTTCGTCGGCGTGATCAGCCAGATCCTCGCCGCCGACAGCGTGACGGGGGAGAGCGACACCGTCGCGTTCTTCCTCGGGATCGTCGCGGTCGTCTTCATCGTGATCGCGGTCTACGTCGGGGCGATCGTCACCGCGAACACCTTCTCGACGATCATCGCGGGCCGCACGCGCACGATCGCGCTGCTGCGGCTGATCGGCTCGAGCGCGCGCACGCAGCGTCGCGCGGTCGCGCGGGAGGGGCTCGTCGTCGGGCTGGTCGGTGCCGCGGCCGGGTTCCTCGTCGGTAGCGCGGTCACCGTCGCGACCGTCGCCGTCGGCACGTCCACGGGGTTCATGCCCGCCGGCGTCGCCTACTCGTACCTGTCGCCCGTGCTCGTGCTTCCCGTCGTCGCCGTCGTACTCACGACCTGGATCGCCTCGTGGGTCGGGTCGCGCCGGGTGCTCGTCGTCTCGCCGATGCAGGCCACGGGCGCGGCGCACGAGCAGAGCGCGGCGGAGGTCTCCGCGTCGAAAGCCCGCAACGCGGTCGCTGTCGGGCTGTTCGTCGCCGGCACCGTCATCCTCGTCGTCTCTGTCCTGATCGGACTGGTCACACCCCTCGCCGTGCTCGTCGGGATCGTCGGCGGGCTGCTCTCGTTCACCGGGCTCGTGGTCGGCGCGCACCTGGTGATGCCCGTCGCCCTGCGGTTCGTCGGTCGTCTGCTCGGCTCCAGCGCGCCGGCCCGGCTCGCCGCGGAAAACGCGGTGCGGTACCCGGAACGGTCCTCGCGTACGACGATCGGTCTGGTCATCGGCATCACGCTGGTGACGATGTTCGCGGTGGCGATGCAGGGGTACCAGAACATCATCTCCGCCGCGCAGCGGGAGAACCCGGAGTACTACCAGGGCATCGACGAGGCGTTCGCCGTGACGCTGGCCGTGTTCTCGATCCTGATGGGGTTCAGCGCCGTCATCGCGGCCGTGGGCATGGTGAACAACCTGTCGCTCAGCGTCATGCAGCGCACGCGCGAGCTCGGGCTGCTGCGCGCGCTCGGGTTCACCGGGCGGCAGGTCCGGGGGATGATCACCGCGGAGAGCGCCCAACTCACCGCAGCCTCGGTCCTCGTCGGCCTCGTGCTCGGGTTCTGCTACGGCTGGGCGGGCGCGCAGTCGATGTTCGGCAGCGTGAACGGGAGCCCCGGATTCGTCGTGCCCGGGCTGCCGCTGCCGTTCCTCGTCGGGACAGTCGTGCTCGCCGCGGTGCTCACTGTCGCGGCGTCGGTCGGGCCGTCGCGTCGCGCCACCCGCGTGACGCCGGTGGCCGCGCTGGCGCTGGAGTAGGGGCGCGGCCGAGCCGCGCCCGGCCGCCCCGTTTCGGAAATTCAGGAAGTCCGCCATCCATCGCCCCGCAGATCGGCGAGTTCTCGGCACCCGCACCGCGGCTGCCGTACAGACTTCCTGAATTTCCGACGGGGCAGGGGCGACGGGGCAGGGGCGACGGCGGTGGCGACCGAGGCGACCGCGGCGACCGCGCAGCCCCGCCCGCGACGCGGCTTAGAGTTGACGCGTGCGCATAGGTCTTCTGGGCGGTCTCCGCATCGAGCACGACGACGAGCCGATCGCCGTCTCGGGGTCGATGCAGCTCGCCGTGCTCTTCCGCCTCGCGGTCGACGCCGGCACCGCCGTCAGCTACCGCGCCATCGCCGAGGATGTCTGGTCGTCGGATGCCCCGGAGAACACCCGCGCGGCACTGCAGTCGATCGTCTCCCGGCTGCGGTCGCAACTCCCGCCGGGCACCATCGAGTCGACGGTCGGCGGCTACCGCCTCGCCATCGCGCGCACGGACGTCGACGCGCTCGTCTTCTCCGACCTGGTCGCCGAGGCAGCGGCTAGCGGCAGCGGCGAACTCGCATCCCGGGCTCTTGCGGGCTGGGCGGGGGAACCGTGGGTGCCGTCCGCGAACTTCGACTGGTTCGAGCGAGACCTGCGCGCCGACCGCGCGACGGCGCTCAGTCTCGGGGGAAACACCGTTCCCGCCGCCCCGGTCAGGAACGGGCTTCCGACTCCGCTCACCGAGCTCGTCGGCCGGGAGAGGGAGCTGGCGGCCGTCGCCGCCCAGCTCTCGGCCAACCGTCTGGTGACCGTCGTCGGTCCGGGCGGCGCGGGCAAGACGCGTCTCGCGCTGGCCGCGGCGGCGTCGCACCCCGGGGCGATTCTCGTCGAGCTCGCACCGGTCGGGTCCGACGAAGTGCTCTCGGCCATTCTCGGGGCGACCGGTCGCGAGCTCCGCACGGCCGACGCTCCCGCCGAACCGACGGGAGCGCGCGAGCGCGTGCTCGCCGCCCTCGCGGGCCGGGAGGTGCTGCTCGTGCTCGACAACTGCGAGCACGTCATCGACGCGGCCGCTCGCACGGCCGGCGACCTGCTCTCGGCGCTCCCGTCGCTGCGTATCCTCGCCACGAGCCGCGAACCGCTCGGCGTGCCCGGCGAGGCGTTCGTGAACCTCGGCTCGCTCGGCCACCCGACGGAGGCCGAGCTCTCGGCCGGCAGCGCGGGCCCGCTGGAGCTATTCCCGGCGATCGAGCTCTTCCGCCAGCGCGCGGCGGCGGCGAGCGGGGAGCCGCTCGACCCCGCAGACCTCGAGGCCGTCGCGCGCGTCTGCGCGCGCCTGGACGGCCTCCCGCTCGCCCTCGAGCTCGCCGCGGCCCGGTTGCGCACGATGTCCGTCGCCGAGGTGCTCGAGGGACTCGACGACCGGTTCACGTTGCTGACCGGCGGGTTCCGCACGGCCCTCCCGCGGCACCAGACACTGCGCGCCATGATCGACTGGAGCTGGAGCCTGCTGACGCCCGACGAGCAGCGTGCGCTCGCTCACCTCGCGGTGTTCCCGGCCGGGATCGACGTGGCGGACGCGCGGCGTCTTGCCCGGGCGATGGGCCTGCCCGCGGCATCCGTCTTCGACTCTCTCGTCGACAAATCGTTGCTCGGGCGTTCGCGCGGCCGGTACCGGGCACTCGAGACGATCCGCGAGTTCGGCATCGACAAGCTCGCCGAGCGGGGAGAACTCGCCGACGCGCGCCGCGACCAGGTGCTCTACCTCGTCGAGCGGGCCGGCGAGACCGACCGCCTGCTGCGTGGTCCGGGCATCTACGACGCCATCGGCTGGTTCGACTCCGAGGACGACAACATCGCGGCGGCCCTGCGCTACGCCACGGGCACCGGTATGGCGGGGGAGGCCGTCGCGCTCTGCGCCGCGTGCGGGTGGTACTGGACGATCCGCGACCGGCAGGACGACACCCGACTCTGGTTCGCGGCGGCGATCCCTCTCGCCGAGGGGCTCGACGGAGACGACGCGCGACTCCTCCGTGCGCTCGCACCCGTCGCCCGTGCTTTCGGTGGCGGCGGCACCGCGGACGCCGACGACTTCGACCCGCGGTCGGAGTCCCCGGACCTCGTCGCACAGATGCTCGACGCGGTCGGCCCGGCGACGGACGGCGACAACGACCTGCTCCAGGTGCTGCCGGTTCTGCTCTCGGCGTTTGCGGAGGTGGGAGCCGATCCGCGCGCGATGTCCGACGTCCGGGTCCCCTGGGGCGAGGATCTCGGTCTGGGCGCCTGGCCGTGCGCGCTCCTCCACGTGCTCGCCGCCGCGATCGCTCAGAACCGGGGAGACGTCGAGGCGCTCGGCACCGAGTCCGAGCTCGCCGTCGCGCGCTTCACCGAGATCGGCGACCTCTGGGGACTCGCCCTCGCCGAGCAGATGCGCTCGGAATGGCTGACCCTGCACGGCAGGCTCGACGAGGCACTCGCGACCGCCACGTCGTCGACCGACCACATGCGCCCGATCACGACGGAGTGGGACCTCGCCCAGCAGATGAGTCTCTCCGTCTCGCTCCTGCTCCGGATGCGCCGGCACGACGAGGCCCGCTCCCGCACCGCCGCACTACTGGCCTCGGCCGAGGCGGGCGGCAACGCGCGCACGATCCTGCAGGCGCTCATGATGTCGGCGACCGTCGATCTCCACGTCGGCGACGTCGACGCGGCGGACGCCCGGCTCGACCGGGTCGAGGAGCTCGCCTCGTCGTGGCCGCGAATGCCCGGGCAGCTGGTCGCGATGATCGGCGTCGCCCGTGGCGACTCGGCAAGCCAGAAGGGCGATGTGGATGCCGCGGCGACCGCTCTTCGCGCCGCGGCCGACGCCGCCCTCGCCACGCACGACCACCCCGTCATCGCGAGTGTCGCGCTGGGATTCGGCACGCTGGCCGTGAGTCGCGGGGACATCCCCGGGGCGGTGCGGGCTCTCGACCTCGCGACAGCGATCGTGGGGATCCACGACGCGACCGCCCCGCAGGTGATCGCGATCGAGGCGGCGGCCCGGGCGCACGGGATCGAGCGGGCCGCGGCATCCGCCCCGACCCGCTCTGCCGCACTGGAGTCGCTCTCGCGACTGACCGTCTAGATTTTCTTGCGGTACGCCCACGTGGCGAGCGGGAAGAACACCGCGACCAGCACCACGCACGAGGCCAGCACCCAGACGATCTCGCCGCCGATCGTCGTACCGGCCGCCATAAAGGTCGGCCCCGAGAGCAGACCGCGCATCATCTCGATGACGTGGGTCACCGGGTTGATCGCGACCCAGCCCTGCAGCCAGTCCGGAAGGGTCGACGCGGGCACGAAGGTCGACGAGCCGAAGGTCAGCGGGAACACGATGAGGAACGAGAGTCCTTGCACGGCTCCCGAGCTGCGGGCGAGCATGCCGATGAGCACGGAGACCCAGCACAGGCTGACGGCGAACAGGATCATCAGCAGCACGCCGGCGATGACCGATCCGACGTCTGTTCCGAAGCGGAAGCCGATGATCGCACCGAACGCGAGCGTCACCGTGATGGCGATGAGGTGCCGCACGATGTCGCCGCTCACGGCGCCGAGCAGGGGAGCGGAGCGGGCGATCGGCAGCGACCGGAATCGGTCGAACACGCCCTTCTGGATGTCGGTGTTGAGATTCACGCCGATCGTCAGCGAGGTGAACATGATCGTCTGCACGATGATGCCGGGCAGGACGAACGGCAGGTAGTCGGCCGTGTCTCCGGCGACGGCGCCGCCGAAGATGTAGACGAAGAGCACCGTCATGATGATCGGCTGCACCGTCACGTCGATGAACTGTTCGGGGTTGCGCACCATCTTGGTGATGGAGCGCTGGGCGAGGATGAGCGAGTCGCGGATCATCAGAGCGCAGCTCCTTCCAGAGTGTCGGCCGACTGGGTCTGGCCGGTGAGCGAGTAAAAGACCTCGTCGAGGCTGGGCAGGCGCAGCGAGAGTTCGCTGACGGCGATGCCGTCCGCGGCGAGCTCGCCGACGACCCGGGCGAGGGCGGTGTCGTCGGACACGGGGACGGACAGCAGGTCGGGCGCCGGCTGCTCGGGTTCGCGGGTTCCGACCCGGGCGAGCAGGGTGCGCACCCGGGGGAGGTCGTGCGGATCCACCGGCCGCACCTCGAGGGTCTGGCCTCCGAGCTGGCGTTTAAGCGCCTGCGGGGTGTCGTGGGCGATGATGCGTCCGTGGTCGATCACGGTGATCTCGTTGGCTAGCGCGTCGGCCTCTTCGAGGTACTGGGTGGTGAGCAGCACCGTCGTGCCCTTGGCGACGAGCGCGCGCACCATGTCCCAGACGTCGTCGCGCTTGCCCGGGTCGAGGCCCGTGGTCGGTTCGTCGAGGTAGACGACGCTCGGTCGGCCGATGAGCGACGCGGCGAGGTCGAGGCGGCGCCGCATGCCGCCCGAGTAGGTCTTCGCCAGACGCTTGGACGCGTCGGTGAGGTCGAATTCGGCGAGCAGTTCGTCGGCCCGTGCCTTGGCGGCGCGGGTGGAGAGGTCGAGCAGCCGGCCGATCATCACGAGGTTCTCGAGGCCGGTGAGATCCTCGTCGACGCTCGCGTACTGTCCGGTGAGTCCGATCGAACGGCGCACCGCGGACGCATCCGTGACGATGTCGTGGCCGGCGACCCGCGCCGTGCCCGAGTCAGGGGTGAGCAGGGTGGCGAGGATGCGGACCGCCGTGGTTTTTCCCGCGCCGTTCGGCCCGAGAACGCCGAGAACGCGCCCCTCCTCCACCTCGAGGTCGATGCCGGCAAGAGCCTGGGTGGACCCGTACCGCTTGGTGAGGCCGTGGGCCTCGATCGCCAGTGTCATGGCTTCTCCTTCGTGTCCCGACCAGTGTGCGAGCGGACCGCTGTCGGGACGCTGTCACGCACTGTCACGCGCTGGCGCGCACCCCCGTTTCGGAAATTCAGGAAGTCCGCCATCCATCGCCCCGCAGGTCGGCGAGTTCTCGGCGCCCGTACCGCGGCCGGCGTGCAGACTTCCTGAATTTCCGAGGCGACAGGCGCCGCACGACGGTGTTACCCTGAAATGGTGTTGTTCGGTCTGCTTCTCCTTAGCTGCCGCGACGAGTCCTAACCCAAGGCCTCACTCGTCGCGGTGTTTGTTGTCGGCTGACCACTAACGAAAGCGAAGAGAACCAGAGACCATGAAGAACACGCAGCAGCCCTCCGGCATGCCGATCCACAAGTACCGCCCGTACCACGAGCAGCTGGCCGTGGACCTCCCCGACCGCACCTGGCCGTCGAAGCGCATCACCGAGGCGCCCCGCTGGTGCGCCGTCGACCTGCGCGACGGCAACCAGGCCCTCATCGACCCGATGAGCCCCGAACGCAAGCGCATCATGTTCGACCTGCTCGTCAAGATGGGCTACAAGGAGATCGAGGTCGGTTTCCCGTCGGCCTCGCAGACCGACTTCGACTTCGTCCGCAGCCTCATCGAAGAGAACCTGATCCCCGACGACGTCACCATCCAGGTGCTGACCCAGGCGCGCGAGGGCCTGATCAACCGCACCTACGAGTCGATCGCCGGGGCCAAGCAGGCCATCGTGCACCTCTACAACTCGACGAGCGTGCTGCAGCGCGAGGTCGTGTTCCGCACCGACAAGCAGGGCATCATCGACATCGCGCTCGAGGGAGCCCGCCTCTGCCGCCTGGCCGAGGCCACCGTGCCCGAGGTCGACGTGCACTACGAGTACTCGCCCGAGAGCTACACGGGGACCGAGCTCGACTTCGCGCTCGACATCTCCAACCAGATGGTCGACGCCCTGGGCGGAACTCCCGAGCGCCCCGTCATCATCAACCTGCCCGCGACCGTCGAGATGGCGACGCCGAACGTCTACGCCGATTCCATCGAGTGGATGTCGCGCAATTTCGCCCGCCGCGACAGCGTGATCCTCAGCCTGCACCCGCACAACGACCGGGGCACCGGCATCGCCGCGGCCGAGCTCGGCTACATGGCCGGCGCGGACCGCATCGAGGGCTGCCTGTTCGGTAACGGAGAGCGCACCGGCAACGTCGACCTCGTCGCGCTGGGCATCAACCTGTTCACGCAGGGCATCGACCCGCAGATCGACTTCAGCGACCTCGACGAGGTCAAGCGCACCGCCGAGTACTGCAACCAGCTGCCCGTGCCCGAACGCAGCCCGTGGGCGGGCGACCTCGTCTACACCGCGTTCAGCGGCTCGCACCAGGACGCCATCAAGAAGGGCTTCGAGGCCATGGCCGTCGACGCCGTCGCGCAGGGCGTCACGGTCGACGACCTCGTCTGGGCCGTGCCGTACCTGCCGATCGACCCCAAAGACCTCGGCCGCAGCTACGAGGCCGTCATCCGGGTGAACTCGCAGTCCGGCAAGGGCGGCGTCGCCTACCTGCTGAAGACCGACCACGCGCTCGACCTGCCGCGCAAGCTGCAGATCGAGTTCTCGGGCGTCGTGCAGGCGAAGACCGACGCCGAGGGCGGAGAGGTCACGAGCGACCAGATCTGGGCGATCTTCCAGGACGAGTACCTGCCCGCGCCGGTCACCCGCCCCGAGGACAAGTGGGGACGCTTCGAGCTCAACCGCACGCAGACCGCGAGCGATCTGGGCGGCGAAGTGTCGCTCCAGACCGTGCTGCGAGTCGGCGACGACGTGATCAACGCGGATGCCACCGGCAACGGCCCGATCGCCGCGTTCCTCAACATCATGGCCGAACAGGGCATCGACGTGAAGCTCTTCGACTACGTCGAGCACGCTCTCAGCGCGGGTGGCGACGCCTACGCCGCGGCCTACGTCGAGCTCAACGTGAACGGAACCCGCCTCTGGGGCGTCGGCATCGACGCGGACATCTCGACCGCCTCGCTCAAGGCCGTGGTCTCCGCGGTCAACCGCGCGGTGCGCGCCACGACCGACGACCGCGAGCTCGCCGCGGTCTAACGAGCGCGTTCCCCGGCGTCTCGCCGCGCAGTTTCGGAAGTTCAGGAAGAAACGCAATCGCCCCACGCTGCCCCCGCGAAAACCCGGGGCGGCGCGGGGCTTTTGTGTGCAGACTTCCTGAATTTCCGAATCGCGCGGTGGTGGTGAAGAGGGGTGGCGGGATGACGGAGCCCGGGTTCGCGCACGGATCGCACGGGTGGCGCGACCGGGGTATCCGCCTACAGCTCAGCGGCGACGCGAGATCAGCGGCGGCCGGCGCTCAGCGACGACCCGGACGGAAGTTGCGGAAGTTGCGGAACCGGCGCAGCGTCGGGATCTTCTCGAGGCGGCGCTGCTCGGGCAGGCTCCAGTTGAACAGCACGGCGAGGATGCGCACGCCGAACGTGACCACGACGCCGACGACCGCGGCGATCGTCACGTTGACCCCGAACGCGATGCTCACCACGATGCTCGACGTGCCGGCCAGCGCCGCGATCGCGTAGAGCGAGCCGACCTGCATGATCGCGATCGGCAGGTTGAGCAGGAGGTCGCGCAGGATCGACCCTCCGACCGCGGAGACCGCGCCGAGGAACACGGCGGGCACCGGAGGCACGCCGACCGCGAGCGCCTTCGTGGTTCCGATGGCCCCGAACAGTCCGATGGTCAGCGCGTCCAGCACAGTGATGACCTTCGACAGGCGGCTGAAGATGCGCTCGAGGAACATGCCGACGAGTGCCGCGATGACCGCGGTGGGCAGATACCAGTTGCTCTGCATCGCGGCGGGAAGCTGGTTGAGCAGCACGTCGCGCAGGATTCCGCCGCCGAAGCCGGTCGCGATACCGATCACCGCGACACCGAGCAGGTCGAGCCGGCGGTCGCGGAACTGTGCCGCGAACAGCGCCCCCTGCAGGCTGCCGATGCCGATGGCGAGGATGTCCGCCCAGGCGGGGATGAAGAAGGCGGCTGTGTTCACTCGTCCATTGTCCCGTGTGCCGAGCGCGGCCGCTTGCTGAGGGACGCCGAGATATCGACGCCGTGGCGAGCGCGTGACTACTGCGCGGCGAGATACTCGGCGAAGGTACGCCCGCCCGACCGGTTCTGCGGCACGAGGTGATGCCCGGCAGCGAAGGCCGCCCACGTGCGCCCCGGTATGGCGACGGGGAGGATCGGCTTGCGCCATCCGTATCTCGTCGACACGGCACGGGCGAGGTCGTCGCCGGTCAGGACCTCGGGCCCGCCGAGGTCGGGCACCCGGCCACGCGGGTCCCCGCCCGCGAGATCGGCGAGCTGCTCGGCGACGACGCGCGTGTCGATCGGTTGGATACTGAGCCGGGGCGAGAGCAGCACGGGCAGACGCTTCTGCGCGAGGAACGGTGCGGCGGCGAAGGAGTGGAACTGGGTCGTCCGCAGCACGGACACCGGCACCGAGCCCGCGAGCAGCGCCTTCTCCGCCGCCAGCTTCGCCCGGTAGTACGGGAAGGGGATGTCGTCGATGCCTGCGATCGAGATGAACACGATGTGCCCGACCCCCGCCGCCTCGCACGCCGCGAGAAGCGTGCGGGCCTCTGTCTCCTGGTTCTTGCCCGCGGCGAGGTGCACGACGGTGTCGACGCCGTCGAGCGCGGCGGAGATCCCGGAGCCGGCAGCGAGGTCGCCGGTGCGGAACTCCGGGTGCTCGCTCCGGCTCAGCACGGCCGTCTCGACGTCACGCGACCGTAGTAGCGGAACGAGCTCACGACCGAGGGTGCCGGTTCCGCCGGTAACGAGAGTGACCATGTGTTCTAGGTTCCTTGTCCGTCAGCCTGTCGTCCAGCCTCCATTGTCGTCGCAGAGCGGATAATAGGTAAGTGCCCCTTTACCGTGATGAAGCCGTCGTGCTGCGCACCCACAAGCTGGGTGAGGCCGATCGTATCGTCACGATGCTGAGCAGGCAGCACGGCAAGATCCGGGCCGTCGCCAAGGGCGTCCGGCGCACCGCGAGCAAGTTCGGCGCGCGTCTCGAACCGTTCATGGTCGCCGATGTGCAACTGTTCGAGGGTCGCACCCTCGACATCATCACGCAGGCGGAGTCGCTCGGCTCGTACGGCGCCGAGATCACCGCCGACTACGGCAGTTACACCGCGGCGAGCGTCATGGTCGAGACGGCCGACAAGATCACCGACGACGACGGATCGCTGCAGCAGTACCTGCTGCTCGTCGGCGCGCTGCGGTCGCTCGCCCGCCGCGAACACGGCTCCAGCGTCACTCTCGACAGCTACCTCCTCCGCTCGCTGTCGATCGCCGGCTGGGCGCCGAGCTTCCTCGACTGCGCCGTCACGGGCGCACCCGGCCCGCACACCGTCTTCGTCGCCCAACTCGGCGGCGTGGTCGCCGACGAGGTGGCGCCTCCGGGCTCGCCCCGTCTCGAGATCAAGACCCTCGAGCTGCTGTCGGCACTGCTCACCGGCGACTGGGAGGCGGTCGAGACGTCGGACGAGCGCCATCGGAGCCAGGCGAGCGGCGTGGTCGCCGCGTACACCCAGTTCCACCTCGAACGCACTCTGCGTTCGCTCCAACACGTCGATAGGTCCACCGCATGAGATTCATCAAACCCGGAATGACGCATCCGGACGCCGTGGATTTCAAACCGGTGGACTGGACCGGCGTCTACCCGCCTGTGATGGACAAGCGAGCCGTGCCCGAGCACGTCGCCATCGTGATGGACGGCAACGGCCGCTGGGCCAATGGCAAAGGCCTCACCCGCATCGAGGGGCACAAGGCAGGCGAGGCCAGCCTGCTCGACGTCGTCGCCGGCGCCATCCAACTCGGTATCAAGCATCTGAGCGTGTACGCCTTCTCCACCGAGAACTGGAAGCGCAGCCCCGACGAGGTGCGGTTCCTCATGGGGTTCAACCGCGACGTGCTGCACCGCCGCCGGGACCAGCTCAACGACTGGGGTGTGCGTGTGCGCTGGGCCGGCCGCAAGCCGCGGCTGTGGGCGTCCGTGATCAAAGAGCTGCAGTTCGCCGAAAAGATGACCGCGGGAAACGACGTGCTCACGCTGACCATGTGCGTCAACTACGGCGGACGCCAGGAGATCACCGACGCGGTGCGGCTGTTAGCCGAGGATGTCGCGGCCGGCCGTCTGAAACCGAGCGGTATCACCGAGAAGTCGATCCAAAAACACCTCTACACCCCCGACCTCCCCGACGTCGACCTGTTCGTGCGCAGCTCGGGCGAGCAGCGCACCAGCAACTTCATGCTCTGGCAGAGCGCGTACGCAGAGATGGTGTTCCTCGATACCCTCTGGCCCGACTTCGGGCGCGAGCAGCTCTGGGAGGCGGTCTCGCTCTACGCGAGCCGCAACCGCCGCTTCGGCGGGGCCGTCGACGCGCCGACCGCGTAGGGGCACGTCGCAGTACATAACGCGGCGGCCGCCCCGGGACCGCGGGGCGAGACTGGTCGGACGATAGGAGAGGGAGCGACGTGAGCGAAGAGCAGACCCCCGTCATCGTGCGGAGCGCGACGGCCGACGAATTCGACGCGGTCGCCGACCTCGTCGACGCCGGCTTCACGGCCGGGCCGTACGGACACCTCCCCGTCACCGCCGCGCGCCGGGCGTTGCAGCGCGACTCCGCGGGCCGCGCCGCCTCGGGCGCGCTGCTGGTCGCGGTCGACGCGTCGACCGGGGCTCTCCTCGGCACCTCGAGCCTGCTGCGCTCGGGCACCCCGGCCTCCCGCCTCGCGGTCGGTGACGAGGCCGAACTGCGTCTGCTCACGGTCGCACCCGAGGCCCGCGGACGCGGGGTCGGGGAGCTGCTCGTCACCGCGACCGTCGACGAGGCGCGGCGCTGGGGTGCGTCGTCGGTCGTGCTCGACACCGGGGACCTCAACCACTCCGCGCAGCGGTTATACGAGCGCGCGGGATTCCGGCGCGTGCCCGAGCGCGAGAAGTCGTACGAGGGCACGGGCATCGGCTGGTCGCTCGTCTTTGAGTTCGCGCTGGAGTCCGCGACGGGCTGACCTCGGCCGCGGCATCCCGATGTCTGATCTCGCTAGTCTGGACGGATGTCAACCACCACACCAATCCGCACGGGCATCATCGGCTACGGGCTTTCCGGCCGGGTGTTCCACGCTCCGTTCATCGCGACCAATCCGGCGTTCTCGCTCGACCTGATCGCCACGGGCAACGTCGACCGCCAAGCGCAGGCGCGCGAGGCCCACCCCGGAGCGACCATCGTCGACACCCCTGAGGCGCTGCTCGAGCGCGCCGGAGACCTCGACCTCGTCATCCTCGCGTCGCCGCCGCACGTGCACCTCGCCCAGGGCATCGCCGCCCTCGAGGCCGGTGCCGCGATCGTCATCGACAAGCCGTTCGTGCCGTCCGTCGTCGACGCGAAGAAGCTCATCGCCAAGTCGGAAGAGACCGGCAACGCGGTCTTCGTCTTCCAGAACCGCCGCTGGGACGGTGACTTCCTGACGATCAAAAAGCTGATTCGGGATGGCGCACTCGGCGACGTGCACCGCTTCGAGTCGACGTTCGAGCGCTGGGGCAGCGCCAAGACCGGCCTCTGGCAGGAGACCACCACGATCGAGGAGGGTGCCGGAATCACCTTCGACCTCGGCAGCCACCTCATCGACCAGGCGCTACAGCTGTTCGGTCCGGCGACGGTCGAGCAGGCCGAACTCGCGATCGTGCGCGGGGGAGTCAGCGACGACGACTCGTTCATCTCGCTGCTGCACACCAGCGGCGTGCGCTCGCACCTGACGATGAGCCGGGCGGCCGCGCAGAACGGTCCGCGGTTCCGGGTGCTGGGCAACAAGAGCGCGTACAGCGTCTACGGTCTGGACAATCAGGAACCGTTCCTCAAGGAGTCGCGCTGGCCCGGGTCCGAGGGCTACGGCATCACGCCGCCGTCCGAATGGGGTTTGCTCGGCGTCGACGGATCCGCGGAGGGGCTCGCCCCGTACCCGACCGAGAACGGCGACTACCCGGCGTTCTACGAAGGCGTCGCGGCGACGATCCGCGACGGCGCCCCGTCTCCGGTCGACGCCCGGGACTCGCTCGAGGTCGTGCGCATCATCCAGCGCGCGCACGAGATCGCGGCGAACGCGCAGCAGTTGTAACGGGGAGGGCGGTGTCTTCGCACCCCCGTTTCGGAAATTCAGGAAGAGCGGGCTGCACGATCGCTCCGTGGCGGCGTGTTGCGCGCGGCACGGTCGCGAATTCCTGAGTTTCCGAAAGCTGCGGAGGCGAGGGCGGTGTCTTTTTTCACCCCCCGTATCGGAAATTCAGGAAGAACGCGGGGCACGACCACGATGCGGCGGCGTGTTGCGCGCGGCACGGTCGTGAATTCCTGAATTTCCGAAAGCTGCGCGGGGGCGAGCGTCGCGCCAGCCCTAGAGTCGCGCCGGCCCGGGAACCGCTCCGGCCCGAGAGCCGCGCCTGAGCGGGAACCGCGCCAGCCCGGGAACCGCGCCTGAGCGGGGCGCCGGTCGCGGCATCCGGCCACCGCCTGAAGCGCGCCGCGCAAGGCCGCAGCCCGCCGTGCCCGCCCACCCGGCCGCGGCCGGCCCGGCGACCGCACCCGTAAACTGAATACCTACCTCGACCGCGCATCCAGCACGGCTGATCATTTTGGAGCTATCTGTGGCCAACGCCAATTCCCTCGACGCCATCGTCAACCTCGCCAAGCGCCGGGGTTTCGTCTTCCAGTCGGGAGAGATCTACGGCGGTTCGCGCTCCGCCTGGGACTACGGTCCGCTCGGCGTCGCGCTCAAAGAGAACATCAAGAAGCAGTGGTGGCAGACCGTCGTCCAGGGTCGCGACGACGTCGTCGGCCTCGACTCGGCCGTCATCCTTCCCCGCAAGGTATGGGAAGCGTCCGGCCACGTCGAGGTCTTCTCCGACCCGCTCGTCGAGTCGCTGCACACGCACAAGCGCTACCGCGCCGACCACCTGCTCGAAGCCTACGAGGAGAAGCACGGCCACCCGCCCGTCAACGGTCTCGCCGACATCAAGGACCCCGACACCGGCCAGCCCGGATCGTGGACCGAACCGCAGAACTTCTCGGGCATGCTCAAGACCTACCTCGGGCCGGTCGACAACGAGGAGGGTCTGCACTATCTGCGCCCCGAGACCGCGCAGGGCATCTTCGTCAACTTCGCGAACGTCATGGGCAGCGCCCGGATGAAGCCCCCGTTCGGAATCGGCCAGATCGGCAAGAGCTTCCGCAACGAGATCACGCCCGGAAACTTCATCTTCCGCACCCGCGAGTTCGAGCAGATGGAGATGGAGTTCTTCGTCGAGCCCGGCACGGACGAAGAGTGGCACCAGTACTGGATCGACGCTTCGCTCGCCTGGTACACCGACCTCGGCATCAACCCCGAGAACCTGCGCCTCTTCGAGCACCCGCAGGAGAAGCTGTCGCACTACTCCAAGCGCACCGTCGACATCGAGTACCGCTTCCGCTTCGCCGGCAGCGAGTGGGGCGAGCTCATGGGCGTCGCGAACCGCACCGACTTCGATCTCAAGACGCACTCAGAGGCGTCCGGCACCGACCTGTCGTACTTCGACCAGACGCAGGACAAGCGCTGGATCCCGTACGTGATCGAGCCCGCGTTCGGACTCACCCGTGCGCTCATGGCCTTCCTCATCGACGCGTACGCCGAGGACGAGGCCCCCAACGCGAAGGGCGGAGTCGACAAGCGCACCGTTCTGCGCCTCGACCGCCGGCTTGCGCCGGTCAAGGTCGCCGTCCTGCCGCTGTCGCGCAACGAGCAGCTCTCGCCGCTCGCCCGCTCGGTCGCCGCCGACCTGCGCAAGTACTGGAACGTCGACTTCGACGACGCCGGCGCTATCGGCCGCCGCTACCGCCGCCAGGACGAGATCGGCACGCCGTTCGCGATCACTGTCGACTTCGAGTCGCTCGAGGACAACGCGGTGACCGTGCGCGAGCGCGACTCCATGGCGCAGGAGCGCGTCTCGCTCGACCGCCTGCGCGGCTACCTCGCGGAGCAGCTGCTCGGCGCGTAGTCGCACGGCAATCGCCGCCCTCCCTGCCCCGAGATTTCGTCCTCCGAGATTTCGGAAATTCAGGAAGAGGCGGCGTTTGCTGTTTACGGGGTCGCGGAAACCCGGGTCTGCTGCGGCGGCTGTGCGCCAGACTTCCTGAATTTCCGACAGGGCGGCTGAGGGGCGGGCGGGTTCAGAAGCGGGCGGATGACGCGGCTCCTCCCCAGGCCCGGTGCGGGATGCACGCCACACCGATAGCCGCGCCGCGGCCCGGTCGCCCCCCGCCGGCGATCAGCATGGGGCGATGCCCGATATCGCAGCGATCGTCGCATCCCTCGGGGGGATGGCCCAGAAGCAGCAACTCGTCGCGCGGGGAGCGCGCGACCTCGATCTGACCCTCGCGGTGCGCGGGGGAGAGGTCGAGCGCGCCCGGCAGGGCTGGTACACGACGCTGCCGTCCGACGACCCCCGGGTGCGGGCGGTGCGCGTCGGCGGCAGGCTCACCGGAATGTCGGCGGTGATCGCGCTCGGCGGGTGGTCGCTGGGGCGGCATCCGCTGCACGTCTCGCTGCGGGACAACGCGGCGCGACTGCGCACCCCGGGGAACCGGCACGTCAAGTTGCACGGCCGACATCCGCCCAATCTCAAGCTGCACTGGGACGGAGCCGCCGTTGCAGCCCGCGGGTCCGCGACGGTCGTCGATCTGCGCGATGCCCTCGTACGGGTCGTGCTGGACGAGGAGTTCGAGACGGCGGTCGCGGCGATCGACTGGGCACTGCACTCGCGGCTGTTGAGCACGTCGGGGCTCGCGGAAATCGTGAGAGCGCTGCCGCGCGAGCTGAGGTTCATCCGCGAGTGGGTGGACCCGTTGTGCGAGAGCCTGCCCGAGAGTCTCGCGCGGACTCGGCTGAGCCTGCTCGGCCACTCGGTGATCTCGCAGGCGCACCGCGGCGACGCCGACCGCATCGACCTCGTCGTCGACGAGAGTGTGGGCATGGAGACGGACGGGGACGAGTTCCATTGGGACCGGTTCGAGCCCGACCGGATGAAGGACCTCGACATCACGATCGCGAACCTGACCGCGTTGCGCCCCAGCGCCCGCGCCGTGTTCCATCACTGGCCGAAGGTCGTGCTCGCCGTGGAGACCGCCATCGCCGGCCGAGCATCCACGTCGCAGGTCGGAAATTCAGGAAGAACACCCCCGCGCCTCCCGAAGAGGCCCGGAAAACCGGGGCACCGCCGCGGCCATCGGCACAGAACTCCTGAATTTCCGAAAACACAGCGCGAAAAGGGGGGAGGTGGGAATACGGCGCGGCCGGTGGCGTTGGGTTCAGAGTGAGTGACGCAATCAAGGTAGACATCTGGTCCGACGTGCAGTGCCCCTGGTGCTACATCGGCAAACGCAAGTTCGAGGACGGGGCCGCCCAGTTCGACGGCGACGTCGAGGTGGAGTACCACTCCTTCGAGCTCGCCCCTGACACCCCGGTCGACTTCGACGGATCTCCCAAGGACTTCCTGAGCCAGCGCAAGGGCATCTCGCCCGACCAGGTCGACATGATGCTCGACCGCGTGACCGGCATCGCCAAGAGCGTCGGCCTCGACTACGACTACGACCATGTGCACCAGACCAACACGATCAAGGCGCACGAGCTGCTGCACTTCGCGAAGACGAAGGGCCGCCAGCTCGACATGAAGGAGCGCCTGCTCAAGGCGTACTTCGTCGACGGCCGCCACGTCGGCCGCATCGAGGACCTCGCCGACCTCGCCGCAGAGATCGGGCTCGACCGCGACGAGGTCCGCGCGGCACTCGAAGCCGGCACCTACGTCGCCGACGTCAAGGCGGATGTCGCACAGGCCGAGGCCTACGGAATCCAGGGCGTGCCGTTCTTCGTGATCGACGGCAAGTACGGAGTGTCCGGCGCCCAGGACGCGGCCGCGTTCGTCAACGTCCTCGAGCAGGCCCGCGCCGAGCGCTCCGAGTCCGAGGACGTGCCCGCGTGAGCACCCTCCCGCTGCAGATCGTCGGCGATCCGCAGGCTGCTGTCTGCATCGGCGACGTCTGCGAGATCCCCGCGCACCCCGAGCAGGCCATCGTCAACCGGCAGTTGGATTCCGACCGGGTCTAACGCGGCGCCCGCCGTAAGCGGCCGCGGCGCCCGCCGTGAGGAGCCGCGACGCCCGCAGAGAAGCGGTGCCCCCGCGAGCCGCGACGCCCGCCGAGAAGCGGTCCCACCGCGCGCCGCAACGCGCAAGGCCGCATCCGTGAGATCTGTCTCATCGGCGCGCGGCGAGGGATTTGCCCGCTGACCAGCGTTTTCCAAGCGAGAACGCGGCCCCACGTCATCCCTCGCATTAATAACGATTCATATTCACTCTGCTCTCTTGAACCCTCCTCGACGACCTGCCTAGGTTGAGGTCATAGCCGACTCTGCAGTTCTATCGCAGGCTCACGGCCACCGATGTCCGGGGCTATGGCGGCACTCCGGTGCGCGCCATGGGTTCGGCTTGTTGCGACTCCACGGTGCCGGAATGCGACGAGGGCGGAGGGCCCGGGCATGACCTTCAGCGACGAACTGCAGTATCTGCTCGCCGATCTCGGCGACCTGTTCGGGGCGGTACGCCCGTATCTGCCCGTCGCCATCGCCGGCGTCGTCGTCTGGGCGCTCTGGCTCTACCGCTTCGTCGCGTCCCGCCTCGCCGGCCCGATCGAAAGCGGGTTCGCCAGCACGACGTCGGTCGTCGTGCCGTCGTTCCACGAGGACCCCGAGATCCTCCTGCGCTGTCTCGACACCTGGCGTGAGCAGGACCCGACCGAGATCATCATCGTCCTGGATGTCGCCGACGTCGACACATACGACCGGATCGCCGAGCTCGGGGACGACCGGGTGCGCCCGCTGCTGTTCCACCACGCCGGCAAGCGATCGGCGCTCGGGGCGGGCATCCGGGAGGCGTCATCCGACATTCTGTTCCTCGTCGACTCGGACACGTCGTGGACGCCGGGGCTCCTCCGCAACGCGCAGAAGCCCTTCGCCGACCCGCGCGTCGGAGGGGTGAGCACGCAGCAGAACGTCTACCAACGCCGGTCGAGCATCTGGCGCCGCATCGCCGACTGGCTAGTGAACCTGCGCTACTACGACTACGTGCCCGCGATGGGGCGCGCCGGAGCCGTGCCGTGCATCTCGGGGCGCACCGCCGTCTACCGCCGCGACGCCGTGCTGCCCGTGCTCGACGACCTCGAGAACGAGTACTTCATGGGCCGCCGCTGCATCTCGGGCGACGACGGCCGGCTCACCTGGCTGGTGCTGGCGTCGGGATGGCGCACCGTGCACCAGTCGTCGGCGAAGGCGCTGTCGATGTTCCCGTCGACGTTCAGCGCGTTCGTCAAGCAGCGCGTGCGCTGGAGCCGCAATTCCTACCGCTGCTACTTCACCGCGATCGCGAAGGGCTGGCTCTGGCGGGTTCCGTTCGTGGCGAAGATCACGGTGCTGCAGATCCTGATCACGCCGCTGACCATGGGCCTGAGCATGTTCTACCTGATTTTCAACCGGCTGGATGTCACGGCCGTCGGCATCACGGCGGCGACGGCGTGGCTCCTGCTGGGGCGGGGGCTGCGGGGCATCTCGAATCTGCGCCGCAACCCGGGCGACATCCTGCTGCTCCCGCTCGTCGCCCTCGTCGTGATCTTCGTCGCGCTGCCCGTGAAGCTGTACGCGTTCGTGACGATGAACAAGCAGGGCTGGCTGACCCGGCACGACAACCAGGTGGGGGCCGACGCGCAGGATGCCGCGACCCTCGCACCGGTCGATACGGCGGCCGCGGCATCCGACCTCGACGACCTCGGCGGTCCCCGGGAGGTGGCGGCATGAGCGGCCGGCAGTCCGGGGCGAAGCAGCCGGTGGTGATCGGGATCGCGTTCGGCCTCTTCGTCGGCATACTCGCGTCGGTCGTCGTGGTGCGGGTGTCGCTGCTGGGGGAGCACGCGGCCGACACGATGGCCGCGTCGACCGCGGCCGCCGAGACGGTCGCGGCGGGGCGCGCGTATCCGGGAGACTCCCGGGCCGAGGCGGCTTTGGTCGAGGCCGAGTCGGAGCGGCTGTCGTACGTGCGCCGGGTCTCGGCGTCGGCGGTCGGGGACGCGACCGTCGCGACTCCGCCGTACCGGGTCCGGACGGGGACGACCTACACGCTCGTCCTGACTCCCCGGGAGCAGCCGTATTCCGCCCCGGAGCTCGCCGCCCTTGCCCCGGGCACGTTCCAACGCGACCCGGACGGATTCTTCCTGCTCTCGGAGAACATCGTCGTGCTCGGCGGCGCCACCCTCGCCCTCGCCCCGGAGGAGGGGAGCGTCGGCCTCGACATCCGCCTCGCGAGCGACACCGACTTCTTCGTCTCGATAGTGACCTCGGGCGGCTCGCTCGTCGTCGACGGCACCGAGACCGCGCCCGTCTCGCTGTCGAGCTGGAGCCGCAGCACGGGAGCGCCCGATACGCAGACCACCGACGGCCGCGCCTACGTGCGGGTGATCGGCGGCCGGGCTTCCGTTTCGCACGCAGACGTCTCCGACCTCGGCTTCTGGAGCGGCAACACCGGGGGGCTCGCCCTCACCGGCACCGACGAGGCGGCGACGTTCGACGGGCTGCTCGACCCCGCGCCCGACAGCGTGTCGGCCGCTGCGACGGCGACCGGTGCCCCGGTCCTTCCTCCCGGACCCCTCGTCGTGCCCGGTTCACCCACCCCCGACGCGCTCGTGACGGCGGGGCTCGACAACCTCCGGGTCAGCGGCAACGCGTTCGGCGTCTTCATCGCCAACGCGCACGGGGTGCTGCTGCGCGACTCGAGCATCAGCGACAGCCTCGTCGACGGCGTGGTCTTCCACCGCGCGGTCGAGAACAGCTCGATCGTCCGCACCGAATCCCGCGACAACGGCGTCGACGGATTCCGGGCGGCACGGTCGAGCACCGACGTGGCGTTCACCGCGGTCACCGCCACCGGCAACGGGCGCGACGGCCTCGCGCTCGACGGCCGTCCGCTCGCGGCGGGCCCGAGCGCGACCGGCACCGCGGTCGTCGACTACGGCGACAGCACGATCGCCCGCGGCGAGTTCAGCCACAACGGGCGCTACGGCATCGCGGTGAGCGGCGGCAGCGACCTGTCGATCCGCACCAACGAGGTCGCGGCCAACCTCGGCGGCATCGTCGTCGACGGCGACGCGAGCGACGTGACGATCAGTGACAACAGGCTCACCGACCAGGTGCGCCAGTCGATCGCCATCCGGGACGGCGTCCGAGCGGCATCCGTCGTCGACAACAGCATCGCCGGCGGCGACACGGCCGTCTACGTGCGCAACGCGGGAGCGACGGTCGAGCGGAACACGGTCTCCCGGGTCTCCAACCACGGCGTCACCCTGGTCGGCGACGCGGGCGACGTGACGGTGACCGCGAACGTCGTCGCCGGCTTCGGCAGCATCCCGATCTTCACCGAGGACTCCGAGGGCGGGACGGTCGCCCATAACGACACGGCCGACTGGCACCCCGCGATCACCGTCGCGACCGTCGTGAACGCGGTGTTCCAGCCGCTCACCATCGTCTGGATCCTCCTCGCCCTCGTCGTGGTCGGCACCGCTCTCGCCACCCGCGCCAGCCGGTCGACGGCGACGATCCGCCACCCCTACGCTGACCGCGTGCCGATCTCGGCCTTCACCCGCGGGTTCGTCAGCAGGGAATCGATGAAATGACTCTCGGAAGAGGTGAGCCGACCATGTTCGGAAACTCAGGAAAAGGCGTGCTGATCGCCGCCGCGGGTCTCATCCTGGCCGGGGGAGTCACGACCGCGCTGGTCGTCGCGTCGCCCGCGTCCGGGCCGACGATCGGTACTCCGGATGACGCGGTCCAGACGGTCTCCCGGGTGGACGGCGACTGCGATTCGCCGACGGTCACCGTGTCGACGAAAAAGCAACTGACGCGGGCCCTCGAGGATGCCGCGCCGGGCGACGTGATCGCGCTGGAGCCCGGAACCTACTCCGGCCGCTTCACCGCGGAGACCGACGGCACCGCCGACGAGCCGATCACCCTCTGCGGTCCCGAGGACGCTGTGCTCGACGGGGGAGGCACGCGCAAGGGCTACGTGCTGCACCTCGACGGCGTGGACCACTGGGTGCTCAGCGGGTTCTCGGTGCAGAACGGGCAGAAGGGCGTCATGGCGGACGCCACGACCAACACCCTGATCAGCGGGCTGCACGTCTCGCAGACCGGCGACGAGGCGATCCACCTCCGCGACTTCAGCACCGACAACCGGGTCGTCGGCAACACGATCCGCGACACGGGGCTGCGCAAGGCCAAGTTCGGCGAGGGCATCTACGTCGGCACGGCCGAGAGCAACTGGTGCGACATCAGCGACTGCGAACCCGACGCGAGCGACCGCAACCTGGTCGAGGGCAACGACATCGCCGACACCACCTCGGAGAGCATCGACCTCAAGGAGGGCACCGCCGACGGGATCGTCCGTGGCAACACCTTCGACGGGTCCGCGATCACCGGCGCCGACTCGTGGGTCGACGTCAAGGGCAACGACTGGCTGATCGAGGGCAACACCGGCGCGAACTCGCCGCAGGACGGCTTCCAGACGCACGAGATCCTCGACGGGTGGGGCACCGGCAACGTGTTCCGCGACAACGAGGCCGCGGTCGACGGTCCGGGCTTCGGCTATTCGCTGACCCCCGAGCTGGACAACGTCGTCGAGTGCTCGAACACGGCCACCGGCGCGGCGGAGGGGACCACGAACGTCGAGTGCCAGGACTGACCGCCGCCGCGGCCTCAGCCGCGGCATCCCGCTCACCCGAGAGAAGGAATGACCATGACCACCAGCGCACCCATCGTCGACCACCCGCGCATGACCGTGATCGGCACGGGCTACCTCGGCGCGACGCACGCCGTGTGTATGGCGGCGCTCGGATTCGACGTGCTCGGCGTCGACGTCGACGAGGGCAAGATCGAGGCGCTGGCCGAGGGGCGCACGCCGTTCTTCGAGCCGGGGCTGCCCGAGAAGCTGCGCGAGGCGCTCGACTCGGGGCGGCTGCGGTTCACCACCGACTTCGACCGCGCGGCGGAGTTCGGCGACATCCACTTCGTCTGTGTCGGCACCCCGCAGCTGCCCGGGTCGAACGCGGCCGACCTGCGCTTCGTCGATTCCGCTTTCACCGAGTTGGCGAGGCGGATGACGCGGAAGGCGTTGCTCGTCGGCAAGTCGACCGTCCCGATCGGCACCGCGTCGCGGATCACGGCCGCGGTGCAGGCGGTATCGCCGCTCGGGGACGAACTCGAGCTGGCGTGGAACCCCGAGTTCCTGCGCGAGGGTTTCGCCGTCGACGACACGCTGCACCCCGACCGGCTGGTGTTCGGGGTCTCGTCGGAGTGGGCGGAGGGGCAGCTGCGGGCGGCGTTCCGGCCGATCCTCGACGACGACACCCCGCTCGTCGTCTCCGACCTGGCCACCGCGGAACTGGTCAAGGTCGCCGCGAACTCGTTCCTCGCGACGAAGATCTCGTACATCAACGCGATGGCGGAGGTGTGCGAGGCGACAGGGGCCGACGTGAACCAGCTGGCCGTGGCCCTCGGGTACGACGACCGCATCGGACCGCGGTTCCTCAAGCCGGGACTCGGGTTCGGCGGCGGGTGTCTGCCGAAGGACATCCGGGCGTTCACGTTCCGGGCGGCGGAGCTCGGGGTCGGGCAGGCGGTGGCGTTCCTCGAGGAGGTCGACGCGATCAATATCCGTCGGCGGGTGCGCACGGTGGATCTCGTGCGGGAACTCGCGGGCGGCTCGCTCGAGGGCGTGCGGGTCGCGGCCCTCGGCGCGGCGTTCAAGCCGAACTCCGACGACGTGCGCGACGCGCCCGCGCTCGACGTGGCGCGGATGCTCTATCTCGAGGGCGCGAGCGTCAGCGTCTACGACCCGGAGGCGACCGAGAACGCACACCGCGCCTACCCCGATCTCGACTACGCGTCGTCGCTCACGGAGGCGGTGACCGGCGCGAGCGTGGTCGCGCTGCTGACCGAGTGGGACGAGTTCCGCGACGCGGACCCCGCCGCGCTCGGCGAGCTGGTGGCGGCGCGGCACGTCGTCGACGGGCGGCACGCCCTCGACGCGGACCGGTACCGCGCCGCCGGGTGGGAGTACCGGGCGCTGGGGCTGCCGGCCGGGCCGCACCCCGCGGCCGTGCCGGCGGTGGCGCGAGTAGCGCAGCCTGCGCAGCAGCTGCAGCCTGCGCAGGTAGGGCAGGCATCGCAGGCAGCGCAGGTATGGCAGGTACCGCAGCAGCCGCGCTGACCCATCGGAAATTCAGGAAGTCTGGCCGCGCAGCAGCGGGCGCGGCCCGGAATCGTGCGGGCGACGCCCCGGCGCGGAGCAGGACTTCCTGAATTTCCGAAATTGCACGGCGCGAAACAGGCCGCGCGGCGCGGGCGCGCTAGTCCGAGATATCCGCGACCGTGGCGCCCAGCCCGGCGATCAGCTCGTCGGCGTCGACGAACGCGCTCATCCCGTGCTGCCCGGCACCCATCGCGATGCGCAGTCCGACGATCCGCTCGTCGGCGAAGACCGGCCACGCGGTCGACGAGCCGAGCGGTGTGATCGTGCCCCGCTCGAACCCGGTCGCCTCGAGGGCGAGGTGCGCCTCGGGCAGCCGCAGCTTGTTGACCCCGACCACGCCGCGCAGCTTGCCCCACGAGATCTGCCGGTCGCCCGGGACTAGCGCGAACAGATAGGTGCCGTCGTGGCGTTTGACCACGAGGGTCTTCACGATTCCCGCGGGCGACAGGCCCATCAGCGCGGCCGCCTCCTCCAGCGACCCCGCGGCGGGACGCTCGACGAACTCGATGGAAATGCCCCGCGCCGCGGCATCCGCCTGCACCAGATCTCGACCACTCATGGCGCCTCGCGTATCCGTTGTGAAAGAACGTGGAAGAATTGAACAAATGACCGCCGTGACAGCCACACTTCCTACCCTACAGATCGGGCCGATCGCCCTTGACGTACCGGTCGTGCTCGCGCCCATGGCCGGCATCACCAACACCGCGTTCCGCCGGCTCTGCCGCGAGTACGGCGCCGGCCTCTACGTCTCCGAGATGATCACCAGCCGCGCCCTCGTCGAGCGCACGCCCGAGAGCATGCGGCTGATCAAGCACCACGAGTCGGAGACGACCCGCAGCATCCAGCTCTACGGCGTCGACCCGAAGACCGTGTCCGAGGCCGTCACGATGCTCGTCGCCGAGGACCGCGCCGACCACATCGACCTGAATTTCGGATGCCCCGTGCCGAAGGTCACCCGCAAGGGCGGGGGAGCGGCGCTTCCCTGGAAGCAGGATCTGTTCCGCGACATCGTCGAGGGTGCGGTGAAGGCCGCGGGCGACATCCCGCTCACCGTCAAAATGCGCAAGGGTATCGACGACGAGCACCTCACCTACATCGAGGCGGCGAAGGCCGCGCAGGGTGCCGGCGTCGCGAGCATCGCGCTGCACGCCCGCACGGCCGCGGACTTCTACTCCGGCCAGGCCGACTGGAGCGCGATCGCGAAGCTCAAGCAGACCATCACCGACGTGCCGGTTCTCGGCAACGGCGATATCTGGTCGGCCGAAGACGCCGTCAGAATGGTCAATGAGACGGGATGCGACGGGGTCGTCGTCGGGCGCGGCTGCCTGGGACGACCGTGGTTGTTCGGCGATCTCGCCGCGGCCTTCCGCGGTGAGACACTGCAGGCACAGCCCACGCTGGGCGAGGTCGCGCAGGCCTACCGCCGTCACGCCGAACTGCTGATCGAGTTCTATGACGGCGACGAGGCCCGCGCCTGCCGCGACATGCGCAAGCACGTGGCCTGGTACTTCAAGGGCTACCCGGTCGGCGGCGAGACGCGCGCCGCGCTCGCCATGTCGTCGAGCGTGCAGGAGATCGACGATCTCATCGCGACGCTGGACGCGGACCAGCCGTACCCCGGCCGCGAGGCGGAGGGCCCCCGCGGCCGCGCCGGCAGCCCCAAGAACCCGAGCCTGCCGTACGGCTGGCTCGACAGCCGGACGCTCGACGAGAGCTTCCGTACCGAGTTGGTCGAGGCCGAATTGCACAACAGTGGTGGCTAGGGGAGATACCGGGCAGTACAGCGAGGCGGACGCCGAGCGCTGGCTCCCCGAGGAGCACTCGAGCCGCCGCAGCGACTTCGCCCGCGACCGCGCACGCCTGTTGCACTCGAGTGCGTTGCGCCGCCTCGCCGCCAAGACGCAGGTGCTCAGCCCGACGCAGGGGCTCGACTTCGCCCGCAACCGCCTGACGCACTCGCTCGAGGTCGCGCAGGTCGGCCGCGAGCTCGCCGAGAGCCTGGGCCTGGACCCCGACGTGGTCGATACCGCCTGCCTCGCGCACGACATCGGACACCCGCCGTTCGGCCACAACGGCGAGAAAGCGCTCAACGACTGGGCGATGGACTTCGGCGGCTTCGAGGGCAACGCGCAGACCCTGCGCCTGCTCACCCGCCTCGAGCCCAAGGTCTTCGGCCGTGACGGCAAGACCTACGGCCTCAACCTCACCCGCGCCTCCCTCGACGCGAGCACGAAATACCCGTGGCCGGCGTCGCAGGGCATCCCCGACCCGAGCGGGCGCAGCAAGTTCGGCTTCTACGACGACGACACGCCCGTGTTCGAGTGGCTCCGCGACGGAGCCCCCGACCGCCGCCGCTGCATCGAGGCGCAGGTCATGGACCTCTCCGACGACATCGCCTACTCGGTGCACGACTTCGAGGACGCGGTCGTCGGCGGCTACCTCGACGTGCCCGCGCTCGGCGACCGGGTCGACCACGACGAACTGGTCGAGTCGATGTTCGTCTGGATCGGCGGCGAGTTCACCCACGACGAGCTGATCGCGGCGTTCGACCGCCTCGACAGCCTCGACTACTGGCTGAGCGCGTGGAACGGCTCGCGCGTCGACCTCGCCCGACTGAAGAACCTCACCAGCCAGCTGATCGGACGCTTCGCGCACGAGGCCGTGCACGCCACCCGCGCGGCGCACACCTCGGGCGCGCTCATCCGGTTCGGGGCCGACGTCGTCATCCCGAAGAACACGCAGGCCGAGATCGCGGTGCTCAAGGGCATCGTCGCCGCCAACGTCATGTCGACGAACGCGCGAAAGCCGATCTACGCCGAGCAGCGGGATACGTTGACCGATCTCGCCGACGCGCTGCTCGCCACCGGGGAGCGCAACCTCGACGCCGGATTCGCAGCCGACTGGCGTGACGCCGCCGACGACAGCGCGCGCAAACGCGTGATCGTCGACCAGGTCGCGTCGCTGACCGACCAGTCCGCGCTGGCCTGGCACGCCCGACTGGTCGGCTGAGCCGCCGCTCCCGCCCCGCCCGCGTCGCCAGCGCGCGGCTTCAAGCACGGCCACACGCGGCCTCCCCGCGCGGCCTCCCCTTCGGAAATTCAGGAAGAGTGCGGTGGATGCCGCGACGCGACGCCGCGGAACCCGCGGGGTTCCGCGGCTCGCCCGGCAGCGCCATCCATGACTTCCTGAATTTCCGAAAACGGAGCGCGGCTGGTTGTTCGCAGGGTGGGGTTTGCCTTCCTCTCCACCGCAGCGTGCGCGCGTCGGCGGGGGAGCCGCCGCGACCGTAGAATCGTGTGCGTGGCAGGCCTGATTCGACGAAGCGATATCGACGAAGTTCGGTCGCGCACCAATCTGGCCGACGTCGTCGGCGACTACGTGACGCTGAAGAGCGCCGGGGTCGGCTCGATGAAGGGCCTCTGCCCGTTCCACGAGGAGCGCAGCCCCAGCTTCCACGTGCGGCCCGGCGTCGGTTTCTACCACTGCTTCGGCTGCGGCGAGGGCGGCGACGTCTACTCGTTCCTGCAGAAGATGGACCACGTCTCCTTCTCCGAGGCGGTCGAGTTGCTCGCCGGCAAACTCGGCTACGAGCTCCACTACGAAGACGGCGGTCAGGCGAGCGACCACGGCAACCGCGCGCGCATCCTCAGCGCCAATCAGGCCGCGTCCGACTTCTACGTCGCGAGCCTCGGCAGCGACGAAGCCGAGCCCGGCCGCCGGTTCCTGGGCGAACGCGGTTTCGACCAGAGCGCCGCCGAGCGCTTCGGCATCGGTTTCGCGCCCCGCGGCGGCGCCCTCGGCAAGCACCTCAAGACGCTCGGCTACAGCGAGGACGAGCTCGTCATCGCCGGACTGCTCGGCAGGGGAGACCGCGGCGACGTCTACGACCGCTTCCGCAGCCGGCTCGTCTGGCCGATCCGCGACACCACCGGCCAGACCGTCGGATTCGGCGCGCGCCGCCTGCTCGACGACGACAAGGGCCCGAAGTACCTCAACACCCCCGACACCCCCGTCTATCACAAGAGCCAGGTGCTCTACGGGCTCGACCTCGCCAAGAAGGACATCGCCCGCGGCAAGCAGGTCGTCGTGGTCGAGGGCTACACCGACGTCATGGCGTGCCACCTCGCCGGTGTGACCACCGCCGTCGCCACCTGCGGAACCAGCTTCGGCATCGACCACATCAAGATGATCCGCCGGGTGATGGGCGACGTCGCGGGCGACGTGCGCAGCACCGGCGAGGTCATCTTCACGTTCGACCCCGACGCTGCCGGCCAGAAGGCCGCGAGCCGCGCCTTCGACGAGGAGCAGCGCTTCTCGGCCGAGACCTTCGTCGCGGTCGCCCCCGACGGGCTCGACCCGTGCGACCTGCGCCTCGCGCGCGGCGACGACGCGGTGCGCCGCCTCGTCACGACGCGCAAGCCGATGTTCGAGTTCATGATCCGGCGCGTGCTCGACGCCCACGACCTCCGTACGGTCGAGGGCCGGGTCGCCGCGCTTCGTGCCACGGCCCCGGTCGTCGCCGGCATCCGCGACGAAGCGCTCGAGGTCGGCTACGTCCGCCAGACCGCCCAGTGGCTCGGCATGGACATGGACGAGGTGCGTCGCGCCGTGCAGACCGCGCGGTCCGCGCCATCCACCGACCCTGCCGCCGGCGAACAGTCGCTCGACAACAGCCTGTCGCTCATGCAACTGCCGACCGACCCCACCACGCGGCTCGAACGGGACGCGCTGATGGCGATGCTGCAGTATCCCGTCGACGTCGGGCTCGACTTCATCCGCCGCGGCGCCAACGTCACGTTCACCGACAACACGCTCGCCGTCGTCAGCGACGCGATCGCGACGAGCGCCGAGCACTGGGAAGCGCCCGACTGGCTCGCCCGTGTCTCCGACGAGGTGCCGCTGCCCTTCGCGACCCTGGTCAAGCAGCTCGGCGTCGCGCCCATCCCCGAGCGGCCCGAGGTCATCGGCTCGTACTGCAAGGACGTCGTCGCCGGCCTGATCGACCGCGATCTGCTGCGGCAGAAGAAAGAGCTGCTCGGTGCCCTGCAGAGAACGGATGCCGCGGCAGAGGCCGACGCGTACGGACAGATCCAGCGCGATCTGGTGCGCGTCGAGGCCGAGCGGCGAGCTCTTCGCGACAGTTGAGACCGCACGAGCTGAAGGCCCTTCACGGGCCTATGTTGCTTTCGTGTAAACATCCCCGGCCGGGACGCCGTCAGCGCTGGGCGTCGCTTACTTGTGTGTTACTACTAGACCACAGCAATCTGTGGCGCATGACGTTGTCGTGCGCGACAAAACGCACAGTATGTTCCTTGCAATCAACAGGAAGAGGTAGACGCATATGACGTCCACAACCAGCAAGCGAGTATTCGGCGTCGTCGCCGGTACCGCGGCTTTCGCTCTCGTGCTCACGGGATGCGCCCAGAGCAACGACGGAGGCGCCGACGAAGGCACCTCGTCGGGCACGCTCATCGTCGGAACCACGGACAAGGTCACGTTCCTCGACCCCGCCGGTTCCTACGACAACGGCTCGTTCGCGGTCATGAACCAGGTGTACCCGTTCCTCGTCAACTCGGTGCAGGGCACCTCGGATGTCACCCCCGACATCGCCGAGTCCGCCGAGTTCACCAGCGAGACCGAGTACACGGTCGTCCTCAAGGAAGGACTGACGTTCGCCAACGGCAACGACCTGACCTCCTCCGACGTCAAGTTCTCCTTCGACCGCCAGCTCGCGATCGCCGACGAGAACGGTCCCTCGACCCTCCTCGGCAACCTCGCCAGCGTCGAGGCCGTCGACGACACCACCGTCGTCTTCACCCTCACCAACCCGAACGACCAGACCTGGGGCCAGATCCTCTCCAGCCCGGCCGCACCCATCGTCGACGAAGAGGTCTTCTCGGCCGACTCGATCACCCCCGACGACGAGATCGTCGACGGCGAGGCATTCGCCGGCCAGTACACGATCGCGAGCTACGACTTCAACAACCTCGTCTCGTTCAAGGCCAACCCCGACTACCAGGGCAACCTGGGTGCGGCGAAGACCGAGAACATCTCGCTGAAGTACTACACCGACGCGTCCAACCTCAAGCTCGACGTGCAGGAAGGCAACATCGACGTCGCGCACCGCAGCCTCTCCGCGACCGATATCGCCGACCTCGAGTCGAACGACGACGTCAACGTCGAGATCGGCCCGGGTGGAGAGATCCGCTACATCGTCTTCAACTTCGACACGCAGCCCTTCGGCGCGACGACCCCCGAGGCCGACCCGGCCAAGTCGCTCGCCGTGCGCCAGGCTGTCGCCGACCTCGTCGACCGTGAAGAGATCTCCGAGCAGGTCTACAAGGGCACCTACCTGCCCCTGTACTCCTACGTGCCCGACGGACTCACCGGTGCCACCACGGTCCTCAAGGACCTGTACGGCGACGGCGAAGGCGGACCCGATGCAGACGCAGCGGCCGCAGTCCTCTCCGAGGCAGGCGTCGCGACCCCCGTCACGCTCAACCTGCAGTACAACCCCGACCACTACGGTGAGTCGTCCGGTGACGAGTACGCCCTCGTGAAGAGCCAGCTCGAAGAGTCCGGCCTGTTCACCGTCAACCTGCAGTCCACCGAGTGGGTCACCTACTCCAAGGACCGCACCGCTGACGTGTACCCGGCCTACCAGCTCGGCTGGTTCCCCGACTACTCGGACGCTGACAACTACCTCACGCCGTTCTTCTCCACGGACAACTTCCTGGGCAACCACTACGACAACAGCGCGGTGAACGACATGATCGTCGCGCAGGCGTCGGAGGCAGACCCCGCAGCCCGCCAGGCACTGATCGAGGACATCCAGGCTGCAGTCGCCGCCGACCTGTCCACCGTTCCGCTGCTCCAGGGCTCGCAGGTCGCGGTCACCGGCAAGGACGTCTCGGGCGCAGTGCTCGACGGCTCCTTCAAGTTCCGCTACGGCTCGCTCGTGAAGGGCTAGTCGAACGCGGATAGTCATGGCTGATTCGATCAGCCAGCTAGAGTCTTTCTAGCGCGATCAGGGGCGACCCGCTACTTGCGGGTCGCCCCTTTTCGATTCCCACCGGTACTGCCACGTGAGGTTATTAATGAGCACGACCATTCAGACGGCGCCCTCAAGCCAGGGCCCGCCGTCAGCTCCCACAAGGAGCTTCAAGTTCCCCGGCGGGAATCTGGGACGGTACATCGTCGTCCGCTTCCTCCTCGTCATCCCGACGGTATTCATCCTCGTCACGATGGTCTTCCTCCTGCTGCGCACGATCGGCGATCCGATCACCGCCGCTCTGGGCGGACGCCTCTCCGCGGCCCAGCTGCAGGAGCGCATCCACGAGGCCGGCTACGACCGCCCGATCATCGTGCAGTACTTCGAGTACCTCGGCCAGATCTTCACCGGCAACTTCGGTACCGCGATCTCCGACGGCCGCCCGGTGACCGAGCTGCTCGTCACCTACGGCGTCGCCACTTTCGAACTCGTCGTCTACGCGCTCATCGTCGCCTTCATCGTCGGCATCCCGCTCGGCATGGTCGCCGCGTACTTCCGCGACAAGGCCCCCGACGCGTTCCTCCGCGTCTTCGCAATCCTCTGCTACGCGACGCCGGTGTTCTTCGCCGGCCTCCTGCTCAAGCTCATCTTCTCGGTCTGGCTCAAGGTGCTCCCCGTGGCCGGCCGCGCGTCGACCCGCACCGAGCTCGAGATGTCCAGCCTCGACAACAAGACGGGCATCTACCTCGTCGACGCGATCCAGCTCGGCAGCCCCGCGGCCGTCGCCGACGTGCTGCAGCACGCCGTGCTCCCGGGCGTCGCGCTCGGTCTGCTCACCGCCGGCATCTTCCTGCGCCTCGTGCGCACCAACGTGATCGGCACCCTCTCGATGGACTACGTGGACGCCGCCCGCTCGCGCGGAGTGGGGGAGTACCGATTGGTGCGCCGCCACGCCTACAAGCCCGCCCTCATCCCGATCATCACGGTGATCGGCCTGCAGATCGCCCTGCTCCTCGGTGGCGCGGTGCTGACCGAGTCCACCTTCGAGTGGAAGGGTCTCGGCTTCAAGCTCGCCGAATACCTGACCGCCCGCGACTTCATCGCCGTTCAGGGCATCGTCGCGCTCCTGGCGGTGGTGGTCGCGCTGAGCAACTTCATCGTCGACATCGTCGCCGCGATCATCGACCCGAGGGTGAGGTTCTAACCATGACTGATACCACCGCCCCCCGCGTTTCCCTCTGGAAGCGCCTCCCCGTCGTACACCAGCTGCGCCAGAGCGTCGGCCTGCAGCGCGGGATGCTCATCGCCGGCCTCGTCATCACCGGTGTGTTCCTGCTCGTCGCGCTCTTCGCGCCGTTCCTGGCCCCGTACGGTTTCGCGCAGCTGCGCGATGAGGACGGCCTCTTCGGCGCCCAGCAGGAGCCCGGCGGCAAGCACCTGCTCGGTACCACCGTCGGCGGCTACGACGTGCTCTCCCGCGTGATCTGGGGCGCGCAGACCGCTCTCGCCGTCATCGTCGTCGCCGTGCTGCTGTCGATCTTCATCGGCGTCATCCTCGGTCTCATCTCGGGCTATCTCGGGGGCTGGCTCGACCGCGTGATCATCGTGATCGCCGACGCCGTCTACGCCTTCCCGACGCTGCTCCTGGCGATCGTCGCGGCCATCGCTATCAGCGGCGGCCAGTCCGGTCTCTGGAGCGGCGTGTTCGCGGCGGCGATCTCGATCACCGTCGTCTACATCCCGCAGTACCTGCGCGTCATCCGCGCCGAGACCGTGCGGATCAAGGCGGAGGCCTACGTCGAATCGGCGAAGGTCATCGGAACCAGCACCGCCCGAATCATGTTCCGGCACGTCTTCCGCAATGCCACCCGCACCCTGCCGCTCATCTTCACGCTCAACGCGTCGGAGGCGATCCTCACCCTCGCGGGCCTCGGCTTCCTCGGCTTCGGCATCGAGCCGTCGTCGGCGGCCGAGTGGGGCTACGACCTCAAGGCGTCGATCTCCGACGTCACCAGTGGAATCTGGTGGACCTCGGTCTTCCCCGGCGCCGCCATCGTGCTCGTCGTGCTCGGCATCACCCTCGTCGGAGAGAGCCTCAACGACCTCGCCGACCCGCGACTGCGCACCCGCCGTCGCGCCGACAAGGGCGCGCCGAGCGCCACAGCAGAAGCGAGCGCGGTCTCGACGGGCAACAGCCTCGACGACGTCATCGGCCTGAAGACACCGGAGGTACGACCGTGACCAACGTTCTCGACATCGACAAACTGAAGATCACCTTCGCGACCGACGCCGGCGACGTCGTCGCGGTCAACGACGTGAGCCTGACCGTCGCGGCCGGCGAGGTCGTGGCGATCGTCGGCGAGAGCGGCAGCGGCAAGACCGTGACCGCCAAAACGATCCTCGGCCTCCTGCCCGAGACGGCCGTCGCCCGGGGAGCGGTGCTCCTCGGCGCGAACGACGTCGTGTCACTGAGCAAATCGCAGCTGCGCGACATCCGGGGCACCGACGTCGCCATGGTCTTCCAGGAGCCCTCGACGGCACTCAACCCCGTCTACACGGTCGGCTGGCAGATCGCCGAGGGTCTGCGCGCCCACGGCAAGTTCACCAAGAAGCAGGCGCGGGCGAAAGCGATCGAAATTCTCGGCAAGGTCGGAATCCCCGACCCCGAGACCCGCGTCGACTACTACCCGCACCAGTTCTCGGGCGGGCAGAAGCAGCGCGTCGTCATCGCGATGGCGCTCGTGCTCGAGCCCGGCCTCATCGTCGCCGACGAGCCCACGACGGCGCTCGACGTGACGGTGCAGGCCGAGATCCTCGACCTGCTGCGCCGCGTGCGCGACGAGTTCGGCACCGCCATCCTGCTGATCACCCACAACATGGGCGTCGTCGCCGACCTCGCCGACCGCGTCGTCGTGATGTACCAGGGCGACATCGTCGAGGAGGCGACGGCCGCCGAGCTGTTCTCCAACCCGAAGAACCCGTACACGCAGAAGCTGCTCGGCTCGGTGCCGCGCCTCGGATCGGGTGCGGCCAGGGCGCAGGCCCGCGCCGACGCCCGCACCGAAGCGCTCGGGGCACCGGTCGTCACCGCCACCGACCTCGTCATCGAGTATCCGGGGCGCCTCGGCAGCTCGGGCTTCCGCGCGGTCGACAGCGTGAGCTTCAGCATCTCGCCCGGCGAGGTGCTCGGCCTCGTCGGCGAGAGCGGATCGGGCAAGACCACGATCGGCCGCGCCATCGGCGGCCTCACCAAGATCACCGGCGGCTCGCTCGAGGTGCTCGGCCACGAGATGCTCGGCATCAAGGAGCGCACGTTCCGTCCCGTGCGCAGCCAGATCGGATTCGTCTTCCAGGACCCCGCGTCGAGCTTCAACCCGCTGCTCACCATCGCGCAGGCCGTCGCCGAGCCGCTCATCGTGCACAAGCGCGCCGGAGACGCCGCCGCCGCCCGCACGCGGGTGGACGAACTGCTCGAGGCGGTGCAGCTGCCGAAACACTTCGGCGACCGCTACCCGCACGAACTGAGTGGCGGCCAGCGCCAGCGCGCCAGCCTCGCGCGGGCGCTCGCGCTCGAGCCGAGCCTGCTCATCGCCGACGAGCCCACCAGCGCGCTCGACGTGTCGGTGCAGGCCCGCGTGCTCGAGCTGTTCGCCGAGATCCAGAAGGAGTTCGGGTTCGCGGCGTTGTTCATCAGCCACGACCTGGCCGTCGTCGACATGCTCGCCGACCGCATCGCCGTGCTGTACCACGGAGAGCTCGTGGAAGAGGGTCCCGGTTCGCAGGTGCTCGGCCAGCCGCGGCATCCGTATACCCAGAGGCTCCTCGCCTCGCTGCCCGTGCCCGACCCGGCCGAGCAGGCCGTACGTCGCGAGTCGCTGCGAACGCTGAGGGCCGAGTAAGACCATGACGACGAGTGCCGTTCCGATCCCGCCCGTGATCTTCGCGAGCGACCTGTCGATCAGGTACCCGTCGCGACGGCCGGACGCGCAGGACCTCGCGGTCAACGGCGTGACGTTCTCGCTCGAACAGGGCGAGATCGTCGCGGTCGTCGGCGAATCCGGCTCGGGCAAGAGCACGTTGGCGGCCGCGGTCGCCGGCGCGGCCGACACCGGGAACGCGCACGACCCGGTGATCCACGGCGGAAAGCTGCGCGTGCTCGGTTACACGATGAAGGGCATCTCCGACCGCAAACGCGACCTGGTGACGCTCCGCGTGGGTTATCTGCGGCAGGATGGCGGAGAGCAGCTGTCCGGGCGCCTGACGGTCGCCGAGAACGTCGCGGCACCGATCTTCGAGCGCGACCGCCGCTTCAATCAGCGCGAGGCGAACGAGGCCGTGGCCACCCTCATCGACTCGGTGCGCCTTCCGCTCGGCATTCTCAACCGCTACCCGCACGAACTCAGCCGGGGCCAGCGCCAGCGCGTCGCCATGGCGCAGGCGCTCATCCTGGAGCCCGCGCTGTTCGTCGCCGACGACCCGACCTCGGGCATCGACCCGACCGTGCGTTCGGCCATCCTCGACGTGATCCGCGAGCTGCAGGCGCGGCGGCACTTCTCGGCGCTGCTGGTGTCGAGCGACCTCGACGAGGTACGCCGTATCTCCGACCAGGTCATCGTGATGCACCGCGGCGCCGTCGTCGGCCAGGGACAGGTCGACCAGGTGCTCGCCGCCCCCGCCCACCCCTACGTCGAAGGGCTGGCGCGGTCGCGCCGTCGCCCCACAGCACCCACGAAGAGGATCTCCGTATGACCCGCGCCCCCGGCCAACACCGTGATCCTGCCGGCTCCGACGCCGTCCCCGTGGCGGCCGACCGTCGGCCCACGGCCGGCCCCGTCGCGATCCTGCCGCACGACAAGAAGGAGTTCGCCGACGCCGTGATCGCCGCCGGCGGCACCGTCGGCCCGCTCTCCGACGAGACCCGTGGTGTGGTCTGGCTCGTCGCCTCCCGGCCCGACGAACTCACCGACATCCTCGACTCGCACCCGGGCATCGAGTGGGTGCAGCTGCCGTGGGCGGGTGTCGACGCGTTCTCCGGCCTGCTCGCCGGCTACGCCGACCGGCCGCTGCCGCTCTGGACGAGCGCCAAGGGCGCCTACTCGGAGCCCGTCGCCGAGCACGCACTCGCGCTGACGCTGGCGCTGCTGCGCGGCCTGCCCGAGAAGGCGCGCGCCACGAGCTGGGCGACGACGGAGATCGGGCAGTCGCTGTTCGGCATGAACGTCGTGATCGTCGGCGCGGGCGGCATCGCCGTCGAGATCATGCGCCTGCTCTCGGTGTTCGACACGACCGTCACCGTCGTGCGCCGCACCGCGACCCCGCTCGCCGGCGCCGACCGCACCGTGGCCGCGAGCGAACTGCTCGAGGTACTGCCCCACGCCGACGTCGTCATCCTCGCCGCCGCGAGCACCACCGAGACCAAGCACCTGCTCGGGGCCGCGGAGTTCGCCGCGATGAAGCCCAGCGCCGTGCTCGTGAATATCGCGCGCGGCGCCCTCATCGACACCGACGCCCTGGTGGAGGCACTCGCGGCCGGAGAAATCGACGGCGCGGCACTCGACGTCACCGACCCCGAACCGCTGCCCGACGGCCACCCGCTCTGGACCGAGCCGCGCTGCATCATCACCTCGCACTCCGCCGACACCAAGGCCATGACGGCGCCGCTGCTCGCCGGGCGCATCGAAGTCAACGTGACGGCACTGCTCGGCGACGGCCGGTTCGTCGGCGTCGTCGACACCGCGGCCGGCTACTGATGGTCGCCTACTTCGTCGGGGCGTACTCGGCGGACATGGGCGGCACCGCCACCGGCATCGCCGCCCTCGGCCGTCTCGACGACGGATCGCTCGAGTACCTCGGTCTCGCCGCGGTCAGTGACTCGCCTGCCTACCTCGCGTCGCACGGCGACCGCGTGTACGCCGTCGAGGAGGCAGCGGGCACCGTCCGCGAGTTCACCCGCGGCGACGGTTTCGCGCTCGACGCCACGGGGGAGTCCCCGGCCGGCGGAGCCGCGCCCTGCCACGTCGCCCGGTACGGCGACACCGTGATCACCTCCTGCTACGTCGACGGGCACCTCGGCGTGCTCTCGACCGACCCGCTCGGCCTCGACGCGGTGCTCGAGGGCCAGGGCAGCGGCCCGCACCCGGCGCAGGACGGCTCGCACGCGCACGCCACCGTCGCCCTCGACGACAGCTCCATCGTGTCGGCCGACCTCGGCGCCGACCGCCTCTACCTGCACGCGCTCGTCGACGGCGTGCTGACGCGCACGGGCGAGATCGAGCTGCCGGCCGGCACCGGCCCGCGCGACTTCCTCCGCGGCCCCGGCGGCTACCTCTACGTGCTCGGCGAACTCAGCCTCGAGGTGCTGGTCTTCGACGACGAGCTCACCTTCGTCGGCCGGACGCCGCTTCCCGGCGCGCGCCCCGGCGACCACGCCGCCGCCCTCACCCTGAGCGCCGCGGGCGACTTCGTCTGGGCCGGTCTGCGCGGTAGCAACCGCATCGCCGTGCTCGGGGTCTCGCACGGCGGACGCGCGCTCAGCGCCGTCACCTCGGTGAGCGCCGAGGGCGACTGGCCGCGCCACCACGTGGTCGACGGCGATGTGATGCACGTGGCCCACGAACGGTCGAACACGGTCGCCAGTTTCCGCCTCGGCGACGACGGCATTCCGACGCTGATCGAGCCCCCCATCGAGGTGCCGTCGCCAATATTTTTGCTGGCGGTCTGAACCGTGGATCGGCGGAATCTCGCGGATTTTGGGCGTCGACCGGCGCGCAGGGGGCGCAGCGCGGTTTTGACAGCCCGAAACCTTTGGTAAAGTAGCCAAGCTGTTTCAGCCAATCCTCGATAGCTCAATTGGCAGAGCAACGCACTGTTAATGCGTAGGTTCTTGGTTCGAGTCCAAGTCGGGGAGCTAGAAAAGCCATGTGGGGCTCCACCCTCCATGGCTTTTCTTCATTTAAGCCGCGAGGGCTACTCCCGGGGGAGTAGACGGCCGGCATCCGCCTAGTGGATGCCGCGGGCCGACGCCGCGAATAAGCTCGCACTATGCCCACCCCCGGTCGTTTCCGCCCCCGACAGTGGCGGGCGAACGCCGACGCCCGCTGGCACGGCCCGTGGGACCCCGAGATCGCGTCGGGGCGGTTCAGCGGACGGTCGCCGCAATGGGTGCGGCTGTGGGGCCCCGTCGTCATCTCCCTGTTCGTGCAGGTACCGACATCCCTCTTTCGTTGGCGCGTGGGCGCACGGCCCGAGTTCGTCGCGGGCGACGACCTCGCGCTCACCCTCGGGCTCGCGCTCGTCGGACCGGCGGCGCTGCTGTTCGCGCGACGGTTCCCCGGACCGGTCGTCGCCGTCGTGGCTCTCGCCGCGAGCATCGACCTGCTGCTTTCGGGAAACACCGACGGTCCGCCGTACATCGCGCTCGCCTTCGCCATCGGGTCGGCGATCGTGCGCGGCGCCCGGGTCTGGGCGTGGGTGTCGATCGGCGTGGCGTGGTTCGCGACGATCGTGCTCTCGACGTTCGTCGGTGTCTCCTGGCAGCCGTGGCGCATCGCGGGCATCACGATCGGCATCCTGCTCGTCGTCGCCGCGGCCGAGGGGGTGCGCACCCAGAAGGAGCGCGTCGCCGAGTTCGGCCGCCGCATCGCCGTGCGGCGCCAGGCCGAGGTGCAGGCCGAGCGGGTGCGCATCGCCCGCGAGCTGCACGACGTGCTCGCCCACTCGCTCAGCCAGATCAACGTGCAGGCGGGCGTCGGCCTGCACCTGATGGAACGGCAGCCCGACAAGGCCGCGGAAGCCCTCGCCAACATCAAGGAGACGAGCAAGACCGCCCTCGACGAGGTGCGGGCCGTGCTCGGCATCCTCCGGGCCGAGACCGGCGGGGATCCCTCCGCACCGCTCGTGCCCGAACCGGACCTGTCGCGGCTCGCCGGGCTCGCGGCATCCGTCACCTCGCAGGGAATCGAGGTCGACCTCGACAACGCCCTCGGCGACGTGCCCCAGGCGACCCAGCTGGCGATCTACCGCATCGTGCAGGAGTCGCTGACGAACGTCGTGCGGCACTCGCGGGCCACCCGAGCCCGGGTCGAACTGCGCGAGACGCCCGACCGGTACGACGTGCGGGTGACCGACGACGGAACCGGCCCGCAGGATCACACCGAGCGCGACTCCGAACCGGGCGGCCGCGGGCTGCTCGGCATGCACGAACGCGCCGAACTACTGGGCGGCACCCTCGACGCCGGGCCGCTCCCGGGCGGCGGGTTCGGCGTCGCGGCGAGCATCCCGAAGAAGACCCCGAGAGAAGACCAGCAATGATCCGTGTCGCAATCGCCGACGACCAGCAGCTCATCCGCGGCGGCTTCCGCAGCCTGCTCGACTCCGAGCCCGACATCGAGGTCGTGGGGGAGGCGGGCACCGGCGTCGAGGCCGTCGCGCTCGTCACGGCCCAACGGCCCGACGTGGTGCTGATGGACATCCGGATGCCCGACGGCGACGGTCTCTGGGCGACGGAGAAGATCGCCGCCGACCCCGCCCTCGCCGGCACCCACATCGTGATCGTCACGACCTTCGAGCTCGACGAGTACGTCGGCCAGGCGATCCGCGCCGGGGCCAGCGGGTTCCTCGTCAAAGACACCGAACCGGTCGAACTCATCCGGGCGGTGCGGGTCGTCGCGGGCGGCGACGCGCTGCTCAGCCCCGGCGTGACCAAGCGGTTGCTCGAGCGGATCGCCGGCGACCTGACCGAGGCGCCGGACCAGCGCCAGCTCGCCGTGCTGACCGACCGCGAGCGCGAGGTTCTCGGCCACGTGGGCCTCGGCCTCACCAACGAGGAGATCGGCCGCGAGCTGTTCCTCAGCCCCCTGACGGCCAAGACGCACGTTTCGCGCATCATGTCGAAGCTGCACGCCCGCGACCGCGTGCAACTCGTCGTCGTCGCCTACGAGACCGGTCTGGTGCGCCCCGGGCGCGCGGTGTAGTCGGCCGCTCTGCCTGTTCGCCGCATGGTCTGACCGACGCGGTGTAGCTGCCCGCCTCGAATCTGCTCTCCCGGTAGTATCCACGAGCCGCCCGCGGGCAGATTCGCCGGGGACGCGTCACGGCGAGTCTGGACGCAGTGGTTCCGCCGGAACCCCTGACGAATGGACAGACCGTGTTAGACACACTTGCCACTGTAGGAATCGCCGCCCATGCGGGCGGCCCGTGGGGCGCGGGATTCGGCTGGTTCTTCCTGCTCATCCCGTTCTTCTGGATCGCCGTGATCGCGCTCGTCTTCTTCATCGCACGCCGTTCGCGCCGCGCGATGTTCGCGCGCGGCTTCGGTCCGGGCGCACCGTGGGCCCAGCCGGCCCGCCGCGCCGAGTCGACCCTCGCCGAGCGCTTCGCGCAGGGCGATATCGACGAGAAGGAGTACCGCGCCCGCCTCGAGGTGCTGCGGGCGAACGCCTATCCCGAGGGAGCACCCGAGCGCTGACGCGATAGTCTCTCTCTTGGCCCACACCGGCCACGGCCACACCGGGCCGAGAGGGAGACGCCGCGTGAACGACTGGATCGCCGAGAACTCGATGGTTCTCATCATCGCGCTGGCCGCCGCCGGCGCTGCGCTGCTGCTCGCGACCCTCGTGCTGCTGGCGCTCTGGCTGCGTGCGCGTCGCACCCGACGCCGCGAGGCCGCCAAGCGCATCCGGCTCGACCGCGAGCGCATCGACCTCGAGCTCTCGCTCGCCGAGCAGCAGGGCCGCCTCCGCATCATCCGCGAGCTGCACGAGGTCTCGGTGCACGACATGTCGGTCATCATCGGCCAGGCCGACGGTGCGCGCTACGCCGCCGAATCCGACCCCACCGCCGCCGTGCGGGCCGTCGCCACCATCGCCGACGTGGCGCGCAACACCCTCGCCGACCTGCGACGGGTGATGACCGTCGTCCGCGAGGGTGAAGTCGACGTCGACGTGCACCCGCAGCTGAAGAGCTCGCGCCACCTGTTCAAGGTCATGACCGAAGCGGGGCTGCGCCTCACCATCGAGGAGAGCGGCGACCGCTACGACCTCAAGCCGGGCGCCGAACTCGCGATCTACCGCATCCTCCAGGAGGCGCTCACCAACGCGCTCACGCACGGAGGAGAGGGAACCAACGTCACCGTGGTGCAGACCTGGACCGGCGAGGGCTTCCAGTTGCGCGTCGACGACGACGGCATCCGCAACGAGCTGCGCCGCAGCGGCCTCAACCCCAACGACGCGTCGCAGCACCGTCCGGGCGAGATCGACGACGACCTCACCGCCCTCACCGGCGTGATCGGCGGCGCGGGAATCACCGAGATGCGCGAACGCACCGAGCTGTTCGGCGGCGTCTTCACGTCGACCCTCAACGCGGGGGTCGGCTTCTCGATCGCGGCGAGTTTCCCGTCGCTGCGGTACCACAACGGCGTGCACGGAGTGAATCTGGACCCGTCGTGACGATCGGCGTCCTCATCGTCGACGACCAGCCGCTGCAGCGTGCCGGGTTCCGCATGGTGCTCGACAGCCAGCCCGACATCGAGGTGCTCGGCGAGGCGGGCGACGGTGCGCAGGCGCTCGCCCAGGTGCGCCGTACCGTCACCGACGTGGTGCTGATGGACGTGCGGATGCCGCGGGTGAACGGTCTCGTCGCGAGCGAACGCATCACCACCGACGCCCGGGTGCGCGCGCTGGGTCCCGCTCCGCGGATCGTGCTCGTCACGGCCCTCGAACTCGAGGACCAGGTGCCGCCGGCCGCCGACGCGGGCGTCTACGCCATGGTCTACAAGGACGTCGAACCCGAGGTCCTGCTGTCGATCGTGCGCGCGGCGGCGGCGAACCGCTGACGGTTATTCGTCGAGGTTGTCGACTCCCGGCATCCATTCGAGCCCGTCGACGCCCCAGCCGTTGCGCTTGATCTCGCGGGCAGCGGCTTTCGCGTGCTTCGCTTCGAGACGGTCGGCGTAGAGGATGCCGTCGAGGTGGTCGTACTCGTGCTGGAAGATACGCGCGAGCCAGCCCTCGGCCTTGATCTCGAAGGGTTCGCCCTCGAGGTTCACGCCGGTGAGGATCGCGAGCTCGCCACGCCGGAGCGGGAAGCGTTCGCCGGGGATCGACAGGCAGCCCTCGGATTCCTCGTCCTCGTCGGCGGCGCCGATCGGCGGCGGGCTGATCCAGAGCTGCGGGTTGATCGCCTCTCCGCGCCAGAGAACGTCGTCGTCGTCGACCCAGTGGTAGACGAACAGGCGCAGATTCACGCCCACCTGGGGTGCGGCGAGCCCGACGCCGGGCGCCAGCTCCATCGTCTCGTACATGTCGGCGACGAGCGTTCGCAGCTCGTCGTCGAAATCTTCGACCTCGACGGCGGGGGAGTGGAGAACTGGATCACCAGTGATTCGGATGGGGAGTACGGCCATTCGTCAAGAATATCCGTCCGAGTGCGGGTAGCTTGGACAGGTGCCGCCCGAACTCAGCGACCTGACAGACCAGGTCACTTCCCTGACCCCTGACCAGTACATCGGAATCCCGATTGCTCTGGTCGGCGCCGTGTTCCTCGCTCTGGGTACCCAGTTCCAACACCGCGGTGTCACCAAGGTGGAGGACAACCTCGGTTCCGGCGCGAAAGCCGGTCTCAGCGTCCGCCAGCTGACCGCGCTGCTCGGCCGCCCCTCGTGGGTCATCGGCACGCTGATGCTCGGCGCCGCGATCGTGCTGCAGCTGCTCAGCCTCAAATTCGCGCCGCTCATCGTGGTGCAGCCGCTCGGCGCCGTCGCCCTCGTGGTCACCGCCATCGTCAACTCGCGCATCAGCAAGGTGAAGCTCACCCGGCAGGCGATCCGCGCGATCGTCTTCTCGGTCGGCGGCGTGACGCTGTTCGTCGCCTTCGCCGCGCCGTTCGCGAAGTCGTCGCCGATCGAGGCATCGCAGCTGGCGACCGTGCTGATCCTGCTGGCCATCGTGCTCGTCATCTTCGCCGTGATCTTCGTCACGCTGCGCAAGAAGTTCAAGGCCGTCTTCTACATCCTCGGAGCGGGAGTGCTCTTCGGCTTCGTCGCGACCCTGGCCAAGACCGTCATTGACCGCATCACCACCATCACCATGGCCGGGTTCGAACCGGACAGCTTCGAGTGGCTGACACTGCTCTGTGTGGTGGCTCTGCTCGCGGCATCCGCCCTCGGTTCGTATTTCGTCCAGTCGGCCCACTCGCACGGCCCGCCCGACCTCGTGGTCGCGGGACTCACCGTGATCGACCCGCTCGTCGCGGTCACGATCGGTATCGTGGTCCTCAATGAAATGGCCGGCGCGCCGCTCTGGACCATGTTCGCCCTCTTGATAGCGGGTGGGATCGCCATCTACGGTGTGTTCCTGTTGTCCAGAGTCCATGTGCCGACACCTGAGGAAACCAAACCTGTTGCCTGATTCGCCGAAAACGCCGACCACCGAGAAGCCGCTACGCATTCTGATCGGCGCTGACACGTTCGCCCCCGAGATCAACGGCGCAGCGACCTTCGCCGCCCGACTGGCCGCGGGCCTCGTCGAGCGCGGACACGACGTGCACATCGTCGCGCCCGCCGCGAGCCGCAAGCACGGCACGTGGACCGAGACGCTCGAGGGCCAGCCGATGACGGTGCACCGCCTCAAGAGCTGGCGCTGGTACCCGCACCCGTGGCTGCGCTTCGCACTGCCGTGGCAGATCGAGAAGAACAGCGCGCGCGTCCTCGACGAGGTGAAGCCCGACGTCGTGCATTTCCAGTCGCACATCATCGTCGGCCGCGGCCTGTCGAACCAGGCAGTCAAGCGCGGCATCCGCATAGTCGGAACCAACCACTTCATGCCCGAGAACATGCTCGAGCACACCCTGCTTCCGAAGTTCGTGCAGGGCCGCGCGGTCAAGCTGGCCTGGGAAGCCGCCGCCCGCTCCTTCGCGCGCGCCGAGGTCGTCACGACCCCGACGCGCAAGGCCGCCGACTTCCTCGAGCACTACACCAAGGTGCGCGGAGTACTCGCGATCTCCTGCGGAGTCGACGCGCAGCACTACACCCCCGACTTCACGCCCCGCACCGAGAACCTCATCGTCTTCGTCGGACGCATCACGCACGAGAAGCAGCTCGACAAGCTCATCCGCGCGTTCGCGCAGCTCGACCCCGCGCTCGACGCGAAGCTCGAACTGGTCGGCGGCGGCGAGCAGGAGAACAACCTCAAGTCGCTCGCCTCGCAGCTCGGCGTGCGCGACCGCGTCACCTTCACCGGCTACGCCGAAGAGGACTATCTGCGCCACGCGCTCACCCGCGCCACCGTCTTCGCCATGCCGTCGATCGCCGAGCTGCAGAGCATCGCGACGATGGAGGCCATGGCGTCCGGCCTCCCGGTCGTCGCCGCCAACGCGATGGCGCTGCCCCACCTCGTGCACCACGGCGAGAACGGATTCCTGTTCGAGCCCGGCAACGTCGAGGAATTCGCGGCCCGCCTCACCGACATCCTCAGCATGCCCGAGGACGAGCTGCAGCGATTCAAGCAGGAGAGCCTCCGCATCGTGGCCGCGCACGACATCCAGCGCACGGTCTCGACCTTCGAGGCGATCTACCGCGGCGAGCCGATCCCCGACGTGGTCATCGACACCCCGACGGTGACGCCGGCGCCGTAGGCTCTCTCTGGCACCCGTCCGACAGGTCGACCACGTTCGGCACGCCGCGTTCGGTCCTGTCGAGTGCGCGTCCGGCCCGTTTTGTCCTGTCGAATGGATGCCGCACCCGACGTAAGCTGACCGGATGCTCTCGCACCCCGCCGCCACGATCCGCGCCGACCTGCTGCGCTGGACCCCCGCCGATCCCGCCCAGGCGGCGCTGCGCACCGAGTACGTCGCGTTCGTCGATGCCGGGGGAGACGCGGCGCTCGACCGTTCCGGCGGCCCGGAACACCTGACGGCGAGCTGCTTCGTCCTCACGCCCGACCTCTCCAGCGTGCTGCTGTGCTTCCACCGCAAGGGGCAGTTCTGGGTGCAGCTCGGCGGACACATCGAGCCGGGCGACCCCGACGTCGCCTCCGCGGCTTTCCGCGAGGCGCTCGAGGAGTCCGGTATCGCCGACCTCACGCCGCTCGGCCGCACTCCGCTCGACGTCGACCGCCACGCCCTCCCCGGCGCGTTCGGATCGTGCGCGGTGCACTGGGACCTCGGGTTCGTCGCCCTCGCCCCCGCGGACGCCGTGCCGGTCACCAGCCACGAGAGCGAAGACGTCGCCTGGTGGCCCGTCGACGCTCTGCCCCCGAGCGTGCCCCCGGGCTTCGGACGCCGGCTCGCCGGCATCCTCACCGCCCTGGCCGCCCTCCCTCCCACCCCCGCTGTCGGAAATTCAGGAAGTCTGTAGGCCGCCGCGATCACGCGCGGCGCAATTCCGGGTGCACGCTGGCGCCTGGTGCGCAGACTTCCTGAATTTCCACTGAGGGGCGGGCGGTGGATGGCGCGGCCGACGCGCGCGTCGGCGGCGCCGTGCGCCCTCACGCGCCCGCGCGTTCCGAGCCTGTATCGTGGATGCGCGGCGGCTCTCGGGCCGCCTGCGCTCGCTCCGGTGACCGGGGCGGTGCGCGGGGTGGTAGCTCAGCTGGTTAGAGCAGCGGACTCATAATCCGTCGGTCACGGGTTCAAGTCCCGTCCGCCCTACTGGAACGACGGCCTACTGGAACGACGGTCTGACCGGGGTTTCTTGTCCAAAGGAAGGGACGAGACTCGATGGGCTCACCGTTTATTCACGGCTTACCCGGAAGAACCGGCGGTTAGGTCCCTCACAATGAGGTTCCTCGGCCCGGTTCTACCCATCTGGGATGGCCTCGGACACCTCAGTGCCATGGATGCTGAACACCTTTCCCTGTCCGTCAGTGCGGCGATGTTCTGCCCGAGATCCTGTCTCTTCTACGCGGAACGCTGGATATAGACAATCCGCGGGAGCGGACCGGGAGGACCGACTTCGCCTCCATCACGTGGTGGCTGGATCACCTGGAGGTGGAGCGGCACGGCCGACTTGCGCGCTTATTCGATCTGGAGCTGCAGCCGGGCGTGCATAGGCGTCGGGACGGCCGCGATTTCGCGCATACCGGGACTCGACAGCGTGCTGTCGGCGAAATTGTGCCGGGGGAGGAGGGACGAGCGGGGTGGTGCGGGCGGTCATCGGTGATCTGTATCCAATTCGATCGGACGCACAGTGCTGCGAGGCACGGCGCCGCCTTCCGGCGCGGTGCCTTCCGCCCGCCCCCACCCCATTGGGAGGCGCATTGTCAGAGGTGGTAGTCCTCGTCGGCGACGTGCTCGAGCCAAGTGGTCGTCGCGGCGGGGTCGTCACCGTTCTCGACGATCGCGAGGTGTTCCATGTAGTCGGTCGGGGTGGCACCGTGCCAGTGCTCTTCGTCGGCCGGGGTGTATACGGTCTGGCCCGGGTGGACCTCGATGACGGTGCCATCCCGGGTGCCCATCCAGGCCAGGCCCTCGGTGACGTGAAGTGTCTGGCCGTTGGCATGCGAGTGCCACGCCGTGCGCGCGCCCGGCAAGAACCGGACCTTGGCGACGACCGTTTGCTGCTGGTCGGACTGAGGGGTCGAGATGATGTCGAGGTAGACGTCGCCGGTGAACTGCTCCGCCGGATTCTTGGTTGTGGGGGATTTGGGTTGGATCTGCATGAGTGCGACGCTACGACGGCGGGAAGAGGATTGGGATCCCCTGCCGGTACACCTTTCGACAGAGACTCCCGCGCGCGTGTGGGAAGGCGTCTAGTGGGATAAAGCAATCCGTGGAGAAAGGAACCACCATGGCTGACACCCAGCCCAGCGCGATCCGGAAGATGCTCGGCGACTTCGCCCCGAAGATCGTCGATCTCACCGACGACGTCCTGTTCGGAGACGTCTGGGAACGTCCCGAGCTGTCCAAGCGCGACCGCAGCCTCATCACGATCTCGTCTCTGGTCACCGGAGGCAATTTCACCCAGCTCGAGTCCCACATCAGGATCGGTCTGAGCAACGGACTCAACCAGGACGAGATCCTCGAGGAATTCACCCATCTCGCGTTCTACGCCGGCTGGCCGAAGGCACTGTCCGCCATCGACGTCGCCAAGCGCGTCTTCTCCGAGTAACAACCACCTTCGAAAGGACCACCATCATGAAGGCCACCATCATGTACGGTGCGGGCGACGTCCGCGTCGAAACCGTCGCCGACCCGACGATCCAGCAGCCGACTGACGCCATCGTGCGCACCGTCGTCACCTGCGTCTGCGGCTCCGACCTGCACCCGTACCACGACATGCCCGCGACGGAGCACGGCCAGAGCATGGGCCATGAGCTCCTCGGGGTCGTCGAGGAAGTCGGATCCGCGGTGCGCACCGTGAAGAAGGGCGACCTCGTCATCGCCCCGTTCGCATTCGCCGACAACACCTGCCCGATCTGCAAGGACGGCTTCCAGACCGCGTGCCCGCACGGCGGCTTCTACGCCACTCCCGACACCGCGGGCCTGCAGGCGGAGCTGTCCCGGGTGCCGCTGGCCGACGGCAGCCTCGTCGTCGTCCCCGGGGTCACCGAGAACGACACCGCGGTCCTTCCATCGTTGCTGACCCTCTCCGACGTGTACCTCACGGGTTACCACGCCGCCCACATGGCCCGCATCCGGGACGGGCAGACCGTCACGGTGATCGGTGACGGCGCCGTCGGTCTGTCGGCGGTTCTCGCCGCGCAGCAGCTCGGTGCCGAACGGATCATCCTGATGGGCCGCCACAAGGCCCGCACCGACCTCGGTATCGAGTTCGGCGCCACCGACGTGATCGCCGAACGCGGCGACGAAGGCATCCAGAAGGTCCTCGACCTGACCGGCGGGTACGGCTCGCACGTGGTCCTCGAAGCCGTCGGCCACATGCCCGCCTACACGCAGTCGGTCGGCATCGTCCGTGCCGGCGGTGTGATCTCCCGCGTCGGCGTCCCGCAGTACGAAGACGCCCCCGTCGGATTCATGTCGTTGTTCGGCAAGAACATCACCCTGACCGGCGGGCCCGCCCCCGTGCGGGCATACATCGACGAGGCGATCCCGCTCGTGCTCGACGGCACGATCGACCCGGGCAAGGTCTTCGACCGCACGGTGGCCATCGACGACATCCCTGCAGGGTACGCCGCCATGGACGCCCGCGAAGCGCTCAAGGTTCTGGTTACCCCGTAACACCCTCGACGTGCCGGCGCGGTCCCTCGGGGTCGCCCGGCACGTTTCTTCGCTTTTCAGGCGGTGAGCGGCACCCCGGTCGCGGCCTCGAGGGACTCGAGCAGGCGTTGCTGGAATGCGACGTCGTGCACCGCCGGATGGGTGCGGTTGGGCGCGCGGTGGTACCAATAGCCCCCGGATGTCATGGCTTCCGGCGCGGCGCCGGCCGCGAGCCACTCCTGCGTCTGATGGCCCTGCGCGAAATCGTCGGGCGCACCGGCGCCTCCCATCTTCGTCGCGACCCATCCCGGGTCTACCGCGTTGCTCATGACCGCGGGCCGGATCCGGGCCGCGGCTGCGGAGAGAGCGGTGACGAACAGCTTGCTGTCGGCATAGCTGCCCGATGCGCGCCGGCCCTCCCAGTCGATGCCGTCGAGGCTGCTGCTCCCGCCCCGGTGCATACCGCTGCTGAGGTAGACATGCCGAGGGACGTCTCGCAGCAGCGCCGTCAGCAGGTAGGGCGCCACCACGTTCACCGGCATCAGGGTCCGGCCCGATATGACGCCGGCGTTGTGGACGACCGCGTCGAGCGGACCGATCCCCAGCAGTTGGTGTGCGAGCTCGAGAATCTGGGCCCGCACCGAGAGGTCGGCGATCAGGACATCCGCCCCGCGCTGCGTGAACCAGCCCATCGATTCTGCGCGCTGCGGATTGCGCGCGTGGGCGACGACCTCATGGCCGTCGAGGAGGAGCGACTGGGCGGTCGCCCGTCCGAGTCCGTCTGCGGACCCGGTGACGAAGATTCGAGCCATGCCGCTACTCTTCCACGACCGCCACGGTCACCGCGCCCGTTTCGAGAAGAGCCAATTCCTCGCGGCCGGCGGTGAAGGTGCCGATGTGGAGGGTCTGGTCGGTGTACCCGATTCCAGTCGCGTCGTAGAAGAACCCGAGGTTGCCCCACGGGGTGAAGTAGATGAGATCGCCGTCTTCCGGGTCGGACCCCGGCGTTTCGGCGGCGTCCAGCTCACGGGGCAGGTAGGCGATCTTCTCCTTGCCGTTGAATTCCTCGACGACGAGTTCGAGCGGAAGTACCGACAGGAATTCGCGCACCGCGGGGGTGTCCTGGTCGACGGTGACGTCGACGGATGTGCGATCCGACGAGAATCGCACGACGGTGCCGACCACGTCGTGCGGGGCGCCCGTGGGCAGTACCGGTGTCGGAGCGGATGTCCGTTCCCGGGTCGTGCTCGGACCGGACTCCTGACGCGTGGAGCTGCCCGGCGCGGGTGCGCAGCCCGAGAGCAGCGCGACTGCGATAAGCGTGGGCAGAATCCTCTTCATGTCATCCCTTCTGCGGTGCGGATGGATCTGGTGTTGTGGGCGGTACGCCCGGATGCCGGGCAGTCTGTCAGATGCGTGCGGGGAACGCGGACCGGCGGCCGTAGACGGTCAGCAGCAGCGCGACGAGGCCGAAGGCGATCAAAACGACCGGGAGCACCAGGCCGTCGAAGGCGGTCAGCAGGGCGGCTCCGAGGATGCCGGCAGTGAAGATCGCGAGGTTGAATGCGACGGGGAGGAACGAGTTGGCGACATCGGCGTCCTTCCCACCGGTCGTGGTTAGGGCAGCCTGCAGCTGGGCCGACGCGCCGCCGAATGTGACTCCCCATAGGACGGTCGCGACGACCACTGCCGCCGTGGCCATGTGGCCCGCGAGGAGGAATGCCCCGGAAGCGACGAAAACGGCGACGCTGCCGTGCAGCAGAAGTCGGGGGTGGCGGTCGAGGAGGGCGCCGGTGACGACGATGCCGCCGATCGACGCGATGCCGAAGACGAAGAGGAGAACGTCGACGGTGATCGTCGCGTCGGTGGCTCTGAGGTACGGGGCGATGTAGGTGTAGATGGTGTTGTGCGCGATCATCCAGGTGAAGATGACCGCGAGGATGACCACGATCCCCGGGATGCGCACGACCCGCAGCAGTGGGAGCCGGGATGTGCCGGATTGGCCGGGGGCGTCCGGCGCGACAACCGCGATCAGCATGCCGGCGAGGACGGCGACAGCCGAGAGGCCGAGGAAGGCCCACCGCCAATCGAAGGTCATCCCGAGCCAGGAGCCGAGCGGGGTTCCGAGGGCGAAACCGACCGGGGCGCCGACGGACACGATCGACAGCGACAGCCCGGCGTACCGGGTGGGGCTGATTTTCCTGCCGTACGCGGCGAGCATGCCCCAGATGACACCGGAGAACGCCCCAGCGACGAACCTAGAGGCGAGCGACAGCGTCGCGTCGCCGGAGATCGCGGTGATGCTGTTGGCGACGATCAGTCCGGCGATCGCCGCGAGCAGGAGCGGCTTCCGCCGCACACCCCGGGTCAGGCTGATAGCCGGCACCGTCACGACCACGGTCCCGAGAGCGTAGGCGCTGACGAACAGACCGACTGTCCCTTCGCTGATGTGCATGCCGTCGGCGATGACTGGCAGCAGCCCGGCGGGCATGGTCTCCATCGCGACGAGCACGAAGCCGATCGCCGCCAGGGAGGTCAACGTCACCAGAGGCAGCCGCTTCGTGCCGACGATGTCGGTGGGGGCCGTGGTGGGTGTGGCGGTCATGCGGCTCCTCGTTGATCGGAAAGATACAACCAGTGAAAGCGGGTAGCCGCGCGCGAGGGAGTCCCTGCCGAAGCGTGTACTCGCAGGGGACCCCACGGACACGGCCCGGGCAATAATGTCGGACTATGGACAATCAGGCTGAAGTTCGCGAATTCTTGGTGTCCCGACGTGCGAAGGTGACTCCGGACACGGTGGGACTACCGGCCGGACCGAACCGCCGGGTGCCCGGGCTACGACGCACCGAGGTGGCCGTCCTCGCCGGAGTGAGCGTCGAGTACTATTCCAAGCTCGAGCGAGGAGCGATCGCCGGCGCGTCGTCGTCGGTCCTCGACGCGATCGCCTCGGCGCTGCAACTCGACGACACCGAGCGTGTGCACCTGTTCGACCTGGCCAGGGCCGCCGACGGTATCCCGCTGTCCGGACGGCCGCGGCGCCGTTCCGCTAGGTCGGCGGGAAGCCGGGAGAGCCTGCAGTGGGTGCTGAATTCCATCACCGAGGGCATCGCGTTCGTCCGCGACCAGCACCAGGACCTGTTAGCGACCAACGAGCTGGGGCGTGCGTTCTACTCGCCGCTGATCGGCGACGGCGGGCGAACTCCGAACCTCGCCCGGTTCCAGTTCCTCGACCCGGCATCCCGGGATTTCTACCCCGACTGGGACCTGTTCTCCGAGATGTGCGTCGCTATCATGCGGACGGAGGCGGGCCGCGACCCGCACGACAAGGGGCTCCACGACCTCGTCGGTGAGCTGTCCACCCGCAGCGAGATCTTCCGTCGCCTGTGGGGTGCCCACGACGTCCGCAGCCACGGGTCGGGGACGAAGCGCTTCACCCACCCCCTCGTCGGCGAGGTAACACTCGCCTACGAGGAACTGCACATCACGGCCGATCCCGGCCTCGTGCTCATGGTGTACACGGCCGAACCGGGGTCGCCGTCTTCCGAACGGTTGAGATTACTGGCCAGCTGGGCCGCGAACCACGTGAGTGCCGCCACCGTCGAGTAGGTCCAACGCCCCGAGCGACGCTCTACGGTCGCGGTACGGGATGTACCGCGAGGTCTATGCCGATGCCGAAGTCGAAGGATCCGAGCTTGCGGGAGAGCTCGAGCAACAGGGGAGAGTACATCTCGGCACCACGGGACGAAGCGATGTCGCCGAGGTCGTGGATCGGATCGTCCCTCCAGCCGAACAGGTCGACTCGATCCGTCGGTTACGGGTTCAAGTCCCGTCCGCCCTACAGAATGGCGGCGGCGCGCCCGCGGCCCGACGCCATCACCGGTTCAGACGGCGTCGGCCTCGTCGTCGAAACGTTCGCGCGCGCGCTCGACCTCGGGCATGTTCATCGTGGTCCAGCGCAGCAGTGAGTCGATGAGCTCGTTCAGGGTGTTGCCGATCGGCGCCACGCGGTATTCCACGGCGAGCGGCCGGGTATCGATGACGACCCGCTCGACCATGCCATTCCGTTCCAGGCGACGCAGAGTCGCGGTCAGCGATTTCTGGCCGACCGCCGGGATCTCACGACGGAGCTCGTTGAATCGCATGGGGCGACCGCACAGCGAATCGAGGACGCGGAGCGACCACTTGTCCAATACCTGATCGAGGAGTTCGCGGTGCGGGGCGTCAACCTCTAGGAGGGCGGCATCCGGGTGTCTGGTTTCTTCCATGCCACCTAGTCTCGTTGAAGTTCCTTTCGTGCACTAGGTAGACATGGGGTACCTGCTCACCGATCAAAGGAATCTCATGACAGTCCAGCTCTTCTCGCCCGAGGGAATGTTCCAGCCCGTGCCCTACGAGCACGTCTCCATCGCGACGGGCAGCCGCCACGTCCACGTCGCCGGGCAGATCTCCCGCGATGCGGACGGCAACCACATCGCCGTCGGCGATCTCGCCGGACAGGTCGCGCAATCGCTGCGCAACACCGCGCGCGGCCTCGCGGGCGCGGGCGCCACGTTCGCCGACGTCGTGCGCCTGCGATTCTTCGTGACCCAGTGGGCGCCGGAGAAGATGGACGCGTTCATGGCGGGTGTGGCGCTGGTCGCGGAGGAGCTCGCCCTGCCGCTGCCTTTGCCGCCCGCGTCGCTTATCGGTGTCGACATCCTGTTCGAAGACGACGTGCTCGTCGAGGTCGAGGCCTACGCGGTCCTCGACTGAGCGGAGAACGAAGAGATGAAGATACATATCGTCAACGCCCACCTCGTCTACCCGGACTGGACGGAGGGCGGACTCAACCGCTCGATGGCCGACAGGGCGCGCGACCACCTCCGAGCCCTCGGCCACGAGGTGACGGAGACCGCGATCGAGGACGGTGTCGACCCGGAAAGCGAAGTCCAGCGTTATATCGACGCCGACCTGGTGATCCTGCAGACGCCCATCAACTGGTTCGGTGCACCGTGGCCGTACAAGCGGTACGTCGACGAGGTCTTCAATGCCGGTCTGCACAGCAGGAGGCTGCTCGACAACGACGGACGCACCCGGAGCGACCCGACCCGTCAGTACGGCACGGGCGGCCACATGCACGGCAAGGGGTTCTTCGTCGCCGCCACGTGGAGTGCGCCCGCGGGAACATTCGGCAACCCGGACAGCGTGCTGTTCGAGGGGAAGACCGTCGACGACCTGCTGCTCGGCATCAGCGCGAGCTACAGGTTCGTGGGCTTCACCGTGCTGCAGAGCTACGGGATCTTCGACATCTTCCGCGGCACCGACATCACCGCGGGAATCGAGGACTACACCGCGCACGTCGATGCACAGCTCGCCGTGCTCGCGGGAGCTGGGAAGGTGCAACTGTAACGAGGGGGCGGGGGCGGGCCGAGCCCGCGGCCCGTTGTAGCCTCGAAGCTCGCCCTCCGAAAGGACCCCTGTGACTTCGACCCGTGCCCGCGTCTACACCGCCGGCCCCGCCGTTTTCTTCCCCGACCTCGCCGAGCGTATCGCCGCGTCGCACCGCAACGCCGACGCGCACGGGCTCGTGGCGATCGTCCCGGGCGACGTGCTCGACCGCCCTGTGGACTTCCCGCCGCAGCCGACGATGCAGGACATCTACCGGCTGAACGTCGACCGGCTGCTCCGTTCCGACGCGGTCGTCGCCGACCTGACGCCATTCCGCGGCCCGAGCGCCGACCCCGGGACGGTCTGGGAAATCGGCTTCGCGGTCGCCCTGGGCAAGCCCGTCTTCGGCTACACCGAGGATCTCCGGGAGTACCGCGAGAAGGTCGCGCCCGACGGCCTGCGGGTGGAAGACCACGGCGCGGTCGACAACCTGATGATCGCGGCATCCGTCGAATCGGTCGTCGCCGGGCAGGACGACGCCATGGCGGCCGTCGCCAAGTGGTGGGCGTCGCGCGGCTGAACCCGTCAGCGCGGGTCGCGGAACTCGCTGATCGTGAACTCGGCGCCCTGCGGGTCGCGGATGTCGGCGAGAAGCGCCCAGACCTGGTCGTCGGTCGCGAGCACCGTGCCGCCGAGGTCCTCGACCAGAGCGATGCTCGATGCGCGGTCGGCGACGCTGAACTTCACCCGCCAACGGGACGCCGTACCCGCGGGGGCGGGCTCGACGGCGCCGATCACGTCGGCAAAGCCTTCGGGGGCGCCGGCCTGACGCTCGTAGATATGGGGGTCGGATGTCGCGGCGAGATAGTCCCCGTACCCGGGCACGGCGATCATCGCCTCGACCGTCGCTCCGAAGTCGAGGTACCGCCAGCCGAACACCCCCGTGTAGAACCGTCGCGCCGCCTCCGGGTCGCTCGAGAGCAGGTCGCTGAAGTTCCACGTGCCGGGCACATTGACGAGCTGCGCCCCCGGGTGGTCCTGAGCCTGCCAGAGGCGGAACTCGGCTCCCTGCGGATCGAGCGCGGTCGCGGTGCGGCCGTCGGTGCCGGCATCCCGCGGCGGGGCGACGACGGTGCCACCCGCCCGCCCGATGGCGGTGGTGGTCGCGTCGACGTCGTCCGTCGCGACGAAGGTCGTCCAGCGTGGTGCGCCCGTGCCGGCCGAGATCGCACCGACGTCGGCGCCGTCGAGCGACGCCATCAGGTAGACCGGTGCGTCGGGCGGCATGACGTTGTGGAACGACCAGCCGAAGAGCCGGCCGTAGAAGCGGCTGGCGGCTTCGGGATCGGGTTCCTCGGCGGCGATCCAGCACGTGACGCCGGTCGGGTAGGTGCGCTGCTCGGGCATGGTGTCCTCCTCGGTTCGCTCGACAGGCTAGACCCGGCGCGCAGTGCCGCACGAGGGTCTGGCGCCGGACGCCGACGCCGCCCCGAGCGCGGCCCATGTTGCAAATTCAGGAACTCTGCGTGCGAAGCCGTGACCGCGCCGCGGAATGGCGGGGGAGCGCTCGGCCGCGATGTTCAGACTTCCTGAATTTCCACAACACGGCGGTGGAGCTGCCACAACCCGCCACCCCGCCGAGCCCACGGCGGCCCGGACTGCGCCACCCCGCACCCCCAGTTCGGGGGTGCTAGTAGCGCCGCGACACGGTGGCGAACAACGCCTGTAGTGAAACTGTTTCGTTATAAACTTTGCCCCGATCTGGGGTTTTTCCGTTTCTGAAGGCGTTTCAGCGATATGGTGAGGCTGTACGCGGCCGAGGGTGTCGCGAACTTGTTCACAGGTTGCCCAATCCGCAAGGTCCATGCTTACGGATACATATCGAGTCACCGCACCGCTGGAAGCAGTCTCCCCTAGTCCTGGCCTCCAGCGTTGCCCGTCCCCGCGGGCAACGAGGTGGGTGACCCGATGTTCCACATCTCGGGTGTCGCCGCCGACCCTCTCTCCGATGGCGTCGCGGTCACCCGCCCCCGATGTCCGATCGCCGAGAACGCCGCGTTTATGCCCGAGATCGCGGGACTACCGACGGCCGAGAGATTCCCGGCCGCTGTGAACGTCGCTTACCTCGGAGTACCCCATTCCTACCCACCCCCGCGCTGTCGCGCGTCTGTCCGTCGCTATCCTGGCCTTCCTCGCCATCGTCCTCGGCTCCGTCGTGGCCTCCGCGCCCGCCGCGAACGCCGCCACGTCGAGCGCCCACACCATGGCGCTCACCGTCGTCGTCGCGATCCCTGCCGACAAGTCGACAAGTGACAACACCTGGACTACCGCGCGGATGCGCAGTCTGCTCGCCAGCGCCGACAGCTACTGGACCGCAGAGACCCAGGGCAGCGTCGTCATCCCCGTGCCGAGCGCCATCACGGTCGTGCGCACCGCCGCGAGGTCCACGGACTCGGCGAAGAGCGTTCTCGCCACGGTCGCCTCCGAGATCGGGTTCACCCAGGGCGCGTACAAGACGCTCGTCGTGTTCACCCCGGCCACCAGCGTCATCTCGGCGAGCGGCGCGTCGGTCGCAGCGGCCACCTACGGTAACAGCACCGAGAACGGCGGACAGATCATCGTCAGCGCGAAGCCGAAGACCGACACCGTGCTCGCCAACATCGTGACCCACGAGTTCGGCCACCTGTTCAGCATCGGCCACGCCAACCGCCTCGGCTGCGGCGACGGCCACGTCGACTCGCTGCCCGCCGCGAACGGCAAGGGCTGGCAGAACACCACCTGCGCGACCGTCGAGTACGACGACAACAACGACGTCATGTCGAACGGCTACGCACGCGGCGCACTGAACTCCGTGCTGGCGAGCGAGGCCGGCTTCACCAAGGCCACCGACGTCCTCACCGTCACGCCGACCGCCACGGCCACCAGCTACACGCTGCTCCCGTGGGCGGACGACACGATCACCACCGCCAAGGCCATCCGCATCACCGACAGCAGCACCGGCATCCCGTTCTACGTCGAACTGCGTACTGCGGTCGGCCTCGACTCCGCCGACGCCGTGGGCGTGCGCGCCGGCGTGAAGATACTCAAGGCCAACAGCGCCGGCGGCGGGTCCGTCACACTCGACCCGACCCCGACCCTGAAGAAGCTCAACACCGACGGCAAGCAGACCTGGGACGCGGGCAGCACCTTCGTCAACGCCTCCCAGACCCTCGGCGTGACGATCACCAACGTCAGCGCCACCCGCGCCACGGTCTCCGTCGTCAGGCTCACCCCGCAGACCGCAGCCGCGTACCAGGCGAAGGCCGACGCCGCGACGCCCCAGGTCACGGCCACCGCCTCCACCACCGCCAGCTACTACGGCACGGCGGGCACCCTGACGATCGTCTCCCGCGATGCCAAGGGCGCCGCGATCACGGGCACCGTCGCCGTCTCCGAGGGATCGACAGCGATCGCCACCGCGACGATCACGAGCACCGGCACCGCGACCGTCACCATTCCGAAGACCGCCACCGCCGGCGTCCATCACTACACTCTCGTGCACTCCGTCCCGGGTGTGCGATCCGGTTCCGTCGCCCTCACCGTCGCCAAGGCGACACCCACCTTGGCCGCCACCGCATCCGCGACAACGGTCACGGCCGGCACGGCGGGCGCCACGACGGCGATCACGCTCACGATTCCCACGAACATCCCGCTGTCCGGCACGGTCACGGTGACGAAGGATGGCGCGGCCGCCGGCTCGCTCAGCCTGACCAGCGCGAGCAAGGGTTCCGCCAGCTACGCCGTCGGAGCACTCACCGCGGGCAAGCACACGCTGACCTTCTCCTACGCCGGCGCCGGGAACACTCTGCCCGCGAAGTCCAGCGTCGTGATCACCGCGGTCGACGCGGCGAACGCGGCCAGCGTCACCGCCACGTCGGCGGGAGCCTCCACCTACTATGCGAACCAGGGCACCCTCGCCATCACGGCCAAGAACGGCAAGGGTGTCGGCGTCGCCGGCACCGTCACCGTCTACGAGGGGTCCACGAAGGTCGGCGCCGTCGCGGTCCCCGCCACGGGCACAGCGAGCTTCGCCCTGCCGAAGACCGTGTCGGCGGGCACCCACACCTACCGCCTCGTGCACTCCACCACCGCCGTGCAGTCGGGGAGCGTCAGCCACACGGTCGCGAAGGCGAAGTCGACGACGGTCGCGAGGGCCACCGCCACGGTGATCGCCGCGGGCGACACGACCGCCGCCGTCAAGGTCTCCGCGACGATCCCGGGCGTCGGCCTGGTCGGCACCGTGACCGTGGCAGACAACGGAGCGGCCGGAAAGCCCATCGCCCTGAACGCCGCCAATAAGGGCACCGGCACCTTCGCCCTCGGCTCGCTCACGGCGGGCAAGCACACGCTGGTGTTCAGCTACACCGGCGGGGCGAACACGACGCCGTCGTCCGCGACTGTCGTCGTCACCGTGAAGTAGCGCGCCGCACGCCCAGCGAACTCACGGCTATGTACGCCGAATGGATTAGACGGATATCCCCTCAATGGACGACGCGATCCCGGCGACGGGGGAGCAGGCTGGATGCATCCCAGCCGTCGAAAGAGGTACACCGTGGCCGTCATCGTGTCGAACACCGTAGTCAGCACCGATCCGCGTGAGCAGAGTGTGGCGGTCAGCCCCGCCGCACTCGAGCTGCCGCCGACGACGAGCGTGAGCGTGACCTGGTGACCGTCGGATCCGACACCGGCGTGATCGACCGCATCGACGCGTCCTTCCCGTCGCCGCGACCGAACCGGGTGCTCGTCATCGACGAGGAGGAACCGCTCACCAACCTGCTGACCCTCGCCCTCACCTTCGAGGGCTGGCAGGTCGAGACACTGGCGAACGGCACGGGCGCCGTCGAGGCCGCGACCCGTTTCGCCCCCGACGCGATCCTGCTCGACATGATGCTGCCCGACCTGAGCGGCATCGAGGTCGTCACGGGCCTGCGCGAGAGCGGCATCGACACCCCCGTCATCTTCCTCACCGGCCGCACCGCCTTGGAGGACCGCATCGCCGCCTTCGGCGCGGGCGGCGACGACTACATGACCAAGCCGTTCGGCCTCGAGGAGGTCACCCGCCGGTTGCGCGGCGTCTTCCGCCGCAGCGGACTCGCGCCGACCAGCCTGGTCTTCGGCGACGTCGTGCTCGATACCGCCACGAGCCAGGTCTGGCGCGCCCGCCAGCCCGTGCTGTTGTCGAGCCTCGAGGTGCAACTGCTGCGCGTGCTCATCGAGCGGCGCGGCGAACCGGTCGACGGCACCGGCATCATCCGCAGCCTCGGGTTCTCCGGCCACACGGTCGTCGACTCCGCGGCCGCTCGGGCGGTCGAGAGCGTCAGGACGAAAGTGAATGCGGATGGCGCGCCCGTCGTCCACGTACGGGGCGGTTCCGCGTGGCTAGCCGAGGTCGACCGCAAAAGCTAGGCCCGGGCGCAGATCGGGGTCTATTCGGGTGCCGCTGGTAGACCGGGGGAATGACATCCGACATCTACAGCCCCAAAAACCCGATCGACCTCTACCCCGCACCGCCGTTCAAGCCGCAGCAGCAGGACGACACGGGCACCGCCCCGGCGATGGACCCGAAGCCCGACCACGGTGAAGAGAGCTACATCGGCCACGGACGTCTGGCCGGTCGCAAGGCACTCGTCACGGGCGCCGACTCCGGCATCGGACGTGCGGTCGCGATCGCGTTCGCGCGCGAGGGCGCCGACGTCGCCCTGAGCTACCTCGACGTGGAACAGCCCGAGGGCGACAGCACCGCGTCGTGGGTCGAGAAGGCGGGCCAGAAGGCCGTCCAGCTGCCGGCCGACCTCTCCGACGAGCAGGCCAGCATCAAGGTCGTCGACGACGCGGCCGAGCAGCTCGGCGGCCTGGACATCCTCGTGATGGTCGCGGGCGAGATGCCCACCGTCGACAGCATCGACGACTTCGACACCGAGACCTTCGACCACCTGCTGCGCCTCAACGTGCACAACATGTTCTGGATGACCAAGGCGGCAAAGAAGCACTTCGCTCCCGGCGCCGCGATCATCACGACCTCGTCGGTGCAGGGCTTCCACCCGTCGCCCGCGCTGGTCGAGTACGCGGTGACCAAGGCCGGCATCGCCAACTTCACGCGCGGAATGGCGCAGCAGCTCGCGCAGGACGGCATCCGCGTCAACGGCGTCGCACCCGGCCCGTTCTGGACGCCGCTGCAGCCGAGCTCGGTGCCGAACGAGAAGATCGAGGTCTTCGGCGAGGAGACGCCGTACGGCCGTCCCGGACAGCCGGCCGAGATCGCCTCGACCTACGTGTACCTCGCCTCGCAGGAGGCCAGCTACACGAGCGGCGAGACCATCGTCGTGAGCGGCGGAGAGCCGCTGCACTAGGGCGCTACAACACCCGGTCCCTGAGCTCGTCGAAGGGCCTCATCGCGAGGCACCCTTAGACAAGCTCAGGGACCGCGGGCGTTAGCCGCTAGATCGTCGCGACCGACCCCGAGTCGACGCGGTAGTTCGAGCCGTTGACGAAGCTGGCCAGGTCCGAGCAGAGGAACGCGATCACGTTAGCGACCTCGTCGGGCTCGCCGCGGCGCTTGAGCTCCATGTACGGGCGTTCCTCGTCGAGGAACGACTCGATCGCGTCATCCACGTCGGTGCCCAGCTTGTCGGCACGCTTCTCCATCATCGCGTCGGTCATCGGCGTGTGGATGAACGCGGGGGAGACCGCGTTCACCAGCAGGCCCTCGGTGGCGTAGCTGCGCGACAGCCCCTTGGCCAGCGCGAGAATGCCGGCCTTCGCGGCGCAGTAGGGCAGCTCGTCGTCGTACGGCTGCACGGCGTCCTCGGAGGCGAGGAACACGAGGCGGCCCCAGCCGCCCGTCCGCAGCGCGGGAAGGAACGCGCTCACGAGCCGTACGGGCCCCATCAGATCGACCTCGAGGGTCGAGGTCCACCCCTCGTCGTCGATCTCGTGAAACAGCCCCTGTGCGCCCGTGATGCCCGCGGACTGGACGAGGATGTCGATGTCGCCCACGGCACCGCTCACGTTCTTCTCCAACGCGGCGATCGATTCGACGCTCGTGACGTCGGCGGCGAAGGCGAAGAGCGTTCCCTCGGCGGCGTCGAGCTTGGCGGCCGCTTCGTCGAGCGAGTCCTGGTCTTTGTCGCTGATGACGACGGTCACGCCCTCGCCGAGGAGGATGCGTGCGGTTTCCCAGCCGATTCCCGAGTCGGCGCCGGTGATGAGTGCTTTTTTGCCTGCGATTTTCAGATCCATTCCTCCACCGTATGTCGGCCCCCTGATTTCGCCCTGACCTTGACAAGCGCTTGCCGCCGGACAAGCGGCGTGGTGGGCTGGGGGCATGCCTTCTCCGACCGTCTTTCGTTCTGCCCGCGCGATTCTCGGCGAGAGCCTGGTGGCGGATGCCGCGTCCGACGCCCCCGCCATGCTCTGGTGCGACATCACGGCGGGGCTCCTCCACCGCAGCCCGCTCGACGGCGCGGCCGACGGTTCCGACGACGGGGTCATCGCGTTGCCGGCACCGGTCGCCTCGTTCCACCTCGCCGACCTCGACGGGGCGAGGGGCTACGTCGTCTCGCTCGGCGACCGCGTCGTGCTCGTCGACGCCGCCGGGGACATCGTGCGCCAGCTGGCCGCGATCGACCACGCGCACGACGGGCTGCGGCTCAACGAGGGCAAGGTCGACCCGGCGGGCCGCTGGGTCACCGGGTCGATGGATCTCACCCGGGGCGAGCCGGACGGCGCGTTCTACTCCGTGACAGCCGAGGGGGCTCGCGTGATCGCCGGCGGCATCGGCACCGCGAACGGCCTGGAGTGGTCGCCCGACGGCACCCGCATCTACTACACCGACACGAGCACCCAGACGATCTACACCGGCGCCTACTCCGCCGACGGCGATATCTCGGGCGTCGAGGTGTTCCACACCGGCGAGATGCACGACGGACTTGCCATGGACGCCGAGGGCTGCCTGTGGGGCGCGGTCTACGGCGGCGGGGTCGTCGTGCGCTACGACGGGGCGGGAACCGAGCTCGAGCGGCACGAGTTCCCGGCGCCCAACCTCACGTCGGTGGCGTTCGGCGGCGGCGACAGCGCGACCCTCTACGTCGCGAGCGCGCGGGAGAACCTCACCGAGGGACAACTGCAGCGGCATCCGCTCTCTGGCTCGGTCTTCGCCCTGCAGACCGGAACCAGCGGGCGGGCCGCCCGGGTCTTCGTCAGTCGCGGCTGAGTTCCTCGATCGTGATCGCCGTGTTGACGAGCGCGAGGTGGCTCAGCCCCTGGGGGAAGTTGCCGAGGAACGCGTGCGATTCGGCGTCGATCATCTCCGAGTACAGGCCGACGTCGTTGCCGAGATCGACGAGTTCGTCCATGAGGGCGACCGCGTCGTCCTGGCGTCCGACGCAGGCGAGTGCCGCCGCTGCCCAGAACGCGCACGAGACGAAGGTCGCCTCTTCCGCCTGCACACCGCTGTAGCGGTAGAGCAGCGGTCCGGCGCCCAGTTCGTCGCGGATGGCGTCGATCGTCGAGGCCATGCGCGGCCCGCGCTCGAAGCCGCTCGGCCCGTGCAGCAGGATCGAGGCGTCGAGGTCGTCGCTGCCGGCGTAGAAGGTGTACGCCTGACGTTCCTCGCTCCAGCAGTTCTCCTCCACCCACTCCTTGATGGCGTCGCGCTCTGCGGCCCAGCGCGCGGCGCTGCCCGGGATCTGGCCGAGTTCGCAGAGTTTCACGGCGTTGTCGAGGGCGCTCCAGCAGCCCATCTTCGACGAGGTGTAGTGGTGCACGTCGGGCAGTTCCCACATGCCGTGGTCCTGCCGGTGCCAGGCGTCGCAGGTGGTGTCGGCGACCTCGGCGAGCAGCCGGCCGGTCTCGGCGTCGAGGATGTTGCCGGCCTCGACGTAGCGCCGCATCACGTCGAAGAGGTCGCCGTAGACGCCGAGCTGCAGCTGGCCGCCCGCGGGGTTTCCCGTGACGACGGGCTTGTTGCCGCGCCATCCGGCCATGTCGTGTTCTTCGACGCCCGACGGCACGTCGCCGTCGAGCGTGTAGAAGACGTGCAGGTCGGGGCCGTTGTCCCGGATCGTGCGCAGCAGCCAGGAGACCGAGCCGTGCGTCTCCTCGCGCAGTCCGAAGCGGATGAGCGCCGTCACCGTGTAGGCGAGGTCGCGCACCCAGGCGAACCGGTAGTCCCAGTTCTTGCCGCCGGCGAGGGACTCGGGCAGCGAGGTGGTGGCGGCCGCCGCGATCGCGCCGGTGGGGCTGAAGATCAGGAGCTTGAGGGCGAGCGCGCTGCGCTGCACCGCGTCGGACCACGGGCCGTCGTAGTTGAACTCCCGCGACCAGGCGCGCCAGTTCTCGATCGTACGGTCGATCCCGCGGTCGACATTGCCGGGGTCGGGCAGGTGCAGCGGTTCGTTCGAGGTGCCGACCACCGTGACCTGGTGCAGCGAACCGGCCGCGGTGGTGAAGGTGCCGGCGATCGCCTGGTTGCCGCTGCGGCGGGCGCCGTTGTCGATGCCGCGCACGGCGATCGTGACGCCGTCGATGCGGATGACCTGGCCGTGCGTCGTGACGTCGATCCACGGGGAGGCACTGCCGAGGCGGGAGCCGGGTGCGACCTTCCAGCGGAACTTCACGTCGCCGTCGACACCCTCGATGCGGCGGGCGAGCTCCACCCACGGCAGGCGACCCGCGACGCCGGTGACGAGAGCGTCGGTGACCCGGGCCACGCCGGAATCCGTGGTGAACGTGGTCTCGAGCACGTTGGTCGCCGGTACGTAGCGGCGCTTCACCGTGAACGGCTCGACGGGGGCGAGCGCGATGGCTCCGCCCCCGTCGGCGTCGAGCAGCCGGGCGAACACCGGTATCGAGTCGAGACTCGGGATCGGCAGCCAGTCGACGGAGCCGTCCTCGGCGATCAGAGCGACGGTACGGCCGTCACCGATCGCCCCGTACGAACGCAGATCCACGTATCCGGAGTCTCTGCTGGCGGGCGGGGCGGTGGTGCGGCGTGCCAATCGGTCAGCCTTTCTTCGAGGGTGATGTAGCGGGCTTGCGGTTCTCGGCGGAGACCATCCAGGCGAACTGCTCGAGGCGCTCGATGATGCCGTGCAGGATGTCGGCGCTCGTGGGGTCTTCGTCGTCCACGTCGTCGTGCACTTCCCGCATGGTACCGACCGTAGCTTCGAGGCGCTGGGTAATCAGGTCGACGGTGTCCGCGGTGTCGATCTCGCCGTTCGGGTACTCGGGCAGGCTGGTTCCGGCCGCGACGGTGTCGCTGCGTCCGTCCGGCACGGCGTGCAGGGCGCGCAGGCGCTCGGCGACGGTGTCGCTGAATTCGCGCACCTCCTCGACGATCTCGTCGAGCTGCAGGTGCAGGTCGCGGAAGTTCTTGCCGACGACGTTCCAGTGCGCCTGCTTTCCCTGCAGGTGCAGTTCGATCAGGTCGACGTGGACGCGCTGCATGCTCTCGACGAGGATCTTCGAGGCGGTGAAGCCCTTCTCGGCGTTCTGGCGACGGGTGGGCTTGGCGCCTCCGTCGGCGGGGGCCTGGACATTGCGTTCGATGGTGGACATTGTTTTTCCTTTCCTTGGGGGTTACAGGGGTGCCGGTTCGGCCAGCAGATCGACGCGCAGGTACCGGGCGAATCCGCCCGGGGTGCGCCCGACCTGTCTGCCGGAGGTGAGCACGTCGGCGCGGTTGCTGGCGTGCGGCACGACGCCGAGCGCCACGCAGCGGTCGACCAGGGCGACGTCCTCGTGCTCGGGCAGGCCGGTGAAGCCGCCCGCCTCGAGGTAGACGTCGGCGCGCAGGCCGAGGTTGGCGCCGTGCACGTGGCCGTTGGCGATCGGCACGCCGTCGGGCTGGCTGGCCCTGACCGCGGACACCTGCGCGGGGCTGAGGTCGGCCAGGTCGGGGGACACGGTGCCGACGACGAGCCGGTGGCCGCTCTCGGCGAGCTCCACCTGTTCGAGAAGCCAGCGGCGCGGCACGACGGAGTCGGCGTCGGTGTTGGCGATCCACAGCCGGTCGGCGAGGGGGCCGGATGACGCGAGCAGCTGCCGCACGCCGGTGGCACGGGCGATCCCGACGTTCGCCGCGTCGATCTCGAGCACCTCGACCCCGGGGTAGCCGCGCGCGATCCGCGCGGTCGCGTCGAGGCAGGAGTCGGCCACCACGAGCACCGAGACCGCGAGGTCGGGGTAGCGGGCGTGCAGCACCCGCGTCGCCTCGGTCACGGAGTCGAGGCAGCGGGCCACGAGGGCCTCCTCGTCACGGGCGGGGATGACGACGAGCACGGCGGCGGGAATCATCGCAGGCCCGTCCGGGCCGCGACCGAGCGGCCGTCGGCGCTGTACACGTCGATGCGGAAGTCGTCTTCGTCGTGGTGCGCCAGCCGCGGCATCCCGACCCTCTCGGCGACGATCGCGTGCACGTCGTCGCCGGTCATCGTGTAGTCGTCGACGACGTGGCGCCAGTGGCAGGCGATCAGGGTGCCGCCGGGTGCGAGGGACGCGACCGCGTCGTCGACCACGCGGGCGAGCGCGGCGGGAGTGAAGTAGTACCCGACCTCGCTCAGCACGACGAGGTCGAAGGGGCCTGCTGGGAAGCCCGCCTGGATGTCCGCGGTCTCGATCGTGACGTGGTCGGCCCCGGCGAGCCGTTCGCGGGCGCGGGCGACGGCGATCTCGGAGACGTCGACGGCGAGAAGGGAGACGCTGCGCGGGGCGAGCTGCGCCGTGAGCACGCCGATCGAGCAGCCGATCTCGAGCACGGAGCCGTAGCGCTCCTCGGGCAGGCTGGCGAGGGTGATCGCGCGCTTACGCTGCTCGTACCAGCGGTCGGTGAAGCCCCACGGGTCCTCGTGGCGGGTGTACAGGTCGTCGAAGTAGCCGCGGTCGAGGGCGGGAGCCGGGGCGATGTACACCTCTCGGTCGCCGCGGAAGTGCTCGAGGAAGTCGGGCAGCAGCACCGCCTCGTCGCCGGGGAGGTCGCTCAGCGGGGTCACCTGGGAGACGTGGGCGGCGATGGCCGCCGTCTTGGCTGCCAGCACCGCGGCGTCGGGGGAGATCGCGACGAGCTCGGACCACGGCACGTCGGGGTGGTCGGGCGACGCCCAGTGCCAGAGCCAGACCGGGTATTCGACGAACCGGGAGGCGCGGGACGAGGCGAGCTCCGCGCAGATCTCGCCGACGATGCGGTGGTCGCGGTGACCGTCTCCGCGCCAGGTGGAGGCGAGCAGCACCGTGCCGGCCGTGGCGTCGAGCAGGCGCGCGACGGCCTCGGTCACCGCGGCACGGTTCTCGAGCACGGCGCCGTCGGGGAAGTCGAGGCGGTGCAGCGTGGCGTCGGGCGCGAGCGCCCGTATCGCCGCCGTCGCCTCGTCGGCGCGGAAGGCGCGCAGCCGGTCGGCGCCCGTGGTGGTCGACGCGGGGTGCGACGCCGCGCCGTCCGTGACGATCACGACGGTGACGCCGAGTCCGCGACGCGCGCTCTCGGCGATGAGCGCGCCGGCGCCGAGCGTCTCGTCGTCGGGGTGGGCGGCCACCACGACGAGCCGGTCGATGCCGGTCAGGTCGAGCGCGGGCAGGGTGGCGAGCCGGCCGTCATCGCGCCAGGTGGCGGCGGAGGTGCCGGGCAGCGTGGAGTCGAAGCTCACCATGGCGCGTTCCCGGTGGCGAGGATGGCGCGGCCGAGCCCGGCCTGGTCGCGTTCGGCGTGGTGCTGGCGCAGGTACAGCTGCAGGTCGGCGACGCGCTTGGCGTGGGACTCGTCGAGCGCGAGCGGTGCGGGGCCGAGCGCGTGGCCCGCCCGGTCGAGGATCTCTTCCGCCGCGCGCGCGACGGTGGCGCGCACCCGCTTGGCGAGCAGCGACCCCGCTCCGCCGATGGCGTCGCCGCCGTCGACGCGCAGCGCGGCCTCGGCGAGCGCCCGGCGCGCGGTCTCGAGCAGCTCGTCGACGGCGCCGAGGTGCATCAGTGCGTAGGGCTCGTCGTCACGGGCCGCGGCGAACACGGTACGGGCGACGCCGACGGCACCCCCGAACCAGCAGGCCGCCACGCCGATGCCACCCCAGGCGAAGCCGGCACGGGAGAGGTACCAGCCGGGGTCGCCGACGGGATCGACGGCGACGGCGTCGAAGCGCAACGGGGTGCTGGGGATCTCGGCGAGGCCGCGGGCGACCCAGTCGCCGGGGGCGGAGCTCACCCCGCCCGACGCGAGGTCGACGGCGAACAGCCCGCGGCGGCCGTCGGCGAGGTGCGCGCTGACGAGCGCGTGGCTCAGCCGGCCGGCGAGCGAGCACCACGGCTTGGTGCCGGTGAGTGCCCAGCCCTGCGGTGTCTGCGTGGCCTGCAGCGGGTCGGCCCCGCCCTCGGCGGCGAAGACTCCCCAGGTGCGGGCGGGGTCGGCCGCGGCATCCCGAATCAGAGCCTGGTCGAGGATGGCGAGGGCGTCGAGATGCGGTTCGAGAGCGCGCGCGGCGCCGAGGTCGACGGCCGCGACGGTGGCCAGTCCCTCCCACAGATCGGCGGTGGCGCCGGTGCCGGGCGAGGGGGCGAGAGCGCCGAGCGCGGGCGCGGCGGCGAGCGCGGCGTCGACGTCGGCCGGCACCCCGGCGAGGAGTGCGGTGAGCAACGGACCCGCGGGAGTTTCGTGGGCGCCGAGACGGACCGGAGCGGGGGAGGGCAATTGCATGGGACTGGCCACGCTACGTTCGTCCGCGAATCCATGCATACACCTCGACTCTCGCCGGGTGTCGTGCTAGCGCCGCGCGAACACCCCGTGATTCGATAGAACCGACAGGGATTCAATCTCGACAGACCCGGGGGAACCGCCATGAGACCGACGTTCGCCATTCTCCGCACCGTGGTGGCCGTCGGTATCGACGCAGCGATCGTCGGCCAGCTGCTGGTCAGCCTGGACGTCTGGGCGGGCGTGGCGACGGGCACCAACCTGGTCAATTTCTTCAGCTTCTTCACGATCGGGTCGAACGTGCTCGCCGCGGTCGTCCTGCTGATCGGGGCCGTGCTGTTGCTGCGGGGCGACGGCGCCGATCCCGGCTGGTTCACGCTGCTCCGCGCCTGCGCCGTGACCTACATGGTCGTCACCGGCATCGTGTACAACACGCTGCTCCGCGGCATCGAACTGCCGCAGGGCGAGACCCTCGGCTGGTCGAACGAAGTGCTGCACCTCGTGGCCCCGCTCTACCTGCTGGTCGACTGGCTGTTCGCGCCGGGCCGGACCCCCGTGCGGGCGAAGCGGCTGCTCGTCGTCCTGATCTTCCCGCTGGCCTGGACCGCATACACGCTGCTGCGTGGCCCGTTCGTCGTCGACGAGATCCGCGGCAACGCGTTCTGGTACCCGTACCCGTTCCTCAACCCGCACGCGAGCGACGGCGGCTACCTCACGGTCTGGTTCTATGTGGTGCTGATCGCGGTCGTCATCGCCGCGGTCGGGGCGGGCGTGCTCTGGCTGTCGCGCCGCGAGCCCGCCCGCACAGCGGACTGAGCTATTCCTTGTTCTCGGGGTCGCCGGGTCGCACCGCTGCGTTGTCGGCGACGTCGATGCGGGTGACGCCGTCCTCTTTTTCTTCGATCGTGATGCGCGGTGCGGCGTCGGCCTCGGTGGAGCCCGAGAGCCGCAGCAGCTGGTCGCGGCGCTTCTCGTCGTCGGTCATGCCTGTGTCGTCAGTCGTATCGGTCATGTCTGGACGGTAACAGTGCGGCGGGGTGTGCCGAAATGGCACGCCGGGGCTTGCTTTCGACCGCGTGCAATAAACGCGTGTCCTTTTTGGTTATGCCGGGTGACTCGATAAGGATGGAACCATGACCGACACGACGACGCCCACGCCCGAATCCCTGCTCGCGACCTACCACGAGCGTCGCGAACTGAGCGTGGTGCAGCCGAAGGGCAACCTCGCCCTCGTCAACACCCAGTGGATCGACTCCGAGCAGACGATCTACGGCGTGCCCGGTCGCTGGGCCCCGCTGCCCGCCGGTGAATCGGGCCTGCTCGTGACGGCCGCGGCATCCGACGCCATCACGGTCGACGGCCAGCTCGTCGACGGCACCGCGGTCGTGCGCGGCAAAGACTCGGACGCCCCGGGCGACATCGACTTCGGCGACGGCAAGACCGGCTTCGTCATCGCGAGCGAAGAGGGCAACTACGCGCTGCGCGTCTGGGATGCGAACTCCGAGGAGATCCAGAAGTTCGGCTCGATCGACTCCTTCGACTACAACCCCGACTGGGTAGTGACGGCCAAGTTCACCGAGATCCCCGGCGGCAAGGCCATCGGCTTCGAGCACCTCAAGGACAACGGCAAGACCCGCGACCAGGTCGTCCCGGGCGAGATCACCTTCACCAAGGACGGCGTCGACTACGACCTCGCCGCTTTCAAGGCCGGCCGCGCGCTGCAGCTCGTGTTCGCCGACGCCACGAGCGGCGACAGCACCTACAGCGTCGGCCGCTTCCTCTTCGTCGCCCCCAACGCCGACGGCACCATCACCCTCGACTTCAACCGGGCCGTGCTGCCGCCCTGCGCGTTCAGCTACAACTTCAACTGCCCGATGCCCCCGAAGCAGAACCGTTTCGCCGTGCCGATCGAGGCCGGCGAGAAGCAGGTGCTGCAGAAGGACGGTTCGCTGCTGCACGCCGAGTAGCGCGGCACCCGGTCGCCGAGCCTGTCGAAGTGGCTCTTCGACAAGCTCAGGGACCGCGTTCGACAGTCTCGTCGACCTCGGCCGCACACCTCCCGTTCACACCCGGTTCACACCGGCCGCGTAGCGTGCCGCGGCGTGACCCGTTCCGTCTTCCGCCCCGAGATCCAGGCGTTGCGGGCGATCGCGGTCGCATTCGTGCTGGCGTTCCACCTCTGGCCCGGTGCCGTGCGCGGCGGGTACATCGGTGTGGACGTGTTCTTCGTCATCTCCGGGTTCCTCATCACGGGGCACCTGCGCGCCGAAGTCGGGCGGACGGGCAGCGTCGCCCTGCTCGGATTCTGGGGTCGTCGCATCCGGCGGTTGCTGCCCGCGGCATCCGTGGTCCTCGGTGCCAGCTTCGTCGCGATGCTCGCCATCGTGCCGCAATCGCTCTGGCAGCGCACCGTGACCGAGATCGCGGCGAGCGCGCTCTCGGTGCAGAACTGGGTCCTGGCCGCGAACTCGGTCGACTACCTCGGGGCCGACGGAGCGCCCACGCTCGTGCAGCACTACTGGTCGCTGTCAGTGGAGGAACAGTTCTACCTCGCCTGGCCCGTGCTCATCGTGCTCACCGTGCTGGTGGCTCGCCGCCGCCCGCTGCGCGCCGTCGCTCTGGTGCTCGGCGTCGTCTTCGCCGGTTCCCTCGCTCTGGCCGTCGCACAGACCGGCGACCCGGCGGCCTACTTCAGCACCCCCGGGCGGGCGTGGGAGTTCGCGGCGGGCGGCCTGCTCGCCTGTGTGCCGGCGGGCGTCGTCGGCCGGATGCGGCCCGCCGTGCGCGGGGTCCTCGCGCTGGCCGGAGCGGGTCTCATCGTGCTGCCCGCGCTGTTCTACACCGAGCAGACGCCGTTCCCCGGCGCGTGGACGCTGCTGCCGGTCGTCGGCACGATGGCGGTGATCGCGGCGCGACCGGCTTCTCGACCGATCCTCGCGCGGCCCGTGCAGTTCCTCGGCGCGGTCTCGTACCCGCTCTACCTCTGGCACTGGCCGCTCGTCGTGCTCTCCCCGTACCTGCTCGGCGCGCCGCTCGACGGGGCGTGGACGTGGGCTGTGCTCGCCGCGAGCCTCCTGCTGGCCTGGCTGACCGTGCGATTCGTGGAGGGACCGCTGCACGGGCGCGCCCGCCTCGTTCCCCATCACCGGCGCGCCTATGCGGCGGCCGCGGGCGTCGCGGTCGTGCTGCTCGTCGCCGGCGTCTCCACGACCGGCCTGCTGCAGGCCAGCGGCGCCTCGGCGGCCCGCGCCGCGCTGCAGGGGTTCGAGACCGATCCCTGTTACGGCGCCGCGGCCATGGACCCGGCGAACGACTGCGCCGACCCGTTCGCGGTCCCCGCGTCACTGGACACGGCGTTCGCCGCCGCAGACAAGGGTTCGCTCGCGCAACCCTGCTCGGCCCCGGCCGCGGAGCTCGTGACCTGCGAGTTCGGCGAGACGCGGCATCCGACCCGCACGGTCGCCGTGGTGGGCAACTCGCACGCCGGCCACCTGATCGCCGGGTTCGACGCCTACGGCAAGGAGCACGGCTGGCGGGTCGTGCTGATGCGCAAGACCGGCTGCACCGGAACATCGACGTCGCCGCTCACCGAGACGGGCTGCCGGGAGTGGGCGCGGAACGTGCTCGAGCGCGTGGGCCGCGACGACATCGACGTGGTCGTGTTCGCCACCAACAACGACTCGCTGCACTACCTGGCCGACGACGACGCGGACCAGACGGAGCTACGCGCGGGGATCGCGGCGAATTTCGCCGCCCTCGTCTCGACCGGCCACACCGTCGTGGCTGTCGGCGACGTGCCGGGCAGCAGCGAGCCGGTGCCCGACTGCGTGTACCTGCACCGCGGAGAGGACGACCCGTGCTCGACCGAGCGCATGGGGGAGCACGGCAACATCGTCGCCGAGGTTGCGCGGGGAGTGGCGGGCGTGCGGTCCCTCGACCTCGAGCCGTACTTCTGCTCGGCCGACCGCTGTCACGCGCTCATCGGTGGCGCCGTCGTCTACATCGACGAGCACCATCTCACGGCGTCGTTCTCGAGGTCGCTGGCCCCGTATCTCGGCGCGTCGATCGCCCCCTGACCGGTCCATTCGGGGGTGCGAACAACTACGCTGGAGGCATTCGACCAACGATGATCGGAGTCGCCGGTGAGCGCTGTATGGGGCACGGAACGCTTCGACCGATCCCTGCGGCAACGCCTCGCGTCGGCCCACGACGCGGTCGTCGGCGACGGGCAGCAGGCGGCGGGAGTACGCAGCCTCGTCCGTGACTCGTGGCAGCGGTCGCTGCGGCTCGACCTCGATCCCGACCATCCGCTCGTGCGGCTCGACCTCGGGGCCGGAGAGTTGCGTGACTACCGCGACGCCCACCCGCTCTCGTTCGCCCTCCCCACCATCCAGCGCCTGCTCGTGCGCCACACCGTCGACGCGGGCCTGATCGTCGCCGTCGGCGACCAGTCGGGCCGACTGCTCTGGATCGACGGCGACGCCGACCTGCGCCGTCGGGCCGAGGCCATGCTGTTCGTCGAGGGCGCCGACTGGTCGGAGAGTGCCGTGGGAACGAGCGCGCCCGGCACCGCGCTCGCCCTCGACCGCGGTGTCCAGATCCAGCGTGCCGAACACTTCACCCGCATGGTGCACCCGTGGAGCTGCACCGCCGTGCCCGTACACGACCCCGAGTCACACGCCGTGCTCGGTGTCATCGACATCACCGGGGGAGACGACGCCGTGGCACCCGTCACCCTGCCGCTGCTCGAGGCGGCCGTCGCGGCGGTGGAGGCCGAACTGCGCATCCGCCGGCTGGACGAGCGGGCGAGCCGCCCGCGCCGCATCGCCCACGCGGAATCGGCGGCGCGCCCGCTGCTGCGCGTGCTGGGCTCCGACTCTGGCCGGCTCGAGGCGGGAGGCGCCCCGCTCGAACTCACGACGCGGCACGCCGAGATCCTCACGCTGCTCGCCTGGCACACCGAGGGACTCTCGGCGGAGCACCTCGCCGAGCTGCTCTACGGACGCGGCGACGCCACCGTCACCCTGCGGGCCGAGATGGTGCGGCTGCGGCGTGCCCTCGAACCGGTCGATGCCGCGCTCGTGCCGCTCTCGCGCCCGTACCGGCTGCCCGGGCACATCGAGCTCGACGCACTCCGCTGTCTCGCCTTCCTCGACCGGGGCGCGCACCGGGTCGCGCTCGGCGCCTATCCCGGCCCGCTGCTGCCGACATCGCGCGCGCCGGGTATCGAGCAGATCCGGGCCGAGGTGGGCGCGCGGCTGCGCGAGGCGCTGCTCACCGACGCGGCCGTCGACACCCTGCTCGCCTACGCGCGCACCGACGACGCCGCGTACGACTGGGAGGTGTGGCGCTAGTGCCTCCGGCTGCTGCCGCCGCGGTCGCCCAAGCGCGCCGCCGTCGTGACCCGGTTGGAACACATCGAGAGGGAGATGCAACGGGATGCAACCTAGCCCGATCTAGCCTGAGCGTGGCGCTTACCCGCGCCTCCACTGACAACGACGTCGACAGGAGATACGCCATGACCGTATACGCAGCCCCGGGGACACCGGACGCGAAAGTCACCTTCAAACCCCGCTACGAGCACTGGATCGGGGGCGAGTGGGTCAAGCCGGTCAAGGGCCAGTACTTCGAGGACATCTCGCCCGTCACCGGCAAGCCGTTCGCCGAGGTCGGACGCGGAACCGCCGAGGACATCGACGCCGCGTTGGATGCCGCTCACAAAGCGGCCCCCGCGTGGGGGAAGACCAGCTCCACCGAGCGTGCCGCGGTGCTGAACCGAATCGCCGACGTCATCGACGCGAACCTCGAGCTGCTCGCAGTCGCGGAGACGTGGGACAACGGCAAGCCGATCCGTGAGCCGCTCAACGCCGACCTGCCGCTCGCCTCCGACCACTTCCGCTACTTCGCGTCCGCCATCCGGGCCCAGGACGGCGACCACGCCGAACTCGACAACGACACCGTGTCGTACCAGTTCCACGAACCCCTCGGCGTGGTGGGCCAGATCATCCCGTGGAACTTCCCGATCCTGATGGCCGTCTGGAAACTGGCCCCGGCCCTCGCCGCGGGCAACGCCGTGGTGCTCAAGCCCGCCGAGCAGACCCCGGTATCGATCCTCGTGCTGATCGAACTCGTCGGCGACATCCTGCCGCCCGGCGTCGTCAACATCGTCAACGGTTTCGGCGTCGAGGCGGGCAAGCCGCTCGCGTCGAGCCCGCGCATCCGCAAGATCGCCTTCACCGGCGAGACCAGCACGGGCCGGCTGATCCTGCAGTACGCGAGCGCCAACCTCATCCCGTCGACCGTCGAGTTGGGCGGCAAGAGCCCGAACATCTTCTTCTCGGATGTCGCGGACAAGGACGACGCGTTCTACGACAAGGCGCAGGAGGGGTTCGTGCTCTTCGCCTTCAACCAGGGCGAGGTGTGCACCTGCCCGAGCCGGGCACTCATCCAGAAGCCGATCTACGACTCGTTCCTCGGCGCGGGTATCGAGCGCACGAAACTCTCCGTGCAGGGCAACCCGCTCGACACCGACACCCAGGTCGGGGCGCAGGCGTCGAACGACCAGCTGGAGAAGATCCTCAGCTACATCGACATCGGCAAGCAGGAGGGCGCGAAGCTGCTGCTCGGCGGCGAGCGCGTCGACCTCGGCGGCGACCTGAGCGAGGGGTACTACGTGCAGCCGACGATCTTCGAGGGCGACAACCGGATGCGCATCTTCCAGGAGGAGATCTTCGGCCCCGTCGTCGCGGTCACCAGTTTCGACGACTACGACGACGGGATCGCCATCGCCAACGACACCCTCTACGGGCTCGGCGCCGGCGTCTGGTCGCGCAACGGCAACGTCGCCTACCGTGCCGGCCGCGACATCCAAGCCGGCCGGGTCTGGGTGAACAACTACCACGCCTATCCGGCGGGGGCGGCGTTCGGCGGCTACAAGAGCTCGGGCATCGGCCGCGAGAACAACAAGCTCGCCCTCGGGCACTACCAGCAGACCAAGAACCTGCTCGTCTCCTACTCGGAGAACAAGCTCGGCTTCTTCTAAACCACCACCAGCCCGGTGGCCGGCCTCATCCGCGAGTGCGGGCCGGCCACCGAACCATCGGAGCACACCATGATCGAAGCCAGTGTCGTCATTCCCGGGGAGACCCTGCCGCGCATCGCCGCCACGGCGGAAACCGTCGACCTGCTGCGCAAGCTCTGGGGCAACAACGGTCCGCTGATGTTCCACCAGTCGGGCGGCTGCTGCGACGGCAGCTCGCCCATGTGCTACCCCGACGGGGACTTCATCACGAGCGACAACGACATCCTGCTGGGGGTGCTCGACATCTCGCCCGGTGGCGAGGCACAGCCCATTGATTTCTGGATGTCGCGGGAGCAGTTCGAGTACTGGAGCCACACGTATCTCACCATCGACGTCGTCAAGGGAAGGGGCAGTGGGTTCTCGCTCGAGGCTCCGGAGGGACTGCGATTTATGATCCGCTCGCGGCTGATGGAGACCGCGCAGCCGTTCTCCTAGTCGATGCAGATTCGTTACCCCGAGCCGGAGCCGCATGCCCCACGATGTCTACATGAGAATTTATCGTCGAGAGTTTCTGGTCGCCGCTGCCGTCCTCGTCGCGCTGTCCGGCTGCACGGGTGTTGCCGCCGACCCCACGGCCTCGCCCACTGCGGAGCCGGTCGCGGGACCGGCCATCGCGGTATTGACCGTCGGTGGCACGGGTGTTACCGCGATCGATGAGAACGGCGAGGAGGTGTCGTCGCTCGACTACACGTCGGACGGAGCGACAACGGTCGCTTACCTGACCGCGGTGTTCGGGAGCGAGCCCGCGGTCACCACGCGGCCGAGCGACAACTCATGCCACACGGAAGCGGCGCGTGCCACGTGGGGCGACGACGCGGTGGAGTTGCTGTACGACTTCGTGGGGGAGCGGACCGAGCTCCCCACGGGGCAGTACGTGCAGCTCACCGTCAAATCGGCAACCGTCGGCGACGTGTCGATCGAGACGCCCACGGGCTTCTCAGTCGGTGAACCGGAAACCGAGCTTGTCGCGTCGATCCCCGGTGTCGGCACGCACGTGAACTCGGCGCTCCCCGACAACACGTACGTCGACTACGAGGTCGCCGGGGGCGAGTACACCGACTCGAACGACGCCGACTTCGGCCAGGACGAGAACGAGTACTGGGGTGCACAGGCGTTCGTGAATGGCGGGGTGATCGCCGAGCTGTGGGCGCCGGTCGTCTTCCAGAGCGCGTGCTGACGGTGGTCGTCACGCCCGGTGAGCGGACGTCGGTCCTCTGCTGAGCGCCCAAGCGGGTCGAGCCTGTCGAGACACCGCGCAGGCTCGATCCGCGGGCGGTCGGCGGTGTCGGCGACAGGCGGGAGAATTGACGGGTGTACGTCGTCCTCTCCCGCAGCTCGCGCGGCATAGTCGCGCTCCGGCTCGCGGATGACGCGTCCGAGATCGCGCCCGCCGAGACGGTGTCCGAGGCCGATCTGCCCGCGTGGGTGGCACGGCTCGAACGCGAGCGTCCGCGCTGGGTCTGGGACGACACCACCCGCTGGTACCCGCAGCTGCTCGCGGCCGGCGTGCGCGTCGAGCGGTGCGTCGACCTGCGGCTGTCGCACGCGCTCCTCCGCGGATCGACGCTGACCGCGACATCCACTCTGGCCCTCTCGCCCGTCGGACACTGGGACCGGGCGACGCCGCTCGCCGACAAGCCCGAGACCCACGGTGCGCTGTTCGACCTCGACGACGACCCGGCCGAGACCGCGCCGACGGACCCGCTCGCCGAGTTCCTGCTGCAGCGCGACGCCACCGCAACCGCCGCCGAGCCCGGCCGCATCGGGCTCCTGCTCGCCGCCGAGTCCGCCGGCGCGCTCATCGCCTGCGAGATGAAGTCCGCCGGGCTGCCGTGGCACGCCGACGTGCACGAGCGCCTGCTGGCCGACCTGCTCGGCGACCGCCCGCGCGGCCTGGAACGCCCCGCCAAGCTCGAGGAACTGCTCGACCGCATGCGCGCCATCCTCGGCACCCACGACGTGAACCCCGACTCGCCCGCCGAGCTGCTCAAGGCGTTGCGTCGCACCGGGCTGCAGGTCGCGTCGACCCGGTCGTGGGAGCTCAAAGAGATCGACCACCCGGTGATCGCGCCGCTGCTCGAATACAAGAAACTCTCCCGGCTGCAGACCGCCAACGGATGGAACTGGCTGGACACCTGGATCGCCGACGGACGGTTCCGGCCCGACTACGTGCCGGGCGGCGCCGCGACCGGGCGCTGGGGTGCGAGCGGCGGGGGAGCGCTGCAGCTGCCCAAGCAGATCCGCGGCGCGGTGATCGCCGACCCCGGCTGGAAGCTCGTGGTGGCCGACGCCGCGCAGCTCGAACCGCGCATCCTCACCGCGCTCAGCGCCGACCGGGCCATGGCCGAAGCCGGCCGCGGCGACCTCTACGAGGGCATCGTCGCGAGCGGCGCCGTGAAGACCCGCGCCGAGGCCAAGGTCGCGATGCTGGGCGCGATGTACGGCGCGACCGCGGGCGACGGCGGACGGCTCATGCCCGCTCTGACCCGCGCGTTCCCCCGGGCGATCGCGGTGGTCGAGGCCGCGGCCCGCGTGGGGGAGCGCGGCGACATCGTGACGACCCGGCTCGGCCGCAGCTCTCCATTGCCCGGCGAGGCGTGGCGCGAGCTGCAGGAGAGCGCATCGGTGCAGGGCGCGAGCGACGCCCTGCAGCGTGCGGCGCGCGGACAGTCGCGCGGCTGGGGACGCTTCACGCGCAACTTCATCGTGCAGGGGACCGCTGCCGAGTGGGCGCTCTGCTGGATGGCCGGGCTCCGCGGCAGGCTCTGGGATCTGCGCGGCGGTCGGTTCACGGACCGGCCGCACCTGGTGTTCTTCCTGCACGACGAGGTGATCGTGCACACCCCGCCCGAGCTCGCGGACGAGGTCGTGGCGCAACTCGAAGCCGCGGCATCCGATGCCGGTCGTCTGATCTTCGGCGAGATGCCGGTGCGCTTCCCGATCACCACGGCGGTGGTCGACAACTACTCGCAGGCCAAGTAATTACCGGGGCGTAAGTACAGCCTTGTTATTTCGCAGGTGCATCCGCCATAATGCAAGCTGCAGTCACAATTGAACACGCGCGGTCACGCGCATCCGTTTGCCAGGTCGATGGGGAAGTCGTACCTAACAGAACGGAGAAGAACGTGACTGCACTACACGCTCGCGGAGTGCTATTTGTGCACTCCGCTCCTCGCGCTCTCTGCCCGCATATCGAATGGGCGGCGGGTCGCGCTATCGATCGCGCCGTGAACTTCAAATGGGTCGAGCAGCCCGTTCTCAAAGGCGTGCAGCGCACCGAGTTCTACTGGGAGGGCGCACCGGGCACCGGCGCGAAGATCGCCTCCGCCTTACGCGGCTGGGAGCACCTCCGCTACGAGGTCACCGAAGACGCGTCCGCGGGCAACGACGGCGGCCGCTGGATGCACACGCCCGACCTCGGCATCTACTACGCGCAGACCGATGCGGTCGGCAACACCGTGATCCCCGAGGACCGACTGCGCTATGCGATGGATGTCGCCGGCTCGAACGCCCTCGAACTGCACCGTGAACTGCGGCTGGCCCTGGGCCAGGCGTGGGACGACGAGCTCGAAGCCTTCAGGCACGCCAGCTCGGACAACCAGGTGGTCTGGCTGCACAAGGTCGGTTAAAGGACAATCGAGCCTGTCGAAATCCGTGTCTCCATAAATTTCGACAGGCTCAATCCGCCTGTGCTGCCTTAGTTGTAGCTACGGAACGCCACGACCGAGTTGTGGCCGCCGAATCCGAACGAGTTGCTGATCGCGAGCAGCGGGCCCTCGCCGAGCGGGCGCGGCCTGGTCACCACGTCGAGGAGGATCGCGGGATCCTGCTCGGTGAGGTTGATCGTCGGGGGAGCGAGACGGTTGTGCAGCGCGAGGATCGTGAAGATCGCCTCGAGCGCACCGGTACCGCCGAGCAGGTGACCGGTGGCCGCCTTCGTCGCCGACACGGGGATCTCGTGCACCCGCTCGCCGAAGACCGCGAGCAGCGCCTTGTACTCGGCGATGTCGCCGACCGGGGTGCTCGTGGCGTGGGCGTTGATGTGCATCACGTCGTCGACCGTCGCGCCGGCCTGCTCGAGGGCGGCGTAGACGGCGCGTGCTGCACCGGCACCCTCAGGGTCCGGAGCGGTGATGTGGTATGAGTCGCTGGTGACGCCGCCGCCGGCGAGTTCCGCGTAGATGCGGGCGCCGCGGGCGAGCGCGTGCTCCTCGGTCTCGAGGATGACGCTTCCCGCGCCCTCGCCGAGCACGAAGCCGTCACGCGAGACGTCGTAGGGACGCGATGCGGTGGCGGGGTCGTCGTTGCGCTTCGAGAGCGCCTGCATGGCGGCGAAGGCCGCGATCGGCAGCGGGTGCACGACGGCCTCGGTTCCGCCGGCGATGACGACGTCGGCGTAGCCCTTCTGCAGGTGGTCGTACGCGTTGGCGATGGCCTCGGTGCTCGACGCGCAGGCGGAGACGTCGGTGCGGGAGTAGGCCCGGGCGGCGAGGTTCATGCTGATCGCGGCGGAGGCGGCGTTCGGCATGAGCATCGGGATGGTCATCGGCAGGACCCGGCGGGGGCCCTTCTCCTTCAGCGTGTCCCACGCGTCGAGGAGGGTCCACAGTCCGCCAATGCCGGTGGAGTAGTCCACTCCGACGCGGGTCGGGTCGATACCGGCGTCGACGAGTCCGGCATCCGCCCACGCTTCGCGGGCGGAAATGAGCGCGAACTGGCTGGAGGGATCGAGGCGCTTGATTTCCTGGCGCTCGAGGACTTCTTCGGGGCGCACTTTCGCCTGCCCGGCGAAGGTCACGGGCAGTTCGTGCGTGGCGACCCACTCGTGGTCGATGGTCTTGATCCCGGATTCCCCGGCGAGCAGGGCGGTCCAGGTTTCCGGTGCGGTTCCGCCGAGGGGCGAGGTCGCGCCGATACCGGTTACAACGATTTTTTTGGTCACAACAACATCCTTTTTAAGTTCAGAGATCTCACTCGCGGGCGTGGCCGGACGCAGGGCGGCCGGCCAGCCGCGGATGGGAGGCGCTTAGCCCTGTGCTGCGGTGATGAAGCTGACGGCGTCGCCGACGGTCTTGAGGTTCTTGACCTCTTCGTCGGGGATCTTGACGTCGAACTTCTCTTCGGCGTTGACGACGATCGTCATCATCGAAATCGAGTCGATGTCCAGGTCGTCGGTAAACGACTTGTCCAGTTCGACCGAATCGGTAGCAATACCGGTTTCGTCGTTGACGAGCTCGGCGAGGCCGGCGAGAACTTCTTCGGTGGACAATGCCATGGTTTTTCTCCTAAAGGGTGTGTCGTTTGACCGAGAGTTAGTTTAGAGCAGGGTTTCGGTGGCGCTGGTGCGCCGCACTTACGGCAGCACAATCACTTGTGCGCCGAAGACGAGGCCCGCGCCGAAGCCGATCTGCAGGGCGAGGCCGCCGGAGAGCTCCGGATGCTCCGCCAGCAGGCGGTGGGTGGCAAGGGGGATCGAGGCCGCAGACGTATTGCCGGTGGTCGCGATGTCGCGGCCGATGAGCACGTGTTCCGGCAGTTTCAGCTGCTTGGCGAACTCGTCGACGATGCGCATGTTGGCCTGGTGGGGGATAAACGCCGAGAGGTCGTCGGCCGTGATCCCGGCGAGTTCGAGCGCTTCCTTCGCGACCTTGGCCATCTCCCAGACCGCCCAGCGGAAGACCGTCTGGCCCTCCTGGCGCAGGGTCGGCCACTCGGCCTCCCCGTCGCGGAACTGGGTGAGGGTCGAGTTCATGCCGACGGCGTCCGCCTTCGATCCGTCGGATCCCCAGACGGGGACCGAGATACCGGGGAAGTCGCTCGGGCCGATGACGACGGCGCCCGCGCCGTCGCCGAGCAGGAAGGAGATGCTGCGGTCGGTCGGGTCGACGATGTCGGAGAGCTTCTCCGCGCCGATCACGAGCGCGTAGTGTGCGGCTCCGGCGCGGATCAGCGCGTCGGCCTGCGTCACCGCGTAGCTGAAGCCGGCGCACGCCGCGTTGGCGTCGTAGGCGGCGGCGGGGTTCGCACCGACGCGGTCGGCGACCACGGCGGCCATCGACGGGGTCTGTCGCACGTTGCTGATCGTGGCGATGATGACCAGGTCGATGAGTTCGGGGGCGATACCGGACTTTTCGATGGCTTCGGTCGCGGCATCCGTCGCCAGATCGACCGCGCCGACGTCGTGGGAGGCACGCGTGCGGGTGATGATGCCCGTGCGCTGCTGGATCCACTCGTCGCTCGAATTGATCGGGGCGATCAGGTCGTCGTTCGGGACGAGGAGATCGCCGCGCGCCGCGCCGTAGCTGTAGATGCGCGTGAACTGCGGTCCACTGGACTGCTTCAGGGTGGGGGTGCTCATGCTGCTGTCCCGTCGATCATGGCGAATGCTTTCTCGAGGTCGTCGGGCGTCTTGACGGCCACGGTCGGCACGCCCTTCAGGCCGCGCTTGGCAAGGCCGACGAGTGCGCCGGCCGGGGCGAGTTCGATGATGCCGGTCACGCCGGCCTCCGCGAACGCCGCCATGGACTTGTCCCAGCGCACCGGCGACGACACCTGCCCGACGAGGAGGTCGAGGAATTCGGCGCCGACCGCGACGGTCTGGCCGTTCTGGTTCGACCAGATCGGCAGTGTGGGGTCGCTCGGCGTGAGGGTGGCCGCGAAGTCGCGCAGGTGGGCGACGGCGGGCTCCATGTAGCGGGTGTGGAAGGCTCCGGCGACCTGGAGCGCGATGACGCGGCTGCCGGCGACCGGGTTGTCCTTGAGGGCGTCGAGGGCGTCGAGGGCTCCCGCGACGACGATCTGGCCGCCGCCGTTGAAGTTGGCGGGCTCGAGACCCAGCTGCTCGAGGCGGGCGAGGAGCTCCGCCTCGTCGCCGCCGAGCACGGCGCTCATGCCGGTCGGGGTCTCCGCCGCTGCGGCGGCCATCGCGGTGCCGCGTTCGCGCACGAAGGCGACGGCGTCGGTCTCGCTGAGGATGCCGGCGGCGGCTGCCGCGGTCACCTCGCCGACCGAGTGGCCCGCGACGCCGGCGACCCTGTCGCGACGGCCGTCGGCGAACAGGGCGCTCAGGGTGAGGAGTCCGGCGGCGACGATCAGCGGCTGGGCGACCGCGGTGTCGCGGATCGTGTCTGCGTCGCTCGTGGTGCCGTGCGCCACGAGATCGATGCCGACCGCGTCGGAGATGCCGGCGAGCTGGTCGCGGAAGCGCGACTCGGCAAGCCAGGGTTCGAGAAATCCGGGAGTTTGGGAGCCCTGTCCGGGCGCAACGACAACAATCACGCGCTCTAGTCTGCCAGCCGGGGGCCACGAGCCGCTGTGCACACTCCACTGAGATTCGTCACGGGCCTTGGCGAGTGTCCACAACCCACGGTGTGCACGCCGTCGAACAGGACCGTGCGGCCGACGCGCCGCCCCTGATCCTGTCGAGCGTGCGACGGGCCCGTTTCGTCCTGTCGAGGCGAGGCGCCGGGGGTCATCCCAGCCCGTCGAGCCAGCCGGCGACCGGTGCCAGCACGGCCCCGGGACGGCGGCGGGCCCAGCGGAAATGGTCGAACGCGACACCCTCGTTCTGCGCCCGGTCGACGTGCACCGTGGAGACGGCGGCCGATCGCAGGCGCGCGCCCAGATGGTCGGAGGACAGGCGCGGCACGGTCGGGTCGCCGTCGAGCGTGAGCATCAGGACGGGGAGGCGCAGGTCGGCGAGTTGCGCCTCGTGGTCGACGTCGCTGCCCGCGAGCACGAAGCGGCCGTGGGCGCCCTCGAAACCCCAGTCGGACATCATCGTGCGGGGCTGTCGTCCGCCGAAGCGCAGCACGTGGCCGGGGAACCAGCCGAGGGTGCGGGTCACTCCGCGCACCACCCCGACCTGCAGGCGCCGTTTGGCGCGGGCCGCCGCACCCGGGAACGCCCCGTGGTGGGTGGACCCGCTGGCGATCGTGACGACGGCGCGCACCCGGTCGGGATGGGCGGCGGCGTAGAGCAACGCCAGCTGGCCGCCAAGGCTGTGGCCGACGAGCAGGAACGGGCCGGGCTCCAGCTGCTCGACGGCGGCCGGGATGTCGAGCGCGAGCGCGTGGTTGTAGCCGAAGTCGTTGGCACGTACGTCGGAGGTCGAGCTCTGCGGCATCCCACGCAGTTCGAGCCCGGACAGCCGGTACCCGCGCGACGCCCACTCCGCGAGCAGCGGCCGGTAGTAGTGCAACGGCACGCCGAGCGCCGGGAGGAACAGCACGTTCGGTCCGTCATCGCCGAACGTCTCGATGACCGAGGTGGCGCCATCCGCGCTCTCGATGGCTATGGTGCGGTGCGTCGTCGCTGTCACCCGCCGAGCATGCCACCCGCGCCGCCCCGCTCATCGGAAATTCAGGAAGAGCGACAGTAAACGGGCCCATACGGCCCGGTATGCGTGTGCGGGTGGCACAACTTCCTGAATTTCCGAACGTAGGGCGGCGAGAGAGAGGGGTGGATGGCGCGGCTCAGCGCTTGCGCGCCGCGTCGGGTTCGGCGATCGAGCCGATGATCAGCGCGGACTGCAGGATGAGCGCCTCACGGGCGCCCGTGGCATCCCAGCCGATGACCTCGCTGATGCGCTTGAGGCGGTAGCGCACGGTGTTCGGGTGCACGAACAGCTCGCGCGCCGTGGCCTCGAGCGAGCGGCCGTTGTCGAGGTAGCACCAGAGAGTGGCGAGCAGCTCGGTGGAGTGCTGCTGCAACGGCCGGTAGATGCGGTTGATGAGGGTGGAACGCGCGAGCGGGTCGCCCGCGAAGGCGCGCTCGGGCAGCAGGTCGTCGGCCAGGGTCGGGCGTGGGGCGTTGCGCCAGGCGCGCGCCACCGCGAACCCCGCGAGTGCCGCCTTGGCGCTCTTGGAAGCGTCGACGAGCGTCGAGACCTCGTGGCCGAGCACGAGGTGTCCCGGACCGAAACCGGGCTCGAGCTGCGCGGCGATCTCGATGAAGGGCATGCGGGTCGCGGCATCCGCCTCGTCGGCAATGGGGGTCGAGCGGCCGATGACGAGCACCAGCCGGTTGCCCTGCACCCCGATGAGCACGTCGGCGTCGAGGTGACGGGCCGTGCGGCGCAGCTGGTCGACGTCGAGCATCCGCGGTGTGGTGCCCACGAGCACGCAGACCTCGCCGTGGCCGTTCCATCCCAGCGCGGCGATGCGGCTGGGCAGCTCGGTGTCGTACTCGCCGCTGAGGATCGAGTCGACGACGAGCGCTTCGAGGCGCGCGTCCCAGAGGCCGCGCGCCTCGGCGGCGCGGGCGTACACGTCGGCCGAGGCGAACGCGATCTCCCGCGAGTAGAGCAGGATCGCCTCGCGCAGCACATCGTCGCCGACGCCGATGCGCGCCTCGACGACCTCCACCGTGATGCGGATCAGCTGCAGCGTCTGCTGCAGCGACACGGAACGGAGGAGTTCGCGCGGGGCGGCCCCGAAGACGTCCGCGGCGATCCACGGGGTCGACTTCGGGTCTTCGAACCAGCTGATGAAGGAGGTGATGCCCGCCTGGGCGACGAGACCGACGGCCGACCGCCGCCCCGGTGGCATATCGCCGTACCAGGGCAGCGTGTCGTCCAGCCGCTTCAACGTCGCCGTGGACAGCTCACCGGAAATGGTGCGCAGCCAGGCGAGCGTCTGCTCCTTCGTCTTGGGGGTGACGGCCACCGTTAGCTTTCGCCGCCGGCGTTTCCGGTCGTGCCGGCGTTGACGTCGAGCAGACGGTACTTGTCGATCGCTGCCGCGGGAACCGACGAGTCGATCTCCCCACGGCGCACGAGCGACTCGAGCGCGCGGACCACCATGGACGGTCCGTCGATCTTGAAGTACCGACGTGCCGCTGCACGGGTGTCCGAGAAGCCGAAGTCGTCGGCACCCAGGGTCGCGTAGTCGCCGGGGACGAACTGGCGGATCTGGTCGGGCACGGCGTGCATGTAGTCGGTCGTCGCGACGAACGGGCCCTGGGTGCGCGACAGCTTGCGCGTCACGTACGGGATCCAGCGCTCTTCGTTGGGGTAGAGGAAGTTGTGCTCCTCGGCCGCGAGGCCCTCACGACGCAGTTCGGTCCACGAGGTGACCGACCAGACGTCGGCGGAGACGCCCCAGTCGTTCGCCAGCAGTTCCTGGGCCTCGAGAGCCCACGGCACGGCGACACCCGACGCGAGCAGCTGCACCTTGGGCCCGTGCTCCTGACCGGTCTTCAGCAGGTAGAGGCCCTGGAGGGCGCCTTCCTCGTCGAAGTTCTCGGGAACGGCGGGCTGCTGCAGCGGCTCGTTGTAGAGCGTGATGTAGTACATGACGTTCGGGTCGGGGTGCGTCCCGCCGTACATGCGCTCGAGGCCGGCCTTGACGATGGCGCCGATCTCGTATCCGTAGGCCGGGTCGTACGACACGACGGCGGGGTTCGTCGACGCGAGCAGCAGCGAGTGGCCGTCGGCGTGCTGGAGGCCCTCGCCGGTCAGCGTCGTGCGTCCGGCCGTGGCGCCCATGATGAACCCGCGGGTCATCTGGTCGCCGGCCGCCCACATGGCGTCACCCGTGCGCTGGAATCCGAACATGGAGTAGAAGACGTAGACCGGGATCAGCGGCTCGCCCTGCGTCGCGTAGGAGGTGCCGGCCGCGGTGAACGCGGAGAAGGCACCGGCCTCGTTGATGCCGACGTGCACGATCTGGCCCTGCGGGCTCTCCTTGTAGGCGAGCAGCTGCTCGCGGTCCACGGAGGTGTAGTGCTGGCCCTGGGGGTTGTAGATCTTCGCCGTGGGGAAGTACGCGTCCATACCGAAGGTGCGCGCCTCGTCGGGGATGACGGGGACGATGCGGTGACCGAAGTCCTTCGCACGCAGCAGGTCCTTCAGCAGACGGGCGAACGCCATGGTGCTGGCGATCTCCTGCTTGCCGGAGCCCTTCTTCGCGATGTCCCAGGCCGATTCCTCGGGCAGGTTGATCTGCGTGTACTTCGAGCGACGCTCCGGCAGGTATCCGCCGAGCGCGCGGCGGCGCTCGTGCATGTACTGGATGGCCTCGTCGTTCTCACCCGGCGTGTAGTACGGCGGCTGGTACGGGTTCTCTTCGAGTGCGGCATCCGTAATCGGAATGTGCATCTCGTCGCGGAACTGCTTGAGGTTGTCGAGCGTCAGCTTCTTCATCTGGTGGGTCGCGTTGCGGCCCTCGAAGGACGGGCCGAGACCGTAGCCCTTGACCGTCTTGGCGAGGATGACGGTGGGCTGGCCCTTGTGCTCGGTGGCAGCCTTGAACGCGGCATAGACCTTGCGGTAGTCGTGACCGCCGCGCTTGAGGCCCCAGACCTGGTCGTCGGTGAGGTGTTCCACCATCTTGAGCGTGCGCGGGTCGCGTCCGAAGAAGTTCTCCCGCACGTACGCGCCGTTCTCGGCCTTGTACGTCTGGTAGTCGCCGTCGGGCGTGCGGTTCATCAGGTCGCGCAGGGCGCCCTCGTGGTCGTTCTTGAGCAGGTCGTCCCACTCGCGGCCCCAGACCACCTTGATGACGTTCCAGCCGGCGCCGCGGAAGAAGCTCTCGAGCTCCTGGATGATCTTGCCGTTGCCGCGCACCGGGCCGTCGAGGCGCTGCAGGTTGCAGTTGATCACGAAGTTCAGGTTGTCGAGGCCGTCGTTGGCCGCCCACTGCAGGGCGCCGCGGCTCTCGACCTCGTCCATCTCGCCGTCGCCGAGGAACGCCCAGACCTGCTGGTCGGAGGCGTCCTTGATGCCGCGGTTGGTGAGGTAGCGGTTGGCCTGCGCCTGGTAGATCGCGTTGATCGGACCGAGACCCATCGACACCGTCGGGAACTGCCAGAAGTCCGGCATCAGACGGGGGTGCGGGTAGCTGGAAAGGCCGCCGCTGACGTGCGACTTCTCCTGGCGGAAACCGTCGAGCTGGTCGGTCGTCAGACGTCCCTCGAGGAAGGCGCGGGCGTACATGCCGGGTGAGGCGTGGCCCTGGTAGAAGACCTGGTCGGCTCCGCCGGGCGCGTCGTGACCGCGGAAGAAGTGGTTGTGGCCGACCTCGTAGAGGGCGGCGGACGACGCGTAGGTCGAGATGTGGCCGCCGACACCGATGCCGGGGCGCTGCGCACGGTGCACGGTGATGGCCGCGTTCCAGCGGATCCACGCGCGGTAGCGGCGTTCGATGTCCTCGTTGCCGGGGAACTCGGGCTCGTTCTCGGGAGCGATCGTGTTGAGGTAGTCAGTCGTCGGCACCATCGGAACGCCGAGGTGGAGCTCCTTCGAGCGCTTGAGGAGGCTGAGCATAACTTCGCGTCCGCGCTCGTGTCCGAGTGCCGCCACGAGGGCGTCGAGGGATTCCTGCCACTCGGCGGTCTCCTCAGGGTCTGAATCGATGTTGTGCACCGAGTATGGATCCTGGTCGTTAACCGTCACCGTTGACCTCTTCCTTTGTGAGTGATCGTGCCCAGCCGCCGCAGGGTAAGGGTTTGCACCTGCGGGTAAGTAACGGCTACGCCAGAACATTCTATGCACCGCTCGACGTGACAACCTGCGCGTGCGTTTTCCGCCCTCAATGCGTGTTTCTGCACGATTCGCTATCGCGAGCGTAAGATAGCGCTTCGTGTTTGCTCGACGGTTTATGCCGGGCACGAAAGGACGCAAATCATGGCTCTGGAGAACGACACCCAGGCACCCGACTTCGAACTTGCCAACCAGTTCGGCGAGCACGTGCGACTCGGCGAATTCAAGGGCAAGAAGCCCGTCGCCCTCGTATTCTTCCCCCTCGCTTTCTCGTCGACCTGCACGAGCGAACTCTGCGGACTGAGCGAGAACCTCTCGATGTTCAAGAGCAACGGCGTGGAGCTCATCGGCATCTCCGCCGACTCGAAGGCGACGCTGCGCGCGTTCGCCGAGGCAGAGGGCTACGACTTCACGCTGCTCGCCGACTTCTGGCCGCACGGCGCCGTCGCCAAGGAGTACGGCGTGTTCCTCGAGGAGAAGGGCTACGCCAACCGCGCCACCTTCCTCATCGACATCAACGGCATCATCCGCGCGAGCTTCATCACCGCGCCGGGCGAGGCGCGGTCGATCGAGGAATACCGCGCAGCTCTAGAGGAGATCGTCCCCGTCCCGGTGACCGCCTAGCCTCTCGCACCCGGCACCTGCTGGTTGAATGGTCGTATGACCGCACACCTCGGCGACCTCGCCGACTTCATCGCCGCCTCCCCGTCCTCGTTCCACGCCGCCCACGAGTCCGCACGCCGGCTCGAGGCCGCGGGCTTCGACCGTCTCGACGAGACTGCCGAGTGGCCGACGGGCCCCGGGCGCCGGTTCGTCGTCCGTGACGGCGCGGTCATCGCCTGGGTCGAGCCCGAGGCGGCGGTTCCCCAGATCCCGTTCCGCATCGTCGGCACCCACACCGATTCGCCCGGCTTCAAGCTGAAGCCGAAGTCGACCACCGCGTCGAACGGATTCCTGCAGGCCGGCGTCGAGGTCTACGGCGGACCGCTCTTCAACTCCTGGCTCGACCGCGAGCTCGAGCTCGCCGGCCGCCTGGTCACTCTCGACGGCACCGAGGTGCTCGTGCGCACCGGCCCGTTCCTGCGCATCCCGCAGCTCGCCATCCACCTCGACCGCGGCGTCAACGACGGCCTCCGCCTCGACCCGCAGCAGCACCTCAATCCCGTCTTCGGCCTCGGCGACCTCTCCGGCGCCGACCTGCTCGGCCATCTGGCCGGCCTCGCCGGCGTCGAAGCGGCGGATGTCGCGGGCTACGACATCGTCGTGGCCGACACGGCCGCGCCCGCCGTCTTCGGTCTCGACGACGCCTTCTTCGCGGCCGGCCGCATGGACAACCTCGTCTCGGTGCACGCGGGACTCGCGGCGATCACGGCCGCGCCGCTCGACGCGTCGCACGTCTCCGTCTTCGCGGGCTTCGACCACGAAGAGGTCGGTTCCGCGACCCGCTCGGGTGCGGCCGGTCCGTTCCTCGCGGACGTGCTGGCGCGCATCGCCGACGGCCTCGGCGCGACGGAGTCGGAGCGACTGCGGGGCTTCGCGGCATCCTGGTGCTTCTCGGCCGACGCCGGACACTCGGTACACCCGAACTACGCCGAGCGTCACGACCCGGCCAACCGTCCGGTGATGGGCCGCGGTCCGCTGCTCAAGATCAACGCGCAGCAGCGCTACGCGACCGACGCGGCCGGTGCCGCCGAGTGGGCGCGTGCCTGCGCGCAGGCCGGCGTCGCGTATCAGGAGTTCGTCTCCAACAACACGGTGCCGTGCGGCTCGACGATCGGCCCGGTCACGGCGACCCGCCTCGGCATCCGCACCGTCGACATCGGCGTGCCGCTGCTGTCGATGCATTCCGCGCGCGAACTCTGCGCGGTCGACGACCCGGCGGCTCTGGCCGGCGCGCTCACCGCGTTCCTCGCCCCGGCATAGGGCCCGAGCCCCGGCGTCGGGCGGCTCAGCCGAGCAGTGACACCGCCCGCGCGATCACCAGGGCGAGGATCACGAACCCGGCGAACGACTCGACGAGCATCAGGCCCTTGGCGCGGTGCGAGAGCGGCATCGTGTCGGTGGCGCTGAACGCCATCGAGTTCGACGACGAGAAGTAGAGGTAGTCGACGAAGCTCGGCGTCCAGTCCGACTTCTGCGACGACCGCACGGCGACCTCGGTGATCGCGTCGTGGTCTTCGTCCTGCGGGAACCGGAAGTCGGCCCGGGGAAGATCCGCGCGCTGCGCCTGAGTGCGCACCACGGGACCGCCGCGGTCGAGCTCCCAGTAGATGAGGGCGAACAGGATGACGTTGGTGATCCAGACCTGCAGGGCGGCGAGCAGCAGCGACGGGCCGTCGCTCTTGTCCGCGCCGATGAGTTCGAAGACGAGCTGCACCAGCGCGACCTGGTTCACGAACGCGAGGAACAGAACCTGCGCGACCGACAGGCGGCGGGACCACTTCGTCTGCTTCTGGAACCGCAGCGGGTTCACCGAGATGAGGGGGATGAGCATCAGCGCACCCACCGCGACCGCGCTGTAGCGGAGGATCGGGAGGAAGCTGCTCGGCAGCAGGGCGTACAGGGCGAGTGCGATCAGCAGTGCGACGACTGCCGGCCAGCGGTGTTCGGCACGCGCGGCGCGTTCCTCGGTGTTGGTGCTCATTGGGCTGAGTGTATGTCGTAGGATGGAGGCTCGTTGTTCCGCCACGGCGGATTGACGGGCCTTTAGCTCAGTTGGTAGAGCGCCACGTTTACACCGTGGATGTCATCGGTTCGAGCCCGGTAGGGCCCACAGAGAAAAACCCCCGCTCAGGCGGGGGTTTTCTGCGTTGAAGGCGACGTGCTCAGTTTGTATCTGGCTTGCTGTGTTGGCGAGATGTTGGTGAAACAGAAAAGCCCAGCCGAAGCGGGCAAAATCTGGAACTTGGTGGTGCCGAGAGATCACGACCGATCGGTTTGCTCAGTCACAGCCGGCGCGGCAACCGCAGCGCGGAGTTTGAGATCGAGGTTTCGGTTGTGGGCACCGTGACTGCAGTCAATGTCGATGAGGAGCGCACTCTCGAAGAACTCATAAGATCAGTGCGTCGACGGCTGATCAGCGCCCTTCCGACCCCGGAGCCGTTAAAAACTCGCGACCCACAGCCACCTCTTTTTTCGACATTTTCTATGCCGGCAGCGACATAGCAAGGTTCGCCGGGCAGATCCAGCAATCCTCAATGTTCGTCAGCGAGAAGCCAAAGGCGAGAACGGAAGATGAGTATCGGTATGCGATCACACGTTGGGAAACGTCTTTCAGGCAGGCTTGGCCTGGAGCTGTCGAACTCTTCGTCCGTCACTCGCTACCACCGAATGAGATCTCGATCACCAATAAGACGCAGACCTTCCTGCACGACGTTGAGGTGAGGCTTCATCTCGAGGGCTCGATTACGACACTTGTACCGGAGTACGCGGTCAATGATGAGCCGACCTGGGCGGATTTGAAGCTGCCCGAACCGCCACGAGAATGGGGGCCGGTCAAGATCGATCTCCGTGAGCGGTTTGGCGGTGCGAATTATGCAGCGCTGTTGCCTGGCGAGTATTCGCCATCGCGAGCGTTCCTTGCGTCGAAGACGTCGTGGGCTAACGGAGGCTCCGTCGACGTGACAGTAAGCGCGGGAGATCTTCGGCCGAAGGCGCTCTTCGAGTCAGATGATGGCGGATCCATTCTCATTGTCAGCGAGCAAGCATCGGGCTTAGTACACGGGACTTGGGACGCAACCATCCGTGGTTACAACCAGATATTCAGCGGCGGACTCGACGTCGAGATCACGGAATCTACAGATCTCACGACCCTCATGCGCAGTTTCTTATATTTGAGCTAGCCCCGTCGTCGCCGCAACTGGCGTAGATCTGTTCCTTCCCCGGTGACGCGTTCGCGGGTCACTGCGTCGACCGGGCAGCCAAGAATTGATGCGGCCGTGCAGGCTTACCGATCGACGAGAGCCAATTTTTTCGGCAGGGCACACAGCCGCACGATACGCCCGTTCAGGGATCGGCTTGCGGGCACTTCTAATCCTGCTGAACATCCATAGATCAGGCGGTGGGCTCGTCATTCAGGCGAGGCAGGTAGATATTTAGCCAGATTCCGTCCATCGCTGAGTCGAGGGCTTCAGCGTAATTCTGTAGCTTGCCACAGTCTGAATCTAGTTGCTCAGGTGTCATCAATATGACTTCGCTTGTACCGTCCCGATGAACGCGGCCACGCGTGATACCGACATTCGAGTAGTCCCACCAGTAAGCGTGGATCATGTCGTTTCGGATCTCGCGGATCTTGTTTGCTTGCCCCCAGTCCAAGACTTCGATGACGTCAGCCGCTCTTTCGCCCACCGCCATTGCTGCGGCACGCAACTTCTTCTCGAGGGTCAGCCACTGATCCTCCGCATCTGCAAATGCAGGTTCTAATGTGCCCGACATGTGCAGGATGAGCCGCTTCATGGCAGCCTCGATCCGACCTCCCGCCACTGCCGACGCTCCGATTCGCGTGTAGAGCAGGTTTCGGAAGTCCACATCGGAAGGAGCCCGGCCACCAATTCGAGAGATCCGTGCTTCGCCAAGCTCCCACTTGTTGGCGCTAGGAACAACCAAGGACGCTTCGATGCTCTGACGCCCGTTTCCCGGTGTCTCATTGATCTTCATGGAGTACCAAGAGCTTGCTCCGGGCGGCGCCCAAGTTTTCATGAATTCGGCCACGACGTCCTCGGGCGCGCCCGCACGCGCTTCCTCATTTGTTAGCGCGAAAGTGAGCGAGGGAAGTGTAGACCCATCGGTTGGCGGTCGAAATTTTCCCTTGACCTCAGTTGTCTTCGGTGACTCGTCGTTCATAGCTGCATCCTTCAAGTTCGAGGACAAAGCTATCGGTGCTCTCAACAAAGCCGCCAGTGGAGCGGCGTTTCTCTCGTATCTCCTGTCGGACGTTGGAATCTCGAGGGATCAATGAACGAGCGGTCGCGCCGGCGCAGCGAGCTCACCCAGTTCCGTGACGTCGCATGCGGATCTCGCGGACACTACTTTGCGATCTTCGCAACTCCGTCTAGGACGAATCCATTGTTCCGGTAGAACGCCTGAGCCCGTGGAACGGGGTCACCTACCCGTAGGCCGCGGGCTCAGCGGGATCTAGGCCGAGTTCAGAAGTGCTGTGCCGACATCAGTTCCGTCGTGCTTGGCGAGGACGTAGAGCACGTGAAGATCGCGCGTCCACTCTTCCCCGCTAGCCGGACCGGACATGTCAATCCCAACAAGCGCACCATTGATCTCGGCAACGAAGATGGTGTTCGCCGCCCAGCACGGGTCGGTCAGAGCGGCCATCCAGAACCTCATTCTGTCCCGGGGAAATTGGGTGAGTCGAGCACCTCGTCGGAGACAACCGTACCGCGGTAGGTTTCGCGCCAGGAAGCGGCGTGGACTGCAGCAATGTGCTCGGCACCGTTAGGCATGGCTGAGCGAATGACGAACTCACTAGACACGCTGAGAAGGCTACCGACACGCACGATTCGCGGCACCACTCGACACTAAATTGCCGACAGTCGCCTCGATCTGGAGGTAGCTCAGTCCGAAGATCGGCGCGGTCAAGAGCGCGAATCGGCTCTTCGCCGCGGCGACCGCACGATCCTCGTTCGCAGACATGACCGCCCCTTGCCTCCACGGAGTATCCCCTTCGGCGGCCGGTCCACGCAATCAAGTTCTAGTCCGCCGCGCGTCTACCTTGTAACGAAGGCGTTCCATTTTACTGATGTAACGAAGACGTTCCATTGCTACAATGGGACGCACGCGTTCCATCGCCTACATGGAACAATATCGTCCCCGAGAGGAGCAGATCCGATGAAGACACCGTGGCCCGAGGACATCGGACGTGTCGCACGACAGCGACGAATCGACTTGAACCTCTCCCAGGACGACCTCGCCGAGCGTACCAGCGTCACCCGCCAGTGGCTCTCCCGATTCGAGACCGCGAAATCGGACGTGAGCCTGTCGAAGGTGCTCGCCGTGCTCCGCGAGCTCGACCTCGACCTCGACGTCAGTGCGCCGTCGGCGGTGCCCGAAGGAACTTTGCAAGAGGCCGCGATGAGGTCAGTCGCCGAGATCAACAGAGACCTGCTGGACGACATGTCCGCCAACATCCGACGCGCCATGAGCAGGTCCGGAATGTCCGAGTCGTCGAGGTCGGCGCTGGACTCCCTGACCAGCAACACCTCCTATCAGGAGGCGATGAAGCGGCTCGCGCAACCGATGATCGCTTCGATGTCCGAGATCGCCGCTAAGCGGGCGCAGCGCAGCATTGAGGAGCGGGAATGACCGAACGCATCGACGTGCACCTACTCGGGCAGCACGCTGCCGTCCTCGAGTACCTCGATCGAGAGCGATACCGCCTAGCCTACAACGAAGTATGGCGCGAATCCGACGGCCCCGCGATTTCCCACTCCCTCCCGAAGACCGCGCGCGTGCACACCGGCCGCACCGTCTTCGACTTCCTCGACAACCTGCTACCCGACAGCACCGCCGTCCGCGAGGAGTGGACTAGGCAAGCTGGGCTCTCCGACGCTGACCCTTTCCACTTGCTCGCCGCCCACGGCGCCGACGTCGCCGGCGCGCTCGAGTTCTATCCGGCCGGCACCACACCTCGAGCCGACGGATCTTTTGCCGCGGTGTCCGACGAGGAGATCGCAGTGCGAATCCGCGCGATCCGCGACAACTTGCCTGTCCCGACCGCGGAGGAATCCGGCAACGGGTACTTCTCCCTCGGTGGGGCGCAGGGCAAGTTCGCCCTCGCACTCCGCGACGGCGGCTGGCACGACTCCACAGGCGTCCACCCGTCCACGCACATCTTCAAGCCGAAGGTCACCGGGATGGTCGACGGCGAGATCGTCGAGCACGTGACGATGGCGTCGATGTTCCTCCTGGGCTTCCCCGCAGCGGAAACTGCGATCACGACGTTCGCCGGAGAGCACTCGCTAGTGGTGACGCGGTTCGACCGCGAAGAGCGCATCAGTGGGCCGGTCCGCCGTATCCACCAAGAGGATGTAGCCCAGGCTCTCGGCGTACCTAGGCTCCGCAAGTACGAGAAGGACGGCGGCCCGGACTACCGCAAGATGCTTGCGCTTCTTGACCGGCTTCCGCGGGCGAGCGTCGCCGAGGCGAAGGAGCGGTTCGTGAAGTCGATGTTGTTCTCGTGGCTGGTGCTGAATACCGACGCGCACGCAAAGAATTACTCCCTCGACCTCACCCCGCAGGTGTCCACGCTTTCCCCGATGTACGATGTCTCCTCGTTCCTGCCGTACGCGAAGCCGCGCGGAGATCAGCCTTCCGACCTGCTGGTCGCGTTCGATAAAACGAAGCTGTCGATGAGGGTCTCCGGGTCCTACGAGGCAGGAGCCATGGGGCCGTTCGAGTGGAAAGCGGTGGCGCGCGATGCAGGCCTCGACCCGGAGGCGTTCATCGACTGGGCGCAACTACTCGCCGCGACCGCACCGACCGTGTTCAACGCAGTCGTCGCGAGTCTGCCTGCCGAGCATCAGACGCCGACCGTGCAGCTCCTAGTCGACCGGATGGTCGTGCGTGCGGCGCAAGCTGACGAACAGTTGCACCGCGAAGTGCGGGTCTGAGCCAGTCCGCGGCCAGAATCTGATCCGACGTAAGGCCGGTCGCGCTTGTGTCGCCACGCACAACCCGCCGGCAAGTGCCGTGTGCGCGACGAGGTAGCAGCCGCGGATCATTCGCACTTTCGCCCGGCTCTTCTGGCCTGTCTCCTCGCTGTCCACGGCGTCAATCTCTCAGCGTCGTGCACGAGTCGACCTCGAGCGCCAGAATGGGGATTCCTCCGGAGTTCGTCAGCCGAAGCTAGCGTGAATGCACGCACTCATACGCGCATTCGTACGCGCGTGGGCGCATGAGTGCGTGCGTGCGAGAGTGAGTGCATGCATGTGCGCGCGCACACGCATGCTATCTATCAACCTGATGGGGCCGGTCCGTCCGACGGGCCGGCCTTCTTCACGCCCTCCTATAGGGAGGTACGCCGATGCCGGTGTACCGTCAGCTTCATGGCAGACGACCCGGACCCTCTGAGCCTCGACGCCGTCGCCGGGCCCTGGTATGAACCCGGGACGGTGGCCGAGAAGCTTGGCGTCACCGTCGATGAGGTCGAGCGCCTAGTGCACGAGGGGGACGCCTGGGCGATCACCACCAGCGACGGCTTCATGCTTCTGCCCGTGCGGCAGTTCCGTACGGGCGAGGGCTTCGGTCTACTGCCCGCAGCCGGCGAGGTGATGCGAGCGATGGTCCCGTCTCGAGGTCACGGTCGTGACGATGAGGAAGCGGTCTACTGGCTTTTCTGGTCTAGAGGTCCGTGGGGCGACGGCTCGGCTTTCGACCTCATTGTCGCCGGCCGAATCCCGGAGGTCCTCAAGGTCGTTGAGCGTCTACCGGATCTCGGCTGAGCATCACTCGCAATCGCCGCTAGGCTGCGAGCATGAACCGTCGCCTCGGCCTGCTCGCCGTCACACTCGCAGCCGCCGCTCTTCTCACCGGATGCTCCGCAGGCGGCGGCGCCGAAGAGGCATGCCTTGAGCCGATCGAGGCTCAGCTCGGCGAGGACGTCTTCACCGATGTCAAGGTCACCGAACGGATCCAGACTCCCGGCGGCGCGTTAGACATTCGAGGTACTTTCGCCGGCGGTGAGTTCGGGTGTGGGCTGACTACGCCGAACACGCTCGAGCAGGCCATGGTATTCATGGATGACGGCTCCGCCGTCAGCATCGACTTCTAGCCACTCCTCAGTACCCTCTAGCTCGACCGAGTCGCGCGCCCAGATCGGATGATCTGCCATGCCGACGAAGGTACTCCAGGCCGTGAAAATGTGAACTAGGACGGAACAACCTCAGAGTTCGCGCCGAGCTCAGGCGAGGCCGAGAAATCCCTTGGCTAGCTCGATCAGGGAGCCGGCTACGACGTCGCTGGTGAGCGACGAGCCCAGCGAAATCGAACCCGCGCGCAAGCGTGCAAGGAAGCTCGTAACTTCCGGCCCGTCGGTGCTGCGATCTGCCTCGACCGCTGCTACAAACTCTTTGGCCAAGTCTGCAGTCAAACCTAGAGCTTCTGCCTCCGTCTTCAAGGCGGTGGTGTCACCCGTGTTCACGATGCTGCGTTGACGAACCGTTTCATTGCCGATCGCCACGTTCACGCCGTGCCCGGTGATGTTGTTGGTGATGTGATTCACAGTCCGCGCGAGGGACGGCTCCGACGCCACCGTAGGTCCGTCGGCGGAACCGGCGTCTGGGAACTCAGTCTGAAGCTCCAGCGCAAAGTCCAGCACGCGAGTTTTTACCGTGTCGATTAGTCCAATAATTCGTTGACGCGGGATCACATTGTGCGCGCTGAAAAGTACGTGAAATTCCATGCGGAAGAAGCCGGCCTGCTCGTACTTCTGCACCAGCCAAGCGGGCCACTCGCGCACAGCATCGGTGTCAGCACCGGCGAAGCTCTCGAGCTCCGAAATCGGTTGACGCATGTCCATGCTGAACCAGCCCTCGAAATCGTCACCTACTTTCGGCAGGTCGTGATTTATTTGAGAACGCATCGGTCCGGAGAAGATGCCCAGAACGGAGGTGTCCTGAACTCGGTAATCCGGAAGGGCAGCGTCGGAGGGATAGCCGGATAGCTCGTGCTGGGCCCAGGCCGAAATCTCGGACGCCCCAAGCCGGTGCGACGCCACGCGTACCTTTCGCAACAGATTCGCTGTGGTGCCTGATTCGCCGGTACTCGCCTCAATGATTTCATCCAGCAGTGTCATGGGTTCAAGCTATCGGGCCGCAGCGCCTTTCAGAAACGGTGGGTTCTGCGAGACGGTCACTTTCCGGCGACCCGCCGCGCATGGTGTTCTCAGAAGTCGTTCGCAGAACCGTTTCGTCTCAGAACCGGTCTCACACGTTTATGGAGCAGATCATGGGCAGCATTGGCTACATCCGGGGTTTCGACTTCCGGCGTCGACGGTCAGAACAGTGACCTGCAAGAGGACGCGCTCTGTGCGGCCGGTGTCACGAAGACCTTCTCGGACCTGGGCGTCTCAGGATCCATCGCGAAGCGGCCTGGTCTGGGCGCTCTCCTCGAGTACGTACGCGAAGGCGACACAGTTGTTGTGTGGAAGCTCGATCGCCTCGGGCGTAACACCCGGCACACGCTGGGTCAGCTCGCTGAGTTCGCTGAGCTGGGCGTCGGCTTCCGTAGCCTCACCGAGGGTCTCGACACGACCGGCGCCATGGGCCGCGCGATGATCACGATCATTGCTGCGTTCGCCGAGCTCGAGCGCGACACCATCCGCGAGAGGACCGTCGCTGGCCTTGCCGCAGCGAAGGCGCGCGGGAAGATAGGCGGTCGCCCGAAGGCTCTGACACCGGGCGCGATCGAATGGGCGAGGCAGCTGCACGCCGGCGGCCACTCGGTTGTCGAAATTGCGAGGGAGGTCAGCTGCTCGCGGGCGACCGCCTATCGGGCTCTCTCCGGTGAGTAAGGCGCCGAGCGTGTCCGGGGTCAGAGTTAGCCAGCCGCTCACTTTCAACTAGAGAACGCTAGTGTGAGCGAATGCTCGCAAGTCTTCTCCCTGGTTTTCGCGATCTTCGCGTACCGCTCGCGACCGGGTTTCTCTGGCTCGTTGTCGTGTGGCTTGCAACTTATCCTGTGATCCCAACGCTCGACGAAGCCAGCGGACTTGCCGAAGAGGTGTATCGAATCCTCGGGGCGTTGGGGCCCGCCGCTCTCGTTGCCGTTCTATCCTTTGTCGCCTACATCATCGGTGTCTTGCTCGTCCGACCGGGCACCGCAATCGTTCAGTTCCTTCTGCGTGTCGTCCCCACAAGCGGGCGGCGCTTGTCGATGGCCTCCAGCATTGAATCCCGTCAACTTGCGAGGAAGGTGGCATTGAACATGGTTCGAGCAGGCGTAAGCCTTCCACCCGAGCTTTCTGAGATGCAGCCGTATGTCGAGCGACGCGGTATGCGCGAGGAGAGCGATCTCTCGGAGAACGAGCTAGTTTCGCGCATTGCAGCCACTCTCACAACTCAGATGTATATGGAAATTTCGCTGGTAGCGACGAGACTTCTCGCCGACAGCCGGGATCTCTTCGACCGTTATGACCGTGCCGAGGCTGAAGCGGCTTTCCGGTTTGGCGTGGCACTCCCGCTTGTTGCTATTAGTGCTCTCCTCCCGTGGCGTCTCGACCTCGACGGATGGGGCTTTGCTGTAATTATCGCGGTTGGATTTTTAGTAGCGGGTGCGCTGATACTCGAAGGCACGCGGAAACAGATCGAGAGCAACGATGCGATCTTCCAAGCAGTGTTTTCCGACAAGGCAGACTTCCCCTCGATTGAGGCGGCCCGGACTGACATCGCGCAGGCACTCGCGTTGGAGCAGCAGCGCGCGGAGGAACGGACGGCATTGAAGATGGAAAGCCGAAACTCCGAACAGCGCGCCGAGGAAGAAGCTGGTTTGGTGACGATTGCACTCAAAGGAGGAAGAGGGCAAAACTCGGTGCCGAACTTGGAGATGGTAAGTCTTCACGTCGAGATTACAAATGACAGCGACCGACCCGTAGTGATCGAGAAGTTCGCACTCGATCCACCGTTGAAAGCGATACGTTATCCTCAGTTTCATTTTCGGTTGGCAGCAAACGACGAACACAAGGCGACTCTCGAAGTTGAACCCATCCCTATTGACGCTGGCGAGCTGAGCGGAAACCCCATTTCGGAGTTCACTGCTGAAGTGGTTTACAAGCTGGGCGACCGGAGATGGACCCGGAACTCCGCGGAGAACTCGCGCCCTGTGTTACTGGGGTAGCTCAACCGTCGGCTGGTCTGTTCTTAGCCGGATCCCGGAGTCCAATCGTGTAGGTGAGATGTCGGTGGACGTTCGCAAATGCCCGCTATTGTCTGGAACTTTCCAGAGCCGAGGCGCGAACTATCCTGCGAGCGGCCGCGGATCTTCATGGGTGGCGCCTCCGCATCGTTTCATGACACGCTTGTTTACACCGTGGATGTCATCGGTTCGAGCCCGGTAGGGCCCACACATCGTTCGATCGCGTAGGGGTCGGCGCTTACGCCTCACCCGTCGCCGTGTCACCCGTTCGAGCCCGAGAGTTCACGTATGATCTCGGAGAGGTCCTTCCACGGACCGAACTCCATGCTTCTCAGCTGCACTGCGCGTGTGGAGGCATCCACCCGTAGGAGACGTCATTGTCCGCAGGCCTTAGACCCGGTGTCGAACCGCAGCGGTCAACCCCTCGCCTCGACATCCAGGGTCTCCGCGCTTTCGCCGTCATCGTGGTGCTCGCGTACCACGCGGGACTGCCTATGTCGGGCGGGTTCGTCGGCGTCGACGTCTTCTTCGTCATCTCCGGTTTCGTCATCACCGCGGCGCTCGCCCGCGAGTGGAAGGCGACCGGCACGATCCGTCTGGGGCGGTTCGCGCTCCGCCGCTACTGGCGACTGACCCCGGCACTGGCGGTCATGGTGCTCGTCACCGTACTGCTGTCCGGCCTGTTACAGTCGCCGCTCGGCTCGGAACAGACCACGACGAGCGCGACCGCGATCGGCGCGCTGCTGCTCGCGGCGAACGCCGTGATCGCCGCGACATCCGGGGGCTATTTCGACGGCCCCGCCGAATCGAATCCTCTTCTGCACACCTGGTCGCTGTCGGTCGAGGAGCAGTTCTACCTGCTGTTCCCCGGGCTCATCTTCACCGGCTGGATGCTCGCCCGGAAGCGCTCGCGCACCTGGGTCGGCCCGCTCGTCGTCGTGCTGCTCATCGCGATCCCGTCCTTCCTGCTCGCGATGTACGGCCCGAACATCGCCTCGCTCGCCGACAACTGGCTGTCGGGCTTCTACAGCCCGCTGACCCGTGCGTGGGAGTTCGGCGCCGGAGCGCTTCTCGCCCTCATCGGCCCGCTTGCCCTGTTCGGCAAGCGCTACGTCGCGGAGACCGCCGGAATCCTCGGTGCGGGCATGCTGCTCGCCTCGCTCTTCCTGATCACCGCCGACACCCCGTTCCCCGGCAAGTGGACGCTGCTGCCCGTCGCCGGCACCGTGCTCGTGCTGATCGCCGGCAACAACACCCGCGCGGTCGTGCCCCGGCTGCTCTCGATGCGCGGCCCCGCCCGCATCGGCGACTGGTCGTACTCGCTCTACCTCTGGCACTGGCCGTTCATCGTCTTCGCGCTGACCATCTGGCCCGCCAACGTCTGGGCGTCGGTGATCGCGTGTGTTCTGTCCGTCATCCCGGCCCTCTGTTCGTATCGCTTTATCGAGCAGCCGCTGCGTAAGCTTCCCCGCATCTCGTGGCCGCGGCTGGCCCGCCGTATGGTCGTCGTCACCGCCGTGCCTCTCGTGCTCGCGCTCGGGCTGAGCGCGGGGTCGACGCACGGCTGGGGGAGCAGCAACGTGCAGGTGCTGCAGGCTGCCAACACCGTGACCGGCACCGTGCCCGGCTGCTTCGCCCAGGCACCCGGCGCGATCCGCGACCCGCTCACGTGCGTGCAGAACCCCGCGGGCACGGCCGACCCGGTCTACCTGCTGGGCGACTCCAACGCCGACATGTTCTCGCCCGGTGTGAAGGCCGCGGCCGAGAACGCCGATGCCCCGTTCACCGCTTTCACCTACAGCGCCTGCCCCGTCGTCGGCGACCAGATGTACCAGACCGGCTCGGGAGCGCCGAGCCGCGAGGGCTGCCTGCAGTACCAGACCGCGGCGCTCACCTGGCTCGACAGCGCGACGCCGGGAACCGTGTTCCTCGGCGCCTCCGACTACTACCTGCGCACGCCCGAGATCACCGTGACCGCGGCCGACGGCACCCAGACGAACGACGAGACCGCGAAGATCGCGTGGTACGCCAACGGACTCGGCAACGTCATCGACCGTCTCACCCGCGCCGGCCACGAGGTCGTGATGATCCTGCCGATCCCGAACTACTGGCTCGAGGACTTCCCGACAACGCAGGCCGAGTGGAAGGGCATGGAGACGTGCGCCAACATCTCCCTGCTGCTCGGCTCCTGCAACCCCGCCATGGAGACCTCCCTCAGCTCGAAGGCCGAACGCCAGCAGCCCACCTGGGACGCGATGACCGCCACGACCGAGGAGCACGGCGCGACCGTGCTCGACTTCACCGACTCCGTCTGCTCGAACGGCGACTGCGCGCTGATGCAGGACGGTCTCGCGGTGTTCCGCGACGCCAACCACATCACCCCGCAGGCCTCGCTGTCGCTCGCGGACCAGTTCGAGGCGCAGTTCAGGCAGTAGGGCATTCAGCCACGGGGCCGGATGCCGCGGCCGACGCTCAGCGCCGCATAAACCGGGCGCGCGCGAACAGGTACAGCCCGTAGGCGATCAGCCCCACGGCGATGACCACGAACACGACGATGCCCGAGGGCAGCGTCGCGAGATAGCGCAGTGCGTGGTCGAGCCCGCCGACCTGGCCGGGGTTGTCGCTGAGTGCGGCGTAGAGCACGAGCAGGCCGATTGTCGTGAAGCCGAGTCCGCGGGCGACGTGGCCGGCGATGCCGACGGTCTGCACGATGCGCCGGCGCGCGCCGAGGAGGGGCCGCACCTCCTCGAGGAAGGTGCGCCGGATGCCGCGGACGATCGACGAGACGCCGACCGCGATCACGATGCCCCCGATGGCGAACAGCGTGATCGCGCCGCCGATGCTCTCGAGCAGGAACTCGCTGGCCCGCGAGGTGGCGCGGGCGGTGTCGGTGCGGCCGCCCGATGCGAAGACCACGACGCCCGCGCCGACGACGAGGAATCCGAACGCCTTCGAGAGGTCGCGCAACCAGCGGAAGATGTTCTTCGTGCGGCTGGGGGAGGCGAGTGCGGCCGCCTCGGTGCACTGCCAGACCGCGAGTCCCGCGAGACCGACGGCGGCGACCCACAGCGCCGCGCGGCCGACCGGCGTCTCCGCGATCGCCGCGAGGGCGCCCGAGCGGTTGGCCTCGGTGCCGGCGCCGGCCGCTACCGCGATCGCGACGCTGCCGATGATGAGATTGACGATGCCGTTGAAGACGAGACCTGCCTGCGCGAGGATCCGCCAGGTGCGGTGCTTGCGGGCGCCGAGCGCCGTGTTGACCACCGAACGCCCCGACCGCACGAGCCAGTTCGCCGGTTCGCCATGCGCCGTCCCCTCCGCGGGGAGGGGGTGGGCGTTGTCGGACACAGTAGTGAAACCTATCCGACATCGGTGCAGGATGCCGCGGCCGGTGCCTACGGGACGGTGACGGTGGCGCTCACCATGTCGCTGTTGCCGCCGAAGTCCGTCACCCAGAGCTCGATGTACACCGCGGTGCCCGGTTCGAGGTCGGGGAGGTCGTATTCGAGCGAGGGCAGGTCGGCGTAGAGGCCGGTGTCGCTCGTCGAGATCCATTCCTCCGCGCCATCCGGGGTCACATTCAGGACCTGCGGCACGATGATGCCCTCGGTGTCGGCGGTCAGCTCGCCGTAGTTGCCGCTGGTCTCGTCGTAGGAGTAGTAGGTCTCGCTCGTGATGTCGCCCGTCTCGCCGTCGAGCACGATGGAGAGCGGGGCGTCCTGGTAGGTCTCGCCCTCGACGTCGTCGGCAGCGTAGTACGCCATCGGCACGTCGAAGGTGACGAAGCTACCGTCCTCCGCGGTCGTGAGCTGGAGGTAGGCGGTCGCGGTGTCCTCGCCGTCGCTGATGGTGAGGGTCGTGAGGTCGTAGACGCCCACGGCGAGGCCGGAGCCGTCGTCGCTGATCTCGGCCGGCTCCTCGCCGACGTAGGTCACCGACCCGTCGTCCTCGACGATGCCGTACCGGATGTGGCTCGACGCGAGGTTGTCCTGCGTGGCGCTGTCGAAGGTGCCGGTGATGGTGAGCCCCTCCTCGTCGAAGGACACCTCGGCATCGCCGGTGGCGAACTGCGCCTGGGCCTCGACGGGGATCGCGGCGCCCTCGCCGTAGTAGTTGGAGAGGAAGTCGGTCCAGCCGCCGGCGACCTCGAGCTCGCGGTACGACTCGTCGAAGTACTGCGACTGCGGCGGGAAGTAGATGGAGAGACCGGTCGCACCACGGGTGGCCTGGCCGTCGACTTTGTCGACCACCGCGTCGTTGACGGCGCGCACGAGGTCGTCGGTGGCATCGGAGACGTCGAGGGCGTCCACCCCGATCTCGCCGGCGAGCATGGCGAGGTCGGTCATAGAGGAGTCCTGCTCGGGGTCGGGGCTCTTGCCGAAGCCGAGCGTCGAGGCGAGCGTGCGGCCGACGACGGGGGAGACGCTCGCGGCACGGTCCACCAGTTGCGACGTCAGGGTGGCCAGCGCGTCGTCCACCGCGGTCATCCGGGTGAGGTCGACGAGCGACAGGGTGATCTCGGACTGGGTGTCCTCCGCCTGAGCCTGGGCTTCGAATCCGGCGATCAGGCTGGAGCCGAGTTCGTCGACGTCGGCGCCCTCGGCGGCGGGCTGCAGCGACGCGTAGTCCCAGCCGTGGCCGGGCTCGAGCTCCTGGGAGGCGAGCATGCGGTCGGCGAGGGGAGCGAGGGCGCTGGCGACCTCGTAGGTGGCCATCAGGCAGGCGTCGAAGCCGAGCAGGTCGAGCTTCGGGATGTCGGCTCCCGCGAGCCCGGTCGCGATACCCTCGCCGATCTCGGCGAGGCTGAGCGAGTCCTCGTCGGAGGATTCGTCGGCGCCGACGCCGGGCCACGACGCGCCGTGGTCGGAGATGATCAGCGCGTAGTTGTCGGCGGGGTAGTCCGTGAAGCCACGGGTGATGAAGTCGGCGAGCACCTGCGGGTCGCCCGTGTTGATGTCGCCGAGGTCGTCGAGTTCCTCCGCGCCACCGTCGGTGAGCTCGAGCAGCTTGCCGCCGACCCAGTCGTCGAGGCCGAGTACCGATTCGTCGGTGTAGCCGTCGGCGCGGTCGACGAGGGAGATCAGCGAGAAGCCGTCCTGCCCCCCGACCTCGCCCATTTCGGCGACGTCGGTCATCATGAACGGTTCGAGGTCGGTGTCGGCGATCTCGTAGGTGAGCACCGTCCAGGTGCCCCCGTCGCCCGCGGTCCCGGTGTCCGACGTGCAGGCGGCGAGGCCGGCGACCAGAGCGATCGCGCCGACCGATGCGACGGCGGCGGAGAGGGGGCTGCGGCTGCGTTGGGGCACGGGTGATCCTCGGGGCTGAGACGGGAAGCGGAGGGCTCAGGCCGATGGGTATCAGAATTAGCCACGCCGATCCTATGCCCGCGGCGATGCGGCGCGATCACCCCAGTGCGGGGGAGCACTCGGGCACCGCCGGATCTATCCTGATTACGGCTCGGCTAACGCAATTCGAGCCCCCGGCGACTTAGGATTTGCGCATGAGCACCACGGATGACGCGCGCGACCGAGACCCGCTCGGCGATCCGCCCGCGGAATCCGACGAGGAAATCTTCGCTCCGCCGCGACTCCGCCGGTCGACCTACACGCCGCCGCCGCAGTACCGCGACCTGATCGTGGAGCCGGAGCCGGAGCCCGTCGACGACGACGAACCTGCCGCGTTCGCCGACCCGTTCACCGTCCCCGTCGAGCCGCCGATCGAGCAGCCCGTTGCGCCTCCGGTCGAGACCGGCGACCTGCCGTCGGACTGGGCACCGCCCACCTCCGACACCGGTTCCTGGCAGCAGGCGCCACCCCCATCCTTCTGGGCTCCGCCCGCAGCGCCCGCCGAGAACATCTTCGCGATGCCCGCGGCCGAGCCCGCACCCGAGGTGCCGGCGGAACCGAGCACCTCGGGCGACGCCGAAGCCGACGAATCGCCCGAAGCGGCGACTCACGCGCCGTGGTCGCTCGACGACGTCCCCGTGGTCGACGAGGCGGTCGCGAACCCGTTCTCCGCGGTCCCCGACGAGACTCCCGCCGCAGAGACGACGACCGACGCGCGGTACCGCCCGTGGACACCGCCGACCGACGACTCGTGGCGCGCCGCCACGTGGGAGGACCTGTTCCCGGCGACGCCGCGGCCCGACGCGGACACCGACGAGGCAGCACCCGTCGACTCCGTCGTTCCGGACGCCGCACCCGCGACCCGAGCCCCCGACCCCACCGTCGATGACGCGCCTGGCGACGAGACCGCGGCCGAGCCTGCGGCCGAGTCCGAGTCCGAGTCCGAGGCCGAGCCTGAGTCCGAGTCCGAGTCCGAGTCCGTGTCCGTGTCCGTGTCCGAGGTCGAGGCCGAGGCCGAGGCTGCGCCTGAGCCCGACGCCGCCACCATGAGCGACGACGAGGCCGCGGCGGCCCTCGCCATGCAGGCGCCGCCCGCCGGGCAACCGTGGATCCCGCAGCGCCGCTCGCTGCCCGACGACGTCCTGTTCGAGACGCTCGACGCCGCCGACCAGCAGCCCGGCGGCACACTCAGCGCGATAGACGCGCTCGAGAACGAGATGCGCCTCCGCGAGGAAGAGCTGCAGGAGTACCGCGACTGGGAAGACTCGATGCTCGCCGTCGGCACGCCCGAAGCCCTCGCGGTCATCGAACAGGTGCGCCCGGAGTTCAGCGCGATCGTGATCCCCGCCGAGCTCGAGCCGACGCCGACGCAGCAGATTGCGATCGTGGATGCCGCGGCCCTCGCCGCGGCGGAAGCCGAGGCCGCCCGGGCCGCCGACACCGTCGCCGACGCGGAAGCTGTCGCCTCGAGCGACGACACCGACCAGGACTCCGACGAGACCGGCCCCGGGTTCCCGCACCCCGAGGATGTCCCGGCGACACCCGTGACCCCGTGGGAGCCGAGCCCCCTCGAGGTGCCGGCGCCCGCCGTGCCCGAGCTGCCCGAATCGCCGGTCACCCCTGAGCTGCCGGAGACTCCGCCGACGCCGGAGATCCCCGACCTTCCCGAGGCACCGCTGCAGGCACCCGACGCTCCGACCACCCCCGATGTCCCGGCTGCGCCCGAGCCGACGACAGCCCCCGCGCCGTTCGAGCCCGCGCCGTCCCAACCGACCCCCTCCGAGCCCGTCGATATCGTCCGTGAAATACCCCTGTCGTCGTTCGCACCGCCCGCTCTGGTCGAACCCGTCGTCGTCGATCCCACGCCGACCGCCGGTACTCCCGTGCTGCTCGAGAACCTGTTCCAGCTCGACGACACGGCGCATGAGAAGCCCGCCGAGGCGGATGCGACAACCGAGGGGCCCGTCGAGCCGGCAGCCCCGGCGTCGGCTGCGTTCGGTTTTCCGCCGGCGACGCCGGCCGCGTCATCCACCCCCGACCCGCACTTCGACAGCCTGCTCAGCGGTCCCGCCGACGAGGCGATCCTCGCCGAAGCCACGGCGACCCCGTCGGCGCCCACGGCGGCCCCGCTCGACACCGCGCGCCAGGACACCGCTCCCGTTCTCCCGGCCGAGCCCGTGCGCCTGCCGCTCTTCAGCCTCGAACAGTCCGGCCTCGCACCGACCCCGGTCGAGTACCGGGTCGGTCGTGCCGCGCGGCTGTTCTGGCTGTGGTTCGCGGCCAACTCGTCGATCGTCGGCATCGCGTTCGGCGCCGTGATCTTCTCGCTCGGCATGAGCCTGCGGCAGTCGATCGTCGCCGCTCTCGCCGGTGTCGCGATCTCCTTCATCCCGCTCGGCCTCGGCACCCTCGCCGGCAAGCGCAGCGGCCAGCCCACGGTCGTCGTCTCGCGCGCCGCGTTCGGCGTCGCCGGCAACATCGTGCCGGCCGCCCTGGCCGTCGTCTCCCGCGTGTTCTGGGGAGCCGTGCTGCTCTGGCTGTTCGCCACCTCGATCGCCGCCACCGTCGGCCCCACGGGTTCGACCAGCGGCCTTGCCATCGTCTTCATCGCGATCGGTGTGATGGTCGCCGGCCTCGTCGCGTTCCTCGGCTACACGCTGCTCGCGCGGGTGCAGCTGGTGGTCAGCATCGTCTCCACCCTGCTCATCGTCGGTTTCGTCGCCCTCACCGCCTCCCGGGTCGACGTACAGACGGCGCTCACCGTCGACGACGGACCGTGGATTCTCGTGCTCACCGGCACCGTGCTCGTGTTCAGCTTCGTCGGCCTGGTCTGGGCCAACAGCAGCTCCGACCTCGCCCGGTACCAGCGTCCGGGCGGCTCGGGCGGCGGCAACATGCTCTGGGCGACCTTCGGGGCCACGCTGCCGACGTTCCTTCTGATCGCCTACGGCGCCCTGCTCGCCGCCTCCGACCCCGCCCTCGCGACCGCCCTGGTCTCCTCGCCGATCGACGCGCTCACCGAGCTGCTTCCGACCTGGTATTCGATCCCGCTCATGGTCGCCGTCGCGCTCAGTCTGTTCTCGGCGGTCATCATCACCGTCTACTCCGGCGCCTTCGCGCTGCAGGGCGTCGGACTGCGGCTCGAGCGCCAGTGGGCCGTGCTCTTCGCGGGCGCTCTCATCGCGCTCGGCGCTGCCGTCTTCACGGTGCTCGACGTCGACTTCGCCGACCTGTTCCGCGACCTCGCCACCACGCTCGCGGTGCCCGTCGCGGCCTGGGCCGGGATCTTCGCGGCCGACACGATCATCCGCAACCGCCCGTTCCACACCGAGTCCCTGCTCGCGCCCGGCGGCGTCTACCCGCGGGTCAACTGGATCAACCTTCCCGCGCTGGTCGTCATCACCGTGATCGGTTGGGGACTCACCACGGCGACGGCCGCCGGCCTCGGCTGGCAGGGCTACGGGTTCGCCCTCGCCGGTGTGCCGCTCGCGGGCGATCTGGCCTCGAGCGACCTCGGTGTCGTCGTGGCGCTGCTCCTCGGCATCCTCACGCCGCTGGTCTCCGGTATCCCGGCGATCCGCCGGCAAGAAGCTGCCGCCCGGAAGATCTGACCCCGCCGCTCCAACGTAGAATCGACGCATGTCCCACACCCTCGCCGAGGTCGCCGCGTCCGTCGAGCGCCTGTGGCCGATCTCCGGCTCCGAGTCGTGGGACGCCCCCGGCCTGCTCTCCGGTGACCCCGCCGCCGACGTGACGACGATCCACCTCGCCGTCGACGCCGTCGCGGACTCCGTCGACGAGGCGATCGAAGCCGGGGCCGACCTGCTCCTCGTGCACCACCCGCTGCTGCTGCGCGGGGTGACGTCGGTGGCCGAAGACCGCTACAAAGGCGCTCTGCTGGCACGCCTCATCCGGGCCGACTGCGCCCTGATCGCCTCGCACACGAACGCCGACGTGGTCGAGAGCGGCACCTCGGCCGTCTTCGCCGACCGGCTCGGGCTGCTCGACGCCCGTCCGATCGTGCCATCCAGCGGCATCCCGACCCGCGGTCTCGGACGCGTGGGCCGACTCGCCCAGCCGGTCACGCTCGGCGCCCTCGCCCGGGCTCTGGGCGAACTCCTGCCGGCTACGGCGAGCGGCATCCGTGTCGCCGGAGAATTCGACCGCGTGGTCGAGAGCGTCGCGCTCTGCGGGGGAGCGGGCGACTCGCTGCTCTCCGACCCCGCCGTGCTCGCCACCGACGTCTACATCACGAGCGATCTGCGCCACCACCCGGCCTCCGAGGCGCTCGAGAACGCCCGCGTGGCCGGCGGCCCCGCCCTGATCGACGTGTCGCACTGGGCGAGCGAGTGGTTGTGGCTCGACACCGCCGCCGCCGAGCTGCGCGGCGCCCTTCCCGGCGTGACCGTGACCGTGAGCGAGATCCGCACCGACCCGTGGGATTTCGTCGTCCTCCAATAGCTCTCCGTTTCGACCGAAACGACCCCGAATTCGCACGACAACAAGAAAGTGGTGAAGACCGCATGGCTCTGAAAGCCAGTCCAGAAGCGCAGGCGATCCTGCTCGACCTCCAGGCCCTCGACACCAAGATCGCCCAGCTCAGCCACCGCGCCAAAGGCCTGCCGCAGCACGCGGCCATCCAGAAGCTCTCGGTCGAGATGGACGCCCTGCGTATCGTCCTTCTCGAGCAGACCGGCGCCCGCGACGACGTGCAGCTCGAACTCAGCCGCATCGAGTCGGATGTCGCCGTCGTGACCGCCCGCATCGCGCGCGACAACGAGCGTGCCCAGGCCTCGACCTCAGCGAAGGACGCCCAGGCGTTCGAGCACGAGCTCGCGAACCTCGCCAAGCGCCAGTACGACCTCGAAGAGATCGAGCTCACCGTGATGGAGAAGCTCGACGACCGCGAGCAGGCCGTCGCCGCTACCAGCGCGACCATCGCCGACCTGCAGGCGCAGATCGACGCGATCGTCGCCGAGCGCGACGCCGAACTCGTCGTACTGCAGGCAGACATCGCGGCCGCGAACGCCGACCGTGCGACGGTGGCCGCCACGGTGCCCGCCGACCTGCTCGCGCTGTACGAGAAGCAGCGCGGCCGCTACGGCGTCGGCGCCTCGCACCTGCGCTTCGGCGTCTCCAGCGCCAGCGGCGTGAAGCTGCTCGAGAACGAGATGCAGGAGATCCGCGCGGCGGCCCCCGACGATGTCATCATGTGCGCGTCGAGCGAGGCCATCCTCGTGCGCACCAAGGAGTCGGGTCTCTAGCCGGTAGACTCGACCCTCGAATGGGTCGGCAAGACGGTCGCGTGGTCTGGTAACAGGCCCCGAGGAACGTCCGGGCTCCGCAGAGCATGGCGGTGGGTAATTCCCACCCGGGGTAACCCGCGAGACAGTGCAACAGAAAGCAGACCGCCGCCGGCTCAGGCCGGAGGTAAGGGTGAAACGGTGGTGTAAGAGACCACCAGCGGCCGGGGTGACCCGGTCGGCTATGTAAACCTCGCCAGGAGCAAGGTCGAACAGGAAGCGTTACGGGTTGCTCGCCCAGTTTCCGGGTAGACCGCTAGAGGCGTGCGGCAACGTACGTCGTAGATAGATGGCCGTCCAGCGCGCGTTTTGTGACGCGCGTGAACAGAACCCGGCGTATCAGCCGGCCCATTCACTCTTCTCGGAACGACTTCTTCATCTGCGTCGCGGTGACCTCGAAGCCGAGCGAATCGTAGAGCTCTTTCGCCCCGGTGTTGTAGCCGAACACGTTGAGGCCGAGAGTCGTGGCACCCAGCTCGCGCACGGCCGATTCGCCCAGTTCGAGGGCGCGGCGCGCGTACCCTTTCCGACGGTGCGCCTCGTCGATCTCGATGTCGAAGACCCACCAGTCGGTGCTGCCGACGGGCAGCGGACCCAGCCACAGGCATCCCACGGTCTCGTCGTCGGCGACGACGTCGAACACCCTGTGGGTGACGAGCGGTTTCCCGTCGGGGAAGTTCTCGGCGCGGGACCGCAGCGCCTTCTCGGTCGCCACCTCGCGGCTCTCGCCCGAGCGCATCCGGGACTCGATGTAGTGCACGTGCCCCTGCTCGATCCAGTCGGCGAGCCGGTCGGCGGGCATGGGAGCGAGTCGGACGGTCATGTCTCCATGGTCGCAGGCTCAGGTGAGCAGCGACAGCCGCTTAACGATCGCGTCGACGGCCTCCCGGTCGCCGACGATGCTCACCGCGCTCACGGCGAGGTCGGCGGGGTGGGTGGTGGCAAGTTCGGCGAGGTAGGCATCGTAGACACGGTTGGTCTGGGCGCTGAGCGGCATGTCGACCACGAGCAGCTCTTCGGCGAGCGCCGCCCGGTTGCGGACGTTCGCCAGCTTCTCGGCGCTGGTCGCGAGTACGGTGCATCCGGCCCACGGCAGGCCCGGGTGTTCGTAGCCGGACGCGTCGACCCCGCCCCGCGCGATGATGCCCTCGACCGCCGCGCCCGTCGTCGCGGAAATGCAGGCGACGGCGTTGACCATTCGTCCGGGCGGGGTATCCCGGTCGACGACGACCACCCACTTCAACCGGGAGGCCCGGGTGGAGTCGGCGGTCTGGATCTCGGTCGGGGTAAAGGCGGGGACGCTCACTGTGGTTCCTCTTCGTACGGGGCTGAGGCATCATGGTAGGCAGACGTCCTCCCGACGTGCGCACCTCCGTGGTCTACGAGCACCTCCGCAACACGCGGATCGCCCCGGCGGACTAGGCCTCGAGCAGCCGCTTCAACGTCGCCAGGTCGGTGACGATGGTCGCGGCATCCGTCTCGAACTCGTCGTCGCTCTCGTCGGCGAACCGCCGCAGCGTGAAGATGACCTCGCTGCCCTCGGGGTGTTCGATCACCCGCATCGGGTTGTAGAACCGCTCGCCGTTCATCACGACTTCGTGGTCGAGCACGCCGAAGTTGTTCGCGGGGGCGAAGGCGATCGTCAGCGTCACCTCGGCCGCCTGGGCGACCCACTCGCCGTCCACGTGCTCGATGCTGTCGCCGATCCCGCTCGCCCACTCCGGCAGATTCTCCGGATCGGCCGCGAACTCGTACACGGCCTCGGGGGAGCGGGCGATGACGGTGCTGAGGTGGAGCGATTCGGTAGCCATTGCCCCAAACTAACCGCCCACGGCATCCGTGTGAACCAGTAGTTTGAGTGAATGGATGGCGCAGCCGCGGTCGACGCGTACATGGCAGAACTCGATCACCCCTTCTCGGCGGAGGTGCAGACGGTCCGCGAGTACATCCTCGCCGCGCACCCGCTGGTCACCGAACGCATCAAGTGGAAGTCGCCGAGCTTCCACGTCGGCCCCGACGACCTCGGCGCGTTCGAGCTGCGGCCCACCGAGTTCCTGCGGCTGATCCTGGTCTTCCCGAACGGGCTCGTCGACGACCCGACCGGCCTCATGCGCGGCACGTGGGCCGACCGACGCGAACTGCGTTTCACCAGTGCCGAGGATGTCGCGGACAAACGCTTCGCACTGCAGCACGTGGTGCGCGACTGGGTGGCCTTGCTCTGAGTTGCTGCCGCGCGCTCAGGCCGCCGCGCCCGGCACAAACCGGTAGCCCATCCCCGTCTCGGTGAGCAGGTGCTGCGGCTTCGACGGTTCGGCCTCGAGCTTCTTGCGCAACTGGGCGAGGTACAGCCGCAGGTAGCCGGTGTCGGTCGTGTACTGCGGCCCCCACACCTCGGTGAGCAGCGTCTCCCGCGTGACGAGCCGCCCGGGGTTGCGCACGAGCACCTCGAGCAGCCGCCACTCGGTCGGCGTGAGGCGCACCGGGGCGCCGGCGCGGGTGACGACGTGCGCGACGAGGTCGACGGTGACGTCGCCGAAGGTCACGACCGGTTCGTCGGTCGCGGCGGGCGTGCGGCGGCCGAGGGCGCGGATGCGGGCGAGCAGCTCGTCGGCGGCGAACGGCTTGGTGACGTAGTCGTCCGCGCCCGCGTCGAGCGCCTCGACCTTGTCGAGCGAGTCGCTGCGCCCGGAGACGACGAGGATCGGCACAGCCGACCAGCCCCGCACCCCCTCGATCACTTCGATGCCGGTGAGCCCGGGCATACCGAGGTCGAGCACGATGATGTCGGGGTGCCCGTCGGCGGCCTGGCGCAGCGCCTCGCGCCCGTCGGACGCCGTGATGACGTCGTAGCCGCGGGCCGACAGGGTGATGCGCAGCGCCCTCAGGATCTGCGGGTCGTCGTCGGCGATGAGGATTTTCACGCGGCATCCGATGTGCTGTTGGCGGGAGGGAGGGCGACGACCATGGTGAGGCCACCGCCCGGGGTGTCTTCGGGTTCGAGCGTACCGCCCATGGCCTCGACGAAGCCCTTCGAGAGCGCCAGGCCGAGGCCCACGCCCGTCGTGTTGTCGGTGTCGCCGAGCCGCTGGAACGGCACGAACACGTCATCGCGGCGCTCGGCCGGGATGCCGGGACCGTCGTCGATGACGCGTAGCTCGACCCGGTCCCCGAACTCGCTCGTCGAGATGACCGGGGCCGTGCCGTCGGGCGAGAACCGCAGGGCGTTGGCGAGCAGGTTGACCACCACCCTCTGCAGCAGGACCGGGTCGGCAGAAACCGGGCGGATGTCGGCGGAGAGCACCAACTGCACGTCGCCGGGCGCGAGGCCGAGCTCGTCGAGCGCGAGCAGCACGATCTCGTCGAGCACCACGGGCTCGAGGGAGACGCCGAGCACCCCGGCCTGCAGCCGTGACGCGTCGAGCAGCTTGGTGACGAGCGACGCGAGGTTGTCGAGGCTTTCCTCGGCGGTCTCGAGCAGGTCGGCGCGGTCCGCTCCCGACAGGGTCACCTCGGTCGAGCGCAGACTCGTGACGGCGGCGGTAGCGGCGGCGAGCGGCCGGCGCAGGTCGTGCCCGACGGCGGCCAACAACGCGGTGCGCAGCCGGTCGGCCTCGGCGATGGGGCGCATGCCCTCGGCCTCCGACACGAGGGAGCGCTGGGCCAGCGCCGCCTCGATCTGGGAGAGGAAGGCCTCGAGGATGCGCCGGTCGGCGGCGGGCAGGTCGGGGCCGCGCAGGTAGAGCGTGGCGTCGGCGCCGAGCGGGAGGGTGGTCTCCACGTCCTCGTCGGAGGCGAGGCTCGCGTCGGTCGCGGTGTAGAGCGGCACGTCCCGGTCGTAGACGATGACGCTGGTCATGCCGAACGCCTCGCGCATTCGCCCGATGAGGGCGTCGAGCGCGTCCTGTCCGCGCAGCACGCTGCCCGCGACCGTGGCGAGCGTCTCGGACTCGGCGATCGCCCGCGCGGCCGCGCGCGACCGCCGAGCGGCCTGGTCGACGACGATGCTCACCAGCACGGCGACGATGACGAACACGAGCAGGGCGACGAGGTGCAGCGGGTCGCCCACGGTGACGGTGTACAGCGGCGAGACGAAGAAGAAGTCGAGGAGGAACCCGGCGAGCAGCGCCGACAGCAGGGCCGGCCAGATGCCGCCGACGAGCGCGACGACGACGACGAAGAGCTGGAAGGCGAGCACGTCGGTCGTGATCGACTCGGCGCTGCGCACCATGCTGAGCAGCCAGGTGATGAGCGGCAGGCCGACGAGGGCGAGGCCCAGGCCGGCGAGGCGGCGGGTGGGGGAGAGCGCCCCGCCGATACGCGGCAGAGCCCGGCGGCCTGCCGAGGCGTGCGAGACGATGTGTACGTCGATGTCGCCGGCTTCACGGATGACGGACGCGCCGTTGCCCGAACCGGTGAGCAGCGCGCTCAGCCAGCCGCGCCGGCTCACACCGATGACGAGCTGGGTGGCGTTGACGCTGCGCGCGAAGTCGACGAGGGCGCGCGGGATCTGCTCGCCCACCACCTGGTGGTAGCTGCCGCCGAGCGTCTCGACGAGGGCGCGCTGCGCTGTGAGGATGCCGGGGTTGATCTCGGCGAGCCCGTCGGTCGTGGTGACGTGGACGGCGAGCAGCTGGCCGCCGGCCGACCGGGCCGCGATGCGCGCACCGCGGCGCAACAGTGTCTCGCCCTCGGCGCCGCCGGTCAGGGCGACGACGACGCGCTCGCGCGCCTCCCACTTGTCGTCGATGCCCTGCTCGGCGCGGTACTTCTGCAGCGCGCTATCGACCTCGTCGGCCAGCCAGAGCAGCGCGAGCTCGCGCAACGCGGTCAGGTTGCCGAGGCGGAAGTAGTTCGAGAGCGCGGCATCCACGCGCGCCGCGGGGTAGACCAGCCCCTCGCCGAGACGGTCGCGCAGCGACTGCGGTGCGAGGTCGACCAGCTCGACCTTGTCGGCGCCGCGCAGCACGGCGTCGGGGATCGACTCGCGCTGCGCGACGCCGGTGATCTTCTGCACGACGTCGTTGAGGCTCTCGATGTGCTGCACGTTGACGGTCGACATCACGTTGATGCCGGCCGCGAGCAGGTCTTCCACGTCGTTCCAGCGCTTGGCGTGCCGCGATCCCGGCGCGTTGGTGTGCGCCAGCTCGTCGACCAGCGCCCACTCGGGTGAGCGGGCGAGCACGGCGTCGAGGTCCATCTCGTCGAGGACGACGCCGCGGTGGTCGACCGCGCGCCGCGGCACGACCTCGAGGCCGTCCACGAGCGCGGCCGTGGCCGCGCGGCCGTGGGTTTCCACGACCGCGACGACCACGTCTCTGCCGGCGGCCTCGAGCCGGCGCCCCTCCTCGAGCATCGCGTAGGTCTTGCCCACGCCGGGTGCGGCGCCGAGCAGCACGAGCAGACGGCCGCGGCTCATCCGACGAGCGCCGTTCGATCAGTCATTTGCGTCCAGGTCTGCGAGGGCCACGTTCAGTTCGAGCACGTTCACGGTGGGTTCGCTCAGGTAGCCGAGGTCCCCACCCTGAATCTTAGACTCGACCAGGTCGGCGACGTCCGACTCGTCCAGCCCGCGCTCCGCGGCGACCCGCGGCACCTGCAGCCGCGCGTACTCGGGGCTGATCGCCGGGTCCAGCCCTGACCCCGACGCGGTCAGCGCGTCCGCCGGCACGGACGCCGGATCGACGTCCTCGAGTGCGGCGACCGCCGCACGCCGTTCCTCGATGGCGGCGACCAGGTCGGCGCTCTCGGGGCCGAGGTTGCTGCCCGAGGAACCCTGCCCGTTGTAGTCGGCGGCCGACGGCCGCGACTGGAACCACTGCGGCAGCGGGGCACCGTCGGCATCCGCGAACGACTGGCCGAGGAGGCCCGACCCGACGGTCGCGCCGTCGACGGTCACGAGCGATCCGTTGGCCGGGCCGGCGAACGCGACCTGCGCGACGCCGGTGACGACGATCGGGTAGAGCACGCCGAGCACGAGGGTGAACACCGCGAGGATGCGTACGGCGACCCAGTATTGGCGGAAGGTTCCGCGTTGAGTAGACATTGTTCGTTTCCTTAGAATCCGGGGAGGAGGCTCACGACGAGGTCGATGAGCTTGATGCCGACGAAGGGCGCGATCAGGCCGCCGATGCCGTAGACGGCCAGGTTGCGGCCGAGCAGCGACGATGCGGAGACCGCGCGGTACCGCACACCCCGCAGCGAGAGCGGGATGAGGGCGACGATGACGATCGCGTTGAAGATCACCGCGGAGAGGATCGCGCTCGACGGCGACCCGAGCTGCATGAAGTTCAACGCGGAGAGGCCGGGGATGGCGGCCGCGAACATCGCCGGGATGATGGCGAAGTACTTGGCCACGTCGTTCGCGATCGAGAACGTGGTGAGCGCGCCGCGGGTGATGAGCAGCTGCTTGCCGATCGCCACGATGTCGATGAGCTTGGTCGGGTCGGAGTCGAGGTCGACCATGTTCCCGGCCTCCTTCGCGGCGGAGGTGCCCGTGTTCATGGCGACGCCGACGTCGGCCTGCGCGAGAGCGGGGGCGTCGTTGGTGCCGTCGCCGGTCATCGCGACGAGGTTGCCGCCCGCCTGCTCGCGCCGGATCAGCGCGAGCTTGTCCTCGGGCGTCGCCTCGGCGAGGAAGTCGTCGACTCCCGCCTCCGCGGCGATCGCCTTCGCGGTCAGCGGGTTGTCGCCCGTGACCATCACGGTGCGGATTCCCATGGCCCGCAGCTCGGCGAACCGGTTGCTGAGCCCCGTCTTGACGACGTCTTTGAGATGGATGACGCCGAGGACACGGGCCGCGCCGGCCGCGTCGCGTTCCGCCACGACCAGCGGGGTGCCGCCGCCCTGTGAGACGTCGGCGATCAGCTCGTCGAGTTCGCGGCGCTGGCTCGGGCCGATCGGGGTCGTCTCCTCGACCCAGGCGATCGCCGACGAACCGGCGCCCTTGCGGACCTGCCGGCCGTCCGGGTAGTCGAGTCCGCTCATGCGCGTCTGCGCGGTGAACGGCACCACGACGGCGTCGTCCACGTCGCGGTGCCCGTAGCCCTGCGCCTCCGCCAACTCCACGATCGACGTGCCCTCCGGCGTCGGGTCGCTGGCGGATGACGCGGCAGCCGCCGCGACGAGGCGGAAACTGTCCACGCCCGCGAGCGGCACGAACTCGCTCGCCTGGCGGTTGCCGTAGGTGATGGTTCCCGTCTTGTCGAGCAGCAGGGTCGTCACGTCGCCGGCGGCCTCGACCGCGCGGCCCGACATGGCGAGCACGTTGCGCTGCACGAGCCGGTCCATGCCGGCGATGCCGATCGCGCTGAGCAGCGCGCCGATCGTCGTCGGGATCAGGCAGACGAGCAGCGCGACGAGCACGGGCAGCGACTGGGCCGCGCCCGAGTAGCCGGCGATCGGGTTGATCGTCACGACGACGAGCAGGAACACGATCGACAGGCTCGCGAGCAGGATATTCAGCGCGATCTCGTTCGGCGTCTTCTGGCGGCTGGCGCCCTCGACGAGCGCGATCATGCGGTCGATGAACGTCTCGCCGGGCTTCGACGTGATGCGCACCACGACCCGGTCGGAGAGCACGCGGGTGCCGCCGGTGACCGCGCTGCGGTCGCCGCCCGACTCGCGCACGACGGGAGCGGATTCGCCGGTGATGGCGGACTCGTCGACCGAGGCGATGCCCCAGACGATGTCGCCGTCGCCCGGGATGAGCTCGCCCGCGGTCACGACGACCGTGTCGCCGAGCACGAGGTCGGCCGAGGCGACCTGTTCCGTGCGGGCGGCGGCGGCCGCGGCATCCGCTGTCTCGTCGTAGCCGACGATACGGGTGGCCATGGTCGCGGTGCGGGTCTTGCGCAGCGCCGAGGCCTGGGCCTTGCCGCGGCCCTCGGCCACCGATTCCGCGACGGTCGCGAAGAGCACGGTGAGCCAGAGCCAGACGGCGATCGACCAGGAGAAGAGCAGCGTGCTCGACGCGGTCGCGGGGTCGTCGGGCAGGCCGAGGGTCTGCGCGAGGGCGAGCAGGGTCGTGAAGACGGCGCCCACCTCGACGATGAACATGACCGGGTTGCGCACCATGGTGCGCGGGTCGAGTTTGCGCAGCGCCCCGGGGAGCGCGTCGACGAGTTGGCGCACGCCGAGACCGGCGGGCGACTGAGTGGTGGTTGTCATGGTTTAGAGCAGACCTTCCGCGAGGGGACCCAGCGCGAGGACGGGGAAGTAGGTGAGCGCGGAGACGATGACGATCACGCCGACGAGCAGGCCTACGAAGAGGGATGTGTGGGTGGGCAGGGTTCCGGCGGTGACCGGGACCCTGTCCTGCGCCGCGAGCGAGCCGGCGAGGGCGAGCACGAAGACGATGGGCAGCAGGCGGCCGAGCAGCATGGCGACGCCCAGCGCGGTGTTGAACCACGGGGTGTTGGCCGTGAGCCCGGCGAACGCCGAGCCGTTGTTGTTGCCCGCGGAGGTGAACGCGTAGAGCACCTCGGAGAAGCCGTGCAGGCCGTCGTTCGCCATGCTCGTGCCGAGCACGTCCTCGCGCACGGGCGGGATCGCGAAGCTGAGCGCGGTCCCGGCGAGCACGATGGCGGGCGTGGTGAGGATGTACAGGCTGGCGAAGGTCATCTCGCGGCGGCCGATGCGCTTGCCCAGGTACTCGGGAGTGCGGCCCACCATCAGACCGGCGACGAACACCGCGATGATGGCCATCACCAGGATTCCGTACAGGCCCGATCCGACACCGCCGGGGGCCACCTCGCCGACCATCATGTTCACCATCGCGACGCCGCCGCCGAGGGCGGTGAAGCTGTCGTGCATGGAGTTGACCGCGCCGGTCGAGGTGAGCGTGGAGAAAGCGCCGAAGATCGCCGAGAGCACGGGGCCGTAGCGGGTCTCCTTGCCCTCCATCGCGCCGCCGGCCGCGGTCGGGGCCGAACCGGCGCCGATCGTCTCCGCGGCCACGAGCAGGGCGATGCTCGCGACGGCGATGACGCCCATCGTGGCGAGCACGCCGTAGCCCTGGCGCTTGTCGCCCACCATGACACCGAAGGTGCGCGTGAGCGACACCGGGATCAGGAACATCAGCACGAGCTGCAGCAGGTTGCTCAGGCCGTTCGGGTTCTCGAACGGATGGGCCGAGTTCGCGTTGAAGAATCCGCCGCCGTTGGTACCCAGCAGCTTGATGGCCTCCTGCGAGGCGACCAGTCCGCCGGGCAGCTGTTGCGCGCCGCCCGCCAGCGTCGCGACATCCTGAAAACCTGCGAGATTCTGGATGACGCCCGTGGCCACCAACAGCACGGCCGAGATCACCGAGAGCGGTAGGAGGATGCGGGTCACGCCGCGAGTCAAATCGACCCAGAAGTTGCCGAGGGTGCCGGTCTTCGCGCGGGCGAATCCGCGCACGAGGGCGACGGCGACGGCGAGCCCGACCGCGGCCGAGACGAAGTTCTGCACCGTGAGGCTCGCGAGCTGCACGGTGTAGCCCATGGTCTGCTCGGGGGAGTAGCTCTGCCAGTTGGTGTTGGTCACGAACGAGATCGCGGTGTTGAAGGCGAGCGACTCCTCGACGGGAGGCAGGCCGAGCGCGAACGGCAGGAGCGCCTGCAGCCGCTGCACGAGGTAGACCGCGACGATGCCGACCGCGCTGAACGCGAGCACGCTGCGCAGGTAGACCTGCCAGCTCTGTTCGGCCGACGGGTTGACGCCGATCAGGCGGTACAGGCCGCGTTCCACGGCCAGGTCGCGGGACGTGCTGAAGACCCGCGCCATGTAGTCGCCGAGCGGGCGGTAGGCGAGGGCGAGGATCAGGATGACGGTGGCGACGACGGCGACGGCCGCCCAGACGGGCGCCATCAGAACCGCTCCGGCTTCACGAGCGCGTACACGAGGTACCCGACGGCGGCGAAGGCCAGGGCGAGGCCGAGAATGCTGAACACGATCACAGCTTCTCGACCCCCCACCCGACGAGGGCGACGATAGCGACCAGCACTATGACGCCGAGGATAAAAGCGATATCGAGCACGAATGCCTCCGGTTGCGAGGGACGGGTGCGCTTCCGAGCGCACACCGGTGGCCGGGGCCACGTAGAGATGCAACACCCGCCGCGCGCCGATCCGACGCGTCCTCACGACTTCCTAACGCCGGGCCGGGGTTCCCTAACGCGCCCCCGACGCGGAGCCCCGCGCACCCCGCTCCGAGCCCGCGTGAATTCGGAAATTCAGGAACTCTGCGGCGCAACGTGAAACGCCCCCGCGATGTATCGCGGGGGCGTTTGCCGTTGGTGTGCGACTCTTCCTGAATTTCCGAAGGGTGGCGCGGGGCGAGCACGATGCGCGGCAGCCGTGCGCAGAGGCGCGGGCGCGGCGCTGCCTAGGCGATGCCGCCCGGGATCTTCACCGCGAGGGCGGCAGCGCCGAGGATGCCCGCGTTGTTGCGCAGCTTGGCCGGCACGATCGGCACGCTCAGGTCGAGCAGCGGCAGGAAGTCCTCGTGGTGCTTCGAGACGCCGCCGCCGACGATGAACAGGTCGGGGGAGAACAGCGCCTCGAGCGTGACGTAGTACTTCTGCAGGCGCTTCGCCCAGCGCTCCCAGCTCAGCTCGTGACGCTCCTTGGCCGAGTAGGCGGCGCGCGTCTCCGCATCCTTGCCCTCGATCTCGAGGTGGCCGAGCTCCGAGTTCGGGATCAGCACGCCGTCGTAGATCATGGCGGTTCCGATGCCGGTGCCGAGCGTGGTCAGCATCACCAGGCCCTGCACGCCCTTGGCCGCGCCGTAGCGCACCTCGGCGAGGCCGGCGGCGTCCGCGTCGTTGACGAAGGAGATATCGCGGCCGAGTCCCTTTTCGAACAGCGCCTCGGCCTCGAGGCCGATCCACTTCTTCGAGACGTTGGCGGCCGACATGGTCTTGCCGTGCCGCACGACGGCGGGGAAGCAGACGCCCACGGGGATCCCGTCGGCCGCACTGCCCAGCTTCGCGATGAGCTCGATGACGGTCGCGAGGATCGCCTCGGGCTCACCGCCCTCCGGGGTGTTGAGCTTTATGCGGTCCGTGATCAGTTCGCCACTGTCGACGTCGACGATGGCCCCTTTGATTCCGGTTCCGCCAATATCGATTCCGAGCGCCGTTGTCATGCCCCCAGCCTAAGGGAACGGGAGACTACGGCAGCGTCAGCACCTCGGCGCCGCGGGCCGTGACGACGAGGGTGTGCTCGAACTGGGCCGTGTAGCTGCGGTCCTTGGTGACGACGGTCCAGCCGTCGGCCCACATCTCCCACTCGGGCGAGCCCCCGAGCGTGAGCATCGGCTCGATCGTGAAGACCATGTTCTCGACGATCTCGTCGTCGAACCGCGGGGCCGAGTCGTAGTGCGGGATGATCAGCCCGGAGTGGAATGCCTCGCCCACACCGTGCCCGGTGAAGTCGCGCACGACGCCGTACTCGAACCTCTTGGCGTACGACTCGATCGCGCGACCGATCACGTTGACCTCGCGGCCCGGCGCGACCGCCTTGATGCCGCGGTTGAGCGACTCCCGCGTGCGGTCGATCAGGTCCGCGACCTCGGGGGCCACCTCGCCGACGACGAAGGTCACGTTGCTGTCGCCGTGCACCCCGTTCTTGTAGGCGGTGATGTCGATGTTGATGATGTCGCCGTCCTGCAGCACGGTGTCGTCGGGGATGCCGTGGCAGACGACCTCGTTGACCGACGTGCAGGTCGACTTCTGGAACCCGCGGTAGCCGAGCGTCGACGGGTACGCGCCGGCCGCGACGACGAAGTCGTGCCCGATGCCGTCGAGCTCGTCGGTGGTGATGCCGGGGCGCACCGCCGCGCCGACGGCCTGGATCGCCTGCGCGGCGATGACGCTCGATTCCCGGATCAGATCGATGGATGACGCGGAATAGACATCCGACCCCGTAAAGGTCTTCGGCGTCTTCCTGCCCACGTACTCCGGACGCGCGATGCCCTGTGGCACGCTCCGCGGAGGTGAGATTCGGCCGGGGATGAGGTGTCCGTTGATGTCGCGAGGCATAAGCTCAACTCTAGTTTCGACAGGAGGCTCTCATGACCCAGTGGTGGTTCAACAACAAGACCGGCGAGGTCGAGGAAGGTCCGCAGTCGCTCGGTTCCGACCGTGACGGCCCGTTCGCCAGCCGTGAGGACGCGGCGAACGCCAAGCAGATCATCGCCGACCGCGCGAAGCAGTGGGCCGAGGAAGAGCGCGAGGCCGAGGAGCGCTAGCCCCTCGGAACCGGCTTACTCCGGGTACTCGTGCTCGGCGGCCGGGTAGGACTCGGTCGCCACGTCCGCGATGTAGGCGGTCGCGGCATCCGTCAGCACCCCGTGCAGGTCGGCGTACTGCTTGACGAACTTGGGCACGCGGCCGTTGCCGAGCCCCGCCCAGTCGGTCCAGACGAGCAGCTGCCCGTCGACGTGGGGGCCGGCGCCGACGCCGATCGTGGGGATGCGGAGTTCCTTCGTCACCTGCGCGGCGATTCCTGACGGCACCATCTCGAGCACGACGGCGAACGCGCCCGCGTCCTCGACCGCGCGCGCGTCGGCGAGCAGCTTCTCCGCGCCTTCTCCGCGGCCCTGGATCATGTGTCCGCCGAGGCCGTGCTCGCTCTGCGGGGTGAAGCCGATGTGCGCCATGACCGGGATGCCGGCCTCGACGATGCGGCGGATCTGCTCGGCGCTGCGCACGCCGCCCTCGAGCTTGACCGCGTGCGCCCCAGTCTCCTTCATAAAGCGGAACGCGGTGTGCAATGCCTCGTCGGGGCTGATCTCGTACGAACCGAAGGGCATGTCGGCGACGACGAACGCGCGCTTGACGGCGCCGGCGACGGCGCGGGTCAGCGGGATGAGCTCGTCGACCGTGACGGGCAGCGTGGTGCCGTGTCCGAAGACGACGTTGCCGGCGGAATCGCCGACGAGCAGGAAGTCGATTCCGGCGGAGTCGAAGATGGATGCCGTGAGCTGGTCGTAGCTGGTGAGCCCGGTGATCTTGATCCCGGCTTCCTTCGCGTTCTGGAAGTGTCTGGTACGAACGCGCTTGACTGCCTGATCTGCCATGGTTTCGAGTTTAGTCCCGGCCTCAGCCGAACAGGATCGGCGTGAAACGCACCGTGTCGAAGGCCAGCACCGCGACGACCAGCACGATGAACGCGATACCCCAGGCGAGCGAGACGGCGGGTCGCGCGCGCGTCGCGACGGCCCGTAGCAGGCCGACGATCCAGAGCAGCGGCAGTACCAAGGCGAGGCCGAAGTCGATGCCGACCGGTTCGCCGCTGAATCCGAAGAAGACGAGGTGCAGCACGGTGTAGAAGGCCATCACGACGAAGACCAGCACGAAGGCGAGGTACATCACGACGACCGCGGGGGTGGTGCGGTTCTGACGAGGGGCTGGCTTCTTCGTCGGGCGGCGCGTGGCGGGACCCGGGGCGGCCCGTCGCGCGGGAGACGAGGCCGCGCGTGTCGCGGGGGATCTCGTCGTCGAGCGGGGTCTGGTCGTCCTGCTCGAGGTGGGGCGCTGCGTGGGCATTCTCAGAAGTGTACGTCTAGTCGTGCGGGTGGTACGTGATCGGCAGGCGGCGGTCGCGGCCGAACGCCATCCCGCTGATTTTGGGGCCGATCGCACCCTGCCGGCGCTTCCACTCCGACCGGTCGACGAGCAGGGTCACGGCGAGCACGGTGTCGCGCTCGTACCCGAGGGCGATGACGTCTTCGGCGCCGAGGGCGCGGTCGATGTAGGCCTCGAGGATCCCGTCGAGGATCTCGTACGGCGGAAGCGTGTCCTGGTCGGTCTGGTCCGGACGCAGCTCGGCCGACGGCGGCTTCTCGATCGAGTTCTCGGGGATCGGCGGGGTCTCGCCGCGCGCCGTCGCCGCCGCGTTGCGCCACCGCGCCAGTTCCCACACGGTGGTCTTCGGCACGTCCTTGATCGGAGCGAACCCGCCGGCCGAATCGCCGTAGATGGTCGAGTAGCCGACCGACAGCTCGGTCTTGTTGCCCGTGGTCAGCACGAGGTGCCCGTGCAGGTTGGAGAGCCCCATGAGGATGATCGCCCGGATGCGCGCCTGCACGTTCTCCGCGGCCGTGCCGGTGAGCTTCAGCTGGGACTCGATGGGCAGCACGAGGTCGGCGATCGGTTCGACCGAGTAGTGCAGGCCGATTCGCTCGGCGAGGTCGTCGGCGTCGGACCGGGAGTGCCCCGAGCTGTAGCGGCTCGGCATGCTGACGCCGTGCACCCGGTGCGCGCCGAGGGCGTCGGCCGCGATCGCCGCGCAGACGGCCGAGTCGATGCCGCCGGACAGGCCGAGGATGACGGAGCCGAAGCCGTTCTTCTGCACGTAGTCGCGCACGCCGGTCACGAGCGCGTTCCACACCTGCTCGCTGTCGTGGGGGAGCAGCGCGATGTCGCGCTCGAGCGGGGGATAGGCGTGGGGTGCGTCGGCGAGTGCCACCCGGGCGACGGCGGGCACGGCCGCGGCGTCGGTCGCGGCATCCGCCTCGATGTCGACCACCAGCAGGTGGGGTTCGAACTGCGGGGCCCTGGCGAGAATGTCGCCCGTGCCGTCGACCACCACGCTGTCGCCGTCGAAGACCAGGTCGTCCTGGCCGCCGACGATGTTGACGTAGGCGACGACGGTGTCGGTCTCCACCGCGCGCCGGGTGACGAGGGGGAGGCGCACCTCGTCTTTGTCGCGCTCGAACGGCGACGCGTTGATGACGACGAGAAGCCCGGCGTCGGCCTCGAGCACGCGGCCGAGCGGGCCGCCGTCGCGCCAGAGGTCCTCGCAGACGATCACCGCGACGTCGACGCCCTTGAGGCGCAGCACGAGCAGCTCGTCGCCGGGGATGAAGACGCGGTACTCGTCGAACACCGAGTAGTTGGGCAGGTGGTGCTTGGCGTAGCGGGCCTTCACATGGCCGTGCTGCAGGACGCTCGCGCAGTTCTGGGCGATCGCCGTGGGGGCGTTGCTCGTGCCCAGCAGCCGCGGCTCGAACGGACCGTCGGGGTGGCCGACGATCACCGGCAGGTCGCCGAGCCCGGCATCCTGCAGCCGCTTGGCGAGGTCGGCGACCGCGACACGCGAGGCCGCGAGAAAACTCGGCCGGGATGCCAGGTCCTCGATCGGGTAGCCGGAGATCGCGCACTCGCCCACCGCGAGCAGGTCGGCGCCCCGGGATACCGCGTCGTGGGCCGCGGCGAGGATCTGCTCGGCGTTGGCCGCGAGGTCCCCCACAATAGGATTCGACTGGGCGAGTGCCAAGCGGAGACGGGGCATAGCCAGTAGCCTAATAGCGCGGTAAACGACTACCCCCAGAGCAACATGAGGAGCCGGATGGACAAGCAGCGAGACTTCGTTCTTCGAACCATTGAAGAACGAGGCATCAAGTTCATCCGCCTATGGTTCACCGACGTCGTCGGCACGCTGAAGAGCGTCGCGATCGCCCCCGCCGAGGTGGAGGGCGCGTTCTCCGAGGGTCTCGGATTCGACGGCTCGGCCATCGAGGGCTTCACCCGCGCGTACGAGGCGGACATGCTCGCGCAGCCCGACCCCACGACGTTCCAGATCCTGCCGTGGCGCGGCGAGATCGACCCCACCGCGCGCATGTTCTGCGACATCACCACGCCCGACGGCCAGCCCGCCGTCTCCGACCCCCGCCACGTGCTCAAGCGCACGCTGGCCAAGGCGGCCGACCGCGGCTTCACCTTCTACACGCACCCCGAGATCGAGTTCTACCTCCTCAAGTCGTCGAAGCTGAAGAACGGCAAGCCCGAACCGGTCGACTCCGCCGGCTTCTTCGACAACGTCCCCGGCGGCACGGCGCACGACTTCCGCCGCCGCTCGGTGCGCATGCTCGAGGACCTCGGCATCTCGGTGGAGTTCAGCCACCACGAGGCCGGCCCCGGCCAGAACGAGATCGACCTGCGCTACGCGGACGCCCTCACCACGGCCGACAACATCATGACCTTCCGCACCGTGATCAAAGAGGTCGCGATCGAGCAGGGTGTCTACGCGACGTTTATGCCGAAGCCGATGTCGGGCCAGCCCGGCAGTGGAATGCACACGCACCTCTCGCTCTTCGAGGGCGACTCGAACGCGTTCTACGACGCGAGCGGGCATTACCAGCTCTCCACGATCGGCCGCCAGTTCGTCGCGGGCCTGCTCAAGCACGCCCCCGAGATCACGGCCGTGACGAACCAGTTCGTCAACTCGTACAAGCGCCTGTGGGGCGGCGACGAGGCTCCGAGCTTCGTCACCTGGGGCCACAACAACCGGTCCGCCCTCGTGCGCGTGCCGCTCTACAAGCCCAACAAGGGACAGAGCGCGCGCGTCGAGTACCGCGCGCTCGACGCCGCGGCGAACCCGTACCTCGCCTACTCGCTGCTGCTCGCGGCCGGGCTCAAGGGCATCGAAGAGGGATACGAGCTTCCCGCCGAGGCCGAAGACAACGTCTGGGAGCTCAGCGACGCCGAGCGCCGCGCCCTCGGCTACAACCAGCTGCCGGCGAGCCTCGACCACGCCGTCTCCCTCATGGAAGACTCCGAGCTCGTCGCGGAAACCCTGGGCGAGCAGGTCTTCAACTACGTGCTGCTGAACAAGCGTCGCGAGTGGAAGGAATACCGCGCCCAGGTCACGCCGTACGAGCTGGAGAGCAATCTCGAGATCCTGTAGGCACCATGCGCCATCAGACAACGCTGACTGATCTGGCCCGGCTCGGCTTCGCCGATCTGGAGACGTCGCGGGAGCGGCTGGCCGAGTTCGACGACTCGGTCATCCCGTTCTTCGCGCACGCCGCCGACCCCGACCAGGCCCTGCTGCTGCTCGGCCGGTTGCGGGAGGGAGCCCCGACGGAGCTCGAGTCGGTGATGCGGGATGACGCGGCCGCTGCCCGGCTCGTGCGCGTGCTCGGCGCCTCGATGGGGCTCGGCGACTTCCTCAGCCGCCGGCCGTCCGAACTCTCCGCGATCAGCGATCCCATCGCGGGGCCGCCGGGCGCTGCCGAGTACACCGCCGACATCCTCGGTTCGATGGCCGGGCTGGAGGGCGACGCCGCGGTCACCGCGCTGCGGGTGCGCTACCGGCGCCACCTCGTGCAGCTCACCGCGTGGGATCTCGAGCAGTCCGACCCCCTCGCCGCCGTCTCCGTCGTCGCCGCCGCGCTGGCGGACCTCGCCGGCGCCGCGCTCGACGCCTCCCTCGCGCACGCGCGCACCGTGGTGCGTTTCCCGGCCGCCGACGTGGCGCTCACCCGCCTCGCGGTGATCGGTATGGGCAAGGCCGGCGCCCGCGAGCTCAACTACGTGAGCGACGTGGACGTGATCTTCGTCGGCGAAGCGGCCGACGGGTTGTCGAACGACCGTGCGGTCGAGATCGCCACCCGCCTCGCCATGGAGACCATGCGCGGCATCCACGAACCGGCCTACGAACCCGAACTGTGGGAGGTCGACGCGAACCTGCGCCCGGAGGGCAAGGACGGCGCCCTCGTCCGCACGCTCGAGTCGCACCTCGCGTACTACGACCGCTGGGCGAAGAGCTGGGAGTTCCAGGCCCTGCTCAAGGCGCGGCCACTCGCCGGCGACCTCGTGCTCGGCACCCGGTACGTCGAGGCCGTCGCGCCGCTCGTCTGGTCCAGCGCGAGCCGCGACGGCTTCGTCGACTCGGTGCAGCGGATGCGCGAGCGGGTCACCCAGAACATCCCCGGCGACGAGCTGGACGTGCAGCTCAAGCTCGGCCCGGGCGGGCTCCGCGACGTCGAGTTCACCATCCAGCTGCTGCAGCTCGTGCACGGCCAGAGCGACCCGCTCGTGCGGCAGGCGGCCACGCTGCCCGCGCTCATCGCCCTCGCGGACCAGGGGTACATCGGCCGCGTCGAAGCCGCCGAGTTCTCCCGCGACTACCGGTTCCTCCGGTTGCTCGAACACCGCCTGCAGCTCACCAAGCTGCTCCGCACGCACCTCATGCCCACCGACCCCGAGGCGCTGCGCATCCTCGCGCGGGCGAGCGGGGTGTCAGCGAGCGGCGTCGAACTCGCCGAGCAGTGGAAGCGCACCAAGAACGCCGTCCGCCGGCTGCACGAGCGCCTCTTCTACCGGCCGCTGCTCTCCGCCGTCGCGGCGCTCCCCGAGGACGGCCTGGCACTGAGCAGCGCCCAGGCGACCGCGCGCCTGGCTGCCATCGGGTTCACCGACCCCGCCGGCGCCCTGCGCCACATCGCCGCGCTCACCGGAGGAGTCTCGCGCCGCGCGACCATCCAGCGCAACCTCCTGCCCGTCATGCTGCAGTGGTTCGCCGAGGGCGCGGACCCCGACCACGGGCTCCTGGCTTTCCGCCGGCTCAGCGACGACCTGGGCGAGGCCTACTGGTTCCTACGGATGCTGCGGGACTCGTCGGGCGCGGCCCAGCGGCTCACCCACGTGCTCTCCGGCTCCCGGTTCGTCGGGGACCTCTTCGAGCGCATCCCCGAGGCCGCCGCCTGGCTGGAGAGCGACTCCGAGCTGCGCCCCCGGCCCACCGCGGTGCTGCTGGACGAGGCGCGGGCCACCGTGGCCCGGCACTACGACGACGCGGACGCCGCGGCGCTCGTGCTGCGCACCGCCCGCCGGCGCGAGATCCTCCGCGTCGCGATGGGTGCCATCCTCGGCACCATCACGATCGAGGAGCTCGGCCGCGCCCTGTCGGACATCACGACGGCGGTCCTCACCGGCGCGCTCGCGATCGCCCATCGCTACGGCGACGGCATCGAGTTCGCCGTCATCGCGATGGGGCGGTACGGGGGAGCGGAGCTCGGGTTCGGCTCCGACGCCGACGTGATGTACGTCTACCGCCCCGCGGGCGCGACCGACGGCGAGGCGCAGTCACGCGCCGAGAACATCGTGCGGTCGCTCTCCCGGCTCACGGAAGACCTGCGCACCCCGCTCGACCTCGACATCGGCCTGCGTCCCGAGGGCAAGACCGGCGCGATCGTGCGCTCGCTCGACTCCTACCGCGCGTACTACGCCCGCTGGTCGCTGACCTGGGAGGCGCAGGCCCTGCTGCGTGCCCGCGGCGCTGTCGGCGACGACCCGCTCATCGCCGAGTTCGAGAAGCTCGCCGACGAGGTGCGGTTCCCCCCGTCCATCTCCGACCGGGACGTGCGCGAGATCAAGCGCATCAAGGCGCGGGTCGAGTCCGAGCGCCTTCCGCAGGCCGCCGATCCCTCGCGCCACCTCAAGCTCGGCCGCGGCTCGCTCAGCGACGTGGAGTGGTTCGTGCAGCTGTTGCAGTTGCAGCACGGCGCCCGTATCCCCGGACTGCGCACCACCTCGACCCTCGGCGCCCTCGCGGTGGCCGTGGACGCCGGCCTGGTGACCCCGGCGGATGCCGCGAAGCTCCGGGATGCCTGGGTCCTCGCCTCGCGCGCGCGCAGCGCGATCACGCTCTGGAGTTCGAAGACCGCCGACGTGCTGCCCACCGACCGCGCCCAGCTCGAGGGCGTCGCCCGGTTGCTCGAATACGCCCCCGGCTCCGCGTCGCTGCTCGAAGAGGACTACCTGCGCACGACCCGGCTCGCCCGGCACGTTTTCGAGCGCGAGTTCTACGGTCTGCCGTCGAATCCGGCTCCCACCACGGCCTGAGTCGCTTCGCGGCGTGCCCCGGGGTCACCCCCCGAGGGTCGCAGATGAGAGTCTTCTCACGCAGGTTTGTTGCACGGGAAGCTGTTCGAGGTCATTAATCCCGCGTCGGCAAATGGTGAGCGGAATATTCTTTAACCAATTTTCGACCCCGGTTCGGCCGTTGAAACGGTCAAACATTCCTGTACCCCGTTTCCGGATTCTGTACCTCGCTCGGGCAGCTGGCTAATACCCTCATCCAGTCGAGGGACGTCGCCCGCCGGCGTCGGGGCGGCACCGGTCGAGGGGCGGGTGACCGGCTGTTTGTCGCGCGGCCCGACATTTCTACGGGCGGCTTTTCCGGGGCGCGCGGGGCGGCCGCGGCATCCCGATTTCGGCCTCGAAAACCGAGTCCCCCTTAACGGGGACTCGGAGATTCCACCCCCGCGTCGGCGACCCGGCCGCGCCGTATCGCAACGCTACGGTCACGCGCTTTCGTCGCTTGCGGCCCCCCGATAGGGGCACACATACTGGGGCCTACCCGACGCGTCACCATTCAGTTCCCCGATGTTGTGGAAGCCGCTTTTCTTCACACCAACGTTGGGGACAGATGTTTATTTTCATCCTTCAGTTGCGCCATCTCATCGAAGGCCACCCCGAGCTCTACCTGTTCACGGTCTACTCCGCGTGCATCTGGGGCCTCTGGATCATCAAGGTCCTCGTCTCGCGCCGCTACCGGCCGTTCACGGGTACCTTCACCGGAACGACCAGCGTCGTCGTCCCCGTGGTCGACGAGCCGCTCGACCTCTTCCGCGACGTCATCGAGCGCATGGTCGAGCAGAAGCCGGGCGAGATCATCGTCGTCATCAACGGCGCCGAGAACCCCGCGCTGCAGGCGGTGTGCGAGGAGTACGCGCCGCTCGTCCGCTGGGTGCACACCCCGATCCCGGGCAAGCGCAACGCGGTCATGATCGGCACGAACATGTCGACGGGCGACATCACCGTGCTCGTCGACTCCGACACCGTGTGGATGCCGAACGCGCTCGACGAGCTCGTGAAGCCCTTCGCCGACAGCCGCGTCGGCGGGGTCACCACCCGCCAGCGCATCCTCGAACCGGAGCGCTCGTGGATCACCCGCTGGGCCGACTGGCTCGAGAACTCGCGATCGCTGTACTCGATGCCCGCGCAGAGCGTGATGGGCCAGGTCGGCTGCCTCCCCGGCCGCACGATCGCCTTCCGCCGCAGCATCCTGATGACGGTGATGGACAAATTCATGACCGAGCGCTTCATGGGCGTCTTCCTCGAGGTCTCCGACGACCGCACGCTCACCAACCTCACCCTCAAAGAGGGCTACCGCACGGTCTACCAGCACACCAGCCTCGTCTACACCGACGCGCCCCTGCAGGTGAAGAAGCTGTTCAAGCAGCAGCTGCGCTGGGCACGCGGCAGCCAGTACAACACCCTGCGGATGCTGCCCTGGATGCTCGGGCACGCGCCGCTGCTCGCGCTGTTCTTCGTGATGGACATCATCCTGCCGTTCCTCCTCGCCGGCGTGATCGGCGGCTGGGTCTACCGCGCCTTCACCGGCGAGGGCATCAACTTCTACGAGGGACTGCTGCAGGAATACGGCGTGCAGTCCGGCCTGTTCGTGATCATCGCCCTGATGGTCGTCTCGTCGGTGCTCAGCATGGGCATCCGCCAGATGCGGCACCTCGGCGAGAAGCCCTCCGACTTCTTCCGCCTCCCCGTCTTCATCCTCGCCTCGACGTTCTTCCTGATGCCCGTGCGTCTCATCGGCTTCTTCCGCATGGGTCACGCCAGCGGCTGGGGCACGAGAGCCGGCGCCTACGCCGGCGGGGCTCAGGATGACGCGGCCGACGCCGCCCGCGAACACGCGGTCGACGAACCCGGCCGCCTCGCGGCCCCCGGCACCGCGGATCTCGGCGACATCGACGCCGCGTGGACGCTCTCCGGCGGCACGGTGACGGCGACGACCGACGGCACCCAGCCGCTCGCGGTCGGAAGCGTACTCGTCGACGAGCGCCGGGCAGAAATCATCCGACCAAATGTTCAGAAGCCCGTCATGCGACAGACAACTCCGCGGCGTCGTCTCAACCCCAAAGCGGCGTTCCCTTATCTCATCGGCTTCACCATCTTTTTTGTAGAGGCGGTACTCCTTGTCCAAGTCTGATAACTCGTGGTGGGCATCCAGCACCGGCAGCGCCAGGCGGACGGCGGTGGGCGCGACGCTCATCGGACTCGCCCTCGCCGGCGTCAGCTACTTCGTCTGGATGTCGCCCGCCAGCCCGGCGAGCCAGGTCCGTGCCGGCATCGAGACCGTTGTCGAGGAGACCGGCGCGGTCAACTCCATGACCGACGAGCGCAACCGGCTCCTCAGCCGCACGGTGGAACTGCAGAGCAAGGTCGACGACCGTAACGGCCAGCTCGCCCGGCTCACCAGCGCCTACGAGAGCTCGAAGCGCAAACTCGCCGAGATCCAGGGCATTCCGCCGGTCACGATCCGCATTTCGACCCCGCCGACCGCGTCCGCCCCGTTCGTGAAGGCGCCGGGCAGCAGCACGACGACCCCGTCCAAGCCGTCGAAGCCGTCGACGACCGATCCGACCGCCGACGACCCGAAGCCGACGACCACCCCGAAGCCGTCCTCGACGCCCAAGCCCTCGGCGACGCCGAAGCCGTCCTCGACGCCCAAGCCCTCTGCGACCCCGAAACCCTCTGCGACGCCGAAGCCCTCTGCGACACCGAAGCCCTCGGCGAGTCCGACGCCGGAGCCGACGACCGCACCGGTGCCGACCCCGGAACCGACGACCCCGCCGGTCACGCCGCCCGTGGTGCCGACCCCCGCTCCGGAACCCACGACGCCACCGGTCACCCCGCCGGTCGTGGTGCCCGTGGTGGTGCCGACCAAGGCCGAGATCGTCAACCCGACGTCGCGCTACTTCGGTCTCTACACCGCGCAGGCCCCGTTCAACTGGGCGACGTACGACGACGCGGCCACGAAGATCGGCGCCGAGCCGAGTCTCGTCGGCTACTTCGGCGGCTGGGACGAGGCGTTCCGTGCCAACGCGGTCACCCGTGCCTGGGACCGCGGCACCCTGCCGATGCTCACCTGGGAGTCGCGCCCGATCGGATCGCCGAACAGCCAGATCGACGAGCCGGACTACCAGCTTCCCGACATCCTCGGGGACGCGGCATCCGGCATACCCGGCTCGTACGACGCCTACCTGCACCAGTACGCGAAAGACATCGTCGCCACCGGGCTCCCGCTCGCGATCCGCTTCGACCACGAGATGAACGGCGTCTGGTACCCCTGGTCCGAGACCAAGGGCAACGGCGACCCGATCAACGGCAACCGTGTCGGCGACTACGTGAAGGTCTGGCAGCACGTGCACGACATCTTCGAACAGGAGGGTGCGAACAACCTCGTCATCTGGACCTGGGCTCCGAACATCGTGAACAAGCTGCCCGCCGCCAACAAGACGCCGGAGTTCCTCGCGGCGCTCTACCCCGGCGACGACTACGTGGACTGGGTCGGCCTCTCCGGCTACCTCCGTCCCGAGTACGAGCCGGACAACCCCTTCGAGTTCGACTACACCTTCGACCGGAGCCTCGACGCGCTGCGTGCGATCACCAGCAAGCCGATCGTCCTGGCCGAGGTGGGAGCGTCCGAGATCGGCGGCAAGAAGGCCCAGTGGGTCGAGAGCATGTTCGACAGTCTCGCCGACCCGAAGAACAACGACATCGTCGGTGTGGCCTGGTTCAACCTCGCGGTCACCAGCTACATCGAGGGCGAACTCGGAACCAACGACTGGCGCGTCGACTCCCGACCGGAGACACTCGCCGCCTTCAAGATCGGTGTCGTCAGGCCCGACGAGAACTTCAACCTGACACCGATACCCGCCCCATGACCCGCTCACCCCACAACCACAACCGCACACCCCACGCAACGCCATCAGGGAGGTCCACAATGAAAGCCACGACAGACGCACCAGAGATCGACCGTTCAGTCAACGCACCGCGCATCAGCGTGATCGGCACCGGCTACCTGGGGGCCACCCACGCCGCCGCGATGGCCGAGATGGGCTTCGAGGTGTTCGGCGTCGACGTCGACCCCAAGAAGGTCGAGGCGCTCAGCGCCGGCAAGGTGCCGTTCTTCGAGCCCGGTCTGCCCGAGCTCATCCTCAAGCACGTCAAGAGCGGTCGCCTGCGGTTCACCACCGATATCGCCGAAGCGACCGCCCTCTCCGACGTGCACTTCATCTGCGTGGGTACGCCCCAGCAGCGTGGCAGCAACGCCGCCAATCTGAAGTTCGTCGAGGATGCCACGGCAGCCGTTGCGGCCAACCTCACCCACGACGGCCTGATCGTCGGCAAGTCGACGGTTCCGGTCGGTACGGGAATGCGCCTGCGTGACATCGTCGCGTCGGTCATCCCCGCGGGTATCACCGCAGAGCTGGTCTGGAACCCCGAGTTCCTGCGCGAGGGCAAGGCGGTCATGGACACGCTGACGCCCGACCGCATCGTCTTCGGAGGCGCCTCGGAGAAAGCGGAGGCCCTGCTGCGCACGGTCTACGCCGCACCGATCGCCACCGGCACCCCGGTGATCGCCTGCGACCTGCCGACGGCCGAGCTGGTCAAGGTGAGCGCGAACGCGTTCCTCGCGACGAAGATCTCGTTCATCAACGCGATCGCCGAGGTCTGCGAAGCCGCCGGCGCCGACGTCTCCGTGCTCGCCGACGCGCTGGGCCACGACGTGCGCATCGGACGCCAGTTCCTCAACGCCGGGCTCGGCTTCGGCGGCGGCTGCCTGCCGAAGGACATCCGCGCCCTCATGTACCGCTCGAGCGAACTCGGCGCCTACTCGGCCGCGTCGCTGATGCAGCAGGTGGACGAGATCAACATGGGGCAGCGGCAGCGCGTGATCGACCTGGCGCTGACGGCGCTCGGGGGATCGGTGCTCAACCGTCGCATCGGCGTCCTCGGCGCGGCCTTCAAGCCGCACACCGACGACGTCCGCGACTCGCCGGCGCTCAACGTGGCCGCCGCCCTGCACCTGCGGGGCGCGCAGGTCGTGGTGTTCGACCCGGAGGCCGGCGCGACGGCGAAGGCGATGTTCCCCACGCTCACCTACGTCGACACCATCGAGGACGCGGTCACCGACTCCGACGCCCTGCTCGTGCTCACGGAGTGGGCCGAGTTCGTCGACGCCGACCCCGTCGCGATGCTCGACCTGGTGCACACGCCGGTCGTCATCGACGCCCGCAACTGCCTCGACGCCGACGCCTGGCGCGCGGCGGGCTGGAAGTTCCGTGCCCTCGGTCGCCCGGTGCCCGTCGACGAGCAGCCGGCGGCGCTCACCACGGGACCGATCCGCACGCTGGTCGGCGCCCGCTAGCCGGCAGACCCTCAGCCCCACCGACTCGTTCGGCCGCACCCTCGTCCAGGAGGGTGCGGCCGTTCGTCGTTTCCGGGCGGCGCCGGCTGCGCCATCCCGCCCGCTCTTAAACGACGACGGCCGCACCCCCGAGGGATGCGGCCGTCGCTGGTGCCGAGGTTAGACGCTGTAGTACAGCTCGTACTCGAACGGGGTCGGGCGCTGAGCGGCCGGGATGATCTCCTTCTCGCGCTTGTACGCGATCCAGGTCTCGATCAGGTCGTTCGTGAACACGCCACCCGCGGTGAGGAACTCGTGGTCGGCCTCGAGAGCGCGGAGCGCCTCCTCGAGCGACGCGGGAACCTGGGGGATGTTCTTGGCTTCCTCGGGGGGAAGCTCGTACAGGTCCTTGTCGACGGGCTCGTGCGGCTCGATCTTGTTCTTGATTCCGTCGAGGCCAGCCATGAGCTGCGCGGCGAAAGCGAGGTACGGGTTGCCGGAGGCGTCGGGCGCGCGGAACTCGATGCGCTTGGCCTTCGGGTTGGTACCCGTGATCGGGATGCGGATCGAGGCCGAACGGTTGCCGGCCGAGTAGACCAGGTTCACGGGGGCTTCGAATCCGGGGATGAGGCGACGGTACGAGTTGAGCGTCGGGTTGGTGAACGCGAGCACTGCCGGAGCGTGCTTGAGCAGGCCACCGATGTACCAGCGCGCGATGTCGCTCAGTCCGCCGTAGCCGGACTCGTCGTAGAAGAGCGGCGTCGAGCCGTTCCACAGCGACTGGTGCGTGTGCATGCCCGAGCCGTTGTCGCCGAAGAGCGGCTTCGGCATAAACGTCGCGGTCTTGCCCCACTGCTCGGCGGTGTTCTTCACGATGTACTTGAACTTGAGGATGTCGTCTGCCGCGTGCACCATCGTGTCGAAGCGGTAGTTGATCTCGGCCTGGCCGCCGGTGCCCACCTCGTGGTGGGCGCGCTCGAGGATGAGGCCGGCGTCGATCAGCTTGAGGCTGATGTCGTCGCGGAGGTCGGCCTGCTTGTCGACGGGGCTGACGGGGAAGTAGCCGCCCTTGAACGGCGTCTTGTTGGCGAGGTTTCCGCCCTCTTCGACGCGGCCCGTGTTCCAGGCTCCCTCTTCGGAGTCGACCGAGTAGAAGCTCGAGTTCTGCTTCACTTCGTAACGCACGTCGTCGAAGATGTAGAACTCGGCCTCGGGGGCGAAGTACGCGGTGTCGGCGATGCCGGTGGACGCGAGGTACTTCTCCGCCTTCTTGGCGATCTGGCGCGGGTCGCGCGAGTAGATCTCGCCGTTACGCGGGTTGTAGATGTCGAAGATCATAATCAGCGTGCGCTCGACACGGAACGGGTCGAGGTACGCCGTGGTGACGTCCGGGATGAGCTGCATGTCGGACTCGTGGATCGACGCGAATCCGCGGATCGACGAGCCATCGAAGAGCTGGCCGACGGAGAAGAACTCCTCATCGACAGTGGACGCGGGAATGTTGAAGTGCTGCTGCACGCCGGGAAGGTCGGTGAAGCGAATATCAAGGAACTTGACGTCAGTGTCCTTGATGAACTTGAGCACTTCGGAAGAATCACTGAACATGTGAGGGACTCCAATGAGCTTGGTGCGGGTGACTGCAATCGCAGCCACCCACGAGGTTATGCGTAGGGAGTTTCGCCGTGGTGACGCAAATGTTTCCGGCATGTTACGAGAATGTTCCGGTTTAGGATTAGCGAATGCCTTCCGCGACCCCCGCTTCAGCCGATTGGCCGGGTCAACGACTCGGACTTCCCGAGCGCGGGCCGCGCTCGATCGCCCGCGGAGGCAGGCGTTTGCTGGCCATCGTGCTCGACTGGGTGCTCGCCTCGGCGATCTCCGTCGGCTTCTTCCCGACCACGCACGGCGACCTCGCCGACCGGATCCTCGAGTCGAACAGTTTCGCGACGCTGGGAATCTTCGCCGTTTTACAGATCATTTTCATAGCAACCCTGGGCGGCAGCGTCGGCCATCTCGTCTTCGGCATGCGCGTCGTGCCGCTCAACCCGGCCTGGGTGGGCGTCTTCAAGCCCGCGGCCCGCACCGTGCTGCTCTGCCTGTTCATCCCCGCAGTCATCTGGGACCGCGACCACCGCGGCCTGCACGACCGCCTCGTGGGCACGGTGCTGGTGCGCCGCTGAGCGCCTCGCGCTCTCTGCGGCGACCGCGGCCGCGCCATCCATCGCCCCGAACGCCGACCCGCGAATTCGGAAATTCAGGAAGAACGTGGATGCCGCGGCGCACCGCCCGCGGAGATCCGGGGGAGCGCGGCCGGCCCAAGGTCACTCTTCCTGAGTTTCCGATCGCGCGCGGGGGCGGGGTGGCGCGGCGACGCCCCGCGGCGAGCAGCACGCGGACGAACTGCCCCAGACTCACCGCCCGCAGACGCGGAAATGCCCCGGTCCCAGAGGACGCGGGGCATTCGTGCGGAACGGGTCAGCGCGGTCGGCTAGAGCGCACCTTGAACGGGTCGACGCCCTTGGGGATCGGCAGCTGGTTCTTGCCGAGCGAGTTGAGGCGGTTGCTGACGGCGAGGATCTCCTGCTTGCGCAGCGCGGTCTTGAACTTGTTCAGGCGACCGGAGAGCTTGTGCAGCGGCACCGAGTCGGCGTCGGGTCCGACGTAGAGGAAGTTGACCGGCACGTTCGGCAGCATGCGCACGACGGAGCGGCGCTCGTCGTCCAGCATGCGCTGCGTACGGCTGCGCGGGCCCTCGCCGATGAGGACGATGCCGCCCTTGCCGACGGCACGGTAGACGGCGTCCTGCGTCTTCGGGCTCACGGCGACGGGCATCTCGCTCGCGGCCCAGCCACGGCGCAGCGAGCTCTTCAGCACGGCGCCGACGGCTCCGGGCTGGCCCGCGATCTGCGAGTAGGCAGCCTTCTCGGCGCGGCGTCCGAGCACGATCAGGAAGGCGAGGAGCCCGCCGAGTACACCGGCGACGATGAAGAGGATGAACCCGATGATCTGCTCGCCCGGGTTGGAGAAGATGAACGCCAGCGCGACGCCGAGCAGCACGGGCAGCAGGAAGGCGAGAGTCAGGTACCAGACCGCGAGCGAGTCGTAGCGCCGGGTCATCTGCAGTACGGACCACATCTGCTTGATGCGGCCGGGTTCCTTGTTCGGGTCCTTCTTGGTGCGTGCCATGGTTACTAGGATACGGGCAGTTTGCGGCCGCGAATCCGCGCCGGGTCCTCCACAGTTCCGCTTCCAGCGATCAGCACGCAGATTGCGGACTTCCGCCCCGGGAAATCGCCGCTGCAGCGATGATCGGGAGATGTCGATCGCCCGGCCTCCGCTCGCCCCGCCGTCCGCCCACGCGGGCGACACGGGGTTCTCGCCCGGCGACAGCGTGGGCGGGTACCGTCTGGTGCGGCTGATCGGCGCGGGCTCTCGCGCAGAGATCTATTTGGGCGTCGCCCAGTCGAGTCCGGATGCCGCGGCTCCCGCCACCGCGGCGGTCAAAGTCTTCCGGGCCGACGTCGCCGACGACGACATCTCGACCGAGCTCGAAGCCCTCAGTCGCGCGTCCCACCCGCACGTGGTCGCGGTGCGCGACCTGGCCACGACGTCGCGCGGCCAGCAGTGCCTCGTCCTGGAACGTCTCGCCGGCGGCGGGTTGGCCCGGCTGCTCCGCGAGCGGTCGACGCTCACCGGGGGCGAAGCGGTCACGATCCTCGCGCCGATCGCCGACGCGCTCGACACTCTGCACCGCTCGGGGGTCGCCCACGGAGGACTCCGCGTGCCGTCGGTCGCCTTCCGGGAGACCGGCGCCCCGGTGCTCGTCGGTCTCGGCCACGCCGCGGTGTTCGCGCCGGGGGAGTCTCGGGCGGCCCGGTCGGCCAACGCGGCGGCCGCGCGCGACCGGGAGGCGTTCGGCGAGCTGGCTGCCGCGGTGCTCGCCCGGGTCGCCGCACCCGCCGCCGCCGTGCTGGCCGAGTCGCTCGCCTCGGGCGTCCTCGCGCCCACGACCGAAAGCGCTTCGCTGGCCGACCGCATCTTCGAGCTCGCCGAGCCGGAGCCCGTGCGGATGCTGCGTCGCTCGGGCGCGCATCTCGAGGCGCCGGATCCCGCGGACACGGGTCAGGACGCCGCGGTCGCCGCCCGGGGGCCGCGCTGGGAGGTCGCGCCGCGTACTCCGCCACCCCTGCCCGCGACGAGACCGCCCAGAGCACGACCGCGGCGGGAGCCGCGCGCAGCACGTCGCGGGCCGACCGCGCTCACCGCGTTCCTCGGGCAGCTGCGGAACATCCGCCCGCGGTTCTGGCTCACCGCGGGCGGCGTCGCGCTGAGCCTCGTCGTCGCCCTCGCCGTCGTGCCCCAGTCGTCGGAGGGCTCGCAGGGTGCGGTGGTCGCGGGCTCCACGACCGGCGCACCGTCGCCGGTCGCCAGTCCGCCGTCGGACGCCAGCGAGGTGCCCGACGTGGACGGCCCCCTCGACGGCAGCGCACCCGAGGACGGCAGCGCACCCGACGACGGCAGCGCACCCGACGACCCGGTCGCGGCCGTCGCAGTGCTCCTCGACGAACGGGAGCAGTGTCTGCGCGAACTCTCGCTCGCCTGCCTGGAAGGGGTGCTGCAACCGGGATCCGCGGCGATGGCCGCCGACACGGCCCTGGTCGAGTCGATCCGCGCCGGCGGTGAGCGTCCGCCCGGGGCGTCCGTCCCCGTCGGCACGCTGACTCTGGTCGAGCGCCTCGGCGACTCGGCGCTCGTCGGCCTCGGGAACGGTCCGGAAACCACACCGGCCTCGACCCTCGTGATGAGGGGCGAGGCCGGTTGGCGGATCCGTGCGTATCTGCCGCCCTAAGACGGCCGAATGGGTGTGTCCAGAACTAGATACCCAGAACGCTGGCGAAGTCGCCGCCCTCGAGGCGGTTCTTCACCGCGACGAGGAAGCGGGCTGCGTCCGCGCCGTCGACGATGCGGTGGTCGTAGGACAGTGCCAGGTAGACCATCGAGCGGATCGCGATCGAGTCCGTGCCGTCGTTGGTGACGACGACCGCACGCTTGGCGACGACGCCGGTTCCGAGGATGGCGCTCTGCGGGAGGAACACGATCGGGGTGTCGAACAGCGCGCCACGCGAACCGGTGTTGGTCAGCGTGAACGTTCCGCCGGCGAGCTCGTCGGGCTTGAGCTTGTTGTCGCGGGTGCGGGCGGCGAGGTCCGCGATCTGGTTGGCGATGCCGGCCAGGTCGAGCGACGACGCGTCCTTCACGACGGGCGTGAGCAGTCCGCGCTCGGTGTCGACGGCGATCGAGATGTTCTCGTGTGCCGGGTAGACGATCGAGTCGCCGTCGATCGTCGCGTTGACGATCGGGTAGGCCTTGAGGGCCTCGGCGGCGGCGAGAGCGAAGAACGGGAGGAAGGACAGCTTGACGCCGGCCTTCTCGGCGAACTCGCCCTTGACCTTGTCGCGGAACGCGGCGACCTTGGTCACGTCGACCTCGATCACCGAGGTGAGCTGGGCCGACGCCTGCATCGAGATGACCGCGCGTTCGGCGATGACCTTGCGCAGTCGCGACATCGGAACCGTGGTTCCACGCAGCGGCGAGGTCTCGAGAGCGGCGGGGGCGGATGCCGCTGCTGCCGGGGCCGCCGCGGGGGTGGCCGCCAGCACGTCCTGCTTGCGGATGCGTCCGCCGATGCCCGTGCCGGTGAGCGACGCGAGGTCGATTCCGCGGTCGTTGGCGAGCTTGCGCACGATCGGGGTCACGTAGCCGGCGTTGGCCGACAGGGCCGCTGCGGGCTCTGCGGCGGGTGCCGGTGCTGCGGCCGGAGCGGGAGCTGCCGCAGCCGGGGCTGCGACGGGCTCGGGCGCGGGGGCTGCCGCGGCCGGAGCGGGCGCCGCGGCGGGCTCCGCTGCAGCGGGGGCTGCGACCGGCTCGGGCGCGGGAGCGGCCGGTGCCTCTTCCTGCACGGCGGGCGCGGGGTCGACCGGTGCGGGCTCGGGAGCCTCGGCGGGTGCCTCGGACTCGCCGGGAGCCGGAGCATCCGTCGACGGTACTTCCTCGGCGGGCGCTTCGGCCGGTGCCTCGGCGGCGGGTGCCTCGGCGGCAGGTGCCTCGTCGGCCGGTGCGGATTCGCCGGCACCGATCGTCACGAGTGCCGTGCCGACCTCGACCGTCTCGTCCTCTGCTACGAGAATTGCCTCGATCACGCCCGCAATCGGGGACGGGATCTCGGTGTCGACCTTGTCGGTCGACACTTCGAGCAATGGCTCGTCGACCTCTACACGGTCACCCACGTTTTTCAACCAGCGGGTCACCGTGCCCTCGGTCACACTCTCGCCGAGTGCCGGGAGGTTGACGGATTCGCTCATCAGTGATGCTCCTTAGTAACCAAAATCTTGTTCTAGCCAGCTTAGTTCTGCCCCGTACCGGATTGGCACAGGTCGAAATTTTCTTAGATTGCGTGCAACGGCTTTCCGGCCAGGGCGAGGAACGCTTCTCCGAGCGCCTCGTTCTGGGTCGGGTGCGCGTGGACCAGAGGAGCGATGTCCTCGGGGTATGCCTCCCAGTTCACGGCGAGCTGCGCTTCGCCGATGAGCTCGCCGACGCGGGCGCCGATCATGTGGACGCCGACGACCGGGCCCTCGTTGACACGGACGACCTTGATCGAGCCGGCGGTGCCGATGATGTGGCTCTTGCCGTTGCCGGCGAGGTTGTAGTCGTACGAGGAGATCTTGTCGGCGCCGTACTTTTCGGCGGCCTTGGCCTCGGAGAGTCCGACGGACGCGACCTCGGGGTCGCTGTAGGTGACCTTCGGGATGTTGAGGTCGTCGACGACGATCGGGTTGAGGCCGGCGAGCTCTTCGGCGACGAAGATGCCCTGCTGGAAACCGCGGTGCGCGAGCTGCAGGCCGGGGACGATGTCGCCGACGGCGTAGACGCCGGGCACGCTCGTCTCGAGGCGCTCGTTGGTGATGACGAAGCCGCGGTCGACGGTGACGCCGGCCTCTTCGAAGCCGAGGCCCGCGGTCGACGGACCACGGCCGACGGCGACGAGCAGCAGGTCGGCCTCGATCGTCTCGCCGTTCTCGAGCGTGACGACGACGCCGCTCTCGTTCTGCGTGACGCTCTGGAAGCGGACGCCGAGCGTGAAGCCGATGCCGCGCTTGCGGAACGCGCGCTCGAACTGCTTGGAGACGGACTCGTCTTCGTTGGGAACGAGGTGGGGGAGCGCCTCGATGATGTGCACGTCGGCACCCCACGACTTCCAGACGCTGGAGAACTCGACGCCGATGACACCGCCGCCGAGCACGGCTACCTTCTTCGGGATGAAGTCGAGCTCGAGCGCCTGCTCGGAGGTGATGACGCGGCCGCCGATTTCGAGGCCGGGAAGCGAGCGGGAGTAGGAACCGGTGGCGAGGATCACGTTCTTGCCGGTGATCACGTCGTCGCCGACCTGCACGGAGTGCGGGGAGACCAGACGGCCCGAGCCCTCGATGACGGTGATGCCGCGGGCCTTGATCAGACCCTGCAGTCCCTTGTACTTGCTGGCGACGATGCCCTGGCGGTACGCGGTGACGGCCGAGATGTCGATGCCGCCGAAGGTCGCGGTGACGCCGTACTTGGCGGACTCGCGGGTGACGTCCGCGACCTCTGCCGAGTGCAGGAGCGCCTTCGTCGGGATGCAGCCCACGTGGAGGCAGGTGCCGCCGAGCTTGTTCTTCTCGATGAGTCCTACGGTCATTCCGAGCTGACTTGCGCGAAGCGCGGCCGCGTAGCCGCCACTTCCGCCGCCCAGGATCACAAGGTCAAAATTCTGTTCCGACACTTACGCAACTCCCTTGGTGTTTCGGGTAGTGGAGTCGACCGGTGGCTCGTATGCCCCGGCCGAATGGGGCGGGCTTAACCCGCCCCATTGACTGTACTACGCGCGGGAAAACTCCTCGGCCAGCGCGATCAGCGTTCGCACAGTTATTCCGGTCGGACCCTTGGGCGTGTAGCCGTAGCCTCCGCCGCCGTTCCAGGACGGGCCGGCGATGTCGAGGTGCGCCCACGGAATCTGGCGCTTGTCGTCGCCCTCGCCGGTCGTGCCGACGAACTCGCGGAGGAACGCGGCGGCGATCAACATTCCGCCGGCCGTGTTTCCGGGCTTGACGTTGGCGATGTCGGCGATGTCCGAGTTGAGTAGCGGACGGGCCTCCGCGGGGATCGGCATCGGCCACAGGGTCTCGCCGACCTCGGTGCCGAGTGCGACGACCCGGCCGACGAGCGCGTCCTCGCCGAGAACGCCGGCGTAGCGGTTGCCGAGCGCGACCATCTGCGCGCCGGTGAGCGTCGCGACGTCGACGATCGCGTCGGGGTTCTCCTCGCTCGCCGCGACGAGTCCGTCGGCGAGAACCAGGCGGCCTTCGGCGTCGGTGTTGAGGTTCTCGACGGTCTTGCCGCCACGGATGCGGAAGACGTCGTCGGGACGGGCGGCGGTGCCCGACGGCATGTTCTCGGCGATGCACATCCACGCGGTCAGGCGCACGGGAAGAGCGAGCTCCGCGGCGGCGATGACGACCGACATCACGGTGGCAGCTCCGGTCATGTCCGTCTTCATAGTGACCATGGATGCCGCGGGCTTGAGCGAGAGCCCGCCCGAGTCGAACGTGATGCCCTTGCCCACGAGCGCGAGATGCTTCGCGGCACCGGCGGGGGAGTAGGCCAGTTTGACGAGGCGGGGCCCGCGTGAGGAGCCCTTGCCGACGCCGAGGATGCCGCCGAAGCCGCCCTCCTCGAGCGCGGCCTCGTCGAAGACGGTGACCTCGATGTCGGTGTGTGCGGCGAGCGCCACGGCCGCGTCGGCGAGGGTGGCCGGGTAGAGGTCGGACGGCGGCTGGTGCACGAGGTCGCGCACGGTGTGTACGGCTCCGGCGACGACGGTGGCACGCTCGACGAGAGCGCCGGCGTCGAGGGTGCTCGCGACGACGATGGTGGACGCGGTCAGTTTGGTCGACTCGAGCGTGCTCGAGCGGTAGTCGGTGTAGCCGTAGGCGCCGATCGCCGCGCCCTCGAGCACGGCGAGCAGTTGCGTGTCGTCGGCGGCGGGGAGTGCGATGACTACCGACGAGATGCCGCGCAACTGGCGGGCGGCGGAACCGCTCGCGCTCCGCAGCGAATCGGCGGTGACGTTCTTGCTGCCCACGCCGATCAGCGCGAGGCTGCCGGCCGCAGCTCCCGCGAAGGGAAGTCGGACGAGTTCGTCGGCGCCGCCGCTCACGCCGATACCGGCGAGTGACGGGGCGAGCTCGAGGATCTCCGCGACGTCCGTCAGCAGGACGGGGCCGTCGTCGGAGGACGCGACACCGATCACGAGGACGTCGGCATCGATGGAGAGGATGGGTTCGGGGGAGACGCTGAGCGCCGCAACAGTCATTGCTTCATCGTACCGATGCCTCTCGGGCCTGTTCGCTGTGAGCATCACGCGCGCCGCGCGCAGCACCGAGCCTCGCGGGGAGCCCGCGGTTAGAGTTGGACTATGCGAGATCCGGCTGGCCTCTACGACCTCACCTCCGACGTCATTGACGTCCCGGAGGGGCTCCACCTTGTCGCGGGACTCACCGGGTTCGCCGACGCCGGTTCGGCCGTGACCCAGTTGAGCGAGTATCTGCTCGACACGCTCGACTACCGCGAGATCGCGACTTTCGACAGCGACGCGCTGCTCGACTACCGTGCCCGCCGGCCGTTGATCTACTTCGACCACGACCACCTGAGCGACTACCGCCCCGCGACGCTGAAGCTCTATCTGGCGACCGACGAGGTGGGCCAGCCCTTCCTCCTGCTCACCGGCTACGAGCCCGACTTCCAGTGGGAGCGTTTCACCGCCGCCGTGCTCGGGCTCATCGAGCTGTACCGGGTCAAGACCACGACGTGGGTGCACGCCATCCCGATGCCCGTGCCGCACACCCGGTCGATCGGCGTCACCGTGAGCGGCAACCGCTCCGAGCTGATCGACTCGATGTCGATCTGGAAGCCGCAGACCCAGGTGCCCGCCAACGCTCTGCACCTCGTCGAGTACCGGCTGCAGGAGCTGGGCCACCCGATCGCCGGATTCGTCCTCCTAATCCCGCACTACCTCGCCGACACCGAGTTCCCCGTCGCCGCCGTCACCGCCCTCGAGAGCGTCAGCGCCGCGACCGGGCTGATCTTCCCGACCGACCAGTTGCGCGAAGACGGCCGCGAGTTCATCGCGAAGATCGACGGCCAGGTCGAGAGCAACCAGGAGCTCGCGAAGCTCGTCGGCACGCTCGAAGAGCGTCACGACAGCTACATGATCGACAACCCGCTGCGCTCCCCGCTGACCGACGTCGACGGCGAACTGCCCAGCGCCGACGACATCGCCGCCGAACTGGAGAACTTCCTCGCCCTGCGCCGCAGCGGCGACGACGACCTTCGTCCGTAGCCGTAGCCGTAGCCGTAGCCGTAGCCGTAGCCGTAGTCACTGTCGGTGACCGGCGGCGCAGTCCGGAACCACCCTCCCGCCCGGGTACGCTGAAACCGTGAATTCTCGGCGCTCTTGGATCGTATTCTCGGTCGCCGTTTTCGCGTACCTCGTCGCCGTGATGCAGCGCACGTCGCTCGGCATCGCCGGCGTCGATGCCACCGAGCGCTTCGACGTGCAGGCGGCCGCGCTCTCCAGCCTCACCGTGGTGCAGCTCGTCGTCTACGCGGGTCTGCAGATCCCGGTCGGGGTCGTGCTCGACCGTCACGGCCCGCGCATCCTCATCGTTGCGGGCGCCGTGTTGATGATCGCGGGGCAGACGACGCTCGCCCTCGCCCCGGGCATCGGGGTCGCGGTCGTCGGGCGCATCCTCGTCGGTGCCGGCGATGCCATGACCTTTATCTCCGTCTCGCGGCTGGTCGCGTCCTGGTTCAGCGGCCGCACACTCCCTCTTCTCTCGCAGGCCACCGGCACGATCGGCGCCCTCGGCCAGGTGCTTTCGGCGATCCCGCTCTCGATCGTGCTCCACAACTTCGGCTGGGAGCCCGCGTACCTCAGCGCCGCCGCCCTCTCGGTCGTCGCCCTCGTGCTCGTCCTGGTCGTCGTCTCCAACGCGCCGGAGGGCACGGCCCAGATCGACCGGCCCACCGGCTGGCCCGCGGCGCTCCACCAGCTGCGCGAGAGCCTCGCCCGGCCGGGCACGCAGCTCGGTTTCTGGTCGCACTTCGTGACCCAGTCGCCCGGCACCGTCTTCACCCTGCTCTGGGGCTTCCCGTTCCTCTCCGTCGGCCTCGGCTACGGCCCGTCGACGGCGTCACTCCTCCTGACCCTGATCGTGGTCACGGCCGTGATCGCCGGTCCCATCCTCGGGATACTGTCGGCGCGTCATCCGTACCGTCGCAGCAATCTCGTCCTCGGCATCGTGGTGTCGATGGGCGTCGCGTGGGCGGCCGTGCTGTTCTGGCCGGGCCAGCCTCCGTTCTGGCTCGTCGTCCTGCTCGTGGTCGTCGTCGCGGTCGGCGGGCCCGGCTCGCTCATCGGGTTCGATTTCGCCCGCACCTTCAATCCCGCCCGCAGCCTCGGGTCGGCCAGCGGCGTGGTCAACGTCGGCGGCTTCCTCGCCAGCTTCGTGATGGTGTTCCTCATCGGTGTCGTGCTCGACGCCATCGACCGGTCGCACGGCGGCAGCGGTGTCCCCGCCGAGTTGTACGCGCTCGATTCGTTCCGCATCGCGTTCCTCGTCCAGTTCCCCGTCGTGGGCCTCGGAGTCGTGTTCCTGCTGCTCGCGCGCCGCCGGACACGACGCCGGATGCACCAGGACGAGGGAATACAAGTGGCCCCCCTCTGGGTTGCATTAGTACGTGGATGGCGCAGGAGACGCGCCAACGGCTGACGGGCTTGCCCGTCCGGACTCGCTTGTCAATAGCCGTGGCGGTTTCCACCGCCAACTCGTGCAATAATTGAACTAAGACCCGTTCAGGTTCCGTTAGTTCACACGTCGACTTCGTCGTGCTGTGAAGAAGGACTTGACATGGGTCTTAGTACTGCCCGAAAACCCTGAAAGGTGTTCTAATGGCAACCCAAACCAAGACCGCGGCCGTTGCAGAGGCCGTCGACGTCGAGCAGGTCAAGGACGATTCTGCTCCCGTGAAGAAGGCCCCGGCCAAGAAGGCCCCCGCAGCGAAGAAGGCACCGGCCGCTAAGAAGCCGGCTGCCGCGAAGACCACGACGAAGCGCGCCCCCAAGGCGATCGACCCCGACGGCGACGAGCCGACCGAGCCCATCGACGGCGACGACGACGATGACGACGTCGTAGCCGTGGTCGTCCCCGACACCGAAGACGTCAAGGACGCGGACACCGAGGAAACCGAGGACGAGGCCGACACCGAGCCGAAGTCCACCGGTAAGGACGAGGCCCTGCCCACGGGCGCCCTCGTGATCTCGATCGCCGACGAGGAAGACGACATCCCCGTCTATTCGTCCGCGATCACCGGCGCCACCGCCGACCCGGTCAAGGACTACCTGAAGCAGATCGGTAAGGTCGCCCTGCTGAACGCGGCCGAAGAGGTCGAGCTCGCCATGCGTATCGAGGCCGGTCTGTTCGCCGAAGACAAGCTCTCGCAGATGAGCGACGCCGAGAAGAAGTCGCAGCTCGGCCGCGAACTGATCTGGGTCTCGAAGGACGGTGCACGCGCCAAGAGCCACCTGCTGGGTGCCAACCTGCGCCTCGTGGTATCGCTCGCCAAGCGCTACACCGGCCGCGGCATGCAGTTCCTCGACCTCATCCAGGAGGGAAACCTGGGCCTCATCCGTGCCGTCGAGAAGTTCGACTACACCAAGGGCTTCAAGTTCTCCACCTACGCCACCTGGTGGATCCGCCAGGCGATCACCCGTGCCATGGCCGACCAGGCGCGCACCATCCGGATCCCGGTGCACATGGTCGAGGTCATCAACAAGCTCGCCCGCGTGCAGCGCCAGATGCTGCAGGACCTCGGTCGCGAACCCACGCCCGAAGAGCTCAGCCGCGAACTCGACATGACCCCCGAGAAGGTCATCGAGGTGCAGAAGTACGGTCGCGAGCCGATCTCCCTGCACACGCCGCTCGGTGAAGACGGCGACAGCGAGTTCGGTGACCTCATCGAGGACACCGAGGCCGTCGTCCCCGCCGACGCTGTGGGCTTCACCATGCTGCAGAAGCAGCTGGAGAGCCTTCTCGACTCCCTCTCCGAGCGCGAGGCCGGCGTGATCCGCATGCGCTTCGGTCTGGGCGACGGAATGCCCAAGACCCTCGACCAGATCGGCGACACCTTCGGTGTGACGCGTGAGCGCATCCGCCAGATCGAGTCGAAGACCATGGCCAAGCTGCGTCACCCGAGCCGGTCGCAGTCTCTGCGCGACTACCTCGAGTAAACCGGTGAGAACCGCTGCCGGGATCCTGCTCGGCAGGGCTGCCCGCTGGGCGACCCGACTGCGTGGCGGGGGATCGGCGGTACCCGGACGGGTGCTGCTCACGGTCTCCCCGAACGCGCTCGAGCGCGCCGTCGAACGCATGCCGCTCGGCGTCGTGTTCGTCTCCGGGTCGAACGGCAAGTCGACCACGACGAACATGCTCGTCGGCATCCTCCGTGCCCACGGCGTCGACGTCTTCAGCAACCCCTCGGGCGGCAATCTCCCGCAGGGCATCGCGTCGGCGCTGCTCGCGAGCGTTCCCCTCGACGGCCGGCTGCGCGAGCAGATCGCCGTGCTCGAGGTCGACGAGGCCTACGGCGTCAACCTCGCGAAGGTGCTGCGTCCGTCGAGCGTGCTGCTGCTGAATGTGCAGATCGACCAGCTCAACCGCTTCTTCGAGCCCGACCGCGTCGTGAAGATGCTCGCCACGATCGCGGGAGCCGCCGACGCCCACGTCGTGGTCAACGCGAACGACGACAACCTCGTCGCCGTGGCGGCGGCGCTCACGGGTGCGGCCGAGGTCAGCTACTTCGGCGTCGATCCCGCGCTGCTCAGCGGCTCGCCCAACGGTCTCGCCAACGCCGAGGTCTACTCCGCGCTCGGCACGAGCCCCACGGATGCCGCGGCCCCTGTGCCCTCGGTCGTCGTCGAGCGCCTCTCGGGCATCGACGCGTCGCTCACCGTCGCCGGTGCGAACGTCGACGTGCGCCTGCCCGCGCGCGGCCTGCACTACGCGGTCGACGTGGCGGGCGCGGCCGCGATGGCCGAGCGCCTCCTCGGGGAGTCGTTCCGGCCCGAGCTCGTGGCATCCGCCATGCTCTCCCTCGACACCGTCTACGGACGTGGCGAGGTGCTCAGCTACAACGGCGAAGACATCGAAGTCATCATGATGAAGAACCCGCCGAGCCTGCAGCTCAACCTCGACTACCTCGAGGAGGCGCCCGAGCAGCTGTTCGTCGCCGTCGACGAGGGCACGCCCGACCCGTCGTGGATGTACGACACCGACTTCAGCCACATCGACCACGTCGACATCGTCTCGGGCACGAAGGCCTGGCAGCTCGCCACACGCTTCGGCTACGGCGAGATCGCCGTCGGCCGAGTGGTTCCCGAACTGAAGCCGGCGCTCGAGGCCTTCCTCGCGCTGCCCAAGCCCGGGCGCGGCACCAAGACCATGATCGTCAACTACGAGCAGATGATGCTCATCCGCAAGCTCTTGGGCTTCCTCGAGTTGGAGAACGCACCGTGACGCGCTCGCTCACCATCCTGTCGCTCTACCCGCGGCAGCTCGGCATCAACGGCGACTCGGGCAATGTGCTCGCCCTCGCGACCCGTGCCGGCTGGCGCGGCATCGACGTGACCGTCGTCGACCACAACGTCGGCGACACCCTGCCCGAGAGCGTGGACCTCATCCACATCGGCTCCGGGCCGCGGACCGCCCAGCTCGCCGTCGTGGCCGACCTCGCGTCGATCGCCCCGCGGCTGCGCGAGTGGAAGGCACAGGGTGTTCCCGTGCTCGCCATCGCCGGCGGCTGGCAGTTGCTCGGCTCGACCGTGACAGACGAGAACGGCGAGCGGATGCCGGGGGCCGGACTGTTCCCGTCGGCGAGCGTTCTCGTGGCCAAGCGGGCCGTGGGCGAGATCGTGCTCTCCACCGAGAACGGGCGCGTGGCCGGGTTCGAGAACCACGGGGCCGTCACGACACTCGAGCCGGGTGCAATCCCGCTCGGGACGGTCGTCGCCGGCTTTGGAAATGCGGGAGCCGCGTCATCCGACGGGCCTGAGGTCGACGGGGTCGTCGACGGTGCCAGCATCGCAACCAATCTGCACGGCCCGTTCCTGCCGATGAACCCGGAGTGGGCGGACCGGCTTCTGGCCGCGGCGCTCACGCTGCGCGGACTCGACCCGACCCTGGCGGCCGACGAGCGTGCCGCGAGCGTCGATCTCGCCGCGTCGAACGCGCGCGCCGCGATCGCGAAGCGCCTCGGCCTCTGACTGGATCGAGCCCGTCGAAACAGGCTCAACCCGCCTGAGGCTCAACCCACGTACACCCGCGGCACGCGCGGCGTGATGCTGGCGACGATCTCGTCGCCGATACTGTCGGCGTGGGCGGCCCACTCTTCCGCGGTCGGTTCGCCGCGCTCGGCGCTGCCGAAGACCACGGCGCGGTCGCCGACAGCGACCTCCAGGTCGTCGGCGTCCACGAGCATGCGGTCGACGCCCAGTGCCACGATGCGTCGGCGTTCCCCGCCGAGCAACACCTCGGCGCGGCCGATCGCGGGGGACTGCACGCCGTCGCCGTAGCCGACGGCGACGAGGGCGAGTGTCGCCGGCTCGTCCAGGTCGACGGCGACGTCGCCGAGGTGGAACGGTCCCGCTGGCAGCCCGTGCAGCGAGAGCACTGGCGCCGTGAGCGCCATCGGCGCCTCGAGCCCGAGTCCCTGCGCGTCGACGTCGTCGAAGGGCGAGATGCCGAACGCGGCAATGCCGAAGCGCACGAAGTCGAAGCGGGCCTCCGGCATGCGGATCCCCGCCGAGCTCGCGGCCAAGTGCAACGTGCTGAATCTCGCGCCGAGCGACGTCGCCACCTCGACGGCGACGACGAACTTGGCGAGGGCGATCTCGTCGTCCGCGACGGACGCGTCGGCGAGATGCGACCACGCGCCGTAGACCTCGAGGAACCCCTGCGACTCGAGGTGCAGGGCGGTCTCGACCAGCTCGGGCCAGTCCTCGGCACTCGCGCCGTTGCGGCTGAGGCCGGTGTCGATCTTGAGGTGCACGCGGGCGGGCACACTGGCACCGCTCTCGGCGATGGCCTCGAGCTGCCAGACGGCGGAGACTCCGAGGTCGATCCGGTTCTCGGCCGCCGCGCGGAAGTCGGTGCCCGTGCCGTGCAGCCAGGCGAAGAGCGGCACCGTGATGCCGGCCTCGCGGAGTTCGAGTCCCGCGCCCACCTCGAGCACGCCGAGCGACGTGGCGCCGGCCTCGAGGGCGGCGAGCGAGATCGGCAGCATGCCGTGCCCGTAGGCGTTGGCCTTGACGGCGAGCATGACCTCGGAGGGCGCGGCGGTCGCGACGAGCGATTCGACGTTGCGGCGGAACGCGGCGAGGTCGATCACGGCGGCGGCGCCGTTCGGCAGCTCAGTCATCGGTGTGCACCCGGGTGATTCTGCGGCCGAAGCCGGCGGTGAGGGCGAGGGGGGAGCGCCGGGTGGCCAGCGCCCAGTCGAGCGCGGTGGGCAGGCCGAGCGACCCGTCGCCGAAGAGGACGGCGCTGTCGCCCGGCTCGGCCGGGGTCGCGCCGATATCGAGCACGAGCTGGTCCATGGCGATGCGGCCCACCACGGGGTGGATCCCGCCGCCGAGCGACGCGACCGCGGTGTTCGAGCCCAGGCGGGGGAGTCCGTCGGCGTACCCCATCGACACGAGGGCGACGGCGGTGTCGGATGCCGCACGGTAGGTGTACCCGTACGAGACACCGGTGCCGGCCGTGACGTGCTTGACCGCGATGACCTCCGCGCTCAGTGTCATGACCGCGTGGGTCGGGACGCCGCCGAGCGAGGCCAGGCCGTAGACACCCGCTCCGAGATCGCGTGCCGCCGCGGCATCCTGAGCCTCTGGCGTGTCGGCGAGCAATGTGATTCCCTCGGCGGCTTCAGGGCTGAGGATGTCGCAGCCGATGCCGGCGGAGCGGAGTTCGAGCGCGTCGTCGAGCAACGACACGCGCAGGGCGACGACTCCGGCCGCGACCGCCGCCCGCGCGACGGGCACGAGGCCGTGACCATACGCCGACGCCCTCAGGTCGACGAGAGGATCGTCGATTCCGAGGGCGTCGGTGAGAAGTGTGATGTTGCGGGTGAGTGCGGCCAGATCGATCGTCGCCGTGCGACGGGCCCCGGCCGTACTGCCGTTGACAGTACTGATGCCGCTAGTTGCGCGAAGCGTCAACGAGGCGGTCGGACTCGTCGTGCCAGTGGAGAGCCGTCGCGGACAGCTTCTCCTTGAACTCGGCACCGTGGTGAGCGCAGAAGAGCAGCTCGCCGCTCTGCATGGTCACACGCACGTAGGCCTGGGCGCCGCAGCTGTCGCAGCGGTCGAGAGCGGTGAGCGTGTAGACAGACTCACGCTCGGGGGCGGTGTTCTCGGTGGAGATCTGAGACATGGAGTGCTCCTTCGGGCGTGGTCACAACTGATTACGTCTAGCTATCCAAGCACGCCGTTGTTACGACGGTGCGACATTTGCCGGGTATTTCGCTGAACGCGTATCGCTTTGGCAGGTTGCCGGCCGGTTCGGGTGTCGGAACGTGTCGCCGGCCTCTGATTCAGTAGGGTTAACGACGGCCACTGGCCAGTTTGTTCCCGATTGAAGGAGTGCCCGTGGCGAGTTCGGATTACTCGGCGAGACATCTCTCCGTGCTCGAGGGTCTCGAGGCCGTCCGCAAGCGCCCCGGTATGTACATCGGTTCCACCGACTCCCGCGGTCTGATGCACTGCCTCTGGGAGATCATCGACAACTCCGTCGACGAGGCGCTCGGCGGCCACGGCAGCGAGATCAGCGTCATCCTGCACTCCGACGACAGCGTCGAGGTGCGCGACCGTGCCCGCGGCGTGCCCGTGGACATCGAGCCCAAGACCGGGCTCAGCGGCGTGGAGGTCGTCTTCACCAAGCTGCACGCGGGTGGCAAGTTCGGTTCCGGTTCCTACGCGGCATCCGGCGGACTCCACGGCGTCGGGGCCTCCGTCGTCAACGCGCTCTCCGCCCGCCTCGACGTCGAGGTCGACCGCGACGGCAAGACCTACGCCATGTCGTTCCACCGCGGCGAGCCCGGTAACTTCGCCGATACCGACGGACCGAGCCCCGACTCGCCGTTCACCCCGTTCGTGTCCGGCAGCGAACTACGCGTCGTCGGCAAGGTCAAGAAGGGCGTCACCGGGACCCGGGTACGTTACTGGGCCGACCCGCAGATCTTCACCCGCGGCGCCGCCTTCCAGACGGACGAGCTCACGGGCCGTGCGCGCCAGACCGCGTTCCTCGTCCCCGGACTCGCGATCGATATCACCGACGAACGCGGCGAGACGCCCACCACCGAGACCTTCCGCTTCGACGGCGGTATCTCCGAGTTCGTCGACTTCCTCGCGGCCGACGCGCCCCTCACCGACACCTGGCGGCTGCAGGGGGCGGGGACCTTCGTCGAGACGGTGCCCGTGCTGCAGCCCACCGGTGCCATGATGCCCACCGAGCTGACCCGCGACGTCGAGGTCGACATCGCGCTGCGCTGGGGCACCGGCTACGAGACCGTCTTCCGCAGCTTCGTCAACATCATCGCCACGCCCAAGGGCGGCACACACCAGGCCGGATTCGAAGCCGGGCTGATGAAATTCCTGCGCTCCCAGGTCGAACTCAACGCCCGACGCCTCAAGGTCGGCAACGACAAGCTCGACAAGGACGACATCCTCGCCGGCCTCACCGCCGTGCTGACGGTGCGCCTGCCCGAGCCGCAGTTCGAGGGCCAGACCAAAGAGATCCTCGGCACCCCCGGCGTGCGCAACATCGTCGCGAACGTCGTGGCCAAGGCCATGGCCGAACGGTTCTCGTCGTCGAAGCGCGACGGAAAGGCGCAGACCGCGCTCGTGCTCGACAAGATCGTGGCCGAGATGAAGTCGCGCATCTCCGCCCGCGCCCACAAAGAGACGCAGCGCCGCAAGAACGCGCTCGAGTCGAGTTCGCTGCCCGCGAAGCTCGTGGACTGCCGATCCAGCGACGTGGCGAACAGCGAACTGATGATCGTCGAGGGTGACTCCGCCCTCGGTACCGCGAAGCTCGCCCGTGACAGCGAGTACCAGGCGCTCCTGCCGATTCGGGGCAAGATCCTGAACGTGCAGAAGGCCTCGGTTTCCGACATGCTGTCCAACGCCGAGTGCGCGTCGATCATCCAGGTGATCGGTGCCGGTTCCGGCCGTAGCTTCGATATCACGCAGGCCCGCTACGGCAAGATCATCATCATGAGCGACGCCGACGTCGACGGTGCGCACATCCGCACACTGCTGCTCACGCTCTTCTTCCGCTACATGCGCCCGATGATCGACGAGGGCCGCATCTACGCCGCCGTGCCGCCGCTGCACCGCGTGGTGGTGATCAATCCGGGGTCGAAGCCGAACGAGACCATCTACACCTACTCCGAGAAGGAACTCGAGGGCGTGCTCGCCGGCCTCAAGCGTTCGGGCAAGAAGTACCAGGACCCGATCCAGCGCTACAAGGGCCTCGGAGAGATGGACGCCGACCAGCTGTCGGAGACCACGATGGACCGCCGCTACCGCACGCTCCGCCGCGTCACGGTCGTCGACGCCGAGGCCGCCGAGAACGCGTCGAAGGTCTTCGAACTGCTGATGGGCAACGATGTCGCGCCACGCAAAGAGTTCATCATCGCGGGCGAGGGTCTCGACCGCGACCGTATCGACGTCTGATCCGCCCGTGTAGCCGGCGGTGCTGCATCATGGGGGAGTGAGTATCTTCCGCGTCAGCATCAACATCGCCACGGCCACCCGCACCCTCGAGGAGCTCGACGAGTTCACGGGGGCGCACGCGACGCGCTGGTCGGGCATCGGCGAGCCCGTGCACGAGTTCGACCCGGCGGGGCCCGCGCGCGAGATCTCGCAGTGGCATCTCGATTCCGGGGTGGAGGGCGACACGACGCTGCTCGAACCACACCTCGCCATGATCCGCCCGGTGCTCGAGCGCATGGCCTACGTGCCCTTCGAGGGCGTGCTGTACAGCAGCCTGTCGATCTCGCTCACCGCTCGTGAGCACGGCTTCGTCTTCGACCTCGAACCGCTCGACGCCGCGTTGATCGCGCGCGCGGGGCTGCGGTTGCGGGTCGATGCGTACACCGCCGAATAGCCCTACGGGCGTCCTAGAGCGACGTACCGATCGATCCGACCACCGCGTCGAGCGGCGCGCCCGAGGCGTCGCGCTTGGCGCCGGCCTCCGGCAGCTGGCGGACCGACCCGTCGGGGCCGACGGCGAGAGACGGTGCGGGACCGGCCCAGGCCAGCGCGAGCACGTCTTCGCCCTTGAGGAACGAGTGCGCCCGCACACCGCCGGTCGCGCGCCCCTTGCCGGGGAACTCGCCGAGCAGCGACACCTTGGCGCGGCCGGGGTCGACCCCGGGCAGCGCGTCGGTCGAGCTGGAGACGGTCGCGACGACGATCTCCTGCGCCGGGTCGACTACACCGAAGAAGATCGCGCTGGCCTTCGCTCCGAGGTTGATGCCCGCGACACCGCCGGCGGCGGCACCCTGCGGACGCACGACCGCCGCCGAGAAGTGCAGCAGCTGAGCGTCGGAGGTGACGAAGACGAGCTCCGCCGCGTCGGTGCCCTGCGACACCCCCACGACCTCGTCGCCGGCCTTGAGCGAGATGACCTCGAAGTCGGGCTTGTTCGGGTACGCGCCGGTCGCGACGCGCTTGACGACGCCCTGCTTCGTGCCGACGACGATCGTCTCCTCCGAATCGAGAGAGACGAACGCGAGAACTCGCTCCTTCTTATTGGTCAGCGCGAGGTAGTCGGAGATGCGGGCTCCCGCGCCGAGCTGGATTGAGTTGGAGGGCACGTTCGGCAGGTCGACCGCGGTGAAGCGGATGAGGCGGCCGAGGTTGGTGACCGCGCCGATCTCCGACCGGCTGGTGGTCACCACCGACGACGCGATGGCATCGTGCTTGGTGCGCCGGCGGGCGACGGGAGCCGCAGCATCCGCCCCGCCCTCGGTCTCGCCCTCGGCGGGCACCGGGATATCGACGCGGATGGCACGACCGGTGGTGGAGAGGTAGACGCGGCACGCCGTGTCGGCGATCTCGAGGACCGGCGCGTTCTTACGAGACGAGGCGGATGTCGCGACCGACGGCCGCGCCTCGGTGAGCAGGGTGCGGCGCGGGGTGCCGAACCGGTCGGAGATCTCCTCGAGCTCGTCGGAGACCAGCTGGCGCAGCTTGGCCGGGCTCGTCAGCAGCTCTTCGAGCTCCGCGATCTCGGCGCGCAACTGTTCCTGCTCCTTCTCGAGCTCGATGCGGCTGAACTTGGTGAGGCGGCGCAGGCGCAGTTCGAGGATGTACTCGGCCTGCAGCTCGCTCAGGTCGAAGACGGTGCGCAGGCGGGCGCGGGCGGCCTCGGAGTCGTCGCTCTGGCGGATGACCTGGATGACCTCGTCGATGTCGAGGATCGCGATGAGGAGGCCCTCGACGAGGTGCAGTCGTTCGAGACGGCGGGCGAGGCGGTAACGGCTGCGGCGCGTCACGACGTCGAGGCGGTGGTCGACGTAGACCTGGAGCAGGTCGCGCAGGCCGAGGGTCTGCGGGCCGCCGTTGACGAGCGCGACGTTGTTGATGTTGAACGAGTCTTCGAGCGGCGTGTAGCGGTACAGCTGCTCGAGCACGGCGTCAGGGCTGAAGCCGGTCTTGATGCCGATGACGAGCCGCAGGCCGTGCCGGCGGTCGGTGAGATCGGTGACGTCGGAGATGCCGCTGAGTTTCTTGGAGGTGACGCCGTCCTTGATCTTCTCGATCACCTTTTCGGCGCCGACCATGTAGGGAAGCTCGGTGACGACGAGACCGGTCTTGCGGGCCGAGATGCTTTCCGTCGTGACCTTGGCGCGGGTCTTGAAGGCGCCGCGGCCGGTGGCGTAGGCGTCCTTGATGCCGGCGAGGCCGCTGATGGTGCCGCCGGTGGGGAGGTCGGGACCCGGCACGAACTCCATGAGGTCTTCGAGGGTCGCCCGGGGATTGTGCAGGAGGTGGCGGGCGGCGCCGATGACCTCGATGAGGTTGTGCGGGGCCATGTTCGTGGCCATACCGACCGCGATGCCGCTCGCGCCGTTCACCAGCAGGTTCGGGAACGCCGCAGGGAGGACCTCGGGCTGCGTCAGCTGGTTGTCGTAGTTGGGGATGAAGTTGACGACGTCTTCGTCGAGGTTCTCCGTCATGGCGAGAGCCGTGGCGTGCAGGCGTGCCTCGGTGTAGCGCGGAGCGGCGGGGCCGTCGTCGAGCGAACCGAAGTTGCCGTGGCCGTCGATCAGGGGCACGCGCAGGATGAAGTCCTGGGTGAGCCGCACCATGGCGTCGTAGATCGAGGCGTCGCCGTGCGGGTGCAGTTTGCCCATCACCTCGCCGACGACGCGCGCCGACTTCACGTGGCCGCGGTCGGGGCGCAGGCCCATTTCGGCCATCTGGTAGAGGATGCGCCGCTGCACGGGCTTGAGGCCGTCACGGGCGTCGGGGAGGGCCCGCGAGTAGATGACGGAGTAGGCGTATTCGAGGAACGAACCCTGCATCTCTGCGGAGACGTCGACCTCGTCGATGCGCTCCCCGCCGGAGGAGTCGGAGGGCACGGGGGCAGGGGGAGTCACGGGAGTAGCCATAAGATTGCCCCCATGTTACCGGCGCCGAAATCAGACCGCCTCAGCCTCGCCGATGTAATGCCGGCGTGTCTGTCCGCAATCGTCGGCGGTGACAATCCGCTCGCCCTGCCGCGGGCAGCACGCGTCGTCGTCCTGCTCGTCGACGGGCTCGGAGCGGCCGCGCTCAAGGCCCGCGCCGGCCACGCCCGCACGCTCGTCTCGCTGATGACGCCGAAGGCCGTGATCGACTCCGGTTTCCCCACCACGACCGCCGCGGCCCTCGCGACGCTCACCACCGGTACCGACCCCGGCCAGCACGGCATGGTCGGCTACACCGTGCTCGACCCCGCGAACGACCGCGTGCTCAAGCAGCTCTCCGGCTGGGACTCGAAGGTCGACCCGTTCGCGTGGCAGCCGATGCCGACCGTGTTCGAGCGTGCGGTCGACCGCGGCCTCGACGCCGTCGCGATCGGCCCGGAGCGCTACCGCGACAGCGGCTTCAGCAAGGCCGTGCTGCGCGGTGCCCGCTATCTGGGCGCATCGACGATCGGCGACCGGTTCGCCACCGTCGTCGACTGGTTGCGTGAGCCCGGCACGTCCGGCATCGCCTACGTCTATGTGCCCGAATTGGATGTCGCGGGCCACGCCACCGGATCGGAATCGTCCGAGTGGACCAACTGGCTCGAGATCCTCGACGCCGCGGTGCGGGAGCTCTCCGACGCGCTCGGCCCGGACGACGGGCTGATCATCACCGCCGACCACGGTGTCGTCGACATCGCCGAGCACAATCACGTGCTGTTCGACGGCGAGGCCGCGCTCGTCGACGGTGTGCGCCACGTGGCGGGGGAGCCGCGCTGCCTGCAGCTGCACTTCGAGCCCGATGCGAGCGCCGGGCAGCGCGCCGCGGTGGTGGACGCCTGGCGTGCCGCCGAGGGGCACCGCGCCTGGATCGCGACGCGCGACGAGGCCATCGCCGCCGGCTGGTTCGGCGAGGTGCGCGACGAGGTGCTGCCGCGCATCGGCGACCTGCTCGTCGCGGCACGCAAGGGCATCGCCTACTACGACGGACGCACGCTCGGCCACGGCACCCGCATGGTCGGGTACCACGGCTCGTGGTCGCCCGAGGAGCTGCGCGTGCCGCTGCTGCGGCTGGGCGCGTTCAGGAGGTAGCGCCCTCAAGCGGGTCGAGCCTGTCGAAACCCCGACCTCAGCCGGGATTTCGACAGGCTCAACCCGCTGCGACGCTTACGTCAGATCGTCGTCCGGCCGCGCGCCGAAGACGATGTCGTCCCAGCTCGGCATGGCCGTGCGGCCCTTGCGTGCGGTGCTCTTGGTCGGGATGACCGGCTGCGGGGCCGTGGCGCGACCGTCGTCGTCCGCGTCATCCGTCAGAAAATCTCCGAGAGGAACGTCGACGAGACGGATGCCGCCGGTGGCGTTGGGGGAGCGGCTCGGGTGGGCCGACGGCTCGTCCTCGCCGAACGACGCGGCTTCGCGCTCGCCCCGGCGGCGACGGAGCGCCTCCAGGAGGTCTGCGGTCTGGTTGTGGTCCTGTGTCTGCTCCACGGGTGCGGTCGAGGCGAACCGCGACGCCTGCTGTCCCTGGGAGAGAGGCGCGTGGTCGTGGGCGAGCGACTCGTCGTCGATATCGAACGCGCCGCTGTCGAAGCGGGAGTTGTCCGCCTCGCGGTCGTCGCCATTCACGGCGCGAAGGCGCGGCACGAGCGTGCTCGCCGCTTCGCCCTGTTGGGAGAGCGTGATCGCCTCGTTGTTGAGCGGCGCGAGGGTGAGGCGCTTGGGGTCGAAGCTCCAGCGAGCGTCGTGGTCGATCTGGTCGGCGGTGAAGGCCAGCTTGACGATCCAGCCGGTCTCCGCATCCTTCCAGCTCGCCCAGCGCTCGTTGACCGCGCCGAGGCCGACCAGACGCTCGCGGATGACGATGCCGAAGGTGCGCCCGATGCTCATCGGGTCGGGCTCGTTCGCCGTGTGCACGGCCACACCCAGTGCGGTCTCCACGACGAACTCGCGTTCGGCGAGAACCGGGCCCTCGAACTTCTGGATGTATTCCAGAGGCACGCCGGTGACAGCCGCGACATCCTGGGCCGACATACCGGACCGGATCTGGGCCTGGATCTCCCTCGGGGCGAGCTTGCGCCCGGATCCGGGGTCGGGGACGGCCTGTCGCAGCCGTGACTGCAGCACCTCGTCGATGGGGATCCGGTAACGGGTGCCGTCGACGGAAGAGACGAGGAGTGCCCCGTTTTCTACTCCGATTACTCGCAGGTCTTGCATGCTGAGATACCCTCCAGCGCTCGATATTCCCGCTAAGGATGCCACGGTTATGACGGGTAATCCGGGAATACCGTGGGCGCGCCGTAAGTTACCAATCCTGGCGCCGCGACACGTGTCTATTTGGGTTTGCTATTCGCATACCAATGATGCAAACTGTGGCCGCCGATTTAGATAACTAGACGCATACAAGAAGTGGATGGGCATGGCAACCGACTACGACGCACCCCGTAAGACCGACGACGACACAGAGTCGATCGAGGCCCTGAAGGAGCGCGTTCCAGACAAGATGTCTGGCTCAGTCGACGTTGATGACGCCGATAACCCTGGCAGTTTCGAACTCGAGGGTGGGGACCTCAGTGAGCACGACCTTGACGTGGTCGTGCTTCCCGCGCAGGCAGACGAATTCACCTGCGTGGAATGCTTCCTCGTGAAGCACCGTTCGCAGATCGACCACGAGACCAAGCTCGGGCCGATCTGCCTGGAGTGCGCCGCCTAATCAGCCGCACTACCACCAGCGATGCGTTGTTTCGCCGTCTCGACGGCGGCGACAACGGCATCGGGATGCCGCGTCGACACAACCCAGTACGGAGCGCTGTCTCGTTCGTCCAGGTTCTGAATCTTCACCAGAGGTGAGATCCAGGCACGGATGAGCAGCCACGTACGGGCGTCGAGCCGGGTCCCACGTTCCGCCCGTGCCTCCTCGCCGCTGAACCCTTCGACGGTTCCCGCGATGGAGAGCGGAAGGCTCGCCCGTCCGGCCCGAAACTCCGTGTCGGTGACCTCGATGGTCGGCGCTCCTAGGATGAGCAGCGCGACGCAGACGAGATAGAGGACGATCGCCACCACGATGCCCGCCGTCGTGTTGATGGGGAGAAAGACGAGCAGGCTCGCGGGAATCACTAGGGCCGTGCTGATGAAGAGCCAGGGCGCAGGCCACAGTTTCTCGCGATAGTTGGTCATGCACCTATTCGATCAGACTTTCTGGTGCCCGGATGTTCTGCACTACCCTCGTGACGTGTCAGATTCCGTAGAGGTGCTCATTTCGTCCGATTCCGTTCCCGCGTATTCGCACCCGGGAGACGCCGGAGCCGACCTCGTCGCCTCCGAAGCCGTCGAACTCCTTCCGGGCGAGCGCGCCACGGTCGGCACGGGCGTGTCGATCGCCCTGCCCGAGGGGTACGCCGCGTTTGTGGTGCCCCGCAGCGGCCTCGCCTCGAAGCACGGCATCACCGTCGTCAACAGCCCCGGCACCGTCGACGCCGGCTATCGCGGCGAGATCCGGGTGACCCTGCTGAACACGGACAGTTCCGTGGCGTATTCTGTCGCCGTCGGTGACCGCATCGCGCAGCTCATCGTTATGCCGGTGTCGCGCGCGACATTTATCCCGGTACCCACACTTCCCGAGAGCATCCGAGGCGAATCCGGCTTCGGATCGACCGGGTACACCGCAGTCCAGTCAGGAGAAAACGCGTGAGCGACAACGAAATCGGCCCGATCGCCGACGACGACGCCAAGTCGGCCCCGGCCGACCGGGAGACCAACGGCCCGCTCGACGAGAGCGAAGCCAACGCGGTCCGCCCCTACGTCGACCTCGGCGGCGTCAAGATCGTGCCCCGCGCCGATCTGCAGCTGCGCCTCGAAGTAGAAGAGGGAAGCAAGCGCGTCGTCGCCGTCGGCCTCGACTATGCCGGATCGTCGCTGCAGGTGCAGCCGTTCGCGGCCCCGCGCTCGAGCGGCCTCTGGAACGAGATCCGCGCGCAGATCGTCGACCAGATCCACAAGCAGGGTGGCACCACCACGATCTCCGGCGGGCCGTTCGGTCCCGAGGTCCTCGCCGAGATCCCCGTGAACAACGGCGGCCAGGCCGGTACGCGACTCGCGCGCTTCGTCGGCGTCGACGGTCCGCGCTGGTTCCTGCGCGGCGTCATCGCCGGCGAGGGAGCAGTCGACCCCGCGGCCGCCGCCCAGGTCGAAGACCTCTTCCGCAGCATCGTCGTCGTGCGTGGCAACACCCCGATGCCCCCGCGCGACCTCATCCCGCTCAACATGCCCGCCGCCGCTCCCACCGGCGACGCCCCGGCGGCACCCATCCAGACGGTCTGACCGTGACGGACGACCGCGGCGACCAGCCGACCCCTCCGACCTTCTCCGAGTCGCTCTCCGCCGCCGCGCAGAAGTCCGGCTTCGGCCAGGTGACGCCGGGCGAGACCCCCACTGCGGGCGCCCTCCTCGGCGCCATCGGGGGAGTGCGCGGCATCGTCGAATCGCTGCTGCCCGGCTTCCTCTTCGTCGTGGTCTACGCGATCACCGAGGAGACCCTGCCGGCCGTGCTGGTTCCCGCGGGAATCGCCGTGCTGTTCGTGATCGTCCGACTGATCACCCGCACGCCCGTCGTGCCGGCGCTGGTCGGCCTGCTCGGTATCGCCGTCTCCGCCGCCCTGGCGATCTTCACCGGCGACGCCAAAGAGAACTTCATCCTCGGCTTCTTCCTCAACGGCGGCTACGTCATCGCCCTGCTGATCAGCCTCGCCGTGCGCTGGCCGGTCATCGGCATCATCGTCGGCCTGCTGCGCAGCGAGGGGGCCGAGTGGCGCACCGACAAGGCCAAGTTCCGCGTCGCCACGGTGGCGACCGTGCTCTGGACCGGCATGTTCGCGGCGCGCCTCGTCGTGCAGGTGCCCCTCTACCTCGCCGACCAGACCCAGTGGCTCGGTGCCACGAAGCTGATCATGGGCCTTCCGCTCTACGCCGCGACGCTGTGGGTCACCTGGCTGCTGGTGCGTGCGGTCTATGCGAAGACGGATGCCGCGTCATCCGCCCCCCGAAAGCCCGCCGTCTAGCTCGCCGCAGCGGTCAAAGTATCTTGACGTCAAGATATATACTGGCTGTATTCCACACGGTGAAGACCCGTCCGACGGTGCCCGCGAGGCTTAGGCTTGCCTTGCTAGCACACGGTCAGGCTGACCGCGATGATGGAGTCAGGTCAGCAAGGGAGACGGCACTATGTCCGCAGTAAACAGCTTTAATTCCAAGGACACCCTCACGGTCGGTTCGACCGACTACGAGGTCTTCAGGATCGACAGCGTCGCCGGTCACGAAAAGCTTCCATTCAGCCTCAAGGTCTTGCTCGAGAACCTGCTGCGCACCGAAGACGGTGCCAACGTCACGAAGAGCCAGATCGAGGCCCTCGGCTCGTGGGTCCCCGAGTCCGAGCCCGACACCGAGATCCAGTTCAGCCCGGCCCGCGTGGTCATGCAGGACTTCACCGGCGTCCCCTGCATCGTCGACCTCGCCACCATGCGCGAGGCGGTCGTCGACCTCGGCGGCGACCCGAAGAAGATCAACCCGCTGTCGCCCGCCGAGATGGTCATCGACCACTCGGTCATCGCCGACCTCTTCGGCAGCGAGAACGCCCTCGAACGTAACGTCGAGCTCGAGTACGAGCGCAACGGCGAGCGGTACCAGTTCCTCCGCTGGGGCCAGACGGCATTCGACGACTTCAAGGTCGTGCCGCCCGGAACCGGCATCGTGCACCAGGTCAACATCGAGTACCTGGCGCAGGTCACCTTCACCCGCACGATCGGCGGTGCGCTGCGCGCCTACCCCGACACCTGCGTCGGCACCGACTCGCACACCACGATGGTCAACGGCCTCGGCGTGCTCGGCTGGGGCGTCGGCGGAATCGAGGCCGAGGCGGCCATGCTCGGCCAGCCCGTCTCCATGCTCATCCCCAAGGTCGTCGGCTTCAAGCTCTCCGGCGCCATCCCCACCGGCGTCACCGCGACCGACGTCGTGCTGACGATCACCCAGATGCTGCGCAAGCACGGCGTCGTCGGTAAGTTCGTCGAGTTCTACGGCGAGGGCGTCGCCCAGGTGCCGCTCGCGAACCGCGCCACCATCGGCAACATGAGCCCCGAGTTCGGCTCCACCGCCGCCATGTTCCCCATCGATGACGTCACGCTCGAGTACCTGCGCCTCACCGGCCGCAGCGAAGAGCAGGTCGCCCTCGTCGAGCAGTACTCCAAGCTGCAGAAGCTCTGGCACGACGCGAGCGTCGAGCCCGTCTTCAGCGAGTACATCGAACTCGACCTCGCCACCGTCGTCCCCTCCATCGCCGGCCCGAAGCGTCCCCAGGACCGCGTCGAACTCAGCCGCGCCAAGGACCAGTTCATCCTCGACCTCGACGCCTACGCGTCGGCCGACCACTCGCTCGTCGACGAGGCGCTCGAGGGCACGTTCCCCGCGTCCGACCCGATCGGCCTCACCCCGCAGGACGAGGAGACCGCCCACGCCCACGTGCACACGAGCCACGCCCCCTCGACCGTGACCAACCCGGCCCGCGTCTCGCTCGACGACGGAACCGGCTTCACGCTCGACCACGGTGCCGTCGCCATCGCGGCGATCACCTCCTGCACCAACACGTCGAACCCCTCGGTGATGCTCGCCGCCGGTCTCCTCGCTCGCAACGCCAGCAAGAAGGGCCTCAAGTCGAAGCCGTGGGTCAAGACCACGCTCGCCCCCGGGTCGAAGGTCGTCACCGACTACTACGCGAAGGCCGGACTCACCGAGTACCTCGAGGACCTCGGTTTCTACACGGTCGGTTACGGCTGCACCACCTGCATCGGCAACTCGGGCCCGCTGCTCGACGAGATCTCGGCCGCGGTCAACGACAACGACCTCGCCGTCACCGCCGTGCTCTCCGGTAACCGCAACTTCGAGGGACGCATCAACCCCGACGTGAAGATGAACTACCTGGCGAGCCCGCCGCTGGTCATCGCCTACGCCCTCGCCGGGTCGATGAACTTCGACTTCGATAAGGACGCCCTCGGCACCGGCCTCGACGGCGAAGACGTCTACCTCAAGGACATCTGGCCCGACGCCTCCGAGGTGCAGTCGACCATCGACTCCTCGATCGACACCGAGATGTTCAACCACGAGTACTCCGGCGTCTTCGACGGCGACGAGCGCTGGCAGAACCTCCCCACCCCGGTCGGCGCCACCTTCGAGTGGGACGCCGAGTCCACCTACGTGCGTAAGCCCCCGTACTTCGACGGCATGACCATGGAGCTCACCCCCGTGACTTCCATCGTCGGGGCCCGCGTGCTCGCGAAGCTCGGCGACTCGGTCACCACCGACCACATCAGCCCGGCCGGAAACATCAAGGCCGACAGCCCCGCCGGCAAGTACCTCGACGAGCACGGTGTCGCGCGCAAGGACTACAACTCCTACGGCTCGCGTCGCGGCAACCACGAGATCATGATCCGTGGAACGTTCGCGAACATCCGTCTCAAGAACCAGCTGCTCGACGGCGTCGAGGGCGGCTACACCCGTGACTTCACGCAGGATGGCGCACCCCAGTCGTTCATCTACGACGCCAGCCAGAACTACCAGGCGCAGGGCACCCCGCTCGTGATCCTCGGCGGCAAGGAGTACGGCTCCGGCTCGAGCCGCGACTGGGCCGCGAAGGGAACCTCGCTGCTCGGCGTGAAGGCCGTCATCACCGAGAGCTTCGAACGCATCCACCGCTCCAACCTGATCGGAATGGGCGTCCTCCCGCTGCAGTTCCCGGCCGGCGAGACGTGGGAGTCGCTGGGCCTCGACGGCACCGAGTCGATCTCGATCTCGGGTGTCGAAGAACTCAACGAGGGCCGCACGCCGAAGACACTGCACGTCGTCGCCGAGCCCACCGCGAACTCGGCAGCCGGTAAGCAGACGATCGAGTTCGACGCCGTGCTGCGCATCGACACCCCCGGCGAGGCGGACTACTACCGCAACGGCGGAATCCTGCAGTACGTTCTGAGGTCGCTGGTCTAGGCTCGCAGAATGAGCTTGCTCGAGAACATCACAGGGCCGCGCGACCTCGACGGCCTGTCACCGAGCGAACTCGTCGAGCTTGCCGCGGAGATCCGCCAGTTCCTCGTCACCGAGGTTTCGAAGACCGGCGGGCACCTCGGTCCGAACCTCGGTGTCGTCGAGCTGACGCTCGCGATCCACCGGGTGTTCGACTCGCCCCGTGACGCGGTCGTCTTCGACACGGGGCACCAGACCTACGTGCACAAGCTGCTCACGGGCCGCCAGGACTTCAGCAAGCTTCGCCTCGAAGACGGGCTCGCCGGCTACCCGCAGCGTTCGGAGTCGGTGCACGACATCGTCGAGAGCTCGCACGCCTCGAGCTCGCTGTCCTGGGCGGACGGCATCTCCCGCGCCTTCACCATGACGGGGCAGGGCGACCGGCACGTCGTGGCCGTGGTCGGCGACGGCTCGCTCACCGGCGGCATGACGTGGGAGGCGCTGAACAACATCAGCGACGACAACTCGCGCAACCTCGTGATCGTCGTCAACGACAACGGCCGCTCCTACGCTCCGACCATCGGGGGTATGGCCAACTTCCTCAACGACGTGCGCACCCGCAGTTCGTACCGCCACCTGCACCGGTCGAGCGAGAAGCTGTTCGCGCGGTTCGGCACACCCGGCCGGGCCTTCTATCGCGGCATCCGCGGAGGCACCCACGGGTTCCTCAGCCGGTTCACCAACAACGAGGCGCTCTACTCCAACCTCGACATCAAGTACATCGGCCCGGTCCACGGCCACGACCTCGTCGCCATGCAGGCGGCACTGCAGCAGGCCAAGAACTACGGCGCCCCGGTGATCGTCCACGCGATCACGGAGAAGGGCCGCGGCTACGAGCCCGCCCTCGCCGACACCGCCGACCAGTTCCACGCCGTCGGCCAGATCGACCCCGAGACGGGCGAACCCATCGAGGTCGCGAGCAAGCCCTCGTGGACCTCGGTCTTCGCCGACGAGATCCTCGACCTCGCCACGGCCAACCCGCGCATCGTCGGCATCACCGCCGCGATGCTGCGCCCCACCGGTCTGCACCGCTTCGCCGAGAGGTTCCCGGGGCGTGTGCTCGACGTGGGGATCGCCGAGCAGCACGCCGTGACCTCGGCCGCCGGCCTCGCCTTCGGTGGGCTACACCCCGTGGTCGCCATGTACGCCACCTTCGTCAACCGGGCATTCGACCAGGTCCTGATGGATGTCGCTCTGCACAAGGCCGGCGTGACCTTCGTGCTCGACCGCGCGGGTGTCACCGGGCCCGACGGTCCCAGCCACCACGGCATGTGGGATCTGGCGATCCTCCAGGTGGTCCCCAATATCCGCATCGCCGCGCCCCGCGACGCCACGCGTCTGCGCGAGGAACTCGGCGAGGCCGTCGTGGTCGAAGACGGTCCCACGGTCGTGCGCTTCTCCAAGGGTTCGGTCGGCAACGAGTTCGAAGCCGTGCGACGCACCGACGACGGCGTCGACGTGCTGCGCGAGGCTCCGCACAAAGACGTCCTGATCGTCACGGTCGGGCCCATGGCGAAACTCGGCCTCCAGGTCGCAGAACGCCTCGCCGCGCAGGGCATCGGCGCCACCGTGGTCGACCCGCGCTGGGTCGTCCCCGTCCCCGAGAGCATCATCGCGTTCTCGGCCGAGCACCGCATCGTCGTCTCGATCGAGGACGGCGTGCGGGTGGCCGGCATCGGCACGCGCATCCGTCAGGACCTGCGCGCCGCCGGTGTCGACACCGCGGTCACCGAGCTCGGCCTGCCCGACGAGTTCCTCGACCACGGTACCCGCGAGCAGATCCTCGAGCGCGTCGGCCTCACGCCGCAGCACATCGCCCGCGACCTGGTGTCGCAGGTGCTCGGCAGCAAGATCCCCGTCGCCCGTCCGCTCCCCGACGAAGCGGGAGTCGAGTCGGTCAGCCAGGACCCGAGCTAGATGCGTGCCCGGGCGCTCGTCGTTCTCGCCGCGGGGCTGCTCGCCCTCACCGGCTGCGCGGCCGACGAGCCGCCCGCCGACGACGTGCCCGCCGCACCCGCGGTGGTCACCTTCGAGGTCGCCGACCAGGGGGAGTTCTCCGTCGAACTGCGGACCGACGAACTCGTCGCGCACGTGGTCGAGCTGCAGAACGGCGGTGAGGAGGGGCGCATCCCGGTGGGCACGATCGTGCGCGACGGCGACGGCGGGGTCAACGCGCCGTGGAGCTGGCACATCGACCCCGAGACGCTCGAGTTCGCCGACATGACGACCGAGGTGTGCGACGGTCTGCCGTCGTACGTCGAGGACGGCACGCTCACCTCCGACACCTACTGCCCGTGGAGCGCGACGGTCGTCGACCTGCAGCCGCTCGGCTGAGCGGCGAGTCGGTCGGGCGGCGAGTTGGTGGGCACCGCACTCTGCTGAGATGATTCTTTGATGCTCTCCCGCCCCGTCGTCGCCCTCCTGCTCGCTTCGACAGCCCTCCTGGCCATCGCTGGCTGCACGACGGGAGCACCCGACACGGACTCCACACCGGTCGTGACGACCCCGCAGGCCGACATCAGCGGCGAATGGGTCGTGACCCGCACGGTCGTGTCGAGCACCGACGTCACCGACCCGCTGCACGCGGTCGGCGCAACGTCGGTGCGGTACGTCTCCGTCGTCCGCGACGACTGCGAGACCGCCCTCTGTCCCGGAACGGTATCGAGCGGCGCCGCCATGGAGGCCCGCGAGCAGACCGACCTGATCCAGACCGACGGCGGCTTCGGCTACGAATTCGTCGGAACCCTCGACTGCATGAACACCGCCACAGGGGGAGTGCTCGTCGTCGACGGCTTCGAGTACGAGCAGACCACGACGTTCACCGCGGTCGCGCCCGACGGCGGCACGGCCACGACGCTCACCGGCGAGCTCGTCTACACGGACACCGTCACCCCGGACGCCGTCTCCAAGGGGTGCACGCGCGACCCCTCGACGATCACCGTCGAGTACTCGCTGGCTGCGGTCCGCGCCCCCTGACGCTGCCGCTGGTTGAGTCGGCCGCCCGCGCCCGAATCGGAACCCGAACCCGAAGCCGCTTAAGCCGGTCGAGCCTGTCGAGACACCACCCCGCATAACGCGGAGGACATCCCGACAGGCTCGTCAACCCACGGCTGGCGCTACTCGACCCCGCGGATCGGCGGTGTGTGGAAGGTGCCGCCGAACACCCGCTGGGAGGCTCCGACGCGGTCGAGGTACGGCGTCGCTCCGCCCATCTGGAACGGGTAGCCCGCGCCCAGGATGAGGCAGAGGTCGATGTCTTCGGCGGCCGCGACCACCTTGTCCTCGAGCATCCGGTGGATCTCGTCGGCGAGGCCGTCTTCGATACGGGTCTGCAGCTGCTCGGCCGTCATCGGAGTCGTGCCGCCCTTGACGATCGCGAGCGCCTTCTTGTCGACGCCCTTGATCTTGCCCTTGGAGTCGCGCTCGAAGATGTGGCCGAGGTCGGCCAGCTTGTGCAGGTTCTGGCTGTCGAAGAACCGCTCGGGGAACGCCGAGTGGTGGGTGTCGAGCACGTGCGCCCCCACCTTGAGGCCGACGAGCTCGAGCAGTTCGAACGGCGTCATCGGCAGCCCGAACGGCTTCGTCGACTGTTCGACGACCTCGAAGGGAGTTCCGGTATCGACGGCGTGCATCGCCTCGCCGAGCACCTTCGCCAGAATGCGGTTGACGACGAACCCGGGGGTGTCGCGCGTGATGACCGCGTTCTTGCGCAGCTTGGCCGCGGTGACCATCGCCGTCGACAGCGTCGCCTCGTCGGTGCTGGGCGTGTTCACTACCTCGATCAGCGGCATCACGGCCACCGGGTTGAAGAAGTGGAAGCCGACCAGTCGCTCGGGGTGAGCCAGCTTCGAGCCGATCTGCTCGACCGAGAGCGACGACGTGTTGGTGGCGAGCACGGCCTCGGGGGAGACGTACTGCTCGATCTCCGCGAAGACGTCCTGCTTGGCCGCGAGCTCTTCGAAGATCGCCTCGATGACCCAGTCACAGTCGGCGAAGTCCGCCTTGTCGGTGGTGCCCGTGACGAGCGCCTTGAGCCGGTTCGACTCGTCGGGCGAGATGCGGCCCTTGCCGAGCAGCGCGTCGATTTCCGAGCGGATGCCGGCGACGCCCTTGTCCACGCGTCCCTGGTCGAGGTCGGTGATGACCACCGGCACCTGCAGGCGGCGCACGAACAGCAGGGCGAACTGGCTGGCCATCAGGCCCGCGCCCACGATGCCGACCTTGGTGACCTTGCGAGCGATCGCCTTGTCCGGCGCTCCGGCGGGACGCTTGGCCCGCTTCTGCACGAGGTTGAAGGCGTAGATGCTCGCCCGGAACTGGTCGCCGCTGATGAGGTCGGCGAGAGCCTCGTCCTCCGCGCGGAATCCGGTGTGCTTGTCCGTGTTCTTCGCGGCCTTGAGCAGTTCGAGCGCCCGGTACGGCGACTTCGCCACCTCGCCGATGCGGCTCTTGAGCATCTTCTCGGCGATGCCGATCGCCACGTCCCACTTGACCGCGCGTTCGATCTTGCCCGGCTCGTTGGGACGCTTGACCTTGATGGTGCCGGCGATGACTCCGTCGGCCCACGTGATGGAGTCTTCCAGGAACGAGGCCGGGTTGAAGATCGCGTCCGCGATGCCGAGGTCGAACGCTTCCTGGCCCTTGAGCGTGCGGTTGTTCTTGAGCGGGTTCTCGACGACCACCTTGAGGGCGTTCTCGATGCCGATGAGGTTGGGCAGCAGCCACGCGCCGCCCCAGCCAGGGATGATGCCGAGGAATACCTCGGGCAGCGCGAGCGCGGGGATCGAGCGGTCGATCGTGCGGTAGTCGGCGTTGAGGGGGATCTCCACGCCGCCACCGAGGGCGAGCCCGTTGATGAAGCAGAAGGACGGCACGCCGAGCTCGCTCAGCTTGCCGAGCGTCCAGTGCCCGAGCTGCGCCATCTGCTTGGCGGCGGCGCGGCTCGGGATGTCGCTGACCTTCGACAGGTCGGCGCCGGCCGCGAGGATGAACGGCTTGCCGGTGATGGCGACGCCGGCGATCTCGCCGCGGGCGGCGCGCGCTTTCTGGTGGTCGAGCACCCCGGCCAGTTCGAGCATGGTGACCGGCCCGAGCGTGTTCGGGCGCGTGTGGTCGCGGCCGTTGTCGAGGGTGATGAGGGCGAGCGTCTTGCCGTCGGAGATCGGGATGTCGCGCACGAACGAGTGCGTGACGACCTCGTCTCCCGAGAAAGAGGCGAGTTCCGCGAAGTCGGCGGCGTTGAATTCGTAGGCCATTACTTCTTGCCCTTCTTTCCCGTGTAGTGCGGGTTCTCCCAGATGACGCTGCCGCCCTGGCCGAGGCCGATGCACATCGCGGTGAGGCCGTAACGCACGTCGGGACGCTCGGCGAACTGGGCCGCGAGCTGGATCATCAGACGAACACCGGATGACGCGAGCGGGTGTCCGATGGCGATGGCACCGCCCCACTGGTTGACCCGGGGGTCCTCGTCGTCGATGCCGAAGTGGTCGAGCAGCGACAGCACCTGCACCGCGAACGCCTCGTTGAGCTCGAACAGGCCGATGTCGTCGATGGTCAGCCCCGCCTTGCGGAGGGCCTTCTCGGTCGACGGCACGGGGCCGATGCCCATGATCTCGGGCTCGACGCCGGCGAACGCGAAGCTCACCATGCGCATCTTGGTCGTGAGGCCGAGTTCCTTCGCGGCATCCGCACTGGCAAGGAGGCTTGCCGTGGCACCGTCGTTGAGGCCCGACGAGTTGCCGGCGGTCACGCGACCGTGCGGGCGGAACGGCGTCTTCAGGGCGGCGAGCCCCTCCATCGTCGTCTCGGGGCGCAGGGCCTCGTCGCGGGTGGCGAGGCCCCAGCCGGACTCCGTGCGGGTGGCGACGGGGATGAGGTCGGGCTGCAGCTTGCCGTTCTCGTAGGCGGCGAACGCCTTCTGCTGGCTGCGCATCGCGAAGCGGTCGGAGCGTTCCTTCGTCAGCTGCGGGAACCGGTCGTGGATGCGCTCGGCGGTGTTGCCCATGTTCAGCGCTTCGCCGCTGACGAGCTTCTCCGAGAGGAACCGCGGGTTGGGGTCGGCGCCGAATCCCATCGGGTGGCGGCCCATGTGCTCCACGCCGCCGGCGATGGCGACGTCGTACGCGCCGAAGGCGATGGCGCCGGCGATCGTCGTGACGCTGGTCATGGCACCCGCGCACATGCGGTCGATCGCGTAGCCGGGCACCGACTTCGGCAGCCCGGCGAGCAGCGCCGCGGTGCGGCCGAGGGTGAGACCCTGGTCGCCCGTCTGGGTGGTTGCAGCGATCGCCACGTCGTCGACGCGGTCGGGGGGAAGGGTCGGGTTCCTCTCCATGAGTCCGATCATGGCTTTCACCACGAGATCGTCCGCACGGGTCTGCCAGAACATACCCTTTTCGCCGGCTCGACCGAACGGGGTACGGACCCCGTCGACGAAGACGACTTCAGCTTTCTCGGCCACTTTGCCTCCAACACTTGAACGTGTTGTCGATACTACGTGGGGCCGATTTTGCCGGAGAATCCGTTGATTGTTTCTACGAAGCGGGTTCCTCGGGTGCTTCGATGCTTTGGCTGGCTTCGACAAAGGCAACGAGGATCTTCTGTGCGGTTGCGTCAATCTGCCACGGCCGAGCGCCGGATTCGGCGAGCGCCGCGGAGATGGACTCGACGGAGAGCTCCGCGGGCGGAGACCAGGCCAGTCGGCGCAGCGTGTCGGGCGTCAGCAGGTTCTCCAATGGGATGTGGAAGAACTCCGACAGCTCGGTGAGCGAGGCCCGCGCCGCCTTCAGTCGCTTGTCGGCCTCGGGGTTGCGGTCCGACCAGATGCGCGGAGCGGGGATCGACTCTCCGGGTGCGCGGGTGGCGGGCAGATCGGTCGTGGCGACGCCGCGTTCGATGGCGGCCCACCAGCGGTCGAGCTGCGAGCGGCTCGCGCGGCCGGTGAACTCCTTGATCGCCGACAGCTCGCGCTTGGTCGCGGGCAGCGCCTTGGCGGCCGCCGTCAGTGCGGCATCCGGGACCAGACGGCCGGGCGCCGTGTCGATCTCGCGGGCGTACTCGTCGCGGGCCTCCCAGAGTTCGCGGGCGACGGCGAGGCCGCGCTGTCCACGGATGGAGGCGAGGCCGCTGAGGCGGCGCCACGGTTCGACCCGCACGATCGTGAAGTCGCGCAGGGCGACGGAGGCGAACTCCTGGTCGGCGATGAACGTCTTTCCGTCGGCCTCGAGCAGTTCGCCCATCTTCTCGCGGAGGTCGGGCAGCAGCTCGACGTCGAGGGCGGCGTAGACGAGCCAGGCCTGGGGGAGCGGCCGGGTGGACCAGTCGGCCGCGGAGTGTTCCTTGGCCAGGTGGATGCCGAGCAGCTCTTCGACGACGGTCCCGAGTCCCACGCGGGGGAGGCCGGCGAGGCGCGCGGCGAGCTCGGTGTCGTAGATGCGGGTGGGATTCAGGCCGATCTCGCGCAGGCAGGTGAGGTCCTGGCTCGCCGCGTGCAGGATCCACTCTTCGTCCTTGATCGCGTCGTTCAGCTCGCTGAAGTCGCCGATCGCGGGCGGGTCGAAGAGGAAGGTTCCGGCACCGCGGCGGTAGATCTGGATGAGATAGGCGCGCTGCGAGTAGCGGTACCCGCTGGCGCGCTCGGCGTCGATGCCGATCGGGCCGTGTCCGGCGGCGATCGCGTCGACGGCGGCGAGGTACTCCTCGCGCGTCGCGATGACGTCGACGACGGTGTGCGGTGCCTGGACGGCGGGCTCCGTGCTCGAGACGACGGTTTCTTCGGTCTCGTTACTCACGCGACGCTCGACGAGTTGACAACACGCTCACTCCTTCGGCTGTCGGCGGGAAGCCGGCCAGCATGCACAATAGTTCGCTCCAGCCTTCCACATGTGTGGTCACATCGTGGTCGAGCGGAGTCCAGGAGGCGCGCAGTTCGATCTGAGCGCCGTCGCCCTGTTCCTCGAGCTCGCCGAAGCCGCTCGAGAGGATGCGGGTCGCAGTGCCCGCGGCGGCGGTATAGCGGGCGTCGCGGGAGTCGAGGGCGTCGACCAGCCACGACCAGGCGACGCTGGCCAGGAAGGGGTCGAGTCCGATGTCGGTCTCGAGCGGGGCCTGCGCGAAACAGACGATGCGGAAGACGCCGCCCCACGCCTCAGGAGCCGACGGGTCGTAGAGCAGGATGAAGCGACCGGTGCCGTAGTCGGAGTCCGTCGAGTGCTGTGACGGCCGCACGTCGGCGGCGAGCGCGATCGACCACGGGGCCAACCCGGTAGGAGCCGGGATTTCGGTCACGACGAGCTCGGCACGGGTCTGTGCACGTCGAACGGCCTCGAGGGCGGCTGCGAAGTCCGCCGGGACCGGGTTTCCTGAGAGTGTGTCGGGCACACCAGAAGATTAGGCTTTCTTGGTATTTTTGAGGCGAAGGCACGCCGCCGCCTCGTGCGCAATCGTCAGGAGCATTCCATCGCGACATCACAGCAACCTGACTCGATAGCGGGCCGCATCGTCGGGATCGCCGCACTCGGGGTCGTCGGCGCAGCCGCGCTCGCTTCGGTGGCAGCCGCCGCCCTCACGGTGAAAGTGGCCCGACAGGTCGTCACACCGCCCCGCACGAAGGACGAGGACCTGCGCGTCCTCGCGGTGGCACCGTCGACGATCACGGTGACGGCGACGAAGGACTCGCTCCTGCCCGGTCGGTACGGTCTCTGGTTCGACGGCGGCGACGGCCACGCCCGCATCGGGGCGATCGTCGACAGCACGGCCACCACCGTCACCCGCGAGCTCACCTCGGTGGACTTCGGCGTGCTGGGTGCCGGCGCCAAGGCACGGCTCAGCGGCTGGTACTACCTGGGTCCGAAAGAGCTCGGCTACGAATTCGAGGATGTCGCGATCGACACCGAACTCGGAGCCGCCCCCGCGTGGCTGATCCCGGCGGAAGAGGAGACGGGACGCTGGGTGATCCAGGTCCACGGACGGGCCGTGCGCCGGTCAGAGACGCTCCGGGCCGTGCCCGTGTTCCGGGAGGCGGGCTACACCTCTCTTCTGGTCTCGTACCGCAACGACGGGGACGCTCCGGGCAGCGAGGACAACCGCTACGGACTCGGCGACGTCGAATGGCGCGACGTCGACGCGGCCATCAGGTTCGCGCGACAGCGCGGCGCCACGGACATCGTGCTGATGGGCTGGTCGATGGGCGGGGCGATCGTTCTGCAGACCGCGACGCGGTCGCTCCACGCGGATCTGATCCGGGGAATCGTGCTGGATTCGCCGGTCATCGACTGGGCGAGTGTGCTCGGCTTCCAGGGCGCGGAGATGCGCCTGCCCGTCGCGGCCAGCAAGGCGGTCCTCGCCGTCATTGGCAACACGTGGGGGCGACGGCTCACGGGTCAGGCCGAGTCGATCGACCTGCGCCGTCTCGACTTCGTCGCACGGGCCGACGAGCTGGTGCAGCCGATCCTGCTGATGCACAGCGACGACGACGGGTACGTCCCCGCCACGTCGTCCCACGCACTCGCCGACGCCCGGCCCGACATCGTCACGTTCGACGCGTTCGCGGTCGCGAGGCACACCAAGCTCTGGAACTATGACGCCCCACGCTGGAACCTCGACATCGCGGCGTTCCTGATGACGATCTCGACCGAGGCAACGGACGACGTCGAGTAGCTACGCGGCGATCTTCTCGCGGACCTGCCGCTTGGTGCGGCCGAGCAGCGCCGTCATGCCGCGGATGCGGAGCGGGCTCACGGCCTCGGTGAGCCCGAGGTCGGAGGGGTAGTCGTCGGGCACGGCGAGCACCTCCGCCACGGTCAGCCCGGCCAGGCCCTGCACGAGAATGGACGCGAACCCGCGGGTCGTGGGCGACTCCTTCGGAGCGGTCGCGAACAGGTGGACGACATCGCTGTCGTCCACCTCCACGAAGATGAAGACGGGCGACTGGCACTCTTCCACGCGCTCGAGGAGATCCGGGTGCTCCAGATAGTGCGCGGGCAGCTCGGGCAGCTCGTTCGAGAACTCGAGCAGCAGCTGAAGGCGGTCCTTGAGCCCGAGCTCGCGGAAGTCCGTCTTGATCTGTTCGAGAGCGTCGGGAAGAGGCTCAGTCATCGGTTCCCCTAGCGTGGTGCGGGGGCGACGCCGGGTTCCGCACCCTTGACGATGGGGACGCGCACCGCGCTACCCCACTCGGTCCATGACCCGTCATAGTTGCGGACCCCTTCGAAGCCCAGAAGGTGGGTGAGCACGAACCAGGTGTGGCTCGAGCGCTCACCGATTCGGCAATACGCGATCACGTTATCACCGTCGGCGAGGCCGGCACCGTCGCGGTACAGCGCGTTCAGCTCGGCGAGCGGACGGAAGGTGCCGTCCTCCGCCGCTGCCTTGCCCCACGGCACGTTCTGGGCGCTCGGGATGTGCCCGGCGCGGAGGGTTCCCTCTTCGGGGTAGGCGGGCGCGGTGGTGCGGTCGCCGCTGAACTCCTCGGGGGAACGCACGTCGATGAGCGGGTTGCCGAAGTGCGCGAGCACGTCCTCCTTGTAGGCGCGGATCGCGGAGTCGTCACGCTCGACCACGGGGTACTCGACGGTCTCCGCCGACTCGGCGTCGGTCGTGTACTCGCGGCCCTCCGCCTCCCACTTCGCACGCCCGCCGTCGAGCAGGCGGACGTCGGCGTGGCCGAACAGGGTGAAGACCCACAGGGCGTAGGCCGCCCACCAGTTGTTCTTGTCGCCGTAGATGACCACGGTGGTGTCACGCGAGATGCCCTTGGATCCGAGCAGCGCGGCGAACGCGGCGCCGTCGATGTAGTCGCGTTCCACCGGGTCGTTGAGGTCGGTGTGCCAGTCGATCTTGACCGCGCCGCGGATGTGGCCGGTTTCGTAGAGCAGCACGTCTTCGTCGGATTCCACGACGACGACGTCGGGGTTGTCGAGGTTGGCCTCGACCCAGTCGCCGCTGACGAGGCGTTCCGGGTGGGCGTACTCCGCGAATCTCGGGTTCTGGTCGGTTTCGACTGCCATGGGTCCTCCTGTGTGGGTCTCGCTCGCGAAAATCCTGTGCGGCGGGCGGTCTAGGCTGGAAAGCCGAGCCGCCGCGACCTCGACGATACGCACTCGTTCTGGAACGCGCTGGCCGGGTGTAAGACTTCGACACAGTTTCCTCTATCGATTGTCCCGATACAGCAAGGCGGCCATGAGCAGCGACGCGACACGTCACCACGATCACCTCGTCGACCGGCTGCCGAGCCTCACCGGCGAACAGATGGTCAACCACCTCGTACCGCCGCGGCAGTTCACCACCGCCACGATCGAGAGCTACCGTCCCGATCTCGACTACCCGTCGCAGGCCGAGGCCGTCTCCGCCGTCCTCGCGTTCGTCGCGTCCTGGCAGCCGGGCGGCCTGTTCTCGCGCCGCCGCAACCGCGACACCCTGCCCGGCCTCTACCTCGACGGCGGTTTCGGCGTCGGCAAGACCCACCTCCTCGCCTCTCTCTGGCACGCGGCACCCGGTCGCAAGTACTTCGGCACGTTCATCGAGTACACGGCGCTTGTCGGTGCTCTGGGATACGCCGGCGCGGTCGGCGTGCTCAAGGGCGCGTCGCTGATCTGTATCGACGAGTTCGAGCTGGACGACCCGGGGGACACGCGGATCATGTCCCGGCTGCTCGGTGAGCTCGCGGCATCCGGCACCCGCATTGCCGCCACCTCGAACACGCCACCCAACGCGCTCGGCGAGGGGCGATTCGCGGCCGCCGACTTCCTGCGCGAGATCGACGCTCTCTCGGCGCAGTTCACCACGATCCGCATCGACGGTCTCGACTACCGGCGCCGCGACGTCGAGGGCCACGCGACCACGCTCGGAGACGACGAGCTGCGGGCGGCCGTCGACAGCTTCCGCGGCGCGCTCACCGTGGACCGGTTCGACGACGTGCTCGCGCACCTCGCCAAGGTGCACCCCTCGCGTTACGTGACGCTCATCGATGGGCTCGACGCTGTCGCGCTCACCGACGTGCACGTCCTCACCAGTCAGACCGACGCCCTGCGGCTCGTCGCGTTCATCGACCGCTTGTACGACGCCCAGGTGCCGATCCTCGCGAGCGGCACGGCACTCGACCAGGTCTTCGCCGAGGACATGCTGGCGGGCGGTTACCGCAAGAAATACCTGCGCGCGGTCTCGCGGATGATCGCACTGACCTCGGGCGAGGGTTTGTAGAGCATTCTTCGAGAGGAAGACAAACGCACGTTTTGCCGCTTCGGCCGGCAGTTCAGCATCGTCTGGGCGTTCTCGGCGCACTTTATCGTCGCGTCTTCGGGCTCCCGACAGGTGTCGGAAACATGTTGTTTACATTCGCGGGATTCGCGTAACACAACCGAAACATGGCAACACAGCCCCCGAAACTTGGCCACAGCAAACTGGCTGCGTACCGGATGACCCGTATCGCTCCTGCGTGCGGTTACCCCGACGGTGCATCCTTTGCAAACGTAAGAGAGGTATGACAATGGATCAAGGCAATACCGCCTTCATTCTCATCTGTGCGGCTCTCGTCCTGCTGATGACCCCTGGTCTCGCGTTCTTCTATGGAGGACTCGTCAAGGCCAAGAGCGTTATCAGCATGATGATGATGAGCTTCGGCGCTTTGGGACTTATCGGTGTTCTGTGGGTTCTGTACGGCTACGCGATCACGTTCCCCGGCGCGGAAGGTACGGTCGCCCCCTGGTCGATCGACACCACCGCCCTCGGACTGAGCAGCCTCGTCGACGTCCCCGAGGGCGCGGCGTACCCGCCGCTCGCGTTCGCCGCCTTCCAAGCCACCTTCGCGATCATCACCGTCGCGCTGGTCTCCGGTGCAATCGCCGACCGTGCCAAGTTCGGCGCGTGGATGGTCTTCGCCGGCGTCTGGGCAACCGTCGTCTACTTCCCCGTCGCTAGCTGGGTCTTCAACTTCGGTCTCGCCGAAGACGGAACCTTCGCCTACGGCGGATGGCTCACCCACGGTCTGCAGGACGTCTTCGGCGTCGGCACGATCGACTTCGCGGGTGGAACCGCCGTGCACATCAACGCCGGTGCCGCCGCTCTCGCTCTCGCCCTCGTGCTGGGCAAGCGCGTCGGCTTCGCCAAGGGCGTCAGCGTTCCCCACAACCCGCCGTTCGTCCTCCTCGGCGCCGGTCTCCTCTGGTTCGGCTGGTTCGGCTTCAACGCCGGCTCCGAGCTCGCTGCAGACGGCACCGCGGCTCTGGCCTTCATCAACACGATCGCGGCTCCCGCGGCGGCTCTGCTCGCCTGGCTCCTCGTCGAGAAGATCAAGGACGGCAAGCCCACCTCCGTCGGTGCGGCCTCCGGTGCGGTTGCCGGTCTCGTTGCCATCACCCCCGCGTGTGGCTCGCTGACCCCCGGCTACGCCATCCTCCTGGGTCTCGTCGCCGGTGCCATCTGTGCACTCGCGATCGACCTCAAGTTCAAGCTCGGCTTCGACGACTCGCTCGACGTCGTGGGCATCCACCTCGTCGGTGGCCTCATCGGAACCCTGTACCTCGGGTTCTTCGCCAACGGCACGGGCCTCGTCTACAGCGGCGAGTTCACCCAGCTGCTGGTACAGCTCATTGCCGCCCTGTCGGTTCTGGTCTACTCCTTCGTGCTCGCCTTCCTCATCGGTTTCATCATCGAGAAGACGATGGGCTTCCGCGTGAAGAGCGAAGACGAAGTGGCCGGCATCGACACGGTCGTCCACGGCGAAGAGGGCTACGTCCTCTCCGACGCTCGGGCCTAACCGCCAGGCACGACCAATCACAGCACTCGACGGGGGTGCCGGCTCTTCGGAGGCGGCACCCCCGTTTGGCGTCCGCGGTGCAACACTGCGACATGAAAGTGCTCTCCGCGTCATCCGGACTATCGTTGCGGGGTATCCCACAGCAAAGGAACCACCATGATCAAGCCTCGCCTCGCCCTCGTCGGAATTCTCGCCGTCTCGGCCATCGCCCTCGTCGGCTGCTCGTCGACGCCCGCCTCCGAGTCCGGCGACACGGGAACCGACACGAGCCTCAGCGACGTGCAGGAGGCCGGCACGCTGACCATCGGGACCGAGGGCACCTACCGCCCCTTCACCTACCACGACGCCTCGGGCGACCTCACCGGGTACGACGTCGAGATCGCCACGGCGGTCGCGGAGAAGCTCGGGGTCGAGGCCGACTTCCAGGAGACCCAGTGGGACGCGATTTTCGCAGGCCTCGACGCAGGCCGGTTCGACATCATCGCCAACCAGGTCTCGATCACCGACGAGCGTGAAGAGAAGTACGAGCTCTCCGAGCCGTACACCGTCAGCCCGGGCGTGGTCATCGTCAGCGACGACAACACCGACATCGACTCGCTGGCCAGCCTCGAGGGCAAGACCACCGCACAGTCGCTGTCGAGCAACTGGTACGAGCTCGCAGAGGCGAACGGCGCCAACGTCGAGGCGGTCGAGGGCTGGGCACAGGCCATCGCGCTGCTCGAGCAGGGCCGCGTCGACGCGACCGTCAACGACAAGCTGACCTTCCTCGACTACAAGGCCACCGACGCCGACGGTGCAGCCGGCCTCAAGATCGCGGCCGAGACCGACGACCCCTCGCGCAATGCCTTTGTCGTCGCCAAGGGTTCCACCGCCCTCAACGACGCGGTGAACGACGCCCTCGACGAGCTGCGTGCCGACGGCACCCTCGCCGTGATCTCCGAGAAGTACTTCGGGGAAGACGTCACCGAGTGACCGATATCCAGTGGGAGCTCGTCTGGAGTTCCCTCGGTCCGATCGTCTCCGGCGCGGTCACGGGAACCATCCCGCTGGCGCTGACGAGCTTCGTGCTCGGGCTCATCATCGCCCTCGGCGTCGCCCTCGCCCGCATCTCGCGGGTGCGGGTGCTGTCGGGTGCGGCGCGGGTCTACGTCTCGATCATCCGCGGCACGCCGCTGCTCGTGCAGCTGTTCGTGATCTTCTACGGATTACCGTCCGTCGGACTGCTGATCGACCCATGGCCGAGCGCGATCATCGCCTTCGCCCTCAACGTGGGCGGCTACGCCGCAGAGGTCATCAGGGCGGCGATTCTCAGCGTGCCCGTGGGCCAGTGGGAGGCGGGACATACGATCGGGATGTCGCGGGGCCAGACCCTCCGGCGGATCATCCTCCCGCAGGCAGCCCGGGTCTCCGTGCCGCCACTGTCCAACACCTTCATCAGTCTCGTGAAGGACACCTCGCTCGCGTCGCTCATCCTGGTGACCGAGCTCTTCCGGCGGGCGGAGCAGATCGCCACCTTCAGCAGCGAGTTCATGCTGCTCTACATCGAGGCGGCGGTGGTCTACTGGGTCATCTGCCTCGCCCTCTCCAGCGGGCAGAACGCGCTCGAAAAGAGATTGGACCGCTATGTCGCCCACTGATCCGACCGCCCAGCCGGTCATCACCGTGCGGGGCCTGCGCAAGTCCTTCGGCGACAACGAGGTGCTCAAGGGGATCGACTTCGAGGTGCGCAGGGGAGAGGTCGTCGCGCTCATCGGTCCGTCCGGTTCGGGTAAGACCACCGTGCTCCGCAGCCTCAACAGCCTCGAGGTGCCGAGCGGCGGTACCGTCGTATTCGCGAGCGGGCTCACCATCGACTTCGCCACGACCGTCTCGAAGCGCGACCTCCTCGCGCTGCGCGACTCGTCGGCGATGGTCTTCCAGCACTACAACCTGTTCCCGCACAAAACCGTGCTCGAGAACGTCATCGAGGGTCCCGTGCAGGTACAGAAGGTGCCGGTGGCCGTGGCGACCGCCGACGCCGAGCGCCTGCTCGAGCGCGTGGGGCTGCGCGAGAAGCGCGACGCCTACCCGTTCGAACTCTCGGGCGGCCAGCAGCAGCGCGTCGGCATCGTGCGCGCGCTCGCGCTGAAGCCCGACCTCCTGCTGTTCGACGAACCCACGTCGGCCCTCGACCCCGAACTCGTGGGCGAGGTGCTCGGCGTGATCAAGGAGCTCGCCGAGGAGGGGTGGACCATGGTGATCGTGACGCACGAACTTGCGTTCGCCCGCCAGGTCGCGACCGAGGTCGTCTTTATGGACGGGGGAGTCGTCGTGGAGCGCGGCGCACCGTCCGACATCCTCGTCGACCCTACTCAGGAACGCACGAAGCAGTTCCTGCACCGCATTCTCAACCCGCTGGGGTAGTCGCGACCGCGTCGCCTGCGGTGGTCGCGCTGCGTGCGAGCATGGTGCCGCCGGCGACCGCGGCGGGCATGATGACGACCGCGGCGAACGGGATGAAGAACACCAGGTAGGTGGCGACACCGAGGCCGAGCGAGCGGGCCCGGTCGGCGGAGAGTGCGCGACGCTTCGCCGAACCGGTGAAGCCGCGCGCCTCGAACGAGAACGCGGTGAGCTCGAGCGCGAGGAACCAGCCGCCGGCGAGTGCGCCGAGCACCGGTACGAGGATCTGCCCGACGACGGGGATGAATCCGAGCACGAGCAGCACGATCGCGACGCCCAGCGTCGTGGCGAGGATGCGGACCGCGTCGACCAGGCCGCGTCCGACGCCACGCCAGAAGGTCAGTTCGACGGGGGAGTCGATGCCGCCCAGCCGCTCCTCTACCGTGCGCGAGATGCGCTCGTAGAACGGGCTGCCGACCGCGAGGGTGATGGTGGTGAAGGTGTAGACCACGATGACGAGCGCTGCCGCGAGCAGGGCGAGCGAGGCGGCGGCGCGGACGACCGTCCTCACACCCTCGTCCCAGCTGTCCGCGAACGGGGTGATGGTCGAGGCGAGACCGTCGATGTTGACGACGAGCACCACGATGCCGGTCAGATACACGGCGCTGACGATCAGTGCGGGAATCGCGCCCATAAACATGATGCGAGGGTCGGTCAGCCACATTCTGAGCCCGGAGCCGAGCAGCCGGACCCCGCCTAAGAATCGGGCGGGCACGGTGGGGCGGCGGAGCGCGGGCGTCGTCATGCGCTCATCGTAGGGGAGGGGCCCGAGACACAGAAAAGCCCGAGTCCGTGGCGGACTCGGGCTTGTTTTCTGTGGGCGATACCGGACTCGAACCGATGACCTCTTCGGTGTGAACGAAGCGCGCTACCAACTGCGCCAATCGCCCTCGTGCTGCGTGGAACACACGTGCGACAACGACTATATCGGAGATTTCGACCACCCCGTACGCGTCCGCGGGCGCGTCACGCGTCTTGCATATGTCGACGAAAATCACGGGATTGACGGCCGGAAAACTTTATTCCGACAAATTTCTCCGGCCATTCCGTGGAAAATCGGGGCATCCGGGAGATAATCGTGTGTCGTGAGCGTGTCGTGGATTCGCGCGCCTTGAATCTATTGGTTATAGTTTCAAAGCACGCAGAAATGCGCGCAAATGCGGATGTGGCGCAGTGGTAGCGCACAACCTTGCCAAGGTTGGGGTCGCGAGTTCGAATCTCGTCATCCGCTCGAGTGGGAGCAGTCGGTCCGCCGGAGGCTTCCGCCTCTGGTGGAGTGGCCGAGAGGCTAGGCAGCGGCCTGCAAAGCCGTCTACACGGGTTCGAATCCCGTCTTCACCTCGTAAGATAGACAAGTACAAAAGCATGAGCGATTGGCGCAGCGGTAGCGCGCTTCCCTGACACGGAAGAGGTCGCTGGTTCGATCCCAGTATCGCTCACACAAAGACGATGGCCCCGAATACCTCGGGGCCATCGTCGTTTAACCCGTGTCAGGCATCCCGCCCCGCCGAGAAAGACACCGCGGTCGCCTCCGTCCGCACCGCTGACGCGCGCGCCGCGGGTGCGATCGACCGCTGACGGCGCCGATCCCGTCACGCGGCAGGAGGCCGCCGCCCGACAGCACTAAAGTTGTCAGAATGAGTGACCTGAAAACCGGATTCGACCTATTCACCGAGCGCAGCGTCGTCGCTATGCGCGTCAATGGAGAACTGAGGGATCTGGCGACCACGGTCACCGACACCGACGAGGTCGAAGCGGTCGAGATCTCGAGCCCCGACGGGCTCAACATCCTCCGGCACTCCGCCGCCCACGTGATGGCGCAGGCCGTGCAGTCGATCAACCCCGAGGCCAAGCTCGGCATCGGCCCGCCCGTCACCGACGGTTTCTACTACGACTTCGACGTCGAGACGCCGTTCACGCCGGACGACGTCAAGGCGATCAACAAGGCCATGGAGCGCATCGTCAAGCAGGGACAGCGCTTCCAGCGTCGTGTGGTGACGGATGACGCGGCTCGCGTCGAGCTCGCCGACGAGCCGTACAAGATCGAACTCATCGGGCTCAAGGGCGGTGCCGACGGCGCGGCCGAGGAGATCGAACTGGGCGACGACAACGAGAGCGTCGAGGTCGGCGGCGCCGAGCTCACCATCTACGACAACGTCGACGCCAAGACCGGCGAGGTCTACTGGAGCGACCTCTGCCGCGGACCGCACCTTCCCTCCACCCGCCAGCTCGGCAACGGCTGGGCACTGCAGCGCACCGCCGCCGCCTACTGGCGCGGCTCGGAGAAGAACAAGCAGCTGCAGCGTATCTACGGCACGGCCTGGGCGACGAAAGACGAGCTGCGCGAGTATCAGGCCCGTCTCGAGGAAGCCGCCAAACGCGACCACCGCAAGCTCGGCCAAGAACTCGACCTGTTCTCCTTCCCCGACGAGATCGGCTCCGGGCTCGCGGTCTTCCACCCCAAGGGTGGCGTCGTGCGTGCCGAGATCGAGAACTACATGCGCGAACGGCTTGTCGCGAACGGCTACGAGCAGGTCTACTCGCCGCACATCACCAAGGGGACCCTGTTCGAGACCAGCGGCCACCTCCAGTGGTACAAGGACGGCATGTTCCCGGCCATGCACCTCGACGAGGAGACCGACGCCGACGGGCACGTCACCCGGCAGGGCCAGGACTACTACCTGAAGCCGATGAATTGCCCGTTCCACAACCTGATCTTCGACGCCCGGGGCCGCAGCTACCGCGAGCTTCCGCTGCGGCTCGCCGAGTTCGGCACCGTCTACCGGTACGAGAAGAGCGGAACCCTGCAGGGACTGACCCGCGTGCGCGGCCTCACCCAGGACGACGCCCACATCTACGTGACCCCCGACCAGGTGAAAGACGAGATCAAGAGCCAGCTCGAGTTCGTCTTCGAGACCCTGCGCGGCTACGGACTGAACGACTTTTATCTCGAGCTGTCGACCCGCGACCCCGCGAAGTCGGTCGGCTCCGACGAGCAGTGGGAAGAAGCCACCGAGACGCTGCGCCAGGTCGGCGAAGAATCCGGACTCGAGCTCGTGTCCGACCCGGGCGGAGCCGCGTTCTACGGCCCGAAGATCTCCGTGCAGGCGCGCGACGCGATCGGCCGCACCTGGCAGCTCTCGACGGTGCAGCTCGACTTCAACCAGCCCGAGCGCTTCAACCTGCAGTACACCGCGGCCGACGGCACGCGCCAGCAGCCCATCATGATCCACCGTGCGTTGCTCGGCTCGATCGAGCGCTTCTTCGCCATCCTGCTCGAGCACTACGCCGGCGCGTTCCCTGTCTGGCTCTCACCGGTTCAGGTCGTCGGCATCCCCGTCGCCGAGCAGTACGAGGACTATCTGTGGGAGATCCTCTCGACCCTCAAGTCGAAGGGCGTGCGCGTCGAACTCGATTCGTCGAGCGACCGGATGCCGAAGAAGATCCGCAACGCGACACTGCAGAAGATCCCGTTCCAGCTCATCGCCGGCGAAGACGACCGCGCGAACAACGCCGTCAGCTTCCGCTTCCGCGACGGGCATCAGGAGAACGGCATCCCGGTCGAGGACGCGATCGGCCGGATCCTCGAAGCGATCGAGACGAAGGCGCAGGTCTAGTGCGGGACTACGACGGCACCGAGTACGAGAACGTCGAGTCGCTCGACGGTTTCGCCGCGGTCCCCGACGCCTTCCAGCGCCTCTGGACTCCGCACCGCATCGCGTACATCCAGAGCGGGCAGCAGCCGGCCAGCGACGCCTGCCCGTTCTGCGTCGCACCGAGCATGACCGACGAGGAAGCGCTCATCGTCAAGCGCGGCGAGCACGCGTACGTGCTGCTCAACCTGTTCCCGTACAACAGCGGACACCTGCTGGTCTGCCCCTACCGCCATGTTGCGACGTATGACGAGGCCACGACCGAGGAGGTCGCGGAAATCGCTAGTCTCACCCAGGAGGCCATGCGCGTGCTCACGGCGACGTCGAACGCCCAGGGCTACAACATCGGAATGAACCAGGGCCAGCTCGCCGGCGCCGGAATCGCCGAACACCTCCACCAGCACATCGTGCCTCGGTGGAACCACGACTCGAACTTCTTTCCCATCATCGCCGGGACCAAGGCACTGCCGCGGCTCCTCGGCGAGGTGCGCGAGGAAGTCGCGAACGCCTGGCCGGCCTGACCCGAGCCAGACACCCCCCCCACGCCACCACGAGAATCAGGAATCATGAGCACTAGCGAAACGACCGAACTGCAGGGCACGAGCCGCGTCAAGCGCGGACTCGCGGAGATGCTCAAGGGCGGCGTCATCATGGACGTCGTCAACGCCGAGCAGGCGAAGATCGCCGAGGATGCCGGAGCGGTCGCCGTTATGGCCCTCGAGCGCGTCCCGGCCGACATCCGCTCGCAGGGCGGCGTCGCGCGCATGAGCGATCCCGACCTCATCGACGGCATCATCTCCGCCGTCTCCATCCCCGTCATGGCGAAGGCCCGTATCGGCCACTTCGTCGAGGCGCAGGTGCTCGAGGCGCTCAAGGTCGACTACATCGACGAGTCCGAGGTACTGAGCCCCGCCGACTACGTCAACCACATCGACAAGTGGAAGTTCTCCGTGCCCTTCGTCTGCGGTGCGACGAACCTCGGCGAGGCCCTGCGCCGCATCAACGAGGGTGCGGCCATGATCCGTTCGAAGGGCGAGGCTGGCACCGGCGACGTCTCCGAGGCGACCAAGCACATCCGTACCATCAAGGCCGAGATCGCCGCGCTCTCCGCGAAGACCCACGACGAGCTGTACGTGGCCGCGAAGGACCTGCAGGCACCCTACGAGCTCGTGCTCGAGATCGCCCGCACCGGAAAGCTGCCCGTCGTGCTGTTCACCGCCGGCGGAGTCGCGACTCCCGCCGACGCCGCCCTGATGATGCAGCTCGGTGCCGACGGTGTTTTCGTCGGCTCGGGAATCTTCAAGTCGGGCGACCCGGCCAAGCGTGCCGCGGCCATCGTCAAGGCGACCACGTTCTTCGACGACCCGGCCGTCATCGCCGAGGCGTCGCGCGGACTCGGCGAGGCCATGGTCGGCATCAACGTCGCCGACCTCGCCGCGCCCCACCGCCTCGCAGAACGTGGCTGGTAGGCCGCTCGGCCCCGTCGGAGTCCTCGCCCTCCAGGGCGACTTCCGTGAACACCTCGCCGTGTTCGAGGGCCTCGGGGTCGACGCCGTCAGCGTGCGTCGGCCCGAGGACCTCGACCGCGTCAGCGGACTGGTGATTCCCGGCGGCGAGTCGAGCGTGATGGACAAGCTCAGCCGCCTGTTCGGTCTTGCCGAACCGCTGAAGAACGCCGTGGCATCCGGCCTGCCCGTCTACGGCACCTGTGCCGGTCTCATCATGCTGTCGGATTCGGTGCTCGACGCCATCGACGGCCAGCAGACCATCGGCGGATTCGACGTCGTCGTGCGCCGCAACGCGTTCGGATCGCAGCTCGACTCGTTCGAGACCGACCTCGACATCCCGGTGCTCGGCGACACCCCCGTGCACGCGGTGTTCATCCGGGCGCCCGTGGTGGAGAGCGTCGGCGACGGCGTCACCGTGCTGTCGGCACTCGACGACGGCCGCATCGTCGCGGTCGAGCAGGGCAACCTGCTCGGCACGTCGTTCCACCCGGAGATCACGGGGGAGACGCGCTTCCACGAGTACTTCGTCGAGAAGATCCGCGCCAGAGCCTGAAGCCGCCTGAGATAGTTGGGCGTATGAAGTTCTACTCCGATTTCGCCGCCCACCGTTCGAGGCAGATCACCGTCGACGTGCTCGCGGTCGCTTTTATGGCGGCCTGGATCTGGCTCGGCGCCTTCGTCTACTCGCTCGTGCTCGGGCTCAGTGACTTCGGCGTGCAGATGGAAGAGGCAGGAGCGGGCTTTCGCGAGACCATGACGGATGTCGGTGAGAATCTCGGCGACGTGCCGTTCATCGGCGGCGGCATCAGCGCACCGTTCGACAGCGCGAGCTCCGCGGGAGCGACGCTCGAGTCCGCGGGGCAGGCGCAGCAGGACGCGGTGCAGAATCTCGCCACCGGGCTCGGCGTCGGAATCGCGGTGCTGCCGGTGCTGATGATCCTGGTGTTCTGGCTCGTCCCCCGCCTGCGGTTCGCCCGCCGGGCCGGGCAGGCCAAGGCACTCGTCTCAGGAGGCGCCGGGGTGGATCTGCTCGCGTTGCGTGCCCTGTCGAATCAGCGACTGCCGGTGCTCGCCGGCGTCGACGCCGACCCGATGGGGGCATGGCGCCGAGGCGACCCCGAGGTCATGCGGTCGCTGGCCGCCCTCGAGCTGCGGTCGACAGGCGTGCGGCTCACCTGATTCATTGGCGGTCCGGCTGCGCGGCGTTGGTTAGAATATTCAGCATGTCAGGCCACTCCAAATGGGCAACCACCAAGCACCAGAAGGCTGTTAAAGACCAGCGCCGTGCAAAGTCGTTCGCCAAACTCATCAAGAACATCGAAGTCGCAGCCAAGATGGGCGGTGCCGACCTCTCGGGAAACCCGACCCTCGTCGACGCCATCCAGAAGGCCAAGAAGACCTCGGTCCCCAACTCGAACATCGACAACGCTGTCAAGCGTGGCTCCGGCCAGCTCGGTGAAGCGGTCGACTACCAGACGATCATGTACGAGGGCTACGCCGCGGGCGGTGTCGCCCTGCTGATCGAATGCCTCACCGACAACAAGAACCGCGCGGCCGCCAACGTGCGCACCGTGATGAGCCGCAACGGCGGCACCATGGGCGACCCGGGCAGCGTCGCCTACAACTTCAGCCGCAAGGGCGTCATCTCGGTCACGAAGACCGAGGGCACCACCGAGGACGACATCCTCGGCGCCGTGCTCGACGCGGGAGCCGAAGAGGTCAACGACCGCGGCCCCGGCTTCGAGATCATCACCGAGCCGCACGACATCGTCGCCGCGCGCACCGCCCTCCAGGACGCGGGGATCGACTACGACTCCGCCGACGTGGAGTTCGTGCCCGGTCTCACGATCGACGTCGACCTCGAGACCGCGAAGAAGATCTTCCGTCTCATCGACGCGCTCGACGACGACGACGACGTGCAGAACGTCTACGGCAACTTCTCCATCCCCGCCGACGTGCAGGCAGCGCTCGACGACGAGGAGTAGGGCGTGAGCCTGCGGGTGTTGGGCATCGACCCCGGGCTCACCCGCTGCGGCGTGGGTGTCGTCGACGTCACGAGCACGCGCAAGGCGACACTCGTGCACTTCGGCGTCATCCGCACGCCGCCGGACATGCCGCTCGAGCAGCGCCTGCTCGCCATCGGCACCGGCATCGCCGAGCTGATGGACGAACACGAGCCGCACGCCGTCGCGCTCGAAAGGGTTTTCGCCCAGCACAACCTGCGCACCGTGATGGGCACCGCCCAGGCGAGCGGCGTCGCCATGCACATGGCCGCCGCGCGGGGCCTCGCGGTCGGGATGCACACGCCGAGCGAGGTCAAGGCGGCGGTCACGGGTTACGGCTCGGCCGAGAAGGCGCAGGTCGGGTCGATGGTCGCCAAGATCCTCGGGCTCGATTCCGTTCCCACCCCGGCGGATGCCGCCGACGCCCTCGCCCTCGCCATCTGCCACGCCTGGCGGGGTAGCGCGGGCGGCACCGTCGGTGCGTCATCCGTCACCTCGGCTTCCGCGCCCGCGGTCGGGCTCACGCCGGCGCAGCACGCGTGGCGCGCGGCCGAGTCGGCGGCCAAACGTAGGCTGGGCTCATGATTTCTTCCGTGCGCGGCACAGTGCTCGCAGCCCAGGGCTCCACCGCCGTCATCGAGGTCGGGGGAGTGGGGCTCGCGATCCAGGTCACCCCGCGCCACGCGCTCACCCTCCGCGTCGGCAGCGAGGCCTTCCTCCGCACCGCTCTCATCGTCCGTGAGGACGATCTCAGCCTCTTCGGCTTCGCCGAGGCCGACGAGCTCGTGGTCTTCGACCTGCTGCGAAGCGTTACCGGCGTCGGCCCGCGCAGCGCCATGGGCGTGCTCGCCGTGCTCGACCCCGATCAGGTGGCTGCCGCGATCGCCACCGAAGACGACGCCGCGTTCCGCAAGGTCTCCGGAATCGGCCCGAAGACAGCCAAGCTCATCGTCGTGTCGCTCGCCGGAAAGCTCGTCGTGTCACCGAGCACCCGCGCCGCGGCACCGGTCGCCGCCACTCCCGTGCGCGACAGCGTGGTGCTCGCGCTCATCGGCCTCGGCTGGCCCGAGCGCACCGCGCTCCAGGCGGTGGAAGACGCGCATGCGGCGGCCACCGACCTCGAACGCGAGACCATGCAGAGTCTGCTCCGGCTTGCCCTCGCCAACCTCGGCCCGCAGGCGGTGTCGGGTAAGTGAGCGACGACGTCATCAGCCCCGAACCCGAATCGGACGCGGAGCTCGCCTTCGAGGGTGCCCTGCGCCCGCAGTCGCTCTCCGAGTTCGTCGGGCAGCAGAAGGTCCGCGGTCAGCTGCAGCTCCTGCTCACCGCCGCCTCCATGCGCGGCACCACCGCCGACCACATCCTGTTCGCGGGACCTCCCGGCCTCGGTAAGACCACGCTCGCGATGATCGTCGCGCACGAGAGCGGTCGGCCCCTGCGCATGTCCAGCGGTCCCGCCATTCAGCACGCCGGAGATCTGGCGGCCGTCCTCTCGTCGCTCGTTCCCGGCGAGGTGCTGTTCATCGACGAGATCCACCGCATGGCCCGCTCGGCCGAAGAGATGCTCTACCTGGCGATGGAGGACTTCCGTATCGACATCATGGTGGGCAAGGGGGCCGGTGCGACGTCGATCCCGCTCGACCTCGCACCCTTCACGCTGGTCGGCGCCACGACGCGCTCCGGCTTGCTGCCGAACCCGCTGCGCGACCGTTTCGGGTTCACCGCCCACCTCGAGTTCTACGAGACCGGCGAGCTGGAGCAGGTGCTCGTGCGCGCCGCGGCCCTGCTGCAGCTGGACATCGCCCGACCCGCCCTCGCCGAGATCGCCGGACGCAGCCGCGGCACACCGAGAATCGCCAACCGTCTGCTGCGCCGGGTGCGCGACTACGCCATCGTCACCGGCGAGGGCGCGGGAATCGACGCCGTCAACGCGGCGCTCGAGCTCTACGACGTCGACGAACTCGGACTCGACCGGCTCGACCGCGCGGTGATGAACATCGTGCTCAACCGATTCGACGGGGGACCGGTCGGGCTCAACACCCTCGCCGTCTCGGTGGGCGAAGAGGCAGAGACGATCGAGGCGGTCGTCGAGCCCTTCCTCGTGCGCATCGGGCTGCTCATCCGTACCCCGCGGGGCCGCGTGGCCACCCGCGAGGCATGGAAGCACTTCGGCCTGACCAAGCACAACGAGGGCCTCTTCGGGGATGACCTATAATTCACAATGGCCCCTCAGTCGATTCACCTAGACTGACCCGGCCCCCCACGCTTTCCGAGAGGTTTTCCCCATGAACGACACCATCCTTAATATCGCGCTCGTCATCGTGCTCGCGCTCTTCGTGTTCTACGCGTTCCGCAACAGCCGCAAGAACAAGGCGAAGCAGGCCGAGCTCAAGTCGCAGATCGTGCCCGGTGTCGAGGTCATGACGAACTTCGGTCTGTTCGGAACCCTGCTCTCGATCGACGAGGCCAGCAACGTCGCCGAGATCGAGACGTCGCCGGGCAACGTCGTGCGCGTACACCGCCAGACCCTCGCCAAGGTCGTCACCGAGGCCGACGCCGTCGCCGGCGGCGAGCCCCGCTCGGTCGAAGAGGCAATGGAGATCGCGAACCGCGAGGCCGAGGCCCGCGAGAAGGCCGCGAACCCCGAATTCGGCGAGCTCGCCGAGCCCGTTGTAGCGGACAAGGACGAGGTCGTCGTCGTCGACGAGCCCGTGAGCACCGACAAGAACGTTGCCGACACGACCGGGACCGACGAGACCCCCGTCAAGAAGCCCGTCCGCCGCACCACAAAAAAGGTCGACGAGTAACAACCACCCCTGGGTATGGGCGCCTTCCGCATCACAGCGGGAGGCGTCACCGTAAGCGCGAACGCGCTCGCACAGTCATAGAAAGCTGAGTCCGTACGTGGCAAGAACCACCCCGGTAAAGAAGGCCTGGCGTTCGCTGGCCTGGCTCGCCGTCCTCATCGCCGCTCTGATCGGCATCAACGGCGCCGGTGTGGCGTGGGCCGACTGGTCCTGGACCCCCAAGCTCGCACTCGACCTCGAGGGTGGCACACAGATCATCCTCGAGGCGCAGCTCGAAGACGGCCAGACCGTCTCCGGCGAGCAGCTCGCGCAGGCCGTGTCGATCATCCGGCAGCGCGTCGACGCGAGCGGCGTCTCCGAGGCGGAGATCACCACGCAGGGCGACCGCAACGTGGTCGTGTCGATCCCGGGTACCCCCGACGACGCCACCCTCCAGCGCATCCAGTCGTCGGCGAAGCTCGAGTTCCGCCCCGTGCTGCGCACCGAGGCTGCGACCACCGCTGCCGTCGGCGACGACGGCGCGACTGCCACCGCGACGCCCACCCCCACGGACAGCGCGAGCCCGTCGCTCGAGTCGACCCCGACCGCGTCGCCCACGAACGCGAGCGACGAGAGCTGGATCACCCCGGCCCTCGCCGACCAGTACACCAACTTCGACTGCGCGCAACTCGACGCCGAAGGCGCCAACGTCGCCCCCGCCGACGAGCCCCTCGTCACCTGCGACTCCACGGGCACGTCGAAGTTCATCCTCGGCCCGACCGAGGTCGCCGGCAGCACCATCAGCGACGCCACCAGCGGCCTGGTGATGAACAGCCAGGGTGTCAGCACCGGAGCTTGGGGCGTCAACATCGTCTTCGACTCCACCGGTACCGAGCAGTTCACGGATGTCACCACGCGCCTCTACGGCTACGGCGTCGGCGTCGTGCAGAACCAGTTCGCCATCGTGCTCGACGGCCGGGTCATCTCGGCTCCGTCCACGAACGCGATCATCACCGACGGCAAGCCGCAGATCAGCGGCTCGTTCACGCAGGAAGAGGCGAAGACCCTCGCCGACCAGCTGAAGTTCGGCGCCCTGCCGATCGGCTTCGAGGTGCAGAGTTCCGAGGTCATCTCGGCGACGCTCGGTTCCTCGCAGCTGCAGAGCGGTCTCATTGCCGGTCTCATCGGTCTGATCCTCGTCTTCATCTACTCGTTCTTCCAATACCGCCTGCTCGGTATGGTCACCGTCGCCTCGCTCGTCGTCGCCGCGGTCATCACCTACTTCGTCCTCGTGATCATGTCGTGGCGCGAGGGCTACCGCCTCTCGCTCGCCGGCGTGGCCGGTGTGATCGTCGCCATCGGATTCACGGCCGACTCGTTCATCGTCTACTTCGAGCGCATCCGCGACGAGCTGCGTGATGGCAGGGCCCTCGTCTCCGCCGTCGAAGCGGGCTGGAAACGCGCGCTCCGCACCGTCGTGGCCGCGAAGGGCATCAACCTGCTCTCCGCCGTCGTGCTGTTCATCCTCGCGGTGGGCAACGTGCGCGGTTTCGCGCTCACCCTCGGTGTGACGACCATCATCGACGTCATCGTCGTGGTGCTGTTCACCCACCCGGTGCTGCAGCTGCTCGCCACCAACAAGTTCTTCTCCAGTGGGCACAAGGCGACCGGGCTCGACCCGAACGGCCTCGGTGCCGTGTACCGGGGGCGCGCGCAGTTCCGCACCCCCACGCTCGTCGGGGCCAAGTCCGGTGCCGGCAAGGAAGCACTGCGTCGGCAGACCATCGCCGAGCGCAAGGCCGCCGAGCGCGCCGGTACCTCCACCGATAGCAACGTTGACGGGAAGGACTCCTGATGGGCGGCTTCGCCAAGTTCGGCAATGACCTCTACACGGGGGCACGGTCGTTCGCGTTCGTCGGCAACCGCCGCATCTGGTACATCATCGCCGCGGTCATGATCATCGCCTCCGTCGTCGGCCCCGCCATCCGCGGTGGATTCGTCTTCGGTATCGAGTTCCGTGGAGGGTCCGAGTTCCAGGTCTCCGAGATCGCGAACCTCGACGACGACCTCATCGCCAACCAGGACCTCGCCACCGCGACCGTCGAGGACGTCGTCGCCGACGCGTCCCCCCGCGTCACGACGGTCGGCAACGACGGGCTGCGTGTGCAGACCGAGCAGTTGACCAACGACGAGACGTCCGCCGTCGCCGACGCGCTGGCCGAGGCCTTCGACGTCCCGCCGACGCAGGTCACGGCATCCTTCATCGGCCCGTCGTGGGGCGCGGACATCACCACCTCGGCGATCCGCGCTCTCGTGGTCTTCCTCGTGCTCGCCGCCATCGTGATGGCGCTCTACTTCCGCACGTGGAAGATGTCGGTCGCCGCGATCATCTCACTCGTGCACGACGTGATCATTACCGCGGGTGTCTACGGCATCCTCGGGTTCGAGATCACCCCGTCGGCGGTGATCGGATTCCTCACGATCCTCGGCTACTCGCTCTACGACACCGTCGTGGTGTTCGACAAGATCAGGGAGAACACGACGGAGGACGGCGACAACTCGACCCGCACCTTCGCCGAGTCGGTCAACCTCGCGGTCAACCAGACCCTGGTGCGCTCGATCAACACCGGTGTCGTCGCGGCACTGCCCGTCGGCGCCATCCTGTTCATCGGTGCCGCAGTGCTCGGCGCGGGCACGCTGCGCGACATCGCCCTCTCGCTGTTCATCGGTATCCTCATCGGCACCTACTCGACGATCTTCGTCGCGGCGCCGATCTACTCGCAGCTGCGGGAGAACGAGCCCGACATCCTCAAGCGCACCAAGCGTCTGCTGGCCACGCGCGAGAAGGCGGGCACCCCGGCGGTCGTAGCGACGAGCGAACCTGCCAACTGACGCGCGACTACAATTGGCGGATGAGACGCGCATGACCGACACCACTCCCACCACCGCCTCGCTGCGGAGCCTGATCCCGAGGATCTTCTCGCGGGCCCAGCCAGCGGGGGCGGTCGACCGTCTCATCAAGACCGTCCGGCTGCACCACCCGAAGGCCGATATCGCGCTCATCGAGCGCGCGTACTCTGCCGCCGAGCTGGCGCACCGGGGCCAGAAGCGTCGCAGCGGCGAGCCGTACATCACCCACCCGGTGGCGGTCGCGCAGATCCTCGCCGACCTCGGTATCGGTTCCAAGACGATCGCGGCGGCCCTGCTGCACGACACCGTGGAAGACACCGACTACGAGCTCGACACTCTGCGTCACGACTTCGGCGACGAGATCGCCATGCTCGTCGACGGCGTCACCAAGCTCGACAAGCTGAAGTACGGCGACAGCGCGCAGGCCGAGACGGTGCGCAAGATGGTCGTCGCGATGTCGAAGGACATCCGCGTGCTCGTCATCAAGCTCGCCGACCGCCTGCACAACGCCCGCACCTGGGGCTTCGTCAGCGAAGAGACCGCCACCCGCAAGGCGAAAGAGACGCTCGAGATCTACGCGCCCCTCGCGCACCGTCTCGGTATCCAGACCATCAAGTGGGAGCTGGAAGACCTCTCCTTCTCCGTGCTCTACCCGAAGCTCTACGTCGAGATCGAGAGCCTCGTGCGCCAGCGCACCCCGCAGCGCGAAGAGTTCGTGCAGCAGGTCATCGACTCGGTGAACGACGACCTCAAGTCGTCGAAGATCAAGGGCTCCGTCGCCGGCCGCCCGAAGCAGTACTACTCGATCTACCAGAAGATGATCGTGCGCGGACGCGAGTTCGACGAGATCTACGACCTCGTCGGCATCCGCGTGCTCGTCAACTCGGTGCGCGACTGCTACGCGGTGCTCGGTTCGATCCACGCCCGGTGGAACCCGATCCCCGGCCGCTTCAAGGACTACATCGCGACCCCCAAGTTCAACCTGTACCAGTCGCTGCACACGACGGTCATCGGTCCGCAGGGGCGGCCGGTCGAGATCCAGATCCGTACCCAGGAGATGCACCAGCGCGCCGAGTTCGGCGTCGCCGCGCACTGGAAGTACAAGGAGCGCGTCAACGGCGGCCGCGGTTCGTCCAGCGCCCTGCAGGACGACGGCGACATGGCCTGGCTCGCCCACATCTCCGACTGGGAAGCCGAGACCAGCGACCCCGACGAGTTCCTCGACTCGCTGCGCTTCGAGATCGGCGCCAAAGAGGTCTACGTCTTCACGCCGCAGGGCAAGGTCATCGGCCTGCCCGCCGGCGCGACCCCGGTCGACTTCGCCTACGCCGTGCACACCGAGATCGGCCACCGCACCATGGGTGCCAAGGTCAACGGCCGGCTGGTGCCGCTCGAGAGCGAGCTGAACAGCGGCGACTCGGTCGAGGTCTTCACCTCGAAGAACCCCGACTCGGGCCCGAGCCAGGACTGGCTGAACTTCGTCAAGTCGCCGCGGGCCCGCAGCAAGATCCGCGGCTGGTTCACCAAGGAACGGCGCGACGAGGCCATCGAGCAGGGCAAGGACGCCATCGCGCGGGCCATGCGCAAGCAGAACCTGCCGCTGCAGAAGCTCATGAGCCAGGACTCGTTCAACGACGTCGCGGCCCAGATGCGCTACGAAGACGTCTCGGCGCTCTACGCCGCCGTCGGCGAGGGCCACGTCTCCACGCAGTCGGTCATCGAGAAGGTGCTCGCCACCATCACGTCGGAGGCCGAGAACGAGGACTCCGAGCTGACCTTCGCCTCGCAGCGCCGCTCGAGCAAGATCCGCAACGCCGATTCGGGAGTGCTCGTGCGCGGAGCGCCCGACATCCTCGTCAAGCTCGCCAAGTGCTGCACGCCCGTTCCCGGCGACTCGATCGTCGGCTTCGTGACGCGAGGCGCCGGTGTGTCGGTGCACCGTGGCGATTGCAAGAACGTCAAAGAGCTCATGACCGAGCCCGAGCGCATGATCGACGTCGAGTGGGCGCCGTCGTCGAAGAGTCTGTTCCTGGTGCAGATCCAGGTGGAGGCCCTCGACCGGTCCGGACTGCTCTCCGACGTCACCCGCGTGCTCAGCGAGAACCACGTCAACATCCTCTCGGCGACCGTCTCCACCTCCAACCAGCGACTCGCGCTCTCGCGTTTCGTCTTCGAGATGGGCGACACGACGCACCTCGACCGCGTGCTCAACGCGGTGCGGCGCATCGACGCCGTGTACGACGTCTACCGCGTCAACTCGGGATAACCTCCCTCCACCGCCTGGCAGATGCGCGCCCACGCGCGCGTCTTGCCGGGCAGGTTGCGGCGTCGGTCGAGCGCGCCCCGGCAGTCGGCGAGGCTGAGCCGATCGAGGTCCAAGAGATTCCGGATGACGCGGGCCTCCGTCACCCCGAACGCCGACGAGAACCGCGCGAGGTCCGCCACCGTGCGCAGGGGAGTGGTGACCCGCACGCCGCCGGGTGCCGCGATCTCGTCGGCGTCGATGACCACCTCGCGCACCGCCGCGGCGCCGGGCACGGCGAGCCGGGCGCGCTCGGTGCTGCCGGCGCACAGCTGGTGCCGCGCGGGCGGGTCGTTCGCCGCACCCCAGATCCACGCGGCGCTGAGCTGCTCGGCGATGAGCCGCGGCGACCACCCGCGGGCGGCGGCACCGGCCCGGTCGGCGGGGCCCACACGCACGTCGATCGGCGCGAAACCGCCGTCGACCGCCACCAGCTCTCCATCGAGCCGTGCGGCGTGGAGCTCGGCGAGCGGAAGGTCTCCGACATGCAGAACGGGGGCGAGTCGTGCCATGCATCGATGATGATCTCGATGCACACGACCCGCCCCCGTCCGGGCGTAGACGGTGAGAATCTCCCTCCTGTGGAGATCTCGCCGGCTAGTTCTGCCTAGTTCTTGATCGCGCCCAGCCAGAGCTTGCGGGCGTCGAGAGCTTCCTGGGCCTCGGCGACCTTCTTCTTGTCGCCGGACGCCTTCGCGTCGGCGAGTTCGCGCTCGAGCTTCGCGATCGCATCGTGCAGCTGGCTCGCGAGCCCCTCGGAACGGGCCTGCTTCTCGGGGTTGCTCTTCTGCCAGTGGTCTTCGTCGAGCTTGCGCACGGCGGCCTCGACCTTGCGGATCCGGTCGTCGACGGACTTGACCTTGTCGCGGGGGACCTTGCCGATGGCGTCCCAGCGGCGCTGGATCGACATCAGCGTCTCTTTGGCCTTGACCCGGTCGGTCGCGGTGAGGAGCGGCTCGGCCTCGGTCAGCAGTTCGAGCTTCTGCGCGAGGTTGGCCTCGAATTCGACGTTGTCGATCGCTTCGACCTCGGACTTCGCCGAGTAGAGTTCGTCGCCGGCGGCCTTGAACTTGGCCCAGAGCGAGTCGTCGAGCTTCTTGCCGGCGCGGCCGGAGAGCTTCCACTCGTCGAGAAGCGCGCGGTAGGCGGGAATTCCGTCGACACCCTTGGGCACGAGGGCCTCGGCCCTCTCGACGAGAGCCTGCTTACGGGTGCGTGCGTCGCGGTGCACAGCGTCGAGCTCGGAGAAGAACGCCTTGCGGTGGGTGTCGATCGTCGACCGGGCGGCGCGGAAACGCTTCCACAGGTCGTTGCTCTCGTTCTTGGGGAGGCGGGGGCCGTCGGCCTGGTGCTTCTGCCAGCGGGCGAAGATGTCGTCGATCGCGGCGGTCACCTGCTTCCACTGCGCCTTCGCGGGATCCTGCGCGGCGAGGGTCTCGGCCTCGACGACGAGGGCGGTGCGCTCAGCCACGGCTGCCGCGACGGCCGCCTTGGATTCCTCGTTCTGCTTCTCGGTGAGCTCGCTCACGGCACCGCTGAGGGCCTCGAGGCGTCGCTGCAGCGATGCGAGGTCGCCCACGGCGTTCGCGGTCGCGATCGTCGCGGAGAGGGTCTTGACGGCCTTCGACACGTCGGCGGCGGAGGCCGCGCGCTTCGTGCGCTGCTCGAGCAGGGTTACCTGACCGGCCAGTTCGACGTACTTGCGCTCGAAGTAGGCGAGTGCTTCTTCGGGGGTGCCGTCGGGGTACTGCCCGACGGCGCGTTCGCCGGATTCCTCGCGGACGAAGACGGTGCCCGTCTCGTCAACGCGTCCCCAGGGAGCCTGATCGTTTGATACCACGTGATTTCACCTTGCTGCTCGTGCCGGTGGTCACCGGCCGGGTTCCAGCCTAGGCCACTGGCCCGGAGCTGGATTATTCGAAATGATTCGGGTTACTGAATCGTTGCCGCGGTGATGGTCGTCGGCACGTTCGGCGCACCGTCGGTGGCGCCATCCGCAATGCCGCCGTCGATGACGCCGGTCTGCAGAGCGTCGAGCCCGCTGGTGACGGTGCCGATGACGCTGTAGCCGCCCGCGGTGTCGCTCGGGATCGTGGTGTCGCCGAAGACGATGAAGAACTGGTGGCCGTTGCTGTACGCGTCGTCGGAGGCGCGGGCGACGGCGATGGTGCCGGTCGTGTACACGTCGTCGGCCGGGGCGTTCTCGATCGGTCCGTACGAGTAGTCGGGGTCGCTGGCGCCGGTACCGTCGAGCGAGCCGCACTGCAGGACCTTGAAGCCGTCGCTGTCGGCAAGGCGGTGGCAGGTCTTGCCGACGAAGTAGCCGTTCTGCACGTCGCCGATGAAGGAGGCGACGGCCTGCGGGGCGGCGGCGCCGTCGAGAGAGACACCGAGCGGGATGTCGTTAAGGGTGATGTCACCGGTCCAGGTGCGGGCCTCCGCGACCGAGACGTCGGGCACGTCGCCGACGTTGGCGCCCTCGGGGTCGGCCGTCGCCGACGAGGAGGGAGTGGCTTCCGGGGTCCCGGGCCCGCCGTTGAAGTAGAACAGCTGCGTGCCGGTGGCCAGGGCGATCACGACGAGGGCGCCGAGGGCGGCGATCACGTTGTCGCGACGGCGGCGCTTGACCTTGTGGGCGTGGACTTCCTGGCGGGCGTTGTACAGCTTGAGGCGCTCCCGCGCCTCGCGGGCGTCGCGTTCCTGGTTTTTACTCGCTGCCACAGTTCCTCCAGAGAACGTCCGACCGGCTTGTGCCTCATGAACTTTACGATGCCGACGCGGGGGCGACCAAATGAGCGTCGGTGCCCGCCGTTAGCATTGCGGGTATGAACGCCCAGCCAGGACTCCGCAGCGGGGCGACTCCACTCGCGGTGCGTATGCGCCCGACCACCCTCGACGAAGTCGCCGGCCAGCGGCACCTGCTGCGGCCCGGTTCGCCGCTCGTCAGCCTCGCCACCGACAAGTCGGGGGAGCAGGGGTCGGTCTCGATCATCCTCTGGGGCCCTCCCGGCACGGGCAAGACGACGCTGGCCAAGCTCGTCGCGCACAGTTCGGGCCGCAACTTCGTCGAGCTCTCGGCCGTCACCGCGGGTGTGCGGGACGTGCGCCAGGTGATGGAGGAGGCGCTCTCCCGTCGCGACCTCTACGGCATCTCCACCGTCCTCTTCCTCGACGAGATCCACCGCTTCACCAAGGCCCAGCAGGACGCGCTCCTGCCCGGGGTCGAGAACGGCTGGGTCATCCTCGTCGCGGCGACGACCGAGAACCCGTCGTTCTCCGTCATCTCGCCCCTTCTTTCCCGCTCTCTCCTTCTCACGCTCGAACAGCTCACCGACGACGACCTCGGCGCCGTTATCGACCGCGCCGTCAGCGACCCCCGCGGGCTCGACGGCACGATCGTGCTCGACCCCACGGGCCGCGAGGCGATCATCCGCCTCGCGTCGGGTGACGCGCGGCGCGCGCTCACCGCCCTCGAGGCCTCGGCCCTCAGCGCCTCCGGCGAGTCCGTGGCGGCGCAGGCCGAGTACGACCGCGAGACGGCGACGCTCGACCTCGACGAGGACGACGACGACGTGGATGGCGTCGACGACGCTCCCTCCGCGCCCGCCGAGCTGCCGGTCGTCACCGGCGATACCGTCTCCCGCGCTGTCGACCGCGCCCTGCTCCGCTACGACCGCCAGGGCGACGAGCACTACGACGTCATCAGCGCGTTCATCAAGTCGATCCGGGGATCCGACGCCGACGCGGCACTCCACTATCTGGCGCGCATGATCGAGGCGGGGGAGGACCCGCGCTTCATCGCCCGCCGCATCATCATCAGCGCCTCCGAAGACATCGGTCTCGCCGACCCGCAGGCGCTCGTTATCGCGGTGGCGGCCGCCGACGCCGTGCAGTTCATCGGCATGCCCGAGGGCCGCATCCCGCTCGCGCAGGCCGTGGTGTACCTCGCCACCGCGCCGAAGTCTCCCGCTTCCTACATCGGCATCGACAAGGCCATCGCCGACGTGCGCGCGGGCAAGATCGGCCGCGTGCCCAAGCCGATCCGCGACGCGCACTATGCCGGCGCCAAAAAGCTCGGCCACGGCAAGGGCTACCTGTACCCGCACGACTACGACATCGGCGTCGTCGAGCAGCAGTACCCGCCGACCGAGCTGCTCGGGGCGCGGTACTACGAGCCGACCGAGCACGGCAACGAGCGCGAGGTGTTCGCACGCTGGGCGAAGCTGCGGCGGATCATCCGCGGGAAGTGATGGCCGTCGGGGATTGAGTAGGCCGCCCGCGCCCGTATCGAAATCTGGTTTCGGTACACGCCGCAGACGGCGTTACTCAACCAGCGGGGCCGCATGCTAGTCTTGATCCGCCTAACACCGGTTTTTCGCGCACGGCTGCTGCGACATCCCGGTCAAGGAGCCTCTGGTCTGTAGCCGACCGGACTCCGCGGCAAATCCCTCTACTTTCATCGGTCTTGTTTTGCGCGCGCACGAGTGCTCGCGAGCAGCCGGTTTTCCCGTTGGATTTATCTGAAAAGGACACTGTGTCTACTAAGTCACGTACCCGTAGCAAGACCCGCCTGTCGCGCGCGCTGGGCATCGCCCTCACGCCGAAGGCGGCCAAGTACCTCGAGAAGCGTCCGTACGCTCCGGGTGAGCACGGCCGCACCAAGCGCAAGCAGGACAGCGACTACGCCGTCCGTCTGCGCGAGAAGCAGCGTCTGCGCGCCCAGTACGGCATCCGCGAGGCCCAGCTCAAGATCCAGTTCGAAGAGGCACGTCGTGCCGCCGGCCTGACCGGTGAGAACCTGGTCGAGCAGCTCGAAATGCGTCTCGACGCGATCCTGGTCCGTTCGGCAATCGCCCGTACGACCGCTCAGGCTCGCCAGCTGATCGTGCACCGTCACATCCTGGTCGACGGCCAGCGCGTCGACCGCCCGTCGTTCCGCGTCAAGCCCGGCCAGCTCGTGCACGTGCACGAGAAGAGCGAAGGCCTCGAGCCCTTCCAGGTCGCAGCTGCCGGCGGACACGTCGACCTGCTCCCGAAGCTCCCCCCGTACCTCGAGGTGGAGCTCGACAAGCTGCAGGCGCGCCTCGTGCGTCGCCCGAAGCGCGTCGAAGTTCCCGTGACGTGTGAAGTCCAGCTCGTCGTCGAGTACTACGCGGCTCGCTAGCCGAACCCGATTTACGAGAGAAGGACCGTGGCGAAAGCCGCGGTCCTTCTTTTTTAACCGCCGGGATGCCGCGGGCAGCTGCAACCCGGCAACGCTCGACCCCCGCGCCCGTTAGGGTGATTTCTGGCACTACGGCCGCAGAACACAAGGAGACACACAATGACTGGTGGAGACATCGCCGGCCTCATCGCCGCGGGTATTTTCGCGATTCTGGTGGGTCTGCTCGCCATTCCGCTGGTCAAACTGGGGCGGGTGTTCGACGAGACGAGCAAGGCGATCCGCGACCTCGGCGAGAACGTCACGCCCCTCCTCGAAGAGGCGACGACCACGATCAGCGAGTCGAACAAGCAGCTGGGCCGGGTCGACACCATCACGAGCGACATCGCCGAGACCACGGGCAACGTGACCGCACTCGTGTCGCTCTTCGCGGCATCCGTGGGTGGCCCTCTCATCAAGGTGGCCGCCTTCTCGGCCGCCGTGCGCGCGGGCATCAGCGGACTGAAGCCCCGCGGCAAGCGCAAGAAGTAAGCTGGAAACGACCTCTAGGGAGACAGAATGAAAAACGTACTGTGGCTCATCGTCGGTGTCGGCGTCGGATTCGTCGCCGCCCACCAGATCGCCAAGACGCCCCAGGGCAAGCAGTTCTTCGACGACGTCAACGGCAAGGCCCACGACTTCGGCAACGCCATCGTCGAGGGCTACAAGCAGCGCGAGGCCGAACTCCGCGCCGTCGTCTCCGACTAATCCCACATTTCTTCCGAACCGGCCGGCCACCCCGGCCGGTTCACTCACGCGTAACAGGACTCCATGCAGACCGCAGACATTCACCGCCGTTGGCTCACCTTCTTCGGAGACCGCGGTCACACCGTGGTTCCCTCCGCCTCCCTCGTGAGCGAAGACCCCACACTGCTCTTCACCGTGGCCGGCATGGTGCCGTTCGTGCCCTACCTCACCGGACTCGTGCCCGCGCCGTACCCGCGTGCGACGAGCGTGCAGAAGTGCATCCGCACCCTCGACATCGAAGAGGTCGGCAAGACCCCGCGTCACGGCACGTTCTTCCAGATGAACGGCAACTTCTCGTTCGGCGACTACTTCAAGGAGCAGGCGATCGAGTACGCCTGGGAGCTGCTGACCTCGTCCGAGTCCGACGGCGGGCTCGGCTTCCAGGAGAAGGACCTCTGGGTCACCGTCTACAAGGACGACGACGAGGCGATCAACTTCTGGAAGAAGACCGCGGGCCTGCCCGACGAGCGCATCCAGCGCCTCGACATGGACACCAACTACTGGTCGACCGGCCAGCCCGGCCCCGCCGGCCCGTGCTCGGAGATCTTCTTCGACCGCGGACCCGCGTACGGCCAGGACGGCGGACCGGCGACGGACGACGACCGCTACGTCGAGATCTGGAACCTCGTGTTCATGCAGTATCTGCGTGGTGAGGGCAGCGGCAAGAACTTCGAGATCCTCGGCGAGCTGCCGAAGAAGAACATCGACACCGGCATGGGCATGGAGCGCGTCGCGTTCCTCAAGCAGGGTGTCGAGAACATGTACGAGACCGACCAGGTCCGCCCCGTCCTCGACCGTGCCGCAGAGATCTCCGGCCGCCGCTACGGCGCAGACCACGACGACGACGTGCGCATGCGCGTCATCGCCGACCACGTGCGCTCGTCGCTCATGCTGATGTCGGACGGCGTCACCCCGTCCAACGAGGGCCGCGGCTACATCCTGCGCCGCCTGATGCGCCGCACGATCCGGTCGATGCGTCTGCTGGGCGTCGACGCGCCGAGCTTCGCCGAGCTGTTCCCCGCGTCGCGCGACGCGATGAAGCACTCCTACCCCGAGGTGGAGACCGAGTACAGCCGCATCGAGCGTCTCGCCCTCTCCGAGGAGGAAGCGTTCCTGCGCACCCTCGCGAGCGGCACGAGCATCCTCGACCTCGCGGTCGCCAAGACGAAGACGGAGGGCGCCAAGGAGCTCGCGAGCGACACCGCGTTCCTGCTCCACGACACCTTCGGCTTCCCGATCGACCTCACGCTGGAGATGGCGGAGGAGGCGGGCCTCACCGTCAACCGTTCCGCGTTCGACGAGCTCATGCTGCAGCAGCGCACCATGGCGAAGGCCGACGCCAAGTCGAAGAAGACCCACCTCGCCGACCTCTCGGTCTACGGCGAGTTCCGCGCGGCGGGCGAGACGGTCTTCACCGGCTACGAGTACCTCGACACCGAGACGACCATCCTCGGCCTCATCGTCGACGGCGCATCGGTGACGAGCGCGTCCGCCGGCCAGATCGCCGAGGTCATCCTCGCCGAGACGTCGCTCTACGCGGAGTCCGGCGGCCAGGAGGCCGACGCGGGAACGATCGTCGGCAACGGCTACGAGCTCGAAGTGCTCGACGTGCAGCGCCCGGTCAAGGGGCTCACCAGCCACAAGGTGCAGGTCACCAGCGGCGAGGTGTCGGTGGGCGCGGCCGCGACCACGATCGTCGACCCGGAATGGCGCCGCGGCGCCACGCAGGCGCACTCCGCGACGCACCTCATCCACGCCGCCGTGCGACAGGTGCTCGGCCAGGAAGCGCACCAGAGCGGTTCGTACAACAAAGCCGGCTACATGCGCCTCGACTTCAGCTGGAACCAGGCGCTCTCGCCCGCGACCCGCAGCGAGATCGAGGAGATCGCCAACCTCAAGGTGCGCGAGAACCTCGAGGTCGACACCCGCATCATGAACCTCGACCAGGCCAAGTCGCTCGGCGCCATGGCGCTGTTCGGCGAGAAGTACGGCAACACCGTGCGCGTCGTCGAGATCGGCGGCCCGTGGTCGCTCGAACTCTGCGCGGGCACCCACGTCTCGCGCTCCAGCGAGATCGGGCTGATCAACCTCGTCAGCGAGACGTCGGTCGGCTCGGCGAACCGCCGCATCGAGTCGCTCGTCGGCTACGAGGCCTTCCAAGACCTCGCCGCCGAGCGCGCGATCGTGAACGAGCTCACCAGCAACCTCAAGACCCCGCGCGACCAGCTCTCCACGCGCATCGCCGACCTGCTGTCGAGCCTGAAGGCCGCCGAGAAGCGCATCGCGCAGTTCGAAGCCGCGGCGCTCAGTGAACGCGTCCCCGCGCTCGTCGCGACAGCGCACACCGTCGGTGCGGTGTCGCTCGTCGCCGAGAACGTCGGAACGGTCGCGTCGAGCGACGAACTCCGCTCGCTCGTGCAGAGCGTGCGCGAGCGCCTCGGCTCCGTCGCCGCGGTCGTCGCCCTCGCGGCCGACGTCGCGGGCAAGCCCGCGGTCATCGTCGCCACCAACGACGCCGCACGCCAGACCGGTGCGAAAGCGGGCGCGCTCGCCAAGCTCGCCGCCGGTGTGCTCGGCGGAGGCGGCGGCGGCAAGGACGACATCGCCCAGGGCGGCGGCACCGACGTCTCGGCGATCGGCGCGGCCCTCGCCGCGATCGGTTCCGCGGTCGCGAGCTAGCGTGCGTCCGGGGGTGCGGCTGGGCATCGACGTCGGGACCGTGCGGATCGGCGTCGCCCGCAGCGACCTGCACGGCATGCTCGCCACACCCGTCGAGACGGTCGCCCGTGGGGACGGCGATCTCGCCCGGCTGCTGGCGATCGTCGCCGAGCTCGACGTCGCCGAGATCGTCGTCGGTCTGCCGCTCGCGCTGTCGGGACGGCACACCGCGTCCACCGGGGATGCCGTCGGATTCGCCGAGCGGCTGGCCGCCGCGGCATCCGTGCCCGTCAGACTCGTCGACGAGAGGTTGTCTACCGTGTCGGCCCAGGCGGCCGTGCGGAGTTCGGGAAAATCGACGAAACAGTCGCGTTCGGTGATCGATCAGGTCGCGGCCGTTATAATTCTGCAACATGCCCTCGACTTCGAGCGCTCCAGCGCACGGTCGCCTGGCGTCGTCGTTGACCCGGACAAAGGACTGCAACAGTGACCAACGATCCCAGCTGGGACGAGATCTTCAATTCTCAGCCCTCCTCGACGGCACCCGCGAACCCTGCCGCTCCCGACGGAACAGCGGCACAGCCGGCAGCCCCGCTCACCCGGCGCCAGCTGCGTGAGGCCGAGGGCCGCGAACGCGTCGTCGCGCCCGAGCGTCCCGTCGACGACCGGCAGAGCCCCCCGCAGTCCCCGCCCGGCCCGCCCCGTCGCGGACGCGGTGGATCCGGCGGCGGCTACGACGGCCTGCCGAAGCGCAAGCGCCGTCTGGGCTGGCTCTGGGCGCTCATCACGCTGCTCGTGCTCGCCCTCATCGCCGGCGGAGTCGCGCTCTTCGCCTGGACCAATTACGAGACGCAAGTGCGCGAGGTCTTCGGCTGGCAGCTGCCGATCGACTACGAGGGAGACGGCAACGGCGAGGCCGTTAACGTCGTCATCAAGGACGGCGACATCGGCCAGGATATCGCCGACACCCTGTACGACGCGGGCGTCACTATGACCTCGCAGGCGTTCTACGACCTCTTGGTCGAAGAAGAGCCCACGTTTATGCCCGGCACCTACGCCCTGCAGAAGGAGATGAGCGCCCGCGCTGCTCTCACCGCCCTGCAGGACCCTGCGAACTCCGTCGTCGCATCCGCCCTGATCATCGAGGGGACGACGCTCCCGACGGCGCTGCAGAACCTCGCCGACGGCACCGGCATCCCGCTCGCCGACTTCGAGGCCGCGTCGACCGACCTCGCCAGCTTCGGTCTGCCCGCGGAGGCGCCGAGCCTCGAGGGCTACCTGTTCCCGGCCACCTACGAGTTCGAGCCGGACCAGACCGCGCACGACGTGCTGCAGCGTCTCGTCACGGAGACCTTCAACCGCCTCGACGCCCGCGGGGTCGCCGTCGCCGACCGTCACCACGTGCTCACGATGGCCGGTCTGATCCAGAAGGAGGGCGGCCCCGAGGCCGACTTCCCCAAGGTGGCGCGGGTCTTCCAGAACCGCATCGACCAGGGCATGCGCCTGCAGTCCGACGCAACGGTGAGCTACGGGGCCGGCAGCACGTCGATCTTCACGACCGACGCCGAGCGCGCCGACGCCTCCAATCCGTACAACACCTACGCGAACGACGGGCTCCCGGTCGGACCGATCTCGGCTCCCGGCGACGCGGCGGTCGACGCGGCGCTCAACCCCGTCGACGGCCCCTGGCTGTACTTCGTGCTCGTCAACGGCGAGACGGGCGAGACTGTCTTCTCCACGACGAACGCGGAGCACGACGCCGCGGTCGAGGTGTGGCAGCAGTGGCTGCGCGACAACCCGGATTGGGACACGGGGGAGTGACGCCGGTCGCCCGGCTGGCAGTTCTCGGCTCGCCGATCGCGCACTCGCGCTCCCCCCACCTGCACGCCGCGGCCTACCGCGAGCTCGGCCTCGACTGGGAGTACGGCGCCGTCGACGTGACCGGCGACCGGCTCGCCGAGTTCATCGGCTCGCGCGGCCCGCAGTGGCGCGGGCTGTCGCTCACGATGCCGCTCAAGCGCGACGTGCTGCCCCTGCTCGATACCGTCGACGAGACCGCCGAGCTCACGGGCGCTGCGAACACGCTGCTGTTCGACCGCTCCTCGGGCGAACTCGCGCTCCGCGGCTTCAACACCGACGTCTACGGGGTCACCGAGGCGTTCCGCGAGGCGGGCGTCGACCGGCTCGGCCACGTGCAGATCGTCGGCGGGGGAGCCACGGCGGCGTCCGTCCTCGTCGCGGTGAAGCGCCTCGGCGCCGAGCGCGTGCTCGTCTCGGTGCGCGACACCTCCCGCGTCGGAGCGCTGGTCTCGCTCGCCGCAGCCCTCGACGTCGAGCTCACGGTGCGCGAGCTCGGGGTGCAGGACCGCTCGCTGGTCGTGCCCGACGCCATCATCAGCACGATTCCGGGCCACGGCGTGCACGACCTCGTCTTCGCCGGCCCCGTGCGCGAGGGCGCCGTGCTGTTCGACGTCGCCTACGACCCGTGGCCGAGCGCGTTCGCGACCGCGTGGCTCGAGGTCGGCGGCCGCGTCATCTCGGGTCTCGAGATGCTGCTGCACCAGGCGCTCGCCCAGGTACGCGTGTTCGTGAGCGGCTCGCCCGAGGTGGCGGTGGACCGTGAGGCACGGGTGCTCGCCGCGATGCGGGCCTCCATCGCGCACTGACGCGGTCGGGTAACCCGCCCGAAACACGCCACGGCGATACTGGAGTTATGTCTCCAGAAGAGTGGAGGAACGAGCCGCGGCAGCCACAAGCACCGCCCGGAGTTCCCGTCACAGTATCGATCACCCGCACCGTCGATCCGCAGCGGATCACCGAGGTCACCCACTGGGTGCAGGCGGGGGTGAACCTCGCCAACCGGTACCCGGGATTCCTCGGCTCCGGCTGGGTGCGCTCCAGTCAGGACTCCGAGAGCTGGCACATGCTCTACCGCTTCGGCAGTCAGGACACCCTCGACGCGTGGGAGACGTCTCCGGACCGCCTCGGCTGGCTGGAGACCGGGCGCGACCTGGTCAGCGAGTCGCGGGTGGAGAAGCGCACCGGCATCGAGGGCTGGTTCGACTCGCCGGAATCCGCGCTCGGCGAGCCCGCGGCATCCGTCGCCCCGCCCCGCTGGAAGCAGGCATCGAGTATCTGGCTCGGCTTCTTCCCGGTGAACCTGGTCTTCACGCTGCTGGTGACGGCCTTCGTGCCCGGGTGGAACGACCTGCCCACCGCCCTGAAGGTGCTCATCACCACGAGCGTGCTCACGCCGATCATGGCGTACTGGGTGCTGCCGGGCGTGACGCGCCTGCTGCGCCCGTGGCTGCAGCGCCGGCGCTGACGTCACACGCCTCCCGCTCATGGGAGGATAGGAGCATGCTTCGTTGGTTGACCGCAGGTGAGTCCCACGGCCCCGAATTGGTTGCGATCCTCGAGGGGCTGCCCGCCGGCGTCCCCGTGAGCCTCGACGACATTCGCGCCGATCTGGCCCGTCGCAAGCTCGGCTACGGCCGCGGTGCGCGGATGAAGTTCGAGGAAGACGAACTCACGATCTCGGGCGGAGTGCGCTTCGGCGAGACCATGGGCAGCCCGATCGCCCTGCGCATCGGCAACACCGAGTGGCACCGCTGGGTCGACGTGATGAGCGCGTCGCCCGTCGACGTCGAGAGCCTCCCCAAGGGACGCGGTGCACCCCTCACCCGTCCGCGCCCCGGCCACGCCGACCTCGTCGGCATGCAGAAGTACGGCTTCGACGAGGCCCGTAACGTGCTCGAGCGCGCGAGCGCTCGCGAGACCGCCGCCCGGGTCGCCCTCGGCGCCGTCGCGCGCAAGTTCCTCGGCGAGCTCGGCATCACGCTGGTCAGCCACACCCTGGCGATCGGCGAGGTACGCGTGCCCGAGGGCGCCGACCTGCCGAGGCCGAGCAACGTGGGCGAGCTCGACGCCGACCTCGTGCGCTGCTTCGACCCCGCGACATCCGAACTCATGGTCGCCCGCATCGACGCGGCCCAGAAGGACGGCGACACCCTCGGCGGCGTCGTCGAGGTGCTGGCCTACGGCGTGCCGCCCGGCCTCGGCTCGTACGTGCACTGGGACCGTCGCCTCGACTCGCAGCTCGCCGCGGCCCTCATGGGCATCCAGGCGATCAAGGGCGTGGAGGTCGGCGACGGCTTCCTCACCACCACGCGTCCCGGCTCGCTCGCCCACGACGAACTCGTGACCGACGGTTCGACCATCTCGCGCCTCAGCGACAAGGCCGGCGGCACCGAGGGCGGCATGTCCACCGGCACCGTGCTCCGCGTGCGGGCCGGCATGAAGCCCATCGCGACCGTTCCCCACGCCTTGAGAACGGTGGATGTCGCGACCGGCGCCGCCGCCGAAGCCCACCACCAGCGTTCCGACGTCTGCGCCGTGCCCGCGGCCGGCGTCGTCGCCGAGGCCATGGTCGCGCTCGTGCTCGCCAACTCGGTACTCGAGAAGTTCGGGGGCGACTCCGTGGACGAGACCCTGCGCAACCTCACCGGCTACCTCGCGGCGATCCCCGCCGCCCAGCGCACGGCCCAGGCCGCCGACGAGCGTGCCTGAGGGGCCGGCGCGCCCCGTCGTCGTGCTGATCGGCGCACCCGGCGCCGGTAAGACCCGCCTCGGCAAGCGCATCGGCCGCTTGCTCGGCGTGCCGTTCGTCGACACCGACAAGCGCATCGTCGCCGCGCACGGTCCGATCGCCGCGATCTTCGCCGAGCACGGCGAGGCGCGTTTCCGCGCCATCGAACGCGAGCAGGTCGCCCGGGCACTCTCCGAACGCGCCGTCGTGGCGCTCGGCGGAGGAGCGGTGCTGGATGCCGCGACACAGGCCGACCTCGCCGGCCACCGGGTCGTGCAGCTCACCGTGAGCCGCGAGGCCGTGGAGAAGCGCATCGTCGGTGACAAGCGCCCCCTCGTGAACGGCGTCGAGGCGTGGGCCGCGCTCGTCGAGGTCCGCCGTCCCATCTACGACCTACTCGCCGACCGCACCTTCGACACGTCGAACCTGCCGCTCGATTCCATCGCCGCTGACGTGGTCAGCTGGATCCAGGAGAACCCCCATGACTGAGACGACAACGATCACCGTCGCCGGCGCCGAGCCCTACGACATCCTCATCGGGCGCGGACTGCTGCCGAAGATCGCCGACCAGCTCGGCACCGGCGTCGCCAAGGTGCTCATCGTCCACCCGCCGACGCTCGGCGCCAAGGCGAGCGCGCTGCGCGAGAGCCTGCAGGGCACCTACGAGGTGCTCCTCGCCGAGGTGCCCGACGCCGAGGACGCCAAGCGCATCGAGGTCGCCGCGTTCTGCTGGGGCATCATGGGCCAGACCGACTTCACCCGCACCGACGCCGTCATCGGCCTCGGCGGGGGAGCAACGACCGACATCGCCGGGTTCATCGCCGCGACCTGGCTGCGCGGCGTCACACTCATCCAGGTTCCGACCAGCGTGCTCGGCATGGTCGACGCGTCGATCGGCGGCAAGACGGGCATCAACACTGCCGAGGGCAAGAACCTCGTCGGTTCGTTCTACGCGCCGGCCGCCGTCATCGTCGACTTCGACACCCTGGACACGATCCCGCGCAACGAGATCCTCGCCGGGTTCGCCGAGATCGTGAAGGCCGGATTCATCGCCGAGCCCGAGATCCTCGACATCGTCGAGGCCGACGTCGACCGGGTCACCGACCCGACGACGCCCGAGTTCCGTCGGGTCGTCGAGCTGGCGATCGGGCTCAAGGCCCGCGTCGTGGGCGAGGACTTCAAAGAGTCGGGCCTGCGCGAGATCCTGAACTACGGGCACACGCTCGGCCACGCGATCGAACACGCGGAGCGCTACCGCTGGCGTCACGGTGCCGCCATCTCGGTCGGTATGGTCTTCGCCGCGGAGCTCGCCCGCCTCACCGGTTCGCTCGGCGACGAGGCCGTCGACCGCCACCGTCGCATCCTCTCCTCGCTCACGCTGCCCATCGACTACCCGGTCGGCCGCTGGCAGACCCTCCTCGCCACCATGCAACGCGACAAGAAGAGCCGCGCCGGCATGCTGCGGTTCATCGTGCTCGACGACATCGCGAAGCCGACGGTGCTGACCGCGCCGGACGAGTCGATGCTGTTCCTCGCCTACCAGGAAGTCGGAGTCTGAGGTAACCCTTTCCTCACCGGCACTTTTGTCGCCGATAGTCGGGACCTAATGCCCTGTCGGCGGGAGGACGCCGATGGGATTCTTGATTTGAGAGAAACTCTCTTGAATCACGATCCGTGGAAGTCAGGTCTCACCATGACCGCACCAGCCAGCACCACCGTCCGCACCGCCCCCGCGACCGCCCCCCGAGCGACCGCCCTCCGTCTCATCGGACTCGTCGGCATCATCGGCGGTGCTGTCATGATCATCGGCGGTGGCGTCGCCTGGGGCGCGGTGAGCAGTCAGCTCGCCGCGGAGTCGATCACCGTCTCCGACGACGCCGATTTCATGGCCGGCGCCCCGGTCGTGGGTCCGCTCAGCGCCTACGCCCAGGCCACCGTCATCAACCACCACGCGCTCGAGGCGAGCGACGGTCTCACCTACGCCGAGCTCGAGCAGGACGACCCGGTGCGGGCGACGGTCATGAACGCCTCGTTCCTGCGCGCGTCGCTGTTCACCTCGGTGGTGTCGTTCGGCGTCGCCGCCTTCGCGATGGGCGTCGGCGTGCTGGTGGCGCTCTTCGGCTGGGCGATCACGGCGCTCGTGCCGAAGCGGGGAAGTGCTCGCGCGTAACCCCGGACCGGGTAGCCGGCACGCGGCCGGCCACCCGGTTTTCTGTGCTTTCCTGTGAAGCGCTCGTGTTCTCGTGCCCGTCGCCCTAGGGTCGAATGATGGTTAACTCTTCGAGCCCATCGATGTTCAGCGTCGTTTTCGTCGTAATCGCCATCGCGATCGTGGCGGCATTCGTCTTCGTCATCTACTCCGTCATCCGCAACGGGGCGCGTGCGCGTCAGGCCGGGCTCGACCCGCTGACGCTGCAGACCGACCTCGCCGCGAAGGTGATGAACAGCGAGATGCTCGCGCCGGACCGACCCATGGCCGAGCGCCTCGCCGAGATCGACACCCTCCTCGCGGCCGGGGCCATCAGCGAGGCAGAACACGCCGCCGCCCGGGCGCGCATCCTCGGCTCGGCCTGAGCCTCGCGCACGGTAGCCGCGTTGCCGGTAGACTGGCTGCTCGGTTCCGTTTGACCGCGCCAGATCGCGGTCCGCGACCGAATTCTTTCTCCCAATCTGAACGGACAGTTTTCGCATGGCTTCTACCTCTGACATCAAGAACGGCGTCGTTCTCAACATGGATGGCCAGCTGTGGACCGTCATCGACTTCCAGCACGTCAAGCCGGGCAAGGGCGGCGCCTTCGTGCGCACCAAGGTCAAGAACGTCATGAGCGGCAAGGTCGTCGACCGCACGTTCAACGCCGGTGCGAAGATCGAGACCGAGACCGTCGACCGCGCCGACTTCCAGTACCTGTACGCCGACGGCGAGAACTTCGTGTTTATGGACCTCGGCAACTACGACCAGATCACCCTGACGGCGCCCCAGGTCGGCGACGCGGTGAACTTCATGCTCGAGAACCAGAACGTCACGATCGCGCTGCACAACGAGTCTCCGCTGTACGTCGAGCTCCCGGCATCCGTCACTCTTCTCATCACCTACACGGAGCCCGGCCTGCAGGGCGACCGCTCGACCGGCGGCACCAAGCCCGCCACCGTCGAGACCGGCTACGAGATCCAGGTTCCCCTGTTCCTCGACATCGGCACCAAGGTCAAGGTCGACACGCGCGACGGCAGCTACCTCGGCCGCGTCACCGACTAGGCGGTACCGGTTACATGAGTGCTCGTACCAAGGCGCGCAAGCGCGCCCTCGACCTGCTCTACGGGGCAGACATCCGCGAAGAATCGATCAACGCGGCCCTCGCCGTCGAACAGGCGCGCGCCGACGCCGACCCCAAGCGCGGGTCGTCGTGGCCGTACGCCCGGGAGATCGTCGTCGGGATCACCGAGCACGGCGACGAGATCGACGAGCTCATCGAGACCTACGCCCAGGGCTGGACCATCAACCGCATGCCCGCCGTCGACCGCGCCATCGTGCGCATCGGCATCTGGGAGATCCTGTTCAACGAGCAGATCCCCGACGGCGTCGCGATCTCCGAGGCCGTCGAGGCCGCCACGGTGCTCAGCACCGAGGACTCGTCGGGCTTCATCAACGGCCTGCTCGGCCGCATCGCCCAAACCCGCGCCTGACCCCACCCGTGTCGCCACCCCGCGCGGCATGGTGGAAATTCAGGAATTCGGCCCGTGGCCGCCCCTCATCGGGGTGGTCACGGGCCGTTGTGCGTAAGGTCTTCCTGAATTTCCGAAACCGGCAGGGGGCCGGGGAAGCCTCAGCGGCTGCCGAGCGCCCGGAGGGTCTTCTCGGCCGGCGACCCCGTCGGCATCACGACCGCGAGCATGGCGCCGCCCACACGCAGCGTGACGGTGGACGCTCCCGCGTAGCGCGGGTGCTCTTCCGACCTCACGCTGTGCAGCAGATCGAGGGGCAGCACGGTGCGGGCCGACGACAGCTCCGGCGTGCCGCCGCGCACGAGCCAGTGTCGGCGCGACAGTATCTGCAGCTCGGTGGGGGAGGCGCAGACGAGCGCCCCGTGCAGTGTGACGGGGAACACCAGGTCGGCGATCCTCGACAGGAAGCCGCCACGACGGGTCACCGTCACGCGGCCGTGTGCGGCGAGCAGAGCGATTCCGGGCTCCCGCCGCTGCCGGTCGCGGAACGACGTCACGAACAGCGAGTCCTTCTTGCCGAGGTCGTCCAGTTCGAGCGCACCCGCGATCGGCGGCAGCCGAGTCTCCTTCGCCGCGCGTGTCACGAGCCCCAGCCCGCGCAGCAGGTCGACGAGCTCGACGATCCTGTCCCGCGAGGTCCCGTTGAACGCCACCACGACCGTCTCGCCCAGCACCGTGTCGATCCGGAGCTCGGCGTCCAGCAGATTCGCCCACTCCGTCATGACCGCGATATCGCCGTAGTCGACCGAGGTCTGCGAGTAGCGAGTGGCGGTGCGGCTCAGCACGGTGAGCCGGTCGGTCTCGGCGATCAGCAGGTGGTCGTACAGGTCCATCTGCGGGGTGGCGTCGCGCCGGCTGATGTCACGGGGGAACTTGAGCACCATCCGCGCGGTCTCGAAGTCGATGTGGTGCGCCCGGTACAGCGGCGGCACGTCCTCCGCGGTGCGCACCTCGTCGATCCACGGGCCGAACGCGTCGAACTCGGCTGTCGATGGCGTGACGGTACTCATGGTCTGTCGGCTCCCGGTCCGGCCGGCCGCGCGGCCGCCCTGAGTCGCAATGCTACGCCCGCGCGCCACGGCACCTACGCTGGGCAGATGACGGACATCGCGTTCATCGGCCACGTGCCACCGCCCGCCCTGCACGTCATGACCTACAACATCAGACGACGGATGACGCGGCTCCCGCCCCGCAGCCGGGACAACTGGTCCCGCCGCAAGCACCTCCTCGCCCGCGTGCTCCGTGTCGAACAACCCGCGCTGCTCGGTGTGCAGGAGGCGTTGCTCGACCAGGCGCGGTTCGTCGGCGAAGCCCTCGGCCCCGACTACCGGCGCATCGGCTACGGCCGCAACCCCAACACGACCGGCGAGGGGTGCCCGGTCTTCTACGACTCGCGCCGGCTCGACCTGCTCGGCTGGCGGCAGTTCGCGCTGTCCGCGACGCCCGACGTCCCCGGTTCCCGCGGGTGGGGCAACCGCGTGCCGAGGCTCGTGGTCGCGGCCGAGTTCCGCGACCGTGCCACGGGCATCGCCTTCCGCTCGTTCAACACGCACTTCGACCACCAGTCCAGCGCGGCCCGGCTGCAGTCGGCCAAGCAGCTCACCCGGTTGATAGCGCAGGGGAGCGGTCCGGTGATCCTCACGGGCGACGCCAACGCGGGCATCCACTCTGCCCCGTACCGCCAACTCACCCACGAAGCGGGCCTCGTCGACGCTTGGCTGATGCCGCAGCGCCGGCTGTCGGAGGACTGGACCACCTTCTCGAACTACCGGCCGCCGAAGGTCGGCGGCAAGCGCATCGACTGGCTGCTCGTCGGGGGAGGCGTCGAGGTGACGGCGATGGGCATCAACGCCGTGCGCTTCGACGGCGCCGCACCCTCCGACCACGAGCCGGTACAGGCCGTGCTGAGGCTCGGCTGATGGGCTATTCGGCGGAAGAAATCGCCGCCCTCTACGGCCGCACGCTTCCCGACACCGTCGGCCCGATGGTCAAGTTGCTCTTCGTCGGCATCAACCCCGGGCTGCACACCGTCGCCGTCCAGGCGCCGTTCGCCCTGCGCGGCAACCGGTTCTACCCGGCGCTGTACCGCGCCGGCATCACCGACCGGGTGATCGACGCGTCGGCGGGGCTGAGCGACGACGACCGTCGGCACCTCTACGACCGGGGCGTGGGCATCACCAGCTTGGTCGCTGCGGCGACGCGGCGCGCGGACGAGCTGACCACGGAGCAACTGCGCGAGGGCGCCGTGCTGCTCGAGGCCCGGGTCGCCGAACTCCAGCCGAGGGTCGTCGCCATGCTCGGCGTCACCGCCTACCGGGTCGCGTTCGACCGGAGGAAGACCGCCGTGGGGCCGCAGCACGACACCCTCGGCGGAGCCCGGCTCTGGGTGGTTCCCAACCCGAGCGGGCTGAACGCGCACGAGACGGCCGCGTCCCTCGGAGCCGCCTACCGGGAAGCGGCCGTCGCGGCGGGCGTCGAGGTGTACGACGTACCCGCTATGCTGGGGTGAAACAGATTTCCTTTAAGTTCCGTCCAGAGAGGCGGGGAAGGAGGTCAGAATGACTGCACGCCTCGTGCTGCAATCGGCTGACATCACCCGAGCGTTGACCCGCATCTCCCACGAGATCCTGGAGTCCAATCGCGGAGCCAGCGATCTCGTCCTCCTCGGCATCCCGACGCGCGGCATCGTGCTCGCCCGTCGCATCGGCGACATCCTCGACAGCATCGAGCCGGGCAGCGGCACCGTCGGGTTCCTCGACGTCACCATGTACCGCGACGACCTGTCGAAGAACCCCACCCGCGCGCCGAGCCCCACGCAGATCCCCGCCGGCGGTATCGACGGCAAGACGGTCGTGCTCGTCGACGACGTGCTCTACTCCGGCCGCACCATCCGGGCCGCCCTCGACGCCCTCAACGACATCGGCCGCCCGCGTGCCGTGCGCCTCGCCGCCCTCGTCGACCGGGGCCACCGCGAGCTGCCCATCCGGGCCGACTTCGTCGGCAAGAACCTGCCCACCGCCACGAGCGAGCGCATCAATGTGCGCCTCGTCGAGGTCGACGGCATCGACGAGATCACCATCGACGACGGGAGCGACGCGTGAGGCACCTCCTCTCCACCAAGGACCTGACCCGCGACGAGGCGATCGGGATACTCGACGTCGCCGAAGACATGGCGGATGTCGCCGGACGCGAGATCAAGAAGCTTCCGGCGCTGCGCGGCAAGACCGTCGTCAACCTCTTCTTCGAAGACTCCACGCGCACGCGCATCTCGTTCGAGGCCGCCGCCAAACGCCTGAGCGCCGACGTGATCAACTTCAGCGCCAAGGGCTCGAGCGTCTCCAAGGGCGAGAGCCTGAAAGACACCGCGCAGACCCTCGCCGCGATGGGCGCCGACGCGGTCGTCGTCCGCCACTCCGCCTCGGGCGCACCGAGCGTGCTCGCGCAGAGCGGCTGGATCGACGCCGGCATCGTCAACGCGGGCGACGGCACCCACGAGCACCCCACGCAGGCCCTGCTCGACGCGTTCACGATCCGCCGTCGTCTGCACGGCGCGGCTGCCCGGGGCAAGGACCTCGACGGTGTGAGCGTGACGATCGTCGGCGACATCCTGCACTCTCGTGTTGCCCGCTCGAACGTCTGGCTGCTCACGACGCTCGGTGCCCGGGTGCACCTCGTCGCGCCCGCCACGCTCGTGCCGCTCGGTATCGCCGACTGGCCGGTCACCATCGGCTACGACCTCGACGCCGCCATCGCCGCGAAGCCCGACGTGGTGATGATGCTGCGCATCCAGGGCGAGCGGATGCACGCCGCGTTCTTCCCCAACGCCCGCGAGTACGCGCGGCAGTGGGGGCTCGACGACGCGCGGCTCGAAGCACTGCCGGCGGCTAGTCTGGTTATGCATCCCGGACCGATGAACCGCGGTCTGGAAATCTCTGCGAAGGCCGCCGACTCCGCACAGTCGACGGTGCTGGAGCAGGTTGCCAACGGGGTGTCGATAAGGATGGCGGTCTTGTACCTGCTGCTGTCCGGAACTGCGGAGTTGTGAGAAATATGACCATCCTTATCCAGGGCGCAACGCTGCCGAACGGAACCACCACCGACCTCCTCGTCGAGGGCGGCACCATCACCGAGACCGGTTCCGGCCTCTCGTCGACGGGCGCCACCGTCGTCGACGCCGCGGGCCTCACCGCTCTGCCCGGCCTCGTCGACCTGCACACCCACCTCCGCGAGCCCGGGTTCGAGCAGAGCGAGACGGTGCTCACCGGCTCCCGCGCCGCCGCCATCGGCGGTTTCACGAGCGTGTTCGCGATGGCGAACACCAGCCCCGTCTCCGACACCGCCGGCGTCGTCGAGCAGGTCGCGTCGCTCGGTGCCGAGCACGGCTACGTGACCGTGCGCCCCATCGGCGCCGTCACCGTCGGCCTCGCCGGAAAAGCCCTCTCCGAGATCGGCGCCATGGCCGGTTCGCGCGCCTCCGTGCGCGTCTTCTCCGACGACGGCATCTGCGTCTCGGACCCGCTGCTCATGCGCCGCGCACTCGAGTACGTGAAGACCTTCGACGGCGTCATCGCCCAGCACGCGCAGGACCCGCGCCTCACCGAGGGCGCCCAGATGAACGAGGGCGCGCTGTCGAGCGAACTCGGACTCGCCGGCTGGCCCGCCGTCGCCGAAGAGTCGATCATCGCCCGCGACGTGCTGCTCGCCCAGCACGTCGGAGCGCGCCTGCACATCTGCCACCTCTCCACCGCCGGCAGCGTCGACGTCATCCGCTGGGCGAAGGCCCGCGGCATCGACGTCACGGCCGAGGTCACCCCCCACCACCTGCTGCTCACCGAGCAGCTCGTGCGCGGCTACGACTCGCGCTTCAAGGTCAACCCGCCGCTGCGCCGCGACGAGGACGTGCTCGCCCTGCGCGAGGCCCTCGCCGACGGGACCATCGACATCGTCGCCACCGACCACGCCCCGCACCCGCTCGAAGCCAAGGAGTGCGCCTGGGACGAGGCCGCCAACGGGATGGTCGGACTCGAGTCGGCGCTGAGCGTCGTGCAGGCGGCGGTCGTCGACACCGGCTACCTGTCTTTCGAGGATGTCGCACGCGTGCTCTCCTCGAAGCCGGCAGAGATCGGACGCCTGGCCGGGTACGACACCGCCTTCGCCGTCGGCAGCCACGCGAACTTCACCCTGTACGACGCCTCGGCGAGCCGCGAGTTCGGCGTCGAGCACCTGCACGGCAAGAGCATCAACTCGCCCTACCTGTCGCGCACGCTGCCGGGCCAGGTCATCGCGACGATCCACGACGGCTACGCGACCGTGCTCGACGGCGAACTCGTCGACGCGGCCGAGGTCGCCGCCCAGGCCGGTGCGCCGCGTGGATAAGCAACTCTCGGCGACGCTCGTCATCGCCTTCCTGGTTCTCGCTCTCGCGCTGCTCGCCCTCGGCTGGCGTGCCCGCAAGCGACGACAGAGCGCCCTCGCCGCCCCGCAGCAGCCCCCGGCCGACCTGGGCGAGCGGCTCGGGTCGTTCCCCGGCTACTACGTCTCGACCACGCTCACCGGCGACCGCCTCAACCGGGTGGCCGTGCGCGGCCTCGGCTTCCGGGCGAAGACCGACGTGCAGGTCTCTCGCGCCGGGGTCGTCATCCCGATCGCGGGGCAGCTCGACACCTTCATCCCGGCCGGCGACATCACCGCCGTCGAGCGTGCCACCTGGACCATCGACCGCGTCGTCGAGCCCGACGGCCTCACCATGATCCGCTGGGGCCTCGCCGAGTCCTCGGTCGAAAGCTACTTCCGCGTGAACGACCCCGAGGGCTTCATCGCCGCCCTCGCAACCCTCAGCCCCCTCCGTCCGGAACCAACAGAAAGGGACTCGAAGTGACGAGCATTCCCACCCCCGCCGTCTTCGTCCTCGAGGACGGCACCCGCTACACCGGCCGCGCCTACGGCGCCCTCGGCCGCTCGCTCGGCGAGGCTGTCTTCGCCACCGGCATGACCGGCTACCAGGAGACCCTCACCGACCCGAGCTACGCGGGCCAGATCGTGCTCATGACCGCGCCGCACATCGGCAACACCGGCATGAACGACGAAGACCTCGAGTCGAGCCGCATCTGGGTCGCCGGATTCATCGTGCGCGACCCCTCCCGCGTCGTCTCCAACTTCCGCTCGCAGCGCACCCTCGACGACGACCTCGTCGAGCAGAACGTCGTGGGCATCAGCGGCGTCGACACCCGCGCCATCACCCGCCGCCTGCGTGACTCGGGCGCCATGCGCTCGGGCATCTTCTCGGGCACCGACCTCGAGCTCAGCGACGACGAGCAGCTCGAGATCGTGCGCGCCGGCCGCGACATGCGCGGCCTCAACCTCTCCGGCGAAGTCTCCACCCAGGAGGCGTACGTCGTCGAGGCCATCGGCGAGAAGATCGGCAACCTCGCGGTCCTCGACCTCGGCGTCAAGACCTCCACGCTCACCTACCTGTCGCAGCGCGGCTTCGACGTGCACGTCCTGCCGCAGAGCGTCTCGCTCGAGGAGGTGCTCGCCATCAACCCGGTCGGCGCCTTCTACTCGAACGGCCCGGGCGACCCCGGTGCCTCCGACCAGCACGTCGAACTGCTGCAGGGCATCCTGCGCGAAGGACTCCCGTTCTTCGGCATCTGCTTCGGCAACCAGTTGCTCGGCCGCGCCCTCGGCTTCGGCACCTACAAGCTCCCGTTCGGCCACCGCGGAATCAACCAGCCGGTCGTCGACGTCGGAACCGGCCGCACCGAGATCACCAGCCACAACCACGGTTTCGCGGTCGACGCGCCCATCGGCGAACCCACCGAGTCGCCCGCCGGCTTCGGGCTCGTCGAGGTGAGCCACGTCAACCTCAACGACAACGTCGTCGAAGGCCTCAACGCCCTCGACATCCCCGCGTTCAGCGTGCAGTACCACCCGGAGGCCGCCGCCGGCCCCCACGACTCCAACTACCTCTTCGACCGCTTCCGCGACCTCGTTCTCGCGAAGCAGGCAACCAGCACTGAAGGAAACAACTAATGCCCAAGAGGGAAGACATCACGTCGGTACTGGTCATCGGTTCCGGCCCCATCGTGATCGGCCAGGCGGCCGAGTTCGACTACTCGGGAACGCAGGCATGCCGCGTCCTCCGCGAAGAGGGCGTGCGCGTCATCCTCGTCAACTCGAACCCTGCGACCATCATGACCGACCCGGACTTCGCCGACGCCACCTACATCGAGCCGATCACCTGGCAGGTCATCGAGACCATCATCGCCAAGGAGAAGCCCGACGCGATCCTGCCGACGCTCGGCGGCCAGACCGCGCTCAACGCCGCGATCGACCTGCACAACCACGGCATCCTCGAGAAGTACGACGTCGAACTGATCGGCGCCAACTTCGAGGCGATCAACAAGGGCGAGGACCGCCAGATCTTCAAGCAGCTCGTGCTCGATGCGGGGGCGGATGTCGCGAAGAGCTACATCGCGCACACCGTGGACGAGGCCGTCGAGTTCGCGGAAGACCTCGGTTACCCGCTCGTGATCCGCCCGTCCTTCACCATGGGCGGACTCGGGTCAGGCTTCGCCTACGACCGCGAGGAGCTCGTCCGCATGGTCGGCGACGGCCTGCACCAGAGCCCCACCACCGAGGTGCTGCTCGAGGAGAGCATCATGGGCTGGAAGGAGTACGAGCTCGAGCTCATGCGCGACACCGCCGACAACACGGTCGTCGTCTGCTCGATCGAGAACGTCGACCCCGTGGGAGTCCACACCGGCGACTCGATCACCGTCGCCCCCGCCCTCACCCTCACCGACCGCGAGTACCAGAACCTGCGCGACATCGGCATCGACATCATCCGTGCCGTGGGCGTCGACACCGGCGGCTGCAACATCCAGTTCGCGATCGACCCGGCCAACGGCCGCGTCATCGTCATCGAGATGAACCCGCGCGTCTCGCGCTCGTCGGCCCTCGCCTCGAAGGCGACGGGCTTCCCGATCGCCAAGATCGCCGCGAAGCTCGCCATCGGCTACCGTCTCGACGAGATCGACAACGACATCACCAAGGTCACCCCGGCCAGCTTCGAGCCCACGCTCGACTACGTGGTCGTCAAGGTGCCCCGCTTCGCCTTCGAGAAGTTCCCCGCCGCCGACACCACGCTCACCACCACCATGAAGTCGGTCGGCGAGGCGATGGCGTTCGGCCGCAACTTCTCCACCGCCCTGCAGAAGGCGCTGCGCTCGCTCGAGAAGCGCGGATCCTCCTTCCACTGGCGCTACGAGCAGCGCGACAAAGCCGCCCTGCTCGAACTCGCCAGCGTGCCCACCGACGGCCGCATCGTCACCGTGCAGCAGGCGCTCGTCGCCGGCGCCACGGCCGAGGAGGTCTTCGAGGCCACCAAGATCGACCCCTGGTTCATCGACCAGATCGTGCTGATCAACGAGGTCGCCGCCGCCGTCTACGCGGCCGAGAACCTGGACGAGGCCACCTTCCGCTACGCGAAAGACCACGGCTTCAGCGACGCCCAGATCGGCGAGATCCGCGGGCTCGACGAGGCCGCCGTGCGCGCCATCCGCTACGGCCTGAATGTGCGCCCGGTCTTCAAGACGGTCGACACCTGCGCCGGCGAATTCCCGGCCCTCACGCCGTACCACTACTCGAGCTACGACGTCGAGACCGAGGTGCGCCCCAGCGACCGCCGCAAGGTCATCATCCTCGGCTCCGGACCCAACCGCATCGGCCAGGGCATCGAGTTCGACTACTCCTGCGTGCACGCGAGCTTCGCTCTCAGCGACGCCGGGTTCGAGACGATCATGATCAACTGCAACCCCGAGACGGTTTCCACCGACTACGACACGAGCGACCGGCTCTACTTCGAGCCGCTGACCCTCGAGGACGTGCTCGAGATCGTGCACGCCGAGAGCCAGAGCGGCGAGCTCGTCGGCGTCGTCGTGCAGCTCGGCGGCCAGACCGCCCTCGGTCTCGCCCAGGGCCTCAAGGACGCCGGCGTTCCGATCCTCGGCACGACGCCCGAGGCGATCGACCTCGCCGAGGAGCGCGGTCTGTTCTCGAAGATCCTCGAGGACGCCTCGCTCATCTCGCCGAAGAACGGCACCGCCACGAACGTGGCCGAGGCCGTCGCCATCGCCGAGAACATCGGCTACCCGGTGCTCGTGCGTCCGTCGCACGTTCTCGGCGGCCGCGGCATGGAGATCGTCTACGACACCGAGTCGCTGTTCGACTACTTCGAGCGCGTCAAGGACATCGTCATCATCGAGCCCGGTTCGCCGCTGCTCGTCGACCGATTCCTCGACGACGCCATCGAGATCGACATCGACGCCCTCTACGACGGCGAAGAGCTGTACATCGGCGGCATCATGGAGCACATCGAGGAGGCCGGTGTGCACTCCGGCGACTCGGCCTGCACGCTGCCGCCCGTCACGCTCGGCCGCGACGTCATCGACCGCGTGCGCACCGCCACCCTCGGCATCGCCCAGGGCATCGGCGTGCGCGGCCTGCTCAACGTGCAGTTCGCCATCGGCCAGGGAATCCTCTACGTGCTCGAGGCCAACCCGCGCGCCAGCCGCACCGTGCCGTTCGTCTCCAAGGCGCTCGGCATCCCGCTCGCGAAGGCTGCCGCACTCGTGATGGTCGGCGAGAGCATCCGCTCGCTCGTCGACTCGGGACTCCTGCCCGCGCAGGACGGCTCGGTCGTGCCGATGGACTCGCCGGTGGCCGTCAAGGAGGCCGTGCTGCCCTTCAAGCGCTTCCGCACCAAGGAGGGTCACGTCGTCGACTCCGTGCTCGGCCCGGAGATGCGCTCCACCGGCGAGGTCATGGGAATCGACCGCGACTTCCCCAAGGCGTTCGCCAAGAGCCAGGAGGCCGCGTACGGCGGACTCCCGAACTCGGGCAGTGTCTTCGTCTCCGTCGCCGACCGCGACAAGCGCGCGATCATCCTGCCGATGCTGCGCATGAGCCAGCTCGGCTTCGAGATCCTCGCCACCGAGGGAACGGCCGAGATCCTCAGCCGCAACGGCATCCCCGCGCGGATCGTGCGGAAGTACTTCCAGGGCCAGGTGCACGTCGAGGGCGAACCGACCATCGTCGACCTGATCAACCAGGGCGAAGTGGATGTCGTGATCAATACGCCGAGCGGACGCAGCGCGCGCGCGGACGGCTACGAGATCCGCACCGCCACGGTCGCGGCCGACAAGCCGCTGTTCACCACCATCGCGCAGCTCGCCGCGGCGGTCGCGTCGTTCGAGGCCGTGCGCGAGCCCTTCGACGTGCGATCGCTGCAGGACTACGCGATCGACCGCGCAGAGCGCCTGGCGAACGTATGACCGTGAGTTTCGGCACCCGGCTCGCGGAGGCGTTCGTCTCCTCCGGCAGGCTCTGCGTGGGCATCGACCCGCACAGCTACCTGCTGGGGGAGTGGCAGCTCGCCGACTCCGCCGCCGGTGTGCGGGACTTCGGCCTGCGCGTGGTCGAGGCAGCGCACGGCCGGGCCGCGATCATCAAGCCGCAGGTGGCGTTCTACGAGCGCCACGGGTCCGCGGGGTACGCCGCTCTCGAGGACGTCCTGGCCGCGGCCCGCGCCGCGGGGCTGCTCGTGATCGCCGACGTCAAGCGCGGCGACGTCGGCACGAGCGTCGAGGCATACGGCGAGGCGTGGCTCACGCCCGGGTCGCCGCTCGAGTCCGACGCCATGACGATCAGCGCGTTCCAGGGCGTGGGTTCGATCCGCGCGCCGCACGAGCTCGCCCTCGCCGGCGGCAAAGGACTGTTCGTGCTCGCGGCCACCTCGAACCCCGAGGCGGCCCTGTTGCAGCGTGCTGTCGTCGATACCGGACAGTCGGTGGCGGCGAGTATCGTCGGAGACGTGCACGACTGGAACACTTCTGAAACCACTGCGGGCCCCAGCGGCCTCGGATCGACCGGCGTCGTCATCGGCGCCACCGTCGGCCTCGCGGACTACGGCATCACCGCCGGAGCGCTGTCGACCACGCCGATCCTCGCGCCCGGCTTCGGCCACCAGGGCGCTCTCGTCTCCGACGCGACCACGCTGTTCGGAGCGGCATCCGGCAATGTCATCGTGAGCGCCTCGCGCAGCATTCTGGCGGCCGGTCCGTCCGGAATCGCCGACGCCGTCGAGACGCAGTCCCGCGAGATCGCCGAGGCGTTCGCATGAGCCCGCGACCCGCACCGCCCGAGGTCGACCGCGTCGCGGCGGCCAAGGCGGCCGTTGCCGCCCGTCGTGCCCGTGCCGCGGTGAAGAACTCTGTCGCCGACCGCTCGCGCACCGCGCTCGACGTCGCCGAAACGGGCTGGAACGACCCCGCCAGCGCGGAAGCCACCCTGCGCGTCACCGAACTGCTGACCAGCATCCCCACGCTCGGCCCGACCCGGGTCGCCAAGCTCATGGACACCCTCGCGATCTCCGACCGCAAGCGCGTCGGCGGGCTCGGCTCACGGCAGCGCGTCAAGCTGCGCGAGTACCTCGTGACACGCGCGGGCGGCGAGCCGGCGAGATTGGTCGTTCTGGCCGGTCCGACGGCGGTCGGCAAGGGCACGGTCTCGGCGTATATCCGCGAGAACTACCCCGACGTGCTGCTCAGCGTCTCGGCGACAACGCGCTCGCCCCGCCCCGGCGAGGTCGACGGTGTGCACTACTACTTCGTCAGCGACGAGGAGTTCGACCGCAAGATCGCCGCGGGAGAACTGCTCGAGTGGGCGACCGTGCATAACTCCTACAGATACGGCACTCCGCGGCCCCCGATCGACGAAGCACTGGCAGCCGGACGGCGCGTACTGCTCGAGATCGATCTGCAGGGAGCACGGCTCGTGCGGCAGGCGATGCCGGAGGCGATCCTCGTCTTCCTGCTCCCTCCGACGTGGGAAGAACTGGTGCGCCGGCTCATCGGCCGGGGCACCGAGGACGCCGCCGAACAGTCGCGCCGACTCGAGACCGCGAAGGTCGAAATGGCCGCGCAGGACGAGTTCGACGTCAAGGTCGTCAACCACGACGTCAGCGAAGCGGCCCGGGAAGTCGTAGAGTTGATGGCAGTGCCGATTTCCCACTGAGGGTCGCGCACGCCCACTTTCCCTATTTCCCCTACAAAGGAGCACTAATGGCTGACAAGAACAGCGGAATCATTGACCCGCCCATCGACGAACTGCTGTCGAAGGTCGACTCCAAGTACCAGCTCGTGATCTTCGCTTCGAAGCGCGCGCGCCAGATCAACAACTACTACGCCGACCTGCACGAAGGAAGCCTCTTCGACAACGTCGGACCGCTCGTCGACTCGACCATCGAGGACAAGCCCCTGTCGGTCGCGCTGCGCGAGATCAACAACGACAAGCTCGAGCTCAAGCGCCTCAGCGGCGAATAAGCCCGTTCCTCCAGTGACCGTCTTGAACGTCGTCGTCGGTATCACCGGCGGTATAGCGGCGTACAAGGCGGTCGCTGTCGTTCGTGCCCTGGTTCTCGCCGGGCACGACGTGCACGTCATCGCGACCGAGGCGGCGCTGAAGTTCGTCGGCAAGCCCACACTCGAGGCGATCAGCCGCAACCCGGTGAACACCGACCTCTACGAGGGTGTCGCGCAGGTGCGCCACGTGGCCATCGGCCAGGCGGCCGACCTCATCGTCATCGCCCCGGCCACGGCCAACTCGATCGCGAAATTCGCGGCCGGCATCGCCGACGACCTGCTCGGCAACACCCTGCTCGCGTCGACCGCTCCCGTCGTCATCGCTCCGGCGATGCACACCGAGATGTGGCAGAACCCCGCCACGGCCGCCAACATCGCCACGCTGCGCTCCCGCGGCGTGCACGTGGTCGGCCCGGCGGTCGGACAGCTCACCGGCGCCGACAGCGGGCCGGGGCGGATGAGCGAGCCCGACGATATCGTCGCCGCCGCGCTCTCCGTGGTGACCGTCAAAGACCTCGCGGGCAAACGCATCGTCGTCACGGCCGGAGGCACGCGCGAGGCCCTCGACCCTGTGCGCTTCATCGGCAACCGGTCGAGCGGCAAGCAGGGCCTCGCCATCGCCCTGGCGGCTGCCGCGCGCGGTGCGGACGTCACGCTGATCGGCGCCAACCTCGAAGTGCGGCCCGCGGCATCCACGGGTCTCCACGTCGTCGACGTGTCGTCGACCCTCGAACTCGAGGCTGCGGTCACCGCTGCGGCCCCCGGCGCCGACGTCGTCGTCATGGCTGCCGCCGTCGCCGACTACCGGCCCGAGACCGTGGCGCAGAGCAAGATCAAGAAGGAGACGCAGGGCGACACCCTGCAGCTCACGCTCGTCAAGAACCCCGACATCCTGCGCGGGCTGGTCGAGTCGCGGCGTGAAGGCCAGATCATCGTCGGCTTCGCGGCCGAGACCGCCGAGGACCGCGAGGCGCTCGTCGAACTCGGCCGGGCAAAGGCCGCGCGCAAGGGCGCCGACTATCTCGTCCTCAACAGGGTGGGCTGGACCGAGGGTTTTGCCACAGACGGTAACGCCATCATCATCCTCGATGCGGCCGGCGTTATAGTGGGCGAGGCCGCCGGGAGTAAGACGTCGGTGGCTGCTCCTATCCTCGATCTGTTGACCTGAGCCGCGCGCTCTCGTCCATTCACCACCCGCTCGTAAATACCCGTCAGCACCCAGCCAGAGGCTAATCAATGAGTACCGCACTGCGTCTTTTCTCGTCGGAATCCGTGACCGAGGGCCACCCCGACAAGATCTGCGACCAGATCTCCGACAGTATTCTCGACGCCCTCCTCGAGGTCGACCCGCACGCCCGCGTCGCGGTCGAGACCCTGGTCACCACCGGCCTCGTGCACGTCGCCGGCGAGGTGACCACGAGCGGCTACGTCGACATCCCCACGATCGTGCGCAAGCGCATCTCCGACATCGGCTACAACTCGTCCGACGTCTGGTTCGACGGCCGTTCCTGCGGAGTCTCGGTGTCGATCGGCGGACAGTCGCCCGACATCGCGGCCGGTGTCGACCACGCGCAAGAGACCCGCGAAGAGTCGAGCGGCGACCTCGACGACCTCCAAGGTGCCGGCGACCAGGGGATCATGTTCGGCTACGCCACGACCGAGACCCCCGAGCTCATGCCGCTGCCGATCTGGCTGGCGCACCGCCTTGCCGAGCGGCTCGCCTTCGTGCGCAAGTCCGGACTCGTCGACTACCTGCGCCCCGACGGCAAGACCCAGGTCACCATCGGCTACGACGGCGCCGTCCCACGCACGGTCGAGACGGTCGTCGTCTCCACGCAGCATTCGCCGTCGATCGGTACGACCGAACTGCGCGCGCAGATCGAGGAGCTCGTCATCCGCCCCGTGCTGTCGACCATCGCGCTCGACTCGAACAACGTGCGCATCCTGATCAACCCCACCGGCGTCTTCCACATCGGCGGACCGCAGGGCGACGCCGGCCTCACCGGCCGCAAGATCATCGTCGACACCTACGGCGGGGCATCCCGTCACGGCGGCGGCGCCTTCAGCGGCAAGGACCCCTCGAAGGTCGACCGTTCCGCCGCGTACGCGCTGCGCTGGGTCGCCAAGAACGCCGTGGCCGCCGGTCTCGCCGACCGCCTCGAGGTGCAGGTGGCGTACGCCATCGGCAAGGCGGCGCCCGTGGGCCTCTACGTCGAGAGCTTCGGCACCGCCCACGTCAGCGAAGACACCATCATCGACTCGATCAACTCGGTCTTCGACCTGCGCCCGAGCAAGATCATCAGCGAACTCGACCTGCTGCGCCCCATCTACGCCGAGACGTCGACCTACGGCCACTTCGGCCGCGAGCTTCCCAACTTCACCTGGGAACGCCTGGATCGCGTCGACGCGCTGCGCCGCGCGGCCAAGCTGTAGCCATGACCCCCGCATCCGTGGCCCGGGTGCTCATAGATTCACCGCTGCCCCAGCTCGACCGGTTGTTCGACTACGGCATTCCCGAGTCACTGCGCGAGAGCGCGGTGCCCGGGGTGCGCGTGCGCGTTCCGCTGCGCTCCGCCGGCCGGGTCGCCGACGGCTTCATCGTCGAGATCGCGCCTCCCGGCGACTACACGGGTGTGCTCAGCGAGCTGGAGGAAGTCGTCTCGACCATCCCGGTGCTCACCCCCGAGGTCTGGGCGCTCGCCCGTAAGGCCGCCGACCGCGCCGCCGGCAACGCGAACGACATCGTGCGCCTCGCGGTGCCCGGGCGTCAGGTGCGGGTCGAGAAGGCGTACCTCGCGGCGTCTCCCGAACCCCTCGCCGCGCTGAGGCCGCCGGCACCGATCCACGGCTACGGCGGCGGAGTGGTGGAGACCGTGATCGCCGCGCGCGGCCGCCTCGCGATCGACGCCGTGCCGCTCGTGGCCGAGGTCGAACCCGGCGTCTGGGTCGGCGAGTGGGCCGTCACGATGGCAGCGTCGGCCGCCGCGACCCTCGCCGGCGGAGCGACCGCGATCCTCGCCGTCCCCGACTACCGCGACCAGGAACAGCTCGCCGCCGCCCTTGCCGCGATCCTGCCCGCCGAGCGCATCGTGCGCCTCGACGCCAGACAGTCGAACCCCGACCGGTACCGCGCCTTCCTGCGCTGCCTCTCCGACGACCCGGTCGTCATCATCGGCAACCGCTCGGTGGTCTACGCGCCCGCCGCGAACCTCGGACTGATCGGCATTTGGGACGACGGAGACCCGCTGCACAGCGAACCGCTGAGTCCTTACGTGCACGCCCGTGACGCCGCACTCGTGCGGCAGGAGCTGCAGGGAAGCGCCCTGATCTTCTTCGGCCACGCCCGCAGCACCGAGGTCGAACGGCTGGTCGAACTCGGCTGGGTGCGCTCGCTCGCCCCGCAGCCCGCCGTGCTGCCGAAGATCGTGCCGACGGCCCAGCAGTCGTCGGAGGACCGCCTCGCCGCGCAGGCACGCATCCCGTCGACCGCGTGGCGCGAGGCGAGGGCGGCGCTGGAGTTCGGGCCCGTCCTCGTGCAGGTCGCCCGCCCCGGGTACGCCCCGCGGCTCGCCTGCGCCGACTGCAAGCGCAATGCGCGCTGTATGAAGTGCGAGGGGCCTCTCGGCCAAAAGACCTCGCGCTCGACGCCCGCCTGCGGCTGGTGCGGTGCGCTGGCCGTCGACTGGAAGTGCTCCAACTGCGAGGGCGAGCGCCTGCGTTTCGTCGGATCCGGCGCCGGGCGCACGGCCGAAGACCTGGGCCGGGCCTTCCCCGGCGTGCGCATCATCGTGGCCGACGGCGAACGCCCCATCCTCACCGTCGGCGCGGAACCGGCGCTCGTCATCGCCACGCGCGGCGCCGAGCCCGTCGCCGCGGGCGGCTACCGGGCAGTCCTGCTGCTCGACGGCGAGAGCATGATCGCCCGCGAGAGCCTGCGCGTCGCCGAGGACTGCCTGCGCTGGTGGTCGAACGCGGCCGCCCTCGCCGCCCGACGCGCCCCGATCGTGCTCGTCGGGGTCGGCGGCGCCCTGGCCTCCGCCTTCGTGACCTGGCGACAGGCCGACTTCGCGCGCGCCGAACTCGCCGACCGCCGCGCCCTGCGCTTCCCGCCCGCCGTCCGTGTCGCGACCGTCACCGGAACGATCGACGCCGTGGCCGGCGCGATCGCCACCCTCAACGTCGAGGGTGCGGACATCCTGGGGCCGGTCGACGTCGAGGGCGGGGGAGTGCGCACGATCGTGCGCTTCGACTACGCGCACGGCGCCGAGATCGCGAGCGGCCTGCGCTCCGAAGTCGTGCGCTCGGCGGCCAACCGGCGCCGCGCGATCGGCAAGGCGCCGCGCGGGCCGATCCCGGTGAGCCTGCGGGTGCGGCTCGACGACGTGGAGCCGTTCCTGGAGCAGTAGCGGCGAGCGGAATGAGCCTGCCGAAATCCGGCGACGGTCGGCGCCCGTCGGCATTTCGACAAGCTCAATGCGCGGATGGGGGAGAATGAACCAATGACTTCCCTGCGCCTCGTGTTCGCCGGCAGCCCCGCGGCGGCCGTGCCCAGTCTCGCCACCCTCGCCGCGTCGCGGCACGAGGTGGCGGCCGTGGTCACCCGCGAGGACTCCCCGCAGGGGCGCCGCGGCATCCTCACCCCCACGCCCGTCGCGGCCCTCGCCGATGAACTCGGTATCGCGACCATCAAGGCCAACCGGCTCGCCGGCGACGCCACCGAGGCCATCACCGCGGTGCAGCCCGACCTGGGCGTCATCGTCGCGTACGGCGGACTCGTGCGCGAGCCCCTGCTCAGCGCACCGCGTCTCGGCTGGATCAACCTGCACTTCTCGCTCCTGCCCCGCTGGCGCGGCGCGGCCCCCGTGCAGCGCTCCATCATCGCGGGCGACGACCTCACCGGTGCCACGGTCTTCCAGCTCGTGCCCGAGCTCGACGCGGGCGACGTCTTCGGCCAGTTCACCCAATCGATCGGGTCGCACGAGACCGCCGGCCACCTGCTCGCGTCGCTCTCCGACTCGGGCGCCGAACTGCTCGCCCGCGTGGTCGACGCGATCGCCGACGGCGACGCGCGCGCCGAACCGCAGGTCGGCGACGTCACGCTCGCCCCCAAACTCACCCTCGCCGACGGCAACGTCGACTTCACCCGGCCGGCCCACGACGTGGTCAACCTGATCCGCGGCGTCACCCCCGAGCCCGGTGCGTTCACCACCCTCGACGGCGCGCGGCTGAAAATCCTCGACGCCGCCATCGCCCGCGACGCCCCGCGTCTCGAGCCCGGCCGTTTTTCCCTGGAAGGCAAGATCATCCTCGTAGGCACCGCAACCGACCCCGTGCAGCTCGTCACGGTCCATCCCGCCGGCCGCAAGGCGATGGCGGCCGGCGACTGGTGGCGTGGCCGTCCCGCCGACGCCGCGGTGGTCGCCGAATGAGCGCCGTGCAGCCCGCGCGCCGCATCGCGCTCGACGTGATCCTCGCCGTACGCGAGTCCGACGCCTACGCGAACCTCCTCCTGCCCGTGCGCCTGCAGCGTGCCAAACTCTCCGAGGCCGACGCGGGACTCGCCACCGAGCTGACCTACGGCACACTGCGACGCCAGGGCTACTACGACGTCGTCATCTCCATCGCGGCCGGGCGCCCGGTCGATAAGATCGACCCCGCCATCCTCGACGTGCTCCGCCTCGCCTGCCACCAGCTGCTGAGCATGCGGGTCGCCCAGCACGCCGCAGTCGACGAATCGGTGCAGCTCGCCAAGACCGTCGGTTCCAACTCCGCCACGGGCTTCGTCAACGGAGTTCTGCGCACGATCACGCGCAGCACCGTCGACGAGTGGCAGGAACGCGCCCTCGCCACCGCGAAGAACGACGACGAGCACCTGGCCATCCTGCACTCGCACCCCGTCTGGATCATCCGGGCCTTCCGCGCGGCGCTGGCCGCCGAGGGCCGCGCCGACGAGATCGCCGACCTGGTCGAGGCCGACAACGTCGCCCCGCGGGTGAGCCTCGTCGCCCTGCCCGGCAACGCCACGGTCGAGGAACTCGACGCCTACGCCAGCACCTTCTCGCCGGTCGGCGCGACGCTCGACGGGGGAGACCCGCTCCAGCTCGAGGCCGTCCGCACCGGACGCGCCCGCGTGCAGGACGAGGGATCCCAGCTCGCCGCCCTCGCGCTCAGCCGCTCCCGCCCGATCGTCGCCGGCGAGCGCTGGCTCGACCTGTGCGCCGGCCCCGGCGGCAAGGCGGCCCTGCTCGCGGCCGAGGCCGCCGTCGGCGGAGCGACCCTCGTCGCGAACGAGGTCGTGCCCGCCCGCGCCGAACTCGTGCGCAAGGCCCTCGCCGTCTTCGAACCGGCCCCGGTGGTCTGGGAACTCGACGGCACGACCGTCGGCGACGACCACGCCGAGGAGTTCGACCGCATCCTCATCGACGCCCCGTGCACCGGCCTCGGCGCGCTCCGTCGCCGCCCCGAGGCCCGCTGGCGCAAGTCGCCCCGGGACGTGGCACATCTCTCCGGCCTGCAGTCGAACCTGCTGAACGCCGCCATCGCGGCACTCAAACCCGGCGGCATCCTCGCCTACGTCACCTGCTCGCCCCACCTCGCCGAGTCGAAGGTCATCGTCGAGGGCGCGATCAAGAAGTGGGGGTCCGCCATCGAGCGGGTCGACACCCCCGCCGTGCTCGGCACGATCACCGAGTCGCAGCTCGACCTGCCGGAATCCCTGCACGCCCAGCTCTGGCCGCACCGCCACGGCACCGACGCAATGTTCATCCAGCTGATCAGTAAGGCCGAGTAATGCCCGTTCGCATCAACCCCAGCATCCTCGCCGCCGACTTCGCCAACTTCGAGCGCGAACTCGGCCGCATCTCCACCGCCGACCTCGTGCACGTCGACATCATGGACAACCACTTCGTGCCCAACCTCACGTTCGGTCTCGCCATGACGGAGCGCCTGCAGGAGCTCTCGGCGATCCCGCTCGACGTGCACCTGATGATCGACGACCCCGACCGCTGGGCCCCGGGCTACGCCGAACTCGGCGCCTACTCGGTCACCTTCCACGCGGAAGCGGCGAAGGACGCCGTTTCGCTCGCCCGCACGCTACGCGACATCGGCGCGCGGGCCGGAATCGCCATCAAGCCCGGCACGCCCGTGGAGCCGTTCCTCGAGCTGCTGCCCGAGTTCGACCAGGTGCTCGTGATGACCGTCGAGCCCGGATTCGGCGGCCAGAGCTTCATCGAGTCGACGATGCCGAAGCTCGGACTGCTGCGCGAAGCGGTCACGAAGACCGGCCTCGACGTCTGGCTGCAGGTCGACGGCGGCATCACCGCCGACACGATCGTCATCGCGGCCGAGGCCGGCGCCGACACGTTCGTCGCGGGCTCCAGCGTCTTCCGCGGCGAACCCGCCGAGCAGATCGCCACCCTGCGCGCCGCGGCGACGGCGCACGCCCACTAGTCCTCGTCGCGGATGCGCTTGCCGTCCTCGTCGAAGACGCGGCGCACCGCTCACGGCTTCGGGTCTGAACCCCGGCTCGACCCGTCCGGGCCGAGCAGGTACGAACGCACGGAGGCGACAGTGCCGGGCAGAGCCAGAACGAGGCTCAGCACGATCAGAACCCACGCGGGTGCGCTTCGGCGGCCGGAACCGACGAGAGCGAGCATGTCCCCATCCGTCCACACCCCGGTGAGTACAGCGACCAGCCCGAAGGCAATCGAGCCGGCGAAGATCAGCCCCGCGCGTCCCGGAGACGTCCTGACCGCGGGAGCCGCGAAGACGACCCAGACCGTTCCGACGAGAGTGCAGGCCACCCCGACGACCAGGCAGGCGCCGACGGCCAACCACGCCACGACGTCGAACCCCCACCCCGAGAAGACCCACTGCGGATCCCACCGGGCGTCGTGGCCGAGCTGGAGGCCCAGAACGCCCACCAGCAGCCCGACGACGAGGAGCCCGAGAGCACGGACCCGCACGGACTTCCACCACTTGGCCACTCCGCGAGCATAACTCGCCGAAATCGCCGCGAAACAGCAACACCCTACGATCGATCCATCACCCACTGAAACACCGGAGCACCATGACCACCGCACGCGCCCCCTACTACCTCGACTGCGACACCGGCATCGACGACGCCCTCGCCATCGGCTACCTGCTCGCCGCCGCCGCCGACGAGACCGCCGGCATCGAGATCGTCGGCATCGGATCCGTCTCCGGCAACGTCTCCGCGTCGGTCGGCGCGTACAACACGCTCGACCTGCTGGCTCTCGCCGGCGCCGCAGGCATCCCCGTCGCGATCGGTGCCCACGACCCGCAGGGCGGCAGCTTCCGTGGCGGTGCACCCCACGTGCACGGCGCGAACGGCGTCGGCGACGTCGAGATCGACAAGTCCGACGTCGCCGTCTCCGCGGAGTCGGCCGCCGAGCTGCTCGTGCGTCTCGCCCACGAGCACGAGGGCGAACTCCGCGTCATCGCCATCGGACCCCTCACCAACATCGCCGAGGCGCTGCGCCTCGACCCCGAACTGCCCGGCCTGGTGAAAGAACTCACCCTGATGGGCGGCGCGGCCCGCGTGCCCGGCAACATCACGCCCGTCGCCGAGGCCAACATCGCCAACGACGCGGATGCCGCGGCCGAGGTCTTCGCCGCGGAATGGTTCATCACCATGGTGCCCCTCGACGTCACGATGACCAACGTGTTCCTCGAGCACCACCGCCAGACCCTCATCGACTCGGGCCGCCCGGTAGCGACCGCTCTCGGGCACATGCTCGACTACTACTTCGAGTTCTACGTCGGGGTGTACGGCCACCGTGCCTCGGCACTGCACGACCCGCTCGCCGTCGCGATCGCACTCGGCGAGGTCGCGCTCAAGACCGCCCCGGTCGTCCGTGTGCTCGTCGACGACACCGCCGGTCCCGGCCGCGGCCAGACCATCTGCGACCTGCGCGGCTCGTACAACGGCTTCCCCGAGCAGTCGAACGCCCACACGCGTGTCGTGCTCGAACTCGAGAGCGACTTCGCCCCCGTCCTGCTCGCCCGCCTGCTCACCGCCTAGGAGAACCATGCAGCGCACGATCATCTCCGGGGCGACCGTCGCCACCGTCGACGCGAACGGTACCGAGTACCCCGACGGCTGGGTCGTTTTCGACGACGCGACGATCGTCGGCGTCGGCGGGGGAGTCCCGCCCGAGTGGGCCGTGCGCGGCCTCACCCCGTCGGGCGAGACCCCGGCCGTGCCGCCCACGATCGAGCTGGTCGACGGCACGGGCCACCTGCTCACCCCCGGGCTGATCAATACGCACCACCACCTCTACCAGTGGCTCACCCGCGGCTGGGCACAGGACTCGATCCTGTTCGACTGGCTGGTCGCGCTCTACCCGGCCTGGTCGATGATCGACGCCGAGCTGGTCGAGTCCGGCGCGGAGGCGGCGATCGCCGTGCTCGCCCGCTCGGGCTGCACGACCGTCGCCGACCACCACTACGTCTTCCCGAAGGACTCCGGAGACATCCTCGGCGGCATCATCGCCGCCGCGACCCGGGTCGGCGTCCGGCTGCACGGCACCCGCGGGTCGATGGACCTCGGCCGCTCGCAGGGTGGCCTCCCGCCCGACTTCGCCGTCGAGACGACGTCCGCGGCCCTCCAGGCCAGCGCGGACGCCGTCGCCCGCTACCACGACCCCTCGCGCGAGGCGATGGTGCAGATCGCGATCGCGCCGTGCTCGCCGTTCTCGGTGACCTCCGACCTGCTCTCCGAAGCGGCCGTGCTCGCCCGGTCGCTCGACGTGCGCCTGCACACGCACGGTTCCGAGACCGTCGAGGAAGACGCGTTCTGCCTGGAGAAGTGGGGCAAGACCCCCACGCAGTACCTCGACGACCTCGGGTGGCTGGGCAACGACGTGTGGATGGCGCACTGCGTGCACCTCGACGACAGTGCCATCGGGCGCTTCGCCGCCACCGGAACCGGAGTCGCGCACTGCCCGTCGTCGAACGCCCGCCTCGCCGCCGGGATCGCCCCGGTGCCGCAACTGCTCGCCGCCGGCGTCCCGGTCGGACTCGGCGTCGACGGAGCCGCCTCCAACGAGTCGGGACAGCTCGGTAGCGAGATCCGCCAGTCCGTGCTGATGAACCGTCTCCGCGCGGGGGCCGACGGCATGACCGGTCGCCACGGCCTCTACATCGCCACCATGGGCGGCGCGCGCGTACTCGGCCGATCGGCGGAACTCGGCTCGATCGAGGTCGGCAAGCTCGCCGACCTCGTGCTCTGGAAGGTCGACAGGGTCGAACACGCCGGCATCGCCGACCCGGTCGCCGCGCTCACCCTCGGCGCCCAGCCGCCGGTCACCCGGTCGTTCGTGCACGGCCGCACCGTCGTGGAGGACGGCGAGCTCACCCGCGTCGACGAGCGTGCCGTCGCCCGCGCCGCCTCCACCGCGGCCACCGCCCTCGCCGTGCGGGCCGGAGTCGCCGCCTAGCCCCGCGTGCCCGCCACCGTAGAGCGCCCCGCGCCCCCGCCCCACGTCGGAAATTCAGGAACTCCTGCACGCTGAGCGCCGCCCGGCTGCGGAGGTCCGCGACGGCAGGGCCGGGTGCGCGTCGGACTTCCTGAATTTCCGAACCCGCCGCTCGCCCCGCCGCCCCCGCGCGGCCCGATTGCGCCGTGGGCGGACGGCCGCGGCATCCGTGTTTCGGGGCTCCTCGATCTGCTTGGATGGTCGCATGACAGATTCACCGAAAACCAAGCCCGAAGTCGAGTTCTACGAGGGCCCCGAGCCCACCGAGCTCGTGATCATTGACATCGAAGAGGGCACCGGCGCGGAAGCCCAGCCCGGCGCGACCGTCGACGTGCACTACCTCGGCGTCGACTTCGAGAGCGGCGAAGAATTCGACTCCAGCTGGAGCCGTGGCCAGTCCATCAACTTCCCCCTCGGCAGCCTCATCGCCGGCTGGCAGCAGGGCATCCCCGGCATGAAGGTCGGCGGACGCCGCCAGCTCATCTGCCCGCCCGAGCTCGCCTACGGTCCCGTCGGTGGCGGACACCGCCTCTCCGGGCGCACCCTCACCTTCGTGATCGATCTGCTCGGCACGAAGTAGCACCACCCCTCCCGAAGCCCGGCCGTCTCGCGACGGCCGGGCTTCGTCCGTTAGTGGCACGTGTCCGCCTAAGTGCCGACTGTCCCCCGAAGAGGGGGTGCCCTAGCGTTGATTCCGAGGAAGTCCCGAGTTTCCGGGCGCAGAACCGCCGCTCACCCGGGGATCCCGCGCCATGGTCGCTCTCCGCACGGACATCCCTGGATGAGGAGCACAATGTCGTTGTACCCCGTGAAAGCCCGTCTCACCGCCTGTTTGGCGGTCGGCGCCGTCGTCTCGTTCGGCATTCTCGTGCCGACGGCCGCCCAGGCCGCGGAGGCCACCAAACCCGCCCCGGTCGTCGAGATCGTGCGTGGCGACGTGATGAACTACGCCGTCAACGTCACGCGCGCCAACAACGGCCAGACCAAGAAGGTCGAGCGCGCCGTGGTCGCCGCCGGCGGGCACGTCATCGCGAGCTATCCGCAGATCGGCGTGGTCATCGCGCAGTCCGACAACACGCTCTTCCGCGAGGGGCTGGCCGGGCAGCAGGGGGTCGAGTCCGTCGGCGCAACCCGCACCGCGCCGGTCGCACCCACCGACCCGACCTACGGCATCGTCGAACCGGTCGCGACGACCGACAGCCTGCAACGCCGCGCCGCGGTCACCAAGGACGAGGGCGTCGAGGGCCACCGCGAGGTCGTGCCCGACCCGTCCGAGTCGCTCCAGTGGGACATGGCCGCGATCGGCGCCGACCAGGCGCACCAGATCACCGACGGCGACAAGAAGGTGCTCGTCGCAGTGCTCGACTCCGGCATCGAGGCCACGCACCCCGACCTCGCCGCGAACGTCGACCAGTCGAAGTCCGCCGGCTGCCTCAGCGGCGTCGCCGACGGCAGCTACGAGTCGTGGCAGCCGACGACCAGCTCGCACGGCACCCACGTCGCCGGCACCATCGCCGCGGCGCGCAACGGCGTCGGCATCGCCGGTGTCGCCCCGGCCGTGCGGGTCTCGGCGGTCAAGGTCGTGAGCGACGACGGGTTCATCTACCCGGAGGCCGCGATCTGCGGCTTTATGTTCGCCGAAGCCAGCGGTGCCGACATCACCAACAACAGCTACTACATCGACCCGTGGCAGTTCTGGTGCGACAGCGACCCCGACCAGCGTGCCGTCAAAACCGCGGTCGACCGCGCCGTGCAGTACACCCAGCAGAAGGGCGTTTTGAACGTGGCAGCGGCCGGCAACTCGGCGATGGATCTGGCCAACAAGGTCGAGGACGATTCCAGCCCGAACGACACCGTGCCCGTCGTGCGTCCGATCGACGCCGGCTGCACCGACATCCCCGCCGAACTCGACGGCGTCGTGACGGTATCGTCGACCACCTCCACCGGGGCTCTCTCGAGCTTCTCCAACTACGGGCTCGGTGTCATCGACATCGCGGCTCCGGGTTCGGCGATCCTGTCCACCGTGCTGAACGGCGGCTACGGCACGTCGTCGGGAACGTCGATGGCTTCGCCGCACGTGGCCGGCGTGGCCGCGCTGCTGCAGTCGACGCACCGCCGTGCGACGGGCAGCCAGCTCGCCGACCTGCTCTACGCGCAGGCCAACGACGTCGCCTGCCCGGCCGGCGTCACCGCGTGTGCCGGCACCCCGGCCGACAACGGCTACTTCGGTGCCGGTCTCGTCGACGCGCTCGAGGCGGTGCAGCGCTAGCCCGCGACACAGCGGCGCTGCTCGAGTTCAGAGCAGCGCCGCCAGCCCGTCGAGAGCCGCGAAGGGATCCGGCCCCGCCGGGATCAGCACGACGCTGTGCGCCCCGGCGGCGAACAGCTCGTCGCGACGGGCGCGCGCGGCCTCGGCCGTGCCGACGACCGCGAGCCGGTCGACCCACTCGTCCGGCAGCGCCGCACCGAATTCCTCGGGCGACGCCACCGACGCGCGGAGGGCCGCGAACTCCGCGGCGAACGGCAGCGGCTCGATGTGCGGCCGCCAGTCCGGCTCGCCGATCCAGCCGAGCGCGGAACGCGCCGTGTCGCGGGCGATTGCCGGGTCGGGATGAACCGCGCCGACGTTGTACGCGACGACCCGGTGTCCTCCTGCCGGAGCTATCTGCGCCAGCGCCGTCGCGAGGTACTCGGGGGTGACGGGTTCGGCGAGCACGGTGCCGTCCGCGACCCGGCCCGAGAGGGCGAGCGACTTCGGTCCGCGCACGCCGGCGAGCACGAGCGGGGGAGCCTGCGGGGGCGTCTCCAACGCGACATCCCGCAGTCGTACGTATCGGCCCTCGGTGCTGACCCTCGCGCCTGCCAGCAGCCCCTTCATCGCGTCGACGGTCTCTTCGAGAAGGGTCAGCGGGCTGGCGGGCCACGCGCCGACCTGACGCATCCACCCCGGCATGCCGTGGCCGACGCCGATCGTCGTGCGCCCCGGGAACAGCTCGGCCAGCGTCGCCGCATCCAGGGTGGCGAACGCCGCATTGCGCGCCGCGGCGGGCAGGATGCCGATGCCCACGTGGATGCGAGAGGTGACGGCGAGGGCGACGGCGGCCTGCGCGATGCCGCCGCGGAAGAAGCAGTCCTCCACGACCCACAGTTCGTCGAAGCCGAGGTCCTCGGCCGACCGGGCGAACTCGGCGAAACGGGAGGCGGGGAGGTCCCGGGGCAGCATGACACCGGTTGCGCGATCGTTGAGCATGCCGCCCAGTGTAGATAAGACGGGGTTTCCTCGCTATCGCGCCGGGCAGCGCCTAGCGTGGAGTCAAAGGACGGTGCACCCATGTCAGCAATCATCTATTTCGTACTGCCGGTCGTTGTCGCCATCGGGTCGATCGCCGGCATCGCCTGGCGCCGCCACCGCTCTCGCGACTACGAAGACCGCATCGACCCGCGCGACGCCCCCGACGGCTCGCACAACCGCGCGATGGGCGCCGCCGCCGCGGCGGCCCGCGCGCGCCACTCGGGTGGCGGGTCTTTCTAGCACCACGCGCACATCCGCCCGTCGAACGCCTAGTAACCTTGACGCGTGAAAACTTTCGACGACCTGTTTACCGAGCTGAGCGACAAGGCCGTGTCGCGCCCCGAGGGCTCGGGCACCGTCGCCGAGCTCGACGCCGGGGTGCACGCCATCGGTAAGAAGATCGTCGAAGAGGCCGCCGAGGTTTGGATGGCCGCCGAGTACCAGTCCGACGTGGAGACCGCCGAGGAGATCTCGCAGCTGCTCTACCACCTTCAGGTGATGATGATCGCGAAGGGCCTGACCCCCGCCGATGTCTACCGACATCTGTGAGCGCAGCTCCCACTCCGCGACATCCATCACTAGTACTTAAGGCCCCACCATGCTGAGAATTGCAGTGCCCAACAAGGGTTCACTGAGCGAGACCGCCGCCGACATGCTCGTCGAGGCGGGCTACACCGGCCGCCGCGATCCCCGCGCCCTGAGCGCCGTCGACCCGCGTAACGACGTCGAGTTCTTCTACCTCCGCCCGCGAGACATCGCCACCTACGTCGGTTCGGGCGCACTCGACGTCGGCATCACCGGCCGCGACCTGCTCCTCGATTCCGGGTCGCAGGCGGCCGAGATCGGCACGCTCGACTTCGGCGGCTCCACCTTCCGCTTCGCCGGCCGTCCCGGACAGTTCGCCGAGTTGGGCGACCTCGAGGGCGTCCGCGTCGCCACCAGCTACCCCGGCCTCGTCGGCGACTTCCTCGCCCGCCACGGCGTCACAGCCGCCCTCGTCAGCCTGGACGGCGCCGTCGAGTCGGCGATCAACCTCGGTGTGGCGGACGCCGTGGCCGACGTCGTCAGCACCGGCTCCACCCTGCGCGCGCAGGGCCTCGAGATCTTCGGCCCGGTGATCCTCGAATCGACCGCCGTGCTCATCAGTGCCAAGCAGGACCTCGCCGGGATCGCCACGCTGCAGCGCCGCCTGCAGGGCGTGCTCGTGGCCCGCCAGTACGTGCTGATGGACTACGACGTGCCCGTCGCCCTGCTCGACAGCGCCACCGCGATCACCCCCGGCCTCGAGAGCCCGACGATCTCGCCGCTGCAGGACTCCGGCTGGGTCGCCGTGCGCGCCATGGTGCACCGCTCCGACACCAACCACGTGATGGACTCGCTCTACGACATCGGAGCGCGTGCCATCCTCGTCTCTTCGATCCACGCCGCGAGGATCTGACCGTGGGCGTCGCAGTACGTGTCATCCCCTGTCTGGATGTCGCAGCCGGCCGCGTCGTCAAGGGCGTCAACTTCCTCAACCTGCGTGACGCCGGGGACCCGATCGAACTCGCCCGTACCTACTACGAGCAGGGCGCCGACGAGATCACCTTCCTCGACGTGAAGGCCACGGTCGACAACCGCGACACGATGTACGACGTCGTGCGCGCCACGGCCGAGCAGGTGTTCATCCCGCTCACCGTGGGCGGCGGCGTGCGCTCCACCGAGGACGTGGCGAAGCTGCAGGCCCACGGTGCCGACAAGGTGGGCGTCAACAGCGCCGCGATCGCCCGCCCCGAGCTGATCGGCGAGATCGCCGACCGGTTCGGCGCCCAGGTGCTCGTGCTCAGCCTCGACGTGAAGCGCAGCGCGGCCGTGCCGAGCGGCTTCGTCGTCACCACGCACGGCGGACGCACCGAGACTACGATCGACGCCCTCGCCTGGGCGTCCGAGGCGATCGAACGCGGTGTCGGCGAGCTGCTCGTCAACTCGATCGACGCCGACGGAATGAAGACCGGATTCGACCTCGAGCTGGTCACCGCCATGCGCGAGATCAGCCGCGTCCCGGTGATCGCCAGCGGCGGAGCCGGGGCCCTCGAGCACTTCGCGCCCGCGATCGCCGCCGGCGCGGACGCCGTGCTCGCGGCATCCGTGTTCCACAATGGAGAATTGACAGTCGGCGACGTGAAGCGTGCGCTGGCCGAAGCGGGAGTGGTGACGAGATGAGCAGCATCGAACTGACGGCCGAGACCGTGGGTGCCGTCGTCGACCGCGCCGTCTTCAAGGACGGCGGCCTGCTCCCGGCGATCGTGCAGCAGTGGGACAGCAAAGACGTGCTGATGCTCGGCTACATGGACGCCGAGGCGCTGCGTCGCACCCTGACCGAGGGACGCGTGACCTACTGGTCGCGCAGCCGTGGGGAATACTGGCGCAAGGGCGACACGAGCGGCAACGTGCAGTACGTGCGGGGCGCCGCCCTCGACTGCGACGCCGACACCCTGCTCGTGACGGTCGACCAGATCGGTCCCGCCTGCCACACCGGCGCCCACGCCTGCTTCGACGTGGACCCGCTCACCCCGCGAATCGGGCACGCCGAATGACGAACACCACCGAACGCGCCGACTACGACGCCCGCCTCGCCGCCGGCCACCGGGTCGTCCCCGTCATCCGCGAGCTCTTCGCCGACGGCGAGACGCCCGTCGGCATCTACCGCAAACTCGCCGACGGCAAACCGGGCACCTTCCTGCTCGAGTCCGCGGAACAGGGCGGCATCTGGTCCAGGTTCTCCTTCGTCGGCGCCGGCAGCTTCGGCGTGCTGACCCAGGTGGGGGATGCCGCGGCATGGCTCGACTACGGAATGAACGAGGAGCGCGCCCTCGGGGCCGACCACCCCGGCACACCGCTCGACGCCTTGGCACACCTGCACGCCCGCTGGAGCACGCCCCACGTCGACGGACACCCGCCCCTCACGGGCGGCCTCGTCGGCTTCATCGGCTGGGAGGCGATCCGCCAGATCGAGAAGCTGCAGAACGTGCCGCCCGCCGACTTCAACGTTCCCGGCCAGGCGATGAGCTTCGTCTCCGAGCTCGTCGTCATCGACCACCGCGACGGCACCGTGCTGCTGATCGCGACGGCCCTCGCCGACGGAGTGGAGACCCCGGATGCCGCGTGGGCCGACGCCCAGTCGCGGCTCGACGCGATGCAGACGACGCTGGCCACCCCGAGCGAGGCCTGGCTGGCCGAGGTCGACCTGTCGATCCAGTCCTCGCCCATCCCGCGCTCCACGCCCGAGGAATTCGCGGCGTCGATCGAGACCTCGAAGAAGTACATCCGCGACGGCGACGTGTTCCAGGTCGTCATCTCGCAGCGCTTCGACCACGAGATCACCGCCGACGCGATCGACGTCTACCGCGTGCTGCGCACCCTCAACCCGTCGCCGTACATGTACCTGCTCACGCTGGTCGACACCGACGGCGAGCCGTACCACATAGTCGGTTCCAGCCCGGAGGCGCTCGTCAAGGTGCAGGACGGCCGCGTGCACATGCACCCGATCGCCGGATCGCGCCCGCGCTCCGACAACGTCGAGCGCGACGCCGAACTCGCCGTCGAGCTGCTCGCCGACGAGAAGGAGCGCTCCGAGCACCTCATGCTCGTCGACCTCGCCCGCAACGACCTGCTCAAGGTCTGCACGCCGGGCACGGTCGAGGTGACCGAGTTCATGCAGGTGGAGCGGTTCAGCCACATCATGCACCTCGTGTCGAGTGTGGAGGGCGACATCCGCCCCGATGCGACGCCGATCGAGGTCTTCACCGCGACCTTCCCGGCCGGCACCCTCTCGGGCGCGCCGAAACCCCGCGCCCTCGAGATCATCGACGAGCTCGAGCCCGCCCAGCGCGGCGTCTACGGGGGAGTGGTCGGCTACTTCGACTTCGCCGGCGACCTCGACCTCGCCATCGCCATCCGCACCACGACGATCGTCGGCGGCATGGCGCGCGTGCAGGCCGGAGCGGGACTCGTGGCCGACTCAGACCCGGCCGCCGAACACCTCGAATCGCAGAACAAGGCAGCGGCACCGCTGCGGGCCGTCGCCGTCGCCAACGCGATGCGGCGGGTCCGGTAGTGAGCGGGCAGGACGCGGCCGACAGGGCGCGCAGCACGGGCCGCCGGATCAAGAACACGATCATGCTCGCCACGGCCGTGCTCTCGCTGCTGACGCTCGTGGCGTGGACCCAAGTCTGGTTCGGCGTCACCCTCACCGACGACACGCCCCTCGAGATCGCCGGCGAGGTCGCGGCTCCCGCGCTCTCGGCGCTCGCCCTCGCCAGCCTCGTGCTCGTGGGTGCGCTCAGCATCGCCGGGCCGGTATTCCGCATCGTCTTCGGCCTGCTCGAGGCCCTCATCGGCGTCGCGGTGGTCTTCTCCGCCGTCGTCGCCCTGCAGGACCCGGTCGTGGCCTCCGCGTCCGCCGTCTCCGACGCCACCGGGGTCGCCGGCGCGCGGTCGATCGCCGACCTCGTGCAGACCATTGACCCCAGCATCTGGCCCCCCGTCGCGCTCGTCGTGGGCGTGCTCCTCGTCGTCGCCGGACTCGCGATCGTCGTGACCGGCCGCCGCTGGCCGGGCTCCTCGCGCAAGTACAACGCCACCCGGCTCGCGCCGGTGAAGCGCGAGCGCACCTCGGTCGACGACTGGGATGCGCTGAGCAGCGGCGACGACCCCACCACCAACGACTGAGCGGCGCGCGAGGCGGGAGGTCGGTGACCACTGCCTCGTCGCGATAGAGTTTCTTGTCGAACAAACCCCAAACGAACGGAGCATCATGACCATCGAGTCTGAAGCCGGACATGGCAACTCACCTGCCGCCTGGACAGCCGTGATCATCATGCTGGTCGCCTTCACGATCGGTACCGTCGCCTTCTGGTTCGAACTGCCCTGGCTGGTCATCGCCTCCGCCGTGCTGCTCGTCCTCGGTCTCATCACCGGCAAGGTACTCGCGGTTCTCGGCTACGGCGTCGGCGGCGCGAAGGCCAACTCGAAGGCCCACAACTAGGGTGCTCGATTCCCTCGTAGCCGGAGCCCTCGAAGACGCTTCGGTGCGTCGTGCTGCCCGCAGTCTGGCCGACGTCGAGTCGGCCGCCCTCGCACGCCCGGCGGCGCTCGACGTGCTCGCGCACCTCGCGCCCGCCGACCGGGTGAAGATCATCGCCGAGGTCAAGCGTTCCAGCCCCTCGCGCGGAGCCCTCGCCGAGATCCCCGATCCCGCAGCACTCGCCGTCGCCTACGAGACGGGCGGAGCGAGCACCATCAGCGTGCTCACCGAGGGCCGTAAGTTCGGCGGCTCGCTCGCCGACCTCGAGGCCGTGCGTGCCGCGGTCAAGCTCCCCGTGCTGCGCAAGGACTTCGTCGCCGAGGCGTACCAGGTCCTCGAGGCCCGCGCCGCCGGCGCCGACCTCGTGCTGCTCATCGTCGCCGCCCTCGAACAACCGCTGCTGACCGAGCTGTACGGCCTCATCACCGAGCTCGGTATGACCGCGCTCGTCGAGACGCACAGCGCCGACGAACTCGAGCGCGCGATCGACCTCGGCGCCCGGTTGATCGGCGTGAACGCCCGTAACCTGTCCACCTTCGAGCTCGACCAGAACCTCTTCGGTACCCTGGCCGACCGCATCCCGAGCGGCGTCATCCGTGTCGCCGAATCGGCGGTCAAGACGCCCGCCGACGTCGCGCACTACCGCGCGGCCGGCGCCGACGTCGTCCTCATCGGCGAAGCACTCGTCACCGGCGACCCCGTCGCCACCCTCACAGAATTCCTCGGTTCCTGATGACCACACACCTGCGCGACGAAATCGGCCCCTACTTCGGCGACTTCGGCGGACGCTTCGTCCCCGAGTCCCTCGTGGCAGCCCTCGACGACCTGAGCGCCGCCTACGACGCCACGAAGACCGACCCCACGTTCGCCGCCGAGCTCACCGCCCTGCACAAGACGTACACCGGCCGGCCGTCGATCATCACCGAGGTGCCGCGGTTCGCCGAGCACGCCGGCGGCGCGCGCATCATCCTCAAGCGCGAAGACCTCAACCACACCGGGTCGCACAAGATCAACAACGTGCTCGGCCAGGCGCTGCTCACCAAGCGCATCGGCAAGACCCGCGTCATCGCCGAGACCGGGGCCGGCCAGCACGGCGTGGCCACCGCCACCGCCGCGGCCCTCTTCGGCCTCGAGTGCGTCATCTACATGGGCGAGGTCGACACCGAGCGCCAGGCCCTCAACGTCGCCCGTATGCGGCTTCTCGGCGCCGAGGTCGTCTCGGTGACCACCGGCTCGCGCACCCTCAAAGACGCGATCAACGAGGCGTACCGCGAGTGGGTCGCCAGCGTCGACACCACCAACTACATCTTCGGAACCGTCGCCGGCCCGCACCCGTTCCCGGCAATGGTCCGCGACTTCCAGAAGATCATCGGCGAGGAGGCGCGCCAGCAGGTCATCGACCTCACCGGAGCCCTTCCCACCGCCGTCACCGCCTGCATCGGCGGCGGCAGCAACGCGATGGGCATCTTCCACGCCTTCCTCGACGACCCGGATGTCGCGCTGTACGGGTACGAGGCAGCCGGCGAGGGCCACCTCACCGAGCGCCACGCCGCGACCCTGACCCGCGGCCGCCCCGGCATCCTGCACGGTGCGCGCAGCTATATGCTGCAGGACGACGACGGGCAGACGGTCGAGTCCCACTCGATCTCCGCCGGCCTCGACTACCCGGGCGTCGGCCCCGAGCACTCCTGGCTGCACGACATCGGCCGCGCCACCTACCTGCCGGTCACCGACGACGAGGCGATGCAGGCCCTGCGTCTGCTCAGCCTCACCGAGGGCATCATCCCGGCCATCGAGTCGGCGCACGCCCTCGCCGGCACGATCACGCTCGGAAAGGAACTCGGCCCCGACGCCGTCATCCTCGTCAACCTGAGCGGCCGCGGCGACAAAGACATGGAAACCGCCGGCAAGTACTTCGACATCCTCGATGCCGAAGCTCTGGCCGCCGAAGACCTCGCCCCCGTAGACGAAGGAACCGAGCGATGAGCGCCGTCGAGAATGCCATCCGCGTCCGCAAAGACGCCGGGTCGGGAGCCCTCGTCGGCTACCTGCCCGCCGGGTTCCCCGACCTCGACACCAGCATCGAGGCGGCCGTCGCGCTGATCGAGAACGGCGTCGACGTTCTCGAGCTCGGCCTCCCGTACTCCGACCCGGTCATGGACGGCCCCGTCATCCAGCACGCCACCGAGGTCGCGTTGCGGGGCGGCTTCCGGCTCAAGCACGGCATCGAGGCGGTCGCGGCCATCACCGCGCGCGTCGACGCACCCGTCCTGGTCATGACGTACTGGAACCCCATCGTGCAGTTCGGTGTCGAGCGCTTCGCCGACGAACTGCTGGCCGCCGGCGGCGCGGGCCTGATCACGCCCGACCTGGTGCCGGATGAAGCGGGCGACTGGCTCGCGGCATCCGACCGCACGGGTCTCGACCGGGTATTCCTGGCCGCACCGTCGTCCTCGGCGGCCCGCCTCCAGCAGGCCGTCGAGAAGAGCCGCGGATTCGTCTACGCCGTCTCCACCATGGGCATCACCGGTGCCCGCCAGGACGTCGACTCCGCCGCCCGCGGTCTCGTCGGCCGCCTGCGCGACGCCGGCGCCACGAGCACCTGCGTCGGAATCGGCATCTCCACCGGCGAACAGGTGCGCGAGGTCATCGGCTACGCCGACGGCGCCATCGTCGGTTCCGCACTCGTCAAGGCGCTGACAGACGGGGGAGTCGACGCGGTCGGCCGCCTCGCTGCCTCCCTCGCCGCAGGAACAGAAAACTAGCTGGCACTAGGATTACCTAGTCTTCAGCCCCTCGAAAGGTCACTTGCCCCGTGTTCGCACCCCTCAGCATTCCCAGCCCTTCGTATGAGTGGCAGGTGTTCAACCTCGGCCAGTGGCTCAGGGACATCGGGCTCACCTGGTTCAGCTTCGACGTCAACATCCACGCGTATGCGATCTGCATCCTGCTGGGCATCGTCGCCGCCGCGGTCCTCACCAACTACCGGCTGACGCGCCGCGGCGCCGAGCCGGGCGTCGTGCTCGACATCATCATCTGGGCGGTGCCGCTGGGAATCATCGGAGCGCGCGTCTTCCACGTGCTGACCCACCCGGACGACTACTTCAACGGCCAGGAATGGTGGCACGTCTTCGCGGTCTGGGAGGGCGGAATCGCCATCTTCGGGTCTCTGATCGGCGGAGCTATCGGTGCCTACATCGGCTGCCGCATCTCGGGCATCCGCTTCTGGACCTTCGCCGACGCCGTCGCGCCCGCGCTGCTGCTCGCCCAGGCTTTCGGCCGTTTCGGCAACTGGTTCAACCACGAGCTCTTCGGCCTGCCGACGAACCTGCCGTGGGGCCTCGAGATCGAGACCACCAACGCCGCCTACCCGCCGGGACTCCCGGAGGGCACGCTGTTCCACCCGACCTTCCTCTACGAGATCATCTGGAACATCGTCGGCTTCGCGCTCATCCTCGTCATCGAGCGCAAGCTCACCCTGCAGTGGGGCAAGGTCCTCGGCCTGTACCTCATCTGGTACGGCCTCGGCCGCACGGTCTTCGAGTCGATCCGCATCGACCCGAGCGAGATCTTCCTCGGTCTGCGAAGTAACGTTTGGGCCGCAATTCTGGCCGTGATTCTCGGAATCGTCATCATTGCCGTGCAGAACCGCCGCCACAAGGGACTCGAGCCGAGCCCCTACGTGCCGGGTCGACAGTGGGTCGCGCCGGGTGCTGGGGTAGAATCTGACGACACCTATTCGGATACCGACGAACCGGGCAATGACGCCCCGTCCTCCTCCGAAGAGCTCGCCACAAGCGGGCCCGCCACAAGCGGAGAAGGCGCCAAGTCCTGACGATAGGGCCACCTCTGTAACCCGATGGGCCACCGGCGTCCCACACGCACCAATACATCGTGAGGACGGACACTCATGGCTCTCACGCCAGCTTTAGACCGATTCAGCACAACTCCGCAGGCGACAGGCCTCTACGACCCCCGTCGTGAGAAAGACGCCTGCGGACTGGCGATGGTCGCCACCCTCCGGGGCACGGCCGGGCACGACATCATCGATGCCGCGCTCAACGCACTGCGCCACCTCGAACACCGCGGCGCCATCGGCTCCGACGCCGGCACCGGCGACGGAGCGGGAATCATCACCCAGATCCCCGACGAGTTCCTGCGCGCCGTCGCGGGCTTCGACCTGCCGCCCGTCGGCAGCTACGCCGTCGGTATGGCGTTCCTCCCCACCGAGGACGACGACCGCGCGACGCTGAAGGCCGGCATCGACACGATCGCGAAGGAAGAGGGCCTCACCGTCCTCGGCTGGCGCGAGGTCCCCGTGCGCCCCGACCAGGTCGGCGACCTGGCGCGTGCGGCGATGCCCGTCTTCGAACAGCTCTTCCTGACGTCGACGAGACAGGATGACGCGGGCCAGCCCATCGCCGGCATCGAGCTCGACCGCCAGGTGTACCGCCTGCGCAAGCGCGCCGAGCACGGCTTCGGCGCCTACTTCCCGTCCCTGTCCAGCCGCACGCTGGTCTACAAGGGAATGGTCACCACGCTCCAGCTCGAGCCGTTCTACCCCGACCTGTCGGACGAGCGCTTCGCGTCGAAGCTCGCGCTGGTGCACTCGCGCTACTCCACCAACACGTTCCCGTCGTGGCCGCTCGCCCAGCCGTTCCGCATGATCGCGCACAACGGCGAGATCAACACGGTGCAGGGCAACCGCAACTGGATGCGCGCGCGCCAGTCGCAGCTCGAGTCCGAGCTCCTCGGCGACATCCCGAGCATCCTGCCGATCAACACGCCCGGTGCCAGCGACTCCGCCTCGTTCGACGAGGTCGTGGAGCTGCTCAGCCTGACCGGCCGGTCGCTGCCGCACTCGATCATGATGATGGTGCCGGAGGCCTGGGAGAACCAGACCGACGTCGAGGCAGCCCGCAAGGCCTTCTACGAGTACCACGCCATGCTCATGGAGCCGTGGGACGGCCCCGCCGCGCTCGTCTTCACCGACGGCTCGCTCGTCGGCGCCACGCTCGACCGCAACGGCCTGCGCCCCGGACGCTTCCTCGTCACCGACGACGGCCTCGTCGTGCTCGCGAGCGAGATCGGCGTGCTCGACATCGACCCCGCGAAGGTGGTCCGTAAGGGACGCCTGCGCCCCGGCAAGATGTTCCTCGTCGACACCGAACTCGGCGCCATCATCGAGGACGACGACATCAAGGGCGAGCTCGCCGCGGCCGCGCCCTACTCGGAGTGGCTCGACAAGGGTCGCATCCACCTCAAGGACCTGCCCGACCGCGAGCACATCGTGCACACCCGCGCCTCGGTCACCCGCCGCCAGCGCACCTTCGGCTACACCGAAGAAGAACTGCGCATCATGATCATGCCGATGGCGAAGAACGGCGCGGAGCCGCTCGGCGCCATGGGATCGGACACGCCCATCGCGGTGCTCTCCGAGCGCCCCCGGCTGCTCTTCGACTACTTCACGCAGCAGTTCGCGCAGGTCACGAACCCGCCGCTGGACTCCATCCGCGAAGAGGTCGTCACCTCGATGAAGCTCGGCCTCGGCCCGGAGCGCAACCTGCTCGCGGCGACACCCGAGCACGCGCACCAGGTCATCCTCGACTTCCCGGTGATCGACAACGACGAACTGGCCAAGATCCAGCACATCGACCCGCGCCCGGGCAGCCGTCTCACGACGACGATCAAGGGCCTCTACCGAGTCGACAAGGGACCGAAGGCGCTCGAGAAGCGCCTCGCGGCCATGTGCGTCGAGGTCGACGAGGCGATCGAGGCCGGGGCGCACTTCCTCGTGCTCTCCGACCGCGACTCGACCAAGGAGTACGCGCCGGTTCCGTCGCTGCTCATGCTGGCCGCCATCCACCACCACCTCATCCGCAAAGAGAACCGGATGAAGGTCGGCATCATCGTCGAGGCGGGCGACGTGCGCGAGGTTCACCACATCGCGCTGCTCGTCGGATACGGCGCCTCGGCGATCAACCCGTACCTCGCCATGGAGAGCGCCGAAGAACTCGTACGCAGCGGCATGCTCACCGGTATCACGCCCGAGAAGGCCGTCAAGAACCTCATCAAGGCGCTCGGCAAGGGCGTGCTCAAGATCATGAGCAAGATGGGCATCTCCGTCGTCAGCTCCTACGCGGGAGCGCAGGCGTTCGAGGCCGTCGGTCTCGACCAGGCCTTCGTCGACCAGTATTTCACCGGGACGTCGAGCCTGCTCGGCGGCGTCGGCATGGAGGTCATCGCCGCGGAGAGCGCCTCGCGTCACACCGCGGCCTACCCCGACGACTCGGCGATCACCGTGCACGAGCGACTGGCGACCGGCGGCGAGTACCAGTGGCGCCGCGACGGTTCCCCGCACCTCTTCAACCCCGACACCGTGTTCCGTCTGCAGCACGCGACGCGCGCACGCCGCTACGACATCTTCCGCGAGTACACCAAGCTCGTGGACGACCAGGCCGAGAAGCTGATGACCATCCGCGGTCTGTTCTCGTTCAAACACGGCCTGCGCCCCGTCGTGCCGATCGACGAGGTCGAATCGGTCGCGTCGATCGTCAAGCGGTTCTCCACCGGCGCCATGAGCTACGGCTCGATCAGCGCGGAGGCCCACGAGACGCTCGCGATCGCGATGAACTCCATCGGTGCGAAGAGCAACACGGGCGAGGGCGGCGAGGACACCGACCGCCTGCTCGACCCCACCCGCCGCAGCGCCATCAAGCAGGTGGCGTCCGGCCGCTTCGGCGTCACGAGCATGTACCTGACCCATGCCACCGACATCCAGCTGAAGATGGCACAGGGTGCGAAGCCGGGCGAGGGCGGCCAGCTGCCCCCGACCAAGGTCTACCCGTGGATCGCGCGCACCCGTCACGCGACCGCCGGCGTCGGCCTCATCTCGCCGCCCCCGCACCACGACATCTACTCGATCGAAGACCTCAAGCAGCTCATCTTCGACGTCAAGCGCGCCAACCCCCTGGCCCGCGTGCACGTGAAGCTGGTCAGCCAGTCCGGTATCGGCGCGGTCGCCGCGGGTGTCACCAAGGCCCTCGCCGACGTGGTGCTCGTCTCGGGCCACGACGGCGGAACCGGCGCCAGCCCGCTCAACTCGCTCAAGCACGCGGGTACCCCGTGGGAGCTCGGCCTCGCCGAGACCCAGCAGACGCTGATGCTCAACGGCATGCGCGACCGCGTGGTGGTGCAGGTCGACGGCCAGATGAAGACCGGTCGCGACGTCATCGTCGGCGCGCTGCTCGGCGCGGAGGAGTTCGGTTTCGCGACCGCGCCCCTCGTGGTCGAGGGCTGCGTCATGATGCGCGTCTGCCACCTCGACACCTGCCCCGTGGGTATCGCCACGCAGAACCCCGAACTGCGGGCCCGCTTCTCCGGCAAGCCCGAGTTCGTCGTCAACTTCTTCGAGTTCCTGGCGCAGGAGGTACGCGAGTACCTGTCCGCGCTCGGATTCCGCTCGATCGAGGAGGCAGTGGGCCACCACGAGGTGCTCGACGTCAACGGGGCCATCGAGCACTGGAAGGCCGACGGACTCGACCTGACGCCCGTGCTCGTCGGACCGGACTTCCCCGACGACGCGCCACTGAGCAACTCGCGCCAGCAGGACCACGAACTCGACAAGCACTTCGACGTTGAGCTCATCCGCCAGAGCGAGAACGCGCTGGAGCACGGCACGCCCGTCTCCATCGACCTCGCCATCAAGAACACCGAGCGCGCCGTCGGCACCATGCTCGGCAACGCGGTCACCCTGCGCCACGGCGAGAATGGCCTCCCGGCCGGCACCATCCAGATCAACCTCACCGGAACGGCGGGGCAGTCTCTCGGGGCGTTCCTCCCCAACGGCATCCGGTTGAACCTGGTCGGCGACAGCAACGACTACGTGGGCAAGGGCCTGTGCGGCGGCGAGATCATCGTGCGCCCCGATGCGCGCAGCGCGTTCGCGGCCGAGAACAACGTCATCGCCGGGAACGTCATCGGCTACGGGGCGACGCAGGGCTCGATGTTCCTGCGCGGCATCGTGGGGGAGCGGTTCCTCGTCCGCAACTCCGGCGCGACCGCGGTCGTGGAGGGCGTGGGCGACCACGCGCTCGAGTACATGACCGGCGGCCTGGCCGTGATCCTCGGCGAGACCGGCCGCAACCTGGGTGCCGGAATGTCGGGCGGAACCGCCTACATCTACGACCTGCGCAACGAGCGGGTCAACCCCGACTCGCTCGCGAGCGGCGAGCTCACCCTGCTGCCCCTCGGAAGCGCGGATGTGGAGATCCTCACCGATCTCCTCCAGCGTCACTTCGACGAAACCGGGTCTGCCGTCGCGAGGCGCATGCTCGACAACCTAGACGAGACCGTCGAAAAGTTCGTGAAGGTTTTGCCTCGCGACTACGCAGCGGTCATTGCAACACGCCAGACTGCAGTCGACGAGGGTCTCGACCCCGACGGCGACATCGTCTGGTCGAGAATCATGGAGGTTACCGGTGGCTGATCCGAAGGGATTCCTGAAGGTCCAGGAGCGCGAGCTCCCGGCCCGCCGCCCCGTCGCACTGCGTCTGATGGACTGGAAAGAGGTCTACGAGCAGGGTGACACCGCGACCGTGCGCAAGCAGGCCGGTCGTTGTATGGACTGTGGTGTGCCGTTCTGCCACCAGGGCTGCCCCCTCGGCAACCTGATTCCCGAGTGGAACGACCTCATGTGGCGCGGCGAGGGCCACCAGGCCATCGAGCGCCTGCACGCGACGAACAACTTCCCGGAGTTCACGGGCCGCTTGTGCCCCGCACCGTGCGAGTCGTCGTGCGTGCTCGGCATCAACCAGCCGCCTGTGACGATCAAGAACGTCGAAGTGTCGATCATCGACGAGGCGTACCAGAAGGGCTGGGTCACCCCGCACCCGCCCGAGCGCCTCACCGGCAAGACCGTCGCGGTCGTCGGTTCCGGTCCCGCCGGACTCGCGGCAGCCCAGCAGCTGACGCGCGCCGGCCACACCGTCGCGGTCTTCGAGCGCGACGACCGGATCGGCGGACTGCTCCGGTACGGCATCCCGGACTTCAAAATGGAGAAGAAGCACATCGAGATGCGCCTCGCGCAGATGCAGGCCGAGGGCACCCGCTTCCGCGCCGGCGTCAACATCGGTGTCGACATCACCTGGGACGACCTGCGTGCCCGCTACGACGCGGTCATCGTCGCCACCGGAGCCACCGTGCCGCGCGACCTGCCGATCCCCGGCCGCGACCTCATGGGCGTGCACTTCGCCATGGACTACCTCGTGCAGCAGAACCGCGTCGGCGCCGGCGACACCATCGCCGACCAGCTCACCGCGGAGGGCAAGCACGTCGTCGTCCTCGGTGGCGGCGACACCGGTGCCGACTGCATCGGTACCGCACACCGCCAGCACGCGCTCTCCGTCACCAACCTCGCGATCGGCAAGCAGCCGTCGACCGAGCGCCCCGAACACCAGCCGTGGCCGATGGCCCCGACGCTGTTCGAGGTCTCGAGCGCCCACGAAGAGGGTGGCGAGCGGGTCTTCCTGGCCTCCACGATCGAGTTCCTCTCCAACGAGGCCGGCGAGGTGCGCGCCATCCGTGTCGCCGAGACCGAGTACCTCGACGGCCGCCGCGTGCCCAAGGCCGGCACCGAGCGCGAGATCCCCGCGGACCTCGTGCTGCTCGCCATGGGCTTCACCGGCCCCGAGACCGAGCTGCTGGGCGACCAGCTGCCCGTCCCGTTCGACGGTCGTGGCAACATCGACCGCGACGGCGAGTACCAGACCAGCCAGCAGGGCGTCTTCGTCGCCGGGGATGCCGGACGTGGACAGTCGCTGATCGTTTGGGCGATCGCGGAGGGCCGCGCCGCGGCATCCGCCGTCGATCGCTACCTTGAAGGGGAGACGCAGTTGCCGTTCCCGGTCAAGCCGACCGACCACGCGATCGGCATCACCTTCTAGGCTCACCGCTCAACCGAATCCACCACCACAAAATCACCAAAGGAAATCATGAGACGCGCCAAAATCGTCGCTACGCTCGGCCCGGCAACTTCCAGCTATGAGAACATCCGCGCGATCATCGACGCGGGTGTCGACGTGGCGAGGATGAACCTCAGCCACGGCTCATACGACGTGCACGAGGCTGTGTACGCGAACGTGCGCCAGGCCGCCGAGGACTCCGGCCGTGCGGTCGCCGTCATGGTCGACCTCCAGGGTCCGAAGATCCGCCTCGGCAAGTTCGAGGGCGGACCGTACGACCTCGCCGTCGGAGACGTCTTCAAGATCACCACCGAAGACGTCATCGGTACCCGCGAGCTTTCCGGCACCACCTTCAAGGGCCTGCCCGAAGACGTGAGCCCCGGCGACTTCCTGCTCATCGACGACGGCAAGGTCAAGGTGCAGGTCACCGGAGTCGAGGATCGCGTCGTCTCCACCGTCGTGATCGTCGCCGGCGCCGTGTCGAACAACAAGGGCATCAACCTGCCCGGTGTGGCCGTCAACGTCCCCGCGCTCAGCGAGAAAGACGAGGACGACCTCCGCTGGGGCCTCCGCCTCGGCTGCGACCTCATCGCGCTGTCCTTCGTGCGCGACGCCACCGACATCGTCCGCGTGCACGAGATCATGGAGGAGGAGGGCCGTAAGGTCCCCGTCATCGCCAAGATCGAGAAGCCGCAGGCGGTCGACAACCTCGAGGCCATCATCGACGCGTTCGACGCGATCATGGTGGCCCGTGGCGACCTCGGTGTCGAGCTGCCCCTCGAGGCCGTGCCGATCGTGCAGAAGCGCGCCGTCGAGCTGTCCCGCCGCATGGCCAAGCCGGTCATCGTCGCGACGCAGATGCTCGAGTCGATGATCTCCAGCCCCGTGCCGACCCGCGCCGAGACCTCCGACGTCGCGAACGCGGTGCTCGACGGTGCGGACGCCGTCATGCTGAGCGGCGAGACCAGCGTCGGCGAGTACCCCGTCATCACGGTGCAGACCATGGCCCGCATCGTCGCCTCCACCGAGGAGCACGGACTCGAGCGCATCCCCGAGCTCGGCACCAAGCCGCGCACGCAGGGTGGCGCCATCACGCTGGCCGCCGCCGAGGTCGCCACGTTCGTCGAGGCCAAGTACGTCTGCATCTTCACCGAGTCGGGCGATTCAGCCCGCCGGATGTCGCGGCTGCGCTTCAACGTGCCGATGAAGGCATTCACACCCGACCCGGCCATCCGCCGCCGCATGTCGCTCATCTGGGGCATCGACTCCTACGTGGTCGACCGCGTCACCCACACCGACGCGATGTACATCCAGGTCGACGAGGTGCTCCTCGGCGAAGGACTCGCCGAGGTCGGCGATGTCGTCGTCGTCATCTCCGGTTCTCCTCCCGGAATCTCCGGCTTCACGAACGACCTGCGCGTGCACCGCGTGGGCGACGCGAAGAACGGTGTGGCTCCGGCTTACGCCGCCGTCTAGTCGCGCGCGCGAGAAGGGCCGGGCAACCATCGGTTGCCCGGCCCTTCTCCGTGTCACGCCCCTGTCGCGTCCGCAGCCGGTGCGAGACCACTTCCGGGCGACGACGCTGTCGTCCGCCGGTGGCACGCTGGACCGCGGCGTAGGGACGGCGGCGGGGCTGGCCGCCACCGTCCCACGTCACGGTGGCTACGAGACGCGCATCGTGGCGAAGCAGTTTCAGGAATTCACACCGCCAGGCATGCCCGTCGAATCTGCTCGCGTCGAGATTACGCGCCGCAGAATGCGGCTCCGCGGGGGTGTACAGCGCGGGGGATCGGGTCTACAGTTCCGCGTTCTGACGCGGAATCCGGCCTGCCCGCTGCCGTCCCATCAATTGTGCCGGATGCGAGACTCGAACTCGCACGCCCTTTCGAGCAAAGCATTTTGAGTGCTCCGCGTCTGCCATTCCGCCAATCCGGCGCACAACAACCGTGAAAAGAATACCGTAGGCTCACTATTGTGACTGACCAAGAATTGACCCCATCCGCTCCGCGCCGAGTAGTGGTGGCAGAAGACGAATCCCTGATCCGTATGGACATCGTCGAAATCCTCCGCGACAACGGCTTCGAAGTTGTCGGCGAGGCTGGCGACGGCGAGACCGCTGTCGCCCTGGCGACCGAGCTACGCCCCGACCTCGTCATCATGGACGTGAAGATGCCCCAGCTGGACGGAATCTCCGCCGCCGAGCGTCTGACCAAGAACCACATCGCGCCCGTCGTGCTGCTCACGGCGTTCAGCCAGAAGGAACTGGTCGAGCGCGCGTCCGAGGCCGGCGCTCTCGCCTACGTGGTGAAGCCCTTCACACCGAACGACCTGCTGCCCGCGATCGAGATCGCGCTGAGCCGCTACACCCAGATCATCACCCTCGAGGCCGAGGTCGCCGACCTGGTCGAGCGCTTCGAGACCCGCAAGCTCGTCGACCGCGCCAAGGGCCTGCTCAACGAGAAGATGGGCCTCACCGAGCCCGAGGCGTTCCGCTGGATCCAGAAGGCCTCCATGGACCGCCGCCTCACCATGCACGACGTCGCCCAGGCGATCATCGAGCAGCTGAGCGCCAAGAAGTAGCAGTCGACGTCCAAGGGCCCGTCACTCCGGTGGCGGGCCCTTCGACGTTTACAGGGGCAGCGCTCAGCGCTGCTCGAGCAGCATGTTCGTCATGCGCACGGTCGACAGCCGTGTTCCCGCCTCGTCGCGGATCACGATCTCGTGCGTGGCCAGGGTGCGGCCGAGCGACAGCGCCGTGCAGGTGGCCGTCACGATGCCGGAGGTCACCGAGCGGCTGTGCGAGGCGTTGATCTCGATGCCGACGGCGTAGCGTCCGGGACCGGCGTGGATCGCCGACGAGACCGAGCCGAGCGACTCGGCGAGCACGACGTGCGCGCCGCCGTGCAGCAGCCCGACGACCTGGGTGTTGCCCTCGACGGGCATCGTGGCCACCGAGTGCGACGCGGAGAGTTCGAGAAACTCGATTCCCATCTTTTTCGCGAGCGCTCCACCCCCGGAGCTGACCAGTCGTTCGACGAGAGTCGGGTCGAGATCTTCGGGAAACGTGGTCATGGCGCTCTTCCTGTGGGCTTCGACGTGTCGGTGCGCGCGGCTAGGCTGGCTTCCGTGTCGGACAACGAAAAGCCTACCCTCCTCATAATCGACGGTCATTCTCTGGCGTTCCGCGCCTTCTATGCACTGCCGGTCGACAGCTTTATGAACCGGGAGGGGCAGCACACCAACGCGATCCACGGGTTCATCGCGATGCTGATCAACCTGCTCAAGGCCGAGAAGCCCACCCACCTCGCCGTCGCGTTCGACATCTCCCGCTTCTCCTTCCGCACCCGCGAGTACCCCGAATACAAGGGCACCCGCGGCGAGACCCCGGTCGAGTTCATCGGGCAGATCCCGCTGCTCGAAGAGGCGCTCAAGGCCATGGGCATCCCCACCGTCTCGAAGGAAGACTACGAAGCCGACGACATCCTGGCGACGCTCGCCAAAGAGGGTGCCGAGCAGGGCTTCCACGTCTACGTGGTGTCCGGCGACCGCGACGCTATCCAGATGATCGGCGACGACGTCACGCTGCTCTATCCGAATGCCCGCGGCGTCTCCGAGCTCAAGCGCTACGACCGCGACACGGTGTTCGAGCGGTACGGCATCGAACCCCACCAGTACCCCGACATCGCCGCCCTGGTCGGCGAGACCAGCGACAACCTGATCGGCATCGACAAGGTGGGCGAGAAGACCGCCGTCAAGTGGATCGTGCAGTACGGCAGCCTCGCCGGGGTGCTCGAGCACGCCGACGAGATCAAGGGCGTCGTGGGAGAGAAGCTGCGCGAACAAAAAGACCGCGCCATCCGCAACCGCAAGCTCAACCACCTGCTGACCGACGTCGACCTGCCGTTCGGCCCGGCCGACCTCGAGCGCCAGCCGATCGACGAGGCCGCCGTGCGCGCCGTCTTCGACAAGCTGCAGTTCAAGACCCTGCTCGAGCGCGTCATCAAGCTCGCCGGCGAAGACGGCCAGCTGAGCGAATCCGACGGTTCGTCCGTTCCCACCGCCGAGGTCGAAGAGACGGGCATCCCGCCCGTGCGCACCATGGTCGACGAGGAGCTCGCCAAGTGGCTCGACACCCAGTCGGCGCACGGCACGATCGCCCTCGGCCTGCGCGTCGAGACCTTCGTCGGCAGGGTCACCGGCCTCGGGATCGCCTCGGCCACCGACAGCGCCTACGTGCCGTGGGAGACCGACCGCCCCGACTACGTCGCCCTCGAGAACTGGCTGGCCAGCGACGCGCCCAAGTACCTGCAGGGGTCGAAGCAGCAGCTCAAGGCCCTGCGCCGCTCGGGCCTCGATCTCGCCGGCATCGCCTTCGACACGAGCCTGGCGGCCTGGCTGCTCAAGCCCGCCGGCAAGGCCGACGACCTCGCCAGCCAGGTCTACGACTTCCTCGGCGAACGCCTCCCGCAGGCCGACCCCAACCAGCTCGTGCCCGACACCGACGCAGTGAGCATCGCGACCGAGGCCTGGTACGTGCTCCGCGTCACCGAGTACCTGGCCGAGAAGCTCGCCCAGACCGACCGCAAGGTGCTCGACGAGATCGAACTTCCCCTCGTGCCCGTGCTCGCCACGATGGAACTCGACGGCATCACGGTCAGCCAGCAGATCCTCACGAAGCTCTCGGGCGAACTCACCAACGTGAGCGCCGACCTCGCCACCCGCGCCTACGCGGAGATCGGCCGCGAGGTCAACCTCGGCTCGCCCAAGCAGCTGCAGCAGGTGCTGTTCGAAGAACTCGGCATGCCCAAGACCCGGGCCAACAAGACCGGCTTCTCCACGGATGCCGCGAGCCTCACCGACCTGCAGGAACAGGCACCGCACCCCTTCCTCGACCTGCTGCTCAAGCACCGCGACGCCACCAAGCTCAAGCAGATCGTCGAGACGCTCGAGAAGGCCGTCGACGCGAACGGCCGCGTGCACACCACGTACGACCAGACCGGCACCAGCACGGGCCGCATCTCGTCGAACGACCCAAACCTGCAGAACATCCCCGTGAAGACCTCCGTCGGCCGCGAAATCCGTTCGGCGTTCGAAAAGGGCGAGAACTTCACCACCCTGCTCACCGCCGACTACTCGCAGATCGAGATGCGCATCATGGCCCATCTGTCGGGCGACGAGGGCCTCATCACCGCGTTCAACGAGGGCGAAGACCTCCACCGGTTCGTCGGCTCCAGCGTCTTCGGCGTCGAGCCCGCCGACGTCACGCCGCTCATGCGCACCAAGGTGAAGGCCATGTCGTATGGGCTCGCCTACGGTCTGAGCGCGTTCGGACTCTCGAAGCAGCTGCGCATCGAGTCCAGCGAGGCCCGCAAGCTGATGACCGACTACTTCGACCGCTTCGGCGCCGTGCGCGACTACCTGCGCAATGTCGTCGAGCAGGCCAAAGTCGACGGCTACACCGAGACGATCTTCGGCCGCCGACGCCCGTTCGGCGACCTCAACTCGTCCAACCGGGTGCTGCGCGAGAACGCCGAGCGTGCAGCGCTCAATGCGCCGATCCAGGGCTCGGCCGCCGACATCCTGAAAATCGCGATGCTGGATGTCGCAGCCGACCTGCGCGACCAGCAACTCGGGTCGCGCCTCCTCCTGCAGGTCCACGACGAACTGGTCTTCGAGGTGGCCGACGACGAACTCGAGACCCTCACCGCGATCGTCCGTGCCCGCATGGGCGGGGCCGCCGAACTGCGGGTGCCGCTCGAGGTGCAGGTAGGCACGGGCGCCAACTGGGACGCCGCGGCGCACTGATCACCATGGCCACCACCGACACCCCGTCCCTGTCCGACCTCCTCCCGGCCGACTCGATCCGCTTCGGCGCGAGCGCCGCCGACCGCGACGACGCGATCCGCCAGGCGGGCGACGCGCTCGTCGCCGCGGGCGCCGTCGGTCCCGAGTACACCGCCGCCATGCTCGAGCGGGAGGGCACGGTGTCGACCTACGTGGGGGAGGGCATCGCGGTTCCGCACGGCACCCTCGCGTCGAAGGGCACCGTGACGCGCAACGCCCTCGTGCTTCTGCAGCTCGCCGAACCGGTCGACTGGAACGGCGAGAGCGTCGACATCGTCATCGGCCTCGCCGCCAAGGGCAGGGGACACATCGGCCTGCTCTCGCGGCTCGCGAGCGTGCTGCTCGACGCCGACTCCGCGGCCGCCCTGCGCACCGCGACCACCCCCGCGGAGATCGCCGCCATCCTCGCCGGCGGCCCCGCCCGCTGAGCAGACCGATCCACCACCCTGAACACGAGGAGCAGAACATGCCAGAACGCACCGTCACCGTCGCCTCGAGCGTCGGACTGCACGCCCGCCCCGCATCGCTGTTCGCCCAGGCCGCCGCCGCGACCGGCACCACGGTCACCCTCACGTCGGCCGCTGGCCGCTCGGTCAACGCCGCGAGTATTCTCGGCGTGCTCTCCCTGGGCATCGGCCACGGCGAGGTCGTGACCCTGGCCGCCGAGGGAGACGGAGCCGACGAGGCGATCGCCGCCCTCGCCGCCGTGCTCGAGACCGACCTCGACAAGGAATAGCCAGCGATGACCGACGCGACACCACGCACCCCCACGACCGTCGACCAGATCGCGGAGACCTGGGTCGACACCCAGCTCGAGCTCTACCCCGAGCTCGGCGTCTACCTCGGGCGTCCCGGACGCGAGGGCGAGTACGCCGACTACTCGCCCGCCGGAGCCGAGAACGCCATCGTTCACACGAGGGCCGCGCTCGCGCAGATCACGGCCGCCACGCCGGTCGACGCCGTCGACGAGGTCACCAAGATGGACCTCGCCCGCGAACTCCAGCTCACCATCGACAAGCACGAGGCCGGCTTCGACCAGCGTGACCTCAACGTCATCGCGAGTCCCGCGCAAGAACTGCGCGACATCTTCGACCTCATGCCCACCGACACCGTCGACGACTGGTCGCACGTCGCCACCCGGCTGAGAAACCTGCCCGAAGCCATGGCCGGCTACATCGAGTCGCTCCGGTCCGGCATCGGCGCCGGCAACACGCCCGCGATCCGCCAGGTCGTGGAGGTCGTCGCCCAAGCGAAGAAGCAGCTCGCGACATCCGGATTCTTCTTCGAACTGGCGAAGAACGCACGGGCCGGCGACGACGAACTCCCGACAAGCCTGAAGAGCGAGCTGGATGACGGAGCCCGCGCCTCCGCGGACGCATACGGTTCGCTCGTCGACTTTCTGAACGACGAGCTCGCGCCGCGCGCCCAGCAGAAAGACGCGGTGGGCCGCGAGCTGTACGCCCTCGCCTCGCGCGGGTTCCTCGGCGCGACCGTCGACCTCGACGAGACCTACGAGTGGGGTATCGAGGAGCTCGCGCGCATGACGGCCGAGCAGGAAGCCATCGCGAAAGAGATCAAGCCCGGGGCGTCCGTGCTCGAGGCGATCGCGTTCCTCGACGGCGACCCGGCCCGCAAGCTGCACGGCACCGACGCGCTACAGCGTTGGATGCAGGAGACGAGCGACCGCGCGGTCGAAGAACTGTCGCGCACCCAGTTCGACATCCCCGATCTGGTGAAGCGGCTCGAGTGCATGATCGCCCCCACCCAGGAGGGCGGCATCTACTACACCAACCCCACCGACGACTTCTCCCGTCCCGGCCAGATGTGGTGGAGCGTGCCCGAGGGCGTCACCGAGTTCGACACCTGGCGCGAGTTGACCACGGTCTACCACGAGGGGGTCCCCGGCCATCACCTGCAGATCGGTCAGGCCGTGTACAACAAGGCGACGCTCAACACCTGGCGCCGCAACGCGGGCACCAGCGGCCACGCCGAGGGCTGGGCGCTCTACGCCGAGCGCCTGATGGAGCAGCTCGGCTACCTCGACGACCCCGCCGACCGCCTCGGCATGCTCGACGGGCAGCGCATGCGCGCCGCCCGCGTCGTGCTCGACATCGGCGTGCACCTCGAGAAGCCGCTGCCCGACGGGTCCGGGCCGTGGACGGGGGAGTACGCGTTCGGCTTCCTCGGCCGCAACGTCAACATGAGCCCCGAGTTCGTGCGCTTCGAGGTGAACCGCTACCTCGGGTGGCCCGGACAGGCGCCGTCGTACAAGGTCGGCCAGCGCATCTGGGAGCAGCTACGCGACGAAGCGGCCGCGCGCGAGGGTGCCGCGTTCGACATCAAGGCGTTCCACAAGCGCGCCCTCGACATCGGCGGAGTCGGCCTCGACACGCTGAAAGCGGCTCTCCGCGCGTAGTTGCGCATCACTCCGCGGAATTAGCTATGCTGGAATGTCACATTCGTGACACCTATCCGCCTGCCTTCGGCGAAATAACCGCATCACCCTCGCCGACGGCCTAATTTATGCCCTTACTGGAGCACTAACTACATGACACTCGTAACGCCCGCCAAGGCACCCAAGCAGGTCGCGATCAATGACATCGGATCCGCAGAAGACTTCCTTGCAGCGGTCGAAAAGACGCTGAAGTTTTTCAACGACGGAGACCTCATCGAAGGTACCGTCGTCAAGATCGATCGTGACGAGGTCCTCCTCGACGTCGGTTACAAGACCGAGGGTGTAATCCCCTCCCGCGAACTCTCCATCAAGCACGATGTCGACCCGAGCGAGGTCGTCCAGGTCGGCGACACCGTCGAGGCCCTCGTCCTCCAGAAGGAAGACAAAGAAGGCCGCCTCATCCTGTCGAAGAAGCGCGCTCAGTACGAGCGTGCATGGGGCGACGTCGAGAAGATCAAGGACGAGGACGGCATCGTCACCGGTTCCGTTATCGAGGTCGTCAAGGGTGGCCTCATCGTGGACATCGGTCTCCGTGGCTTCCTTCCCGCCTCGCTCATCGAGCTTCGCCGCGTTCGCGACCTGACCCCGTACCTGGGCCAGGAGATCGAGGCCAAGATCCTCGAGCTCGACAAGAACCGCAACAACGTCGTGCTGTCGCGCCGCGCCCTGCTCGAGCAGACGCAGAGCGAAAGCCGCACCACGTTCCTTGCGAACCTCGCCAAGGGCCAGGTCCGCAAGGGTGTCGTCTCGTCGATCGTCAACTTCGGTGCGTTCGTCGACCTCGGCGGCGTGGACGGTCTCGTCCACGTGTCCGAGCTGTCGTGGAAGCACATCGAGCACGCCTCCGAGGTCGTCGAGGTTGGCCAGGAAGTCACCGTCGAGATCCTCGAGGTCGACCTCGAGCGCGAGCGCGTGTCGCTGTCGCTCAAGGCCACGCAGGAAGACCCGTGGCAGGTATTCGCCCGCACCCACGCAATCGGACAGGTTGCACCGGGTAAGGTCACGAAGCTCGTTCCCTTCGGCGCGTTCGTCCGCGTCGCAGAGGGCATCGAGGGCCTCGTCCACATCTCCGAGCTCTCGGGCAAGCACGTCGAACTCGCCGAGCAGGTTGTCTCGGTCGGCGACGAGGTGTTCGTCAAGGTCATCGACATCGACCTCGAGCGTCGCCGCATCAGCCTCTCGCTGAAGCAGGCGAACGAGGGCGTCGACCCCGAGGGCACCGAGTTCGACCCCGCACTCTACGGAATGCTCACCGAGTACGACGAAGCCGGCAACTACAAGTACCCGGACGGATTCGACCCGGAGACCCAGGAGTGGAAGGAAGGCTTCGAGTCCGCTCGCGAGGCATGGGAGCAGCAGTACGCTGCAGCCCAGGCTCGTTGGGAGTCTCACAAGAAGCAGGTTGCAGCCGCAGCCCTCGAGGAGAACAACACCTCCTCGAGCGACGTCCCCTCGGGCGCGTCGACCTTCTCGAGCGACTCGGCTTCGGCCGGCACGCTCGCGGACGACGAGTCGCTCGCGGCTCTTCGCGAGAAGCTGAGCAACAACTCCTAGTCCACCGGAGTAACGGACGGCCGTCACTCGCGCTCAGCGCGGGTGGCGGCCGTCCGTCGTTAAGCGACGCCCGCCCGCGACCGCCGGTACCGCCGCATCAGAACGACGAACAGCACCACCAGCCCCACGATCGCCACGACGACGAGCACCGGGATGACGAGCGCGAACAGCGATAGGAACACGCTGCTGACGTCCTCGAAGAAGCTCGCGACGGGCGCGGCGAGGCCGAAGGTCGCCACGTTGAGTGCCGGTCGAACGGCGGTCTTCGCCCCGTGTACGAGCAGCGCTACGACGACGCCGGTGACGATCGGTACCCACTGGTTCGACTCGAAGAACGCGGCGGGGTCGGTCACCGCAGCCGTTTCGCTCGCGGAGCCGCTGCCGAAGACGATGCCGCCCGACGCCGGCCGCACGACCGTCTGGATGACGTCGTTGACCGAGTCGACGGCGGGGATCTTATCGGCGAAGAATTCGATGACGAGCAGCACCCCGAGAATGCCGAGGACCCACTCGTTCTCGAGCCAGACCCACCCGGCGGGCAGGGTGATGACATCGAGGAAGCGGGCGCCGAGCCCGAGCAACAGGAGCGGAATGTAGGCGTTGAGACCGGCGGCGGCGGCCAGTCCCGTTCCCGTGAGAATCTCGAGCATTCCTATTCCTCCCGCTTGCGAGGCTAGCATTGCGGGCATGTATCTGATCGGTCTCACCGGGGGAATCGCGTCCGGAAAATCCGCGGTGGCCAGTCGTCTCGGCGAGCTCGGAGCGGTGGTGGTGGATGCCGACAAACTGGCGCGCGAGGTCGTCGAGCCGGGAACGCCGGGGCTCGCGGCCATCGCAGAACGGTTCGGCCCCGCGGTCATCGCGCCCGACGGAGCTCTCGACCGAGCGGCCCTCGGCGCCGTGATCTTCTCCGACCCGGGGGAGCGGCTCGCCCTCAACGCGATCACGCACCCCGCGGTGTGGCGGCGGGCACGCGAGCTGTTCGAGGCCGCCGAGCGCGCAGACCCGGACGCGGTCGTCGTCTACGACGTGCCGCTGCTCGCCGAGGCCGCCGCCGACCGCCCGATCACCTTCGACCTCGTGGTGGTGGTGGACGCGTCATCCGCCACCCGGCTCGACCGGCTGGTCTCGATCAGGGGACTGACTCCCGAGGAAGCCGGCCACCGCATCAACTCGCAGGCCAGCGATGCCGAACGGCTCGCGATGGCCGATGTCGTGATCGACAGCAACGGCACCCTGCAGCAGACGCTCGACCAGGCCGACGCCCTGTACGAGCGGGTGCGGGGCACCGTCCAGCGCAATGTCGGTGGCCGAGCCTAAGCTGGTGGAATGGAACCCACGCGCGCCGTCCGCCCCTTTGAGGTTGTCAGCGAGTACGTCCCGAGCGGCGATCAGCCCACCGCGATCCGGGAGCTCGCGGGCCGTGTGAACGCCGGCGAGACCGACGTCGTGCTGCTCGGTGCGACCGGTACCGGCAAATCCGCGACGACGGCCTGGCTCATCGAGCAGGTCCAGCGGCCCACCCTCGTACTCGCGCACAACAAGACCCTCGCGGCCCAGCTCGCCAACGAGTTCCGCGAGCTGATGCCCAACAATGCCGTCGAGTACTTCGTCTCGTACTACGACTACTACCAGCCAGAGGCCTACGTGCCGCAGACCGACACCTTCATCGAGAAGGACTCGTCGATCAACGCCGAGGTCGAGCGTCTGCGCCACTCGACCACCAACTCGCTGCTCAGCCGACGCGACGTGGTCGTGGTGTCGACCGTGTCCTGCATCTACGGCCTCGGCACGCCCGAGGGCTACCTCGAGGCGATGGTCGCCCTGCAGGTGGGCCAGCAGATCCCGCGCGAGACTCTCATCCGCAAGTTCGTGTCGATGCAGTACCAGCGCAACGACGTCGATTTCTCCCGAGGCAACTTCCGCGTGCGCGGCGACACCATCGAGATCATCCCGATGTACGAAGAACTCGCGATCCGCATCGAGATGTTCGGTGACGAGATCGAGGCGCTCTACTCGCTCCACCCGCTCACCGGCGACATCGTCAAGAAGCTCGACGCCGTTTCGGTGTTCCCCGGATCGCACTACGTGGCCGGTACCGACGTTATGCACCGCGCCATCGGCACGATCAAAGAAGAGCTGGCCATGCGGCTCGCCGAGCTGGAGAAGCAGGGCAAGCTGCTCGAGGCACAGCGTCTGCGCATGCGCACCACCTTCGACCTCGAGATGATGGAGCAGATCGGCTTCTGCAACGGCATCGAGAACTACTCGGCGCACATCGACGGACGCATGCCCGGCGAAGCGCCGCACTGCCTCATCGACTACTTCCCCGACGACTTCCTCGTCGTCATCGACGAGTCGCACGTCACCGTTCCGCAGATCGGCGCGATGTACGAGGGTGACGCCAGCCGCAAGCGCACGCTCGTCGAGCACGGGTTCCGCCTGCCGAGCGCGCTCGACAACCGCCCGCTCAAGTGGCCCGAGTTCCTCGACCGGGTCGGCCAGCGCGTCTACCTGTCGGCGACCCCCGGCAAGTACGAGCTGGGCATCACCGACTCCGTCGTCGAGCAGATCATCCGCCCGACCGGCCTTCTCGACCCGCAGATCGTCATCAAGCCGACCAAGGGCCAGATCGACGACCTGCTCGAGCAGATCAAGGTGCGCGTCGAGCGCAACGAGCGCGTGCTGGTGACGACCCTCACCAAGAAGATGTCCGAGGAGCTCACCGAGTTCCTCGGCGAGGCGGGCGTGCGCGTGCGTTACCTGCACTCCGACGTCGACACCCTGCGCCGCGTCGAGCTGCTCACCGAACTGCGCCAGGGCGTCTACGACGTGCTGGTCGGCATCAACCTGCTGCGTGAGGGCCTCGACCTTCCCGAGGTGTCGCTCGTCGCGATCCTCGACGCCGACAAAGAGGGCTTCCTCCGGTCGTCGACGTCGCTCATCCAGACGATCGGTCGCGCGGCGCGCAACGTCTCGGGCGAGGTACACATGTACGCCGACGTGCTCACCGACTCGATGAAGCGCGCGATCGAGGAGACCGACCGCCGCCGTGAGAAGCAGATCGCCTACAACCTCGAAAAGGGCGTCGATCCGCAGCCGCTGCGCAAGAAGATCGCCGACATCACCGACGCGCTCGAGCGCGAGAACGCCGACACCGCGGCGCTGCTCTCCGGCCGCGGCGACGGCCGCAAGAAGTCGCCCACGCCGAACCTACGCCAGCACGGCAAGGCCGCGGCGGGGGCGAACGAGCTCGAGGCGATCATCCGCGACCTCAACGACCAGATGTTGCTCGCAGCCGGAGAACTCAAGTTCGAGCTCGCCGGCCGGCTGCGCGACGAGGTGTCCGATCTGAAGAAGGAACTGCGGCAGATGGAAGCCGCGGGCCACCTCTCGTAGCACGACCCTCCCGAGTACCACCCACATTTTCCAGCTCGAATAGAATGGCTAGAGTGTCGATTTCTCCCGTAACTGGTGTGCCCACGCTGAGCGTGCGCGGTGCCAGGGTCCACAATCTCAAGAACGTCGATCTGGAAATCCCCCGTGATTCCCTGGTCGTCTTCACCGGCCTCTCGGGGTCGGGTAAGTCGAGCCTCGCGTTCGACACGATCTTCGCCGAGGGCCAGCGCCGCTACGTCGAGTCGCTGTCGGCCTACGCCCGCCAGTTCCTCGGCCAGGTCGACCGCCCCGACGTCGACTTCATCGAGGGCCTCAGCCCCGCCGTGTCGATCGACCAGAAGTCGACCAACCGCAACCCGCGCTCGACAGTGGGCACGATCACCGAGATCTACGACTACATGCGCCTGCTCTGGGCGCGCATCGGTGTTCCGCACTGCCCCGTCTGCGGCGAGAAGATCCAGCGCCAGACCGTGCAGCAGATCGCCGACCAGCTGATGGAGCTCGAGACCGGTACGCGCTACCAGGTGCTCAGCCCCATCGTGTCGCAGAAGAAGGGCGAATTCGTCGACACCTTCCGCGAACTCGCGGCCGCCGGCTACTCCCGTGCGGTGGTCGACGGCGACGTCATCCAGCTCAGCGACCCGCCCACCCTTAAGAAGCAGGTCAAGCACGACATCTCCGTCGTGGTCGACCGCCTCGTCGCCTCCGACGACGCGCTCACCCGCCTCACCGACTCGCTCGAGACCGCGCTGCGCCTCACCGACGGCCTCGTGACGATCAACCTCGTCGACGAGACCGGGCCAGACGCCACCCGCACCTTCTCCGAGAAGCTGTCCTGCCCGAATAACCACCCGCTCCAACTCACCGAGATCGAGCCGCGAACCTTCTCGTTCAACGCTCCGTTCGGTGCCTGCCCCGAGTGCTCGGGCCTCGGCACGCGCATGTCGGTCGACGCCGACCTGCTCATCGCCGATCCCACGGTCAGCCTCGCCGACGGCGTCATCCTGCCCTGGGCGCAGTCCGGCAAGGGACTCTTCAACTACTTCGAGAAGCTGCTGCTCGGCCTCTCGCTCGACCTCGATTTCTCGCTCGACACCCCGTGGGGCGAGCTGTCGAAAGAGGTGCAGGACGCGATCCTCAAGGGCAACAACTTCGAGGTCACCGTCAAGTGGAAGAACCGCTTCGGCCGCGAGATGAAGTACTCGACCGGCTTCGAGGGCGTTATGCCCTACATCGAGCGCAAGTTCCTCGAGGCGGAGACCGACGTGCAGCGCCAGCGCTTCGCGAACTACCTGCGCGAGATCCCGTGCCCCGTCTGCGACGGCAAGCGTCTCAAGCCGGAGGTGCTCGCGGTCACGGTCGACGGCCAGAACATCTCCGACGTCTGCGAGCTCAGCCTCGCCGACTCGTACGCGTTTATGAACACCGTGGTGCTGAGCGATCGCGACGCGAAGATCGCCGCGCAGGTGTTGCGCGAGATCCGGGTGCGCCTCGAGTTCCTCATCGAGGTCGGCCTCAACTACCTCAACCTCTCCCGCGCCGCGGCGACGCTCTCGGGCGGCGAGGCGCAGCGCATCCGGCTCGCGACCCAGATCGGATCGGGCCTCACCGGCGTGCTCTACGTGCTCGACGAGCCCTCCATCGGCCTACACCAGCGGGACAACCGTCGTCTGATCGAGACGCTCGTCAAGCTGAAGAACCTCGGCAACACGCTCATCGTCGTCGAGCACGACGAAGACACCATCCGCACCGCCGACTGGGTCGTCGACATCGGACCGGGCGCCGGCGAGCACGGCGGCGTCGTGGTGCACTCGGGAAGCTACGAAGAGCTGCTCGACAACACCGACTCCGTGACGGGCGACTACCTCGCCGGCCGGCGCTCGATCGCGACGCCGAAGAAGCGTCGCAAGGTCGACAAGAAGCGCCAGGTGCGGGTCGAGGGCGCCAAGGCGAACAACCTCCGCAACGTCACCGTCGACTTCCCGCTCGGCGTCTTCACCGCGGTCACCGGCGTGAGCGGCTCGGGCAAGTCGAGCCTCGTCAACGACATCCTCTACAAGGTGCTCGCCAACGAGCTCAACGGCGCCCGCCAGATCCCCGGAAAGCACACACGCGTCACCGGCCTCGAGCACCTCGACAAGGTGGTGCACGTCGACCAGAACCCGATCGGCCGCACCCCGCGCTCGAACCCCGCCACCTACACCGGCGTGTTCGACAAGATCCGTAACCTGTTCGCCGAGACACAGGACGCCAAGGCGCGCGGCTACCTCCCCGGACGGTTCAGCTTCAACGTCAAGGGCGGCCGCTGCGAGAACTGCTCCGGCGACGGAACGATCAAGATCGAGATGAACTTCCTCCCCGACGTGTACGTCGCGTGCGAGGTCTGCCACGGCGCCCGGTACAACCGCGAGACCCTCGCGGTGCGCTACAAGGGCAAGAACATCGCCGAGGTGCTCGACATGCCGATCAGCGAGGCGGCCGACTTCTTCGAGGCGATCGGCGCGATCCACCGCTTCCTGAAGACGCTCGTCGAGGTCGGACTCGGCTACGTGCGACTCGGCCAGAGCGCCACGACGCTCTCGGGCGGCGAAGCCCAGCGCGTCAAGCTGGCCACCGAGCTGCAGAAGCGCTCCAACGGGCGCAGCATCTACGTGCTCGACGAGCCGACCACCGGTCTGCACTTCGAAGACGTCCGTAAGCTCCTGCTCGTGCTGAACAGCCTCGTCGACAAGGGCAACACCGTGCTGGTCATCGAGCACAACCTCGACGTCATCAAGAGTGCCGACCACATCATCGACATCGGTCCCGAGGGTGGCGCGGGCGGCGGCCAGGTGCTCTCCACCGGCACGCCCGAGCAGCTCGCCAAGATCGAGGGCAGCCACACCGGCTTCTTCCTCAGGGAGATGCTGGAGGGCGTGCGCGCCTAGGCGGTGCGAGTCGGCCCATGAGTGAAACCGTCAGTTGGCGCCCGAAAGCGGGGGAGATCCCTACCGCTCCCGGCGTCTACCGCTTCCGTGACGACGGCGGGCGCGTGCTCTACGTCGGCAAGGCCAACAGTCTGCGCGCGCGGCTGGCGAACTACTTCCAGCCGCTGCGCAGCCTGCACGAGCGCACCCGGCGCATGGTGCTCTCCGCGTCGAGCGTCGAGTGGACGGTCGTCGGCAGCGAGTTCGAGGCGCTGCAGCTCGAGTACACCTGGATCAAGGAGTTCGACCCGCCGTTCAACGTGAAGTTCCGGGACGACAAGTCGTACCCGTACCTCGCGATCACCCTCGGCGAACCGGTGCCGCGTGTGCTCGTCACACGCAACAAGAACCTTAAGGGCGCCCGGTATTTCGGCCCGTACACGAAGGTGTGGGCGATCCGCGAGACTGTCGACCTGATGCTCAAGGCGTTCCCGATGCGCTCGTGTTCCGACGCGACCTACAAGCGCGCGGAGCAGACCGGCCGCCCGTGCCTCCTCGGCGACATCGGCAAGTGCGCCGCACCCTGCGTGGGCCGCATCAGCAAGGAAGACCACAAGTCGATCGCGCTCGACTTCGCCTCGTTTATGGGCGGAAACGACACCCGCTACACGGCCGAGATCTCGAAGAAGATGATGGCCTCGTCGCAGGAGATGGACTACGAGTCCGCGGCCCGCTACCGCGACCAGCTCTCCGCGCTCGAGAACGCCCTGTCGAAGAGCAGCGTCGTGCTCAGCGACGAGGTCGACGCCGACATCTTCGGCATCGCCCACGACGAACTCGCCGCTGCTGTGCAGCAGTTCATCGTGCGCGGCGGCCGTATCCGCGGTGTGCGCGGCTGGGTCGTCGACAAAGAGCTCGACCTCGAACTGCCCGAGCTCGTGGACACGGTGCTGCAGAACGCGTACGGCGACCAGGAGCCGCCCCGCGACATCTACGTTCCGGCGCTGCCCGACGACACCGCCGAGCTCGAGATGTTCCTCACCGACATCCGCACCACGCCCGGCAAGGTCGCGTTGCGCGTCGCCCAGCGCGGCGACAAGGCCGCACTCGCGCTCACGGTGTCGACCAACGCCCGCAACGCCCTGATGCTCTACAAGACCCGCCGCAGCGGTGACTTCGTCGCCCGGTCACAGGCCCTCGCCGACATCCAAGAGGCCCTCGGTATGACCGACGCGCCGCTCCGCATGGAGTGCTACGACGTCTCCCACCTCAGCGGCACCAACATCGTCGCCTCGATGGTGGTCTTCGAAGACGGCCTGCCCCGCAAAGACCAGTACCGCCGCTTCTCGATCGCCGACTCCACCGACGACACCGAGTCGATCTACCAGACGCTCATGCGCCGCCTCGCGCACCTCGAGGACGAACCCGACGCCGGCGCCGCCGCCGAGGCCGCCATCGCGCTGTCGACCGACGCCACGGTGGTCGTCGGGGGAGACGACGTCACGGTCGAGCGCAAGCGCTTCGCCTACCGCCCCAACCTGTTGATCGTCGACGGCGGGCAGCCCCAGGTCGCGGCCGCCCAGCGTGCCCTCGACGACTCGGGCGTCACCGGCATCCAGCTCTGCGGCATCGCCAAGCGACTGGAAGAGATCTGGCTGCCCGACTCCGACTACCCCGTGATCCTGCCGCGTAACAGCGACGCGCTCTTCCTGTTCCAGCGCATCCGCGACGAGGCGCACCGGTTCGCCATCACGTTCCAGCGCCAGAAGCGCAAGTCGGACATCACGTCGAAGCTCGCCGACATCCCCGGCCTCGGCCCGGCACGCGTCAGCGAACTGCTCAAGCATTTCGGCTCCGTCACGCGCCTGCGCGCCGCCGACGCCGCCGCCATCACCGAGGTCAAGGGCATCGGACCGTCGCTCGCGCAGCAGATCGTCGACGGTCTGCGTAACCCGTGAGGCGCGCTGTCGCTATCCTTGATAACTAATGCGAACACATAGGCCTATCCAGACGAAGGTTCGATACCGATGACCACCACGAGCGACGCCCAAGAGCTGCTCATCGTGACCGGGATGTCCGGCGCCGGCCGTTCCACCGTCGGCAACGCGCTGGAGGACCTCGGCTGGTACGTCGTCGACAACCTGCCGCCGCAGATGCTGCGCCCACTGGTCGAACTCGCACAGCACGCGGGCAACGCCCTGCCGCGCATCGCCGCGATCGTCGACGTGCGCGGCGGCAAGCTGTTCGCCGACGTGCAGGAAGCGGTCGAGACGCTGCGCGAGAACGCCCAGGTGCGCGTGCTTTTCCTCGATGCGACGGATGCCGCTCTGGTGCGGCGTTTCGAGCAGGTGCGGCGACCGCACCCTCTGCAAGACGACGGCACACTGCTCGACGGCATCACCGCGGAACGCAAGCTGATGGAAGAACTCCGGTCCGGCAGCGACATCGTCGTCGATACGTCGGAACTCAACATCCACCAGCTGGCGACGAGCATCCAGGAGAAGTTCGCGAAGGCCGAAACGCCCGGCGCGCAGGTCACCATCCTGAGTTTCGGTTTCAAGTACGGACTGCCCGCCGACGCCGACCTGGTCGCCGACGCGCGCTTCATTCCGAACCCGTTCTGGATCCCCGAGTTGCGGCCCCACACCGGTCTCGACGCCGAGGTCAGCGAGTTCGTGCTGGGGCAGGAGGGCGCCCGCGAATTCGTCGATTCCTACGCCGCAGCCCTCGCTCCGGTGCTGGCCGGCTATCAGCGTGAGAACAAGAGACACGCTACGATCGCAGTTGGATGCACAGGGGGCAAACACCGATCGGTGGCCGTCGCTGAAGAACTTGCGACGTTGCTACGCGGCCTGCCTGGCGTTGCCGTCAGCGTGAAGCACCGCGACCTCGGCCGCGAGTAGCGCGCCAGTCGCCCCAGCATTCTCCAACGAGAAAAGAGAGTAATCAGTGGCATTAACGGCCGACGTCAAAGACGAACTCGCGCGGCTCGAGGTCAGCAAGACCACGGTGCGCGCTGCAGAACTCGCGACCATCCTGCGGTTCTCGGGCGGGCTGCACATGATCTCCAACCGCATCGCGGTCGAGTCGGAGCTCGACTCGCCGCACGTGGCACGCCGCGTCCGCAAGGACCTCGCCGAGCTCTACGGCGTCCGCAGCGAAGCCGCGGTCATCCCCGCGTCCGGCACGCGCCGCACCAACCAGTACGTCGTCCGCGTCGTCGAGGGCGGCGAGACCCTCGCCCGCCAGACCGGCCTGCTCGACGCGCGCCGCCGTCCCATCCGCGGACTCCCGAACAAGCTCACCACCGGCTCGCGCGAGGAGGTCGCCGCCATCTGGCGCGGGGCGTTCCTCGCCGCAGGATCGCTCACCGACCCCGGCCGCTCGGCCGCACTCGAGATCACCTGCCCCGGCAACGAGGCGGCGATGGCGCTCGTCGGCGCTGCGGGCCGTCTCGGCGTCGCCGCGAAGAGCCGCGAGGTGCGCGGCGTGCACCGCGTCGTCATCCGCGACGGCGAAGCGATCGGCACCATGCTCGTGCACATGGGGGCGACCGCGAGCGTCGAGGCCTGGGAGCAGCTTCGCCAGCGCCGCGAGGTGCGCGCCACCGCGAACCGTCTCGTCAACTTCGACGACGCCAACCTCCGCCGCAGCGCGCAGGCCGCCGTCGCCGCCTGCGCCCGGGTGGAGCGCGCGCTCGAGATCCTCGACGACACCACGCCGAAGCACCTGCGGTACGCGGGGGAGCTGCGACTGCGATTCCGTGACTCGAGCCTCGACGAGCTCGGCCACCACGCCGACCCGCCCATGACGAAGGACGCCGTCGCGGGCCGCATCCGCCGCCTCCTCGCCATGGCCGACAAGCGCGCGAGCGACCTGGACATCCCCGGCACCGACGCGAACCTCCCGCCCGACATGGACGATGTCTGAACGATCGGGACCTGAGTCCTGAATCGACCTGAAACCTGTGTGTTTCTCGACTGGATCCGTTCCCGCACCGGGACTGGATGGTTGTCGGGAGTACACTGGATTCGTTACCCCGGCCCCAGCGAACGCTCTGTTCGTGGCCTATTCGCTAGGAGAATATTTTGGCTGATTACACCCTTCCCGAACTCCCGTACGACTACGCGGCCCTCGAGCCCAGCATCAGCGGCGCCATCATGGAGCTGCACCACAGCAAGCACCACCAGACCTACGTCACCGGTGCCAACACCGCCATCGCGCAGCTCGCAGAAGCGCGCGACTCCGGCAACCTCGCCAATGTCAACAAGCTCGAGAAGGACCTCGCCTTCAACCTCGGTGGCCACATCAACCACTCGATCTTCTGGACGAACCTCTCGCCGAACGGTGGCGACAAGCCCACCGGCGACCTCGCGTCCGCCATCGACGACAACTTCGGTTCGTTCGACAAGTTCACCGCGCACTTCACCGCCACCGCACTCGGCGTGCAGGGCTCCGGCTGGTCCGTCCTCGCGTGGGACACCTTCGGCGAACGCCTCATCATCGTCCAGTTCTTCGACCAGCAGGGCAACCTCCCCGCGGGCATCGTGCCGATCCTGATGCTCGACGTCTGGGAGCACGCCTACTACCTCGACTACAAGAACGTGCGCGCCGACTACGTCAAGGCGTTCTGGAACATCGCCAACTGGGAGAACGCACAGGCTCGTTTCGACGCCGCCCGCGCGCAGACCCCGGGCCTGTTCCTCCTCTCCTAAACCAGAGACTTCGCGGGGGCGGAACCGCACAACGGTTCCGCCCCTTTTACCGCAGTAATCCACCACCTGTGCGTCATCCGGCGCCTGAAAATATGGAGTTCAATTGAGCGTCAAAATCGGAATCAACGGATTCGGCCGAATCGGCCGTAACTTCCTTCGCGCGGCACTCGCCAAGGGAAGCGACCTCGAAATCGTCGCGGTCAACGACCTCGACAACCCCGCGGCCCTCGCTCACCTCCTCAAGTACGACACCGTCGGAGGCCGTCTCGACGCCACCGTCACCGTCGAGGGCGACACCATCTTCGTCGACGGCAAGCCGATCAAGGTCCTCGCCGAGCGCAACCCCGAGCTGCTGCCCTGGGGCGAGCTCGGTGTCGAGGTCGTCATCGAGTCGACCGGACGCTTCACCAAGTCGGAGGACGCGCGCAAGCACATCACCGCCGGCGCCAAGAAGGTCATCGTCTCCGCTCCCGCGACCGGCGACGACGTCGCCACTCTGGTTCTCGGCGTGAACGAGGGCACCTACGACGCAGCGATCCACGACATCATCTCCAACGCGTCGTGCACCACGAACTGCCTCGCGCCCCTCGCCAAGGTCTTCATGGACAACTTCGGCATCGAGCGTGGCCTCATGACCACGGTCCACGCCTACACCGCCGACCAGAACCTGCAGGACGGCCCGCACAGCGACCTCCGCCGCGCACGTGCCGCCGCCGCGAACATCATCCCGACCTCGACCGGTGCGGCCAAGGCCCTCGGCCTCGTCATCCCCGAGCTCGTCGGCAAGCTCGACGGCTACGCACTCCGCGTTCCCGTGATCACCGGATCGATCACCGACCTCACCATCGAGGCCTCGCGCCCCGTCACGGTCGCCGAAGTCAACGCCGCCTACAAGGCAGCGGCCGAGGGCCCCCTCAAGGGCATCCTCAGCTACACGGAGGACCCGATCGTCTCCAGCGACATCCAGGGCGACCCGCACTCCTCGATCTTCGACGCCGGCCTGACCAAGGTCATCGGCAACCAGGTCAAGGTCGCCTCGTGGTACGACAACGAGTGGGGCTACTCCAACCGCCTCGTCGACGTGACCTCGTACGTCGCCGACCGCCTCTAGTCAGAACCAGGAACCAACGACCGTGTCGCTTCGCACCATTGACAGCCTCGGTGACCTGAGCGGCAAGAACGTGCTCGTCCGCTGTGATCTGAACGTCCCGTTGAAAGACGGACAGATCACGGACGACGGCCGCATTCGCGCCTCTCTCCCGACGCTCAACGCCCTGATCAACTCCGGCGCCCGCGTCGTCGTCGTCTCCCACCTCGGGCGACCCGACGGCGCGCCGGAGGCCAAGTACAGCCTCGCTCCGGTCGCCCAGCGACTGAGCGAGCTCCTCGGCAAGGGCGTCGTCTTTGCGAGCGACACGGTCGGTTCCGCTGCGGAGGAGGCCGTCGCCGGCCTCGCCGACGGCGACATCGTCCTGCTGGAGAACCTCCGCTTCAACCCGGGAGAGACCAGCAAGGTCGATACCGAGCGCGAGGAGTTCGCGGGCAAGCTCGCCGCCTTCGCCGACGCGTACGTGTCCGACGGATTCGGGGTCGTGCACCGCAAGCAGGCCAGCGTCTTCGAGATCGCCGCCCTGTTGCCGAGCGCCGCCGGACTCCTCATCCAGGCCGAGCTCGAGGTGCTCGAGCGCCTCACCCGTACCCCCGAGGCGCCCTACACGGTCGTCCTCGGCGGCTCGAAGGTCTCGGACAAGCTCGCCGTCATCGGCGCCCTGCTCCCCAAGGTCAACACCCTGCTCATCGGCGGCGGCATGCTCTTCACCTTCCTCGCGGCCCTCGGCTACAAGGTCGGATCGAGCCTGCTCGAAACGGACCAGATCGAAAGCGTGAAGGGCTACCTCGCCGAGGCGGAGAAGCTCGGCGTCGAGATCGTGGTCCCCACCGACATCGTCGTGGCCTCGAAGTTCGGTGCTGACGCCGAATTCGTCACGACGCCCGCCTCGGGCATCGAAGACACCCCGTTCGGATCGTCGGGCCTCGGCCTCGACATCGGTCCCGACACGGCCGCCCGGTTCGCCGAGGTCATCGCCGCGTCGAAGACCGTGTTCTGGAACGGCCCCATGGGCGTCTTCGAACTCGCCCCCTTCGCCGCCGGCACCAAGGCCGTAGCGCAGGCACTCACCCAGATCGACGGCCTCGGCGTGGTCGGCGGTGGCGACTCCGCCGCCGCCGTGCGCGCCCTCGGCTTCGACGACGACCAGTTCGGTCACATCTCAACCGGTGGCGGCGCCAGCCTCGAGTTCCTCGAGGGAAAGCGTCTGCCTGGACTGGAGGTCCTCGGATGGCAGTAGTACCCGGCACGGCGCACAAGCGCGTGCCCCTCATCGCCGGCAACTGGAAGATGAACCTCGACCACCTGCAGGCCATCGCCTTCGCCCAGAAGCTCGCGTGGAGCCTCAAGGACGCCCAGCACGACTTCGGCACGGCCGAGGTCGCGGTCTTCCCGCCCTTCACCGATCTGCGCTCCGTGCAGACGCTGATCTCGGCCGACAAACTCGATCTCGCCTTCGGCGCGCAGGACCTCTCGGCCCACGACTCCGGTGCCTACACCGGCGAGATCTCCGGCGCCTTCCTCAAGGCGCTCGACTGCCAGTACGTCATCATCGGCCACTCCGAACGACGCACCCTGCACAACGAGACCGACGAGGTCGTCGCCGCCAAGGTCGGCGCCGCCCTCCGTCACAACCTCGTTCCCGTGATCTGCGTCGGCGAGACCGCCGAAGACCTCGAAAAGCACGGCCCGAGCGCGGTCCCCGTCGCCCAGCTGCGCGCCGCGCTTGCGGGAGTGACGGGAGCCGTCGACATCGTCGTCGCCTACGAGCCCGTCTGGGCCATCGGTTCCGGCCAGGCCGCGACTCCCGAGCAGGCCGAACAGGTCGCCGCCAAGCTGCGCGAACTGCTGGTCGAACTGCTCGGCGAGGACGTCGCCGCGGCGACCCGCATCCTCTACGGCGGTTCCGTGAAGGCGGTGAACATCGCGGGCTTCATGCGCGAGTCCAACGTCGACGGCGCCCTCGTCGGTGGTGCGAGCCTCGATCTCGACGAATTCGCGAGCATTTCGCGCTTCCAGAAGCACGTCGGCACCTGATCCGCCTGTTTCGCTGACAATTCTGCGTCAATATGACAAGCGTGGGGGCTCGATCGAGTCCCCACGCCGCAGATATACTACTTGAGGCCCACCGGCCGCTTCGAAAGGTTACCCGTGGAAATTCTCCAGGTCGCGCTGCAGGTTGTACTCGGCATCACGAGTCTCTTGCTGACGCTCCTCATTCTGTTGCACCGTGGACGCGGAGGCGGTCTCTCCGACATGTTCGGCGGCGGAGTGACGTCTAACCTCGGTGCATCCGGCGTTGCCGAACGCAACCTGAACCGCATCACCGTCATTCTCGCGGTGATCTGGATCACATCGATCGTCGTGCTTGGCCTCATCACCAAGTTCAACGGGGCTTAACCAATCTCATCGGGCAATACCGACTAGGCAACAAGGGGGCACAGTGGCTTCAGGTGGCAGTGCGATTCGAGGATCGCGTGTGGGCGCAGGCCCGATGGGGGAGCAGGACCGGGGCTATCACGCCGAGCGCGTGCAGATCTCCTACTGGGACGAACTCGGTAACGAGACGGTCCGCCACTTCGCGGCTAACCTGCCCGACGACGAGATCCCCCTGACCATCGACTCGCCGCAGAGCGGTCTGCCGGCCGGCCGGGACAAGAACAACCCGCCGTCCGTCGCGAAGCTCGAGCCCTACAAGACGCACCTCGCCTACGTGAAGGAACGTCGCACCGAAGAGGAAGCCGAGTCCCTCTTGGGCGAAGCCCTCTCGCAACTCCGCGCGCGCCGCGGAAGCGCCCCCTCGTCCTGATACAGGCGTCAGAGGTACATACGCAGAAAGGCCGCTACCCGAAGGTAGCGGCCTTTCTGCGTATGCGCGGGATCTAGTCGGTCGCGTCTGCCGCGGTCCAGAAGATCTCGGTCGCGGTGAGGTTCTCGGGAACCTCGGCCGTGGCTTCACGGTCGACGTAGTAGAGAGTGCTGCTCCAGGTCGCGCTGCAGGTTGTACTCGGCATCACGAGTCTCTTGCTGACGCTCCTCATTCTGTTGCACCGTGGACGCGGAGGCGGTCTCTCCGACATGTTCGGCGGCGGAGTGACGTCTAACCTCGGTGCATCCGGCGTTGCCGAACGCAACCTGAACCGCATCACCGTCATTCTCGCGGTGATCTGGATCACATCGATCGTCGTGCTTGGCCTCATCACCAAGTTCAACGGGGCTTAACCAATCTCATCGGGCAATACCGACTAGGCAACAAGGGGGCACAGTGGCTTCAGGTGGCAGTGCGATTCGAGGATCGCGTGTGGGCGCAGGCCCGATGGGGGAGCAGGACCGGGGCTATCACGCCGAGCGCGTGCAGATCTCCTACTGGGACGAACTCGGTAACGAGACGGTCCGCCACTTCGCGGCTAACCTGCCCGACGACGAGATCCCCCTGACCATCGACTCGCCGCAGAGCGGTCTGCCGGCCGGCCGGGACAAGAACAACCCGCCGTCCGTCGCGAAGCTCGAGCCCTACAAGACGCACCTCTCGCCTACGTGAAGGAACGTCGCACCGAAGAGGAAGCCGAGTCCCTCTTGGGCGAAGCCCTCTCGCAACTCCGCGCGCGCCGCGGAAGCGCCCCCTCGTCCTGATACAGGCGTCAGAGGTACATACGCAGAAAGGCCGCTACCCGAAGGTAGCGGCCTTTCTGCGTATGCGCGGGATCTAGTCGGTCGCGTCTGCCGCGGTCCAGAAGATCTCGGTCGCGGTGAGGTTCTCGGGAACCTCGGCCGTGGCTTCACGGTCGACGTAGTAGAGAGTGCTGCGACGTCCTTCGACGCCGGCCGCGGGCACCTCGTTGATGCTCGCACCGGCGAGGCTGAGGCCGAGAGCCGAAGCCTTGTCCGCACCCGCGAGAACCATCCAGATGCGCGTCGACGAGTTGATCACCGGGAGGGTGAGCGACAGCCGCTCGGGCGGGGGCTTCGGAGCGTTGCGCACGGCGATCACCGTCGCCTCGGTCTCGCGGATACCGGGCTGTTCGGGGAACAGCGAGGCGACGTGCCCGTCGGGGCCGACACCCAGGAAGGTGATGTCGAACCGGGGGAGCGTCGCACCCTCGTGGGCGTGCGCGGCGAGTTCCAGAGCGTAGACCTCGGCCGCGGCATCCAGATCGATGCCCTCGTCCGACGCCGGGAACGCGTGGATGGTGCTGCCGTCGAGACCGAGGTGGTCGAGCAGCGCCTCCCGCGCCTGGGTCTCGTTGCGCTCGGCGTCCCCGCGGGGGAGCCAACGCTCGTCGCCCCACCAAAAGTGCACGCGCGACCAGTCGAGCGTGTCGCGTGCCGGCGAGTTGTTGATCTCGGACAGCACCGCGCTGCCCATGGTCCCGCCCGTGAGGACGACGGTTGCTTCACCGAACTCGTCGAGCAGGTCGACCATCTTCGTCATGAATCTCGCGGCTACCGATGCTGCGAGTGCTGCTTTGTCTGGGTGCACGAGCACCCGTCGTCCTACTGTCACGCGGTGGCCACTCCGTTTTCGTCGATCTCTACTGCTGCGATCGTACCCGTGTGCAGGTGCGGTGTGACCTTGCCGAGCTGGCCGAGTCCGCTTTGGATGACGTCGCCGAACAGATCGTCGGGGTCGAGTCGTCGCAGCTCCTCCGAGAGGCAGTCGCGCAGGCTGCGACGCGGCAGCGAGATGTCGTGCGTCGGCTGGTTCGGCTGCACGAGCGTCGCCACGTTCACGAGCGTGCGCTCGAGCTCGATGTTTCCGCCGGCGCGCTCGAGCACGACACCCTGGATTCCGCTGGAGCCGTGGGACTTGTTGGTCACCTCGAGCTTCACGTCGATCTTGAGCTGCAGCTGCAGCCACGCGGCGAGCAGAACCGTCGACGGGGAGTCGGCAGCACCGTGGACGGTGACGCCGGTGACCGGCTCGTACGGCGGCTGGTCGAGGACCGCGGCGAGCTGGGCGCGCCACAGCGTGAGGCGGGTCCAAGCGAAGTCGGTGTCGCCGGGCGCGTACGTCTCGGCGACGTGCACGAGTGCGGCCGCCGGGTTCGAGCTCGACGCGGCATCCGTGATGCGACGCTGGGCGATGACGCCGAGGGGCGACTTCGCGGCGTTCTCGGGGGCCACACCGGGCCACCAGGCGACGACGGGGGCGTCGGGCAGGAGGAGCCCTGTGACGAGTCCCTCCTGATCGCTCGCGGTGTCGCCGTAGGCCTTGACCACGATGACCTCGCTCGCGCCGGCGTCGCCGCCCACGCGGATCTGGGCGTCGATGCGGGCGTCGGAGGCGTCATCCGCGCCCTGGGCGGTCGAGATCACGATGACGCGCATCGGGTGTTCGCGCGATGCGTCGTTGGCGGCCTCGATGGCCTCTTCTTCTTCACCGAGCTTGGTCGAGATGACGAGGGTCAGCACGCGGCCGAGGGCGACAGCGCCGCCCTCCTCGCGGATCTTGACGAGGGTCTTCGAGATCTTGCTGGTGGTTGTGTCGGGAAGGTCGACAATCATGGTCGTCTCCATACTCTGCCGTCGCGGGCTAGAAGGTCGTCGGCGGACTGCGGGCCCCAGGTGCCCGGTCGGTACTGTTCGGGCTGGCCCTGCGTCTCCCAGAATTCCTCGATCGGGTCGAGGATCTTCCACGAGAGTTCGACCTCTTCGTGGCGGGGGAACAGCGGCGGGTCGCCGAGGAGCACGTCGAGGATGAGTCGCTCGTATGCCTCGGGGCTGGCCTCGGTGAAGGCGTGGCCGTAGCCGAAGTCCATGGTCACGTCGCGCACCTGCATGGTGGCGCCGGGAACCTTGGATCCGAAACGGATCGTGACGCCCTCGTCGGGCTGCACGCGGATCACGATGGCGTTCTGGCCGAGGGTGCCGGTCTGGCTCTCCGCGAACAGGTTCTGCGGGGCGCGCTTGAACACGACCGCGATCTCGGTGACGCGGCGGCCGAGGCGCTTGCCGGCACGGAGGTAGAACGGCACACCGGCCCAGCGGCGCGTACCGATGTCGAGGCGGATCGCCGCGAAGGTCTCGGTGAGCGACTCGGGGTTCATGCCGTCTTCGTCGAGGAAGCCGACGACCTTTTCGCCGCCCTGCCAACCGCCGGAGTACTGGCCGCGCGCGGTCGAGGTGCTCAGGTCGGCGGGCAGCTTGACGGCGGCGAGCACCTTCTCCTTCTCGGCGCGCAGGTCTGCGGCGTTGAACGAGATGGGCTCCTCCATCGCCGTGAGGGCGAGGAGCTGCAGGAGGTGGTTCTGGATGACGTCGCGGGCTGCGCCGATGCCGTCGTAGTAGCCGGCACGGCCGCCGACGCCGATGTCCTCGGCCATCGTGATCTGCACGTGGTCGATGTAGTTGGCGTTCCAGATCGGCTCGTACATCTCGTTGGCGAAGCGCAGCGCGAGGATGTTCTGCACCGTCTCCTTACCGAGGTAGTGGTCGATGCGGAAGACGCTGTCGGCCGGGAAGACCGACTCGACGACGTCGTTCAGTTCGCGGGCCGTCTTGAGGTCGCTACCGAACGGCTTCTCGATGACGACGCGGCGCCAGTGGCCCTCCTGCTGCTCCGCGAGCCCCGAGCGGCGGAGCTGCTCGGTCACCTGCGGGAAGGACTTCGGCGGGATCGACAGGTAGAACGCGTGGTTGCCCATCGTTCCGCGGTCGCGGTCCAGCTCGTCGATGGTCTCCTTGAGACGCTCGAACGCGGCGTCGTCGTCGAATTCGCCCTGGACGAAACGGATGCCCAGCGCCAGTTGGCGCCAGACGTCCTCGTCGAAGGGAGTGCGCGCGTACTGCTTGACGGCTTCGTAGACCTCTTTTTCGAAGTCCTGGTCTTCCCAGTCGCGGCGGGCGAAGCCCACGAGCGCGAATCCGGGGGGAAGCAGGCCGCGGTTGGCGAGGTCGTACACGGCCGGCATCAGCTTCTTGCGCGACAGGTCACCCGTCACTCCGAAGATGATGAGGGCGCTCGGGCCGGCGATGCGGTTCAGACGGCGGTCGGAAGGAATCCTGAGCGGATTGAATTCCGGTGTGATATCCACGGGGGACATGCAGCTCCTTGGTGCTTTCTACGTGTGTGGTTAGCTCAGCGCTGCGATGAGCGCGGGAAGCTGCGCTTCCGCGTCGGTGAGCGTGATGGTGAGCACCGGACGGCCGTGCTCGGCGAGAACACTCGCGTCGCCGGCCGCCTGGGCTTGGATGAGTTGGCCGAAGGTGAACGGGCGTTCCGGGATCGCGAGGTCGACATCCGGAATCTCGGTAATCTGGATGAAGACGCCGACCGCCGGGCCGCCCTTGTGGAACTGGCCGGTCGAGTGCAGGAACCGAGGTCCCCAGCCGAAGGTCACGGGGCGCTCGGCGCGGGCGGCAACGAGGTTGCGCGTCTGCTCGAGCTCCGGGTACTTCACACGGTCCAGGTAGGCCTGGATCGAGACGTAACCGTCTGTTCCCAGAGTCGACAAGACGGATGCCACGGCGCCGGCCAGGTCAGAAACCCCGGCCAGCACGGTCTCCGTGCCGCGCACCTCGATGCCGCCGTCGACGAATGCCGGGGCGACGGGCTCGGGGCGGGCGTCGAGGAGGCCACGCGTGGCGATCTTCGCCGACTCGACGTCGGGCTGGTCGAAGGGGTTGATGCCCAGAAGGCGTCCCGCCACGACCACCGCGTACTCCCAGGTGAGCAGGAGCGCGCCCAGGGTGCCGGTGATCTCGATGTCGCCCTCGTTGAGGTGCTCGGTCGCCTTGTAGTCCGCGACGAGGCGGATGATCTGCAGATCTGCGAGGTTCTCGTCGAGTTCGGGGGAGTCGGTGGACAGGACGACGGGCAGGATTCCCTTGCCGTCCTTCCCGGTCGACTCCGCGATCAGCTGCTCGATCCAGTCGCCGAGACCCACGATGTGGGTCCCGTCGGACACGATTCCGAGCTTGTCCTTCAGCGGAACGGCTCCGGCGATCGCGGCGCCCAAGATCAGACCGGCGTTGTCGGCCTCGTCGAGCGCGAGCGAGTACGACATGGCGTCGGCCTCGTCGAGCAAGGCTTGGATGTCGACGCCGGCGAGTCCGGACGGCACGAGTCCGAACGCGGTGAGGGCCGAGTAGCGCCCTCCCACGGTCGGGTCGGCGTTGAACACGCGGTAGCCGTCGGCGCGCGCTGCGACGTCGAGCGGAGAGCCCGGGTCGGTGACGACGACGATGCGCTCGACGGGATCGATCCCCGCGTCGCGGAACGCCTTCTCGTAGACGCGCTTCTGGCTGTCGGTCTCGGTCGTGCCGCCCGACTTCGACGAGATGACCACGGCGGTCGTCTCGAGGCGGTCGTTCAACGCGCTGAGCACCTGGCCGGGGTCGGTGGCGTCGAGCACGGTCAGCTCGACGCCGGCCGTCCTCGTGATGACCTCGGGGGCGAGCGACGAGCCGCCCATGCCCCCGAGCACGAAGTGGGTGACGCCGGCCGCGACCAGCTCCTCGCGGAGAGCGAGGATCTGTGGCACCAGCGGAGCGGAGACCGAGACAGACTCGGTCCACCCGAGGCGCTTGGACGCCTCTTCCTCAGCGTCGGCGCCCCAGATGCTCGCGTCGAGCCCCGTGATGCGGGTGGCGATCAGATCGCTCACCAGCTGGGGCACGATGCGGTCGACAGCCTCTTTGGCTGCGCCGCTCACCGCGATTCTGACGCTCATTTTGCAGCTTCGAGCGCTGCCGTAACGGTGTCGAGCAGTTCGTTCCAGGAGACGATGAACTTCTCCACGCCCTCCTTCTCGAGCAGTGCGGTGACCTCGTCGTAGGAGATGCCCTGGGCGGCGACGGCGTCGAGCACGGCGTTGGCCGCCGCGTACGAGCCGGTAATCGAGTCGCCGGCGATGACGCCGTGGTCGAAGGTCGCTTCGAGCGTCTTCTCGGGCATCGTGTTGACGACCTCGGGTGCGACGAGCTCGACGACGTACGTGGTGTCGAGGACGGCGGGGTCCTTGACGCCGGTCGAGGCCCAGAGGGGGCGCTGCTTGTTGGCGCCGGCCGCGAGGAGGGCCTGCGCACGCTCGGTGGCGAATGCACCCTGGTAGACCTCGTAGGCGAGCTGCGCGTTGGCGACGCCGGCCTTGCCCTTGAGGGCCTTGGCCTCGTCGGTCCCGACAGCGTCGAGACGCTTGTCGATCTCGGTGTCGACGCGCGACACGAAGAACGAGGCGACCGAGTGCAGGGTCGAGATGTCGATGCCGGCGGCCTGTGCCTTCTCGAGACCGGAGAGGTACGCGTTGATGACCTCGCGGTAGCGCTCGAGGCTGAAGATCAGCGTGACGTTGACGCTGATGCCGGCGCCGATCGTCTCGGTGATGGCTTCGAGGCCCTCGATCGTCGCGGGGATCTTGATGAGCGCGTTCGGGCGGTCGACCTTGGCCCAGAGCTGCTTCGCCTGGGCGATTGTCGCTGCGGCGTCGTGCGCGAAGCCGGGCTCGACCTCGATCGACACGCGGCCGTCGAAACCGGCGGTGGTGTCGTAGATCGAGCGGAAGACGTCGCTGGCTGCTGCCACGTCGTCGGTGGTGATCTCGAAGACCGCGTCGGTCACGTTGGTGCCGGCCTTGGCGAGCAGGGCGACCTGCTCGTCGTAGGCCTCGCCCTTGGCGAGTGCACCGGCGAAGATCGTCGGGTTCGTGGTGACGCCGACGACGTTGCGCTCGGCGATCAGCTTCTCGAGTCCGCCGGACGCGATGCGCTCACGGGAGAGGTCGTCGAGCCAGATGCTGACACCGGCGGCCGACAGGTCGGCGGTGGGGGTGGTGTTCGTCATTATTATCTCTTCTTCTCTGTTTGCTGGGCCGCTTAGAGGGCGGCGAGCGAATCCTTGGCGGCCGCGACTGCAGCCTCAGTGGTCATTCCGAACTCGCGGAACAGCGTCTTGTAGTCGGCCGATGCACCGAAGTGCTCGATCGAGACGCTACGGCCGGCATCGCCGACGTACTTGTCCCAGGTCAGGCTGATTCCGGCTTCGATCGACACGCGGGCGGTGACCGAGGCGGGGAGGACCGACTCGCGGTACTCGGCGGTCTGCTCTTCGAACCACTCGAGGCTCGGAGCGGATACGACGCGGGCGTTGATGCCCTCGGCCTTGAGTACCTCACGGGCCTCGACGGCGATCTGCACCTCGGAACCGGTGGCGATGAAGATCACGTCGGGCATGCCGTTCGGCGCCTCGGCGAGAACATAGGCGCCCTGGGCGACGTACTTGGCCGACGCGAAGGTCTCGCCGCTGGCCTCGCCTTCGCCACGTGCGAACACGGGGATGTTCTGGCGGGTCAGCGCGATACCGGCCGGTCCCTCACGACGCTCGAGGATCGTCTTCCAGGCCCACGCGGTCTCGTTCGCGTCGCCGGGGCGCACGATGTCAAGACCGGGGATGGCGCGAAGGGTCGCGAGCTGCTCGATCGGCTGGTGGGTGGGGCCGTCTTCGCCGAGCGCGACGGAGTCGTGCGTCCAGACGTAGATCGCCGGTGCCTTCATCAGCGCGGCGAGACGCACGGCGGGCCGCATGTAGTCGCTGAAGATGAGGAACGTTCCACCGAAGGGGCGGGTGTTGCCGTGCAGGACGATGCCGTTGAGGATGGCGCCCATGGCGTGCTCGCGGATACCGAAGTGGAGCACACGGCCGGTGGCGCTGGCCGACCACTCGTGGGTCGACCACTTCTCGGGCACGAACGATCCGGCGCCGTTGATGGTGGTCAGGTTCGACTCCGCGAGGTCGGCCGAGCCGCCCCACAGTTCGGGGATCACGCCGGCGAGGGCGTTGATGACCTTGCCGGAAGCCGCGCGGGTCGAGACCTCGGTACCGGCCTCGAAGACGGGGAGTGCCGCTTCGACGCCCTCGGGCAGTTCGCCCGTGAGGACGCGGTCGAGGAGGACCTTCTTGTCGGGGTTCGCGGTCGCCCATGCTTCGAGCTGCTCGGTCCACTCGGCGTGCTGCGCCTGGCCACGCTCGATCGCCTTGCGGGTGTGCGCGATGACCTCGGGGTCGACGTCGAACGACAGCTCCGGGTCGAAGCCGAGGACGGCCTTGACGCCGGCGAGCTCTTCGGCGCCGAGTGCGGAGCCGTGGATCTTGCCGGAGTTCTGCTTCTTCGGGCTCGGCCATCCGATGATGGTCTTGAGAATGATGAGCGACGGCTTGTCGGTGACGCCCTTGGCGGCCTCGATCGCGTCGTTCAGCTCGGCGACGTCTTCGACGTATTCGCCGGTCTTCTTCCAGTCGACGACTCGCACGTCCCAGCCGTAGGCGAGGTAGCGCGCGTGCACGTCTTCGGTGAAGGCGATGTTGGTGTCGTCCTCGATCGAGATCTGGTTGGAGTCGTAGATCGCGATGAGGTTGCCGAGCTCCTGGTGGCCGGCGAGGGACGAAGCCTCGCTCGTGACGCCCTCCTGGAGGTCGCCGTCGCCGGCGATCGTGTAGATGAAGTGGTCGAACGGGCTCGTGCCGGGGGCGGCCTCCGGGTCGAACAGGCCACGCTCGTAGCGGGCGGCGTAGGCGAAGCCCACGGCCGAGGCGAGGCCCTGGCCGAGCGGGCCGGTGGTGATCTCGACACCGTCGGTGTGGCCGTACTCGGGGTGGCCGGGGGTGAGCGAGCCCCAGGTGCGGAGCGCCTTGAGGTCGTCGAGCTCGAGGCCGTAGCCGCCGAAGTAGAGCTGGATGTACTGGGTCAGCGAGCTGTGGCCGACCGACAGGATGAAGCGGTCGCGACCGATCCACTCGTTGTCGCTCGGGTCGCGGCGCATGATCTTCTGGAAGAGGAGGTAGGCGGCCGGGGCAAGGCTCATTGCGGTGCCGGGATGACCGTTTCCAACCTTCTCCACGGCGTCCGCCGCCAGAATGCGGGCGGTGTCTACTGCCTTGTTGTCAATGGAATCCCACTGGAAAGCTGCCACGTGTTTGATGACCCTTCATATTGCACAGCAGCGGATCACAGCGATCACTGCGGAGAGGTTTGTTCGCTTGCCGCGTGCTGCTGGTAGCCCATAACAGGCAGACCCAGCACTGTGTCGTCTTCGGCACGGCCGCCGGATCCCATGGGCAACTCAAAACAACTGAGGGTCCGGGGATTTCTTGCCGACGGGTGGCAAGCACATTCAAGTATAGGGAGTGTGGGGGGAGTCGGTGCTTGCCCTTGCGCCGAGAAAATGGGTCGGAGAGGCTACCGCGCAGCAAGTCTCGAGGCCGAGTGCACGTAGAATTGGGAGGACCTGTGCACATTGCGAGTTAGAGGAGTCATGGACGTAGCCGTAGAGAGCCGACCCGCCACCACGAGGATCGGTTTCGCCCGTAAGGCGAAGGCATACGTGGCCCTGACGAAACCGCGCGTGGTCGAACTGCTGCTCGTCACGACCGCTCCGGTCATGATCCTCGCGCAGGGCGGACTGCCCAGCCTCTGGCTCGTCATCGCCACCCTGATCGGCGGATCCCTGAGTGCCGGCTCGGCCAGCGCCTTCAACTGCTACATCGACCGTGACATCGACCGCCTGATGAAGCGCACGCAGAAGCGTCCGCTCGTCACGGGAGAGCTCTCCGACCGCGAAGCCCTCGTCTTCGCCTGGGTCATCGGCGTGGCATCCATCGCCTGGCTCGCCGTGTTCACCAACTGGCTCGCCGCGGCACTCTCGCTCGCCGCGATCCTGGTCTACGTCTTCGTCTACACGCTTTGGCTCAAGCGCCGCACCGAGCAGAACATCGTCTGGGGCGGAATCGCCGGCTGCTTCCCGGTGCTCATCGGCTGGGCTGCCGTCACCGGTTCGCTCACCTGGGCCCCCGTCATCCTGTTTATGGTCATCTTCCTCTGGACGCCGCCGCACTACTGGCCGCTCTCGATGAAGTACCGCGACGACTACGCGGCCGCGAGCGTGCCGATGCTCGCCGTGGTGCGCGGCCGCACGATCGTCGGCCTCCAGGTCATCCTGTACGCGTGGGCAACCGTCGCCTGCTCGCTGCTGCTCATCCCGGTGGCGAACATGGGCGTCGTCTACTCGGTCGTCGCGGTGGCCGCCGGTGCCTGGTTCATCTACGAATCGCACCACCTCTACAGCCAGGCGATCCGCCACGACACCGTGACGCCGATGCGCGTCTTCCACAGCTCGATCAGTTATCTGACGTTGCTGTTTATCGCGGTCGGTGTCGACCCGCTGCTGCCCTTCTAAGACGTATTTCTAAGAAGTACGCAGAACTCTCCGGCCAGGACGCGCCCCGGGCGTGTCCTTCGACACCTGTTGTCTAACGTGCGTCCGTCAGAAGGTCCGAGTCGGATGCCGCGGCGGGCAGCTCCGCCGGAACCCGCAGGGACAGCACCACGGCGGTCATCGCGGCGACCAGCACCCCGGCGAGCACCATGTGGATGCCGACCAGCAGCTCGGGCAGGCCGAGGCGCGCCTGGCTGATGCCCACGGTGATCTGCGCGAGCTCGACGAGGAGCAGCGCGATCGTGAACCGTCGCAGCCGGACGGTGGCACCGGAGACGGTGAACGCGCCGAGCACGAGCAGCACCGTCGCGCCGAGCACGATGTAGGCGGGCCAGGAGTGCAGGTGCTGCAGGAAGTCCGTGTCGAGCCCGTTGCGCGGGGTGTCGGCGTCGCCCGCGTGCGGTCCCGATCCGGTGGTCAGAATTCCGACCACCACGGTGATGGCGACGAACAACGACGTCACGTGGGTGAGGGCGAGGTACCAGGCCGGCATCGGCTTCACCGAGCCACGCGGCCCGTAGTAGACGCGGAAGATGAGCATCGCGGTGAGGGCGACGAGCACGATCGACACGACGAAGTGCAGGCCGACGATGTAGGAGTTGAGTCCGGTGAGCACGGTGATGCCGCCGATGACCGCCTGGAGCGGGATGCTCAGACCCTGCAGCAGGGTGAGCACGAACAGGTCGCGCCGTTCGGCACGGAAACGGATGACAGAGAGGAACGCGAGGATCGCGATGATCACGACGACCCCGGTGAGGGCTCGGTTCGCGAACTCGATCAGGCCGTGGATACCCATCTCGGGCGTGTTGGTCAACGAGCCGGGAACGCACTGCGGCCAGGTCGGGCAGCCGAGCCCGGAACCGGTCAGGCGCACGGCACCGCCGGTGCCGATCAACAGCACCTGAACGGCGAGCGATGCCCACGCGAAGAACTTCACCCGGGCGTCGACCGCCGCGGGGAGAATCGAGCGGAAACGCGACCAGAGCGTCGTGATCGATGACGCGGCGGCATTCACAGCGGTTTCCTCCTGTTATTCGCGAGTTCTCCCTATAAGATTGACAGGTTCGCAGAACGCAGCCCATGCCAGGGGAGTCGATGAAGACGAGGGGTCAACACCCGCTTGTCTCGGTCAAGTCTATGCAGGACGATCGGTGCTCATCGCACCCGTCCGGTCAGTCGATTTGTACCGTGACCATCGCCCACACGACAGTCAACGATCGTTGAGTGTCCCCGGTAATTCGCTGTGTGTCGGAATACCGTAGCGACCACCTTGGTTGCTGCCGGTAGGAAAGAGGTAACTATGACTGACGTGCTGATCGATCGCCCGGAACTCAACAGTCTTGGACAGTACGAGTTCGGCTGGTCCGACTCCGACGCTGCTGGCGCATCCGCCCGCCGCGGCATCAACGAGGAAGTCGTCACCGACATCTCGAATCTGAAGAGCGAACCCGAGTGGATGCTCAAGAACCGGCTCAAGGGCCTCAAACTCTTCGGCATGAAGCCGATGCCGACGTGGGGTGCCGATCTGTCCGGCATCGACTTCGACAACATCAAGTACTTCGTCCGCTCCACCGAGAAGCAGGCGCAGACGTGGGAAGACCTCCCCGACGACATCAAGGACACCTACGAGAAGCTCGGTATTCCCGAGGCCGAACGTAAGCGTCTCGTCTCCGGTGTCGCCGCGCAGTACGAGTCGGAGGTGGTGTACCACACCATCAACGCCGAGCTCGAAGCGCAGGGTGTGCTGTTCCTCGACACCGACACCGCCCTCAAGGAGTACCCGGAGATCTTCCAGGAGTACTTCGGCACCGTCATCCCGGCCGGCGACAACAAGTTCGCCGCTCTGAACACGGCCGTGTGGTCCGGCGGCTCGTTCGTCTACGTCCCCAAGGGCGTGCACGTCGAGATCCCGCTGCAGGCCTACTTCCGTATCAACACGGAGAACATGGGCCAGTTCGAGCGCACGCTGATCATCGCCGACGAGGGTTCGTACGTGCACTACATCGAGGGCTGCACCGCCCCGATCTACAAGAGCGACTCGCTGCACTCCGCCGTGGTCGAGATCATCGTGAAGAAGAACGCGCGCGTCCGCTACACGACGATCCAGAACTGGTCGAACAACGTCTACAACCTCGTCACGAAGCGCGCCATCGCGCACGAGGGCGCAACCATGGAGTGGATCGACGGCAACATCGGTTCCAAGGTCACCATGAAGTACCCGTCCATCTACCTGATGGGCGAGCACGCCAAGGGCGAGACCCTCTCCGTCGCGTTCGCGGGCCCCGGCCAGCACCAGGACGCCGGCGCCAAGATGATCCACATGGCGCCGTACACGACGTCGTCGATCGTCTCGAAGTCGATCGCCCGCGGTGGTGGCCGCGCCGGTTACCGTGGCGAAGTACGGGTGGATGCCGGAGCCCACCACTCCGCGAACACCGTCCGCTGTGACGCACTCCTGGTCGACACCATCTCGCGGTCCGACACCTACCCGGCGATCGACATCCGCGTCGACGACGTACAGCTCGGCCACGAGGCGACCGTCTCCCGCGTGAGCGCGGAACAGCTCTTCTACCTGCAGTCGCGGGGCATGCCCGAAGACGAGGCAATGGCCATGATCGTGCGCGGCTTCATCGAGCCGATCGCACGCGAACTCCCGATGGAGTACGCCCTCGAACTCAACAAGCTCATCGAGATGAGCATGGAAGGATCCGTAGGCTAAATGGCCGTCGTCACACCCGAAACCACAGTCCAGCACGGCGCCACGGCGCACAGCGACGGCGGCTGGGACGCCCCCGAGGGCGCCTTCGTCCCCGTCCAGACCCGCTCGGCCCGCTTCAAGTCGAATGTTCCCACCGAGCACCCCGAGGTGAACGGCCGTGAGGCCGAGTGGAAGCTCACTCCCGTCGACCTGGTGCGCCCGCTCATCGACGGCGAGCTCGACGGCTCGCCGTACGCGTTCCTCGCCACCGAGACGGAGGGCGTCGACGCCGAGTGGATCGACCGCACCCACGCGAGCGTCGGGCTCGCCGGGCAGGCGGAAGAGAAGTCTTCCGCCAACGCGTGGAACTCGTTCGAGAAGGCTCTCGCCATCACCGTGACCGGCGAGGAGCCCTCGGAGATCACCATCTCCCGCTCGCTCCTCGGCACCGCCGCGCGCGGCGCCCACACGGTGATCACGGCGAAGAAGCACAGCCACGGACGCGTCATCCTGCTCAACACCGGCGATGCCCAACTGGTGGAGAACCTCGAGATCGTCGTCGAAGACGGCGCCCATCTCACGGTCGTCTCCGTGCAGGAGTGGGCCGACGACGCGATCCACCTCGCCACCCACTTCGCCACGGTCGGCCGCGACGCGACTTTCCGTCACGTGGTCGTCTCCCTCGGCGGCAAGGTCGTCCGGGTCAACCCGTCCGTCGCACTGTCCGGTGAGGGCGCCGACGGCGAGCTCTTCGGCCTGTACTTCGCCGACGCCGGCCAGCACCTCGAGCAGCGTGTCTACATGCACCACGAGGGTGCGAACACCAAGGGCCGCGTCAACTACAAGGGCGCGCTCCAGGGCACCGGCGCCCACACGGTGTGGGTCGGCGACGTCCTCATCGGTGCGCAGGCCGCGGGCACCGACAGCTACGAGCAGAACCGTAACCTCGTGCTCAGCGAGGGCACGCGTGCCGACTCGATCCCGAACCTCGAGATCGAGACCGGCGACATCCTCGGTGCCGGGCACGCGAGTGCCACCGGCCGCTTCGACGACGAGCAGCTCTTCTACCTGCAGGCCCGCGGAATCACCGAGCACGAGGCTCGTCGCCTCGTCGTGCTCGGCTTCCTCACGGAGATCATCCAGAAGATCGGCAAGCCCGAACTCGAGCAGCGCCTCCAGATCTCGATCGACGAGGAGCTCGGCCGGTCGGCGAACGGGGGAGCGCAGTAGTGTCTCCCGCAACAAAGGTCTGCTCGAGATCGGAGCTGTCGCCGAGTGCCGCGCTGCGCGTGGTCGTCGACGGCAAGCCGATCGCGGTCGTGATGGACTCCGCCGGCGACGTGCACGCCCTCGGCGATACCTGCACCCACGGCGACATCTCGCTCGCGGAGGGTTTCGTCGAAGACGACACCCTCGAGTGCTGGGCCCACGGCTCCAAGTTCGAGCTGACGACCGGCAAGCCCCTCACACTCCCGGCCTACGAGCCGGTACCCGTCTACACGGTCACGATCGTCGACGACGAGGTATTCATCGACCCCACCCCTATCGACCGCGACTCGCTCGCCGTCTGAACCCACACGCTTTAGGAACAACACCATGTCAGTACTGGAAGTAAAAGACCTCCGCGTCAGCGTCGAGACCGAGCAGGGCACCAAGGAGATCCTCAAGGGCGTCGACCTGTCGATCGCCGAGGGCGAGATCCACGCCATCATGGGACCCAACGGTTCCGGCAAGTCCACTCTGGCGTACACGATCGCCGGCCACCCGAAGTACCACGTCGAGGGTGGCTCCGTCACGCTCGACGGCGTCGAGGTGCTCACCATGAGTGTCGACGAGCGTGCCCGCGCCGGCCTCTTCCTCGCGATGCAGTACCCGGTCGAAATCCCCGGCGTCACCGTCTCGAACTTCCTGCGCACCGCGAAGACCGCCATCGCCGGCGAGGCCCCGGCGCTCCGCCCGTGGCTCAAGGAGGTCAAGGAAGCCATGACCGACCTGCGCATGGACAAAGCATTCTCCGAGCGCAACGTCAACGAGGGCTTCTCCGGCGGCGAGAAGAAGCGCCACGAGATCCTCCAGCTCGAGCTGCTCAAGCCGAAGTTCGCCATCCTCGACGAGACCGACTCCGGCCTCGACGTCGACGCGCTCAAGATCGTGTCGGAGGGCGTCAACCGGGCCAAGGACAACACCGGGCTGGGCCTCCTGCTCATCACGCACTACACGCGCATCCTGCGCTACATCAAGCCCGACTTCGTGCACGTCTTCGTCGACGGCCGCGTCGCCGAAGAAGGCGGGCCCGAGCTCGCCGACCGCCTCGAAGACGAGGGCTACGATCGCTATGTCTCGACGACCGGCGTAGCGTAGAGCCATGGCCACCGCACTCGCACCCGCACTCTTCGACCAGGTCGAAGAGGCGCTGAAAGACGTGATGGACCCCGAGCTCGGGGTCAACATCGTCGACCTCGGTCTGATCTACGACCTCACCTGGGACGACGAGAACACCGCACTCATCATCAGCATGACGCTCACGAGCGCCGGCTGCCCGCTCACCGACGTGCTCGAGGAACAGACGGCACAGGCACTCGACGGGGTCGTGGACGCGTTCCGCATCAACTGGGTGTGGATGCCGCCGTGGGGCCCCGAAAAGATCACCGACGACGGCCGCGACATGATGCGCGCTCTCGGCTTTGCGATGTAGTCAGACCCGGGCGGCGGCGGCAGCTTCGTGCAGCCCGTTCCGTAGCCCGACACAGTAGCGCCGTTCGATGGCTCCACCACAATCGGCGACGGTCGTCGCACCTCCCGGGCGACTGGGACGCTACATCCTGAACAGCCAGCTGCTGATCTCGGCGGCATTGCTCGCGTTCGCGGCCGTGGTATTCGCCGTGCAACCGACAGCCTTCGAGGAACCGCTCTTCTTCGGCGCCATCCTGCTCGTCTTCGTCCTCACCGGCGTGGCACTTCTCGTGCACTGGACGCCGGAGCGCAAGAAATGGGCCGCGCTGCTGCCCGTTCTCGACATCGTCGCGATCGTCGGCGTGCGCGAAGCCGAGCCACAGCTGGGCTCCGTGCTCTTCCTGGTGCTGCCGGTGATCTGGCTCGCCCGCAACTACAAGCTGGCGGGCGCCGTCGGCGGCGTCGTGCTCTCGGTCGGTCTGCTCTGGACGCTGCGTGTCGTCAGCGGCGAACCGCTGAGCAGCGCCGACTTCGGTACGCAGGTGCTGTTGCCGATGACCCTCGTCTTCATCTCGACGACGACCTACGCCACGAGCCGACGCAGCACGAGCCAACGAGTCCTCCTGCGGCAGCAGTCCGCGCTCGTCGAATCGGCGCTCGTCCGCGCGCGCAACCAGGAGCGAGTGCTCGACGAGATTATCAACGCCGTCGAGTTCGGCGTGATCGCTTTCGACCGCAACGGCGCGCCCACCCTGATGAACGACGCGCACCGCCGGTCGCTCCGCGAGTTCGGGGCCCCACAGTCCGCCCTCGTCCACCCGGTCATCTACCACGCCGACCGCACGACCCCCTTCACCGAGGTCGAACGTCCCTACCACCGTGCCCTCGCCGGCGAAGAGTTCGAGAACGTCGTCTACTGGGTCGGCGCACCGGGCGAGGCCCGCGGCGCCTACTCCGCGACCGCGCGCCAGATCACCAACCTGGCCGGGGAAGCCGACGGCGGGGTCGTCGTCGTCCGCGACACCACGCTCGAACTCGAGGCGATCAGCGCCCGCGAGAACCTCGGCGCGTCGGTCAGCCACGAGCTGCGCACCCCGCTCACGTCCATCATCGGATTCCTCGAACTCGCCGTGGACGCCCCCGAACTCGAAGACGACACCAAGCGGATGATCGAGATCGCCGCGCGCAACTCCGAGCGGATGCTCGCCCTCGTCACCGATCTGCTGCAAGCGGCCGGAGACAAGGACGGCACCCTGACGATCTCTCCGGAGCGGTGCGACGTCGCCGCCATCGCGCGGGTTGCGATCGAATCCGTGAACCTGGCCGCCCGTAAGCGCGACATCACGATCGAGGTCGACATCCCCGGGCCCGCGGTCACCGAAGCCGACCCGGTCCGTGTCGGCCAGGTCATCGACAACCTGCTGACGAACGCGGTGAAGTACAACCGATCGGGCGGGGCGATCTCGGTCGACGTGCGGCCGGTCGACGACACGGTCGTCGTCGCCGTGACCGACACCGGGGTGGGTGTCTCGCTCGACGACCAGGCCCACCTGTTCGACCCGTTCTTCCGCGCCGGCACCGCGCGCGACTCGTCCGTCGTCGGCACGGGCCTCGGTCTCGGCATCAGCCGCGACATCGCCCGCCGTCACGGCGGCAGCCTCTCCGTCACCAGCGAGGTGGGCGTCGGAAGCACGTTCACCTTCGTCCTCCCCGTGAAACAGAAAGACTGACCCGTGCAGCTCGATCTCCTCACCCTGCTCTACGCGAGCGGCCTCATCGTCGTCAGCTCCGGCACCTCGTTCATCATCAGCACGCTGGTGCACCGCGCCGACCTGGTCGCGCGGCTCTGGTCGCTCGGCTTCGTCGCCGGAATGCTCGCCACCATCGCCTACGCGATCTGGGCCGCGAGCCCCGGCGCGTGGTGGGTCATCGGAATCGGCAACGCGGCTCTGGTCTTCGCCCTCGGCGCCATGTGGAGCGGGTGCCGCGCGTTCAACGAGCGGCCACCCCGGCTCTGGGTCGTGGCGCTGGTGTCGGCGCTGGTCTTCGCCTCCGCCTTCGTCCGCGGTAGCGAGGGCGGTGCGTGGGCCGGCGCGGCCGAGATGTTCATCGCGATCGCCGTCTTCGCGGGGCTGGCGAGTTCGGAGACCCTTCGCGCTCGGCTTCGGGTCCTGGTCAACGGGCGCATCCTCGCCGTCGTATTCGCGGGGGTCTCCCTGTTCTACCTGGTGCGCTGCGGCGTCATCCTGATTCTCGGCCAGCACAGCGACGTCTTCACCGTCTACTTCGGCACCCCCAACACCACTCTGGTCAACATCGTCTTCATCACCCTCGCGTCGATCGCGATGTCCGTGCTCCAGGCCACCCGGGGTGGCGACCGCACGCTCACCGCGGGACCGGAGGTCGACCCCGCTCTCGGTTTCACCACGCGCGCGCAGTTCGAGGGCCAGGCCGTACAGTGGCTGCGCCGTGCCGAGCGGCGCCACGAGTCCCTCGCGCTCGTGGTGCTCGAGGTGGACAACCTGGAACACGTCAACATCGCTCTCGGGAGCGACTACGGCGACCGCACCGTCGACGCCGTGGGCATGGTCGCGCGCGACCACGTACCGACCACGAGTCTCATCGGCCGCATCTCCTCGCGGCGCTTCGCTATCCTGACGCCGACGCCGCCGGTGGGGGAGCCCCGCCAACTCGGCGAACGGGTCCTGACCGCACTCGCCGAAGCGCCGATCGACCCGAACGTGGGCGCGCGCCCGGTCGCCGTCTTCGGGGTCGTCACCACCGACGGCGCCGGCTACGAGTACGACGAACTCCGCTCGATCGCCGAGCGCCGGGCGACCACCCGCAGCTGACCGGCGGTTACGGCGCTTCGGGCGCGGTGAGGCGGTAGCCGACACCGCGCACGGTCTCGATCCACCGCGGCGCGGCCACGTTGTCGGCGAGCTTCTTGCGCAGGTTGCCCATGTGCACCTCGATCGCCCGCTTGTCGGCTTCGCTGACCACGGCGCTCACGGTGGGGCTCGCACCTCGCAGGATCAGCGCGAGATCGGGCTTCGTTCGTACCCGGCGCTGCGATTGCAGCAGCGCCGCGAGCAGGTCGAATTCGCTGCGCGTGAGGTCGACCTCGAGGCCCGAGACGGTGACGACACGGATCTCCGCGTTCAGGCGCAGCCCGTTGTGCGTGACCCACCCGGGCTCGTCCTCGACGGGGGGACGCGAGGCCATGACGGGTGCGGCAGGCAGCGTGGGCTGCGGCCCCGTCGCGTCGATGAGATTGCCGGAGCTGTCGATCCCGCGCGGCCGCCGCAGCATCGCCTCGATGCGTGCGCGTAGTACCCGGGGGCGGAAGGGTTTGACCAAATAGTCGTCGGCGCCCGCCTCGAGGCCCTGGAGCGTGTCGATCTCGTCCTCGAGGGCGGTGAGCATCACGATGTAGGTGGGGCTGAACGCCCGCACACGCTTGGCGGTTTCGAAACCGTCCATGCCCGGCATGTTCACGTCGAGCGTCGTGATCAGCGGGTCGTACTCCTTGACCGCCGCGATACCGTCGAGGCCGTTGCTCGTCGGAATGGCCTGGAAGCCGGCCTGGGTGAGCACCTCCACGAGCAGCTGACGGATGTCGGCGTCATCGTCGATGACCACCGCAAACCGTGGCGACGTGTGGCTTTCCATGAGGCGATCGTATCAATTGCCTGACGAATCACTCACTTTTTGGCGACCGTTTCGCCGCGTCATCCGGCCGGCGAAAAAAGGCCCCCGTCGACGTGACGGGGGCCTTCGGACGAGCGTCGGACCTAGCGGGTCTCGTTCGCCGCGCGGCGGTCGGAGCGGTGGATACCGAGCCAGACGACGCGCATGACGGCGGCCGCGAAGACGGCCTTGACGATTCCGCCGATGAGGAACGGGTACAGGCCGGCCTGCAGCGTCTGCTCGAGGTTCAGGCCGAGGGCGACGGAGAGCCAGGGGAGTCCGACCACGAAGGTCACGACCGTGCCGGCGATGAACGCGGCGATGCCGCCGACGATTTTGTGCTCCCACTGGCGCTGTGAGAGGTAGCCGGTGAGGGCCGCGGCGAAGATGAAGCCGACGATGTAGCCGCCGGTCGGGCCGAGGACGATCTCGATGCCCTGCGAGCCCTCGCTGTAGACGGGGAGGAACAGGCCGAGCACCGCGTACAGCGCCATTGCGAGTGCGCCGCGGGTGGCGCCGAGAGCGGCGCCGACGATGAGCACGGCCGCCGTCTGGCCCGTGATCGGTACCGGGTAGAGCGGGACGACGACCTGGGCGGCGATCGCGGTGAGACCGGCGCCGGCGGTGATGAGCACGGCGTCGGTGACGAGGCTGCGGCTGAACAGGCGGTCGGCCAGGGTCGGGCGGCCGGTGGCCAGGGTCAGTGTCGTCATGAACGCTCCTAGGGAATGTGCGGCAGTCGAAAAGCAGGCGGTGCGGGGGCAGAAAGCTTTTGTCTCCGCACAAGTAGACTATCTGTCTCACCCCCTTCTTCTGCGTTGTAGCAACGCGCCTAAACAATTGGACTTTGCCTGTGCTTTCCGTTCACGATCTCGAACTACGCGTGGGCGCCAGAGTGCTCATGGATGAGGTCAACTTCCGCGTTGACAAGGGCGACAAGATCGGTCTGGTCGGGCGTAACGGTGCGGGCAAAACGACACTCACCAAGACCCTCGCCGGCGAACTGCAGCCGGCCGGCGGCCGTATCGAGCGCTCGGGCGAGATCGGCTACCTCCCGCAGGACCCGCGTTCGGGCAATCCCGAGGACCTCGCGCGCACGCGCATCCTCGACGCCCGCGGTCTGGGAACGCTGCTCATCGGCATGAACAAGACCATGACAGACATGGCGAGCCCGGATGCCGCGATCAGCGCGGCCGCGATGAAGAAGTACGGCAACCTCGAAGAGCGTTTCACGGCCCTCGGCGGATACGCCGCCGAGGCCGAGGCCGCCTCCATCGCCAGCAACCTCAGCCTGCCCGACCGGATCCTCGACCAGCCGCTCTCCACCCTCTCCGGCGGACAGCGCCGCCGTATCGAGCTCGCGCGCATCCTCTTCTCGGGTGCCGACACGATGCTGCTCGACGAACCGACGAACCACCTCGACGCGGACTCGGTCGTCTGGCTCCGCGACTACCTGAAGAGCTTCCAGGGCGGTCTGATCGTGATCACCCACGATATTGCTCTCGTGGAAGAGACCGTCAACAAGGTGTTCTACCTCGACGGCAACCGCCAGGTCATCGACGTCTACAACATGGGCTGGAAGAACTACCTGCGCCAGCGTGCCTCCGACGAGGAGCGCCGCAAGAAGGAGCGCGCCAACGCCGAGAAGAAGGCGTCCGTGTTGCAGACCCAGGCCGCGAAGTTCGGCGCCAAGGCGTCGAAGGCCGCCGCCGCGCACCAGATGGTCGCCCGCGCCGAGAAGCTGCTCGCCGGCCTCGACGAGGTGCGCTCGGTGGAACGCGTCGCCAAGCTGCGCTTCCCCGAGCCCGCTCCTTGCGGCCGCACGCCGCTGATGGCGTCGAACCTCAGCAAGAGCTACGGCTCGCTCGAGATCTTCGCCTCCGTCGATCTCGCGATCGACCGCGGCTCGAAGGTCGTCATCCTCGGTCTCAACGGTGCCGGAAAGACCACGCTGCTGCGCATGCTCGCCGGCGTGGACAAGCCCGACACGGGCCAGATCGAACCGGGCCACGGGCTCCGTGTGGGCTACTACGCGCAGGAGCACGAGACGATCGACGTCAAGCGCACCGTGCTGCAGAACATGGTCTCCTCGTCGCCGAGCATCACGGAGATGGAAGCGCGCCGCGTCCTCGGCTCGTTCCTGTTCACCGGCGACGACGGCCACAAGCTGGCCGGCGTGCTCTCCGGCGGAGAGAAGACCCGTCTCGCCCTCGCGATGATCGTGGTCTCCGGCGCCAACGTGCTGCTGCTCGACGAACCGACCAACAACCTCGACCCGGCCAGCCGCTTCGAGATCCTCGACGCGCTCGCGAACTACTCGGGCGCCGTCGTCCTGGTCAGCCACGACGAGGGCGCCGTCGAGGCGCTCAACCCCGAGCGCGTGCTCATCCTGCCGGACGGCGTGGAAGACCACTGGAACGCCGACTACCTCGACCTGATCACGCTCGCTTAACGGGCCTTAGCGCCCTGCGTCGATCAGCGCGTCCTCGACCTCGGCGTCGGTTCGCGTGCGCGCCGCGTCTTTGACCCGGCGTGCCTCGGCGCGCTCCATCTCGTCGGGGTCGTCCTCGTTGACCAGGCGGTACTCCTGTCGAAGCGCGTAGCCGAGCCCGAGGAAGCCGAAGATGGCGAACACGAACCACTGGAACGCGTACGACAGGTGCGGTCCCTCGTCGCGTGCGGGCTTTGCCGCGGCGACCGGACGCTCGGCCGGAGCCGGGTCCTCGGTCACCATCAGTCCGTACGCACCGGTGTAGGTGGGCTCGTCGAGAGCCTTCTGGATGTCGTCGAGCTGGATGGTGGCGATCTGTCCCTCGGGCGCCGAGCGGCCACGCAGGGTCGGCTCGCCGGGCTTCAGGCGAGCCTCGACGGTCACAAGACCGGTCGGCGCCGCGGGAACCTCGTCGGGGGAGTCCTGGTCGCGACCGGTCGGCAGCCAACCGCGGTCGACGATGAAGATGTCGCCGTTCTCGAGACGCAGGGGGGTGAGAACCTCGAAGCCGGGACCGCCGTTGTACGGGCGGTTGCGCACGAGCAGCTCCTCGTCGCTGAGGTACGTGCCGGTGACGGTGACCGGTGTCCACTTCTGGTCGATCTCGAAGGCGTCGAGCGAGTCGAGCACGCCGGTCAGCGGCACCGCTTCGGCCGAGTAGTTGGTGTCGATGCGGTCGAGCTCGGCCAGGGCGGTATCGCGCCGGGCGAGCTGCCAGAAGCCGAGGCAGACGCAGACGATCGCGAAGACCACGGCGAGGGCGAGATAGCGGCCCCAGCGCCAGGTGAGCGCGAATCTCCAGTTGTTCATGCCTTCTCTCCCACGGATCCGACGCTGACGCCCAGCGGGGTGACGACCACGGGGAAGCCCCGGGTGTCGAGGTAGTCGCGTAGGTATTCGCCGTGTTCGTCGCAGGCGAGCCAGACCTTGACGCGGTCCACCGTGTGGATGCGCGGGTTGCGCCAGTTCACGTTGAACGTCGCGTCCTCCCGGCAACCCGCCCGTGAGCAGCGCAGTTCGGTGGTCGAGCCGCCGATCACTCGTCGTTCCCGGAACTCTGCGCCGCGTCATCCCGACGCGTGGTCGACTGCGGAGGACGCACCGGCACGATGGCTCCGGGACGCACGACGTCGGCCGGCGTGCCGCCGCTCACGTTGTTGGCGAGCACGACCGCGAAGTAGGGGAGCAGCACCGCGCCGAGGGCCACCACGAGCAGCCACCAGCCGTGCACCACGAAGAGGAGGAACACGCAGACCACACGCACCGACATCGCGATCGTGTAGGTGAGCATGCGCTTGTGCCGGTCGTCGGCGGGGGACGGCGGAAGCGTCGTGATTGACTGCGTGGTCTTCATTGCCTGAGCTCTCGGGGGATCGAACGACCCTTATCGTTCAATCTTAAGTCCTTTCCTGCTGACAGTAGGCTGGTGCGCATGACTTTTGCACCCCCCACGCCCCGCACCGTCCTCGTCACGGGAGGCAACCGCGGCATCGGCCTCGCCATCGCGGAAGAGTTCCTCGCCCTCGGCCACCGCGTCGCGGTCACGGCCCGCTCGGGCCAGGGTCCCGAGGGATCCCTCACCGTCACGGCCGACGTGACCGATGCAGCCAGCTTGGATGCCGCATTCAGCGAGGTCGAGGCGGCCTACGGCCCGGTCGAGGTGGTCGTCGCTAACGCGGGTATCACCCGCGACCTCCTGCTCGTGCGCATGACCGAGGAAGACTTCACCGACGTCATCGACACCAACCTCACCGGCGCCTTCCGCGTGGTGAAGCGCGCCTCGAAGGGAATGATGAAGGCCCGCTTCGGGCGCATCATCCTCGTGTCGAGCGTCGTCGGGCTGCTCGGCTCGTCGGGACAGATCAACTACTCGGCGTCGAAGAGCGGCCTCATCGGTCTCGCCCGCTCGGTGACGCGCGAGCTCGGTTCGCGGGGCATTACCGCGAACGTCGTGGCGCCCGGCTTCATCGAGTCGGACATGACCTCGGTGCTGCCCGAGGAGACGCAGGCCGCCTACAAGAAGTCGATCCCCGCGGGACGCTTCTCCACCCCGTCCGAGGTCGCCAAGGTGATCACCTGGCTCGCGAGCGACGACGCCGCGTACATCTCGGGTGCGGTCATCCCCGTCGACGGCGGTCTCGGGATGGGTCACTAGCGCGAGAAGGTGGGTCGAGCCTGTCGAAAGCGCTCTAGCCCCGCAATCCCAACAGGGGCAGGATCTGGCTGAGGTCGCGCGCGTCGATGAGCACGTGTGCCTCGTCGCGCACCGGCGCTTTGGCGTCGAACCCGACGGAGAGGCCGGTGATGGCCATCATCTCGAGGTCGTTCGCACCGTCGCCGACCGCGACGGTCTGGCTCAGCGGGATGCCGAACTCGCCGGCCCACTCCCGCAGGGTGTCGGCCTTGGCCTTCGCGTCGATGATCGGGCCGACGAGGCCGCCGGTCAGGTAGCCCTCGGCGACCTCGAGCCGGTTGGCCCGCCAGTGGTCGAGACCGAGCGCTTCCGCGATGGGGTCGAGCACCTCGTGGAAGCCGCCCGACACGACGGCGACGCGGCCGCCGTTCAGCTGCACGGCCGCCACCATCTCGGGCACGCCGGCCGTGATGGTGATCTTCGCCGCGGCATCCGTGAACACGCTCACGGGAAGGCCGCGCAGGGTCGCGACGCGCGAGCGCAGGCTCTGCTCGAAGTCGAGCTCGCCGTTCATCGCCTGGAAGGTGATGGCCGCGACCTCGTCGAGGGTGCCGGCTTCCTCGGCGAGCAGCTCGATCACCTCGTTCTCGATGAGGGTGGAGTCGACGTCGAGAACTACGAGAAACCGGGCCATGGCGCGTTGGGGCCTTTCAAAAACGGACGTGGCCGCGGGGCCGAGCCGTGAGGAACTAGGGGGAGACGCGGACGCCCTTGCCGACGATCGTGATTCCGGAGTCGGTGACCGTGAGGCCCCGCGCTCGATCGGAATCGGCATCGACACCCACGTGGGCGCCGGCTTCGATGACCACGTCCTTGTCCAGAATAGCCCGACGCACGACGGAGTTCGGTTCGATGCGGGCGCGCTCGAAGACGATGGAGTCGACGACCATGGCGCCGGACTCCACCGTCGTCCACGGTCCGAGCACGCTGCGTTCGATGTGGGCGCCGGAGAGCAGCGACCCGAGCGAGACGATCGAGTCGATCGTGGTGCCGAGGTAGCCGCGCGCGTCGCGCACGAACTTGGCGGGCGGCGAGTTGAGCTGCTGGCTGAAGATCGGCCACTCGCGGTTGTACAGGTTGAAGATCGGGAGCGCCGAGATCAGGTCCTGGTGCGCCTCGAAGAACGAGTCGATGCTGCCGACGTCACGCCAGTAGTACTTGTCGCGGTCGGTCGACCCGGGCACGTCGTTCTGGTTGAGGTCGTAGACGCTCGCGGCGCCGCGCGACACGAAGTCGGGCACGATGTCGCCGCCCATGTCGTGGTTGGAGTCGCTGCGTTCGCCGTCGCGCAGCACCGCGTCGATGAGGATGTCGGCGTCGAAGATGTAATTGCCCATCGAGGCGAGCACCTCGCCGGGGGAGTCGGCGAGACCCTCGGCGTCCTGCGGCTTCTCGAGGAACGCCGCGATCTTGGTGGGGTCGTCCTTGTCGAGTTCGATGACCCCGAACTGGTCGGCGAGTGCGATCGGCTGGCGGATGGCGGCGACCGTGAGACCGCGGCCGGAGTTGATGTGCGCCTCGATCATCTGGCTGAAGTCCATGCGGTACACGTGGTCGGCACCGACGACCACGACGATGTCGGGCTTCTCGTCGCGCAGCAGGTTGAGGCTCTGCAGGATCGCGTCGGCCGAGCCGCTGAACCAGCGCTTGCCGAGCCGCTGCTGGGCGGGCACCGACGCGACGTACGCGTCGAGCAGGCCGGAGAGACGCCAGGTCTGCGAGATGTGACGGTCGAGGCTGTGTGACTTGTACTGGGTCAGCACGACGATCTTGGTGAGTCCGGAGTTGATCAGGTTGCTCAGCGCGAAGTCGATCAGCCGGTAGCCGCCTCCGAAGGGGACCGCGGGCTTAGCCCGGTCTGCGGTGAGCGGCATCAGCCGCTTTCCTTCTCCACCTGCGAGCACAATTCCAAAGATCTTCTTCGACGCCATTGCTACAGAGTATGCGAGTGAGCGTAGCTGTACTAGCGTCAGACCATGCGAGTCGATCTAATTTCACGTGAGTATCCACCGGAGGTGTACGGCGGCGCCGGCGTACACGTTGCAGAACTCGTCCGCGCCCTGCGCCCCGCGCTCGACGTTCGTGTGAGGGCCTTCGGGCTGCCCCGCGACGAGGAAAACGTCTTCTCGTATCTGGTTCCCGGCGAGCTGAAAACCGCCAATCCTGCCCTCGCCACCCTGGGTGTCGACCTGCAGATCGCTCAGGATGTCGCGGGAGCAGATCTCGTGCATTCCCACACCTGGTACGCCAACGCCGCGGGGCATCTCGCCTCGATGTTGCACGGCATTCCGCACGTGGTCACGGCGCACAGCCTCGAGCCGTTGCGCCCCTGGAAGGCCGAACAGCTCGGTGGCGGCTACCGCGTGTCGAGCTGGATCGAGAGCACGGCGTTCGCCGGCGCGGCGACCGTCATCGCGGTGAGCCACGGCATGCGTCGCGACATCCTCCGCTCGTATCCGTTCCTCGACGAGGAGAAGGTGACCGTGGTGCACAACGGCATCGACCTCGAGGAGTGGAAGCCCGTCGACGACCCCGAGCTCGTGCGTTCGCTCGGCATCGACCCGAGCCGCCCCTCCGTCGTCTTCGTCGGCCGCATCACGCGTCAGAAGGGTCTGCCGTACCTGTTGCGTGCCGCGGCCCTGCTGCCGAAGGACGTGCAGGTCATCCTCTGCGCGGGAGCCCCGGACACCCCCGAGATCCTCGCCGAGGTCGAGGCCGGCGTCGCCGCCCTGCAGCAGGAGCGCACCGGCGTCGTCTGGATCGACCGGATGCTGAGCCGCCACGACCTCTCCGCCGTGCTGACCCAGGCCACCACGTTCGTCTGCCCGTCGATCTACGAGCCGCTCGGCATCGTCAACCTCGAGGCCATGGCCTGCGGTGCACCCGTCGTGGGGACTGCCACCGGCGGCATCCCGGAGGTCATCGACGACGGCGTGACCGGCCGCCTGGTGCCCATCGAACAGCTGGAGGACGGCACGGGCACACCGACCGACCCCGACAAGTTCGTGCGCGATCTCGCCGCGGCCCTCACCGAGGTGGTCTCCGACCCCGAGGCGGCGAAGCGCATGGGCGCTGCCGGGCGTCACCGCGCCGAATCGGAGTTCGGCTGGGACCGGATTGCCGACCGAACTCGAGAAATCTACGCGGCGCTCACCTGATCGTCGGGGAGCCACGTCTAAGCTGGAGCCATCATGGCAAGCGTTCTAGAGCTCTCTGACGTCTCCGTCGTTCGTGACGGAAATCGCATCCTCGATTCGATCACGTGGGCGGTGGATAGTGATGAGCGGTGGGTCGTGCTCGGCCCCAACGGCGCGGGCAAGACCACGCTGTTGTCGATCGCCTCGGCGTCGATCCACCCGAGCTCCGGCACCGCCAAGGTGCTCGAGGACACCCTCGGCAAGGTCGACGTGTTCGAGCTGCGCCCCCGCATCGGATTCGCGTCCACCGCGCTGGCCCGCAAAGTGCCCGCCGGCGAGACGGTGCTCGACGTCGTACTCACCGCCGCCTACTCGGTCACCGGCCGCTGGAACGAGGAGTACGACGACATCGACTCACGCCGCGCGCGTCGTGTGCTCGCGGAGTGGAAGCTCGACCACCTCGAGGAACGCCGCTTCGGCAGCCTCAGCGAGGGCGAGCAGAAGCGCGTGCAGATCGCGCGTGCCGTGATGACCGACCCCGAACTGCTGCTGCTCGACGAGCCGGCCGCGAGCCTCGACCTCGGAGCGCGCGAAGAGCTCCTGCAGCTGCTCGGCGGCTATGCCAGCTCGCCGCAGGCGCCCGGCATCGTGATGGTGACACACCACGTGGAAGAGATCCCGCGGGCCTTCACCCACGCGCTGCTGCTCAAGGACGGCCGCATCCAGGCTGCCGGACCGCTCGACGAGGTGATCACCGCCGAGAACCTGAGCGCCACCTTCGGTATGGACATCACCGTCGAACGACACGACGGCAGATTCGCGGCCCGCGCACTCTAGTTCTGGTAGGCTAGGCCTTTGGCTCGGCATATTCGTGTGCCCGCCTCACAGACTTTTTCATTTTGACGCTCGACGAAACCACAAGGAAAATCCATGAAGACCGACATCCACCCCACGTACAACGCTGTTGTGTTCCGCGACCTCGCCTCCGGTGAGACGTTCCTGACCCGTTCGACGGTGTCCAGCGACAAGACGATCGAGCTCGACGGCGAGACCTACCCGGTCATCGACGTGGAAATCTCCTCCGCTTCGCACCCGTTCTACACGGGCAAGCAGCGCATCATGGACTCCGCGGGCCGCGTCGAGAAGTTCAACTCGCGCTACAAGGGCTTCAACAAGTAGTCCCTCAGCACGAGACGAAAGGGCGGCGAGCTTCGGCTCGCCGCCCTTTTTCGTGCACCCGTCGCCTAGTGCTCGCCTCCGACGAGCTTGAGCCCGACGACGCAGGCGACGATGCCGAGCACCAGGAGGATCTTCACCACCGAGGCGGGCTCGCCACCGAAGAACATCGCGTAGAGCACGGTGAGCGAGGCGCCGATGCCGACCCACACCGCGTAGGCGGTGCCGGTGGAGATGTCGCGCATGGCGAAGGCGAGGCCGGCCATGCTCAGCACGAGGCCGACTCCGAAGACCACCGACGGCCAGAGTCTGGTGAAACCCTCCGACTTACCGAGGGCGGTGGCCCAGACGGCTTCCAGTACGCCCGACAGGATAAGAACGATCCACGACATGACTCTTCCCTTGTGGCCAGTCTTGTCGCTCTCCGGGTACTGATCCGTCGTCCGGGGCCGCTTCGCGCGACCACGTTATCAACGGTAGCAACGCTGTGTGAGCAACGCCTGTGCAGTGCTCAGCGCTGCGGCCACGCCCCCGATGCGGTGAAGGTCGGGTCTTTAGTCCGGCGCATATAGTCCTGGAAGCTGGCGGACTGCTCGGCGCACCAGCCGACCTGCAGCGCGTGCAGGTCGGCCCCGTCGATGTCGAGCTGGTCGCCGTAGCGGCCGGCCAGCGCCTGGGCGATGCGGCCCGCCGCGACGGCGTCCGCTCCGGCATCGTGCGCGTCCGTGAGGTCGACGCCGTAGACCAACGCCGCCGCCTCCAGCGTGCGCTTGCCCTTGCGGTACCGGTCGACGGCGCGGTCGAGAACGAGCGGGTCGATGATCGGGAGGGGCTCGTGCAAGGGAGCGACGCCGTGGCGCACGGCTTCGTGGTGCAGCAGGGAGAGGTCGTAGGGCGCGTTGTAGATCGTGATCGCGATGCCGCGGGCGACGAGCGCCTCGAGCTCGGCGATGATCTCGGCCACGACCTCGGCGGCCGGCCGGCCCTCGGCCCGCGCCCGCTCGGTTGTGATGCCGTGCACGGCGCTCGCCTGAGCCGGGATCTCGATGCCGGGGTCGGCCAACCACGCGCGTTCCTCGAGGACCGCGCCGTCGGGTCCGATGACGCCCACGTGGGCGGAGACGATGCGGCTCGTCTCGACGTCGATACCGGTGGTCTCGAGGTCGAAGACGCCGAGTGTGTTAAACCATGAGTTGCTCATGCCGTCACTCTAAACGCGACCACCGGCAAAGTGAGCGCCGCCCACGTGCAGCCAGTAGAAACTCTGCGTTCCGAGGGTGAGGTGGAGGGACCCGTCGTCGCCGATCGATGGGAACTGTCCGCCGCCGAACAGGTCGTAGAGTGCCTCCCCGGGGTTCTCCGGGTCGGTGATCGTCACCGCCACCGGGTTGTGCGCGAAGCTGAACACGCAGAGCACCTTCTCGGGCATGTCGCCGAAGTGCGTGCCGCTGCCCTCGTACTCGCGCACGAACGCGAGCACCGACTCGTGGTTGGTCTGCAGCACCCGCAGCGTGCCGAGGCCGAAGGTGGGGTGGCCCTTGCGCACGTGGATCACGTTGCGGATCCAGTGCAGCAGCGACCGCGACTGGGCGAGCTGGGCTTCGACATTGATCTGCTGGTAGTTGTACACCAGCGACTGCACGATCGGCAGGTAGAGCTTGCCGGGGTCGGCGGTGGAGAAGCCCGCGTTGCGGTCGGGGGTCCACTGCATCGGTGTTCGCGAGCTGTCGCGGTCGGGCAACCAGATGTTGTCGCCCATGCCGATCTCGTCGCCGTAGTACAGGAACGGGCTGCCCTGCAGCGAGAACAGCAGCGCATGGGCGAGTTCGAGCTCGGCGCGCGAGTTGTCGAGCAGCGGAGCGAGGCGGCGACGGATGCCGATGTTCGAGCGCATGCGCGGGTCGTAGGCGTACCAGCCGTACATGGCCTGCCGGTACTCCTCGTTGACCATCTCGAGGGTGAGCTCGTCGTGATTCCGCAGGAAGACGCCCCAGCCGGCGTTCTTCGGGATGGACGTGTGCTCGGAGAGAACGCGCACGAGCTCGCCGGCCTGCTGCGAGCGGAGCGAGTAGAAGATGCGCGGCATGACCGGGAAGTCGAAGGCCATGTGGCACTCGGGGTCCTCCTCGGTGCCGAGGAACTCGGCGACCTCGGTCGGCCACTGGTTGGCCTCGGCAATCATGACGCGGCCGGGGTACTCGGCGTCGACCATCGCCCGCAGCTTGCGGATGAAGTCGTGGGTCGCCGGCTCGCCCTCGCCGTTTCCTTCCTCGGTCTCGTAGAGGTAGGGGATGGCGTCGAGCCGGAAGCCGTCGACGCCCAGGTCGAGCCAGAACCGCACGGTGTCGAACATGGCTTCATGCACGGCCGGGTTCTCGTAGTTGAGGTCGGGCTGGTGCGAGAAGAAACGGTGGAAGAAGAACTGGCGGCGTTCCGCGTCGAACGTCCAGTTCGACTCTTCGGTGTCGACGAAGATGACCCGGATGTTGGGGTAGCCCTCGTCGGTGTCGCGCCAGACGTAGTAGTCGCCGTACGGGCCGTCCGGGTCGGATCGCGACTGCTGGAACCACTCGTGCGCGTCCGAGGTGTGATTGACCGGCAGGTCGATGACGACGCGCATGTTGCGCTCGTGCACCTTGGTGACCAGGTCGCGGAACTCATCGAGCGTTCCGAAGTCTGGGAGGATCGACTTGAAGTCCTGGACGTCGTATCCGCCGTCTTTGAGCGGCGAGTTGAAGAACGGCGGGAGCCAGAGTGCGTCGATGCCGAGCCACTGCAGGTAGTCGAGTTTCTGCACCACGCCCTGCAGATCGCCGGCCCCGTCGCCGTTGCTGTCGAGGAACGACCGCACCATCACCTCGTAGAACACCGCGCGGCGATACCACTGCGGATCGAGTGCCAACCCGGGTAGCTGGATAGGGGCGGTGAAGGTCACGGGGCTCCTCGGAATCGAACGCGTGGCGCGGAAAACCCCGCGTCGATCGAGTCTAGGGGAGTGCATCGGCCGGAAACCTTAGACTGTCCGGGATGAACGTTGAATCCCCTTTCGCGGCCCTGCTCGGTGCCCTCCCCATCCGCCGCGACGTCGTCAGAGTGCTGGGCAGCGAGACCCACTACTGGGTCTACGGGCCGGATGACGCGGCGACCACGATCGTGATCTCACACGGGTACCGCGGCGAACACCACGGCCTCGAACCGGTGATCGCGCAGCTGCGCGACGTGCGCATCATCGGTCCCGACCTGCCCGGTTTCGGCGAGTCGACGGCGATGACCGAGCGCAAGCACGACATCCCCGGCTACGCCGACTGGTACGCCGGGTTCCTCGACGCCCTGGGGCTCAACGGCAGCGCGGTCGTGCTCGGCCACTCCTTCGGGTCGATGGTCACCGCGACCGCGGTCTCGACCGGCCTGGTACGCACCCCGAAGCTCATCCTCGTCAACCCGATCGCCGCCTCCGCTCTCGAAGGACCCAACCGGTTCCTCACCAAGGGCACCGTGCTCTACTACCGGCTGGCGATGGCCCTGCCCGAGAAGGCCGGGCACTGGCTGCTCGACAACTGGCTCGTCATCCGCTTTATGAGCCTCGCGCTCGTGAAGACGAAGGACAGAACGCTGCGCCGCTTCGTCCACGACCAGCACCACACCTACTTCGGCCGCTTCTCCGACCGGCAGACCGTGGTCGACGGCTTCGACGCCTCGATCAGCAACGACGTGCGGTCGGTCGCCGACGGTCTCACCATGCCGACCCTGCTGATCGGCGCCGAGTACGACGCGATCACCACCGTCGAACAGATGGAGCAGCTGCGTGACCAGATGGCGGACGCGACGCTGCACATCATCCCCGACGTCGGCCACCTCATCCACTATGAAAAGTCCCGGGAAGCCGCCGGGATGATCGTCGACTTCCTCGGCGTGGGCCGGCTCGCCGACGAGACCGACGAAGCGCCCGCGACGCGGGCGAACTAGCGCGCCCTAGACCAGCGACTCCCGCGACTCGACCGCGTTCTGGTCCTCGATGTCCTCGGTCGCGCAGTCGAGCGATTCGACCTCGATCGGGTCGTCGAACGCGATGAGGTCGAGGGTGCCGTCGGTGTGCCGGAAGCTGTGCACGGAGCCGTTGCGGATCGGTTCGGTGTGCGCGGCCCCTGCGACCTCGGTGAGCACGGTGCGGATGAGGCCGCCGTGGCTGACGACCACGATCGACTCGCCGGGGTGCTGCTCGGCGAGACTGACGAGCGCGGGCAGCGCGCGTGCGGCGACCTCCTCGCGGGTTTCCCGGCCGGGCACGGCGTCGGGGAAGCGCGCGTCGATCTCGTCGCCGGTGAGGCCCTCGGCCAAGCCGTAGTTGCGCTCGACCAGGTCCGGGACCACTCCCGGTTCGGGCAGCCCCAGCTCGCGCGCGATGATCGCGCCGGTCTCGTAGGCGCGCGAAAGCGGACTGGCGTAGACGCCGTCCCACTCGCGGGTGGCGAGCAGCCGTCCGGTGGTCGCGGCCTGCGCGCGGCCGGTGTCGTTCAGCGGGATGTCGGTACTGCCCTGAATGCGGCGTTCTCGGTTCCAGTCCGTCTCGCCGTGGCGGACGAGGTAGATCAACGTCATGAGCGGTCCCTCGGTAGCGGGAACCGTAGGCGGGCTGACGGCTGGGCTAGGCGCCGAGCCTCGTCAGGAGCGAGACGAGCGTCTCCGAGGTTCCTGCTTCGATCTTAACCACAGCGCGCGAGTCGCCCTTGGTGACACCGCGGTTGATGATGACGACCGGGAGTTTCTTCTTGACCGCCTGGTCGAGCAGGCGGATACCCGAGTTGACCATCAGGGACGACCCGGCGACCACGAACGCCTCGGCGCGCTGCACGAGCGCGGAGGCCTCGGTGAACTTCTCGACCGGCACGAACTCGCCGAAGAACACCACGTCGGGCTTGAGCAGCCCGCCGCAGACGCTGCACTCGGGCACCACGAAATCGTCCACCGAGGCGATCTGCACGTCGCCGTCGGGGGAGAGGGGCAGGTCGTCGCCCTCGATCCACGGGTTGGCGGCCGCGAGCCGGGCCGCGATGTCGCCGCGCGCGTAGTACTGGCCGCAGGTGAGGCAGCGCACGCGGTCCATCGAACCGTGCAGGTCGACGACGCGCTGCGATCCCGCACGCAGGTGCAGGCCGTCGACGTTCTGGGTGATGACGCCGTTGACCAGGCCTGCGGCCTCGAGGTCGGCGATCGCGGTGTGCCCGGCGTTCGGCGCGGCGGCGGCGAACCGCTTCCAGCCGAGGTGGCTTCCGGCCCAGTAGCGCTTGCGGAAGTTCACGTCGCCGAGGAACTGCGAGAAGGTCATGGGGGTGCGCACGGGGGCTCCGGCTCCGCGGTAGTCGGGGATTCCCGAGTCGGTGCTGAGCCCGGCGCCGGTGAGCAACGCGATCCGCCGTCCGCGCAGCACGTCGACGGCGGCGTCGAGCTGCGTCTGCGTGTCGGTGTGGGACACGGGAGAATGGACGTACGGAATTGTCACGCGTTTTCTCTTCCCGGTAGTGAAGCTAGTCCCAGAGTAAACGCTCCGCTTTACCGTTATGTTTCCGATAGCTGTCAGTGTTCGCTGTCGGCGGCATCCCACACCCGACATCCCGACCAGAATTGGACACCGTTGTATGCGCATCGAGAGAATCACCGACCTCGAGCGCGACGAACTGCGTGACTTCAGATCTCTGACGGATGTCGCGCTGCGACGCGTGAGCGAACCGGCAGGCGGGTTGTACATCGCCGAGTCGACGAAGGTGATCGGCCGCGCTCTCGCCGCCGGGCACCGCCCTCGGTCCTTCCTGCTGATCGAACAGTGGCTGCCCGACGTCGAAGCGCTGCTCGCCGACACCGGATTCGACGACGTACCCGTCTTCGTCGGCGCTCCCGAGCTGCTCAAGCAGCTCACCGGGTTCGACATGCACCGCGGAGCGCTCGCGTCGATGCACCGGCCCGAGCTGCTGCCCGTGGCCGAGCTGCTCGAGGGCGCCCGCCGCGTCGTCGTGCTCGAGGATATCGTCGACCACACGAACATCGGCGCGATCTTCCGCTCGGTCGCGGGCCTCGGTGCCGACGCCGTGCTGATCACCCCGCGCTGCGCCGACCCGCTCTACCGCCGCAGCGTGCGGGTGAGCATGGGCACCGTGCTGCAGGTGCCGTGGACCCGCCTGCCCGAGTGGCCGGAGGGCGCGGACCTGCTGCGGGACGCGGGCTTCCACATCGCGGCACTCGCGCTGGCCGACGATGCCGTGGAACTCGACGCCTTTGCGGCATCCGCCCCTCACAAGGTGGCCATGCTGCTCGGGTCGGAGGGTGACGGACTGAGCCGGGCCGCCCTCGAGAACGCCGATACGGTCGTGACGATTCCGATGATGCACGGCGTCGATTCGCTCAACGTCGCGGCCGCCAGCGCCGTCGCCCTGTACACGGTGCGCATCAAGTAATATCGCGGTACCACCCGAGGGGAGACGACGATGTCTGACCAGAAAACCACTGCCGCCGCCGGCAAGGGACTCGCGACCGGCACGCTCGGGCTCGTCGGCTCCACCGTCATCGGGCTGGCCTCGACCGCCCCGGTGTACTCGCTCGCCGCAACCCTCGGCTTCGTCGTGCTCGCGGTCGGGGCGCAGGCGCCGATCGCCTTCATCATCGCGTTCGTGCCGATGTTCCTCATCGCCTTCGCCTACCGCGAGCTCAACCGCGCCGTGCCCGACTGCGGCACGACCTTCACCTGGGCGACCAAGGCGTTCGGGCCCTGGGTGGGGTGGATGGGCGGTTGGGGAGTGGCCGTCGCCGGCATGGTCGTGCTGGCCAATCTCGCGCAGATCGGAGGCAAGTACTTCTGGCTGCTGGTGAACCCGGAGCTCGCCGAGAACGGCTTCGTGGTCACGCTCACCGGAGTGCTGTTCATCGCGGTGATGACCTACATCAGCTACCGCGGCACCGAGATCGGCGAGAAGCTGCAGAACGTGCTGCTCGCCGTGCAGTACCTGGCCCTCGCCGTTTTCGTGATCGCCGCGGTGGTCTCCGTGGCCACGGGAACCGCGCCCGAGGGCGCGACTCCGCCGACGCTCGACTGGTTCAACCCGTTCGCCTTCACTTCGACCAGCGGCTTCGTCGAGGCGGTGCTGCTCGCGCTGTTCATCTACTGGGGCTGGGACACCTGCCTCGCCCTCAACGAGGAGACGAAGGACCCGGAGCGGATCCCCGGGCGGGCCGCCATCCTGTCCACCGTCATCCTGCTCGTGACCTATGTCGGCGTGACGGTCGCGGCGATGGCCTACGCGGGGCTCGGCACTTCGGGGGTCGGGCTCGGCAACGAGACCAACGCGGAGGACGTCTTCTTCGCCCTCAAGGACGTGCTGTTCGGCCCGTGGGCCTGGCTGCTGGTGATCGCGGTGATGGTCTCTGCGGTGTCGTCGACCCAGACGACGATCCTGCCGACGGCGCGGGGCACCCTGGCGATGGCCGCGTACAAGGCGTTGCCCACGCGGTTCGGCCGGGTACACCCGAAGTTCCAGACGCCGGGGTTCTCCACCATCGTGATGGGCGTCGTCGCGACGGCGTTCTACGTGGGGATGACGATCATCAGCGAGGACTTCCTCTCCGACACCATCCTCTCGCTCGGTCTCGCGATCGCGTTCTACTACGCCATCACTGGGTATGCGTGCGTCTGGTACTTCCGCTGCGAGCTCTTCCAGAACGCGCACAACGTCGTCTTCAAGTTCCTCTTCCCGCTGCTGGGCGCGCTGATGCTCACCGCGGCCTTCGTCTTCTCGGCGATCGACATGTTCGATCCCGATTACGGCTACACGGTGATCTGGGGCATCGGGGGGGTGTTCGTGGTCGGCATCGGCTCGCTCGCCCTCGGCGTGGTGTTGATGGTGCTCTGGTTCTTCTTCGCCGGGTCGAAGCCGTTCTTCCGGGGCGAGAGCCTCAACCGCGAGACGCCGATCCTCGTGCCCGAAACCGACCACCCGCCGCTGCGTTCAGTCGATGGCGGGTTCGCCTGATTTACGATTAGCCAATGGCACTCACCCGACGACAGATTCTCCGCCGACGCCGGGTGGCGGTCTTCGGTGCCGCCGCGGTCCTGATCGGCACGGTGTTCTACCTGCCGATGACGCTGCTCGCCCCGCTCGGCTCGGTCGCCGCGGAGATCGAGCCGTACAGCGTCGGCGCGCAACCCGCCGCCGACCTCGGCTGGCCCGCCCTCGGGGCGAGTGCCGTCGGCGCGATCGGGTACGACGGGGTGCTGGGAGCCGGTGGCAACGACCAGGCCGCACCCATCGCATCCATCACCAAGATCATCTCGGCCCTCGTGGTTCTCGAGGCCAAGCCGATCGGGCTCGACGACGCCGGCCCCGACATCGAGTTCACCGCGAAAGACGTCGCAATCCGGGCCGCCTACCAGGCGGTCAACGGCGCGACCGAACCCGTGCAGGCGGGCATGGTGCTCACTCAACGGCAGGTCATGGACGTCATGCTCGTCGAGTCGGCGAACAACTACGCCGAGTCCCTCGTGACCTGGGCGTTCGGCTCGGTGGACGAGTTCCTGCCGGTCGCCAACGCCTGGCTGGCCGACCACGGTCTCGCCTCGACGAGCATCAGCGACCCCACCGGCATGTCGCCGCTGAACGTGAGCACGGCGAGCGACCTCGTGCAGCTGGGCAAACTCGCCCTGGCGAACCCGGTCGTCAACGCCATCGTCGGCACCGCCACCGAACAGGTCCCCGTGCTCGGCGAGATCAGCAACAGCAACGCGCTACTCGGTATCGACGGCATCCGCGGCATCAAGACCGGCACCCTCGACGAGGCCGGCGCCTGCCTCCTCTTCGCGGCCGACTACGTCGTCGGCGGCGAGACCGTCACGATCGTCGGAGTCGTGCTCGGCGGCACCGACCACAAGAGCCTCAACGTGAGCGTGCGCGCGCTGCTCGCCGACGTCGAGGCGGGCTTCCACGAGGTGCAGCTCACCTCGGCGGGCCAGGAGTTCGGCACGTATTCCACGCCGTGGGGCGACGATTCCCCGCTCGTTGCCGCGGCGACCACGAGCGTCGTCGTCTGGGCCGACACCCCCGTGACCTCGGCGATCGAGACCGACGAGGTCGGCGTGGCGAAGAAGGGGGCGGATGTCGGTGACGTGACGTTCACCGTCGGCGACGAGCGCATCGTGGTGCCCCTCGAACTCGCCTCGACGATCGACGATCCCGGAGCGTTCTGGCGCCTGACCAACCCCGCCGCGCTCTTCTAAATACCCGACATCCGTCGGGAATAATAGCCGTCGCGTCGTGCATTGGTTTCTCAGCGTCGCCACCTAGACTGACGAACATCCGCCAGAGCTCATGCTCAACCTCCGTGACTGGGAAGTCGATAGACCATCGAGGTCCAGTGACGAATTCAGCAGCATCTCCGTCTCCCCGTGTGATCAAAACGGGACAGCGCGGACTCTCCAATCCCGTGTCGGAATTTTCCGCCCTCCTGCACACCATCCGTGACGCCGGTCTTCTGCACCGCAAGCGCACGTTCTACATCCTCAACTTCGCCGTCATCACGCTGCTCATGGCAGCGGCGTGGGTCGGCACCGTGATGTTGAGCGGTACCTGGTACACGCTCATCCTCGCGGGCGTGATGGGCATCCTGTTCACCCAGTACGCCTTTATGGCGCACGAGGCCAGCCACCGTCAGGTCTTCGAGTCCGGCAAGGCCAACGACCTCGCCGGCCGCGTACTCGCCGACCTGTTCGTCGGCATCAGCTACTCGTGGTGGATGACCAAGCACACGCGTCACCACGCGAACCCGAACACGATGGGCAAAGACCCCGACATCGAGACGGACTTCATCGTCTTCACGAAGGAGCACGCGGCCAAGGTCGCGCACCCCGTCACCACCTTCCTCGCCCGCCGCCAGGGCTGGCTGTTCTTCCCCGTGCTGATCTTCGAAGGCATCAACCTCCACCAGCACGCGTTCAAGACGGTCTTCTCGCCCGGCAAGGTCGACAAGCGTTCGCTCGAGATCGTGCTGCTCGCGGTGCGCCACGCCGTCTTCATTACCGCGGTCTTCCTCGTGATGCCGGTCGGCATGGGCTTCGCGTTCCTCGGTGTCCAGCTCGCCGTCTTCGGCCTGTACATGGGTTCGTCCTTCGCTCCCAATCACAAGGGCATGCCGGTTCTCCCCAAAGACAGCAAGGTCGACTTCCTGCGCCGCCAGGTGCTCACGAGCCGCAACATCCGTGGCGGCTGGTACATGAACATCTTCATGGGCGGCCTCAACTACCAGATCGAGCACCACCTGTTCCCGAGCATGCCGCGCCCGCACCTCAAGCGTGCCCGCGAGATCACCAAGGAATACTGCCAGAGCAAGAACATCCTCTACACGGAAGCCAACGTGCTCGAGTCGTACGCGATCGTGATCGCCTACCTCAACCGCGTCGGACTCTCCGCCGGCGGAGACCCGTTCGATTGCCCGGCCGCGATGCGGTTCGGCCGCTAGCAACGAGCGAAAAAGAGGGACCGAGCTGAGCTCGGTCCCTCTTTTCACATGTCCAGCGTGACGTCGCGGTCGGGCCAGGCCGGACGCTTCGCCGTCACGTTGTCGCCCGACGACTGGTGCCTGATGCGCCGCAATACCCAGGGCATCAGGTGCTCACGCGCCCAGCCGAGGTCGCCCACGCGTGCCTCCCGCCATGAGCGCGCCGGCAGGGGTTCGGGCACGTAGGGCTCGAGGTCATTTTCCACGTTGAGGGTGGCGAGCACCATGCGCGCGATGGTGTGGTGGCCGATGGGGGAGAAGTGCAGCCGGTCGGGCGCCCACATCCGGGTGTCACGCAGCTCACGCAGCGGCCACATGTCGGCGACGATCGCGTCGTGACGCTGGGCGATGCCGCGCACGTTCTCGTTGTAGATCGCTACTTTGCCGCGGTGACGGCCGAGCACGGGCGTCGTGCCGATGTCCGGTCCGTTGAACAGCACCACGGTCGCTCCCTCGGAGGTCAGGCGTTCGATGGCGCCCTCGAGCCGGCCCGCGATCTCGTCGGGGTCGGTGCCGGGGCGGATGATGTCGTTGCCGCCGGCCGAGATGGTGATCAGGTCGGGCTTCAGCTCGAGCGCCGGTTCGATCTGTTCGTCGATGATCTGCTGCAGCAGGCGCCCGCGGATCGCCAGGTTGGCGTAGGCGAAATCGTCGGTCCCGGTGGCGAGAACCTCGGCCACGCGGTCGGCCCAACCGCGGAAACCGCCCGGGCTTTCCGGCTCCGGGTCGCCGATCCCCTCCGTGAATGAGTCGCCAATTGCCACATATCTGGTCCACGGGTGCTGCTGAGTCATTACTTAAGAGTGCATCAGGTTCGGACGGATCGCTACCCGCTAGCACACGGTCGACCGCACAAGCAATGACCGGGAGGTCATTTGGCCCCCAATTGGGTTACCTGCTTAGCTGTTTGACGGTTCCGAGACCCGGGACCGAAATAATGACCGACTGGGAGGTCGTCATGGGAATCATTGGCTGGATTGTGTTGGGCCTGATCGCTGGAGCTATTGCAAAGGCCATTCTGCCGGGCACGCAGGGCGGAGGCTGGCTCATCACGCTCGTCCTCGGCGTGGTTGGTGCTCTCGTCGGCGGCTTCATCGGGAGCGCGCTCTTCGGCATCGGACTGGAAGAGTTCTGGTCGATCCAGACCTGGCTCGTCGCCATCGCCGGTTCGATCGTCGTACTGCTGATCTACGGTCTCCTTACACGTGGAAGCCGTCGCGCCTAACCGCGACCGCTGCAACGCCCCGTCCGCTTCTGCGGGCGGGGCGTTTTCGCGTCCACCCCGCCGTTGTCGGCGGTGACTGGGATGATGGGAGTATGAGCAAACAGGACGGGAGCGGCCGCCAGACCAGCGCCGTCGACGTCGATGACTCCACGGCGACCGTCCTCCACGTCGACATGGACGCGTTCTTCGCCTCCGTCGAGCTGCTCGACCGCCCCGACCTGCGCGGCAAGCCCGTGATCGTCGCGCACGACGGCCCACGCTCCGTCGTCACCGCGGCCACCTACGAGGCCCGCAAGTTCGGCGTGAACTCGGCGATGCCCCTCGCGATCGCCAAGCGCCGTTGTCCCCAAGCGATCGTGCTCGAGCCGCACTTCGACCGGTACTCGCACTACTCGGCCATGGTCATGGCGATCTGCGACGAGCTGACACCGTCGGTCGAGCGACTCGGCATCGACGAGGCATTTCTGGATGTCGCGGGCTCGCGTAAGCACATCGGCAGCCCCATCACGGTCGCAACGCTCCTCCGTCGCCGCGTGCTGGAGGAAACCGGACTCATCTGCAGCGTCGGAGCCGCCGCGACAAAATTCGTGGCGAAGCTCGCATCCAGCCGCTCCAAGCCGAACGGACTGCTCGTCATCCCGCGCGACGAGACGATCGCCTTCCTGCACCCGCTGCCGATCGGCGCACTCTGGGGCGTCGGCGGAAAGACCGAGGAGTCGCTCACCCGTCACGGCCTGCGCACGATCGGCGACCTGGCCCAGTCGCCCGTCGACGTGCTGAAGCGCATGGTGGGCGAGGCGGCCGGCTCCAAGCTGCACGACCTGTCGTGGGGCATCGACCCGCGCGAGGTGCAGCCCCGCGCGGTCGAGAAGAGCATCGGACACGAGGTCACCTTCGAGACCGACGTCACCGACCCCGCCATCGTGCGACGCGAACTGCTCCGCCTCTCCGGCATGGTCGCGGTGCGCCTGCGCAGCGGCGGCGCCGAGGGACGCACCGTGGTTCTCAAGCTGCGGTTCGGCGACTTCACCACGATCACCCGCTCGCGCACCCTGAGCGAGCCCACCGACCTCGGCCGGCGCATCTACGACGAGGTCAGCGAGATCTACTCCGCCGTCGGAAAGGAACACGCCCGGGTGCGGCTCGTCGGCGTCCGGATCGAACAACTTTCCGAGGCCGGCGGCGGGCAGGTCAGCCTGTGGGACGACGACGACGGATGGCGCGAAGCCGAAGACGTCATGGACGCCGTGAGTGCCCGTTTTGGGCGGGGGAGCGTGACGCAGGCATCACTGCTGGGCAACAACCGAGGCCGCGAGAGCGAAGCCCGCGGCTTCGCCCGCGACGGCTGATCCGGCCCCCGACCGATGCCCGTCGAACGCGGCCGCCCGCATCGGCGGGTAAAGTTACATCAAGTGAACACTCCCTCTGACAACCCGGTCCTGGCCGCGTCGGAGATCGCGAATCCGAGCGAACCGCGCAACGCCGACGGCACCGCCGTCCCGCTCCCCGGTACCGGATTCCACCCGCACGTCGGAACCTTCGCCGCAGAACACCTCTCGCCCTCCTACCCGGAACGCGCCGCCCGCGGTACCGCCAGCGCTCTCCGTGCCTGGCAGGCCGAGGCGCTCGACCTCTACTTCGAGAAAGAGCCGCGCGACTTCCTCGCCGCCGCGACACCGGGCGCCGGCAAAACGACCTTCGCGCTGCGCCTCGCCACCGAGCTCATCGCGCGCCGCGAGGTCGACCGCATCACCGTCGTCGCCCCCACCGAGCACCTCAAACGCCAGTGGGCCGAGGCGGCGCACCGCGTCGGTATCCGTCTCGACCCGGCCTACGCCAACGGGCAGGCCTTCGGCGGGCGCCGCTACCACGGCATCGCGGTCACCTACGCGCAGATCGCCGTGCGCCCGCTGCTGCACCGCACCATCACCGAGTCGGCGCGCACCCTCGTCATCCTCGACGAGGTTCACCACGGCGGCGACGCGCTCAGCTGGGGCGACGCCATCCGCGACGCGTTCGGCCCGGCCACCCGCCGCCTCTCGCTCACCGGCACCCCGTTCCGCAGCGACACCGCGCCGATCCCGTTCGTCAGCTACGCGCCCGACAACAAGGGCATCCGTACCTCGATCACCGACTACAACTACGGCTACGGCCGAGCCCTCGCCGACGGCGTCGTGCGACCGGTCATCTTTATGGCCTACGCGGGCAAGATGCGGTGGCGCACCAAAATGGGCGACGAGATGGAGGCCCGCCTCGGGGAGGGCGACACCAAGGACATCACGTCGCAGGCCTGGCGCACGGCCCTCGACCCGGGCGGCGACTGGATCCCCGCCGTGCTCAAGGCGGCGAACCGTCGGCTGAGCGAGGTACGTCAAGCGATTCCGGATGCCGGCGGCCTGGTCATCGCCACGGACCAGACGACCGCGCGCGCCTACGCCGCGCTGCTGCACAAGCTCACCGGCGAGTCGCCCACGATCGTGCTGTCGGACGAGAAGGAGTCGAGCGAACGCATCGACGTGTTCTCGAAGGGCACCGACCGCTGGATGGTCGCCGTGCGCATGGTGTCGGAGGGTGTCGACGTGCCACGTCTCGCGGTGGGTGTCTACGCGACATCCGCCTCGACGCCCCTGTATTTCGCCCAGGCCGTCGGCCGCTTCGTGCGCACCCGTCGCCGCGGCGAGACCGCGTCGATCTTCCTGCCGAGCGTGCCGAACCTGATGGCGCTCGCGTCGTCGCTCGAGCTCGAACGCGACCACGCGCTCGACCGCGAGACACAGGACGACGGACTGCTCGACGACGGGCTGCTCGACTCGGAGAACCGCGAGGAGAAGACGTCCGACGACCTGCTGCAGGACGAGTTCACCTGGGAGGCGCTCGAATCGGAGGCCAACTTCGACAAGGTGCTCTACGAGGGTGGCGAGTTCGGTTTCGCCGCCGAGCCCGAGAGCGACGAGGAGCTGGACTTCATCGGCATTCCCGGTCTGCTCGAGCCCGAGCAGGTGCGCGAGCTGCTCAAGCAGCGGCAGGCCCGGCAGTCGAAGCGGTCGAGCGAGCGCCAGAAGGCCCTGCCCGAGGAGGAGCGCGACCCGCCGGCGCTGTACCGCACGCTCAAGGAGCAGCGCACGCTGCTGAACAGCCTCGTCGGCATCCGCTCGAAGATGACGGGGGAGCCGCACGGCATCATCCACGCCGAACTGCGGCGCATGCTCGGCGGACCGGCCGTCGCCCAGGCGAGCGTGTCGCAGTTGCAGGCGCGCATCGACCACCTGCGTAAGCGCGTGCGCGGCCAATAGAACCATCGCTTAACGAAGAAAGCCCCCGGTATAGGACCGGGGGCTTTCTTGTTGTGCAGTCTTGCTGTGCTTCCGTATCTACCGGCTCTTCGTTGAAAATACGGCGATACGTCTTACAAAAGACTTAGAGGGAGCGGATGTTCTCCGCCTGGGGGCCCTTGGGTCCCTGGGTGATGTCGAACTCAACCTTCTGGTTCTCATCGAGGGACTTGTAGCCGCCGCTCGCGATTGCTGAGTAGTGGGCGAAAACGTCCGGGCTACCATCCTCGGGAGCAATGAAGCCGAAGCCTTTTTCTGCGTTAAACCACTTTACGGTGCCAATTGCCATGTAAAACTCCTCCAGGAGCGTTCTTCTTGGCTCCGATTGTCGGAACCTTACCGGTTAGCTCGATTGAGCTAGCCAGTTCACGCTAAGGCTATAGGAGTTACAGCGGCGATTGGGGAATTCGCGCAAAACTCGGGAAAAAAAGATTTACTCCCCATTTAGCGGAAGTCGCGGGAACTGGTCTGCTGGCCGACGCCGAGTGCCTCGATCCGGTCTGCCACAAGGTTCGTGACCCCCTCGGGCGACCGCTCCAGGATGCCGCGCACGATCATCGCGGGGGAGTCCCGCGCGACACGCCGGTAGCGGTTCCACACGCCGACCGAACAGATCACGTTGACCAGCCCCGTCTCGTCCTCGAGGTTGACGAAGGTGATGCCGCTCGCGGTCGCCGGCCGCTGCCGGTGCGTCACGACGCCGCCCACCTCGACGCGCCGCCCGCTCTCCGCCGTCTGCAGTGCCGCCGCCGAGAGCACCCCGCGCGCATCGAGCCGGCGGCGCACGTGCCGGATCGGGTGGTCGGCGGGGGAGATGCCCGTGGCCCAGAGGTCGGAACTGAGCTGCTCGGCCTCGGTCGGCATCGCGAACAGCGGCGGCTGCACCGTCACCGTGGAGTGCGGGAGGAACTCGGCGCGGTCCTGGGCGGCGCTGCCCGCGCTCCACAGCGCCTCCCGCTGGGTCAACCCGAGCGAGTCGAAGGCGCCGGCCGCGGCGAGGAACTCGAGCTGCGCCGTCGTGACACCCACCCGGCGCACGAGGTCGGCCATCGTCTCGAAGGCCCCGCCGCGTTCCCGCTCGGCGACGATGCGTTCGGCGAGGGGCGTGCCGATACCCTTCACCTCGTCGAGCCCAAGGCGCACCGCGAACCCGGTGTCGCGGCGGTGCGCGTCGTAGTCGAGCGGGATGCTCCGGTCGAAGACGGGCGGCACGACGGGCTGCTCGCGGTGCAGGCACTCGTCGCGGCCGTTCGCCGAGCCCGCCGAAGCGCCCTCCAGCGCCTCCAGCCCCGCCGCGACCCCCGAGCGAAGGATGTCGGGACGCAGCACCTCCACGCCGTGCCTGCGCGCGTCGGCGACCAGGCTCTGCGGCGAGTAGAAGCCCATCGGCTGGGCACGCAGCAGCGAGGCGAGGAACGCGGCGGGGTAGTGCAGCTTCATCCACGCGCTCGCGTAGACGAGCAGCGCGAAGCTGAGCGAGTGGCTCTCGGCGAAACCGAAGCTCGCGAACGCCTGGATCTTGCCGTAGATCTCGTCGGCGACCACACCGGTGATGCCGTTGCCTGCCATACCCGCGTAGAGCTTCTCCCTGAGCGACTCGATGCGCTCGATGCCGCGCTTCGACCCCATCGCCCGCCGCAGCAGATCGGCGTCTTCGCCCGTGCAGCCGCCGACCGCCATCGCGACCTGCATCAGCTGTTCCTGGAAGACGGGGATGCCGAGCGTGCGCTCGAGCGGTTCCTCCAGCTTGGGGTGCAGGTAGGTGATCGGCTCGGTGCCGAGCTTGCGCCGCACGAACGGGTGCACGGCGCCGCCCTGGATCGGGCCGGGGCGCACGAGCGCGATCTCGACCACGAGGTCGTAGAAACGGCGCGGCTGCAGACGGGGCAGCAGCCCCATCTGCGCGCGCGACTCCACCTGGAACACGCCGATCGCGTCGGCCCGGCAGAGCATGTCGTAGACGCCCGCCTCCTCCTTGGGGATCTCGTCGAGCCCGATCTCGTCGCCGAGCGACTCGCGCACGATATCGAACCCGTGCTGCAGCGCCGACAGCATGCCGAGGCCGAGCAGGTCGAACTTGACGAGGCCCATCCAGGCGCAGTCCTCCTTGTCCCACTGCACGACGGTCCGGCCCGTCATCCGCCCTCTCTCGATCGGAACCACCTCGCCCACCGGGCGGTCCGTGAGCACCATGCCGCCCGAGTGGATGCCCATGTGCCGGGGGAACTTCATCACCTCGAGGGCGAGGTCGACGACCGCCTCGGGGATGTCGTGCTCGGTGCTCTCGGTGAGGGCGCCGTGGCGCTCCACCTGTTTCGACCAGGCGTCCTGCTGCCCCGGGCTGTGGCCGAGCGCCTTCGCCATGTCGCGCACCGCGAACTTGGGGCGGTACTGGATGACGTTCGCCACCTGCGCGGCGTTCAACCGGCCGTACTTGTCGTAGACGTACTGGATGACCTCCTCGCGCCGGTCGGAGTCGAAGTCGACGTCGATGTCGGGTTCCTCGTCACGCATGCTCGAGAGGAAGCGTTCGAACGGCAGCTTGTAGTAGATCGGGTCGACAGCCGTGATCATCAGCAGATAGCAGACCGCCGAGTTGGCCGCCGAGCCACGACCCTGGCAGAGGATGCCGCGACCGCGGGCGAACGCGACGATGTCGTGCACGATCAGGAAGTAGCCGGGAAAATCCTTCTGTTCGATCACGGCGAGTTCGCGCTCGATGCGCGCGCGGTTGTCGTCGGTGAGCACGAGGTGGCGCTTTTCGACCCCCTCCCAGACGAGGTGGCGCAGCCAGCTCATCGGCGTGTGGCCTTCCGGCACCTGCTGCTTCGGCAGCCCGGGCTTGGCGCGCCGCAGCTCGAAACTCAGGTCGTCGGCTACCTCGACGGTGCGCGCGACCGCGCCGGGGTAGCGGGCGAAGCGCGCGGCCATCTCGGCGCCCGAACGCAGGTGCGCGGAGCCCGAGGCCGGCAGCCAGCCGTCCATCTCGTCGAGGCTGCGCCGGGCGCGTACCGCGGCGAGGGCGGTGGCGAGGTGGTGCTGCTTCGGGGTGGCGAAGTGCACGTTGCCGGTGGCGACGACCCCGAGGCGCCGCTCGGCGGCGATCGCGGCGAGGGCGTCGTTGTAGGTGCTGTCGAGGGGTGTGCCCTGGTCGAACAGCTCGACGAGCACGTTGTCGCGGCCGAAGAGTGCCACGAGACGGTCGACCTCGGCCGCGGCATCCGCCTCTCTGTCGCTCCTGTTGACGCCGGCGGCGGTGAGTGCTTGCCGCACGCGGCCCTTGCGGCAGCCGGTGAGGATGCTCCACTCGCCACCGGAGCGCTCGGCGAGTTCGTCGAGCGCGTAGAGCGGGCGGCCCTTCTCGTCGCCGGTGAGCTGGGCGCTGGTGAGGGCGCCGGCGAGGCGGTGGTAGCCGTCTTTCTGGCGGGCGAGCACGAGCAGGTGGCTGCCCTCGGGATCGGCGATGCCGTTCTGCGGGGTGCGCAGGCCGAGCGAGAGTTCGGCGCCGAAGACCGTGGCGGTGGCGGACTCGTCGCGCTCCTTGGCGGCGATCGCGGCGGCTCCGGCAGCCTCCGCCATGCGCACGATGCCGTAGAGGCCGTCGTGGTCGGTGAGTGCGAGGGCGTGCAGCCCCAGGCGGTTCGCCTCTTCGACGAGGCTCTCGGGGCTCGAGGCGCCGTCGAGGAAACTGAAGTTGGAGTGGGCGTGCAGCTCGGCGTACGGCACGAGTCCTGCGTCGTCGGTGCGCTGCTGCTCGGGGGCACGGTAGGCGTGCCGGTGGATCGACCACGCCGGGCTGTCGCCGCCGTCGGCCCCGGCCGGGGTGTCGCCGGGGCGCGTGCGGCCGGAGAGAGAGCGCTCGAGTTCCGACCAGGGGATGGGCGGGTTGTTCCAGCCCATCAGTCGTCTGCGTTCATCAGTCATACCTGGCTTCGGCGATCCAGTGCGGATCGGTGAACGCCAGCAGCCAGGCGATGCCGTCGTCGTCGACGAGCTGGAAGCGGCTCGCGCGCTGGCGGGTCTGCGCGTCCCACCAGCGTTCGTCGACGATCCACGGGCCCGCCCACGCGGCGACCCGGCGCAGGCGGCCGCTCGCCCCGAACTCGAGCGGGGCGGCGGAGAGCGCGCCGCGCTCGTCGACGGTCACGGCGTCGCCGCCCGCCGCGAACACGTGCACGGGGTGCGCGGTGGGGAACACGGTCGCCGGGGCCGGTTGCGGCAGCTGGCCGGGCCACGGGCGCGCGGCGGGCACCGGGGCGCGGTCGCCCCAGGCCACGAGGGTGGCGCGGTCGGCGAGGGTGCGTCCGCCCCCGACGACGGCCGTGAGCACACCCTCGTGGCCGAGCATGCCCTGCACGCGGGAGAGCCCGTGGTGGATGCGCTCGTCGGGGCCGGTGCCCCACAGCCCCTCCTCGTGGTTGCCGACCGAGTCGACGCTCTCGGGCGTGATCGTGACGCGCATGATGCCCGAGCTGAGGCCGCTCTCGGCCGCGCCGCCCTGCAGCTGCCAGCGCACGCGGTCGACGACCTCGCTCGCGGTGAACGACCGGGGGTGCAGCCAGCTGCGGCCCGACAGTTCGCCCGCGTCCGACTCGATGTCGATACGGATGCCGGTACAGACCAGCTTCGCCGCGATCAGCCCCGTGATGAAGGCATCGGCGATGCCGAGCACCCCGAACGTGACCTGGTCGATGCGGTCGAGGGGCGGCTCGAAGTCGACGCTCTGCTCGAGCTGCTTCGGGGGGACCCGCGGCGACACGAGCCGGGCGTCGAGGCCGCGGGCCAGCGCGTGGGCGCGGGCGCCCTCACTACCGAACCGGTCGCGCACGTCGGTGCCCTCGAGGGTCGCGAAGGCACCCAGCGTGCGGATGCCGAGCCGCTGCAGGAGCACGGCGAGCTCGGGCTGGTCGAACACGGCGAGGGGCAGCGGGGCGAGGAACGCGGCCGAGGTGCCCGGGGCGACGATGCGCACCGTCTCGGCGCTGCGCGCCGCCTGCTCCGCGGTGAACGGGCCGTCGGCGACCCCCACGCGTGCGCCGCCGATGCCGAGCTCGGCGAGCACGCCGATGAGCGCGAGCGCCGCCGGCTTCTCTCCGCCGTAGTACCGCGCGGGCCCCCGCGACCGGATGGCGAGCGAGCCGGGACGGAGGAGCTGCACGCCGGGCGCCATCCGCTCGACTTCTGCAATCACGGGTTCGAACTCACGGTTGTCGACCTCGGGACGGTGGGGCAGTACAAGGAGGTCGCCGCAGCGGGCCTGGGCCTCGCGCACGCGGATGCCGCGCTTGACGCCCTCCCGGCGGGCGGCCTCGGAGCAGGCGAAGACCACGCCCTTGTCGATGAGCGCGACCGCGGTGCCGGAGGCAAGGCCGAGGTCGCGGGTCGCCGCGGTGACCGGCCAGTCGGGGCTCCAGAGAACCATGGTGCGGGTGGACTCGCTCATCCGGTCGCCGCCTGTCGTTCTGACGGCACGGGCCCCGCATGCACGGGCACACGCGCCGCGGCGTACAGCGGTACGACCTCGCGGAACTGCTCGGAGTTGTCGGGCAGCCACAACCGGGCGCTCTTCGGCCGGCCGCCCGTGCTGCTGGTAACCGTGACGGTGGCCTGGCGAGCCTCGAGGTAGCCGTGACCGTCGCCGATGCCGCTCCAGTCGCTCTGCGAGAGGGTGAGGATGGCGTCGCTCTGCGGCCAGTTGCCGAGCACGATGAGCGTCGAGCCGCGCTGGCGGAGGCGCGCGGACAACCGGGCGATGCTCGTGTCGCTCGCGCGCTTGGGCGGGCGCGCCACCACGATGCCCATCACGTCGGCGATCGCGGCCGTGACGCCGAGCCACTGGTCGCCCGGGTTCGGCACGAGCACGAGGCGCTCGAGGTCGATGCCGAAGCGCGCCGCCGCCTCGATGCCGAACTCAGGCACCCCGACGATGCCGCACCAGGAACCGGCCGCGCTCGGTCCGGCGAGCAGCGCCATCAGCAGCGTGCCCGAGCCGACCACCGAGTAGACCGACCCCTGCTGCAGCCCGCCGCCGGGGAGCAGCCGGGCGATCGCGGGGTGCGTGGGCAGGCTGCGGGTGTCGAGCTTGGTCGCCTGCATCGAGCGGATGCGCGACTGCAGTTCGAGCACCTTGCTCGCCTTGTCGGCGGGGGAGGCGGTGCTAGCGGCAGCGGCCACATCTCTCAGGCGCGCGGGGTTCTCACCGACGGCCGGATGGCGCGCCGGGACGGCTGAGGAGAGGAAAGACGCTGCCGCTGGCATCTCTTCATGTTCGAACATACGTTCGAATATGTCAATTGCCACCGACATTCACCCGGCGTGTCGTGGACGGCCCGCGCGTGTCGGTTTCGCGACATCCACTCGGGCTTCAGAACTCGCCCGACAGAGCCGCCGCAGGGGCCGTTTCCGACAGTCCGACTACCGCTCGTCGACGGGCGGCGTCGGGAACTCCGACCGGTACTTTTTCCACGCCGACGTGTAGGTGCGCTGCCCCAGCCACATCGAGACGGCGAAGCACCCGATGCCACCCACGACACCCAGCACCACGGAGAGCGACGACGGGGCGGACGCCACCCCCGCGACGGTCGAGACCAGCAGCCCCAGCAACACCGACTCCACCGCGGTGATGAACACCATGCTGCTGCCCGCGACCTGGCTGAAATCGCTGCGTCCGCCGAAGAAGTAGTAGGTGCGCACGGATCCGGCCCGGTCGTCGTGGGGCGAGGCCAGGAAGTAGCGGGCGATGGCCGGGTCGATTTCCACGTAGGCGCCCCGTAACCGGTTCATCGCCAGCACGTACATGAGGTCCTCCATTCCCACGCTGAAGACCCTGATCTGGGTGAGGACGCCGACCAGCACGGCGACAGCGAGGACGAGGATGGCGAAGACGGAGAACTGTTCGGAGAAGTCGGTCGCCTGCCCCACGAGCGCGAGGCTCAGCAGCGACGCGGAGACCAGAGTGAGGAACACGCTGATGCGCGTCAGCACCTCGCTCTGCGCGGTGCTCCTCGAGGCGAGCAGACCCCAGTGCTCGGTGGCGAGCAGTTGCGCGCGCACGGCGAGCGGCACCTCCGGCTGGCCCGGTGGCTCCTCTGGCAGCGGGGGTGCGGCATGCTGCGCCATGCGTCAATTCTGATCCCGACGCGGCATCCGCCGGTAGCCTCGGATGATGACCGTTCTCCTCCTGCGTCCGTACCTGCCCGGAGACGCGGAAGCGACTCGGCGCTGCTTTCACCGTGCCGTGCACGGTACCGCCGCGGCCGACTACGACGACGGGCAGCTGGCGTCGTGGGCGCCGGACGAATTCGACGCGGCCGCGTGGGCGCTGCGCCGGGAGAACACCGCGACCTGGGTCGCCGAGCGCGACGGCCGACTGGTCGGGTTCTCCGACGTCGACGACAGCGGGTACATCGACATGATGTTCGTGGATCCGGCAGCCGCGCGCACCGGTGTGGCCAGCGCGCTGTTGGAAAAAGTGACCGAGGTCGCCCGGACGAACGGCGCCACGCAGCTCACCGTCAGCGCCAGCATCACGGCCCGGCCGCTATTCGAGCGCCACGGGTTCACCGTCGTGGCCGAGCAGCTCGTCGAGCTGCGCGGCAGCGCCCTGACCAACTTCAGAATGACGCGCGACCTCTGACCGAGGTTGCCACGGCCCGGGTTTCGATACGGCCGCGAGCGGCCTACTCGACCACCGAGACCCGCTAGCGCAGCCCCAGCTTCGTGACCCAGTAGCCCAAGAACGCGGCGCCGGCCTCGTCGTGGATGAGGTCGCCCTCGGTGATGATGTCGTAGGGCCGGTCGAGAATGCCGTCGGCGGGCCGCACATCCACGTGGGCCACGTCGTACCCGGCGGAGTGGAGGTGGTCGGCCATGAGGTAGTCGCTGCGCGAGTCGCCCACCGAGCGCCAGAGGCGGGGGAGCGGGCCGCTCGCGGCGAAGTACTCGAGGGCGCGCTCGGCGCCACGGTCCTTGTCGAGCAGCACCGATTCGATGTCGGTCGAGATGATCGTCGGGTCCAGGCGGAACGGCACCTGGCCAGCGGCATCCTTCACTTCACGGTCTCCGTACCGCACGCCGAGTCCGTGCGCGGCGACGGCCGCGAACGATGCCTCGTTGAACTCGGGCTGGGCGGCGAGGAAGTCGTCGTGCGACACATCGGTGCGCTGTTCGACCGAGATCATCGCGCGCTTCGTCTCGTCGAAGAACATGGTGTCAGAGAAGGATGCCGCGACGAGCCGGCGCACCTCGTCAACCACGACGTCCGGCAGGGCGACCGATTCGTCGACCACGACGTCGCCGAGGCCGTCCGCTGTCACCGGTGTCCAGGCCGCGCCCTTCTCGAAGACGCCGAACATGCGGTTGCCCTCGACCGCGAGCGCGTCGGCGAGGCCGGCGGCGAGCAGCGGCGTGATGACCTCGTCACGGATGAACGCGTCGGACCGCCCGGTGATGAAGGCGATCGGCACCCCCGACGCGGCGAGCAGCACGAGGTCGTCGATGATGCTGGGGATGGCGATGCTGCGGCTGACGGGGCTCGCGATGGGGCCGTCAACGTCGAAGAGCAGGCCGATGGGGGCGATGGCGGTCGAAGTCACAGCCCATTGTTTCACGCCCGGTGCCGACGCCCGCTCTCCACGATCTCCTCGCGTACGCGGCGCAGGTCTTCGAGCAGCGACCCGATCAGGATCCAGTGCTCGGCGCTCGGCGCGAGCACCGTGAACGGCTCGGTGAGCGCGGGCTGCTCCTCCCCGGCCGAGGCCGTCGGCGAGTCCGCGTCGACGGTTCCGATGACCAGCCGCAGGTCGTGGGCGGCTCGCGCGACCTCGCTCGAGAGCCCGGCTGCGGTCGGTTCGGTGTGGATGCTCTCGTCGTACCGGTCGTCGAGCGCCCGGATCATGCCGGGCACCCGCAGCACGAGAACGTGCAGCATGTCGAGCAGCTCGTTGTCGCGGGCGAACTCGGCGCGGTGCACCGAGCGGCGCGGGTTGAACCGCAGGCTGTCCTCGGCGCTGGAGAGGGCGGCGACCGCCTTCAGCTCCATCGGCCGCAGCAGTCGTGCGTTCACCAGCGCCGTCATCCGTTCCGCCGGTGTCGACGGCTTCTCGATCAGCTGGGCCAGGGCGTCGAGGCTGTTCGCCGCCTCCGAGCCGAGCCGCGCGATGGCGTCGCGAACGGGCGAGAGTCCCACGGGCGGCACCACGATCACGTTCACGCCCACCGCGATGAGCGCGCCGAGCGCCGTCTCGACCACACGCTCGACGGCGTAGCCGGGGGTCTGGGCGCCGATCGTCAGAACGAGCAGCGTGCTGATCGGGATCTGCGCCGTCGTCGACTGGCTCAGCCGGAACACCCAGCCGACGAGCAGCGCCACGAGGATCGTGCCGAGAATCAGCCAGCTCGTCACACCGAACAACGACCCGGCGACGAACGCGATCACGACACCGGCGATGACGCCCACGGTGCGTTCGAGCGCCCGCGAGAACGACTGGTTGATGCTCGGCTGCACCACGAGGATCGCCGCGATGGTGCCGAAGATCGGCAGGTCGTTCGGCAGCACGAGCAGGCAGACCAGCCAGGCGAGGCTCGCGGCGATGGCGGTCTTGACGACCTGCAGCAGGGGAGTGCGCTTGGTCACCTGTAGGACGCGGGCGAACCGGGCGGGCGCAAGACCGAGATCGGCCAGCCGACGGAGGCGGGACGCCTGCTTCTCGTTCCCGTCGCTCGTCACTGCTCCAGACTATGCCCGCAGACAGGGCGGGGTGGATGACGCGGGCCGGTCACACCCGCGACGTGCCCAGTGCCCGCGACTTGAGGTGGGCGAACTCCTCGGCCGTGATGGTGCCCGAGTCGAGCAGGGTTTTCGCCTTGGCGATCTCGTCGGCGGCACTCGCCCCGCCGCCACCGCCGGCGACCCCGCGGATGTAGTCGTCCGTTGCCTTCTGCGCCTGCCGCGCGTCGCGCTGGCTGCGCTCCGCCATTCCCCGGCCCCGCGCGATGACGTAGACGAGCGCCGTGATGAAGGGGAAGAAGACGAGGAAGAGGATCCACAGCGCCTTGAACCAGCCGTTCAGGGTGTGGTCGCGGAAGATGTCCGCGATGATCGAAAAGAGCGTCATCAGGTAGGCGATGAACACGAAGCCCCAGAAGAAGAGCCAGATGATCTGCCAGAAACTGTCCCAGGTATCCACGGTGCTCGTCCTCTCGCCGGGCCGCCCGTCGGCCCGCGTCACCACGATGGAGCGGCACCCGTCGGGTGGCCTCATCCGTACGGGGTGACGCTTCCTCGCGGCAGGGATCCAAGAATCGCGGGTAGTCCAGAGGTGCCGACGGGCGGGAGGAATGGGCGATGGGTCCCGTGATCGGCGAGATACTCCCGCTGTCACTCGGCATCGCCATCAGCCCCATGCCGATCATGGCCACGATCGTCATGCTGCTCTCGCCCCGGGCGAAGGCGACGAGCCTCGCGTTCCTCATCGGCTGGACCTGCGGCATCGCGATCACCCTCACCGCCTTCGCTCTGCTCTCCACCCTCATGCCCCGCGGGGGCTTCAGCACCCCGCGGGTGCTGACCGGCGTGCTCGAAATCCTCGTCGGCACGCTGATGCTCGTGCTCGCCGTGCGGCAGTGGCGGCACCGGCCGACCGCGGGCGAGGCGGTCCCCATTCCCCGCTGGCTCCGGGCGATCGACTCGCTGACCCCGCCGCGGGGCCTCGCCATCGGGTTCGTCTACTCCGCGTTCCGCCCCAAGAACCTCCTCATCACCCTGGCTGCCGGCATCGTGATCGGCGGATCGGGCCTGCCCGTCGTGCCGTCGTCGATCGCCGTGGCCGTCTTCACGGCTTTCGCCGCGGCCGCCATCGCCGCACCGATCGTGGCCTACTTCACCGGCCAGCCGCGCATCACCACGAAACTCGAGGAGGTGCGCGACCTGCTCCTGCGCAACGTCGGCACCATCACCTCGACCGCGCTGCTCTTCCTCGGGGTGGTCATCATCGGCATGGGCATCGCGACGCTCTAGCCGAGGTCCCGCGACCAGGCGACCTCGGTCTCCAACCGTCCCGTTTCCCGGAACAGCTCCACTTGGTGCGTCCCGGCGAGCACGCCCGCGAGTTCGAAGCGGTCGGCGGACTCGAATCCGTGCTTCTGCCAGAATCCGCCCGAGCGTCGGCTGAAAAGCCAGGCCCTGCGGGCTCCGGATGCCGCGGCCGCCGCGATCGCGAACGCCGCGAGTTCGCTGCCGAGGCCGCCCCCGCGCATCCCGGGGTCGACCGCGACGCTGCGGATCAGCACGTCAGCCCCGCTCTCGGACAGCTCGTATCCGGTACTCCCGACGATCCGGCCCGACCCGTCGCGGCTCACCCACAGGTGCACGTGGGGGCTGTCGAGCCCGGCGACGCTCAGATCGGCGACGGTGAGGAACGTCAGCAGATCACCGACATCCGCCCCTGACACCCGCTGGAGCTCGGGCACTCAGCGGCCCTGACGGCGACGTTTGCCCTGGGGACGCGCGGTCGAGCGGTGCACATACTTGCCGCGCGGCTTCTCGGGCTTCACCCGCGGCGGCTTCTCCGTGGCGATCTGCAGGTCGGGGTCGATCTTCTCTTTGCGCGGGATCGTCTGCCCGCGCGAGCTATTGGCCGATCGACCGCGCACGATGCCGACGAACTCCTCGATGTCGGCGGTCTCCCTCTCTGCGAGCCAGGCGACCGCGATCCAGGTTTCCTCGGCGTCGATGACGTCGCGCAACACGATGTCTTTGCGGTTGAACTGGCGCGCGAGGGCGTGCGGCACGACGAGCGCGCCGACTCCGGCGGCGACGAGGTCGACGGCGTCTTTCAGCGAGCCCTGGTTGTCGTGCAGGGTCATGCCCTCGAGGTCGGCGAGCACGACCGAGTCCTCGTCGGCGAGCGGGTGGTCTTCGGGCAGCATCGCCACGACGACCTCGCTGTACAGGCGGATGACGCTCAGTTCGCGTTCCTCTCCCACGCTCAGCGGGAGGCGCACGAAGCCGACGTCGGCGGTGCCGTCGAGCAGCACCGCGGCCTGCGACTGCTCGGTGGTGGCGACGAAAGCGAGCGGCACCTCGGCACGGCGTTCGTCCCAGAGCCGGGTCCATTTGGTGAGGGTGACGCCTGCGACGAAGGCGAGGGTGAGAGTCACGCTGGGCTGTCCGTTTCGGTGGTGGATGAGAGAAACACTGACGAGTGCCATGCTCAGGCTACGCTCTAGGGATGAGCACCGAGCGTTCCCCGCAGACCATGAAGCCTTCGACGGCCGCGCAGAAGCTGGGTATTTACCTCCCCGCCGCGCCCGAAGAATTCCAGAACAACGACATTTCGCGCACCGAGCTGAACGAGCTGCTGGCCAACCCGCCGCAGTGGATCGTCGACCTGCGCCTCAACGGACCCCACCCGCGCCCCATCGTGGCCGGCAAGCTCGGTGTCTCGAACGCCGGGCTCGCCCGTGGCGGCGTGGACGAAGCACTGACCACCGCGCAGATCCAGGAGCTGCTCGCGGCACCGCCCCGCTGGCTCGTCACCGAGCGCCGCACCCAGGCCGACGTGCGCGAGGAGAACGCCCGCCTCAAGCAGCGCGACAAGGAGCGCATCGAGTGGGCCGCGAAGCAGGAGCGCATCGCCGAGCGCGAGGCCAGCGACGCCGCCAACCGCGCGGCCCGTGCGGAGCGCGAGGGCCGCTAGGTCTCGACAGGCTCAACCCGCTTGTCGCCGAGCCTGTCGAAGCGCCCTTCGACAAGCTCAGCGACCGCAGACTAGATGCGCGAGCCCGTGCCCCGCGCGTTGTAGACGATCGAGTTCGACCGACCGTAATCGGCGTAGACGGCGATGGCCTCGTCGCGCAGGATGCCGGTGGTGACACTGATGCCGCGGGCTTCGAGCTCGCCGCGCCAGTCGCCGTCGGCGCCGGGGACAGGTCCCTCGTCGAACCCGGTGAGCTGTTCGAGTTCGGGGCCGTCGCCGGGGATCACCAGGTGCTTGACGCCCGACCAGATGAGCGATCCGTAGCACATGATGCACGGGCGCCAGTTGACGACCAGCTCGAGATCCTGCTCGGCCGACGCGCCCAGGTCCCAGCTGCCCACGCGTGCCTGGGCGAGCGACAGCGCCATGAACTCCGCGTGGCCCGCGCTCAGTCCCGAGCTGAGCACGACGTTCACACCGATCGACACGACGAGGTTGGTGGTGCGGTCGACGACGATCGCGGCGAACGGACCCCCGTTGCCCTCGCGGAAGTTGCGGGCGGCGAGGGCGTTCACCAGCGTCATCCGGTCTTCATGGGTCTCGAGCGGTTCGGTGTGGCTGTCGAGTTCGGCGACGAGCCACTCGGGCAGTTCGGCGGCGATGCTCGTGGCGAATTCGTGGGACATGCGGCTCCTCGCGGGGTCTGTGGGTAAAAGCCGGTCGCGCGCACGTGCTGGCCGACGCGGCCGGACTCGACCCATTCTCCCCGCTGTTCGACGGAGAGGGAGAATCGCGCTGCGATAATGTTCCTCTGACTCTGTCGATGCAGGACGCACAGCGGTCATTCGTACAATTGATCGGGTGAAGGCGGCTGTGTGAGTGCTCGGAAGGCCGTGGGTGCTGCGCGCCTCGTCTTCGCGCTCGTCTGTCTCGTCGCGCTGATCTTCCGCTTCCTCTGGGGACTCGGGTCGGCGACGTTCACGGCCGGCAACTTCTTCGCCTACCTGACGATGCAGAGCAACATCGCGTTCCTCCTGGTCTGCGTCGTCGGGGGCATCGTCGCGCTGCGTACCGAGACGGACCCGCACTGGCTGACGAACCTGCACGCGCTCGTGCTGAGCTGGATCCTGGTCGCCGGCATCGTCTTCGCGATCCTCGTGCAGCAGGCGGGGGAGCGGCAGTTCCAGATCGAGGTGCCGTGGTCCGACCAGGTGCTGCACTTCTACCTGCCGGCGGCCGCCCTCGTGGAGTGGGTTTTCGGCGTCGGCCGTGGCCGTGCGCAGTGGCGCTACCTCGGCGTGGTCGTCGGGTACCCCGTGGTCTGGGGCATCATCACGCTGGTCCGCGGGGCGTTCGTCGGGTGGTATCCCTACTTCTTCCTCGATCCCGGGCAGGTCACCGACCCCGTCGAGCTCGCGGTCTACTGCGGCGTGGCGCTCTCCGCGTTCGCGATCGTCGGCACGGGCGTGTTCGCGCTCAGCCGACGGATCTCCGTCGCACCCTAGAGGCGACTAGCCCGCGAACGGCGCCAGAGTGGTCAGCAGCCGGTCGACCAGTTCGTCGTCGTCGAGCAGCTGTACTCGTTCCGCCGCCTCGCCGCCGACGACGCCCACGAGTATCGCCTCGCCGGTGACCGGTTCGAGGTTGTACCAGGTGGTGACCTCGTCGTCGGTGCCGACGAGGTTCCAGACGACGGCGTCGGTGGTCCAGAACGGTTCGTCGAACCGCAGCCAGACGGTGTCGACGGTGCCCATGGCGAGGGACGCGATCGCGGTGCGGTGGCTGAACGGCAGCAGCGGGTCGAATTCGATGCTGTCGTCCTGCAGCACTCCGAGCGGCACGGTCACGAGGACGCGGTCGACCGTGAGCGATTCCCCGGTGCCGAGGCGCAGGCTCACGCGCTCGTCGGTGTACGAGACGCCGACGACCGTCGTCGACAGGTAGGTCTCGACGCCCTCGAGCGAGTCGCTCACGATCTCGGAGAAGCCGCCGGTGACGACGGTGGGGGTATCGACCGAGTCGGCCGTGTACCAGCTGGAGAGATCGGCACCGTCGGCACCGTAGACGGTGGCCAGGTAGGCGAGGTGCTGGGCGAGCAGTCCGGGGCCGTCGAGTTCGCCGGCGGTGGCACCGATCACGGTCTGTTCGGCCCCGGATGCCGTGAGCGACGAGTCGACGGACTGGTCGCGCGACTGCGACTGTGCCCAGTCCAGAGCGGTCGCGAGCGCGGCCGGGCTCACCGGGTCGGTGGCGGACTCTCCGGTCGCCGACCGGTAGACCGTGCCGTCCTCGGCGCTGTCGAGGGAGACGGTCGCGACATCCAGCCGGCCCAGAGCGTCGAGCACGTCGGCGTCGCGCAGGGGCGAGAGCCGGAAAGCGCCGAGTTCGATCGGGAACGGCCAGGCCTTGCCGGAGACCGAGTGGATGCGCCCGCCCACCCGGCTGCGTGCCTCGATCACCGAGACCGAGTAGCCGCGCAGGGTGAGCACGCGCGCCGCTTCCGAGCCGGCGGCGCCCGCGCCGATGATCGCGACCTTCTCGCTCGAGTCGCCGGCGTCGGCGAGGGCCGCGGCCGCGAGGTTGCCGGATCGTTGGGCGCCGACCACGGTTCCGGGGTTGTCGGTGGAGGTGGCTTCCCCGGCGAAGAAAACCCGGTCGTCGACCGGAACCCGCAGGGCTTCGCGGTGTTCGAGGGTCGACCCGACCGTCATGTAGCTGGTGGAGCCGCGAGCAAACGAGTCGGCACCCCAGTTGCTGCGGGCCGTCGCCCTCGGAACCGGCACGACGCCGGTGGCCGTGCGCGTGGGGGTCGGAGTGGGGCTCGGCTCCGCGTCGACCGTGCACGCGGTGAGCACGAGGACGGAAACTCCGGTGCCCGCTCCGGCCAGGAAGGTACGACGGGTGAATGACATCTCAGGCAAACTGTACTCTCAGAGGCGCGAGCGCGCCGCCCCGGCGAAGGCGCCGAATGCGGCATCGGCGAGCGGGCGCATGCGCGCTTCGGCGGCCGCGAAGTCGGCGGCGACGGTACGCGCGACGTCTGCGGAGAGGTCCTCCGCCATCTCGGGTACGGCGAGCCATTCGCCGAGCATGCGGGCGTCGATCTCGGGGTGGAACTGGGTGGCGAAGACCGCGTCCCCGATGCGGAACGCTTGGTTCGGAGTCTGTGCTGTGCTGGCGACGACGGTCGCGCCGTCGGGCGCCTCGACCACGTCGTGATGCCAGTGCAGGACGGGCTGCGAGGTGCCGGCCCGTCCGAAGGCCGCGTCGTCGGCGGCCACGGTGACCTCGCCCATACCGACCTCGTCAGCCGCTCCGCTGTGGAGCGCGGCACCCAGGGCGGTCGCGACGATCTGGTGGCCGAGGCAGATGCCGAGCAACGGCACGCCTCCGTCGAACGCTTCCCTGACCAGATCGGCCTCGAGGCCGAGACCGGGGTGTGCGCCCGCGTCGAGAGCCCCCATCGGCCCGCCGAGGATGACGACTCCCGACAGCTCGTCGAGCCGGGGGAGCGCCTCCCGCGAGGTCGCTGTAACGACGTTGTCCAGTTCCCACTCCACACCGTGGGCGGTGAGGATGTCGCCCAGGAGCGCCGGGCGCTCCCACGGGACGTGCTGCAGGATGAGGAGTTTTCGAGTCACCGGTCCAGCGTAACGTCCGCCCGCTGGGCCAGCAGTTGCGCGATACCGCGCAGCGGAATGCCCAGCCAGTCGGGTCGGTTGCGGGACTCGTAGATCGCTTCGTACACGGCCTTGTCGAGTTCGAACGCGTCGAGGAGCGCGGAGAATCCGCGCGGGTCGACGCCGGATGCCGAGACGTAGCCCTCGAAGAAGGCGTCACGGCTCGCGCGTGCCCAGTCGGTGGGCCAGCCGTCCGTCGCGCCAGCGGCGTAGTCGAACGACCGCAGCATGCCCGCGACGTCGCGCAGGGCGACATCCGGGCGGTCGCGCTCGTCCATCGGCCGGAGCGGTTCGCCCTCGAAGTCGACGAGCACCCAGCCGCGTTCCGGCACCAGCAGCGCCTGGCCGAGGTGGTAGTCGCCGTGGATGCGCTGCAACCGGGGCCAGTCGCATTCCGCGGCGGCGGCGTAGACCGCCTCGATCGCTTCGCGGCTCTCCATCAGCGTGGGAACCTCGCGCTCGGCCAGCATCAGCCGGCGCTTCCATGAGACCTCGACCGCCGCGATGTCGGCGGGGGAGGTGTCGTTGGTGGGCAGGGCCCGGGCGAGGGTCTCGTGCACCTCGGCCGTCTGTCGTCCGAGGGCCGCGGCGAGTTCCGTGAAGTCCCTGCCGTCGGCGGCGTACTCGAGCGCGACTTTCCAGCCGTCCTGTGCGCCGTCGAGGAACTCTTGGGCGAAGGCGACGTTGCCGGTGGCGCGTCCGCCGGGACGACCGACGTCGTCCCACTCGCTCGACAGCTGTCCGATGAACCGCGGGACCGCCGTGGAGCCCGCCGCGCTGAGCGCGGCCTGCAGTGTGACATCCGGATTCTCACCGTGGTGGAGTGCTCGGAAGACCTTGCAGATGATCGTGGGCACACCGTCGATGTCGACGATGACGGAGGTGTTGGACTGCTCGGCCGAGAGCACGCGTGTCGCCGTGATCGTCGCGGGATCGAGGTCGGGGGCGAGCAGTCGCATCAGTGCCCGCGTGTAGGCGGGGTCGTGGGGGCCGTCGATGACGAACAGCCCGTCGTCGTTCTGCCCGACGAGGTTCGGGCGCTCGGCGGGCTGCAGTACCGACCGCTCGACCACGGGCACCTGGTACAGGGTGGGCACGTGACCTGCGTCGTCCATCAGAAGGATGACGCTGATCGTGGCGTCGGGGTCGTCGGTGTCGATGGTCTGCCGAGAGAGCTCGCGCAGGCGGGGAACGTGCCCCTTGCCCGCGTACCACCGCTGTCGGCCGATCCACTCGGTAATGCACTCCAGCGTATTGCTCATGTACTCAGTGTTACCTTTCCGAGCGGTGTGTTCGCCGTGAGCCACGACGATACTCGCTCAGGTCTACCCGGTGGGATGCCGAATGGCGAGGGTCTGCGAGGAATTTTCTCGCGCACCCGCCGTGTGTTAGCGACGGGCGACGAACGCGCTGGCGCGGTCCAGCAGCACCCCGGCGCAGACGGCCACGACGACCGACAGGACGACCGCCAGCGCCGGGTTGTGTGAGAACCAGACGCCGAAGAACCCGCCGACGGCCACGTTGTACCCGGCCCAGCAGACACCGGCGACGGCGGTGAGCGGCAGAAAACGGGAGTACCGGAAACCGGTCGAACCCGCTGTGAGGTTGACCGCGATGCGTCCGAACGGCACGAACCGTGCCGTGAGCAGCACGGCGGCGGCGCGCCGGTCGAGCGCGGTTCGGGCCCACTCGAGCACCGCGGCGACCCGGGGACGTCGGCTCCAGCCGGTTCCCCGGCGGCGGAGGCCGCGCCCGATCACGTAGGTGAGGCTGTCGCCCGCGACCGCGGCGACGGCGGCCACAGGGACCAGAATCCAGACGGAGGGACTGCCGGTCGACATCGCCAGGGCGCCGAGCGCCACGACGAGCGTCTCGCTCGGCACGATCACGAGGAAAGCGTCGAGCAGGGTGAACGCGAAGACCACGGCGTAGATCCCGGGCGCGTCGGCCAGAGCGAGAGCGGCATCCACGAACTCGTCCATGGTTCTTGTGTAGGGGTCCGCGGTGAACTCCACGTGTCGCGATGGCACGAGAATGGAGAACTATGACCTCGAGTGCCGTGCGACGCGCGCCCCGCGCCCCCATGCCCAATGCGGTTCGTGCCTGGTCGGTGCTCGGTCTCGGTGTCGCCGCCCAGACCGCCGGCACGGTGTTCGTGAGTGCGCCGGCGTTCCTGATCCCGCTGCTGCACACAGAACGCGGACTGACGCTCGCCGAAGCCGGCCTGCTCGCGTCGACGCCCACGATCGGCATGGTTCTGACGCTCATCGCGTGGGGTGCCCTCGCCGACCGCATCGGCGAACGCTGGGTCATCGCCGGCGGGCTCGCCCTGACCGCCGTCGCCGCTCTCGGCGCGATCGCCGCGCAGGGCTATGTGGCCCTCGGCATCTTCTTCCTGCTCGGCGGCATGGCGTCGGCGAGCACCAACGCGGCGAGCGGTCGGGTGGTGGTCGGCTGGTTCCCCAAGGACCGTCGCGGGCTCGCGATGGGCATCCGCCAGACCTGTCAGCCGCTGGGCGTGACGATCGCGGCGGTGACCATCCCGCTCATCGCCGCGGAGAACGGAGTCGGTGCCGCACTGCTCCTGCCGTTCGGGATGACGGCGGTGCTGGGTATCGCGTGTGCAATCGGGATCCGCAACCCGCCCCGCGCGGCGTTGGCCGCCCGCGTCGTCGCCCACAACCCGTACCGGTCGAGCGGTTTCCTCTGGCGCATCCACGCCGTGTCGGCGCTCCTGGTGGTGCCGCAGTTCACGCTGTCGATCTTCGGGCTGGTCTGGCTGGTGACCGAGCTGCGCTGGAGTGCGCTGGCCGCCGGCGTACTGGTCGGCGTCTCGCAGTTCGTCGGGGCATTGGCCCGGATCGCGATCGGCGTACTGAGCGACCGGGTGGGCAGCAGGGTCCGGCCGCTGCGCTGGGTGGCCGTCGCGGCCGGCGTCTGCCTGCTCGTGCTCGCGGTGTTCGACGGCGCCGGTTGGGGAGCGGCAGCCGTGGTCTTCGTCATCGCGACGACCGCCACGGTCGTCGACAACGGACTCGCTTTCACCTCCGTGGCAGAGATGGCCGGACCGTCTTGGGCGGGCCGGGCCCTCGGGGCGCAGAACACCGGGCAGTTCATCGTCGCCTCGGTCGTGGGTCCCGCCATGGGCGCCCTCATCGGCCTGGTCGGCTACCCGCTCGCGTTCGCCGCCACCGCGCTGTTCCCGGCGATAGCGGTGCCGCTCATCCCGCGCGGCGACGCGGAACACGACCGGCTGTAGAGCGGCCGGTCAGGCAACGACGGGCGGTCAGTCGTTGTCGTCGCCCCAGCGGCCCCACTCGGCCTCGCAGTCGGGCTTGCGGCAGCGGTAGGCGGGGCTGTCGTCGGTGAACGTGCAGCCGCCCAACGCGATGTGGCCCGCCAGAGCGGAGTCGAACATCTCAGCGCTCGCGAAACCGTAGACGATCTCCAACGGGTTCAGCGTGTCGCACGAGGGACACGTTTCGGCGAGAATCTGTTGAGGGAGTCGCATTCTGTATCCTCCGGCGGTCAGTGGAGTTACTCCACCGACACCACGCCGGGTTTGCTTCCCCCGCGACCCACTGTAACGCCGAAAACGGCGTTGAGGAACTGTAGCGTCACATTGTGTCGTAGGTGAAATTTTCACGCTATTCTACGGCCGGATAACGCTTACTCGACAGGGCCGGTGCGGCTTTAGTTGTAGTGTCAACCAAGGCGGTAAACTCCGGGAATGGAAGACACCCACTGGCTTACCCCCGAGCAGTTGAGTGCCTGGAAGAAATTCGTCGCCGTCGTCGAAATCCTCCCCGGCGTGCTCGACACCCAGCTGCAGCGTGACGCCGACCTCACCCACTTCGAGTACTTCACGATGGCCATGCTCTCCGAGGCACCCGAGCGCACGCTCCGCATGACCTCGCTCGCCTCCGCCACCAACTCCACGCTCCCGCGTCTTTCGCACGTCGTCTCCCGGCTCGAGAAGCGCGACTACATCGAGCGCACACCGTGTGCCGAGGACCGTCGCGCGACCAACGCCACCCTCACCGAGGAGGGTTGGCGCAAGGTGGTCGCGACCGCTCCCGGACACGTCGACACCGTGCGTGAGAACGTCATCGAGCCTCTCACCGAGACGGACGTCGCAGACCTCGGCCGGATCATGGGACGCATGTTGCGCACGCTCGACCCCGAGAACCGCTTCCGCGCGAACGACGTCTAGGCTCCGCCGGGCTGCGCTAGCGTTTTCACCATGCAGATCAGCGACGCCACCCCCGACGACTGGAGCGCCATCTGGCCGTTCCTCCGCGACATCGTGGCGGAGGGGGCGACCTACTGCTGGCCCGGCGACACCACGGAAGAGGCCGCACGGGCCTGGTGGACGGGAAAGCCGGGCGGCAGCGTGTTCGTCGCGCGCGACGGGGACGGCACCGTGCTCGGCACCGCGGAGATGCATCCGAACCAGCCCGCGGCCGGGTCACACGTGGCGAACGCGGGCTTTATGGTCGCGCCATCCGCCGCCGGTCGGGGAATCGGGCGTGCCCTCGCCAGCTTCGTGATCGACCGTGCGCGGGCCGACGGGTTCCGCGCCATGCAGTTCAACGCGGTGGTCGAGACCAACACGCGGGCGGTCGGGCTCTGGCAGTCGCTCGGGTTCCGCATCCTCACGACGGTGCCGGAGGCCTTCGCGCACCCCGAGCACGGTCTGGTCGGCCTGCACGTGATGCACCGGCCGCTGACCGACTGAGGTCTACCCCTGGTCGCACCGACCCAGCACATCGAGCACCCAGGCGAGCTCGAAGGCGCGCTTGCGCCAGGCCTCGTAGCGCCCGCTGACGCCGCCGTGGCCGGCGCTCATCTCGGTCTTGAGCAGCACGTCGGCGCCGACCTCACGCAGCCGCGCCACCCATTTCGCCGGCTCGACGTAGAGCACGCGGGTGTCGTTGATGCTGGTGACCGCGAGGATGCGCGGGTACTCGACCTCGCGCACGTTCTCGTAGGGCGAGTACGACTTCATCAGGCGGTACACCTCGGCGTCGGCGAGCGGGTTGCCCCACTCGTCCCACTCGATGACGGTGAGCGGCAGGGACGGGTCGAGGATGCTGGTGAGCGGGTCGACGAACGGCACGACGGCGAGGATTCCGGCGAACGCCTCCGGGGCGAGGTTGGCGACAGCGCCCATCAGCAGGCCGCCCGCGCTGCCGCCCTCGGCGACGAGCATCTCCGGGGTGGTGAGGCCGATGGCGGCAAGGTGGCGGGCGCTCGCGACGAAGTCGGTGAACGTGTTGGTCTTGGTGAGGGTCTTGCCCTGCTCGTACCAGTCGCGGCCGAGCTCGCCGCCGCCGCGCACGTGGGCCACGGCGAAGACGACACCGCGGTCGAGGAGGCTCAACCGCGAGATGGTGAACGAGGGGTCGATCGACGTCTCGTAGGAGCCGTAGCCGTAGAGCACGGTCGGGGCGGGCGCATCGGCGGAAACGAGGTCGCCGCGGTAGACCAGCGAGATCGGCACGCGCGTGCCGTCGTCGGCCGTCGCCCACTCGCGACGCTGCACGAAGAGCGACGGGTCGTATCCGCCCAGCACCTCCTGCTGCTTGAGCAGGCGCAGCTCTCCGGTCGCGACGTCGTAGTCGTTGACGGTGGCGGGTGTCACGAAGCTGCCGTAGTGCAGACGGACGACGGGCTGGTTCCAGTCGGGGTTGCCGCCTGCGCCGACGGTGAAGAGCGTCTCGGCGAACGGGATTTCGGCGAATTCGACCCGCGGTTCGCCCAGGCGCGCGACCGCGATGCGCGGCAGGGCGTCACGGCGGTACTCGAGTACGAGGTGCCCGGCGAACGCGTCGATGCTCTCGATTCGCGTGTCGCGCTCGTGGGGGACCAGGGCGCGGCGGTCGCCGGCGGGGTCGTCGGCCGCGACATCCACGACCTCGAAATCGACGGCACCGTCGTTGTGGACGATGAGCAGACGGTCGGCACCGTCGATCACCGCGTGCTCGATCGAGTACTCGACACCCTCGCGGCGCGGCCAGACGACGGAGAACTCGCCGGTCGGGTCGTCGGCGCTGAGGATGAGCGCCTCGCTGGTGATCTTGGAGCCGAGTTCGATCTCGAGGTAGCGGCGGCTGCGCATAAGACCGACGCCCACCCAGTAGCGTTCGTCGGGTTCGTGGAAGACGCTGACGTCGGCGGAGGCCGCGGTGCCGACGGCGTGGCGCCAGACGGTGTCGGGTCTCCACGCATCGTCGACGGTCGTGTAGAAGGCGAACGCGCCGGTGGCGTCGAAGGTGGCCCCGGCGGAGGTCCCCTCGACCACGTCGGCGAGATCCCGACCGGTGGCGAGGTCGCGGATACGGAGTGTGTAGCGCTCGTCGCCCTCGGTGTCGACCGCGTAGAGCAGCAGCGTGCCGTCGCCGTTCACGTCGAAACTGCCGAGCGAGTAGAAGTCCAGGCCCTCGGCTTCGACATTGTCGTCGAGCAGGATCTGCTCGCCGGCCAGGGTCTCGAGGGCCGGGGGAGTCCAGTCGGCAGGGTCTGAGATCGGCGCGCGGCAGTGGATGCCGTACTGCTGGCCCTCGACCGTGCGGGTGTAGTACCACCAGTCGCCGTTGCGCACCGGCACACTCAGGTCGGTTTCGCGGGTGCGGCCCTTGATCTCCTCGAACAGTTTCTCGCGCAGCACCGCGAGCCCGGCCGTCTGCGCGTCGGTATACGCGTTCTCCTCCTCGAGGTGCGCGACGACGTCGGGGTTCTCTTTCTCGCGCAACCACTCGTAGTTGTCGACGACCACGTCGTTATGGTGCACGCGTTCGAGGGGGACCTTGGGGGCAATCGGGGGCTGGAGCGACATGCACTCAGGCTATCCCGCGCTCCGCGGGTAACGTCGGGGCATGACCACCATCGCCATCACCGGTTCCACCGGCCACGTGGGCGGCCTCGTCGCTCGTTCCCTCGCGCCCCTGCCGCAGCGCCTCGTCGTTCGTGACGCCTCGCGGGCACCGGCGCTCGACGGCGCTGAGATCGTCGAAGCGTCATATTCGGATGCCGCGGCCGCCGTCTCCGCTCTCGACGGAGTCGACCTGCTGTTCATGGTCTCCGCCGCCGAGGCCGTCGACCGCCGGGCGCAGCACCGCTCGTTCATCGCCGCAGCGGCCGCCGCCGGCGTGAAGCACATCGTCTACACGTCGTTCTTCGGGGCAGACCCGGAGGCCGTCTTCACCCTCGGTCGCGACCACGCCGACGCCGAGCTCGCCATCCGTGAATCGGGGCTCGCCTTCACGATCCTTCGGGACAACTTCTACTCCGACCTGCTGCCGTACTTCGCCGACGACGCGGGCGTGATCCGCGGACCGGCGGGGGAGGGGAGCGTCGCCGCGGTCGCCCGGGCCGACGTCGCCGACGTCGTGGTCGCGATCCTCCGCGACCCGGCCGCGCACGAAAATCAGATCTACGAGCTCACCGGGCCGGAATCGCTCACGCTGCACGAGGTCGCCGCGCGCGCGGGTGCGGCGCTCGGCCGCGCACTGACCTACCAGCCGGAGACGGTGGAGGAGGCCCGCGAGTCGCGCGCCCACTACGGCGCGGAACCGTGGCAGATGGACGCCTGGGTCAGCACGTACACGGCCATCGCCGACGGCGAAGTCTCGCGGGTGACCGACGATGTCCGCCGGATCACGGGAGCGGACGCGCGCACCATCGAGGCGGCCATCGCTGCGTCGTCGTAGGACTCGCATCGATTTCCCAGCCTCCGCAGGGCTGACTCATGGGGATCCGCCGCACTATCTATTCATGGCCATCCGTCCCCCGCGGATGCCACGTACGGAACACCCTCCGGACGGCCTCCTGTGCAGAGCGCCCTCCGGCCCGGCCGCCGGTTCGCTCACCCCCGTCTGAACCGGCGGCCTTTCGTGTACCCCGGAGACGGGATGCCCACACCGCGATCTACTCAATAGGGTTCTAGGGAGACCAGGGGGCGATTATGCGGGGCCGAAGCGACGGACGGGTGCGCGATGCGATCGCGCACCGGATCGTCAACGCGCTCGGACGCCCGTTCGTGCGCGTGTGGCTCGCGTCGGCCGAGATGTCGGCGCCGTGGTTGCCCCGACCCGACGGGCCGGGCGCGCCGCAACCAGAGCACGACGCCGACCGATTGCTTCTGGTGGGTAACGGCGCTGCCGTCGGCTACGGCGTGCTCACCCACGACCTGTCTTTGGCGGGTCATCTCGGCCGGCAGCTCACCGTCGCGAACGGACGGCCCGCACACGTCTCGGTGCTCGCCGACGGTTCGATGACCTGGGGGTCGGCGGCGGCACTGCTCCCCGACGCGCACCTGGACCCGTACGACGCAATCGTGCTCACCGTCGGGGTCAACGAGGCGCTGGGGCTCGCATCGGCGGAACAGGTGCGGCGCGCCTGCGCCGGCGTTCTCGACTACCTCGCGTCGCCCCGCGCCCCCAAGCTGCGGATCATCGTCGTCGGCATCCCGCCGCTGCGGTCGATTTCGTCGGTTCCGCCTTCGGTCGAATGGTTGGTCGACCGGCACGCGGCCGTGTTGAACTCGGTGGTGAGCGAGGTGTGCGGGTCGCGCGACCTGGTCACCTTCGTGCCGTTCGCGCCGGAACCCGGCCGCGACCGGCGTCGCTACCGCAGCACCGAGACCTACCGCGAGTGGGCGGCGCTGATCGTGCCGGCGACCGCGGAAGCACTGGCGCGCGAATGCCCGACCGGCTCCGCGGTTGCCGATGACGATCTCCGACACCCGTCGACGTAAAGCGGCCTCTCCTGGACGTACACTGATGCTCAGGCACACGTCCGTGCCATCGTCAGCTCCTTCGTCGATCAGGAAGCCCGAATGCTCGACGGAATCGTGAGAACTCTGGCGCGACCAGGAGTGCGACTCTGGTTGTCGTCGACGGCTCTCGAGCGGTCCGCCATTCCCCAACCACCCGGCGCAGCCGTCGTGCACACCGCCGGCACCAATCCGGCGCGCATCCTTCTCATCGGCAGCGGCGCGGCGATCGGGTTCGGGGTACTGTCACACGAACTCGCGCTGGCGGGCCACCTCGCCCGCCAGCTCTCCACCGTCTCCGGACGCGCGGTGGACATGGACATCGTGGTCGACCGGGAGATGACCGCCGCGACGATGATCGGCGAACTCGAGCGGCTGCCGCTGGCCCGCTACGACGTCGTCATCGTCAACGTCGGGCTCATCGAAGCCCTCGGATTCATATCCGTCTCGCACTGGCGGGAAAACCTCGGGCGAGTGTTCGACCGGCTGCGTATCCTCGGGCATTCGGAACAGCAGATCTACGCGGTCGGAATCCCTCCGCTTCCCGCCCTGCAGAAATACCCTGCGGCCATCACGACGCTCGCCGGACGGCACGCGCGGCTCCTCAATTCCGAGTTGGAGGTCGAGACGGATGGGCGGGAGCGGGTCTCGTTCCTGCCGTTCGAACCGCCGCCCGCGCTCGACACCGACCGCTTCCGCAGCTCGTCGACCTACTCCCGCTGGGCGGAACTCATCTCGGCGCCGATCGCGGCACGGATCGGCATCCCCACGGCAGATGCCGACACGGAGTCGATGGGCCCGCTCGACGAACTCGCCCGGCAGAGCACGCTCGACGCGCTGCAGATTCTCGACACGGCTCCGGAGGAACGGTTCGACCGCATCACGCTCACTGCCCGCGACCTCCTCGGAACCACGTCTGCAGCGATCACCTTCGTCGACCAGAACAGGCACTGGTTCAAGTCGCGTCTCGGCGTCGACATGTCGGAGATGCCCCGGTTCAGTTCGCTCTGCGACATCACTATCCAGCGCCGCGAACACTTCGCCATCGAGAACGCCGCGGCCGACCCGCGGTTCGCCGACAACCCGATGGTGGTCGCGGAACCGTATCTGCGGTTCTACGCGGGCTACCCGATCGAAGCGCCGAACGGTGTGCGAGTCGGAACACTCAGCGTGTTCGACCCCAACCCGCGCACCTTCTCCGAAGCCGACGCGGCGCTGCTGCGCGGACTCGCGCTCATGGTGCAGAACGAGTTGCGGACGCAGGACTGACTGCGGTCACCGAGGCGTGTGCCTGCCGCCGAGACGGCTGATGCCCACGGCGACGGCCGCCACCGCGAGGATGAGCGCGAATAGCACCGCCACGTAGACGATCACGCTCACCGGGCCGTCGGGCCCGTCGGGGTTGAGGAACGGGTAGGGGTACCACCCGGTGACGACGCCGCGCACCAGGGTGAAGGCGAGCCACACGAACGGGTAGACGAGCGCGAGCCAGACCCGGTCCCAGTGCAACGCCGGCCTGCCGGGCGAGAGGAGCCAGTCGAGCACGATCACGACGGGAATCGCGACGTGCATCACTTCGCCGGGCCACTGCGGCCCCACGTAGCCCTCGGGCGGAATCCCGCGCAGCAACACGTTGTAGACGGCGGCGGTGAGGACCGCGAACGCGACCGTCGTCATCCGCACCGCGGTGAACCGCTCGGGGTCGTCGCGCCAGCGCAGGGCGAGGACGCCGCCGGTGGCCAGCACCACGATATTGATCAGACTCGACTGCACCGTGAAGTAGCTGAAATAGTTCTCGGGAACCAGAGCGTCGTTCACCACGAGGTCGGTGATCTGTGCGCTGAGGGCCACGGCGACCGCTGCTGCAGCCGCCAGCCGCAGCAGCCCGAACATCCGGCGGGCCCCGGTGGCCTGGGCGTGCGACCGCACGGCGTGCTCGTGGTGCGGGTAAGACATCGTCGTCATGCGTTCAGGTTACGACTCGTAGCTTCCCCTGCCAATGGTTGCGCGACAATTGCTCGCGACTACGAACAGCCGCCGAGAACACGCGTCATGGCATCGTGCTCCGCCTGGGTCACCCAGAGCGCATAGGCGGCCTTGACCGCGATCTGCCGGGCCACGTACTCGCAGCGGAATGCCGTGTCGGGCGGCAACCACGTGGCGGCATCGCCCGCACCCTTCGAGCTGTTCGTCGGGCCGTCGACCGCCAGCAGGTTGAGGGGGTCGTTCGCCAGTTCGACCCGCCGCTCGGGGCTGAGCTGCTGGGCGCCCGACTCCCACGCGTTGAGCAGGGCGACGACGTGGTCGATCTGCACGAGTGACGATGTGTCGTTGCCCCGCACGAACGCGATCGTCGTGCCGGTGTACGGGTCGAGCAACGAACCGGTCAGAACGCGGCACGGGCCGCTGAGCGTGGTGGCGGTGAGGTCGCGGGCGAGCACGTCATTGCGGGTGTCGCACCCGTTGCGGTCCACGTCGACCCAGGCCGTGCCGAACTGGCCCTCGCGGTCGTACCCGGTCTTCGGCGCGCGCCCCTTGATCGGCAGCGTGGCCAGGACCGCGGCACTGTCGGCCCACGAGCCCGTCGCGGCAGGGACGCCCGTCGCGGCCGGAGCGGCCTGTGTCGTCGGGGCGGCGTCGGGCGCGGCATCCGTCTGCTGACTGGCCGTGTAGAGCAGGGCTCCCGCGACAGCGGCGACGACGATGAGCGTCGTGAGCGGGGTGAGACGGGTGCGCCGGGTGCGGCGGCGGTACTGCTGGGTCACTGGCGGTCCTGATCCTGATGGGGCGAGGTTCCGAGGCTACGGGAGGCGTGCGACACCGCCGCCCGCGACACAGCGGCGGCGGCCGATGGGGTGGCGACGCAGCCCCGGACGGGGGATACACCCACCGTTGCGCCGTGACATATCCTCGCTGCTACGGTGCGCCGACGGGGAGCGTGCAGGAGCGATGGGGGACGCGTGCGGGGCTACGCCGTTATCGACCTCGTCACGACCGGTCCGTTACCCGGCGAGCACGACCGTGTGATCGAAGTCGCCGTGGTGCACGCGGATGCCGCGGGGCGGGCGACCGGCGAATGGGACACCCTCGTCAACCCCGGCGGTGATCTCGGCACCACCTCCGGCCACGGCATCCGCACGAGCGACGCGATGCTCGCACCGACCTTCGCCCAGATCGCGCCGGAACTGCTGGAACTGCTGGCCGGACGGGTCATCGTGGCACATAACGCGGCCGTCGAGACCCGTTTTCTCGCGGTCGAACTCGAACGGCTCGGGGTTCGGACGCGCGTGCCACAGCCCACCCTGTGCACGATGCAGCTCGCGCGACGCTATCTGCCGGACGCCGGTCGATCACTGGCCGAGACCGCGGCGGCGATGGGGATCGTCCTCGATCGCGAGCACCGGGCATCCGCGGACGCGCGTGCGACCGCCGAACTGCTCGGGGCCTTCATCCGGATGGATCCGCTCAGCGGCGACTGGAGAGAGATCGAGCGAGTGGATGGCGCGGACTGGCCGCGTCTCGCCCCCACGGGCTTCTCGTTCACGCCGAGGCCCGCTTCCGCGAGGGCGCGCCCCCTCGCCGGATGACCAGGACGAGTGCCGGGTCCCGCTGCTAGCCCAGGCGCGCCTGCACGTCGGCGAGCGACGGGTTGGTCGCGGTGCTGCCGTCGGGGAAGACGAGGGTGGGCACCGTCTGGTTGCCCCCGTTGACCGAGGCCACCAGTTCGGCGGTGCCCTCGACCTCTTCGATGTTGACCTCGGTGTAGGCGACGCCGGCCTTGTCGAGCTGCGACTTGAGGTTCTTGCAGTAGCCGCACCACGTCGTGCTGAACATCAGCACCGATCCGGCGTCGGGGATGTACTGGGCGCGGTCGGCGGGTGCGGAAGTGCTCATTGAGCCAGCTTAGGTCGCCCGCCGACATCGCGCGGGTGCGCGTGTCGCTCGAAACCCGCGTAACGTAGATAGGTGGACAGATCCACGCTGATGAAAGGTTTTGACTTGGGCGAGGAATGCATCCACGGGCTCGATTATGGGCTGTGTGACGCCTGCTTCCCCAAGGCGGCGCCGGAAATTCCCGTCGCTGTGGCGAAGACCCGAGTGACCCGGCCGCGGGCGTCGTCGCTGACGGCACCGCGCAAGCCGGCCACAGCGTCGTCGCTGCGCAACCCTCCCGTCGAGGTCGGCGACCAGCGCATCTACCACGTCACGCACGTCAGCAACCTCGCCGACATCCTCAGCTCCGGCCGCCTGCTTGCCGACGCGAGCGATGCCTGGGAGAAGCGCCCGACGGTCGACATCTCCTCCGACGAGACCCGCGAATCGCGCCGCACCATCGTCGTCTCCGACGAAAACGACGCCTCGGTCGCGAGCTACGTACCGTTCTTCCTCAGCCCCACGTCGAGCGTCTGGGTGAGCGTGCGCGAGCGAGTCGCCGACCCGCGATTGTCTGCGGCGACCCGAGAGGCCGTGGCATCCGACTACGTCATCCTGGTCAGCTCGGTGAAGAGCGTCGTCGACGCCCACGATGCCGAGGAGGCAGAGCGCGAGGCAGCGGTCGTCGTCACCGACGGCGACGCCGCCCACACCCTCACCCGCTTCGCCACGACCCGTGAGGCCGGCGACCGCGTGCTGCGCAAGCTCCGCGCCGACGAGGAGTCGGTACAGATCCTCGCCGCCGAGTACCTCGTCAAGGACGAGTTCCCGTTCGAGCTGGTCTCGCTCATCGGCGTCGCCAACGACAAGGCCCGCGACGCCGTCAAGGCGATCGTGAAGGGCTCCGGTTTCAGCACCCGTGTCGCGGTCTACCCGCCGTGGTTCATGCGGGTCGACTGACCCCTCCCCGACCGGGTCTGTCTGCCGGCCACCCTCAGAGAGCCGCGACAGAAAAGCTCTAGAACCAGATGCTCAACCACGGCGTCACCGCTGAGCGGAATGACGCGTCGAGCGCGCTCGACGACCCCTCGCGCACCTCGGTGATGCGGCCGGCGCGCGTGAGCGTGACCGCGGAGACGCCGCCGAGGTAGATCGCGCTGAGGGCGTTGACGCTCAGCGCGACGTGCGCCGCGTCATCCGGCACATCGCCGAGGAGCAGGTCTACGGTGGCCGCGCCGTCGTCGGCGATCGTCAGCAGGTAGCGGCCCTCGGCGAATCCGAGCGGGTCGGCGACCTCGAGCACGATGGTGCCGTGGGCGCTGTAGTCGCGGGCCTCGAGCGCGGCCTTCACGTCGATGATGCGCGTCCAGAGGTGGTCTCGCTGCGTCGTTTTGCGGGCGGAGCGGAAGTCGGAGACCTGCCAGGAGAACGCCTCGTCGACCGCTCGCAGTTTGGCGGTGATCTCGGTGGTGAGGTCCATCTCGACCAGGAAGCGCCAGAGGCCCGCGTAGGCGTCGTCTGTCGTCGAGGTCTGGAACAGCACGTCGAGCGTGAACCCGAACATCTCGCCCGTGTTCTCGATCATGCGGTAGACCGCGAAGCCCTGCGGGTCGCCGGCGACATCGTCGTAGCGCACGACGCGGATGTTCTTCGACGCGTCCTTGTCGCCGGGCACGCGGCCGGCGATGCGCTTCCAGAGCAGCGGCCACGGCTCGACTTGGCCGGGGGAGGCGAGGCGCGCGGCCTCGAGGATCGCGGGTCCCTGCTCGAGGAACTCATCGATGCTGATGAACTGCACGCGGCCGTGCGGCACGGTACCGGTCCAGGTCGCGCGGCGGGTGTTGATCGTCCAGTCGGCGGCCATCACCGACGGGGCGAAGCCGAAGCGGCCGTAGATCGTGGCCTCGGAGACGGTCAGGGTGGCCAGCGGCACGCCGAGCGCGGCCGCGGTGCGCAGCTCGGACTCGAGCAGGTCGCGGGCGACGCCGCGGCGACGGTGGGTGGGCGCGACGGTGACGGCGCTGATCGCCCACGCGTCGACGGTGCGTCGCCCGGGCACGGTGAGGGGAGCGATCCACGAGCTGACAGTGGCGACGGGGGCCGCGGTATCCGTCGTGGTCCCGTCGAAGACACCCGTGGTGCGGCGGTAGGCGAGACCCTCGACCCATGCGGCGATCATCTCGTCGTCGACGGTGCCGTCGTGGAAGCCGCGCGACTCCGCCTGCAGCCAGGAACCGAATGCCGCGGCATCCGTCGTATCGACCGTCGCCAGGGTCAGGTTCTGCGTGGCGAGGGATTCTGCGGACTTCGTGTCGACGGGGGCATCGCGGTAGTTGTGGTTCACCCGATCAAGGGTACCCGCTAGCTCTCGAGCAATCCCCGGATGTCGTCGGCGGTCAGCGCCGAGCTGAAGACCGCGTCGTCGTCCATCACGGCGTCGAACAGCCGCGACTTCTGCTCCTTGAGGGCCATGACCTTCTCCTCGATCGTGCCCCTCGCCACCATGCGGTAGACCATCACGTTTTTGGTCTGGCCGATGCGGTGGGTGCGGTCGATCGCCTGCGCCTCCGACGCGGGATTCCACCACGGGTCGAGCATAAAGACATAGTCGGCCTCGGTGAGGTTGAGGCCGAAGCCGCCCGCCTTGAGGCTGATCAGGAACAGCGGCGCATCGCCCTGCTTGAACCGCGCGATGACGTCGGCGCGCTTGAGTGTCGCGCCGTCGAGGTACTCGTAAGCGATGCCTTGAGCGTCGAGGCGGGCCGCGGTCTTCTTGAGAAAGCTGGTGAACTGGCTGAAGACGAGGGCGCGGTGCCCCTCGGCCACGACGTCGTCGAGCTGTTCGAAGAGCGCGTCGAGTTTCGACGACGGGATGTCGCTGTACATGTCATCGACGAGGGAGGCATCGAGGCTGAGCATGCGCAGCAGGGTGAGCGACCGGAAGACGATGAACCGGTTCTTGTCCATGTCGTCGATGAGACCGAGCAGTTTCTGGCGCTCCTTCTGCAGGAAGGTGTCGTAGAGCGCGCGGTGCCGCGGGGCCAGATCGATGGTCAGCACCTGCTCCTGCTTGGCGGGCAGCTCGGTGGCGACGAGGTCTTTCGTGCGGCGCATCATGAGCGGGCGGATGCGGCGCCGCAACTGGGCCAGCAGTTCGGCCGCACGCTCCGACTCGTTCGCGGCGCTCGAGGTAATCGGCTTGATGTAGTCGTCGGTGAACCGGCGGTGTGACGGGAACAGGCCTGGCGCCACGATCTGGAAGAGCGACCACAGGTCGACGAGGCTGTTCTCCATCGGCGTGCCGGTGATCGCGAGCTTGAACGGAGCCGCGAGGTCGACCGCGGCCTGATGAGCCTTCGACGCGGGGTTCTTGACGAACTGCGCCTCGTCGAGCACCAGTCCGGCCCAGCCGAGTTCTTGGTAGCGGTCGAAGTCGAGCCGGAACAGCGCGTACGAGGTGACGACGATGTCGGCGCCCGCGGCCTGCGCGGCGAGCGACACCCGGCTCTTCGAATTGGTGGCGGTGATGCCGCGCACCACGAGACCGGGGGTGAAACGCTGGGCCTCGGTCACCCAGTTGGAGACGACCGAGGTGGGGGCGACGACGAGGAACGGCATCTGGGCCTGTCGACCGGGCGCTTCGGCAGGTTCGGCGACCGACCTCGCGTGCTGCACCAGCGCGAGCGTCTGCAGTGTCTTGCCGAGTCCCATGTCGTCGGCGAGCACGCCGCCGAGGCCGTGTGTCCACAGGAACGCGAGCCAATCGAAGCCGTCCTGCTGGTACGGACGCAGGGTGGCGTGGAGGCCGGCGGGCGGGGGAGTCGCCTCGACCCCGTCCACGGCCATGAGCCCCGCGGCGGTAGCGCGCCAGGAGACGGCCTGCTCCGTCTCGTCGGCGAGGTCCTCGAAGTCGGCCCAGAGGCTGGCCTGGTAGCGGCTGATCTTCGGGGCGTCGGGCTCCCACTCGGCGAGGGCGGAGGCCTCGGCGAGCAGAACCCGCAGTTCGTCGAACACGGGCTGCTCGAGCGAGAGGTAGGAGTTGTCGACGAGCATCAGTTTCTTCAGCCCCTTCGACAGGGCAGCGAAGAGCGGGCCGAACGGCACCTTGCGACCCTCGATCGTGACGATGACGCCGAGGTCGAACCAGTCGCGCTTGTCGGTCTCTACCGTCGTCACGACCAGCGTCGGCACCTCGGTGAGCTCGCGGTAGTCGGGCCGCTTGCCGGTCGTGTCGACGCGCAGGCCCTCGACGGCCTCGAGCAGTGGCAGCACGTCGGCGCAGAACTCGGCGGCCTCGAGCCCCTGCAGCTTCTGCGGGGCGAGCAACACGGTCGCGGGTGGCGCCGCGAGCAGCGCCTCGACCCGGCCGAGGATGGCGGACTCGACGGCGAGGTCGCGCGAATCGTCGCGCGAGGGCCCGAGCGGGATGCGCCGGACCTTCGGGCCGGCCTGGTACTCCCACTCCCAGGCGAGCGCGAGCGACTGGTTGCGGCCGAACTTCGCCGACAGCACGAGGATGGGCGGCAGCACCTGCGGCAGGTCGACGGAGGCGTCCAGGCTCGTGATCGATACACCCCGGCGCAGCGTGGCGAAGTACTCGCCGAGGAACTCGTCGACGTCGGCCGCGGGGATGGCGACCGTCGCCTCGCGCCCGAGCAGGCGCCGCTGCTCGTCGGTGAGCGGCGCGGCGGTGGGGGCGAGCGTGAACGTCGTCGGCGCGAAGCCGGCCGAGTACACCCCGTGGCCGCCGATGGCGCCGGCCGACGAAGCCGACAGCGGCTGGCCGTCGATGACGAGCACCGGGGCGAGAGAAAGATCGCCGGATGCCGCGTCCCGCGCCGCATCGAGGCTGACGGTGGCCGCGGAACCGACCGTCACCACCGCGTCCTTCTTGGCCCCGATCAGCTCGACCCCGAGCCTCCGGGCTTCGTCGAGCAGCTGCCAGAGCAGTGTGGAGTGGAACTCGTCGAGGTAGATCCAGTCGGTGTCCTGGCCGGTGTACACGTCGCGCGTGGTCGCCCGGTAGAGCGCGGCGAACTGCGCGAACCAGCGCTGGTGGACGGGGTTCAGCGCGAGCCGGTTGCTCTGGTAACCGAGCGAGTTCCAGGTGACGTTGCCGCGCACCCAGTTGCCGGCGCCGCTCAGCACCGCCGGCCGTACACCCAGGCGGTACTCGACCCCGTCCTGCCAACTGGTGGCGGCGGTGGCGGTCGGACCGCGCCAACGGTCGCGGGTGCGCGGCGTCTGTTCCCGCAGTTCGAACTGCAGCGCGAGCGGGGTCTCGACGTCGCTCTTGAGCGCTTCGAGCACCGTCGCTACGGGCGGCTCGGTCAGGGCGCCGAGCACGGTCTTCCAGTCGGGCGGCGGCGGCGCCGCGGCATCCCGGGTCTGAGTGTTTGTCTTCGCTAGGTCGCTGCCACGCTGCAGGCCCTCGCTGGCCTTGGTCGACGATCTCGCCGGTTCGCGCAGGTGGATGGTGTTGCACTCGACCAAGGTGGCGGCCACGTGCTTGCAGTTCGCCATCAGCGGGCAGGAGCAGTTGCCGCTGACCGGGCGGTGGTAGCCGTCGCGCGCCGGGGCGAGTTCGATGTGGCAGCGGTAGGGGTTCTCGGCCGAACCGCGCACGGTGCTGCTCAGCAGGCCGCTCTCGTCGTCCCAGTCGATCTCGGAGACGGCGCCGTCGCGGGCGTACTCTCGGCCGCGCTGGAACGCGCTCTGCCCGACCAGTCGCACCATGTCGCGCACGTCGACCAGGGGAGCGAGCTCAGACGGCATGCGTCAATGCTCCCACGGTGCGCCGACACTGACGCGCGGACCGGCGGGCGGCGGCGCGGCTACCAGTACTGCCGGGCGAGCGGCCCGTTGTCGCCGAGCAGCCGCCACACGGTCTTGGTCAGGCCGGGGTGCTCGAGCGCGATCTGGCGGAGCACGCGGTACTCGCGCGTCGCGGAAGGCTGGCGTCCGTCGTTCGCGTTGATCGCGTCCGCGCGCAGCAGGTAGACGACGAGTTCGTCGACCGTCGGCAGTTCTTCCATAAACGCCCACGGGTCTTCGCCGCTCAGCAGCCGCTCCTCGACGATCGTCTCGAGCTCCTGGTTCGCCTCGGCGCGCAGGACCTCGAGGCTCGCCCGGCCGCGGGGGAGGAAGTTGTCTCGCGAAGCCATCGATCAAGCCTACGCGCGGCCGGCGTCAGATCTCACATCCGCGCGCGACGACCGAGCACGAGCAGTCCGACGACCGGCAGCACCAGCAGGCCGAGGGCGATGAGCGAGCCGAACGTCGCGAGCGCGAGCGTGACCAGCACGCTGACCGCGAGCAGGGCGAGGGTGGCCGCGTAGAACACGGGCTTCGAGGTCAGGGCGTAGGCCGTAGCGACGGCGGCGAGCGGCAGCAGTCGCAGCACGACGTCGGCGGTGGAATACGGGAAGACCCCGCCGTAGAACGAGATCACACCGGCGACGAGGATGACGCCGAGCCAGCCGAGGATCACCCAGCGTGGTGGCGCGGGGCGGGAGCCGTACTCAGGCTCGAGGATCGCCTCGACGGGGCGGTCGGCGAGGTGGCGCAGCATCGACTCGTGCGCTCTGGTCAATCGGGCGAACTCGCCCGCCGCGGAGGTGATCTGGCCGTCGGACGCGCCGACCAGCCGGTCGGGGTGCACGGTACGCGCCCGTCGTCGGTACGCTCGCTCGACCTCCGCCGGCGTCGCGTCGACGGAGACCCCCAACAGGGCGGCCGCTTCCTCAGGGCTCATACGCCCACTCTGCGCCTAAACGACACCGAGCGCTATGTGCTCGCCGGCGGGCAGTTCGACGCGCAGCCCGTCGCCGGGTGCCACGACCCCGCCGGCGACGACGATCCCCATGATTCCCGACTTCCGGATGACGCAGCCGTCGTCGTCCTTCGCGACGAGTGCCTTCATCAGTCCGCCCTGGTACGCGTTGATCTGCGAACACGGACTGCGGAGCCCCGTCACCTCGACGACGGCGGTGGTACCGAGGTGGAGGCGGGTCCCGAGCGGCAGCGTCAGCAGGTCGACGCCGCGCGTCGTCACGTTCTCGCCCAGTTCGCCGGGGCCGACGGTGAACCGGTCGGCCAGCTCGGCGAACAGCTCCTCCTGGATGAGGTGCACCTGGGTGAGGTTCGCCCGGGTCGGGTCCTTCTTCACCACGTACAGGTGCTGCGCCGTCACGCCGGCGTGCGCGTCGCCCTCGACGCCCCAGTTCTCGATCAGGGTGATCGCCTCGGCGGCGGGCTTGCTGAACGAGTGGCTGGCCGACCGGCTGACGGCGACGACGGACCCGGGTTGCGAGGCGGACGAACTCATCTCACGATTCTGCCGCATCCGCGCGACCCGGTTGCCCGTGTCGGCGGGCCGGAGAACAATGTGAGCGAAACGCGGAGGGAGAACCATGAGCACGATCGATATCGACCAGCTCCTGCCCGTCCCGGCCTACCGCGCGGGCGACGCGGAGTACGACCGGGCGAGCGAGACCTGGACCCGCACCGGCCATCCCGCCGTGGTCGTACAGCCCCGGTCGGCGCACGAGACGGCCGCCGCGGTCGCCTTCGCGCGCGACAACGGCCTCGTGCTCTCGGTGCGCAGCGGCGGGCACAGCGGCAGCGGACACAGCACGAACGACGGCGGGCTGGTGATCGACCTGTCCCGGCTCGCCGAGGTCGAGGTGCTCGACGACGACCTCGTGCGCATCGGCGGTGGAGCGCGCTGGGGTGCCGTCGCAGAGACACTGCGCAGCTACGACCTCGCCCTGACCTCCGGCGACACCGCGTCGGTCGGGGTCGGCGGTCTCACGCTCGGCGGCGGAATCGGCTGGCTCGTGCGGCAGTTCGGGCTCGCGATCGACAGCCTCGTCGAGGCGGAGGTGGTGACGTCGAACGGCGACATCCTCACCGCCAACGCCACCGACCACGCCGACCTGTTCTGGGCACTGCGGGGCGGCGGCGGCAACTTCGGGGTCGTCACAAGCTTCATCTTCCGCGCGCACCCGCTGGAGGGCGTGCACTTCGGCGCGATCCCGGTCGAGCACAACTCGATCGGCGGGCTGCTGCGCGCCTGGCGCGACGTGATGCGCGCGGCACCCGAGGAGCTGAACTCGACATTCTTGGCCATGCCGGCCATGGGCGACATGCCCGCCGGCGCGCAGGTGCTCGTCTGCTACGCCGGCACGGATGACGCGGCAGCCACGGCCGCGATCGCCCCGCTGCTCGCGATCGACGGGGTCACCGGCAGCAGCGTCGAGCGTATGTCGTACGCCGACGTGCTCGGCGAACCACCGCACCCGCCCGAGGGGATCCGCGTCGCGAACAACAACGGCTTCGCCGCGGACTTCGACGACGACGCTGTCGCCGCGCTCGCCCGGGTCTTCGAGAACCTGGCCGGTTCGGTGCTAATGATCCGGTACCTGCGCGGCGCGTTCAACCGGGTCGAGCCGGACGCCACCGCGCTCGCCTACCGCGACAGCGAGGTGCTCGTCATCTCGGCGGCGTTCTTCCCACCCGATGCACCCGACGAGGCGGTCGCCGCGTACAACGCGGAGTGGGCCACGCTGCTGCCGCACGTGCAGGGGCTGTACGGCAACTTCTCCGCTCTGGCGAGCGACGAGGCGACCACCCTCATGTACCCGCCCGAGACGCTCCGCCGACTCCGTGAGGTCAAGGCCGGCTACGACCCGGGCAACCTGTTCGACCAGAACCACAACGTGCGCCCGGCGGCACCCGACTGGTCATAATGTCCCCATGAGTTTTCAGGCCTACCTCGACACCGTCAAGAAGCAGACCGGAATGGACCCCGCCGACTTCCGTGCGGCGGCCGAGGCCAAGGGGCTGCTCGCCGACGGCGTGAAGACCGGCGAAATCGTCGCCTGGCTCGCGGCCGACTACGAACTCGGCCGCGGCCACGCCATGGCGATCGTCGCGACGCTCAAGCCCACCCGTGCTGCCGACAAGAGCGACGACCCGGTCGCCGCGCACTTCACCGGCGCGAAGTCACACTGGCGTGCGACGTTCGACCGCCTGGTGAGCTCCGCGGGGGAGTTTGGGCCGGTCGCCCTCGCACCGACGAACAGCTACATCGGGCTGACGAAGGGCCGCGCCAAGTTCGCGATCGTCGCGGTGACCGCCGACCGCCTCGACGTCGGAATCAAGCTCAAAGGTGCCGAGCCGACCCACCGCATCGAGGCCGCGGGATCGTGGAACAGCATGGTCACCCACCGGGTGCGCATCACCGACCCGGCCCAGCTCGACGACGAGCTCCTCGACTGGCTGCGCCGCGCGTACGAGGCCGTCTAGGCTCCGGTCCGGCGCCTCATTCACCGTCGGCTTCACCGTCGGCTTCATCGTCGGCGGCTAGGCTCGCACGCATGCGATCCCGTCTTCGAGTCCTGCTCACCCTCGCCACGGTCGGTCTCCTCTCGGCCGGAGCGGCAGCCACGGCCGCCCCCGCGTTCGCCGACTACGACACCTCCGACTTCGAGTTCTCGCTGTTCGACGCCGACTACACGCTCTCCCAGGCTGCCGACGGCACCTCGCAGCTCGCCGTGGTCGAGACGATCGTGGCCGAGTTCCCCGAGTACGACCAGAACCGCGGCATCATCCGCGCCATCCCGGTCTACAACCAGAGGGTGAACCTCGAGACGAGCGTGCAGTCGGTCGTCGACGAGAACGGCGACGCCGTGCCCTACACCGAGACCGTCGCGAACGACTTCGTCGAGCTGGCCCTCGGCACCGACGACTTCGTCTACGGCGAGCAGACCTACGTGATCAGCTACACCCAGCGGCACGTGGTCGGCTACTTCGAGGACACCGACGACGACGAGTTCTACTGGGACGTCAACGGCACCGGCTTCGCCCAGCCGTTCGGCACCGTCTCGGCAACGCTCACCGTCGACCCCGCGATCGCGACCGCGCTCACGGGCGAGACGGCGTGCTTCGTCGGCGCCACTAACGCGACCGACACCTGCGCCCTCGACCAGTCGAGCGATTCCGCCGGGGCGGCCGTCTATACGGCCAGCGCCACCGACCTCGCCGCGAACCAGACGATGACCCTGGTCGTCGGCTTCGCCGCGTCCACCTTCGTGCCGGGGGAGAAGACGCAGCCGCTTCCCCCGTCGATCGACACCGCACCCCCGATCTGGTCTCCGATCGTCGCGGCACTCACGATCGTCGGCGCGCTCACCCTGATGGGCATCGCGATCGCCGGTCGGGTGCGTCGCGGCGACGGTGCACGAGGCCGCGGCACGATCATCCCGCAGTACTCGGTCCCGAAAGACCTCAACGTGATGGTCGCCGCGCACCTCGTCGACAAGCCGACGACCGCGGTGCCCGCCCAGCTCGTCAGTCTCGCGGTGCGTAAGAACATCCGCATCGTCGACTACCCGGTGACGGCGAGCGGTGCCGAGTACTCGCTGCAGTTTCTGACGACGGACGGCGCGGACGAGATCGAATCGCAGCTCCTCACCGCGCTCTTCGGCACGGAGAAGACCCCGGGTGAGGTGCGCGAACTCGCGCCGAACGACGCAGTGCTGGGCGCGGCGGTCGCCGCAGTCTCCGCGGCGGCCAAAACCGCGGTCACCACGACGGGGCTGCGCGAGAAGTGGCGTCCGGGCGGCTGCCTGCCCGCCGCGCTCGGAGTCGTTTTCGTGGTCGTGGCGCTGGTCAACATCATCGGAACCGTTGCCGCCCTGTCGCTCTCGCCCTGGCCGTTCGTCTCCATGGCCGTCGCGATCGCTTCCATCGTCGTCTCGTCGCTGATGGCGCAGCGTCGTGGACTGCTCACCGTCGCCGGTGCCGAGCAGCGCGACTACCTCCTCGGCATGCAGGTCTATCTGAAGCTCGCCGAACAGGAACGCTTCCGGATGCTGCAGAGTCCCGACGGCGCCGAGCGCGTCGACGTCGGCGACACCACGCAGATCATCAAGCTCTACGAGAAGCTGCTGCCGTTCGCCGTCATCTGGGGCGTCGAAGACGAGTGGAGCAAGGAACTCGAGATCAAGGTCGCGGCACAGAACACCGAGGTCGACTGGTTCACCGGGCGCAACGGGTTCACGGCGCTCGCTCTCACGAACGCGCTCGGCGGCATCTCGCGGGACGCTTCGTACGTACCCGCGTCCACCTCATCGTCGTGGACGAGCGGGGGCGGCGGTGGCAGCGGATTCAGCAGTGGCTTCGGCGGCACCGGTGGCGGCGGATTCGCCGGCGGTGGCGGGGGAGGTGGCGGCGGTGGCGGACGCTGATCGCGCGGCCGCGGCCGCCGGCGACACCGCCGCCGAGATCGCCGACCGCGTCGAGTTTCTCGCGTCGCTGAGCCAGACGACGTTCTACGACGTCGAAGCCGGGTCCGTTCTCGCCGACGACGGTTCCCCGGCGGCGGCGATCGCCCGCGCCTCTCTGCGGGCGACGAGCGAACACCTGACGGCGGTGCACGGCTACACCGAGCCCGCGTTCGCCGCTCTGCGGGACGCGCTGGAGGCCGCGGCATCCGTCGTCTGGCTTCTCGAACCGGACGAGCAGCCAGAGCGACAGCGTCGGACCGCGCGACTCGCCGACGAGGACGCGAGCATCGCCGCCGCGCTCGACGCGGCCCTGAACCGCACGCCGGCACCGACGGTGCTCGACGTGGACGCCACCGAGCGCGTGACCCGGGCCGCCGACTACGTGGAGGGCTTCACCGCGTCGCCCGGGGCCTCCGCCGTGATCGTCGCGACCTGGCGGGCCTTGGGCGCGGGCGCGCTCGGCCGTCACGCCGCGAGCTCGCTGCCGGCCGCGTCGATGCTCGCCGGGGCGCTGCCGCTCGTGCTCGACGTCGCCGAGACCGCGGCGAGCCTGTGGCACTCGCGCGCGGTCCCGGCTGCCGACGAGCCCGTTCAGGACTAGTCGGCCCAGGTCGAGACAGAGCGGGACTACACAGCGCAGGACTAGGCCGCGGAAGGGACGATTCCCGCGGTCTCTCCGCCGTCGGCGACGAACTCGGCGCCCGTGGAGAAGCTCGACTCGTCACTGGCGAGGAACAGCACCAGGTTCGACAGCTCCGAGACCTCGCCCATGCGCGCGAGCGGCACCGAGCTCTGGTCGACGTCGAGCCCGTCGGTCATGGGGGTGCGGATGTTGCCCGGGTGGATCGAGTTGGCACGGATGTTGTACTTGCCGAGGTCGATCGCGATCTCTTTGGTAAGCCCGCGCACCGCGAACTTGGCGGCCGTATACCCGGGAAGGGCCGCGACGCCCTTGAGCCCGGCGGTCGACGAGATGTTGATGATCGAACCGGCACCCGACTCCTTGAGCGCGGGGATCGCGGCCTTGACGCCGTTGAACGTGCCGGTGAGGTTGATCGCGATGATGAGGTTCCACTGCTCGAGCGTGTAGTCCTCGATCGATGCGAAGTTCGCGATTCCCGCGTTGTTGACGAGGATGTCGAGGCCGCCGAATTCGGAGACCGCGACGGCCACCGCCGCCGCCCAGTCCTCGGGCTTCGTGACGTCGAGGTGCACGTAGCGTGCGCTCTCGCCGATCTCGGCGGCGGTCGCTTCGCCGACCTCGTCGAGCAGGTCGCCGATGACCACCCGTGCGCCCTCCTCGACGAGACGGCGCGCGTGCGCCGCGCCCATTCCCCGTGCTCCACCGCTGATGAGGGCGACTTTTCCGCTGACGCGTGCCATGGTGATGACTCCTTTGAATTCGTCCGGCCGTTCGACCGGTACCACTATTCAACACCCGTTGATTAGCACAGCCTGCTAGTCCGCCCGGGACCCTTGCCCCGGCCAGCAGATTCGCACAGGCTGAAAACCGAACATTCCGGCTACACGAGAAGAGTCACGCATGACCACCGAGATCCGCCCAGCACGAGGCCGCGTCGTCGTCCTTCTGATCCTCGTCGCGACCGCGACCCTGCTCTGGAGCAAGCGCGACGCGGTCGCGGGCCTCGCCGCCGAACTCGTCCCGACGAAGCGGGACATGAAGCGCTACCGCAAGCAGACCGCGCAGCGCCGCAAGGCCGCCGCGAAAGAACTCAAGGCCGAACTGAAGAGGCGCAAGGACTACCAGGGCAAGCCGCTCGCGCGGGCGAAAACCAACAACACCCTCGCCAGTCTGACGCTGGCCGGCTCGCCGTCGCGCAACAAGAAGTGACCGGCTCCGTCCGAGGCTGCGTTCGGGCCCCGTCGGCGTGGGATATTGTTCTCCCAGCGCTACGTCCACGCACGCCAGCGCGCCGGATGAAAGGGCTGACATTTCCATGGGGAAACTCGTCTACGGACACAACAACCGCGAGTACGAATTCGACGACCGCGTTCTCGCGCACCTGCAGATCGTGTTCCAGTCGAAGCTCCGCCACCGCGACAACTTCTTCTTCTCCTGGTCGCGCACCAACGAGCGCGGCGGCGGCCGGGTCAGCCTGTGGATCGACTCGAGCATCCCGCTCGCTTTCGAGTACCTGGGCGGTCGACGCCCGGCTCTCAACCGCGCGTGGCTCGAGGTCATGATGTCCTCTGGCGCGACCGTCGGCGGACTGGAACTCCTTCCCGAACCCGCTGACGCGGCTCCCGAAGTGGGCTCACAGAAGACGACGACCGCATGAAGACCACCCGTCTGAGGATCGAGGGCCAGGACTTCTACCTCGCCCCCGAGACCAAGGTCGACGAGCTGAAGGCTGACGCGATCGCGGCCGTCCGCGGCGGTGGCGACATCATCGACTTCACCGGCATCGAGGGCAGGGTCATCAGCATCCTCCTCAGCCCCGGTGTCGCCGTGCTGTTCGAGACCATCGAACGGCCCGACATCGCCGACGACGACGACAGCAGCGACGGCCACTACAACCCGGACGATTTCGGACACTAGCCCTCGGCGTCCGCCTCCGTCGCCGCGATCAGCCCGGCGGGGGTGTGCTCGAGCCGGCCCTCGGCCTCGGCGCGCGCGATCGCCGCGTCGAGCACCGCGGCAACCTTCGGCGTGACGCGCGCGTAGCCGAAGAACCGGCTCGTCTCGCGTCGCAGCTCGTCCTCGTAGAGGCCGGCGCTCGTGATGGCGATCGCGACCATCGCGTTGACGAGCTCCCGCGGATGCACGTGCTCGATGTCGCGGTCGACGTCGGCGGGAGTGCGCCGCGCGCGGTCCCACTCCGACGGAACCACCCGCGGCGGCCAGGCATACCCCGTGTCGCCGGCCACCCTCAGCTCGTTCGGCACACACTCGACGATCGGGAGCACCCGGGCCTGCACGACCCTGTCGAGCTCGAACGCCGACGCTGTGAGTTTGGCCAACCGCACGATGTTGACGGGACCCTCGGTCTCGACGATCTCGCGGATCACTCCGGTGACCTGCGCCGCGGCATCCGGATCGGGCAGTCGGTCGAGCACCTCGACCGTGCCGGCCACGCGCGGTACCCACGGCACGAACACGTCGTCGTCGGGCACCGTCTGCGGAATCGTCGGCGCGGCTTCGATGACGACCGGTGCCGCCTCGACCTCCACCGCTACCTCGCTCAGGAGCAGGTTCTCGCGGGCCTCGTCGGTCTGCGCGACGAGGCGGTCGACGACGTCGGCACGGTTCTCGAGCCAATCCGGCATCCAGACCCGGGAGACGCCCGGCCACTTCATCAGGTGGCGGAGCACGGAGTCGGGCAGTCCGTCGCGGTCGGCGACCGTGGCGCGCCGGGCCCACGCTTCGTTGTCGAGCAGCACGGCGACGAGCGGCTGGGTCGGGTCGTCGGGGGCGGCGATGCTCAGGTCGATGCGGAAGTCGGAGAGTCCGACGTCGGTCGTCACAACGAGCCCGCGGTCGCGCAGCGCTCCGGCGATTTCCTCGCGGTGACGGTCGACCGAGTTCTCGCCGAACTTCGCCGAGGCCGTGGGGGAGCCCGCGGCGGCGAGCTCGAGGTACAGCTTGAGGTGCTTGAGCCCGATCGAGGTCGTTTCTTCCGCCCGGAGGTCGCCCGGGTCGAAGCTGGAGAACAACACGACCTGGCGCCGCGCGCGTGTGATCGCCACATTCAGCCGCCGTTCGCCGCCGGCCTGGCCGACCGGTCCGAAGTTGAGCGGCAGCGTACCCTTCTCGTTGGCGCTGAACGCGGTCGAGAACAGGATCGTGTCGCGCTCGTCACCCTGCACGTTCTCGAGGTTCTTGACGAAGATGCCCTCCGCCGTGTCGTCGAGCGCCTCGACGATGCGCGGGTCGCCCGCGTCGCGCAGCAGCGACTCGATGAGCGCCCGCTGCTGGGCGTTGAAGGTCACGACGCCGAGCGACGGGAGCAGAACGGGCGACCCGGCGAACCGGCGCTCGATCTCGGCGACGATGGCCTCGGCCTCGACCGGGTTGGTGCGCAGCGCCTTGCCGGCGCCCGAGCGGAGGAACTTACCGTCGACGCGGACGAGGCTGATGCCGTGTCCGGCGATGCCGTTGTCGCTCGACCCGTGAAGAGGCGACGGGAACGACGACAGGTTGCCGTAGTAGTGCTCGTTGCTGAAGCTGATGAGCGACTCGTCCTGGCTGCGGTAGTGCCAGGTGAGGGCGCGGCTCGGCACCTGCGCGCTCACGCACTCCGACAGGATCGACTCCTCGTCCTGCACGAACTGGCCGTCGCCGCGGTCCGTGTCGTCGACGTCGACCGTGATCTCGGCGAAGCTCGTCGGCGGCATCTGCTTGCTGTCGCCCACGATGACCACGGAGCGCCCGCGGCCCATCGCGCCGATGGCGTCCGCGACACGGATCTGCGACGCCTCGTCGAAGACGACGATGTCGAACAGGTCGGCCGTCGCACCGAAGAAGCGCGCGACCGATTCGGGGCTCATCAGCGTGCACGGCGTGAGCTCGGAGATGAGCGGTCCGAACTTCTCGAGCAGCGAGCGCACTCCGAGGCCACCGCGCTGGCGGTCGAGCTGGCGCTTGAGCTCGCCGATCTGGCCGGTCGTGCCGGCGATGTCGAACGTGCGCCGCTCGAGCAGGTCGGCGGGGATGTCGGTGACGAGCAGCTGCCGCGTGCGCTCGGAGGAATCGGTGAACCGGTCGACGGCCGACCCGTGGGCCGCCGCATCGAAGGCGTCGAGCGTGGTGCTCGCGGCGCGCTCGCGCAGCGACGCGGTCGCGACCCCCTTCTCGAAGGAGGCGATCGCGTTCTCCGGCGGCAGGACCCCGGTAAGGATGTCGCGGCGCGCGTCACCGAGACCGGCGGGGTGCAGCGGCTCGACGTAGTCGATCAGCGCGATCCAGTTCGCGAGCGTCGTGTGTCCGGTAGTGCTCACCGCGCGGCCGGGAGCGGTCGCCCGCCAGAGCGGCAGCAGCGGTCGCCCGTCGGACCAGGTCTCGACGGCATCCGGGGTCAGCGCGGCATCCACGGCCACGAGGGCGTCGACGACCGCCGTGACCGGGCCGGCTGGCTCGGGCACGGCGCGCTGCGCGTAGTACGCCCGCGCGCCCGACTCGTCGGATGCCGGAAGCACCTGACCGAGCCAGGTGATCCACCCCGACAGGCCGCGCAGGCGCGTCGAGTCGGCCTCGACCAGCGGGTTCCAGTCGGACGGCTGTTCGAGCCCCGACACGGCACCGTATGCCGCGCGCACCGCGACGGCCTGCTGCTGCAGCTGGGCCAGCCGCAGCGCGAACGCGGTGAGGTCGCGCGGCTTGGGCAACTCGTCCGCGGAGACGAACGGCTCGATCGGCGCGCGCACCGCGAGACGGCGCTTCTTGCGGCCGAAGAAACCCGACTCGTCTGCGGCGACCGCGGCCGTGTGCAGCGCCGTCAGGTCGAGCGAGAGGATGCCGGGGGCGACGCCGCCCAGCGTGGTGCGGTAGCTCTGCAGCACGGCGTCGAGCTGCTCGTGCGCGCGTGCGGCCGACGACGACCACGCCGGGTCGAGCGATCCGTCGAGTGCCGCGAGCGGCACGGTCGGCGCCGCCACCACCCCGGCGATGGCGCGCAGTCCCTCGAGCGAGGTCGCACGGTCGAGGGGAGCGGCGAGCAATCCCGTCGTGGGCAGAGCGGCGACGCTCTCGTCGACCGCCGCCAGCGCGGCGAGCAGCCGCGCCTGGTCGACCGGCGCGCCGTCGACGCCGACCGCGCTGTCGACGAGCGACCACGGGTGGTTCGGAGCGGGGCGGGCGTTGTCGGCGACATCCGGAAGCAGTCGGAAAAGCGCCCGCAGGGAGTCGCTCGGCGCCGCCGTGACGATCGCGTCGGGAACGTCCATGGTCGGGGTGAGCGGGTCGGCGGCGAGCAGGCGCGTGCGCGCGCTGTAGAGCGAGAGGCCGGCGGCGTTCTTCTCGTGCAGGCGTGTGGCGTAGCGGGCGAGGCTGCGGCGGCTGCCGTCGAGGGTGTCGCGGGCGGCCTGGATGCCGTCGCGGTCGGCTGTCACTCGGTGCTGCAGCGCGTCCTTGATCTGGGCGCGCACGGCGAGCGGCCGGCTGCCCTTGTCGTGCAGGTCGAGGGTGAAGGCGCCGAGGCCCACCTCGTCGAGGCGGCGCTGCACCACCTGCAGGGCGGCGCGCTTCTCGGCGACGAACAAGACCTTTTTGCCCTCGGCGATGGCGCGCACGAGCAGGTTGGTGATGGTCTGCGACTTGCCGGTGCCGGGAGGGCCCTCGAGTACGAACGTCTGGTCGGAGACGGCGGCGGCGATCGCCCCGAGCTGGGAGGCGTCGGCGGGAATCGGCGAGAGGGCGCCGAGCCCGTCGAGATCCAGGTCGGGCTGCCCCGCGACGGGGTCGACGAACTCCTCGGTGGGCGACTCGATCAGGTGCCGGACCAGCGGGTTCTTGGCGAACTCCTCCCAGTTCTCGTCGAGGTCCTTCCAGAGGCGGAACTTCGCGAACTGCAGGATCGACAGGTCGATGGTCGACTCGACGCGGAACGGCAACCCGGCCTCCGCGATCGCGAGCCGGGTGGCCTGGAACGCGGCGGCGAGGTCGATGCCGGCGGCGTCTTCCTCCGGCTCGGCAAGCCCGGGAATCTCGAGCCCGAACGACTGCTTGAGCTTCTCGAGCAGGCAGTAGTTGGGTGTCGAGGTGCCGGACTCGTCCTGCGAGATGCGGTACCGGCCGCCACGGCCGGGATCGATCTTCACCGGCACGAGCACGAGCGGCGACCGGAGATCTTTGCCGTTGAGGTTCCAGACCAGGGTGCCGAAGGCCAGGTACAGGTTGTTCGCGCCCGTCTCCTCCTCGATGGTCTTCGCCTTGTAGGCGAGGGCACGCAGCTTGGCGGTGTAGGCCGCGGTGGTGATGTCGGAGAAGACCTCGCGCTTGTCGCGCAGCAGCTCGGTGCGCTCCTCCTCGGGCAGGTCGCGCCCGAAGCGGATGCCGCGCTGCTGCTGGATGGCCGCGAGGTCGTCGGACGGCTTGAGGCTGATCGGCTTGCCGTCGGTCACCAGATCTTCGAGGAACGCGACGTCGGAGTCGGGCACCGCGAGTGTCAACCGGGCCGCGTCGCTGAAGTTGATCAGCCGGTTGCGCAGGCTCAGGTCGAGCAGGGCGTTTTTCCACTGCGCCACCCGGTACGGCACCGTGGCACGCTCGGGCGACTCGGCCGCGAGCCGCTCGTACTCCTCGTACTCGCGCTGGGCCGCCGCGGCGGGCTGGTACATGGTCACCGTGACCGTGCCGTCGGGGTTGTTCGTACGCGCCGGCAGCGGGAACACCGTCGACCGGCGCGCGGCTGCCACGTCCGTGATCCCGAGGATGTGCTCGGGTCGCCCCTGCGTGTGCTCGACGACGGGACGGCGACGGGCGGCCTCGAAGGTCGCGCCCGCATCGGTCACCATCGTCGTCTCGACCAGACCGATCGACCCGAGGTCGACGAGGTTGACCGCGTCCATGTACTCGGTGGTCGCGGCGACGCCGGAGTGCGACTCGGTGCGCCAGTAGCCGAGGAACGCGTGGCCGTCGACGAGCCAGAGCAGCGGGTTGATGCCGGCCTGCTCGAGTGCCGCGGCCATCACGAGGGTGGTGTCGAGGCAGGTTCCCACTCGACCGTCGAGCACCTCGCCGGGCGTCCGTACCTTCTGGCCGTCGTCGCCCCAACTCGCGGGCGGCTCCGAGTAGCGGACACCCACCGCCTGCATGCTCTCGAACACCGCGCGCACGATCTCGTCGACGCGCTCCTCGCCCGCCTGATAGCCCTGCAGCGAACCGCTGCCGGTCGTGGCTTCCAAGCGGTCGGATGCCGCGGCGAGCAGCCGCGCGATGGCCGGGTGGTTCGGCTGCACGTAGGCGGCCAACAGCTCGAGCGACAGGTTCGGCGGGTTGCGCACCCACTGGTGGGCGGCGAGGAGGTCGACCTCTACGCGCGAACTCGCGATCTCGACACCGTCGTGCTCGATGACCGCGGTGATGGAAGCGGGACGGCGTTCTTCGACCGACAGCATCGCCGCGGCATCCAGAACCAGAGGCACGTCGGTCAGCCGCACGGTGTCGGCTGCTCCGAGGTCGATGAGCCGCTCGAACGGAACGCTGAGCACTCCCAGGGCGCTGCGCGCTCCGACGCGGAGCACGGCGCCGGGCCGGGCGTCGCCGGGGTTGGCGATGGTGATCCCGTTGATGACGGGAAGGCGGTTGTGTGCTGCGGCGTAGCTGAGTACGGGCACGGCGTCGATCACGACGGTCAGTTCCACGGGTGGACCTCCACGGTTAGAGCACCCATACGACCACGGGCGTGAGACACCCGATTATTGCCGATCGATCTGTGCGCGGCTTTCGCACGCGCGGCGCGGCGGGCGTAGCGTGGAGAGCATGACGGATTCAGCGCAGAACCAGCAGCCCACCACCCACCTCGGTCGCACGGGAGTCGAGGTCAGCCGCCTGGCGCTCGGCACCATGATGTTCGGCGACTGGGGCAACAAAGACCACGACGACAGCGTGCGCATCATCCACCGGGCACTCGACGCCGGCATCAACTTCGTCGACACCGCCGACATCTACTCGTTCGGCGAGTCGGAGGAGATCGTCGGCAAGGCCATCAAGGGGCGCCGCGACGACATCGTTCTCGCGACCAAATTTTTCAACGGGATGAAGCAGCAGCCGAACTACCGCGGCGGATCCCGGCGCTGGATCATGCGCGCGGTCGAGGACTCGCTGCGCCGTTTGGGCACGGACTACATCGACCTCTACCAGATGCACCGTCCCGACGAGCACACCGACATCGACGAGAGCCTCGGCGCGCTGAGCGACCTCGTCACGCAGGGCAAGGTGCGCTACATCGGGTCGTCGACGTTCCAGCCGTCGCAGGTGGTCGAGGCGCAGTGGAGCGCCCGCAGCAACCACACGGCGCACTTCGTCACCGAGCAGCCGCCATACTCCATGCTGGCCCGCGGCATCGAGGCCGACCTGCTGCCGACCACGCACCGCCACGGTATGGGCACGCTCGTCTGGAGCCCGCTCGCCGGCGGCTGGCTGAGCGGGCGCTTCCGCGTCGGCCAGGACCTGCCGGCCACGCACCGCAGCGATCGCGATCCGGGCCGCTACGACCTCTCCAAGCCGGGCATCGCCGCGAAATTCGAGGCGGCGTCGGCCCTCGGCGAGCTGGCCGACGACCTCGGTGTGCCGCTCGTGCATCTGGCGCTGGCGTTCGTGCTGCGTCATCCGGGTGTCACGAGTGCCATCATCGGCCCCCGAACGATGGAACAGCTCGAATCCCAGTTGGATGCCGCGTCGCTCGAGCTCAGCGACGAGACACTCGACCGCATCGACGCGATCGTGCCGCCCGGCACCAACCTCAACCCCGAGGACGCGGGGTTCACGAACTACTGGCTCGAGGCGCGGCGGCGGCGCTGACGCCGGGCCGTGTTCGGGCGCGGCAGCGGCTCGCGGCATCCACTCGGCCTTCTGTACAACCGTCGATAAGTCGTAACCCGGCGACTACGGTGGAGGCATGTCAACGGAGACCGCCGTTCCGCTCCTGCCGTGCCGCTCGCTCGACGAATCGCTCGCGTTCTACACGCTTCTCGGCTTCGAGCAGACCTATCGTCAGGATCGCCCGAATCCGCTCGCCGCGCTCACGCGGGGCGGCCTCGAGCTGCAGCTGTTCGAGATTCCCGGATTCGTACCGGAGGACTCCTACGGCAGCATCCTCATCATGACGTCCGACACCGAGTCGCTGTTCGAGGAGTTCGCCGCCGGTCTTCGGAGCGGGCTCGGAAAGTTGCCGATCGCGGGCATACCGCGCATCACCCGGCCGCGGCGCAAGCAGGGCACGGCCGGGGGATTCAGCCTGGTCGACCCGGGCGGCAACTGGCTGCGGGTGTTCCGCCGCGGTGAGAGCGAGCAACACGAGACCGACCGGGGACTGCCGCGCGTGCTCGAGAGCGCGGCGCGGCAGGGAGATGCCCGCGGCGACGATGCGCGGGCGATCGAGATCCTCGAGGCAGGACTGGTTCGATACGCGGACGCGCCGGCGGTCGAGCGGGTGCCGGCGCTGGTCTACCGGGCCGAACTCGAGGCACGCACCGGCAATGCCGCGAAGGCCCGCGGAATGCTGCTGGAGATTCTCGATATGCGATTCTCGGACGAGGACGCCCTGCAGCTACGCGGCGATCTCGACGCGGCCCGGGAGCTGCTCGACGGCTGACCTCTGCGCGGTTAGCGTGGAGGCATGTCCTGGGCGACCAACGAAGCCACGCGCAAGTCGATGCTCGGCAACCGCAGTCGCGACACGCACCCCGAGCTGCTGGTGCGGCGGGCGCTGCACGCGCGGGGGATGCGGTTCCGCGTCGATCTGCGGCCCGAGTCCGCGCTGCGCACGCGCGCGGACATCGTCTTCACCCGGCGCCGCATCGCCGTCTACATCGACGGCTGCTTCTGGCACGGCTGCCCGGATCACGGCACCACGCCGAAGTCGAACGTCGAGTACTGGACGCCCAAGCTCGCCCGCAACGTCGAACGCGACGCCGAGTCGACGCTGGCGCTCGAGGCGCTCGGCTGGACCGTGCTTCGCTTCTGGTCGCACGAACAGGTCGACGCTGTCGTGGCCCGCATTTCGGCGCACGTCGCGCCCGGTCAGAGCGACAGCGTCATCACGTGACGGATCGCCGGTTCGTCCGCGGCATCCTCGAACCCGGCCGTCCGGAACATCGACACCGTGCCGTGATAGAGGTAGCCACCGGGCGAGCCCGTGATCTCCGCGACATCCACCGGGTATGCCTCGATGGATGTCGCCCCCGATGCCCGCGCGTGCTCGACCGCCGCGTCGAGCAGGGCGTTGCCCACACCCTGTCGGCGGTGGGCCTTCGCCACGACAAAACAGACGATCGACCAGATGGATGCCGCGTCCGGCGGCTGCGCCATCGACGCGGCGACGCGGCTGCGGAAGAGTCGCGGGAAGTTGACCCGCGGTTCCACCGACACCCAGCCCGCCGGTTCACCGTCGGCGTAGGCGATGAGGCCGGGAGTCGGGCCGCGCTCTTTCTGGGCGCGTAGGGCCTCGGTCTTGTCCGCGGTGGACGTCGACTCGAATACCGCGTTCGTGACCTTGAAGTACTGGCACCAGCACGTGCGCGGATCGCCTGGCGTCGACATCACGGTGACGACGTCGGCCCATGGCACCTCGGAGGCGGAGCGCACGGTGATCTGCACGATGTAGAGGGTAGTCGTGGGGGTGGGGTTTGTGGGCGATTCCCGTTCGGGTCTTCTCCTCCACAGGGCGGTTGGAATCCGGGTGAGGGCCGGTTCTCCACAGGTAGCCAGTAGTGGGAGTCGCAATGTCGGTGGTGGGTATTGGGGTTTTGTTATGACTACCGAACGTCTTGGGGCCGCTTCACCTGCACGTGCACTCGCTTTCGTCGTGCCATTTCCTCCACAATCGGCTCTTTCGGCCGTTCTCCACAGCCGGCCGCTGTGGTGCACCCCAATGTCGGTGGGTGGGATTGGGGTTCTGCCATGAGTAACTTCGATGAGTTTTCCCCGCCCGGCGGGCTGCTGTTCGAGCCGCCGCCCGACCCCCTGACGGTCCTCCCGTCGGATTTGGTCGACACCTCCCTGCTGGATGCGTCCCTGTCGCCGGTGGAGCGCCGGCAGGCCCTGTTCGGCCTCTACCTCGACGACGCCGAGACCGAAGACCGGCAGCTCGCCGTGGCGGCGGCCCGGCGGGCCCGCAGGATCGACGAGCTGCGGGTGCTGTCGGAGCAGATCGCCGCCGAAGAAGCCGAAGAAGAAAGCGTGCGCAGGGCCGCGTTCGGGCGTCCCCGCCGGACCGATTCCGGCTGGACGGTGAAGCACCGCGCCCAGGCGGAGCTGGCGACCGAGATCGCGGCCGCGTTCACCCTCACCCGGACCATGGCCGAGCACCTGGTCGTCGAGTCGAAGACCCTCGTCACCGGCCTGCCCCTCACCTTGGACGCGCTGGCGGCCGGGGCGATGCGGTACGAGCACGCGAAAGTCATGGCGTCGACCGCCGCGGATCTGGACGCCCCGACCCGGGCCGTGTTCGAGCGGGAACTGGTGCCGCTCGCCGGACGGATGATCGTCCCGACATTCCGCAAACGGGCGGTCCAGGTGAAGGAACGCCTGCACCAGCAGACGTTGGACGAACGGCACCAGAAAGCCGTCGTCTCCAGGGCTCTGATCTTCGACCCGGGCGAGAACGGGATGGGCTACCTCACCCTGCACGCCGCGAACGAGGACCTGGCCGGGATCTACAACCGGATCACCGACATCGCCCTCCCCAAAACCGCCGACGACAACCGCACCCTCGCCCAACGACGCGCCGATGTCGCCACGGAGATCCTGCTGAAAGGCGACCTGTGCGGCGACGGGGCCGGCGAGGGCGCCGGTGACGGTGCTCCCGGCGCCGGCGGTAGTTCTGCAGAGGCCGACGGCGACCCGGGCGACGGCACCGGCAAGGACGGGAAGCGCCTCGGCCACGGCGTCGTCGCCCAGATCCACATCGAGATCCCCATCCTCACCCTCCTCGGCAAAGACACCGCGCCGGCGACCCTGGAGGGCAGCATCCCGGTCGACCCGGCCACCGCCCGCACCCTGGTCGCGGACGCACCCGGGTTCTACCGGCTGCTGACCGACCCGGTCACCGGCAGCATCGTCTCCTTCGACGACCGGTTCCGACACCTCCCACCCTCCCTCCGACGGGCGGTGAGACTCATCGACGGGAAATGCACCGGACCCTGGTGCGACGCCACCGCGAACGAATCCCACGGCCACCACCCGGTCGAATGGTCCGACAGCCACGACACCTCCCTCGCCAACTCCGCCCTCGCCTGCGCACCCGACCACCGGCTCATCCACAACACCCGGTGGCTGATGAACCGGCTCCCCGACGGCGACAAAGAATGGATCAGCCCCTGCGGACGCCGATACGTCATCCCACCCCAACGCCGCCTCGCACCCGGCTTCCTCGAAGCGGCGAAGGACGCAGCCAAGGAACCAACCGGCGAAGCAACCGCGGCCGACGCCCCGCAGAACTGGGACACCCCGCTCACCGACGGAGACGACATGCCCTTCTAGAGCGAAGCAACGCGCCACGTCACGCAAGCACACCGCTGGCCCACGCGCCCGATACCCATGACACGGCGACCGCGAGCTCCATCAGCGCCACCCGCCGCACAACCAGTCCGCCAGTTCGACGCGCACCTGTGGAAAAGTCACCGTTGCGCGCCAGCGGGATCCGAACGTCGCACCCTCGCGCTAGCCTGACGAGTGCCATAAGCGCAGGGAGCACAGTGATTCTGATCGACCCGACGACAGTCATCTATTCGGCGAGCGATCTCACCGCCGCGGCCAAGTGCGAGTGGGCGCTCATGCGCAAACTCGACGCCAAGCTTGGCCGGGTCGAACGCGTGGACGATGTCGAAGACGACATGCTCGTGCGCGCAGGCCTGCTCGGGACCGCGCATGAACTGCGCGTCCTCGAGTCACTGAAGGAGACCCGCCACGTCGTCGAATTCGACCACCCGCCCTTCGGCGAGTACGCCGAGGCGGCGGCCCTGACCGCCCAAGCGCTGCGCGACAAAGCAGACGTCCTGTTCCAGGCCACCTTCTTCGACGGACGACTTCTCGGATTCGCCGATTTCATCATGCTGAACGACGACGGCATCTACGAGGTCTACGACACCAAGCTCGCGCGCAGCGCCAAAATCACCGCGCTGCTCCAGCTCGCCGCCTACAGCGACCAGGTCATGGCGCTCGGCGTCGAGGTCGGCGACAACGTGCACCTGATCCTCGGCGACGGCCGCACGAGCACACACGCACTTCGCGACATCCTGCCCGTCTATCGACGGCGCCGGGCACGACTGCAGTCGATCCTCGACGAACGGCTGACGGATGCCGCGGCCACACCCTGGGGAGACCCGAGATACAGCGTCTGCGGCCGCTGCGCGGCATGCACTGCCCAGGTGGAGGAACACCGCGACGTGTTGCTCGTCGCCGGGATGAAACTCACCCAGCGCCGCAAACTCAACGCCGCCGGCATCACGACGATCGACCAGCTCGCCGTCGCTCCCGAATCGATCGACGGACTCAGTTCCGCCACGCTCGCCGGGCTCCGCTCCCAGGCACGCATTCAGGTGTCGCCGCACGACGGCGAGGCACCTGCCTTCGACGTGTACAACCCGCAGGCGCTGGCCGCGCTCCCGCTGCCCGACGCCGGCGACATCTTCTTCGACTTCGAGGGCGACCCGCTCTATTCCGAGACCACCGGCGGGGACGGCGCAGAGTGGGGACTCGACTACCTTTTCGGCCTCGTCGAACCCGACACCACGTTCGTCACGTTCTGGGCGCACGACTATGCCGAAGAGCGCGTCGCCCTCGAGCAGTTCCTCGCATACGTCGCGGAGCGCCGGACGCGGCATCCGGCAATGCACATCTACCACTACGCGGCATACGAACGCACCCACCTGCTGTCGCTCGCGGCGAGGCATGGTGTGGGCGAGGATGCCGTGGACGAGCTGCTCCGCGACGACGTGCTCGTCGATCTGTACCCGCTCGTGAAGAAGAGCACGCGCGTCGGATCGCACAGTTACTCGATCAAGAAGCTCGAGCCGCTGTACATGGACACCCACCGCGACGGGGTCGCAAACGCCGCAGACTCCGTTTCCGAGTACGCCGAGGCGCGGCAGCTGATCCGCGACGGACTAATCGCCGACGGGCAGGCCAAGCTCGACGCCATCGCGAGTTACAACGAGTACGACTGCGTGTCGACGCTGCGGCTGCGCGACTGGCTGCTCGCCCGGGCGGCCGAGAACGGCGTCGCGCCGACTCCCGCCCGCGACCTCGAGCTCGATCTGCCGGTCGTGCGCGAGCCGAGCCCGGTGTACCTGGCGCTGGCGGCCCACGTCGCCGATGTCGCGCCGGGGGACCGCACCCCCGACGACACGGCGATCGCACTCGCGTCCGCAGCGATCGACTACCACCGTCGCGAGGGCAAGAAATTCTGGCAGGACCACTTCGACCGGCTGGTGTCGCCGCTCGACGAGTGGGCCGACACCCGCAACGTGCTCGTCGTCGAACACGCCGAGGTCGTCAAAGACTGGCATCGCGAGGGCCGGCAGAAGAAGGACCGTCGCATCATCGAGGTGTCGGGCACGCTGTCGCCCGGCAGCTCGTTCAAGATCGAGCAGAACCCGTACCTCGTGTACGACGACCCGCAGCCGCCGATCTCCGCGCGGCGGTCACCCGGCGCCCGGGCCTCGAGCGAGGGCGAGATCATCGACGTCATCGACGAGGGCGGTCACGTGACGTATGTGATCCAAGAGCTGCTGGAGACGGGAGCCGACCAGTTCTACCAGCTTCCCGCGGCTCTGACGCCGCCGGCACCCCCGCGCGCGACACCCCAGCCCGAGGCGATCGAGGAGTGGGGCTCGCGCGTGCTGAACGCGCTGCCCGAGCTGCTGCCGAACGCGGCGCTCGACGTGCTGCGGCGCGTGGCACCGCGCGGCACCATCGCCGCGGAGGACGCGTCGGGTTCGACGATCGAGGCTATCCGCGACACCCTGCTGACGCTCGACCACTCGTACCTCGCCGTGCAGGGGCCTCCCGGAACGGGCAAGACATACACCGGCTCCCGCGTGATCGCCGATCTCGTGAAGAACCACGGATGGAGAGTCGGGATCGTCGCGCAGTCGCACGAGACAGTCAAGAACATGATGCGGGCGATCGCCGCGGCCGGCCTCGATCCGAAGCTCATCGGCAAGAGGCCGAAGAAGGGCGACATCGAGGATCACCCCTGGGTCACGCTGACCCCCGGCAACACCGCCGAGTTCACCGCGCAGGAGGACGGCTGGGTCATCGGCGGAACAGCCTGGACGTTCGCGAACGCGACGACGATCCCGCGCGAGTCGCTCGACCTGCTCGTCGTCGACGAGGCGGGGCAATTCTCGCTCGCGTCGACGATCGCCGCGGCGGTCTCGGCGGAGCGCCTGCTGCTGCTCGGCGACCCTCAACAGCTTCCGCAGGTGAGCCAGGGGTCGCACCCGGAACCCGTCGACGTCTCGGCGCTCGGCTGGTTGAGCGACGGGCACGACGTTCTTCCCCCGGAGTTCGGCTTCTTCCTCGCTAAGAGCTGGCGCATGCACCCAGACGTCTGCGCCCCTGTGTCGAAGCTGTCGTACGAGGGAAAACTCGAGTCGCGCGCCGAGCAACGGTTGCTCGTCGGCATCGAACCGGGGCTGCACCCGATCCCGGTCGACCACCAGCTCAACGCGACATCCTCGCCGGAAGAGGCCGACCGCGTCGTCGCCCTCGTGCGTGACACGCTCAATCTGCACGGCTCCGGCCGCGACTGGACCGAGGGCGGAACGACACGGACGCTCACGCAGGACGACGTGATCGTGGTCGCGCCGTACAACGCGCAGGTGGAGTTGATCGGCGAGAAGCTGGCGGCGGCGGGCCTCGGCGCGGTACCGGTCGGCACGGTCGACAAGTTCCAGGGACGGGAGGCCGCGATCGCGATCGTCTCACTCGCAGCGTCCTCGGCCGAGGAAGTTCCGCGCGGGCTGGAGTTTTTGCTCCTCGCGAACCGGCTGAACGTGGCGATCTCGCGCGCTCAGTGGGCGGCGTACCTGCTCTACTCGCCGGCGCTCGTCGACTACCTGCCGACGAACCCGACGGCGCTCGCCCAGCTGAGCGCGTTCATCGAGCTCGTCGACGCCTGAGCGAAATCGCGCTCGGGCATTCCCAGACTGACGCGGTTTACGATACCTCTGTTGCTTTACCGGAGGGATCCCCATGGCGCGTCCACGCAATGCAGAGTCCGACGCCGCAATCCTGGCGGCGGCATCCGCCGTGCTCGGGGAGCGCGGGTACGACGGACTCATCGTCGACGAGATCGCGAGGAGCGTCGGCGTCGCGAAGACAACGGTGTACCGACGCTGGCCCACCAAGAACCACCTCGTGGTGAGTGTGCTCGAGGATGGGGAACCGGACGCGGCGGCTGCCGATAGCGGCGACGACGTGCGCGACCTGACCTCGGCCGTAGCCGCGCTGTGTTCGACGCTCGACCCGGCACCCATGCGCCGGCTGGTCGCCGAACTCGCGGCGGCGAGCTCGCGGGACCCGGCACTGCGAAGCGAAGTCGACCGGCTCTGGGCGCGGAGACGCGACGCGGTCGCAGTGGTCGTCGAGCGTGGGGTCAGCGCGGGGACGTTGAGCGGCGATTCGGCGCTGATCGTCGACCAGCTGGTCGGGGCGGTGTACTACCGGGCGCTGATCACGGGGGAGACCCTCGACGCGGAGTACTCCCGTGGACTCGTGCGCGCCGTAGTCGGCCCGCGCGATGCGGAAGGCACGGCATGACGACCGCGACGGGACAGAAGCGGCGCTTCGACTGGACGAGAGCGGTCGTCGGCGGAGCGACGATCGTGGCGGTGCTCGTCATCGCCGCGCTCTGGCAACGCACCCATCCGTATTCGATCGAGACGAGCGTCGACATCGACGCGAGCCCGCGGGAGGTGTGGGCGGCCCTGACCGATCTCGAGGCCTATCCGGAGTGGAATCCGAGCGTGGGCGGCATCCGCGGCGACCTGGCGGAGGGCGGCACCGTGGTCTACCAGGAGGATGGCTCGGACGTCACCGGGAGGGTTGTCGAGGTCGTCGAGAACGAGGAACTCCGGTGGGAGACCCACGCCGGCGTGATCGGCGTCTTCGACGGGGAACGTACCTTCACGTTGGAAGAGCTGGCCGACGGGCGCACCCGGTTCACGCAGAGCGAGCTCTTCCGCGGCGTGACCGTGCTCTTCGTCACCGACACGCTGCACGACGAGGTTGCACCGTCCTTCCACGCGATGAACGACGCGCTCCGCGACCGGGTCGAGGGCGACGAGTAGGCGAGGGCAGGTAGAGCGCGACTACGTGTCAGAACGGCCTCCCCGGCACCGCGGTACGCGCGGAGTAGCCCATCTTGTACAGGCGCTTGGCGATCGCGGTGGGTTGACGCTGCACGATCAGCGAGATGTCGAAACAGCTCAGTCCGTCGCCGTGCGCCTTGAGCACGGCCTCCTCTTCGTCCTCGGTCCAGCGCTTGAAGGCACGCGCCGGCTGGGGCCACCAGCGCTTCGCGAACGGGTCGTACCGGGCCGCCCCCGGAGTCTCGGGTTCGAGGTACGGCAACTGCGAGTCCTCGATACGCAGGTGGCGGGTGCGTGGTCCCCACCGCCGTGATCGCGACGCATCCGGGTCCTCGAACAGCGAGGGGTCGCTCACATCGGTGTAGCCGGGGATTCCGGCGTAGAGCGCGTCACGTCCATACGAATCGGCGGACGTACCGTACGTTTCGTCCTCCGACAGTCCGAATTCGCTGCCGAACTCCCGACGGTCGGCGGCGCACGCGGGGCACGGGCAGGTCGGGCCGTGTGGCCCCGGGATCGACACCGCGCGGGGGAGGCCCGCGAGCTCCGGGTACAGGCTGAACTCGCAGCGCGGAATACTGCCGAACATCGTCGTGCGGTCGAACACGACGAAGCCGAGGAACCGGAAGCCGCCGAAATCGGGATGGAAGCTCAGCCGAGCGTCGAGTTCGGGCAGCCACGCTCCGTCAGGGTCGAGCTCGCCGTCGACCGACCAAGCGATCGCGAAGTACTCGACCGGTCGCAACGCCGAGGAGAGCTCCGCGACGATGTCGTCTATGTAGGTCTCGACGTCGCCGTCGACGTTCTTCGCGACCGGGTCGACCGCGAGCAGCCGCAGGTTCGCGTCCATCGTCACCAGCCATAACCCGCGCGGGGGTTCGTCGCCGTTGCCGCACAGCACTTGGAGGACATCGTCTCCGGATTCGATAATCATGCGGGCGACGGTATTCTCCGGCGGCGACGCGATGGGACAGACGGCGGGAACTGTGGAGAAATGCCGGCGGCGTGGCAGTGTGGACGAACGGTGCCGGGTGCGGCGATGGAGTGTGGACGACGGGGCATATCCGGGACCGCACGAGCGTTGAACCCGGCATGACTAAGACATGGTTTATCACCGGCACGTCCAAGGGTTTCGGCCGCGAGTGGACGGAGGCGGCCCTCGAGCGCGGCGACCGTGTGGCCGCGACCGCCCGCAATGTGGCCTCGCTCGACGACCTCGTGGAGCGGTTCGGCAGCGCCATCCTGCCCATCGCACTTGACGTGACCGACCGCGACGCGGGATTCGCCGCCGTGCAGCAGGCCGCTGACCACTTCGGTTCGCTCGACGTCGTTATCAACAACGCCGGCTACGGGCACTTCGGCATGATCGAGGAACTCACCGAGGACGAGGTTCGCGCGCAGCTCGAGACCAACGTGTTCGGCGCCCTCTGGATCACCCAGGCCGCGCTGCCGATCCTGCGTGCGCAGGGTTCGGGCCACATCATCCAGATCTCGAGTATCGGCGGGATCAGCGCGTTCCCCGGCATCGGGGCGTACCACGCGTCGAAGTGGGCCCTCGAGGGCTTCTCGCAGGCGCTCGCGCAGGAGGTCGCGCCGTTCGGCATCTCCGTCACACTGGTCGAGCCGGGCGGGTTCTCCACCGACTGGGCCGGCCCGTCGGCCTCGCACAGCGCCGAACTCGACGCCTACGCCGAGCAGCATGAGACGTCCCGCAACCGCCCGTCGGCTCAGAACCGCGGCAACCCCGTCGGCACTCGCAGCGCGATGCTGAAGATCGTCGACGCCGAGAACCCGCCGCTGCGCATTTTCTTCGGTAAGACGCCACTGTCGGTGGCGACCGCCGATTACGAGTCGCGCCTGAAGACGTGGAACGAGTGGCAGCCGGTGTCGATCGAGGCGTTCGGCGAGTAGAAGCGAGAATCGGCGATCGGCACGGGCGAGGCGCCGACAGCACGCCGGCACGACCGCGACACACGCCTAGGCACTAACGCCCCGCCGGTCAAGCCTCCGCACGCGAAGCTGCGATTCAGGTTCATCTTCGTAGGGTGGGGACTCCACCCAGTCAGGGTGGGGACTCCACTCTCGCGAGTGGGGCCTCCACCCAACGAAGGAGCACCATGCCCAGAGTCGCAGTCGTCACCGGAGGATCAGCGGGTCTCGGCCGCGCCGTCGTCCGAGAGCTCGCCAGCAAGGGCTGGGACATCGCGGTCCTCGCCCGCGGCGAAGACGGCCTCGCGGGCGCCGTCGCCGACATCGAGGCCCTCGGCCAGCGCGCCATCGGCATTTCGACCGATGTCGCAGACAGGGAAGCGGTCGAGCGCGCCGCCGACCGCACCGAGGCCGAACTCGGACCGATCGACCTCTGGGTCAACGGCGCGATGGTCGGGGTGTTCGGCGAGTTCCTCAGCACCGACCCCGCCGACTTCGAGCGCGCGACCCAGGTGAACTACTTCGGCTTCGTCAACGGCACCCGTGCCGCGCTCAGCCGTATGGTGCCGCGCAACAGCGGACACGTCATCCAGGTCGGGTCGGCGCTCGCACACCGCGGAATCCCGCTCCAGGCCGCCTACTGCGCGTCGAAGCACGCCGTGCAGGGCTTCACCGAGTCGGTCACGACCGAGCTGATCCACAACGGCAGCGCGGTGACGATCTCGACCGTCGACATGCCGGCCCTCAACACCATCCAGTTCAACTGGGTGAAGTCGCAGCTTCCGCACCACCCGATGCCCGTGGCCCCGATCTTCGAGCCCGAGGTCGGCGCCCGCGCGATCGCCGCCGTCGCCGAGAAGCCCCGCCGTCGCACCTGGGTCGGCGAGCCGACCGTCGCGACCGTGCTCGGCAACCGCTTCGGTGCCGGATTCCTCGACTGGTTTATGGCGAAGACCGGCTACGACGGCCAGCAGGCTCCGGAGAAGACCGAGCCGATGCTGCCCACCAACCTCTATGAGCCCGTTCCCGGCGACCAGGGGTCGACCGGCATCTTCAGCGACCAGGCGCACACGGTGTCGCCGCAGGTCTGGGCGATCCGCAACCGCGGTCTCGCCTGGGGGCTCGCCGGGGCGACCGCCGCGGCTCTCGGTGCCGCCGTGCTCAGCGTTGTCGCGAAGAAGAAGTAACGCTCAGGCGTCGCCGTTGTCCTGCTTGCCCTCCGCGATGTACGCGAGACGCCGCAGAGTCTCCACATTGCGGAGGTAGAGCGGGGGATCGAGAAGGAACGGCGGCACGAGCGCGCCCGGCCCCTTGACCGCCTTCTCGGTGATGCGCACGACGCAGCCGTCGCCGCGCGGCTTGACGTCGAGCGTGACGCGCGCCTCGCCGAGCGGCCAGCCGTGCGGCTGGATCACCATGCGGCGCGGCGGGTCCCACTCGAGCACCCGCGTCTCGTCGTTGATCAGAACCGGCCAGACACCGAAGGAGTGCTGCAGCTTCGATCCGACCGCCGGCCACGCGTCATCCACGTCTCGCATTCTCGACGCACCCACCACCCAGGTGGGGAAGACCCAGCCGTCGGCCAGCACGGCGAAGACGGCCTCGGGTGAACAGGTGAACTCGCGGACGTTGATAGACATCGTTTCCTTAGGGCGCTAGCGGGGGAGCGGTGAGAATGCCGAACTCGTGGCGGAGGGCACTGCGGGCGGCGTAGTAGCCGGGCAGTCCGTGCACGCCGGGCCCGGGCGGGGTCGACGACGAGCACAGGTACACCCCGCGGGCCGGCGTGCGCCACGGCTCGGTCGAGAGCGTCGGTCGCACGAGCAGCTGGCGCAGGTTCGCCCCGCCCGATGCGATGTCGCCGCCCACGTAGTTGGGGTTGTAGTTCTCCATGTCGCGGGCCGTCATGCTCGAACTGGCGAGGATCTGGTCGCGGAAGCCCGGGGCGAAGCGCTCGATCTGCCGGGTGATCGCCTCGGTCTGGTCCAGCGTCGAGTTGCGCGGCACGTGCGTGTACGCCCAGAGAACGTGCTTCCCCTCGGGCGCGCGCGACGGATCGGCGAACGACGGCTGCGCCACGAGCACGTAGGGGTTGTCGCTGTGACGGCCGGCCGCGACATCCGCCTCGGCACCGGCGATCTCGGCACGGGTGCCGCCGACGTGCAGGGTTCCCGCGCGGCGCAGGTCGTCGTTGGTCCACGGCACGGGGCCGGAGAGCGCGAAATCGACCTTCGCGACCGCGTTGCCGAAGCGGAAGCGCTCGACCTTGGCGCGGTACGCGGCGGGCAGGGTGGCGAGCTTGAGCATGGCCTTGGCGCTGACGTCGAGCAGCACGGCCCTCGAGCTCGGCAGTTCGTCGAGGGAGGTGATCTCCGTGTCGGTGTGGATCACGCCGCCGTGGGCGCGCAGGTCGTCGGCGAGCGCGTTCACGATCGACTGGCTGCCGCCGACCGGGATCGGCCAGCCGTGCGCGTGCGCGTAGGTGCCGAGCGAGAGGGCGGCACCCGCGGTCGCGAGGCTGGGCATCGGCCGGATCGAATGGGCCGCGACCCCGCTGAGCATCGCGGGCGCCACGTCCTGGCGGAACCGCAGGTTCCAGGCGGGCGAACCCTGCTCGAGAGACCGCAGTCCGAAAGCGAGGGCGGTGAGTGGATGACGCGGAAGCTGCAGCAATTGCGAGCCGGTGAACTGCGCCACGCGATTCGCGTTGGCGACGAGCGGCGCCATCAGGCTGCGGAACGCCGGACCGTCGACGCCGAGTCCGTCGACCGTGCGCTCGAGGTCGCGCCAGGCGATACCGGCGCGGCCGCCGTCGAGCGGGTGTCCGTACGAGATCTCGGGTACCCGGAGGTCGATCCGGCGGTCGAGGCCGAAGCGGCGGAAGAACCCGGAGGCGAGCGCCATCGGGTGCACGGCCGAGCAGGCGTCGTGGAGGAAACCGGGGAGGGTGAGTTCCGCCGTGCGGGCGCCGCCACCGATGGTGGGATTGCGCTCGTACACCGCAACCCGGAGGCCCGCGCGGGCGAGGGTGACGGCGGCGGAGAGCCCGTTGGGGCCAGATCCGACGATGATCGCGTCGTATTCGGTCATGGCCCCACGCTAACCGGTGTACCGCGGCACACGCACCGCGGCGCGGCTATTGCAGTGCCATTGCCAGCTTGATAGGGCTACACGGGCAGTGCGACGCCGAGCCGCCCTTTCCGATGCCGCCGTCGCAGTGGGTGCAGGACGGCAGCGTCATCCGGGCTAGTCGCAGCCCCACCCGTCTCCGTCGCGGTCCAGGTCGTAGATGTCGCTGCCCAGAACCTGAACGATGCCCTCCTGATAGGCCGGTCCGTTTCCGCTGCCGCCCGCACAGTCGACGTCGCTAGAAATGGGTACGCAACCGCTGTAGTTGGAGTCGCACCCTGATGCGACCGGTGCGGCAACGGGAATCGGGACCGGGGTGACACCGATGTTGGTCATCTGATCCACCGGCGGCGTAGTGACCACCTGTGACACCTGGGTGCGCCCGGTCTCCACACCGTCAGTGTAGGTGACTCGGACTGTGGTCGTCTGAACCCCATTGATGCCGGCGACCGTCACCACGTTTGTACCCACGTAGAAGTTGCCGTCGTTCTGCGTCAGTGCAGCAAACGGGATCTCCGTCGTCGCTATCTCGTCCTTTGTCGTGACTCGCGGTGTCGGGCTCGGCGTCGGTGTCGGACTCGGCGTCGGAGTGATCTGAACGTCCGCGACTTCTTGGGTCGTGGCGTCTGCCGAGTCAGCGGATGGGGATTCGGCGGACGCACAGCCCGCACTCGTCGCGACCACTGACGCTAGAAGAACTACGGCGGCGACATCGCGCCATTGACGGGAAAGGTGCTGAGGCCTCATTGACTTTTGCTCCAATTTGTCGTGTTTGCTGAATGTAGTGGGATTGCTCGAGCACCAGTAGCCCTCGAGTGGGGGCCGCGACTACTCGGCAACCCCCACGGCATACAGCAGGCTGAACGATGCGCGCCCGATGGCCGTCACCACGAGCACGATTACCCACCGCCTAGCTCGCGCGCGGTACATGTCGGGTCCCGAACCGTAGGCCGCAGAACCGCCCGCTGCAGAAGGCCCGACGAGCCATGGTCACACCCCGCAAACGAGTGCTAGCGGCCGACGTAGCTCCACGCCGCGAACACGACACTCGCGGCGATGAGCGCGGCGAACAGCAGCAGCCAAAACGGCGACGGCACACCCGTGCGCTTGTAGAGCAGGTACGCGTCCGACGTCTGCAGCTGTCCGCGCCGCGACGTGTGTACCCCGACCACGGTGAGTAGCCCGCGCACCGAGCCGACGAGCAGCGCGACCCCGAGCACGAGCAGCGCGTAGCCCTGCACCTCCGGCGTCGCGAAGAACCAGAGCAGCGCCGCGATCCCGGCCGAGACGACAACGACGAGAACACCGAACAGGTTGCGGATCACCAGGACCGTGAGAATCAGGATGACGCCGCCGACGAAAAAGGCGATGGCGGTATAGCCGTTGAACACGCTCCACAGCAGCGCGGCGCCCACGATCGCCGGAGCCGGGTAGCCGAAGATTCCGCTGAGCACGGTACCGAAGACGCCGCGCCCCGTGCTCATGGCGTCGCCCGAGTGGTTGCGCCGGATGCGGATGCCGTTCACCACCCGCCCGCTCAGGATCGCGGCGACCGCGTGCCCGAGCTCGTGGACGAGCGTGGCGAACAGGCCGAACCACTGCCAGGTGACGCGGGGCACGCTCAGCAGAGCGGCCGCCGCGACGATGACGAGGAGCACGGGCGTCGAGACATCGAGCGGCGCCGAGCGCTGGAACAGGGTGGTGAAGAAGGAAGTATCGATGCCCCCAGTGTCTCAGACGTCTGCGGGCACGATCCTGTGACGCGGCTACAGGAGGGGGTCGAGCACGAGCACCGCGCCGATCGACGCCACCTGCACCACGACCCAGCCGAACAGGACCCACACCGACGACGATCCGAACATCACGGCACGCACGATGAGGTAGACCGGCGGCAGGAGTCCCCAGCCCCAGCCCGGCGCAGGGTGGCCGCGGCGACGCAGCTCGTATCCGTCGCCCGATGCGAGCACGAGCGACACCAGCACCGTCACGAGCACCCAGATGTACAGCTGCCATACCGCCGACTGGTCGGCGAGTTCGAACGCGATGAGCACGAGGCCAGCGGTGAGCAGCGGCGGCACCACGGCGACGAACCACGCCCAGGGCGTGACCGATCCGCGATCGGGCGTCAGCATCGCCGAGCGGCGGGTGCCGTCGCCGTAGCGCGGAGCGGTGTCCTTCATGGGCTCGTACGGCATCGAGTTGAAGTCGTAGGCAGCGAATCTGTCCTCGACGCGGGCCTCGGCAACGCGGGCCTGCTCGACTCGCTCCTGAACGATCGGGAACTGGGCGACACGCGCCTGGGCGGCGGCGGCCTGAGCGGCGAGCGCGTCGGCGGCGACCGAGGGTGGCGGCAGAAGGGTGTGCACGGTCCAGGCGGAGCCGTCCCACCAACGCAGCAGGCCATCGAACTGCGGGCAGGGGTACCAGGCGGCGGGAGTACCGGACATTGTGGAGCTGTCGTCCAGAAGCGTCATCGTCACACCTCCTCCTTGCTCACAAACCGCAGTCTACGACCGGAACGCGCCACCCGCTCACATTCGTAGCTTCCCTCAACAACTCTCATGGCATACTCAGCCGGGAGTCTGCGCCGCCGAGTAGCGCGATGACCTCCGCGTCCGAGGTCTGGTCGAAGCGGGCGTACCACTGGCCGACCGCCCAGAAGTCTCTGGGTGCGGCGACGGCGACGAATTCGTCGGCCGCGCCCGCGAGCCGCAGGGTCCAGTCGGCCGGAGCGACGGGCACGGCGAGCACGATCTCCTCCGCGCCGAGCTGGCGGATCACCCGGCACGCGACCTCGGCGGTCGCCCCGGTGGCAACCCCGTCATCGACGACGACCGCGCGCGCGCCGTCGAGCGCGAGACGCGGGCGTCCCGATCGGTACACCGCGAGCCGGCGGTCGAGTTCCGCGATTTCCGCGGCCTCGACCGCGGCGAGCTCGGTGTCGCTGACGCCGGTACGCCGCTGGAGATCGGTGTCGACGACGCGCGCCCCACCCTCGCCGATGGCTCCGAGTGCCAGTTCGGGATGGCGCGGGCCGCCGAGTTTGCGCACGGCGACGACGTCGAGCGGCGCATCCAGCGCGGCGGCGACCACGGCCGCGACAGGCACTCCGCCTCGGGGGAGGCCGAGCACCACGGTAGGCTTCGGCGCCCGTGGTGTCTGCACCAGCACCGCGGCGAGCTGCCGACCAGCGTCGGCCCGGTCTTCGAATAACGGTCGTGCCACGAGAGTTACCTCTCGAGGAGGCCGTGTCGCTCCGGGTGCTTGTCGAACCACTCGCCGACGTACCAGCACATCGGGATGATGCGCAGGTCGCTGGTCGCCTCGATGTCGTCGACCGCGTATTCGACGAGTTCCGCCGCGAACCCTTTTCCCCGACGCGCGGGTGTCGTGAACGCGCGCGTCAGGGAAATGGCGGTGCCGTTGCTCGCGTAGTCGAGAACCGCGACCAGCTCGTCACCGTCGCGGAGCGCGTATCGGTTGGAGTCGGGCTGGTTTTCGAAGGTTCTCGTCACACGTTAGAGCCTAGAACTTTCGTTCGGCGATTACAGCTTCTCGAACACGAGCGTCGCCTGGATGCGGTCGCCGCCGCCGAGTCCCTTGCTGCCGGACGACGCGGTGGTGATGGTGTGGAGGCGGTAGCCCAGGGCTGCCTTCTCGTTGAGAACGCCCTCCAGCTCGGTGAGGTTCCCCGACCCGGTGCCGAACATCTTTTCTTTCAGAATGACCTGGAGGACGACGTAGTTCATGGTTCTTCTTTCTCAGTGGGGGAATCGTGCGTTCGGCGCAAGGCTACACACCGTAATGAATACCGACGAGACCCCCGTGCGGGGTTCAGGCGGGCCCGCACTTTCCATGCGTTCGCATCGGGAATACGAGAGGCCCGCGGTACGCTGCAATCACTATGAAGCGCATCGGATACCTCTCTTTCGGCCACTACCAGGACGTGCCCGGATCTCTCGTCACCACGGCGCAGGACGCGCTCGTCCAGGCGATCGAGCTCGCCGTCGCCGCAGAAGAGGTCGGAGTCGACGGTGCGTACCTGCGCGTGCACCACTTCGCACCGCAGCACGCCTCGCCCTACCCGCTGCTCGCGGCGATGGCGGCGCGCACCAGCCGCATCGAACTCGGCACCGGCGTGATCGACATGCGCTACGAGAATCCGCTGTACATGGCCGAAGAGGCCGCGATCACCGACCTGATCAGCAACCGCCGCCTGCAGCTCGGCCTCAGCCGCGGCTCGCCCGAGACGGCCCTGCGCGGCTACGAGTCGTTCGGCTACGTGGCAGCCGAGGGCGAGACCGACGCCGACCTCGCGCGCCGGCACACGGCGATCTTCCGCGCCGCGATCGACGGCGCCGGCGTCGCCCAGGCGAACCCGCAGATGACACGGGGCATGGGCGGCGCGCTCGCGATCGACCCGCAGTCGCCCGGACTCAACGAGCGCATCTGGTGGGGGAGCGGCACCCGCGCGACCGCGAAGTGGACCGCCGAGCAGGGAATGAACCTGATGAGCTCGACGCTGCTCACCGAAGACACCGGCGTGCCGTTCGACGAGCTGCAGGCCGAGCAGATCCAGATCTTCCGCGACGAGTGGAAGGAGCACGGCCACGACTTCGAGCCGCGCGTCTCAGTGAGCCGCAGCATCATCCCGCTGGTGTCCGACGCCGACCGCGCCTACTTCGGGCTGCGCGGCCAGGTCGAGGGCAAGGACCAGGTCGGCCACCTCGACGGCGGCCTCGCCCGGTTCGGGCGCAGCTTCATCGGCGAGCCCGACGTGATCGCCGAAGAGCTTGCTCGGGATGCCGCGGTGCAGGCCGCGGATACGGTGCTGATCACCGTTCCGAACCAGCTGGGCGTGGAGTACAACGCCGCGCTGCTCGAGAGCATCGTCAAGCACGTGGCGCCGGCGGCGGGCTGGCGCTAGGCCTTCGTCGCCGCGATCACACCGTGGCGGCGCACGCCCGGATCCTGGCGCGTTCGCGCGTCGGTCACCGTGAATCCGGCTCGCACGAGCCACTCTGCGAGCGATCCGACCGACCAGTAGTAGGCCGTCGCGACGGCGTGGTCGAATGACTCACCGGCCACGCCGTCGAAGAAGCCGATGACGAGACTGCCGCCGGGCCGGATGGCGCGGGCGAACTCTTTCAACGGTTCGTCGAGCCTCTCGGGGTCGGTGTGGATGAGCGAGTACCAGGCCAGCACGCCTCCGAGGCTGCCGGCTGGCACTCCCAGGGCCTCAGCGCGACCGACGCGGTACCGTGCCGACGGATAGCGCTGGCGGGCGTCGTCGATGAACGCCTCCACCAGATCCACCCCTTCGACGTCGAGTCCTGCCTCGCGAAGGAACTCCGTCCACTGCCCGGGGCCGCACCCCACGTCGAGCAGCGGGCCGTCGACGGATTGCGCCCACGCGAGCACGTAGTCGCGGTCGGCGACGGCCGCGTGCTCGATCTTCCCGACGGCCTCGATGTATTCGCCGGCTCGGTTCGTATACGCGGCATGCACGGGATCGACGGTCACGGGATCACGATACTGGGGAGAATCGCCGTCGCAATGATGACGGGAGTCCGTCGCGCGGGCGATGTCCGGCGCGACTCCAGTTCGTAGGGTCGAGTCATGCGCTCCGCCCGTGTCCTGGCTCTCCTGCTCCTTACCGTCGTCGCGCTCTCGGGGTGCGCCCGGATCTTCGCTGGACTCAACGGCGCAGAAGTGCTGCGCGAGGAGACCTGGACCCGCTCCGACGGTGCAGCCTGCACCACCCGCTGGACTCTCGTCGTCATCAACAGCCTCGATACCGAGGAGGGCCCGATCGAGAACGTGCGCGAAGCATTCGGCACCGCCGAACCGACCGCGGACGAGGTCGATGCGGCTCGCGACCTGCTGGCCACAGAGTTCCGCGACGAGTTCGGCGACCCCGACGCCGACGACCGCCTGCGGTTCGAGACCTACGCTCTGGCCACCGCCCTCCAGTTCTCAGCGCTCGACCAACTCGCGGACGAAGGTATTAGTGGGGGCCTCGACGTCTACGAGCTCGGGTACACGGTGGAATGCGACTGAGCACGGCCCGCTAGCGACGCACGCGGTAGCGCAGATAGACGAGTCCCGACGCGAACGTGTGCGAGTCGACGAGCTCGAGATCGACGCGACGCTCCTCGTGCGCGAAGAAGGGGAGTCCGCCGCCGACGAGCACGGGAGCGAACCGCACGCGGTACTCGTCGATCAGGTCGAGGGCGGCGGCTTCCGCCGCGAGAGTCGCACCGCCGATCGCGATCTCCCCGTCGCCCGGTTCGGCTCGCAAGCGCTCGATCTCCTCGGCCAGACCGCCGGTGGCGAGGCGGGCCTCGCCGCGCACCTCGGTCAGCGTCGTAGAGAAGACCACCTTCGGCAGCGGCTTCCAGTACGAGTTCCACTCCCGCATCACCGGGTCGAGCTCGGGGTCCTCGTCGGCAGACTCCCAGTACAGCATGTCGTCGTAGAGCTTCCGCCCGAGCAGGTGGACGCCGACATCCCGGATCTCGTCGACGACGTGGTGTGAGAACTCGTCGTCGAGGGGAATCCAGTCGAAGGTGCCGTCGGGACCGACGACGTAGCCGTCGAGCGAGACGCCCATTGTGTAGGTGACGAGATGCATGGAGGACCTCCGCTTCCGTGAGGCCGATGGTAGGGGCGGCGGGGAGCGAGCGGAAGCCCTTCGACAGGCTGAGCGCCGTGGTTACCGGGTCGCCTCGTCGAGGGTCTCACCGGTCGGGTCGTCGGCCGCGGCATCCACGAGGTCTGAACCGCCGACAGGCGTGCTCTCCCACTCGATCAGTCGCCAGCCCTCGTCGAAAGAGCCCTCGAGAATGACGATGCCGGTGTTCATCAGGTCCCGTTCGCCCACGAATTCGCGCGGAACGTTGCCGACCGTGCCCGCGACCCAGACGCGGATCGCAGCACCGTGGCTGACCACGACCGCGGTCTCGGCGCCGGAATCGACGATCTCCGCGATGTCGGCGTTGTAGCGTCCGAAGAAGTTGTGGCCGTCGGTGCCTCCCGGCATCTCGGCGTCGAGGTCACCCGCGCCCCAGGCGAACGCGGTCTCCATGTAGCGGATGACCGAAGCGCGGTCGCTCTTGCCCTCGAGGTCGCCGGCCTCGATCTCGTGGATGCCGCCGAGGATCGTGACCGCGAGGCCGAGGTCGGCGGCGAGCGGCGCGATGGTCAGCTGGGTGCGCAGCAGGGTCGATGCGAACAGGGCGTCGATTCTCTCGTCGCGGATCGCCTCGGGGATACGCGCGGCCTGCTCGAAGCCGAGTTCGGTGAGGCCGGGGCCCGGGTGGGCGGTGTCGAGTTGTCCGAGGACGTTGGCGGGAGTCTGACCGTGGCGAATGAGGATGAGGCGCATGATGCCTCCAGCCTAGGCGGGTCTTCTCCTCCACAGGCCGCCCCGCCGGGGAGGTGTCCGGCCACGTCGGCGGTCGCGGGTAGCGTGCAAGCATGAAGATCCTGCACACCTCCGACTGGCACATCGGGCGCACCTTCCACGGGCACTCGACCCTCGAACACCTGCGTCAGGTGTTCGCCGCACTCGTCGAGCTGGTGCGCGAGAACGACGTCGACGTCGTGGTGGTCGCGGGCGACGTCTTCGACTCGTCGATGCCCTCGGCCGAGTGCTTCTCGGTGCTGTCGGGTGTACTCCGCGACATCCGTGCCGCCGGCGCCGCCGTGGTGATGACGAGCGGCAACCACGACTCTGCCACGCGCCTCGGATTCCAGTCCGAGTGGGCCGGCCTCGCCGGCATCCACATCTTCACCCGTCACGACCAGTACCTCGAGCCGGTCACGATCGACGACGAATACGGGCCCGTCGACTTCTACGGGATCCCGTACCTCGAGCCCTCGATGCTGCGCCACCACCACCCCGAGGCCGAGCTGCGCACGCACGAGCAGGCCCTGACCTTCGCGATGACGGCGGTGCGGGCGGATGCCGCGGCCCGCGAATCGCGGTCGGTCGTCGTCTCGCACTGCTTCGCCTCGGGCGTCGCGGCTCAGGAGGAAGCCAGCGACGTGGAGCGCGACATCACCTCGGGCGGACTGAACCTCGTGCCGGCGAGCGTGTTCGACGGGCCGGACTACGTGGCGCTCGGCCACATCCACGGACGCAGCACGATCTCCGACCGGGTGCGCTACTCGGGCGCGCCGCTGCACTACTCGTTCGGCGAGGCGGGCAAACCGCGCGGCGGGTGGCTGGTCGAGCTCGACGCGGGCGGCCTCGATACGGTCGGCTGGCTCGACCTGCCGATTCCCCGGCGGCTGTCGGTGCTCACCGGCGAGCTCGACGACCTGCTCGGCTCCGACGCTTTCGCGGGGTTCGAGGACGACTGGGTCGCTGCCGTCATCACCGACCAGGTGCGGCCGATGGACGCCATGCGCCGCCTGCAAGACCGGTTCCCGCACTGCGCCACCCTCGAGTTCCGTCCCAGCGTCACGGCCGAGACCAGCGCGGCGACCTACGGCGAACGCATCGCCGGGCGCAGTGACACCGAGATCGTCGCCGACTTCCTCACCCACGTGCGCAACGGCGTGGGGCCGACCGAGTACGAGACCGCCCTCGTCGCGAGCGTGCTGACCGAACAGCAGGTGTCCTCGTGAGAATCACCAAGCTCACCCTCGCCGGGTTCGGCCCGTACAAGAACCAGCAGGTCGTCGACTTCGCCCGGTTCGACGAGGCCGGGTTGTTCCTCATCACCGGCAAGACCGGCGCCGGCAAGTCGAGCATCCTCGACGCCATCTGTTTCGCGCTCTACGGCAGCGTGCCGCGCTACGACGGCACGCAGGCCCAGCTGCGCAGCGACCACTGCGAGGTCGACGACCCGACCTATGTCGAGCTGGAGTTCACCGTCGGCGGCGTCGCCTACTCCGTGCACCGCACGCCCGAGTACCTGCGCGCCAAGAAGAGCGGCACCGGCACGACCAAGCAGGCCCACGACGCGTCGCTCAGCCGCGCGGGCGAGGTGATCGCGGCGAAGCCCGTCGACGTCGCGCACGAGCTCGCCGACATCGTCGCACTCACCAAAGACCAGTTCCTGCAGGTGGTGCTGCTCGCGCAGAACCGTTTCCAGCAGTTCCTGCTCGCGCGCAACGACGACCGACAGGCGGTGCTGCGCACCCTGTTCGGCTCGCAGCGCTTCCTCTCGCTCGAGACCGCGCTCGACGACCGTCGCAAACTGCTCCAGACCGAACTCGCCGAGGCCGACGCGGTACTGCGGCAGCACGCGGTCGAGGCCGCGCGCCTGCTCGAGCTCGACGAGGTCCCCGCGGTGACCGATGCCGCTTGGTTCGAGTCCGGGTACGCGTCGCTCGCGGGGGAGCGCTCGTTCGCGAAGGTGATCTCGGGCTCCGCCGACGTCGCCTTCACCGCCGCCGACATCGACTACCAGGGGGTGCTCGCCGTCGTCGCGCTCCAGGAGCGTCGCGGCGTCGCGCTCGAGACAATCGCCGACCTCGAGGGTTCCGCCGTGACCGTCGCCGGGCACCGCGCCGTCGTCGCAGCCGCCCGACGGGCCGCTCCGGTCTGGCCGCTCATCGGGGAACTCGACAAGGCGACGGCCGCGCTCGAGAGCGCTGCCGCCCGGCACGAGGCGGCGCGTGCCGCGTTCGGGTCCGATGCCGATCCGCTCGCCGAGGTCGACGCGCTCACCGCGACGATCGGCGCCCTCGCCGACGTTCTCGCCGACGAGAAGCAGCTGCCGTCCGTCGCCGCCGACATCGACCGCCTCGCGGTCGCGCTCGACCTCGACGAAACCGCACTGGCCGCGTCGGTCGAGCGTCGCGACGCGCTGCCCGCCGAGATCGACGCCGTCGGTGTGCAGATCACCGAGACAGCGGTGCGCGCCGCCCGCGTCACCGAGGCCACCGAGCAGGTCGCCCGCATCCGCGAGGCCCGCGATTCGGAACAGTCCGCGCTCGACCTCGACGTGCGCCTCGAGCTCGCCCGCGTCGCCGAGAAGGAGACGAGCGCCGCCCACACCGCAGCCGGCGCCGCGCTCGACGCGCTGTACGAGCGCCGTCTCGGCGGGTTCGCGGCAGAACTCGCGACGACACTCACGCCGGGCGAACCCTGCGCGGTCTGCGGTTCGCTCGAGCATCCCGCCCCGGCCAGCCACGACGGCACACCGGTCACGGCGGACGACATCGAGGCTGCCCGGCAGACGGTCGCCGAACGACGCAGTGCGATGGATGTCGCGCACGACCTCGCCGGCACGATCGCCGCCTCGCTGGCCGAGGCCCGCGGTCGCACACAGGGTAAGACCCTCGACGATCTCGACGCCGAACTGCGGACCGCGCAGGAGTCGCTCACGGCGGCCACCGACGCCGCCCGTGAGCTCGCGGAGCGGGAAGCGGACCGAGACCGGCTGCGCGCCGAACTGGCCTCCGCCGACGACCGGGTCGCCGCGCTCCGCTCCGGACGCGACGCCACCGTCAAGCTGCTCACCGAGGCGACGAGCCGGCGCGACGGGATCAGCGCGCGCGTCGACGCCAGCCGTGGCGATGCGGAGAGCGTCACCGCGCGTGTGCGCCAGCTCTCCGACCGGCTCACGGTCGCCCGGGCGGCAGTCGACGCTGCAGCCACCGCGGTGACGCGCGCCGAGGCGCAGGCCCGGGCCGAGGCGGCATTGGTCGCCCAGCTCCGCGAGAACGACTTCGCCGACGTCGAGGAGGCGCGGTCGGCACGGCGTCCCGCGTCGGAGATCGCGACGCTCGAGGCCGAGATCCGCCGGCACGACGAGGCGCGCGCCACGGCGTCCGCGACCCTCGCCGAGCCCGGCATCGCCGACGCCCCCGAAGCTCCGGTCGACGCCGAACCGGCGCGGCTCGCCCGCGTCGCGGCCCTCGCCGCGCGCGACGACGCACGCGCCGCGCAGGCCGCGCTGTCCGAGCGGGTCGACCGCCTCGGCGACCTCGTCGACGAGGCCGCCGTGTACCGCGAGTCCACCCGCACGCGGCGCCTCGAGTTCGAGCAGCTCCGCGAGCTCGCCAGCGTCGTCCGCGGCGACGAGCCCAACACCCGACGCATGCGCCTCGAGACATTCGTGCTCGCCGCGCAGCTCGAGGAGATCGTCGCGGCGGCGAACACCCGCCTACGAACGATGAGCGCCGGGCGCTACTCGCTCGAGCACGACGACGCGCTGCAATACCGCAATACGAAGTCGGGGCTCGGCCTCGCAATCCGTGACGAGCACACCGGCCGCACCCGGCCGACGCACTCGCTCTCCGGCGGCGAGACCTTCCTCGCCTCGCTCGCGCTGGCCCTCGGTCTCGCCGAGGTCGTCACCAACCAGACCGGCGGCATCACGCTCGACACGCTCTTCATCGACGAGGGCTTCGGGTCGCTCGACTCCGAAACGCTCGACATCGCCATGAGCACCCTCGACGGGCTACGCGAGGGTGGCCGCACGATCGGCCTGATCAGCCACGTCGAGGCGATGAAGGAGCAGATCCCGGCCAAGCTGCGCATCACGGTGTCGCCGCGCGGCGACAGCTCGGTGGAGGAGAGCTTCGAGCTCGCGTAACCGCGGCCGGACGCGCTGCAGCGGTTATCGTGGGGGAGTGCCCGACTACCGCGTGACGCTGTCCATCGGAGCGCTACGCCCCGGTGTCGCGCCGGACACGGTTCTGCCGACGGCGTCGGCCGCGGCATCCGAACTCTCAATGGTCGAGGCCTCGGACCTGGCCATCGTCGCCGGGGAGGCGCGCATCCGGGTGCGGTTCGAGGCCGAGGACGGCGAACTGGCGACGCAGATCGCCGACCACGTCGCCGCCGTCACGCAGTCGGTGGCGGAGGTCGCGCGGTACTCCGTGACCGAGCGCGTCAAGGGACGCTGGTTTTCGGTCCGCTGACGACTACTCGGACTCGCTGCCGCGGCCCCGGTCGAGTTCCTCGAGGTCTTCCTCGTCGTAGTCGACCACGTCGTCGTCGGCGACGTAGTCGGAGTCCGTGCGGCTGGCGAGTTCCGTCAACTCCTCGCCGCTGATCAGATCGTCCTCGCTGAACGGGTCGTTGTTCGACGGCAGCCCGATCGGGTAGATATCGCTCATGGTCTTTCCCCTCGACGTAGACGGCAGGTGCAACCAGTGTGAACCGCGTGCGCGGCGATGTCCACAGGGCAGATCTGTCCACAGAAGACGGGTTCGCGTTCCGTCGCATCGGCCGAAGCGGGACGCTGGGCACATGGATCCCATCGACCGGCATATCGCAGATCTCGAGCCCCTCACCACCGACGAGCTGATCGAGCAGCGGGTGTCGTCGTTAGTCGGCCGCGCGGTCAACCGGCAGGTCTGGCTGCTGTTCCTGCACGCCGACGCGGTGCAATCGCCGCTCGTGATGCCGATCTCGGACCTGCCCGCCACGCCCACGGCCGACGATCTGGACAACTGGTCCTACTTCATCACCGAGACCACCGAGGCAGCGGGCGCCACGAGCCTGATCGTGGTGATCGAACGGTTCGCGGGCACACGCCTCAACGACAACGACCGCGCCTGGGCGCGGTTCGTGAGCGACGGATGCCGCCAGGCCGGAGTGCCGCTCCGGGCGGTGGCGCTCAGCCACCGCCGCGGAGTGCGACTGGTCTCCGACGGGGAGTACCGGGGAGGAGGTTAGATCGGCAGCGAGGTCTCGATCAGCGAGATGATCTCGGGGGCATCCGGTTCGGTCCGCGGGCGGAACCGGTGGATGCTGCCGGCGGGGGTGATCAGGAACTTCTCGAAGTTCCAGCTCACCTTGCCCGCCTTGCCCTCGGAGTCGGGCGTCTTGGTCAGCTCCGCGTAGAGCGGGTGCTGCTGCTTGCCGTTGACACGGATCTTCTCGAACATCGGGAAGGTCACGCCCCAGGTCGCCGAACAGTACTCCGCGATCTTCTCTTCGGTGCCGAGTTCCTGCAGGAACTGGTTGCTCGGGAATCCGAGCACGGTGAAGCCGCGTTCTCCGTAGGTCTTCTGCAACGCCTCGAGCTTCTCGTACTGCGGCGCGAGGCCGCAGCGGGAGGCGACGTTGACGACGAGGATGACCTTGTCGTCGAAATCCGCGAGGCTGGTCTGCTCGCCTCGGATGGTGGTGAGGGGGATGTCCGCGATCGTCATGCTTCTGACCCTACGCCCTGTTACCCCCGCGGTGCCTAGCGCTGGTCGTCGTCGACGCGCACGACGGTGAAGTCGGCGTCGAGCTCGACGTCGACGTCGGTGCCGTCGGCGTTCGTGATCTCGACCTCCCAGGCGTGGTCGGCATCGTCGCTACGGTCGAGGTCGGTCACGGTGCCCGAGCCGATCTCGGCCAGCGCGGCCTGCTCGGCGCTCGCACGGTCGGCGTCGCTGATCGGGGCGTTGTCGTCGACCGCGCCGTTCGTCACGCCGTTCGTCGCGTCGTTCGTCGCGCCGTCGCTCGGGGCGGCGGTGTTCGACTCGCTCGAGCCGGAGCCGGTCGAGGTACCCGGCACCACGCCGTCGACCCGCACGACGTCGAAGTCCTCGTCGAGCTCGACGTCCACGTCGTCGCCGTTGTCGAGGCGCACCTCGACCGTGTACGCGTGGTCGAGGTCGTCGGAGCGCTCGGCCTCCGACACGGTTCCTTCTCCAACCTCGGCGAGGGCTGCCTCGGTGGCGCTGGTGAGCGCGGATCCGGTGAGGCGGTCGTTGTCCTGGTCGAAGGGATCGGTGGCCGCGACGGCGACGCCGGCACCTCCGATGACGAGAACGGCTGCTGCGCCTGCGACGATCCAGATGGTCTTCTTGTTCACGGTGTTCTCCTTGATTCTCTCGGCCCGTTCGGACCTGGAATCAGTGTGCGCGAGGGGCACTGAAGCGAACCTGAAGCCGGCTGAAGGGGTTTTCAGCTAGCCGGTTCTAGACGGGGATACGCACTTCGACGCGGGCGCCGCCCAGCGGACTCTGCGATGCAGCGACGCGTCCGCCGTGGGCGACGGCGATCTCCCGGACGATCGAGAGCCCGAGCCCGCTGCCGCCGCTCTCCCGTCCACGGGCGTCGTCGAGGCGCACGAAGCGGTCGAACACGCGCTCGCGCTGGTCGGCCGGAATGCCGTCGCCGTCGTCGTCCACCGTGAGCACGATGCCGTCGGCGGTCTCGGTCAGCGAGATCCCGACGGTCGTATGCGCGTGGCGGGCGGCGTTGTCGACCAGGTTGCGCACCAGCCCCGCGAGCAGCGGGGCGTCGCCGGAGATCCGAGCAGGGCCGACCCCCGAGGCGTCGACGGTCAGGGTCGTCGACGCGCGCAGCCGCTTCGCCTCGGCGAGCACGAGGTCGTCGAGGTCGACGGCGCGCGGCACCACGACGAGCCCGTGCTCGTCGGAGCGCGCGAGCGTCAGCATCCCGTCGACGAGACGCTCCAGCCGGGCGCCCTCGTCGAGGATCGCGTCGGACAGCTCGCCCGCCGTCACCCGGTCGGGGTGCGCCTGTGCGACCTCGGCGAACTGCCGCAGCGACGCGAGGGGCGACCGCAGCTCGTGCGAGGCGTCCGAGATGAACCGCTTCTGGGCGGACTGCGACTCGTCGAGCCGGTCGAGCATGCTGTTCAGGGTGACGGCGAGGCGGCCGATCTCGTCGGCGCTGCCGGGCTCGGCGAGCCTCCTGTCGAGCCGGCTCGCCGACACGTCGTCGACCTCCCGGCGCATACGCTCGACCGGGCGCAGGGCGCGGCCGACGACGATCCAGGTCGTGAGCGCGACGAGCAGAGCCACGACCGGCACGGCCGCGACCAGCAGGGTGGTCACCGTGCCGAGGGTCTCCGTCACGTCGTCGACGTTCTGCCCGACCACCACGACGCCGTCGTCGTAGTCTTCGCCGACGAGCAGGTACGCGTCGCCCTCGACCGTCACGGTGTTGTTGCGGTCGTAGTCGTCCTCGGCGATCGCGCCGAGCCGTTCGGCGTCCTCGCTCGCGGCGGTGACCTGGCCGTCGTCGTTCTGCACCTGGAAGAAGCGGTCGTCGACGTCTCCGTCGAGCGCGGCTCCGCTGTCGAGCGCGGCGGCGAGCGACGACGCGTAGGTCTCGGCGGAGGCGGTGGCGCCGTCGAGCAGGGAGATCCGCAGCACCGAGGCGAACAGCACGGCCCCCACGACGAGCGCGGCAGCCACCACCGCCGTCGCGACGAGGGTGATCCGCACCCGGAGCGAGATGCTGCGCCGCCGCTCAGCCACCGTTGCTCGCCAACCGGTAGCCGGAACCCCGCAGCGTCTCGATCGCGTCGCGGTCGAACGGGCGGTCGACTTTGTTGCGCAGGTGGCGCACGTACACCTCGACGATGTTGGGATCGCCCTCGAAGTCGGAGTCCCAGACGTTGTCGAGCACTTCGCGCTTCGACACCACCTCGCCCTTGCGGCGCATCAGGTATTCGAGCACCGAGAACTCGCGGGCGGTGAGGTCGATCGGCTCGTCGCCGCGCCAGACGCTCTTCGACGCGGGGTCGAGCCGCACGTCGCCGGCCTCGAGAACGCTCGGCCGGTCGGACGAGCGCCGCCGCAGCAGCGCGCGCACCCGGGCGAGCAGCACCGCGTACGAGAAGGGTTTGGTCAGGTAGTCGTCGGCACCAGTGTCGAGCGCCTCGACCTGGTCCCACTCGCCGTCCTTGGCGGTCAGCATCAGGATCGGCGTCCAGTTGCGCTCGGCGCGGAGCGTCTCGCAGATGCGGTAGCCGCTGATGCCGGGCAGCATGATGTCGAGCACGATCACGGAGTACTCGTTCTCGCGGGCGTACCAGAGCCCGTCGGTGCCGTTCGCAGCCACGTCGACGGCGAACCCCTCGGCCTCGAACCCGCGGCGCAGTCCCTCGGCGAGGCGGGTTTCGTCTTCGACTACCAGTACGCGCATGTCCCCATTGTGGTTCACGGCAACTGAAGCGGGGCTGAAGCGCGCGCCCCGCCGTGCAGCGCCCGCTACCCGCGCAGCGCGAGCACGAACGGCAGCACGGCGGAGGCGCCGGCCTGCCGCAGCGCGCGGCCCGCGACAGTGATCGTCCAACGGCTGTCGACGAGGTCGTCGACCAGCAGCACGGGCTGGCCCTGCGGCACGTCGAGCGACTCGGTGCCGAATTTCTCCCAGACGCTCGCGAGCCGGTAGGCGCTGTTGCCGCCTGCCTCGCCGCTCGGGCCTCCGCCGTGCGTGGAGAGTTCGCCGAGATAGGTCAGCCGGCCGGCGGTGCTGAGTCCTCGGGCGATCGATTCGACGAGCAGTGGATGCCGCTTCGACGGCACACTCGCGACGGCGACGGGGCGATCGGCCCAGCCCCAGTCGGCGAGGACCCGGACACACGCGGCGATCATCGCGGGGGAGGCGGGCGCGTCGACGGCGCCGGGCGCGAAGGCATCGCGCAGCGTGCCGCCCCAGCCGAGGTCGGTGAGACGGGCGAGGGCGCGGCCCGGTTCGTTGCGGTCGCCGACGGCGATATTGCCCTTGACCGGCACGCCGAGGTTCGCCATGCCGTTGGGCCACTGGGCGCGCGGTTCGACGGCCACTCCGACGCGCTCGAGCGACTGCGCGGCGGCGGCCGCGGCATCCGTCTCGATGCCGGTGGGGTACCAGGCGCCGGCGCAGTTGTCGCAGCGGCCGCAGGGCACGGCGGTGTCGTCGTCGAGGGCGCGCTGCAGGAACTCCATGCGGCATCCGGTTTCGTCGCCCGGCAGGACCTCGTAGTCGAGCATCGACTGCTGCTCGTTCTCGCGCGCGGCGGCGATGCGCCCGTAGCGCTCGGCGTCGTAGACCCACGGTTCGCCGGTCGCGATCCAGCCGCCCTGCACCTTGCGCACGGCACCGTCGACGTCGAGCACCTTGAGCAGCAGCTCGAGCGGTGTGCGGCGGAGGTCGACCCGCGCCTCGAGCGCTGGGGTGGAGAGCGGGTCGGGGCCGAGCTCGGCGATCACCGCGAGGGCCTTCGCCTGGTTGGGCATCGACGCCGTGGCGAAGTAGTTCCAGATCGCGGCATCCTCGCTGCCAGGCAGCAGCAGCACGTCGGCATTGTCGGTGGCACGTCCGGCGCGGCCGACCTGCTGGTAGTAGGCGACGGGGGACGAGGGCGCTCCGAGGTGGAGGACAAAACCGAGGTCGGGCTTGTCGAACCCCATGCCGAGCGCGCTCGTGGCGACGAGGGCCTTCAGGTCGTTGGCCTTGAGCCGTCCCTCGAGCTGCTCGCGTTCGACCGTGTCGGTGCGGCCGGTGTAGGCGTGCACTTCGTGCCCGGCTTCGCGCAGCAGGCGCGCGGTGTCCTCGGCGGCGGAGACGGTGAGGGCGTAGATGATGCCGCTGCCCGGCAGCTCGGAGAGGTGGCTGAGCAGCCAGGCCAGTCGCGCCTGCGCGTTCGGCAGCCGCAGCACGCCGAGGCGCAGCGAGGCGCGGGCGAGCGGGCCGCGGATGGTGAGGACGTCGGTGGTATGCCCGGCCAGCTGCTCGGCGACGTCGGCGACCACGCGGCTGTTGGCGGTCGCGGTGGTGGCGAGCACCGGGATGCCGTCGGGCAGCTCGGCGATGAGGTCGCGCAGCCGGCGGTAGTCGGGACGGAAGTCGTGGCCCCAGTCGGAGATGCAGTGCGCCTCGTCGACCACGAGCAGGCCGGCCCGCGCGACGAGGGCGGGCAACTGCTCGTCGCGGAAGCCGGGGTTGTTCAGCCGCTCGGGCGAGACGAGCAGCACGTCGACCTCGTCGTCGCGCAGTTTCTGCTGCACCTCGGCCCACTCGTGCGCGTTCGACGAGTTGATCGACACGGCGCGCACGCCGGCGCGGGCGGCGGCCGCCACCTGGTCGCGCATCAGGGCGAGCAGAGGCGAAACGAGGATGGTCGGACCGGCGCCGCGCTGCCGCAGCAACAGGGTCGCGACGAAGTAGACCGCCGACTTGCCCCATCCGGTGCGCTGCACCACGAGGGCGCGGCGACGGTCGTCGACGAGGGCCGAGATCGCCTCGAACTGGCCCTCGTGGAAGTCGGCGTCCTCGCGACCGACGAGGGTGCGGAGGACGGCAAGGGCGGATTCTCGGGTGTCAGTCACCGCTACAGCCTGACAGGTGCCACCGACGCACGAAGCCGGTTCGCAGTTTCTGTTAGGTATTCTCGGGAGTCCACACTCCACCGGATCCGAAAGCGAACGGATGGCCGACAGCCCGATCTCCGCGACACCCTACGAGGTGCTCGGCGTGAGCTCCACCGCGACCCACGACGAGCTCCGGCGCGCCTACCGCAAGCTCGCCCGCGAGACCCATCCCGACACGGGCGGCAACGCCGCGCGATTCGTCGCGGTCCAGCTCGCCTGGGAACGCATCGGCACCCCCGAGGACCGTGCCGCGTACGACCGCGGCCGGCCGACGACGCGCGCCTACGACGAACCGCACGAGTCCTGGGCAGCCCCGAGCGGTCGCGCGCCCGCCCAGGACACCCGCCCGCCGGCCCGCGCCTACGGTCACCCCGGCGGCTGGCGTCGTGAACGCTTCCTCGGCCTGATGCGCGAGTGGGTCGGACTCGGCGCACCGCTGCCCGACCCGTACGACCCCGCGCTCGTGCGCAGTGCCCCGCGCGAGATCCGCCACCTGCTCGCCGACGCCCTCGCCGAAGAAGCGACCGCCCGCACCATCTCGGCGCTCGGCATCGCGTACACGGTCTGGCACGACGTCTCCACCGGGTACCCCGACGAGAAGATCGACCACGTCGTGCTCGGCGCGAGCGGCCTCTTCGCTGTGCTCTCCGAAGACTTCGGCGGCCAGGTGCGCGTCAAGGGCGGCGAGCTCATCGGCGAGGCCGTGGGCGGCGAACGTCCCGTCAACGACCTCGGTCACCGCGTGAAAGCGCTGCAGCGCGGCCTGCGCCTCAAGTTCACCGGCCTCGTCATCGTCGTGCCCGACGACGACCTCGCCGAGCCGATCATCGACCTGGGCAAGGTGCGCGGCGCCTCGGCCGCGGTCGTGCGCCACTCCTACCTGCCCGCGCTGTTGCGCGAGGGCCTGCCCGGCTCCGCGCTCAGCGGCGGCAACGAGGTCTTCGACGTACGCACCCGGTTGCTCGCCGGCATCCGGTTCGTCGAGTAGACGGTTCGTCGAGTAGACGGTTCGTCGGGCAGCTAGGCCACCTCGAACCCGGCCGAGCCCGTGGGTTCGAGCTCGCCGACCTCGACCCCGGCGACGGCGGCACTCGGGGGACCGGTGCGCAGCCACGCGACGAAGGCGTCGACCGCGGCGGGTTCTCCCTCGGCTTCGACCTGCACCGCGCCATCCACCCGGTTTCTGGCGTAGCCGGTCACCCCGAGGCGCTGGGCCTCGAGCCGGGCGCTCCAGCGGAAGCCCACGCCCTGCACACTGCCGGTCACGACGGCCCTGCGGCGAATTCGGTCGGTCATCCCGCCACGCTAGACGGTCAGGCGCATGACGAGAAGCAGAAACGTCGAGAAGACCGCCGGACAGCAGCCCTGAACTGGGGGAGCGGCAAGGGTGGCTAACACTGCTACCCTCGGGTGACCTTTCCACCGCAGGGAGGGCCCGGCTTCCCACGCAAGGACACTCATGATCGACTTCCAGGCCGACACGGTCTTCAACCTCGGGCCCGCCGACGCGGAGGACGCCGCCAAACTCCTCGAACCGATGCTCATCGACGACGAGCACGTCTTCGCCGCCTTCAAGAGCGTGCGCGACCAGGTCATCTTCACCAACCGCCGCCTCATCGCGATCAACGTCAAGGGCGTGACCGGCACGAGCAAGGACTTCACGTCGCTGCCCTACAGCAAGATCCAGGCCTTCTCGGTCGAGACCGCCGGCCTTCTGGACTTCGACTCCGAGATGATCCTCTGGTTCGCGGGCCTCGGCCAGGTCACCTTCCAGTTCACATCCCGCTTCGACATCAAGGGGTTCAACAAGCTGATCGGCAAGTACGTCCTGTAGACCCGCGCTCGAGGCCCGCGAGCCGTCGGGCCGGGCGACAGACTTTCAGCGAACACCGGGGTAACGCCACGCCGTTGCCCCGGTTTTCGGAGGAGACTCGACGCAGCCGTCGTAGACTTTGCGAGTCAATCGTGGATTTTCTGGACTGTCAGAGTGGGGACTCAGAATTAAAATCGTCAGCTACAACCTCCGGAAAAACATGGCCAGCGCCGAGCTGGGCGGTCTGGCCGAACGCCACGACCTCGACCTGCTCTGCCTCCAAGAGTGCGACACCAAGCTGCTGCCCGCCGTTCTCGGCGACCTCAAGCTCGCCGACGCGACCAAGCTCAACCGCCTCGGTCTCGCGATCTACTACCGCGAGAGCCGCTTCACACCGCTCGAGACCAAGACTTTTATGCTCAAGAAGTCGCTGCACGACATGATCGCGTCGCCGACCCACGAGCGCCTCATCGGCACCCGCTTCTTCGACGACGAGACGGGGCACGAGTTCATCGCCGCCTCATTCCACGCGGCGCCGCTCACGGCCACCAACTCGCTGCGTCGCAACCAGATCAAGGCGGCACACGCGTCGCTCAGGGAGATGGGCGAAGACCTGCCGACCGTGATGGTGGGCGACTACAACTACCCGCTCTTCCAGAAGGGCCTCGGCAAGCACATCGGCAAGACGGGCTACGACCTGTCGCTGAGCGACCGCCGCACCTACACGCGCTACAAGATCTTCACCGGCCACTTCGACTTCGTCACGAGCGTCGGCATGGCCATCGAGAGCGTCGAAACGCTGCCGATCGGCGCGTCCGACCACCTGCCGATCCTGGTCAACGCGGCGTCGATCGCGAAGGCCGCAGCGGCCTAACCCTGCGCTTTGTGGCGCCCCGCGGGGCGCCGCTGGCGCCCGTCGTGCAGCTCGATCACCCGGTGTGCGCGGGCGGCGAGGTCGGGGTCGTGTGTCGCGATGACGACCGAGAGGCCGTCGGTGTCGACGAGGCTCGCCAGCAGGTCCATCACGACCGCGGCGTTGACGCTGTCGAGCTGGGCGGTGGGTTCGTCCGCGATGAGGATGCGCGGCGGTACCGCCAAGGCCCGCGCGATGCCCACGCGCTGCTGCTGGCCGCCCGAGAGTTCGTCGGGCCGCTGGGCGGCGTGGTCGCTGAGCCCGACGAGCGCGAGCACTTCGGCGACGCGGGCGGCGCGGGCCGCGGCATCCGTCTTCGTCATTCTCAACGGCAGTTCGACGTTCTCGGCGGCGCTCAGCACCGGGATGAGCCCGAACGACTGGAAGATGAAGCCGAGGTCGTCGCGACGCAGCAGCGCGGCCTCGTCTTCGCTGAGCGAGGCGAACGAGGTGCCGTGCACCCAGATCTCGCCGGTCGTGGGGGAGTCGAGGCCGCCGAGCAGACGCAACAGCGTCGACTTGCCGGCACCCGACGGTCCGCGCACCACGACGAGTTCGCCGGGGTAGACCTCGAGGTCGATGCCGTCGAGCGCCACCACGTCGCCCGCACGCGAGGGGAAGACCCGGCCGAGGCCCTCGGCGCGCAGGACCGGGTCGGCGACGATGTCGATGGCGGCGGTGTGCAGGGCGTTCACGGCTGGTCCTGCCCCTCGGTGGTCACCGGGGCATCGCTGCCCGGTTTTACACTCACCTGGTCGGGTTCGAGGGTGAGGCGTACGCGGTCGCGCAGCCCCAGCGCCTCGGTGAACGCGGCGGGCAACTGCATGCGGCCGACGCGGTCGAGCACGGCGAACTCCTCGGCAACGGCGTACTCGTCGCCGAGTTCGTCGCGCCTCGTGCTGCGCACGACCTCGGTCGACGTCCGTCCGTCGCGGATCTGCACGGTGCGGCGCACCTGCGTGGCCACCGTGGGGTCGTGCGTCACGATCAGGGTGGTGACCCCGCGCTCCTCGTTCACCCGGCGCATGGCGCCGAGCACCTCTTCGCTGGTCGCCTCGTCGAGCTCGCCGGTGGGTTCGTCGGCGAGTAGGACGGTAGGGTCGTTCGCGATCGCGACGGCGATCGCCACGCGCTGCTGCTGGCCGCCCGACAGCTCGGACGGACGCCGGTCGCGCAGGTCGCCGATCTGCACCAGGTCGAGCAGTTCGTCGACGCGCTTCTCCCGCGCCGTGCCGCGCGGTCCCTTGGCGATGGCCAGCACCGCGGCGATGTTCTCGCCGGCCGAGAGGTAGGGGAGCAGGTTGCGGGAGGTCTGCTGCCAGACGAAGCCGACGCTCGAGCGCTGGAACGTCACCCGCTCGGCCCTCGACATGGCGAGCATGTCGTGGCCGGCGACCATGGCGCGTCCCGCCGACGGCCGGTCCAGACCGGAGAGCACGTTGAGCAGCGTCGACTTGCCCGACCCGGACGCGCCGACCACCGCGACCATGTCCCCGGCCTCCACGCGCAGGGTCAGGCCCTGCAGCGCCTGCACCTCGACGTCCTTGCTGCGGAAGATGCGCACGAGGTCGACGCAGTCGATGTCTGCACTGGTCATGGGTTCTCTCTCTTCTTGCGGGTGTTCTTCTGGCCGGTGTCGGCTCTAGAGCGGGTCGCAGCCTGGGCCGCGGCGACGGCCGTGGTCGCGAGCACGACGACGAAGCCGCCGACGATGACGGCGCTGAGCAGCGGGTCAATGGTGACCGCCGGCTGCACGAGCCCGGCGGTGAACGGGCGGAGGTCGACGGTTCCGAGCACGAGGGCCGACAGCCCCGCCCCGAGCAGCACCCCGACGACAAGTCCGACGACGGAGAGCGGGGCGAGTTCCCAGATCACGGCGGCGCGGGCTTGCCGGCGGCGGAGCCCGAGCGTCGAAAGCAGCGCGATGTCGTCCCGCCGCGTGCGCCCGTCGAGCACGGTCGTCAGCACGAGCGCGGCCGTGGTGAGGATTCCCGCGCCGACGATGGCGAGCAGGGCTGCGGTGCGGATACCGCCGACGGCCGGGTTCTCGGCGAGCACGGCCGCTGCGTCGCCCGGAGTCTCCACGATCGCATCGTCGCCGACGAGAGCCCGGATGTCGGTGGTAACGGCATCCACGTCGGCGCCGGGGTCGAGGCGCACGAGCAGCTGCTGCGCGAGCCCGGCTTGCGCGACCGACAGGGTCTCGGCGGCCGTGTCGTCGGCCACGACGAACCGGCCGGGAATACGGAACGGGTTGGCGTCGATCGCGGGTGGCACGATGTCGACGTCGACGAAGTCCAGTCGCGCCTCGGTGGCGTCGCGCGTTGTCGCCGCGACTCCCGCGGACACGGCGATCGTCAGGGGCTCGGCGCCGTCGCGGCGCAGGGCGCCCAGGTCGAGCGCACCAGGGACCCCGCGCTGCACGGCCGCGAGCTCCTCGGCGTCGACGAGCAGCAGGGTGAGCGTCACCGGGCTGCCGCCCTCGTACGAGAGCCGGTCGTTGAGCCGCTGCGCGACGGCGGCGACCGCCTCGACGCCGTCGACGGCCCGCACCCGGTCGACGGCGTCTGCCTCGAGCCGCACCTCGCGCACCGACACGTCGGCACCGACCCGGGTGCGCGCGGCGTCGTCGAGCCCGGTCGCGAGGGTCGCGGAGAGCACTCCCGAGAACACCGCTACCGAGACGCCGACGACGACGGTGAGCACGGGGACGAGACCGGCGCCGCCGCCGCGGAGGGCGCGCGCCGTGCCGTAGAAGGCGCTGATGCCCGGGCCGCGGTGGCTCGCCGCGACGACACGACGCAGTAGCAGCGGGTAGATGCGCAGGGCCACGACGCAGCCGAGCAGGGTGAGCACGAGCGGGGTGGCCGCGGCGAGCAGGTCGATCGAGCCGGTGGCCGTCGTCGTGCCCGTGCGCTGCAGGATGGCGGTGAGCGAGGCCGCGGACGCGAGAACGACCACCACCTCGCCGATCACGCGCCACAGCCCCGACCTCGTGACACTCCCGGCGCGTTCCCGGCGCCCGGTGGCGAAGGCGGCGATGAGCGCGGCGGGGAGCACCGCGGTGACGACGATCGCGAGGATCGCCGGCACGCCGGGCGGTGCCGCGGGCACGAGGAAGCCGACCGCGGCCCCCGCCGCAGCGGCCACGACGCCGACGACGAGAGCGGGGACGAGCAAAACGAGCCGCCGTTGCGCCAGTGACGCGCCCCTGGCCTCGATGAGCGCGAGGCTCTCACGGAGGCGTGAGGCCGCGAGCCGGGCGATGAGGATCTCGATGGCGAGGGCCACCCCGAGCGGACCGGCGACGATCGTGGCGAGAATCGACTGGGAGCTCGCGGTGCGGTCCGCCGCGGCATCCAGAACCTCGGGCAGGCCGCTCTCGAACGTGACGGCCGCGCCGCCGACACGTTGGGTCGAACTGACGAACTTGCGGGTCTGCTGCGCGACCTCCGCCGCCGACGCCCCGTCGAGGGCGTCGGTGGCCGTCGGGTACCAGACGGCGGTGTGCAGGTTCGTGACGAGCGAGTTCTGCGCCGCGGCCAGGACGGCGGGGTTCGCGTACACCGTCGCGGTGATCACGGGAGGGAGCGTGCGCGAGTCGACGGCCGGCTCGAGGGTCGCGCTGGTGTGTTCCCAGTACGCGTCGTCGGCATCGACGGGCTCGAAGGTGCCGGAGAGCCGGACCAGCTGCGTGAGACGGTCGGGAAGTGCGAGTTGCCGTGTGTCGCCCACGACCCACTCCAGCCGGTCGGCGACGACGGTGGAGGCGACCACGTCGAGCGGCTCCTCCGACGGGAGCTCGCGCGAGTCCACCCGCGCCGGTTCGTCGCCCTCGACGAGGGTGATCCGCGACAGCACGCGCGGGTCGTAGGCGACGGAGAGCGCGGCGTCCGGCTGGGTCTCGGCGTCGTAGGGCGCGGGAGCCGCGACCGTGAGGAACTCGGCGGGGGAGAGCGTCGACCGCAGCGGCTCGGGCATCCCGTCGCGGAGCGCTTCGAGGTCGGTGTCGAGCGAGGACCACGACCACCCCACGCTGCCGGGCGGCAAGTCGGCGCCCAGATCGATCTGCGTCGCGGGGGTCGACTCCGTCTCGTAGCGCACACCGGCGGCGAGAATCCCGTCGACGGCGCGCGGGAGGCCGGTGGCGAGCAACGCCATCAGCACCGTGACGATCGCGACCATCGCGGCGAGGCCGGCAAACGCGCCCGCGGCGCGCCGGGCGATCCGCGCCGGGCCGAGAGTCGTGCGGTGAGGCATCACGCGCCCCTCTCGTCGAGCGCGACGGCCGCGGCCCGCCGCACACGCAGCAGGGCGAGACCCACGATCACGACCACCCCGGCTACGACGATTCCGGCGAAGACCAGCCAGGGGACGATATCGAAAACCGGGTCGATGCGTACGAGCGCGACCGCCCCCGGCACGGCGGCCGCGGCGAACGGGGTGACGGTCACGAGGGTCGCGACGAGGCCGCCCGCCGCACCGACGACGACGGCCGTGCCGATCGCGACGGTCTGTTCCCAACCGCGCACCGCGCCCTGCTCGCGCGGAGTGAGGCCGAGCGCGCGCAGGACACCGAGGTCGTCGCGCCGCGCCCGGGCGTCGGCGAGGAGGAAGGCCGCGAGGGCGATGAGCGCGAGCAACCCGGCGGTGCCGGCGGCGATCCAGAAGGTCGACAGCGACGCGGCGACGACCGGCGCCGAGCTCGTGGTCGACGCGGTGGAGACGGCGGCGTCCCGGGTCGCGAGCAGCGGCACCTCGGCGGCGACCGCGTCCGGTGTCGCCGTGGCGTACCAGACGCCGGTCGTGACGACGGGGACGCGGCCGGTGGCGAGGGAGCGAGCGCCGAGCGTGTCGAGGTCGGTCGCGACGGCGAGCCGGGACGCCGAGCCGGGGACGCGGTCGACGATCGCCGTCACGGTGGCGGTGTAGTCGCCGTTCGTCGGCACGTATTCGAGCTCGAGCTCGTCGCCCACGGAGAGACCGATGCGGGCGGCGAGGGCGCTGGAGACGACGACCGGCAGGCCCTCGCCGGTCTCGCCGACGGGCTCCCGCGCCGTCGCCGCCGTCGTCGCCACGGCGAGTGTGACGGGCGCGAGGTTGAGGGCGGCTCCGTCAAGGGTCAGGTCGCTGACCACGACGGTGGGATGTCGCGGGTCGGCCGGTCCGGTCCGGTCGCTCTCCAGCGCCAGCAGGCGCCACGGCTGCACACCGGCCGGCAGCGCGCCCGCGCGGACCCCGGGATCGGGCGTGGCGACGAGCGGCACCCGGGCGAGGGCACCGTCGGCGTCGGACACCCAGACGGAGATCGCGAACTCGGTGGTGGCCGGCTCGCGCCCCGTGACGGTCACGGTGGCGGCGATCGTGGAGGCGCCCGCGGCCAGCGCGAGGGACGTGTCCGGGGTCGACGTCGTGGCGAGCGCGTCCGCGAATGCCCGCCCGTCGTCGCCGAGAACGGCCGAAGCGCCGTCCGGACGCAGACCGACGAACGCGACGGTGTCGGCGCCGATCCCGGCCGAACCGAGCGCGACGGCCGCGGCAGCGTCGACCCCGTCGATCTGCCGGTACGTCTCCGCTGTCGTCGGCCGGGTGCCGTCGTCGTCGGGGCGGGGCTGGCCGAGGTCGAGGGCGACGGCGGCTCCCGTGCGCACGAAAAGCGCCGACCGCTGGGTATCGACCGCGGTCGCGGCGAGTCCCGCGGCGAAGACGCCGCCGGCCAGGGCGATCGCGATCGCGAGCACGGGCACGAGGTAGCGGCCGGTGCGACGCGCGAGCTGGCGGGTGGCGAGCACGAGCGGCAGCGATCCGCGGCGGGCGGCCGCAGCCGCCAACCATCCCGAGACGGGGACGAGCAGCACCGCCCCGATCACCGCGAGGGCGACGAGGGCGAGCGCGGGGCTCGCCGCGGCCACGAGGTCGGCCGGGGCGCCGCCGGCGACGACGGGCGTTCCGCGGGTATGCAGCTGCCAGACCGCGAGGGCTGCGGCGACGACGAGCAGCGCGCCGGTGACGACCACCACGACGGGGGAGTCGCGCGGCGGCGCGTCGGGCGCGACCGATCGGGCGTCGACGAGGGCTGTCGCTGCCACGGCGCCGATGGTCGCCAGGGCGAGCAGGCCGACGACAGCCGCGGCGACGACGACGTCCGTCGCCACCCCGGGAACGAGCGCGGCGATGCCGACGCCGGCCACGCCCGCCGGAAGGGCTACGACAGCGGCCTCGCCGACCGCGAGCGCCGCGAGCTGCAGAGTCGACAGCCCTCGGGCCCGCAGTAGCAGGGTCTCCCGGCGACGCGACGTGGCGAGTACCGTGCTCAGCTGCAGCAGGGCGACGAGGGCCAGGACCCCGACGATGAAGGCGGCGGATGTCGCGACGGCCGCGGCCGCGCGGCTCGCGACGTCGATGCGCTCGATCGTCGCGGCGAGCGACCCTTTCACGCCCGACGACTCGACCATCACGCCGACCGGGCCACGCACGTCGTCGCCCAGCCGGTCGAGTCCGCGCACGAGATCGGCGCGGTTCGCAGGCAGAGTCGCGGCCGGTGTCCCGACGACCGTCCACGCGGCGGTGTACCGGGTGCGCAGGGTGAGGGCGGTCTCCGCGTCGACGACGAGCAACCCCACGGAGTCGCCCGACCGGCCCGACGCGACCGCAGAGTCGCCGAACCAGGCGGGGTCGCCCGCGTCGGTCGCGCGCCAGAGGGCGGCGACGGTCAGCGTGACGGGTCGGCTGTCGCTGCCGACCGTGAGCGAGTCCCCGGGGGCGAGGCCGAGCTCGGCCGCGGCATCCGCCTGGACGGCCACCGTCCCGACGTCCCCTTCCCAGTCGCCCGCGGTGAACGAGACCCGGTCGTCGAGTGCCGGCACGACGCCGACGACGACGGTGCTGTCGGCCGGTGCCGCCGCGTCGCCGAGCAGGCGGAGCGGAACGGAGCCGCTGCGCCACGAGTAGTCGACCGCGACGGTGCCCGCGGGGAACAGCCCGTCGAAGAGAGTGCGCGCCGCGGCATCCTGAACCGGCGGGTCGTCGGCGAGGTGCGTGGTGAGCTGCACGGCCGCGGCCCGAGGGGCGGCGTCGGAGAGCACGGTGCGGGCGCCCGAGGCGGATCCGGCGGTGACGAGGCCGATGCTCGCGGCGAGCGAGAGGGCCGAGACGAGCACGACCACCGCGAGCGAGAGCAGCACGGCGAGGGAATTGCGCGATCGGTGAATCACGATCCCCGCTGTCGTCACCTGATCCCCGTCGCTCGTCGGCCCTCAACGAGGATCAGTCAAGCATGCGGGGGCGCTGTCGGCGGGCAAGCGCTCCGGTCCGCTGACCGGAGTGTCAGCGATCAGAGCGAGTGGAGCACGCCGCCGACCAGCGCGTCCCAGTCGGCGGCGGTCCGCGGCGCGGTCGGATCGAGGCCGCCCGGCACAGTGCCGTCGATCAGGCCGCGCACGAGTCCCGCGGCCTGCCAGGCGTCGAGGGGGAGGCGGCGGCGCTCGGGGGTGTGATCGCTCGTTTTCGCCCAGTGGTAGGCGTGGGCGATGCCGCGGTCGAGGGCCGTGGCCGGGTTGTGCGGCTTGGGCACGCGGTCGAGCGCGATTCGCCGTAGGTCGGGCATCTCGACCGGATCCGCGTCGACGAGGACGACCGGGCGACGAAGGAACATGGCGAACAGCGCCTCCGACGAGGTGCCCGGCGAGTGCCCGATCGCGACGGCGGCGTCGCACAGACAGGCCTCGACGAAGTTGCGCCGGTGGCCGAAGCCGGGGGTGACGAGGAGGCCGTAGGAGCCGACCACGACGGGGTCGGCGGTTTCGGGTTCGTTGAGCACGCCGATCCAGCTCGCATCCGGGATGGTCTTCGCCATGATGATCGCCGCGTCCTTGACCGTGGACGGGTCCGAGCCGTCACCCCCGGTGAGCAGGGTCGCGCCCTCGGCGGCGATCGCGGCGGCGAGGAAGCGGGCTGCCTCGAGCTCGACCGCCAACGGGCTGTTCGAGCCGAAGACGGCGACGACGACGGGAGTCATACGTCACCGCCGGGAAAACAAAAATGACCCCTGGGATTGCACTCCCGAGGGTCATCCTGCCCCGACACAGTCGGGTCCTGCTGTCTCATTTGCAGAAAGTCCAGTCTAGCGTGGCGGAGCGGGTTCATGCGCCGAGCCCCGCCAGCGAGTAGTAGACGACGTACGCCGGCCAGACGATCGCCTGCAGCAGGCCGAGCACGACGCCCCAGAACGACCCGTCCGAGACCGATACAAAGTAGACCGCGGCGCCGATGTAGGCGAGCAGGAAGACGAACCCCCACTGCCCGTCCCGCACGACGCGTCCTCGGTTGTCGCCCGTCATGAGGTGACTCTCTCCTTGTTCCTGTCGGCCCGGCCGTGTTTCTCGGTCCGCACGACGAGCACCGGGCAGTGCGCGTGCCGCACGCACTGCTCGCTCACCGACCCGAGCAGCATGCTCGCGAATCCGCCGCGGCCCCGGCCGCCGACGACGAGCATGAGGGCTCCGGATGACGCGGCGATCAGCACCGCCTCCGCCTGACCGAATCGCGCGAGATAGTCGATCCGCACCTCGGGGTGGTCGGCGGCCCGCGACGCTGCATCCCGTTCCACCACCCGTGCGATCGACGCCGACGCCTCGGCGAGCGACGCTACGTACCCGCCGGCCATCAGCGTCCCGTGCGGGGCCGTCTCGGCCGACCACGCGCGCACCAGCCGCAGCGCGCAGCCGAGCCGCGCGGCGAGCCCGAGCGCGACCTCGAACGCGGCATCCCCGTCCTTCGAACCATCGTGCCCGACGACGATCGTGTCTGCGAGTTCAGCGCCGTGCTCGTCCATGCCGACAGGGTAGACCTCGGGAGACGGAGTCCGGCAGGGGTCGACAGGTCGATTTCCGGGCCCTGTGGACGCTCGACGAACCTGCTTCGACGGCTTTCAGGCCGTCGCCGTCGAGACCGCGCGGGGTCCGGTGGGCATCCGCGCGACGCGTGGGGTCGCCGTCCGTGGTTCGCGTGAGGCATCCTTTGTTATGTGAGCTCTGCTTGAACACGAAAAAGGTGGTTGAGGTGGTTTTTCTTCAGCGCGCTCAGCGCACATCGGACGGGTTTTCTCCTGCTGCAGCCACCATGGTGAGCTCGAAGACGCTCGGACCGGTACAACTGGCGCAGGTGAGAGCACCCGCGGACAGGGACGACGCCGGGGCGGGCTACACCGATCCGAAGGATGCCTTCGTGTGGGCGTTCGTAACATCGGGGGCGATAGTCAGCCATCGGGGTTCGCTGGCGATTCCGTGCGACGCCGGGCATCTCGCGGTCAGTCATATGCCGCAGGTTTCCGGATTCGAGATCACGCCGGATTTCCGGTGTCTGTCAATCCGCATCGCGCGGACGGCCCTGCCGTTGACGGCTGCCGAGGTGCAGGCGATATCGACGACGACGTTCATTCTGCAGGAGGGTGCGCCGCGGCTTCTCGGCTCTATGGGGTCGTATGTCATGGCTCTTCGAGACCCCTTGGGAGCGGCCTCCGAGGCCGCTTTCGCCCAATCTGTCATCGATCTGACTCGTGCCTTCGTCGACGACGTCCTCGATCAGCGCACCGATCCTGCCGTCGAGCGGCGGATGCTGCTGGGCCGCGCACGCGACTATATCGGCCGCTGGGCCGTCAACCCATCGACGACACCGTCGATGGTTGCGGAACGGGTAGGCGTGTCAGTTCGAACCCTGCAGAAGCTGTTCGAACGAGACGGATCCACGGTCGCTGAGGAGATACATCGTGTCCGCCTCACACACGCGCGCACGATGCTGGAACGGTCGACACCGACGGCTTTCAGCATCCGCGAGATCGCCGAACGGAGCGGGTTCGGGTCTGCGTCGGCATTCAGCAGGGCTTTCGCCCAACGCTATGGTCGTTCCCCTCGGGACTGGCGTGCCGGCGAGTCCACGGTTTCCGCCGACTAGTTTGTCTTCGCATGCGCTCTGAGACGAACGAGAACGTGACAATGCGCGCAGTTCTCGCGCCGTACACCGCGATGCGCCATTCTGTTGCTGGTCGTGTGAAGGCTCCACAACCGTGGCGCCCCGACTGAAAATGGAGGCCGCTTTGTCTACAACTCCAACCGTCATCCTCGTACACGGTGCGTTTGCAGATTCCGCGTCGTGGGCACCGGTCACCCGCGAGCTGCTGGACCGCGGCTACACCGTCCTGGTCCCGCCGGTCTACAACCGCAGCCTTGCGGCTGACGCCGCGTCGATCCGGGCTGTCGCGGAGCAGGTTGACGGGCCGGTCGTGTTAGCCGGGCACTCGTATGGCGGGGCTGTGATCAGCGTCGCCGGCGCAGCCGAGAACGTCGTCGGTCTCGTGTTCGTTTCGGGCTACGTGCTCGAGGTCGGCGAGAGCCTCGGGCAACTGCAGGGCGGCTTCCCCGACTCTGATCTCGCCGCGAATCTCGTGTACACCCCGTTCCCGATCGACGGTGCCGACGACGGAGTGGACGTGTCGGTCCGCATCGATGCATTTCCGCGCATCTTCGCCGACGGAGTCGACGGCGCCACCGCCGAGGTCCTCGCCGTATCCCAACGTCCGTTGACGGGCGCCGCCTTCGGGGAACCGGCGTCCGTCGCGGCATGGAAGACCACGCCCGGGTGGGGAATCGTTTCCACCGCCGACCACACCATCAACCCCGAGGTGGAGCGCTTCGGCTACCAGCGCGCCCAGCTTCGCGAGGTAGTCGAACTTGATGCCCCTCACCTCGTCATGCACACGCACCCTGCCGCAGTCGCCGACGTCATCGAAACCGCGGTACGGGAAACCGCCACCGCCTAGCACCTGATCCGTGACCGCCACGAGCTGAGGGTCCGCATGGGCCCGAGCGTCGGAGACGACACGAAGACGGCTCACCCGCACGTGAGCCGGAAGTACGCAAATCGTCGAGCCAGGACCCGCTTGGTTCAACAGGAATATGGGAGATGAGAAATGGCATTCGTAACCACAGCCGACGGCGTCGAGATCTACTACAAGGACTGGGGCGCCGTCGACGCCCAGCCAATCTACTTCCACCACGGCTGGCCGCTCTCGTCCGACGACTGGGACGCGCAGATGCTCTACTTCCTCTCCAAGGGCTACCGCGTTATCGCCAGCGACCGTCGCGGTCACGGCCGTTCGTCCCAGGTGGGCACCGGTCACGACATGGACCACTACGCCAGCGACGTCGACGCCGTCGTGCAGCACCTCGACCTGCATGCTGCCATCCATATCGGACACTCCACCGGCGGCGGTCAGGTCGCCCGCTACGTTGCCCAGTACGGCGAGCCCCAGGGCCGCGTAGCGAAGGCCGTCCTGGTGTCGGCAGTGCCCCCGCTGATGGTGCAGACCGACGCCAACCCCGACGGAACCCCCATCGAGGTCTTCGACGGGTTCCGCAGCGCTCTGGCCGCGAACCGCGCCGAGTTCTTCCAGGCCGTCGCATCCGGGCCCTTCTACGGCTACAACCGGGAGGGCGTCACGCTGTCCGAGCCCGTGGTCGCCAACTGGTGGCGGCAGGGCATGACGGGCAGCGCGCTTGCCCACTACGAAGGTATCAAGGCGTTCTCCGAGACCGACCAGACCGACGACCTGCGGGCCATCACCGTTCCTGTCCTGGTCACGCAGGGCGACGACGACCAAGTCGTTCCCTACAAAGACGCGGCGTTGAAGCAGCACGAACTGCTCAGCAACTCGACCCTCAAGATCTACGAAGGCTACCCCCACGGCATGCTCACCACCCACGCCGAGGTGATCAACCCCGACCTGCTGGCATTCATCCAGGCATAACGAACACGGGTGACCCTCGAAACGACGGGGGCGAACACCTTCGATCCCCGGCCTCCCGACCCGGGGGGAATGTCGCATGGCCTGATGACCGCGGCTTTCTCTCCGTGTCGTGACGGCCGCGGCGACACACGCAGTCAAGGAACGCAAAAGGCCCGCCGCACATTTCTGTGCGGCGGGCCTTTTGACTGCTATTTTCACTGAAATAGCCACAGTGCGCGAAGGGGGACTTGAACCCCCACGCCCTTACGGGCACTAGCACCTCAAGCTAGCGCGTCTACCAATTCCGCCATCCGCGCGCATGGCCCGTCTCTGCAGTTTTTTACACTGCGTTGACCGCCGAGAAACGAGAATAGCATGCTCTGAGAGGTGCTTTTGTCACTTGGCGCCATCGAGTCCCGACACGCCGTATCCGACGGGTACCGTGGAGCCATGACAACCGAACCAGAGCTCGAAGCGACAGCCCGGATTGCCCAGCAACTCATTAGGTTCGACACCTCGAACTACGGTGAAGGAATTTCTTCCGGAGAAAAAATCGCGGCCGAATATCTGGGTTCGCTCCTCGAAGATCTCGGTTTGACAACGACGTACGTCGACTCCGATCCCGGCCGCACGAGCGTCGTCGCCCGGGTCACTGGTTCCGACCCGAGCCTGCCCGCGCTCGTCGTGCACGGCCACACCGACGTGGTGCCCGCCGATCCGGCCAACTGGACCGTCGACCCGTTCGGCGGCGAGATCAAGGACGGCATGCTCTGGGGGCGCGGCGCCGTGGACATGAAGAACATGGACGCGATGATCATCACCGCGCTGCAGGACATCCTCGGCGCGGGCAAGCAGCCGAAGCGCGACCTCGTCATCGCGTTCTTCGCCGACGAGGAGGCCGGGGGAGTGCGCGGGTCGCACCACCTCGTCACCCAGCGCCCCGACCTGTTCGCCGGCGCCACCGAGGCGATCAGCGAGGTGGGCGGCTACTCGGTCACCATCAACGACCAACGCGCCTACCTGCTGCAAACCGGCGAGAAGGCCCTCGTCTGGATCAAGCTCATCGCCCGCGGCACCGCTGCGCACGGCAGCCGGGTGATGCATAACAACGCCGTCACGAAACTCGCCGAGGCGGTCGTCGCGGTCGGTCGTCGCGAGTGGCCGGTGCACCTCACCGACACCACCGAGCAGCTGATCGTGGAACTCGCCCGACTGCTCGACGTCGACCCGCAGCGCGTGGGCCCCGAGGAGATCGTGCTCGCCACCGGATCGGCGGGCGGCTTCATCCAGGGCACCCTTCGCACCACCACCAACCCGACACTGCTCAAGGCGGGCTACAAGCACAACGTGATCCCCGACACCGCCGAGGCGCTCGTCGACGTCCGCACCCTGGCCGGCGAGGAGGAGGCCGTGCTCGCCGAGATCCGCGAGCTGGTCGGGCCGGACATCGAGATCGAGGTCATGCACCGCGACATCGGGCTCGAGAACCCGTTCCAGGGCGATCTGGTCGAGGCCATGGTCGCGTCGCTCGGTGTGCACGACCCGGGCATCCCCGTGCTGCCGTACCTGCTCAGCGGCGGCACCGACAATAAGGCCCTCAGCCTGCTCGGCATCACCGGCTACGGCTTCGCCCCGCTCAAGCTGCCGGCCGAACTCGACTTCCCCGGAATGTTCCACGGTGTCGACGAGCGCGTCCCGCTCGACGCACTAGTCTTTGGCAGGCAGGTTCTCGGCAACCTGCTCACCAACTACTGAGCTGGAGCACCATGAGCTTTATCGAGGCGATCATCCTTGGCCTTGTACAGGGACTAACCGAGTTCCTCCCCATCTCCTCGAGCGCCCACCTGCGTATCGTCGGCGAGTTCCTCCCGTCGAAGACCGACCCGGGGGCGACCTTCACCGCGATCACCCAGCTCGGCACGGAGGCCGCGGTCATCATCTACTTCTGGAAGGACATCACCCGGATCATCGGGCGGTGGTTCCGGTCGTTCGGCAGCCGCGGCGGATCGCACACCACCGGCATCCCGAAGAACGATCCCGATGTGCGCCTCGGCTGGCTCATCATCATCGGCACCGTTCCGATCGTGCTGCTCGGGTTCTTCGCGCAGTCGTACATCCGTGACCAGTGGCGTTCCCTCTGGATCACCGCGACGGTGCTGATCGTGTTCGGTATCGTCCTCGGTATCGCCGACTGGCTCGGTAAAAAGACAAAGCCGATCGAGGCGATGAGCTACCGCAGCGGCATCACCATCGGTCTGGCCCAGATGCTCGCGCTGATTCCCGGAGTCTCGCGATCGGGTGCCACGACGAGCGCCGGCCTCGCGCTCGGCTACTCGCGCCCCGCCACCGCGCGCTTCGCGTTCCTGCTCGCCATCCCGGCGGTGTTCGGCAGCGGGCTCTACGAGCTCGTGCACAGCTTCGGCGAGCCCGAGGGCGCCTACGGCTACGCGGAGACCGCGGTCGCCACCGCCATCGCCTTCGTCGTCGGCTACGTGGTCATCGCGTTCCTGATGCGCTACATCTCCACGCACAGCTTCCTGCCCTTCGTGATCTACCGCATCGCGCTCGGTATCGCCGTGATCGTGCTGCTCTCGACCGGCGTGCTGCTGCCCTCCTGATCGGACGATTCCCCCGCAAGCCAGCGGCGGTTCCGCTGCACGAGTAGGCTCGCCCTAACTTGATCCGTTGAATCGCCCTGACCCTGCGACCGATGAGGGTGGGCGTTATGCCGAAGAACAAGAGTTTTCGCGAGGCGAAGCGGGAGCTGCTCTACGCGCACGAGCGCAACACGAGCCTCTGCGCGCCGTTCGTCTCCGTGCTGCCCGTGGCGGGCGCCGCGGTGTCGATCCTCGCCTCGACCGCGGGTCAATCGACGATCTGCTCGACGAACGAGACGGCGAGCCGTCTCGACGAGATGCAGTTCGACCTCGGCGAAGGCCCGTGCTGGGACGCGATGGGGTCGAGGATGCCGGTGCTGACGCCCGACTTCCGCCTCGACGGCGCAAGCTCGTGGCCGCTGTTCTCGCACGCGGTGTTCGACGACGAGCTCGGCTCCTCGGTGAGCGCACTGTTCGCGTTCCCGCTCTACGTCGGCTCTCTCGACATCGGCGCCATCGACCTCTACTCGCTGACCCGCGACACACTCGACCGCGAAGAGATCGAGTTCGCCACCGAACTCGCCTCGATCACCTCCTGGCAGGTGCTGAGACGAGTGCTGGGGGATGCCGCGACCGACGACGCGGAAGGACCCAGCACATTCAACCGCAGCGAGGTCCACCAGGCGACGGGCATGATCCTCGCCCAACTCGACGTCACCGTGGAGGAGGCGTCGCTGCTGCTGCGCGCCCACGCCTACGCGAGCGGGCGGACAGTAGCCGAAGTAGCCAACGACGTGGTCGAACGGCGCCTCAACTTCGCGACCGATCGCGAACGCTGACGACCACGGAGTAAACTCACCCCATGGCGAGCAAAACCCGAGAGCGACGACTCACCGAAGCGTTCGTCACCCTCGCAGACACCCTGGTAGCGGGATTCGACGTGGTCGACCTCCTGCAGACCCTCGTCGATACCTGCGCCGAGCTGCTCGACGCCTCGGCCGCCGGTATCATGCTCGCCGACTCGACCGGGGAACTCTCCGTCGTCGCGTCGACGAGCGAGCGGAGCCGTCTCGTCGAGATGATGCAGCTCAGCTCGGGCCTCGGCCCGTGCGTCGAATGCTTCGAGAAAGGCGCGGCGGTCACCGTGCGCGACGTCACCGACGTCGTCGACAAGTGGCCGGACTTCAGCGCCTCCGCCCTCCAGCAGGGCTTCCGCTCCGTACACGGGGTGCCGTTGCGACTGCGCGGCTCCGTCATCGGAACCCTCAACCTCTTCGGCACCGAGACCGGCGTCCTGAGCCCCGAAGACCTCTCGGTGGCACAGGGGCTCGCCGACGTCGCCACGATCGGCATCCTGCAGGAACGCGCCATCCGCGAGGCAGACTCGGCCAAGAACCAGCTTCAACACGCCCTCGACAGCCGAGTGCTGATCGAACAGGCGAAGGGCGTCATAGCGCACACGCGCAACGTCGACATGGACCAGGCGTTCCGCACGCTGCGCAGCCACGCGCGCAGCAATAACCTCAATCTGCGAGATGTCGCAGAACTCGTGGTGAATCGCTCCATCACCCTGTGAATCCCCAGCGACAGCCGCTACCATTTAAACAATCTGGCCCTAGACCTCGGCTTACTTTTCGACAAGTGAGAATCTCGAGGAGGCCACTATGGCCAACAATTTCGGCGCAAACGACATCGACGCAGTCATTTTCGACGTGGAGACCGGGCTGGACGACTCCGGCGTAACGGTGCTGCACGGGACATCGTCGGGCATCATGACGACCGCGCATCCGTTCACCGAGGCCGACCTGGTCGACTTCTCGGAGTCGGGCGAGCACCCGGGGCTCGACTGATCGCGGGAATCAGAATCCGCTCCCAGCCGCTCTCGCCTAAACTACGGGAGTGAAATCGTGGACCCGGCCCGTCATCCCCCGTCTTCCCGGAACGGGCCCGGTACCTCGGCTGTACGACTCCGCCACCCGCGCCGTGCGTGAAGCACGAGCGGCCGACGAGGCGAAGCTGTACGTCTGCGGAATCACCCCGTACGACGCGACCCACCTGGGGCACGCCAACACGTACCTCGCGTTCGACACCCTCGTGCGCCTCTGGCTCGACGGCGGAGTCACGGTGCGCTACGCGCAGAACGTCACGGATATCGACGACCCGCTGCTCGAGCGAGCCGCCGCGACCGGCGTCGACTGGCGCGAGCTCGCCGCCAGCCAGATCGACCTGTTCCGCGGCGACATGGAGGCTCTCCGCATCGTGCCCCCGGACGACTACGTCGCCGTCACCGACACGATCGACGACGTGGCGGATGCCGTGGGCCGGCTCCTCGATGCCGGCGTCGCCTACCGCGTCGATACCGACATCTACTTCGACAACACCGCCGCCGCGTCGGCGGCCTGGACCCTCGGCGACGAGAGCGGATTCGACCGCGCGACCATGCTCGCGCTGAGTGCGGAACGCGGGGGAGACCCCGAGCGCCCGGGCAAGCGCGACCCGCTCGACCCGCTGCTCTGGCGCGGCCCCCGCGAGGGCGAACCGTCGTGGACGGCGTCCTGCGGGAGCGGCCGCCCCGGCTGGCACATCGAGTGCTCGGTGATCGCACAGCGGTTCCTCGGCACGCCGATCACCGTGCAGGGCGGCGGGAGCGACCTGGTCTTCCCGCACCACGAGTTCAGCGCGGGGCACGCCGCCGCGCTCACCGGCCTGCCGTTGGCTGCCCAGTACGCGCACGCCGGAATGGTCGCGTACGACGGGGAGAAGATGAGCAAGTCGCTCGGCAACCTCGTGCTCGTGTCACGGCTGCTCGACGAGAACACGGATCCCCGCGCCATCCGGCTCGCCCTTCTCTCGCACCACTACCGCACCGACTGGGAGTGGACGCGGGGCGAACTGACCACCGCGCAGTGCACTCTCGGCGAGTGGGACGCCTGGGCCGCCGCCGTGGGAACCGCGACGGAGAGCCCGCTACTGGCCGACCTGCGTGCCGCCGTCGCCGACGACCTCGACACCCCGCGCGCGATCGCGGTCGTGCAGGACTACATCGCCGGGGGAGCGGTCGCGACGGCGACGGACATCGCGGCGATCGACGCGCTACTGGGCATCGCTCTCTAACCCGTACCCCGGTGATCGAGCACGCGCGCCGGCGCCGTGTCGAAACCTAGCTGCCGCCGGCCTTGCCGCCGCTGTCGGGCTTGCCGTCTTCGCGGCGCAGGTACTTCTCGAACTCGTGGGCGATCGCCTCGCCGCTCGCCTCGGGGGAGTCGACGGTGTCGCGGGCCTGCTCGAGCTGTTCGATGTACGACGTCATGTCGTCGTCGTCCGAGGCGAGGGCGTCGATGCCGGTCTCCCACGCCGCCGCTTCGTCCACGAGCTCGCCGCGCGGGATCACGACGTCGATGATCTCCTCGAGCTTGTCGATGAGGGCGAGCGTCGCCTTGGGGGACGGGGCGTTGTGCACGTAGTGCGGCACCGAGGCCCAGATGGAGAGCGTGGGGATGCCGGCCTTCTCGGCCGCGTCGGCAAGGGCGGAGAGGATGCCCACCGGTCCCTCGTAGGTCGAGCGTTCGACCGAGAGCGCGTCGCGCACTCCCGGGTTCTCGCTGCTGACGAAGACGGAGATGGGACGGGTGTGGGGCACGTCGGCGAGCATCGATCCAAGGAAGATCATCGACGTGATGCCGTGGGCCTCGACCGACTCGAGCACCTCGGCGACGAAAGTCTTCCAGCCGCGGGACGGCTCGGTGCCGATGAGCATGTAGACGTTGCTGTCGTTGTCGCCGGTCACCGCGAGTTCCGCGTCGTCGGCGAGGCCGGCGAGCGTGACGGCGTCGGGGTCCGCCGGGCCGTACATGGCGACGCCCGGCCACTCGAGCACCCGGTTGCCGTCGTCGTCGATGACCATCGTCGGCCGGTTGAACTGGTAGTCGAAGTAGTCCTCGGGATCGATCCGCATCAGCGGGGCGAGCTCGAGCTGTTCCTGCAGCGTGCGCACGGCGTTGCTCGCCGCTTCACCCGCGTCGTTCCAGCCTTCGAAGGCCACGACGAGGAGACGCCCTCTTGCAAAGCCCGCGCTGTCTGCCACCGATACATCCTTCGTTCGAGGCTGCCTGTGAGGGCAACCGTAACGTCAAGGATAGAACTTTGCTCCACGGCCCGTGCACCCCACGCGCTGGGCCTGCGGCTGGACGCCGCGTAGACTCGCCCGTTGTGACTTCTCTCCAACCGGCAGCCGTTCTCTGGGACATGGACGGCACCATCGTCGACACCGAACCGTACTGGATGCGAGCCGAGACGCTCCTCGTCGAGTCGTACGGCGGAACCTGGACGCACGACGACGCCCTCGGCCTCGTCGGCCAGGGCCTCTGGCACTCGGCCCGCCTGCTCAAGGCGAGGGGAGTGGACCTCACCGAAGACGAGATCATCAACTCGCTCACCGAGAGCGTCAAAGACCAGATCCGCGCGTCCGTACCGTGGCGTCCCGGTGCGATGGAGCTGCTCGCCGAACTGCGCGAGGCCGGCGTGCCCACCGCCCTCGTCACCATGTCGTTGCGCACGATGGCGCAGCTCGTGGTCGATTCCATCCCGTTCGACGCGTTCGACGCGATCGTCTCGGGCGACGACGTCACCCACGCGAAGCCGCACCCCGAGCCGTATCTGACGGGGGCGTCGTTACTCGGCGTCGACATCGCCGACTGCGTCGCCCTCGAAGACTCGCAGCCCGGCCTCGCCTCTGCCGTCGCCTCCGGCGCCGTCTCCATCGGCATTCCCCTGATGGTGCCGATCGCCGAATCCGACGGTCACACCATCTGGCCGACGCTCGACGGCCGCACCCTCTCCGACCTCTCCGGCGTTTTCGCCGCCAGCAAAGCAGGAACCAGCAATGTCTAACGAAACCAGCGCCCCCGCCGGCGGCCTCCGCCGCCAGAGCGGTCCATTCCGTGCGGGCGACCGCGTACAGCTCACCGGTCCCAAGGGCCGCATGAACACGATCACCCTCGAGACCGACGGTGAGTTCCATACCCACCGCGGCGTGCTGCCGCACAACTCGATCATCGGCCAGCCCGACGCCTCGGTCGTGCTCTCGACGAACGAGATCGAATATCTGGCGCTGCGCCCGCTGCTCACCGACTTCGTGATGTCGATGCCCCGCGGTGCGGCGATCATCTACCCGAAGGACGCGGCGCAGATCCTCGCGTCCGCCGACATCTTCCCGGGCGCCACCGTCGTCGAGGCTGGCGTCGGGTCGGGCGCGCTGTCGCTCTGGCTGCTGCGCGCGATCGGCCCCGAGGGCACGCTGCACTCGTTCGAACGCCGCGAGGAGTTCTCCGCCGTCGCCAGCGCGAACGTCACGGCCTTCCTCGGCGCGACACCCGCCAACTGGGACATCACTATCGGCGACCTCGCCGACACGCTTCCCGAGGTCACCGAGCCCGGAACCGTCGACCGCATCGTGCTCGACATGCTCGCCCCCTGGGAGTGCTTGGATGTCGCGGCCGACGCCCTCACCCCCGGAGGCGTGATCGTCTGCTACATCGCCACCGTCACCCAGCTCTCGCGCGTCAGCGAGGCGATCCGCCGCACGGGCCTGTTCACGAATCCCGAATCGAGCGAGACGATGATCCGCGGCTGGCACGTCGAGGGTCTCGCCGTACGCCCTGACCACCGCATGATCGGCCACACCGGATTCCTGCTCACCGCCCGTCGCCTGGCACCCGGCGCGGTCCTGCCCGAGCTCAAGCGCCGCGCCTCGAAGAGCGACTTCAGCGACGAGGACGTCGAGGCCTGGACCCCCGGGTCGCTCGGCGAGCGGTCGACGAGCGACAAGCGCCTGCGCAAGACGGCCAGGCACGCGCAGGCCGTGGCCGACGCGGCCGTCTCCGCCGAGGCATCCGAGTAGGGAGCTTCCTCCTCGGAGCAAGCGGCCAGTTTCGACAAGGGTAAGATCGTCCGGTACCCCCGGGCACCCAAGAAAGAGGATTCGTGCGCACTCTCACCGCGGCCATCATTACCGTCGGACTGGTAGCTTCACTGTCTGCCTGCGCTTCGACCGACGCTGCGGCGTCGTGCGACACGACGGCGACGTCGGGCGACGCATCGGCGCTCGTCGACGTCACGGGTGACGCCGGCACCGAGCTGAGCGTCACGTTCCCCACGCCCCTCATCACCGAGGGCCTCGAGGCGACGACGATCAGCGCCGGCGACGGCATGACGCTCGAAGAGGGCGACGTCGCTGACTTCCACCTCACCGTGCTCGACGCGGCCACCGGCGAAGTACTCGACACCGGCCTCGAGCCCGACTCGTTCCTGCGCGCCTCCGCCGGCAAGAGCAACACCCAGACCAACGAGCTCGGTACCGCCCTCGGCTGCGCCACCGTCGGCTCGCGCGTCGCCGTGACCCTCGAGTTCCAGGACCTCTTCGGGGCCCAGGCCGAAGGCTCGAGCGCCTACGCGAACGAGGACACCCTCGTGGCCGTCGTCGATGTCATCCGCGGCTTCCCCGGCCGTGCGACCGGCGCCACACAACTGCCCGTGAACGGCATGCCCGCCGTGGTACTCGCGCCCAGCGGCCAGCCCGGCATCGTCGTCCCGAACTCCGACGCACCCACCGAGACGCTCAGCTCGACCACGAAAAAGGGCGACGGCGCGAAGATCAAGGAGGACGACGCGGTCGTCATCCAGTCCGCCTCGATCGTCTGGGGCGCGGACGACATCCTCAGTTCGACGTGGGAGACCCAGCCCAGCACGGTCCTCGCCACGGCGGACCGCACCGGAGCCACCGGCGGCGTGCTGCCCGGCCTCGCCGACGCCCTCGTCGGCGCGACGATCGGCAGCCAGCTCGTCGTCGTGATCCCGCCGGGAGACGACAGCTACGACGAGACCGCCACGCTGCCCACCGGCGTCACCGCCGAGGACACCCTCGTCTACGTGGTCGACGTGCTCGGAGTGCTCGACACCGAGTAGCGGCGCGCCACTCCCGCTTCGCAACCACCGACACTGGCCGGGTGTCCTCACCATAGGATCGATTCGTGTCGCTCGATACTCCCGTCACTGGCCAGACCAGGATCCCCGTCGAGGAGAGGCTGTTCAGCCTCGTCCTCGCCTTGCTCGCGACCGAGAACGGCCTGACCAAGGCCGAGGTGCTCTCGACGGTGCAGGGTTACCGTCAGGACTTCGACACCGGGGGCGACAACGCCAATCTGGAGCGCAAGTTCGAGCGCGACAAGGACGACCTGCGCGAACTCGGCGTGCCGCTCGAGACGGTGCAGTCGCCCGGCGACCCCGGCAACAACCAGAACCTGCGCTACCGGATCCCGCGCGGTGCCTACGAGCTGCCCGCCGACATCACCTTCTCGGCCGAGGAGACCACCCTGCTCAACCTCGCCGCCATGGTCTGGCGCGAGGGGTCGCTCTCCGCCGAGTCCCGGCGCGCCCTGCTCAAACTCCGCTCGCTCGGCGTCAGCACCGACGAGCCCGTGCTCGGCTACGCCCCGCGCGTGCGGGTGCGCGACGCCGCCTTCGACGCGCTCAACGCCGCACTCGGCCGCAACGCCTACGTGCGCTTCGACTACCTCAAGCCGGGGGAGGAGAAGGCGCGGCTGCGCACCGTCGCCCCGCTCGCCCTCGTGCAGCACCAGGGCCGGTGGCACCTCGCCGCCGAGGAGGAGGGCACCGGTGTGCGCAAGACCTTCCTGCTGCGCCGCATCGTCGGCCGCATCCAGACCACGGGCAAGACCTTCGAGCCACCCGCGGGCGACGAGTCGGCCCGCGCGCTCCTCGAACTCGACGAGGTCTGGGACGCCCACACCGCCGTCGTCGAGGTCGAGCCGGAGTCCGACGCGGCGACCCGTCTGGGCAAACGCCGCGGCACCGTCGCGGACGGCGACCGGTTGAGCCTGCACTACTCCGACATCAACATCGTCGCCGACGAGCTGGCGGGTTTCGGCCCCGAAGTGCTCGTCGTCTCCCCGCCCGAACTGCGCGCCGCGGTGCGCGACCGACTGATCAGGACGGCGGCCGACCATGGCTAGGGTGAAGAAGGCGAAGCCGATGCAGGCGCAGGAGAAGCTCACCTTCCTGCTCTCGCTCGTCCCGTTCCTGATCGAGCGCGAGCGCGTGAGCGTCACCGAGGTCGCCGACCACTTCCGGGTCGACCCCGAGCAGATCCGCGAGGCCGTGCGGCTCATCGCCGTCTCCGGCGTGCCGGGGGAGACGAACACCTACCAGTACGAGGACCTCTTCGACATCGCCTGGGACGACTTCGAAGAGAACGACCAGATCGTGCTCACCAACCAGGTCGCGATCGACGACTCGCCCCGCTTCTCGGCCCGCGAGGCGTCCGCGCTCATAGCCGGCCTGCAGTACCTGTCGTCGCTGCCCGAGAACGCCGACCGCGACGCCGTGGCCTCGCTGATGACCAAGCTCTCCCGCGGCGCCTCTGCGAGCCCGAGCCCGCTCGCGGTCGAGCGCACCGAGTCCGACGAGACGCTCGCACTCATCCGTCAGTCCGTGGCGGCCGGAGTGCAGCTCGAGTTCGACTACCTCGGTGCCCGCGGCGAACGCGAACGCCGCCGGGTCGACCCCCTGCGCGTCGAGTCCATGGACGCCGACTGGTACCTCCGCGGCTGGGACCACCTGCGCAGCGCCGTGCGCACCTTCCGCCTCGACCGCATCTCGCACCCGAGCGTGTCGACCGAGCCGATCAGCCACCGCGCGTCCGACGTCGCGCTGCCCGACACCCTGTTCGAGAGCTCGGCCGACGACCTCGTCGTCACCGTGGACGTGCTGAACTCGGCCGCCGCGCTCCTCGCCGACTACATTCCGGATGGCGCTGCCCGCGAGCAGCTCGAGGGACGCGTGCGCACCACCGTGCGGGTCTCGCACTACCACGGCCTCAAACGGCTGATGGCGAGCATGCCCGGCGTCGCGACCGTCGTCGAACCGGCGGAGGCCCGCCGCGTCGTCGCCGAGTGGGCGGCCGCGGGCGCCGCGCGCTACGACGAGGCACCGCGATGATCGCCTGGTGGGGGTGGCTGCTGATCTGGGTCGGCCTCGTGCTGCTGCTGCTCGGCGTCGTCGCGCTGCTCGGCTGGCGGCTCGTGAAGCGTTTCTTCGCGCTTCTCGACGACCTGATGGCGCTCACCGACAAAGCGGCGATCCTCGACGCCGTCACGCAGTCCGACGACCCGCGGCCGGCGAACGCGATCGCCGAAGACGCCGCGGTCGTGCGGGAGCGGTTCGGCGCGCGGATGGAGAGACGGGCGAATCGTAAGGCCGTTCGCAGGCAGGCCCGCATCCAGAGGGCTAAAATGATCACTACCGCCGAGGTCAACCCGGCGGACTACAGCTTTCTAAAGGAGTGACCTCATGAGCTTGGGAAATCTTGGCGCGCACTGGTGGGTCATTCTGATCATTGTCGTGCTGCTGTTCGGCGCGCCGAAGCTGCCGGCGCTCGCGCGCAGCATGGGCCAGTCGATGCGGATCTTCAAGAGCGAGATGAGGACCAAAGACGACGACGGTGAGACCAAGCCGGCCGAGTCGAGCGACACCACCACAAAGCCCTAGGTTTCGTGACCGAGTCGACTTCGACAGGGGATAGGCCGACGGGCAGAAAACGCCGCACGCCCAAGGTGGACGAGAGGCGGATGTCGCTCGGCGCGCACCTCATCGAACTGCGCAAACGCCTGATAATCAGCGGTCTGGCGATCGCCGCGGGCACCATCGGCGGCTTCATCTTCGCCCCCAACATCTGGGAGGCGCTCAGCGCGCCGATCAACGCGATCGCGGACTCGCAGAACGCGACGATCAACTACACCGGCATCACCGAGGCGTTCGACACCAACCTCCAGATCGCGTTCCTCGTCGGCATCGTGGGTACCAGCCCCGTCTGGCTGTACCAGATCTGGGCGTTCATCGTGCCGGCCCTGCTGCGCAAAGAGCGCCGGTACGCCCTGTCGTTCATCGGCAGCGCCATCCCGCTGTTCCTCGCCGGGGCCACCTTCGGGGCGCTGATCTTCCCGCGCACCGTGACTCTGCTGCTCAGCTTCGCCCCCGACGACTTCTCCACGTTCCTCACGGCCCGCTACTTCCTCGACTTCTTCATCAAACTCGTGCTCGCGGTCGGCATCGCGTTCGTGCTGCCGGTGTTCCTCGTGCTGTTCAACTTCATCGGCATCCTCTCGGCCAAGGGCATCCTCAAGGGCTGGCGCATCGCCGTGCTCTGCATCGTGATCTTCACGGCGCTCGCCACCCCGGCCGCCGACCCGTTCGCGATGCTCCTGCTCGCGGTGCCGATGGTCGCGCTGTACTACATCGCCGCCGGCATCGCCTGGCTGCACGACCGGAGCGTCGCCCGACGCATCGCCTCGTACGAGCACCCCTCCAGCAATCCCGATCCCGAACCGGCGGTTTGACCATGACGACTGAACAGCTCTCCCCGGCCGAGCGGTTCGCCCTCGCCAAGTCGAAGCGCCACCTGCCGATCCTCGACGCATTCACCGACAAACTGGCGATCGACCTCGACCCGTTCCAGCGCGAGGCCTGCTCTCTCGTCGAACAGGGCAAGAGTGTGCTCGTCGCGGCCCCCACCGGCGCCGGCAAAACGATCATCGCCGAGTTCGCGATCTTCAAGGCCATGCAGGAGAGCCACGCCAAGGTCTTCTACACCGCGCCGATGAAGGCGCTCAGCAACCAGAAGTTCCAAGAGCTCGTGGCCGAGTACGGCGCCGAGTCGGTCGGCCTGCTCACCGGCGACACCAACGTCAACTCGCAGGCGCGCATCGTCGTGATGACCACCGAGGTGCTGCGCAACATGCTCTACGCGGACTCCGACCTGCTCAAGGACCTCTCCTACGTCGTGATGGACGAGGTGCACTTCCTCGCCGACAAGTTCCGCGGCGCCGTCTGGGAAGAGGTCATCATCCACCTGCCGCGCTCGGTGCGGATGGTGTCGTTGAGCGCCACGGTGTCGAACGCCGAGGAGTTCGGCGACTGGCTGCAGGCCGTGCGCGGCGACACCGAGGTGATCGTCTCCGAGGAGCGTCCGGTGCCGCTCGAGCAGCACGTTCTCGTGCGCGGCAAACTGCTCGACCTGTTCGACGCGGCCGGCGGACCGAACGAGGCCCGCTCCCGCATGCCCGCCGTGCTGACGACCACCGCCGAGGTGGCGTCGGAGCCCGCCGTGCAGTCGTACGGCGACCGCAAGAACCGCGACCGCCGCGCCCGCGACGGGCAGCGCACCGGTCAGCGTTCCGGGCAGCCGCCCGTTGCCGGTCTCGCCACCACACGCGTCAACCCCGAGCTCGTGCGCCTGTCGTACGGTTCCGGCGGCCGCGGCCAGCAGCCGAACGGCTGGGAGGGCACGAAGCGCGGGGGACGCGCGAACAAGCCCCACGGCAAGCCGCAGGGCAACGGGTTCGGCGGGGCAGGCGGCGGTGCCCGCACCGACCGCGCGGCCCTGGTCGAGCTGCTCGACGGACGCAACCTGCTTCCCGCCATCTTCTTCGTCTTCAGCCGCGTCGGCTGCGACGCCGCCGTGCAGCAGGTGCTGCGCGCCGGCGTGCGACTCACCCAGAAGCACGAGCGCGACGAGATCCGCGCGATCGTCGAGGAACGCTGCCGCACCCTGCTCGACGAAGACCTCGGCGTGCTCGGCTACTTCGAGTGGCTCGACGGCCTCGAACGCGGCGTCGCCGCGCACCACGCGGGCATGCTTCCCGCCTTCAAGGAGGTCGTGGAGGAACTCTTCCGCAAGAAGCTCGTGAAGGTCGTCTTCGCGACCGAGACCCTCGCCCTCGGCATCAACATGCCCGCCCGCACCGTGGTGCTCGAGAAGCTCGAGAAGTACAACGGCGAAGCCCGCGTACCGATCACCTCCGGCGAGTTCACCCAGCTCACCGGCCGCGCCGGCCGCCGCGGCATCGACGTCGAGGGGCACTCGGTCATCCAGTGGGCCGACGGCCTCGACCCGCAGGCCGTCGCCTCCCTCGCCTCCCGGCGCACCTACCCGCTCAACTCCAGCTTCAAGCCGACGTACAACATGGCCGTCAACCTCATCGACCAGTTCGGCCGCCAGCGCACGCGCGAGATCCTCGAATCGAGCTTCGCGCAGTTTCAGGCCGACCGCGCCGTCGTCGACCTCGCCCAGAAGGTGCGCAGCCAACAGGAGTCGCTCGACGGCTACAAGAAGTCGATGACCTGCCACCTCGGCGACTTCGCCGAGTACTCGTCGATCCGGCGCGAGCTCAGCGACCTGGAGAAGAAGGGCGCCGGACGCTCGGAGTACTCCAGCCGGGGCGAGCGCGAGAAGCGCCAGAACCAACTCAACTCCCTGCGCAAGCGCCTCAAGCAGCACCCGTGCCACCTCTGCCCCGACCGCGAGAACCACGCGCGCTGGGCCGAACGGTACTGGAAGCTGAAGAAGCAGACCGACCAGCTGACCGCCGAGATCCGCACCCGCACGGGAGCCGTCGCCAAGGTCTTCGACCGCGTCACCGACGTGCTCACGATCCTCGGCTACCTCGAGACCGATGAGAACGGCACGGTCACGCTGGCGCCCGCCGGCCGTATGCTGCGCCGCATCTACGGCGAGCGTGACCTGCTCGTGGCCGAGTCTCTGCGACTCGGACTGTGGAACGACCTCGACGCCCCGGCGCTCGCCTCGATGGCGGCATCCCTCATCTACGAGCCCCGCCGCGACGAGGGCCAGGCCGACGAGCGCAACCTGCCGCACGGGCCGTTCCGCGCCGCATTCGACGCCACCGGCGACCTGTGGAGCAACCTCGACGACCTCGAGCGCGACAAGCGCCTGCCCGGCACCAACCCGCTCGCCACCGGCCTGTGCCTCGGCATGTACCAGTGGGCGAGGGGCGGGCGGCTCGACGCCGTGCTCAAAGAGACCGACCTCGCGGCGGGCGACTTCGTGCGCTGGACCAAGCAGACGATCGACCTCCTCGACCAGCTCTCCGTGGTCGCCGATTCTCCCGTCGGAGCGACCGCGCGGAAGGCGCTCGACTCCATCCGCCGTGGAATCGTCGCCTACAGTTCCGTCGCCTAAGCTCGATCCGTGCATCCACCCGCCCGCCGCGCGCTGCCCACGTGGGCGGCGCTCCTCGTGGCACTCGCGGCCGGTCCCATCCTCGACGCGGGCTTCCCGGACCGCGGATTCTGGCCCGCCACCTTCGTCGGTATCGGCCTCGTGATCGCGGCCCTCATCGGCCGCACCGCGAAGGGCGGCTTCCTCGTGGGACTCGTCGCGGGCCTCAGTTTCTACCTGATCCACATCGAGTGGGCCTCGACGTTCCTCGGCCTCCTGCCGATGATCGCGCTCTCCACGCTCGAGTCCCTGTTCTTCGGCGTCGGCGCGATCGCCATCACGCTCGCCTACCGCTGGGTGCCGCGGGTCTGGCGGTCGACCCGGGCACGCCTGCTCTTCCTCCCGGTGGTCGTCGCCGGCCTCTGGACCGCGCGCGAGGCGATCGCGAGCGTCTGGCCCTACGGCGGGTTCGCCTGGGGCCGCGTCTCGCTCTCCCAGTCGGAGAGCCCGTTCTCCGCACTGTTCGGCTGGGTGGGCGTCTCCGGCACGAGTTTCATCATGGTGTTCCTCGTGGCCGTGGTGGTCGAGTGCCTCCGTCTGCGGAGCGCTGACCGGGCTCTGCGCGGCATCGTCGCCGTCGGGCTCACGCTGCTCGTGCTGCTCGTCCCCGCGTTCCCCACCGTGATCGACGGCACCATGAAGGTCGCCGCGGTACAGGGCTCCGGCCCTGCCGGGTACTTCGACCCCCACGAGGCCGGCGACCTCCTCGCCGCGCAGGTCGACGCGACCCTGCCGATCCTCGACGAAGAGGACGTCGACGTGGTCGTCTGGCCCGAGGGCGGCTCCGACTCGAGCCCGCTCGACTCGAGGTACACCGCGCAGGTCTTCGACTACGTGAGCGAGAAGCTCGACGCCCCGTTCGTCTCCTGGGCGGTGACCACGCGCGAGGTCGACGGCGTCGAGACCTACTACAACACCTCGATGCTCTGGGAGGCGGGTGAGGGCCAGCAGGACTTCTACGACAAGAAGCACCCCGTGCCGTTCGGCGAGTACGTGCCCGACCGCGCGTTCTGGCGTCCGTTCGCCCCCGACCTGATCGACCTCATCGGCCGCGAGTACACCCCCGGCACCACCGACGCGGTGTTCGACATCGACGGCATCATCGCGGGCATCAACATCTGCTTCGACATCGTCGACGACCAGCTGATGACCGACGCCGTCGACCAGGGCGCGCAGATCATCTTCGCCCAGACCAACAACGCCGACTTCGGCCGCACCGACGAGAGCGTGCAGCAGCTCGCCATCGCCCGGGCGCGCGCCATCGAGCTCGGCCGCAGCGTCGTGAACATCTCGACGGTCGGCACGAGCGCGATCATCGCGCCCGACGGGTCGACCATGGTCCAGCTGCCCACCTTCACCCCGGGAACGATGATCGAGGACGTCCCGCTCAGCTCGGTCACTACCCCCGCCGTGCTGCTCGGCCGCCAGTTCGAGTGGCTCGTGAGCGGCATCGGCCTGCTCGGCATGGTGCTCGCGGGAGTCCTCGTGCGCCGCGACCGCCGGGAGAAGACCCGTGGATGACGCGGCCGACGTCCTCGTCGTCGTGCCCACCTACAACGAGATCGAGAGTCTCGGCCCGATACTCGATCGCATCCGCGCGGCGGTCCCGTCAGCCGACATCCTCGTCGTCGACGACGGCAGCCCCGACGGCACCGGGCGCCTCGCCGACGAGCGCGCGGCCGAGGACGCCGCGATCACCGTTCTCCACCGCACCGAGAAGGACGGTCTCGGCCGTGCCTACCTCGCCGGCTTCGCGATCGCCGCGAGCCGCGGCTACGCGTTCGTGGTCGAGATCGACGCGGACGGCTCGCACGACCCGGCCGAGTTGCCCGTGATGATCCAGCTGGCCCGCGGCGGCGGCGACCTCGTGCTCGGTTCGCGCTGGGTCCCGGGCGGCAGCGTGCGCAACTGGCCGCGTCGTCGCCAGGCCATCTCGCGCGCCGGCAACGCGTACTCGCGCATCGCGCTGCGGTCCGGCATCCACGACATCACCTCGGGGTTCCGGGTCTTCCGCATGACTGCGCTCGAGTGGCTCGCGTCGACCACCGTCTCGTCGCAGGGCTACTGCTTCCAGGTCGAGATGGCGTGGCGCGTCGAGCAGGCCGGCCTCATCGTCGTCGAGCACCCGATCGAGTTCGTCGAGCGCACCACCGGCACCTCGAAAATGCACGCCGGCATCGTCGGCGAAGCGTTGGTGCGCGTCACCCAGTGGGGGCTCGCGGAGCGCTTCGGCAGGTCGCGGGCATAAAAAAGGCCGACCCGCGAGGGTCGGCCTTTTTTGCGAGAGCTACGCGTTACGCGCCGATCTTCTGCTGTCCACGACGGGCCCGCAGGAAGTCGAGGCGCTCCTGGAGCAGTTCCTCGAGCTCGGGGCGGGTGCGGCGCTCGAGCAGCATGTCCCAGTGGCTGCGGGGGATCTTCGTCTCGACGGCCTCGGAGACGACGGCGACGCCGTCATCGTCGAGCAGAACGCCCTCGAGTCCGCTCTTCGCCGACTCCCAGACTCCGGGAACCTCGGCGTCGGCGGCGAAAACCATTTCGAAGGTCTCGCCGTCGGCGGTGCGGTACACGCTCTTCTTGCGCGGAGAGAACTCCACGCCGACTTCGCTCTGCAGGCTCTGGGTGCCGAGCCTCATGCCGCGCAAACTACGGTCTGCCATTGTGTGGCCTCCTTTAGAAAAACTTCACTCGCGAGACGGAATTGCACTCTCGCGATACATACGAATTTATAAACCCGCTGGCTGGACGTAACCTTCCAACAGATCCCTGAACGGGGGCCATTCACAGGACAGTCACAGCTTCGATCGGCGCACGCCGGATGAGGCGTGAAGCGCTATCGCGCGCGGGTGGTCAGGACGCCGAGTGCGATGTCGGCGCGATCCGTGACGATGCCGTCTACCCCGATATCGAGGAGCCGGTGCATGGCCGGAGCGTCGTTGACGGTCCAGACGTGCACCTCGACCTTAGCGGAGTGCAGCAGCTCCACCATGCGTTCGGTGACGATCGACACGCCCCGATAGCTTTCGGGGATCTGCACGGCGTCGACCCCGCGTAGCGCGGCGCGCAGCAGGGGAGCGGCCCGCAGCTTGCCGGCGACGAGAGCCGCGGCAAAGACCGATGACGAGGCGGATGTCGCGACGCCCGGCAGTTCGCGCACGGCCGCGCGGCGGCGGCTCTCGCTGAACGAAGTGACGAGCACCCGGTCGACCGCGCGGAGGTCGCGGATGGCGCGGACAGTCGGGCCCACGGCATCCGCGGATTTGATATCGATGTTGAAGCGGGCGTCGGGGAAGGCGTCGAGCGCCTCGGCGAGAGTGCAGAAGGTCTGGTCTCTACCCAGGTCGACCTTCTGCAGCCGCGCGAGCGAGAGGTCGCCCACCCTGCCGTCGACGCCGGCGACGCGCCTCAGGTCGGGGTCGTGGCTGATGACCGCGACGCCGTCTTTCGACGCGTGCACGTCGGTCTCGACGTGGTCGATGCCGAGTCCGACCGCCGCGAGAAAGGCGAGCAGGGTGTTCTCCGGGGCCTCGAGAGCGAGACCCCGGTGGGCGAGCACCCGCGGGGGAGCGGGCGTGAGGTACGTCGTAATTGCCGGTGCTCCCGGACTACGCCCGCGGTGCGGTGGGCGGCGTGAACGGGGTCGCGCCGGTGGTGTCGGGGCCACGGCCGGACATAAAGCCCGACGTGATTCCCTTGAGCGCCTCGGTCAGCTCGGTGGGGATGATCCAGAGCTTGTTCGACTCGCCCTCGGCGATCTTCGGGAGCATCTGCAGGTACTGGTACGCGAGCAGCTTCGAGTCGGGGTCGCCCGCGTGGATGGCACCGAACACCGTCTCGATGGCCTGCGCTTCACCGTTGGCCCGGAGGACGGCGGCCTGCGCCTCGCCCTCGGCCTCGAGGATCGACGCCTGGCGCGAACCCTCGGCCTGGAGGATCGCGGCCTGCTTGGTGCCCTCGGCGGTGAGGATCTGCGCGCGACGGTCCCGCTCGGCTCGCATCTGCTTCTCCATCGAGTCCTGGATGGAGAGGGGCGGGTCGATCGCCTTGAGCTCGACACGTCCGACGCGGACGCCCCACTTGCCGGTGGTCTCGTCGAGAACGACACGCAGCTGGCCGTTGATGTTGTCGCGGCTGGTGAGCGCCTCTTCGAGGTTGAGGCTACCGACGACGTTACGCAGCGTCGTGGTGGTGAGCTGCTCGACGGCGCCGAGGTAGTTGGCGATCTCGTAGGTCGCGGCACGGGCGTCGGTGACCTGGAAGAAGACGACGGTGTCGATCGAGACGACGAGGTTGTCCTCGGTGATGACGGGCTGCGGCGGGAAGGAGACGACCTGCTCGCGCATGTCGATCAGCGGCCGCAGGCGGTCGATGAACGGGACGAGGATGTTGAGCCCCGGCATGAGTGTCTTGTGGTACTTGCCGAGCCGCTCGACGACCCCCGCGTTGGCCTGCGGGATGATCCGGATCGACCGGAACAGGACGACCAACACGAAGATGACGACGACGAGCAGGAACAGCACGAGCAGGATCTGCCCGAAGATTTCACCGGATGTCACAGGGCGGTCCTTTCAGCGGGTGCGACCACGGCGGTCGCCCCATCGATGGAGATGACGACCACGCGGTCGCCGGTGGCAAGCGGATGGGTGGAGTGGTCGACGACGCGCGCCGTCCAGGTCTCGCCGTTCGACAGCTTCACGTAGCCGTTTCCCGCGACGAAGTCGGTGGCGACGGTGCCGGGCTTGCCCAGCAGGGCCTCGACGTTGCTCAGGGTGGGATCCGCTCCGCGGCCGAGGCGGCGCAACAGCGGGGGCCGCACGGCGAAGATCAGGGCGACGGCGACCACGGCCGCGATGACGATCTGCACCCAGAAATTCAGCGGAGTAAAACTCGACGCCAGACCGGCGACGCTGCCGAGGGCGAGCATCAGGAAGGTGAAATCGAGGGTGAAGACCTCGATGACGAGGAAAATCAGAATGAGCGACACCCACACGACCCACGCGTAATCCATCAAGAATTCAATCAGCATTGGTCGGCACTCCTCGCGTGTCGGTGACTTTCCGAACCTAGCACGGGCACGTGCGCGGCGGGCTGTTGGTAGTCTGATTCGCTGTGAGCACCTCAGCAAATAGCAACCCAGTTCAGCCCGGCACCCTGACCGGAAAGCGCGCCCTCGTCACCGGATCATCGCGGGGCATCGGCGCCGACACGGTCGCGAACCTCGCCGGAGCGGGCGCGCAGGTCGTCGTCAACTTCCGCAACAAGGAGGCACGGGCGCTCAAACTCGTGGCCGCGATCGAGGCGGACGGCGGATCGGCCATCGCCGTGGGCGCCGACCTCACGGACGCGGCATCCGTCACTCGTCTCTTCGACACCATCGAGACCGAACTCGGCGGCCTCGACATCCTCGTGATGAACGCGTCGGGCGGCATGGAGAGCGGTATGGCCGAGGACTACGCCATGCAGCTCAACCGCGACGCGCAGGTCACCCTGCTGAAGACGGCGCTGCCCCTGCTCTCCGACGGAGCGCGCGTCGTGTTCGTCACCAGCCACCAGGCGCACTTCATCAAGACCGTCGAGACCATGCCGGAGTACGTCCCGGTCGCGCTGAGCAAGCGCGCCGGCGAAGACGCGCTTCGCGACATGATCCCCGAGCTCGCCGAACGCGGCATCGAGTTCGTCGTCGTCTCCGGCGACATGATCGAGGGCACCATCACGGCGACCCTGCTCGAGCGTGCCAACCCCGGCGCCATCGGCCAGCGCAAGGAAGCCGCCGGCCGCCTGTACAACGTCAACGAGTTCGCCGCCGAGGTCACCCTCGCCGCCGTCGAGCCGGTGCCCGAGAACAACACCCGCTACGTCGGGGACGTCGCCGACTTCCTGGCCGCCGGCTAGGTCGACTTCGTGGCCAACCTCCACCACCACAGGCTCACCTCGAGGGTGCTGCTGTTCGACCGTGACGACCGGTTCCTCCTCTTTCTGACGCTCGCGCCGGACGCGAGCGGCGTGTCCCGCTGGCTCACGCCGGGCGGGGGAGTCGACCCGGGGGAGGACCACGAAGCGGCCGCCTACCGTGAGCTGTTCGAGGAAACCGGCCTCACCGGCGTACCCCTCGGGTCGCCGGTCTGGGCGCACGACTTCGACGTCGCGTGGGATTCGGCCGACCACGACACCGGCCACGCGGAGTTCTACACCGCCGTGGTGGACCGGTTCGCGCCATCCAGCGACAACTGGACCGACGACGAGAAGGTCGAGGTCTTCGAGCTCCGCTGGTGGAGTCTCGACGAGCTCGAGGCGACCCAGGACAGATTCGAACCCGCCGAGCTCGTCGAGCTCGTGCGTCGCACGCTGGCATCGAAGGAGACGCAGTGACCGAGGACTACCCGGCCCAGATCGCGGAGATCACCGCGCAGGAGGATCGCCTGCAATTCGAACGCTTCACCCACGACGACGCGCTGCAGCTCGGACTGCTGCTCGTGCGGTTCGGCACCGAGCGGTCGCTGACCATCACGGTGGACGTGACCAAGGGCGAGCAGCAGGTCTTCCACGCCGCCCTCGCCGGAACGACCGCGGACAACGACGACTGGGTGGCGCGCAAGACGCGCACCGTCCGCCGTTTCGGGGCGAGCTCGTTCCTTATCGGACGAAAGTTCAAGGAGCAGGGCAAGGACTTCAACGAGGCGACCGGACTGCCGCTGGCGCTGTACGCCGCGCACGGCGGGTGCTTCCCGATCGCCATCCGCGACGTCGGGATCGTCGGCACCGTGACGGTGTCGGGACTGGCGCAGGCCGACGACCACGCGCTCGTGGTCGAGGCGCTGGAGCTGTTCCTCGCGGGTACGCCCTAGCCGCAGAACTCGTACGGCGGCGCGTCGGCCGCGTTCACGACGATGTCGATGACCGTGTCGTCCGGTCCGACGTCGAAGTGCACCCACCGGCCCTCGAACTCCTCGACGGAGTAGGTGTCGTACCCGACGTCGTCCTGCACGGCGTCGACCACGACCGGGTAGGCCTCGAACAGCTCGTCCCGCGTGGACCCGATGCCGATGCCCTCCTCGGTGCGCGGCGAGCCGGCGGAGACGTCGCCGTCGGCGGTCTCTGCTGTGACGAGGATGGCGCTGACGAACCCGTCGAGGTCGGGTGCCAGCCAGATCGTGGGCGAGCCCTCGGCCTCGAACATCAGGGTGCTGCACGCCTCGAGGTCCGAGACGTCGGCGTAGGCCGCGACGAGATCCGCCGTCTCTTCGGCGACGGGTGCGCCGAACTCGACGGGTCCGACGCCCTCGATGCTGATGACCCAGGTGGCCGGGTCGGCCGGGTCGGCCTGCGGGGTCGAACTTGCCGACGGGATGACGGTGGGGGACGCGGTCGGCGCCGGGGAGGCGACGCAGCCGGCGAGTGAGAGTGCCGCGAGCGACGCGATGCCGAGACCGGTGAGTGAACGCATTCGTATCCTCCGAGATGAGCGAGATTCGTGATGGTCCCTCTCGACCCTACGGGGCGGGCGGCCGGATCGGCGAACTCGCACCCGGCATTGCTCGGGATGTGGTTTTGCTTGTTTTTCTGTTGCATTATCTGGATTCGAGTTGTATCGTCTGTATCCAAGCCCGGCGAAACGCCGGATGTCGAAGGGGACAGGTCAGGCAATGTACGCGGACGAACGGCAATTCGAGGTCGAACGCATCGTGCTCGCCCAGGGCCGTGCCGCGGTCGTCGACCTGGCCAAATCGTTCAACGTCACCACCGAGACCATCCGCCGCGATCTCGCGCAGCTCGAAGAGCGCGGCACGATCCGTCGTGTGCACGGGGGAGCGGTCATGCTCTCCAAGTCCAGCCGCGCCGAGAAGAGCATCGCCCAACGCGTCGACATCAACGCCCGCGCGAAGGCCGCGATCGCCGACCGGGCCATGAAGCTGCTGCCCCCGACGTTCCGCGGAGCGGTCGCACTGGACGCCGGCACCACGACGGCGCTGCTCGCCGACCGCATCGCGCGCTGGACCCCCGAATCCCCCGAGCAGTCGCTCGTCGTCATCACCCACTCGATCGCCGTGGCGGCCGCCGTGGCCGTGAACCCGCACGTCGAGGTGCAGCTGCTCGGCGGCCGGCTGCGCGGCGTGACGGGCGCCGCCGTCGGGGCTTCGACCCTCGCCCAGCTCGCGCGCATCCGCCCCGACGTCGCGTTCATCGGCGCCAACGGCGTCCACGCGGACTTCGGCCTCAGCACGCCCGACGACGACGAGGCAGCGGTCAAGACCGCGCTCACCCGCGGGTCCCGCCGGGCCGTCGCTCTCGTCGACGCCTCGAAGCTCGGCGAGGAGGCACTCGTGCGGTTCGCCCAGCTCGACGACCTCGACACCCTCATCACCGACGAGCACCCCGCGGACGACCTCCGCACAGCTCTCGAGACCGCAGAAGTGGAGGTCCTGGTCGCATGATCGTCACCGTCACGGCCAACCCCAGTCTCGACCGCACGATCGAACTCGGCGCGCCGCTCGCCCGCGGAGAAGTGCAGCGCGCCACCGCCACGGCCGAACAGCCGGGCGGCAAGGGCGTCAACGTCTCGCGCGCGCTACTCGCTTCAGGGCTCGACACACTCGCGATCCTGCCGGGCGACCCCTCCGACCCGATGATCGTCGCACTGCGCGCGGCCGGCATCCCGACCACCAGCGTGCCGATCGCCGAACGCATCCGCTCCAACATCACGCTCACCGAGCCCGACGGCACCACGACGAAGATCAACGAACCGGGGCCGACGCTGGGGGAGTCCGACGAACGCGCCCTGCTCGACGCGATCGTCGCGTCGTCGCGCCGGGCCGAGTGGCTCGTGCTCGCCGGCTCGCTGCCGCCCGGCCTGCCCGTCGACTTCTACGCGCGCGTCGTCCGCGCCGTGCGCGCCGTCTCACCCGCGGGCGGTCCGCTGATCGCCGTCGATTCGTCGGGCGAGCCGCTCGCCGCCCTCGTGGCGTCGGGTGTCGGCGTCGACCTGATCAAGCCGAACGCCGAGGAGCTCGCCGAGCTGACCGGGCAGGGGAGCGAGGCCGCCTTCGAGGCCGACCCGCGCGCCGCCTGGACCGCGGCGTCGGGGCTCGTCGCGTCGGGATGCGCCTCGGTGCTCGCCACGCTCGGAGCCCAGGGGGCGGTGCTCGCCACCGCCGACGGCGGCTGGCACGCCACGATGCCGCCGATCGTCGTGAAAAGCACGGTCGGCGCGGGCGACTCGTCGCTCGCCGGCTACCTCGTCGCCGCCCGCCGCGGCGATGCTCCCCGGCAGCGCCTCGCCCAAGCGGTCGCGCACGGTGCTGCCGCGGCATCCCTCCCCGGCAGCACCATGCCGACCACCGCCGATTCGAGCCCAGAACTCGTCTCGGTCACCGCCCTCGCACCATAAGCACCACCAGCCCAAGGAGAAAACAATGTCGTCTCTCATCACCGTGGACACCGTCTTCCTCGACGAGTCCATCGGCACCGACAAAAGGCAGGCGATCCGGTTCCTCGCCGAGAAGATCACCGCCACCGGCCGCGCGACCGACGCGGACGCGCTGTTCGCCGACGCGTGGGACCGCGAATCGAAGACCGACACGGGAATCCCCGGCGGCCTGGCGATCCCGCATTGCCGGTCGGCCGCCGTGCTTGAGCCCACACTCGCCATGGCGCGGCCCACCCCGGGCGTCGACTTCGGATCCGCCGACGGACCGGCCGACCTGATCTTCTTCATCGCCGCCCCGGCCGGTGCCGACCAGGCGCACCTCGCGCTGCTCTCCACGCTGGCCCGGTCGCTGATCAAGCCCGAATTCGTCGCCGCCCTGCGGGCCGCGTCAACTCGGCAGGACATCGTCGACCTCGTGGATGACGCGCTCGACGAGTTTCCGAAAGCCTCACCCGCGCCGGCCGCCGCCCCGGCCGCGCCATCCGACGCCCCCGTTCTGGTCGCCGTCACGGCGTGCCCCACGGGCATCGCGCACACCTACATGGCGGCCGACTCGCTGGCCGCGGCCGCGAAGCGCGCCGGCGTCACGCTGCACGTCGAGACGCAGGGTTCCTCGGGCGCGAAGCCGCTCGACCCGGCGATCATCGCCCAGGCGTCCGCGGTCATCTTCGCGGTCGACGTCGACGTGCGCGACAAGGGCCGGTTCGCCGGCAAGCCCGTCGTGCAGTCGCCGGTCAAGCGCGGCATCGACGAGCCCGACCGCATGATCGCGGAGGCGGTCGCCGCCTCGACGAACCCGAACGCGACGCGCGTGCAGGGCGGGGGAGCGGCGGCCGCGGCCGCGACCGGCACCGACAACGAGAACTTCGGCCTCAAACTCAAGCGCTGGCTGCTCACCGGTGTGAGCTACATGATCCCGTTCGTCGCGGGCGGCGGTCTGCTGATCGCCCTCGGGTTCCTGCTCGGCGGGTACAAGATCACCGACGACGCGGGCAGCATCATCCTCGAGAACAGCCTGTGGAACCTGCCCGACGGGGGACTGGGCACCTACCTCGGCGCCGTCGCGTTTATGATCGGCGGCGCGTCGATGGGCTTCCTTGTTCCCGCCCTCGCCGGCTACATCGCCTACGCGATCGCCGACCGGCCGGGTATCGCGCCCGGATTCACCGCGGGTGCCGTCGCGCTACTGATGGGCGCCGGGTTCATCGGCGGTCTGGTCGGCGGCCTGCTCGCCGGCGGTGTTGCCTACGCGATCGGGCGTCTCGACGTGCCGCGCTGGCTGCGCGGCCTGATGCCCGTGGTGATCATCCCGCTCGGCGCCTCGATCGTGGCGTCCGGTCTGATGATCCTCGTGCTCGGCGGCCCGATCGCCTGGCTGCAGACCAGCCTCAACGACTGGCTGTCGTCGCTCACCGGTGTCTCGGCCGTGATCCTCGGCATCATCCTCGGCACCATGATGGCCATCGACCTCGGCGGACCGGTCAACAAGGTCGCCTACGCCTTCGCGGTCGCCGGGCTCGGCGCCGGCAGCATCGACAACCAGGCGCCGTGGCAGATCATGGCCGCCGTGATGGCCGCCGGAATGGTGCCGCCGCTCGCGATGGCACTCGCCAGCACGGTGCTCGCGCGCCGGCTGTTCAGCCCGGCCGAGCAGGAGAACGGCAAGGCGGCCTGGCTGCTCGGTGCCGCGTTCATCTCCGAGGGAGCGATCCCGTTCGCCGCCGCCGACCCGCTGCGCGTCATCCCGGCCGGAATCGTCGGGGGAGCGCTCACCGGTGCCATCTCGATGGGTGCCGGCGTCACCTCGCAGGCCCCGCACGGAGGAATCTTCGTTTTCTTCGCGATCGGCAACCTGGGCATGTTCATCGCCGCTATCGCGGCCGGTACCGTCGTCTCGGCGCTCATCGTCGTGGCACTCAAGCGCTGGGTGGCCCGCAAGCCGCTCGAGGAGCGCGAGGCCGAGCTCGAGGCCGTCGCGGTCGCCGCGTAGTCCGCACCAACCGATTCGAAGGAGAACAGTTATGCCAGAACGCGAAGCAACGATCGCCAGCCGGGTCGGCCTGCACGCCCGGCCCGCGTCGATCTTCGTCGAGGCCGCCAGCAAGCTGCCGGTGACCGTCACGATCCGCAAGGCCGGCGGCACGCCGCTGAACGCCGGCAGCATCCTGTCGCTGTTGGCGCTGGGCGCGTCGCACGGCGACGTCGTGACGCTGGCCGCCGAGGGCGACGGTGCCGACGACGCGCTGGAACAGCTCGTGACGCTGCTCGAGACGGATCTCGACGCCGAGTAACACCCGCCGTTTCTGACTGGCCGGCTGATGCGACATCATGATTCGGATTCGCGCCAGCCGGTCAGTTCGTGCGCTCAACCTGCTTCGACAACCGCACAATCTCGCCAGCTGGCGGCCCCTCTCGGGATCTCCCATGAGCGCTGATAATGCACATTATGTCAAGTGATGTGGATGACGCTCCCCGGCGGCCTACGCTGGCAGTGTCCACCGACCGAAGGAACCGCCGTGCCCGACCAGACCGACCACGCCCACCACGAGCACATCCCCGCACCCGACGAGCCGACCGTGCCGGAGCTCGAAGACGACCAGACGGTCGCACCGCGCCCCGAGGAAGAAATCGCCGACGCGTTGCGCGCCGAGCCCGACGTCGCCGACCACAGCGAGCATCCCGACGCCCCATAGCCGCCGCGCCGCCCGGGCGTACGACATCGGGGCTACGATTCCCCCGTGACCGAACACCGCAGAATGCTGCTCGACACCGCCTCGCTCTACTTCCGCGCCTTCCACGGCGTGCCGGATACCGTGCGCTCCCCCGACGGCGAGCCGGTGAATGCTATTCGAGGACTCCTCGACATGATCGCGAAACTCGTCGGCGAGTTCGCGCCGTCCGATCTCGTGGCCTGCTGGGACGACGACTGGCGTCCGCAGTGGCGCGTCGACCTGATCCCGTCGTACAAGGCCCACCGCGTCGACCACGAGACCGACGCCGGTTCTGTCGAGGCCGTTCCCGACCAGCTGCAGCAGCAGGTGCCGGTCATCCGCGAGGTGCTGACCCGGCTCGGTATCCCGGTTGTCGGGGTGCCCGGCTACGAGGCCGACGATGTGATCGGCACCCTGGCGACCCGATCGAGGATGCCGGTGGACATCGTCACCGGCGACCGGGATCTCTTCCAGCTCGTCGACGACTCCCGCTCCGTGCGGGTGATCTACACGGGTCGGGGCATGTCGAACCTGGAGCTGCTCACCGATGCCGCGGTCGAGGAGAAGTACGGGGTCTCCCCCGCCCAGTACGTCGACTTCGCCGTGATGCGCGGCGACCCCTCCGACGGCCTCCCCGGAGTCGCGGGAGTCGGCGAGAAGACCGCGGTGGGCCTGCTGAGGGACTTCGGCTCGCTCGACGGCATCGTCGCCGCCGCGGCGGACCCGGAGGTCGCCATGGGCGCCGCCGTCCGCTCCAAGCTGACCGCCGCCAGCGACTACCTCGGTGTGGCGACGCGGGTCGTCGAGGTCGCGCGCGACCTGGACGTCGGCGACTACGACGGCCGCATCACGGCGATCCCCGACGACGACGCGGCCGCCCTCGACGAACTCGCGGAGACCTGGGGCCTCGGCTCGTCGCTGACCCGCGCCCGGAAGGCGCTGGCGGCCGCCGCGGGCTGACCTTCCGCAACTCGCGGGGTCACGGGCCCGTCAGGATCACCAGTTGCCGCGTCGCCCGCGTCATGGCGACGTACCGGTCCACCGCTCCCCCGATGCCGTCGCCGTCCGTGTCGCCGTCGCCGAACGACTCGGGGGCGACGAGCACCACGAGGTCGAACTCGAGGCCCTTCGTCAGCTCCGGCGCCAGCGACCGCACCCTCGCCGTGCCCGGGAACGACGGGTCGCCGATAACGCAGGCCACTCCGTCGGCGTTGGTGGCGAGCCAGTCGTCGACGATCGCCGTCAGCCGCGAGACAGAATCGTGGATGACGGGCACACCGCTCCGCCGGATGGCAGCGGGCACGTTGGCATCGGGCAGCGCGCGCCTGATCACCGGCTCCGCCTCGGCCATCACCTCGGCCGGCGTGCGGTAGTTGACGGTCAGCGACGCCTCCGTGACGCTGCCGAGTCCGACCCGTTCCAGGCGTTCCCGCCAGGACTCGGCGACCCCGCGGCGGGCCTGGGCCCTGTCGCCGACGATCGTGAAGCTGCGGGACGGGCAGCGCGCCAGCAGCATCTGCCATTCCGCGTCGGTCAGTTCCTGCGCCTCGTCGACCACGACGTGCGCGAAGGGTCCCGCCAGCAGGTCGGTGTCGGCGGCCGGGAGCGCGTCCTCGTCGACGAGGGTGTTCTGCAGATCGTCCACACGGAGCATCGTCATCACGCCCTCGCCGTCGTCGTGCACCTCGGCGGCGATCAGCTCGTCGACGACCCGGTTGCGCTGTTCGCGCTCCGCGACGATCGCCGCCGCGCGCTGGCGTCGTCGCCGCGACGCCTCCGGGTCGCCGATGCGCGACCGCGCCGCGTCCAGCAGCGGCAGGTCGGCGTCCGTCCAGGCGCGCGGGTCGGAACGGTGCAGCGCCGCGAGCTCGTCGGGCGCGAGCCACGGCGCGCACTTCGCCAGGTAGGCGGGAACGGACCACAGGTCGGCAACGACGCCGGCGGGATCGAGCAGCGGCCACGCGCGGGCGAAAGCGGCACGGAGGTCGTCGTTCCGCGCGATCGACCGGCGCAGAAGTGACTCGGGCACATCCTCCTCGGCGGTGTCGCGCAGCAGGATCGACAGCAGTTCCTCCCAGACTTGGTCGCGCGCCTCGTTGTGCGGAACGCCGGGTTCGACCGCTTCGAACGCCTCCGCCCAGTGCTCGGGTCCGAGCCAGAGGTCGACCCAGTCGTTCTCGACGGTCATCCCCGCGGCGGGCGGCTGCTCGTAGTAGCGCACCGCCCGCTCCACCGCGCGCACCATCGCCGCCGACGCCTTGATCCGGGCGACGGCGTCGTCGCTCTCCACCACGGCCGCACTCCCCTCGGGCACGAGGTCGCGCACCGTGCAGGTCTGCACCCCGTCCTCCCCCAGGCTCGGCAGAACGTCGGCGACGTAGGCGAGGTAGGGCTGGTGCGGCCCGACGAACAGCACGTTCTGTCCGGGACGGGCAATACGCGCGTCGGCGTAGAGCAGGTACGCGGCACGGTGCAGGGCGACGACGGTCTTCCCCGTTCCGGGACCCCCGTCGACGACGAGCGCGCCGTGCGACCCGGCGCGGATAATGGCATCCTGATCGGCTTGGATCGTGCCCAGCACGTCGCGCATTTTCGACGACCGGCTGCTGCCGAGACTGGCGATGAACGCCGACTGGTCGTCGAGTGCGGCGCTGCTCTCCCCACCGTCCGGGCCAAATACCTCGTCCCAGTAGTCGTTGATCCGCCCCCGCTTCCAGCGGTAGCGACGACGGCTCGCGAGTCCGAGCGGCCGGGCGTGGGTTGCCGCGAAGAACGGCTCGGCCGCGGGCGCCCGCCAGTCGACGAGGAGCCGCCGGCCCTCGCTGTCGGTGAGGCTGAGACGACCGATATACACCGGATCTGCGCCGGCCTCCCCGACGATGCGGCCGAGGCAGAGGTCGAGCCCGAACCGGCGCAGCGCGCGGAGACGTGAGCCGAGCCGCCGCACCTCGAGGTCCCGTTCCACGGCCGATTGCCCAAGACCGCCCGCGGTCCTCAGGGCCGCATCCAGCTGGTCGGAGAGTTCCGAGGTCTGGCGCTCGAGCGCGGCCTCGATGGCGGCGAAATGCCGCTCGTCGGCGGCAACGAGCACGGGGTCGCGTTTGGCGGCGAGCCGGTCGGGGAGGTCGAAAACGCTGGTAGTCACTGTCACAATCGACGATTGTCGGCCATCCAGGGGGTCTTGCGGCAAGGCCCCCACCGCGCTATAAATTGAGAGTGGAAGGGAGCCGGTGGCTCCCTTTTTTTACGCCCTCGCTAGTCCGAAGCGGGCACGACGTCGTAGATCAAGCGCGCGAACTGGCCCTTCGCCTCGGCCGACACCAGCGTCAGCCGGTCGGACTCGACGCGACGCGGGAGCAGCGGCGCTCCCCCGTCGAGAGCGACGGGCGCGACCGACAGCGCGAGCCGGTCGAGCGCACCGGCATCCAGGAACTGACCGGCCAGGTCTCCACCCCCGACGACCCAGATGTCGCCGTCGCCCGCGGCCTCGCGGATCGCGGGCAGGGCGTCGGCGACCGAGCCGCGGACGAACCGGATGTCGGCGCCCTCGGGCACCGGCAGGTCCCGGGTCGTGAACACGAACGTCGGCCGGTCGCCGTGGAATTCCTTCCACCTCTCGGGGTGGTTGAGGATGTCGGACTCCGCGAGCACCCACTCGTACGTCGTCGAGCCCTCGACCTGCGCGCCGACGCCGGTGGGGAACAGCCCCTCGTCGGGATGCTCGCCGCCGTCGACGGCGAACAGCCAGGCCAGAGAGTTGCCGCTGTCGGCGATCCACCCGTTGATCGTGGTCGCGGTGTCGAAGAGTATGCGTCCCATAGGGGGATGCTAGCCAGCACCGCCGACACCGACTAGACCGCGGGCGTCCACCCGAGCGCGGGCGCCACGTGCTCGGCCACGAGGTCGAGCGTGCGACGGTGCGCGTCGATGCCGCCGGGCGCGGGCAGGGTGATCGTGAGCTCGGTGATCTCCGCGACCGCCTCGTCGGCGAGCAGGCCGTCGACGATGCGCGCGGGTTCGCCCGAGTGGATCCGGTCGAAGCGCATCTTCATCGCGGCGTTGTGCGGCCTCCCGTCCGGCAGCATCCGGTCGTTGTGCCCGCGGATGTACTCGGCGTACGGCTCTTCGTCGGCAGCGGTGAGGAACGGCAGCACGATGCGGCCGGCTGCCACCCGCGGTGTACGGCCCGCCGCGGCATCCGAGCCGGCGAACGCCGTCTTGTAGGCCCGGATCTGCTCGGCCTGGCCCGCCGCGAACGACTGCCCCGTCTCCTCGGCATTGAGAGTCGAGACGTGGATGTCCAGTCCTTGCTCACCGGTACGGATGGCGCTCGCCAGAGTGCCCGGGCCGTACCAGACGCGCTCGGCGAGGCCCGGCGCGGCCGGCGTCACCCTGAGGTCGGTGTCCGCGGGGATCGACATGAACCCGGGGCCGCTGTGCGCCACCGGCACCCCGGCGAGGGCGGCGCGCAGCCGCACAAGCCGGTGCTGCGACTCGCCCGAGAAGCCGCGCTCGCTCTCGCCGAAGACGGGGTCGAGGATGCCGGCGAACTGGCCGATACCGGAGCTGACTCCGAGCTCGAGCCGGCCGCCGCTCAGCAGGTCGACGGTCGACGCGTCCTCGGCGAGGCGGATCGGGTCCTCGTAGCGCAGCGGGATCACCCCGGTGCCGAGCCGGATGCGCGAGGTGCGCTGGGCGACCGCGGAGATCAGGGTCAACGGGCTCGACGGGAACTGCTCGAAGTGGCGCACGCGGATCCAGCCGACGTCGAAGCCGAGCTGCTCGGCGTGCTCGAACAGGCGGATCCCGTCGTTCAGGGCCCGGGCCTCTCCCCCGGCGCCGTAGGGGTTGGGCACAAACGAGAGGAAGCCGAGTTCGAGGCGCTGCGAGGGCATGACGTCACGATACTGTGCCGCGCTCCGGGTCACGCGCCGCGTTACACCGCGCGACGCACACCGAGAACGCGACGCTCCATAACCCGCAGTTTCCCCGGTTGCCCGGAATAATGGGCGCATGAGTACCGATTCGCCCTGGCCGAAGCTCGGCGACGGCGACCGCTGCCCCTGCCTGAGCGGCGCCACCTACGGTTCGTGCTGCGGACCGTTCCACCGGGGTGACGCGCTCGCGCCCTCCGCCGAGAGCCTGATGCGCTCGCGGTACTCGGCGTATGTGCTCGGCAACGTCCGCTATCTGCTCGCCACGTGGCATCCCAACACCAAGCCCCGCGCCCTGCAACTCGACCCCGACCAGCGCTGGTACCGCCTCGACATCCTGCGCACCACGCGCGGCAGCATGCTCGACACCTACGGCACTGTCGAGTTCAAGGCAAAGTACCGCCACGGTACGGCGGCGGGCGAGCAGCACGAGAACAGCCGGTTCACGCGCGAGAAGCGCCGCTGGTACTACGTCGACGCGATCTAGCGGTTCGTCGCCGCGATCCAGGCGTCGAGCTTGGCCGCGGCCGCTCCGGAGTCGACGACTTCGGCCGCCACGGTGAGCTTCTGGGCGAGGCGGTCGACGATCGGCACGCGCACCTGGTCGGGATCCTGCGCGAGGGCGAAGGAGACGAGCCCGGCGGCCGCGTTCAACAACACGACGTCGCGCACGGGTCCGGTGTCGCCGGCGAGAACCGAGCGGATGACGCCCGCGTTGTTCACCGGGTCGGAGCCGAGCAGCGACTGGATGTCGGCGCGCGGGATACCGAGGTCGAGCGGGTCGAGGTCGTGCTCGGTCACGGCGCCGAGCGAGACCTCCCAGATGTGGCTGTGGCCCGTCGTGGTGAGCTTGTCGATCCCGTCGTCACCGCGGTAGACGAGCGCGGTCGCACCGCGGGTCTGGAACACGCCGACGACGAGCGGCACGCGCTCGAGCTGCGCCACGCCCACGGCGGACGCCTCAGGCCGCGCCGGGTTGCAGAGCGGGCCGAGCACGTTGAACAGGGTGGAGATGCCGAGCTCGGTGCGCACCGGTCCCGCGTGCCGGAATCCCTGGTGGAACTTGGCGGCGAAGGCGAAGGTGATGCCGACCTCGTCGAGAACCGCGGCGACACGCTCGGGTTCGATGGCGAGGTTGAGCCCGAGGGTCGAGAGAACGTCCGACGCGCCGGACGCGGAACTCGCCCCCCGATTGCCGTGCTTGACGACGGGCACGCCGGATGCCGCGGCGATCACCGACGCGACAGAGGAGATGTTGAGCACGGCCCCGTACGGGTCTCCCCCGGTGCCGACGATGTCGAGAACCATCGAGTCCACGTCGAGCGGCAGGGCGTTTTCGAGCACGGCGTCGCGGAATCCGACGATCTCGTCGACGGTTTCGCCCTTGATCCGCAGGGCGACGAGGAGCCCAGCGATTTGAGCGTTCGTCGCTTCGCCGGCCATCACCTGGCGCATCGCCCACGTGGATTCGGCGATCGAGAGATCTTCCCCGTCTACGAGAGTGCCGAGAATGCGGGGCCACGAGGTAAATGCAGACATGGCTCAAATACTAATGACAGGAATCTGGGCGACACTCGTGCGACAGACCGCTCGAAAGGGAAACGACGTCCCCGTTATCGGACATAATGGATGAGTGACTACGACCTCCATCAGCCCCTCCGTCGGCGCCCCCGTGGTCAACCGCCCGAACACCGTCGCGGTTGGCACCATCGTGTGGCTCGGAAGCGAAGTCATGTTCTTCGCCGGGCTCTTCGCCATTTACTTCACTCTCCGCTCGACGAGCCCCGGCCTCTGGGAATCGCAGGCGAACCTGCACAACATCTGGTTCTCCGGCATCAACACCACGATCCTCGTGCTGTCGTCGTTCGCGTGCCAGTTCGGCGTGTTCGCCGCTGAGCGCCTCCAGCCTCGCCGCACCAGCTGGAAGCCCACCGACTGGGGCATGGTCGAGTGGTTCTTCGTCACCTACGTCATGGGCGCCATCTTCGTCGTCGGCCAGGTCTTCGAATACGCCACGCTCGTGAGCGAGGGTCTGACCCTCAGCTCCGACTCGTACGGCTCGGCCTTCTACCTCGCCACCGGATTCCACGGCATCCACGTGATCGCCGGCCTCATCGCCTTCCTGTTCATCATCGGCCGCGCCTACGCGGTGAAGAACTTCGGCCACAAGGAAGCCACCAGCGCGATCGTCGTCTCCTACTACTGGCACTTCGTTGATGTCGTCTGGGTCGGCCTCTTCTGCATCATTTACATCCTCAAGTGAGAATCGGATCCCCCAGCACCATGGCGAAGAACTCCCCCCGCACCCCGACCGCGAAGCGTAAGACCGGACGCAGGCACCCGCTTGCAGCCGTCGCGCTGATCGCGATCGGTCTGGTCAGCACCGGTGGCGCGTACGCGCTCTTCACCTCGAGTGCGACCGCCGACACCACCGCCTCGCAGGAGCAGCTGATCGACGAGGGCGGCAAGCTCTTCGCCGCCAACTGCGCCACCTGCCACGGAATGTCCCTCCAGGGCACCAGCGAGGGCCCCACGCTCATCGGCGTCGGCGAAGCGGCCGTCCACTTCCAGGTCAGCACCGGCCGTATGCCCCTCGCGGCCAGCGGACCGCAGGCCGAAGAGAAGCCCGTCCAGTTCACCGACGAGCAGATCCAGGCGCTGTACACCTACGTCGGATCCAAGTCCCCCGGCCCCGGCCTCCCCTCGGAAGAGACGCTCGCCGGAGACGGCGACGCCGCACTCGGTGCCGAACTCTTCCGCATCAACTGCGCCATGTGCCACAACGTCGCCGGTGCCGGCGGCGCCCTGACGCAGGGCAAGTTCGCTCCCGCTCTCACCGGTGTCGAGTCGATCCACGTCTACGAGGCGATGGTCACCGGCCCGCAGAACATGCCCGTCTTCAACAACCAGAACCTCACGGTCGAAGACAAGGCCAACATCATCACGTACCTCCAGTTCCTGGACGACAACCCGTCGGTCGGCGGTTTCGACCTCGGCAACCTCGGCCCGGTCTCGGAGGGTCTCTTCATCTGGATCTTCGGCCTCGGCTCGATCGTGGCGATCACCGTCTGGTTGACGGCGAAGTCCAACTAACAACTCCACAGTTTTGCCCGGCACGGTCAGCGACCGACGCCACCAGCAGCACCTCGTTACATAACACCGGCGTCCCGCGCACAGGCGGTCCGCAACAGTTGAAGGGAAAACAATGGCAGACCATCACGGTGGCCAGTCCGGCAGCACAGATGCCGGCACCGCGGTCGAGGCAACCACGCCTCGAACGGTCTCGCCGGGTACGGCTGTCGTCCCGACAGACGACATTCCGAACCCCGGACACCAGCCGCACCGCCTTCGCGTCACCGACCTCGACCCGAAGAAGGACGCCCAGGCCGAGCGCCGCGTTTCCGGCCTCTTCTTCCTGTCGCTCATCGGCAGCGTGCTGGCGATCGTTTTCTACTTCCTGTTCCCGATCGTCCCCGGCGACCTGGCCTCGGTGCGTCTCAACACGCTGAGCCTCGGCGTCGCGATCGCACTCGGACTGCTGGGTATCGGTATCGGCGCCGTGCACTGGGCCAAGGCGCTCATGTCCGACGTCGAGATCACCGAGCTCCGCCACGACACCCGCGGCACCGACACCACGCGCGCCAAGGCCGTCGACGTGTTCACCCTCGGCAACAAGGAGTCCGGCTTCGGCCGCCGCACGATGCTGCGCAACACGCTCATCGGCGCCCTGGTCGTCTCCCCGCTGCCCGCCGTCGTGCTGTTCCGCGACCTCGCCCCGGCCGAAGAGCCGGGCGAGCTGCTGCGCCACACCATGTGGGAGAAGGGCAAGCGCCTGACGCGCGACCCCTCCGGCACGCCCATCAAGGCGTCGGATGTCACCTACGGATCCGCGTTCCACGTGATCCCCGAGGGACTCAACGACTCCGAGCACCGCCTCGAGGAGAAGGCCAAGGCATCCGTGCTGGTCATGCGCCTCCGCCCCGAAGACCTCAACGAGGTCGAAGACCGCAAGACCTGGTCCTACCAGGGCATCGTCGCCTACTCCAAGATCTGCACCCACGTCGGGTGCCCGGTCGCGCTCTACGAACAGCAGACGCACAACCTGCTGTGCCCCTGCCACCAGTCGCAGTTCGACGTGGCCAACCACGCGGAGGTCATCTTCGGACCGGCCAAGCGTGCACTTCCGCAACTACCTATCGCCATCGACGACGAGGGATACCTGATCGCTCAGAGCGACTTCCTCGAACCCGTCGGCCCGAGCTTCTGGGAGCGTGAGCTGTGAGTACAGCAACCGAAACCCCGACCACCACCACAGCGCCGGCGCCCACGTCGACCAGCTACGGCCCGTTCGCTTCCCCCACGCGAGGTGCCCGCTTCACGGGTGCGGCCGCGAACTACATCGACGAGCGCACCAGCATCTCCGGCCTCGTCAAAGAGGTCGGTCGCAAGATCTTCCCCGACCACTGGTCGTTTATGCTCGGCGAGGTCGCGCTCTACAGCTTCGTCGCGATCCTGCTCTCGGGAACGTTCCTGACGTTCTTCTTCCAGCCCTCCATGGTCGAGGTCCACTACGACGGCTCCTACGTGCCCCTCAAGGGCATCGAGATGTCCGCTGCCTACGCCTCGAGCCTCGACATCTCGTTCGACATCCGCGGCGGCCTGCTCATGCGCCAGGTGCACCACTGGGCAGCGCTGCTGTTCGTGGCGTCCATCGGTCTGCACATGCTCCGTATCTACTTCACCGGGGCATACCGCAAGCCGCGTGAGATCAACTGGATGATCGGCTTTGTGCTCTTCATTCTCGCGATGGCCGAGGGCTTCACCGGCTACTCGCTCCCCGACGACCTGCTCTCCGGCAACGGTCTGCGCATCATCGACGGAATGGTCAAGGCCGTCCCCGTCATCGGCGTCTGGATCTCCTACCTGCTGTTCGGCGGCGAGTTCCCCGGAACCGACGTGGTCAGCCGCTTCTACACGCTGCACATCCTCCTGCTCCCGGCGATCCTCGTCGCGGCTCTCGGTGTCCACCTCCTGCTGCTGGTCATCAACAAGCACACCCAGTTCGCGGGTCCCGGCAAGACCGAGGGCAATGTCGTCGGCGTTCCCGTGATGCCCGTCTTCGCGGCGAAGGCCGGTGGATTCTTCTTCATCGTCTTCGGTGTGATCATGCTGATCGCGGCGACGTTCACGATCAACCCGATCTGGAACTACGGCCCCTACGACCCGTCGCCGGTGTCCGCCGGTACCCAGCCCGACTGGTACATCGGCTTCGCCGACGGCGCCCTGCGACTTGTGCCCCCGGGACTCGAGTACGTCATCTTCGGCTACACGCTGTCGATGAACATCATGCTCCCGCTGCTCGTGCTGCCGATCTTCCTCGCTCTCGTGGCCTTCTACCCGTTCATCGAGGCGTGGATCACCGGCGACAAGCGCGAGCACCACATCCTCGACCGCCCGCGCAACACCCCCACCCGCACCGCGATCGGCGCCGCCGGCGTCACGTTCTACGCGGTGCTGTGGGCGGCGGCGAGCTCCGACCTCATCGCCACGCACTTCATGCTCAGCATCGAGGGCGTCATCCACGCCCTCCAGGCGCTGTTCTTCCTCGGCCCGATCATCGCGTACATCGTCACCAAGCGCATCTGCTTCGGCCTGCAGAAGAAGGACCGCGAGATCGCACTCCACGGCTTCGAGTCCGGCCGTATCGTGCGCCTCCCCGGTGGCGAGTACATCGAGGTCCACCAGCCGCTCAGCGACGCCGAGCGATGGAGACTGACCAGCTACACCGACTACGAGCCGCTCATGGTCCGCCCGAACAGCGACGGCAAGATCACGGTGGCCCAGCGTCTGCGTGCGGGCTTCTCGCGCTGGTTCTTCGAGGACCGCATCATCCCTGTCTCGAAGGCCGAGATCGAGGCGTCGCACCACGGAGACGACCACTAATCACCGTCTCACCACACGCACTGGCGACCTGGTTGCGGTGCCCGCTCTGCGAGAGAGATCTCGCGGAAACCGGGTCCGCATCCTGGTCGCTTTTGTGTTCCTCCGGCCACTCCTTCGACGCGAACAAGCGCGGCTACCTGAATCTGGTCGACCGCACCCGGGGCATCACCGGTGACACGAGGGAGATTCTCGAGGCCCGCGACGCCTTCCTGCGCGCCGGCCACTACTCCCCCGTCGCCGGGCTGATAACCGACATGCTTCCGGATGACGCGGGCCGGTCGATCCTCGATTCCGGCTGCGGCACGGGGTACTACCTGGCGCGCGTCCTAGAGGCACGGCCGGACTGGCAGCCGCTCGCCCTCGACGTCTCGGCAGACGCCGTCGCGATGACCGTACGGTCGACGGGGTCCGCCGGGGTCGTCAGCGACGTCTGGCGGCCGCTCCCGGTGCGCGACGCGCGTGCCGACGTCGTGCTCTGCGTCTTCGCGCCACGCAACCCCGACGAGTTCGCGCGCGTGCTCCGCACCGACGGGCGGCTCGTGGTCGTCACCCCCGCCGCCGACCACCTCGCGCAGCTGCGGGCCAGCGGACGTCTGATCGGCATACAGCCGGACAAGCTCGCCCATCTCGACGCGTCGCTCTCGGAACGGTTTGCGCTAGTGGAGCGGCGATCGCTCGGCTACGACGTGGAGCTCGGTGAGAGCGACATCCGGAATCTTGCCGGCATGGGTCCCAGCGGGCACCACGCGGCGCTGAACGACCTCGAGCACCCGGAGTCGGCGACCGTCACGGTCGCGGTCGACGTGTCCGTCTACAGCCCGGGCTGAGAGACCTGAGTCCGAGCCGAACGGCGCGCGTCAGTCGAAGGTGCGCTTGAGGAAGTCCGCTGTCGACAGGTAGCCGAGGCGCTCATAGAAGCCGGCGGAGCGGCGGCTGGCCACGGTGAGCTGGCGCACGCCGCGCGCGCGGCACTCGCGCTCGATGGACTCGACCAGCTGCGAGCCGATGCCGACGCCCTGGGCCGAACTCTCGACGACGAGTTCCTGCAGGTGCGCGGAACTGCCGTTCGTGTAGAGCAGACGGGTGATGGTGGTGAGCACGTAGCCGCGCACCACTCCCCCGAGTTCCGCGACCAGGATCAGCGCGTTGGCGTCTCCGGAGGCGAAGGCGTCGAACGTGAGGTCGAACGCCTCGCGGTCGGGCAGGTAGCTCTCGGCGAGCTCGTTGAGCAGGCCGAACACCGCGTCGGCATCATCCGCCCGCGCGGGGCGGATGATTGCCTGACTAGTGGGCGAAGTTGCCTCGGTAGTACTCATATACCCATCCCACCAGGCCGATCAGAACGAGAGCCGCTCCGACGAACGAAATCCAGACGCCGACCGCGAGGCCGAGGAACATGAGGGCGAGGGCTGCGGACAGCATGACCGGCCACCAGCTCCACGGGCTGAAGAATCCCTGCTCGGCGTCGCCGTCGTCGATGTTCGCGTCGAGGCGGTCCTCGGGGAGCTCTGCGCCCTGCGCCGAGTGCACCTTGCTGACGTAGAACGCGATGAACGCGGCGAGTATGCCGGCCAGACCGATGCCGATCGTGCCGACCCACTCGATGGTTCCGCCGTGCGTCTGGTCGACGAGCGACCAGATGATGTAGGCGATGTCTGCGACGAGGCAGTAGGCCGCGAGGATCCAGAACAGATTGATATTGGCCTTCATGGCTACTTCACCTTCTCGTCTGACAGATCGTAAACGGGAGCGTCAGGCGCGTCCTTGCCCGGACCGATACCGATCGGCACTTCTGCCTCGGGGTGGTTCAGGTCGAAGGCGGGGGCCTCCGAACGGATGCGCGGGATCGAGGTGAAGTTGTGACGGGGCGGCGGGCACGAGGTGGCCCACTCGAGCGACCGCGAGAAGCCCCACGGGTCGTTCACGGTGACCTTCGGCGCGGTACGCGCGGTCAGGTAGACGTTGTAGAAGAACGGCAGCATGGATGTCGCGAGGATCGCGGCTCCGATGGTGGAGAGCTGGTTCATCCAGGTCACGCCGTCTTCGGGCAGGTAGGTCGCGTACCGACGCGGCATGCCGAGCACACCGATCCAGTGCTGGATCAGGAACGTCGTGTGGAAGCCGATGAAGAGCAGCCAGAAGTGGATCTTGCCGAGACGCTCGTTGAGCATCTTGCCGGTCCACTTGGGCCACCAGAAGTAGAAGCCGCTGAACATGGCGAACACGACGGTACCGAAGACCACGTAGTGGAAGTGGGCCACGACGAAGTACGAGTCCGAGACGTGGAAGTCGAGCGGCGGCGACGCCAGGATGACGCCGGTGAGTCCACCGAAGGTGAACGTGATGAGGAAGCCGATCGCCCAGAGCATCGGGGTCTCGAACGTCACGGATCCGCGCCACATGGTGCCGATCCAGTTGAAGATCTTCACACCGGTCGGAACAGCGATGAGCATCGTCATCAACGAGAAGAACGGCAGCAGCACCGAGCCGGTCACGTACATGTGGTGGGCCCACACGGTGACGGACAGAGCGGCGATAGCGATCGTCGCGTAGATCAGCGTCTTGTAGCCGAAGATCGGCTTGCGGCTGAAGACCGGCAGCACTTCGGAGATGATTCCGAAGAACGGCAGGGCGATGATGTACACCTCGGGGTGGCCGAAGAACCAGAAGAGGTGCTGCCAGAGGATCACGCCGCCGTTGGCCGCGTCGTAGATGTGCGCGTCGAACACCCGGTCGGCGGCGAGGCCGAACATGGCGGCCGCGAGAACCGGGAAGGCCATCAGCACGAGGATCGAGGTCACGAGGATGTTCCACGTGAAGATCGGCATGCGGAACATCGTCATACCGGGGGCACGCATCGTGATGATCGTGGTGATGAAGTTCACACCGCCGAGGATCGTGCCGAAACCGCTCAGTGCGAGGCCGAAGACCCACAGATTACCGCCGATACCGGGCGAGAACGTGGTACTCGACAGGGGCGCGTAGGCGAACCAGCCGAAGGATGCCGCACCCTGGGGGGTGAGGAAGCCGGCGACGGCCATCAGCGATCCGAAGCTGTACAGCCAGTAGGCGAAGGCGTTGAGTCGCGGGAACGCCACGTCGGGCGCACCGATCTGCAGCGGCATCAGCACGTTGGCAAACCCGGCGAACAGCGGCGTCGCGAACATGAGCAGCATGATCGTGCCGTGCATCGTGAAGAGCTGGTTGTACTGCTCTTTGGTGTCGACGATGTTCAGACCGGGAGCGAAGAGCTGGGCGCGGATGATGAGCGCCATCACCCCGCCGATGCAGAAGTAGATGAACGAGCTGATCAGGTACATGTACCCGATCGTCTTGTGGTCAGTGGAGGTGATCCAGCTGACGAGCACGTTGCCGCGGCGCACCACTGCGGGTGTGCTGAGGCCGGGCCTGGTTGCAGTTGCTGTGCTCATCGCGATCAGCCTTCTTCGCTGTGGTCAACCGCGCCGGTGCCGGGCAGGTTGGTGTTGGTGTTGTATTCCTCGCCGAGACGGCCTTCGAAGCCGGCTGCGCGCTGGCCCTCGATGTAGGCGTCGTAGTCTTCCTGCGACACGACCTTCACCTGGAAGAGCATGAGCGAGTGGTACTCGCCGCAGAGCTCGGCGCACTTGCCCTGGTAGGTGCCGATTTTGGTCGGCGTGAAGTACATGTGGTTCGACTTGCCGGGGATCATGTCCTTCTTGTAGAGGAAGTCGATGATCCAGAACGAGTGGATGACGTCGCGCGACTCGATGTCGATCTGGACCTTCTGGTCGACCGGCAGGTAGAGGACGGGCAGGGCGTCGACGTCGACGCTGTCGGAGTCGTCGAGCTCGGTGGCCTGGACACCGGCGCTGTAGACGTTCTCGTCGATGTAGTTGAAGTCCCACGCCCAGCGCTTGCCGAAGACCTCGATGGTGACGTCGGGGTCGCCCGGGTCGGCCTCGATGGCGGCCTGGTCACGTGCGGTGAAGGCGAAGAAGCCCAGCACGAGGATGAGGGGGACGATCGTGTAGAAAATCTCGACCGGCAGGTTGTAGCGCATCTGCACGGGAAGTCCGGTCTGGCCCTTGCGGCGACGGTAGACGACCGCGGCCCAGATGACGAGGCCCCACGTGATGACACCGACCGCGAGCAGCACGATCCAGGAGGTGACCCACAGGCCCATGATGCGGCTGGTGTGGTTGGTCGTATCGGGATCGCCGGGCAACCAGCCCTGCAACTGGGCCTGCGTGCAGCCGGCGAGAACCACCGAGACTGCGACCGCAATGGGGATAATGGCCCATCGACTTAGGCGTTTGGAGCGCACCTGGAACCTCTCGGATGACACGGACTGGAACACATCGAGTCTATAACGACGAAGAGGCACCGACCTTCCGGTCAGTGCCTCTTGCGCGTCGTGTCTCGGTCCTTTTTTAGTGGAAAGAGTCTCCGCAGGCGCAGCTTCCCGCGGCATTCGGGTTGTCGATCGTGAATCCCTGCTTTTGAATCGTGTCTTCGAAATCGATCGACGCGCCGTCGAGATAGGGCACGCTCATCTTGTCGACGACGACCTCGACACCCTCGCCGAAGTCGACGGAGGCGTCACCGTCGAGGAAACGCTCGTCGAAGTAGAGCTGGTAGATGAGGCCGGAGCAACCGCCCGGCTGGACGGCGACGCGCAGGCGGAGGTCGTCGCGACCCTCCTGCGTCATGAGGCTGCGGACTTTCTGCGCTGCCGCATCCGAAAGTCCGACGCCGTGAGCGGCTGCGGGCGCAGCGGGAGTCAGGGTGGTGTCAGTCATGGTCGCGATTCTACGCGCGGTCGTTGAGTTTTGCGAACAAAACGGCCTCGGTGAGGATCGCCCGCTGGAAGACTCCCAGGTGTTGCGACTCGTTCGGGCTGTGCGCGCGGGTGTCGGGGTCTTCGACGCCGGTCACGAGGATCTGCGCCTCGGGGAACACGGTGACGAGGTCGGCGATGAACGGGATCGATCCGCCGATGCCGGTCTCGACGGCCGGGGTCCCCCACGCCTCGTGCATCGCCGCCTTCGCCTCCGTGGCGGCCCACCCGTCGGTGTCGACGAGGAACGGACTGCCGAGGTCGACGTTGTCGATCGCGATGTGCGCGCCGAACGGGGCGTGGGCGCGCAGGTGCGCCTCGAGCGCCGCGTAGGCGTCCGCCGCGTTCTGGCCGGGCGCGATGCGCGCGCTGAGCTTGACGGTGACCGTCGGGATGAGCGTATTCGACGCGTTGACCACGGTGGGCGCGTCGATTCCGGTGATGGTGATGGCCGGCTGCGCCCAGAGCCGGCTCAGCACCGTGCCGGTGCCGATCGGGAGGACGCCGGGCAGCAGCGCCGCTTCCTCGCGCAGCTGCTCCTCGGGGTAGTCGGGAGTCTCCGTCTCCCACGAGGTGAGGCCGTCGACCGCGACGGACCCGTTCTCGTCGTGCAGGGTGGCGAGCAGGGCGATCGTGGCGAGCATGGCGTCGGGCGCCGCTCCCCCGAACATGCCCGAGTGCGAGGCGTGCTCGAGGGTGGAAACCGTGAGCTTGAACGCCACGTTGCCGCGCAGGGCGACCGTGAGCGACGGGGTGGTGACGTTCCAGTTGTCCGAGTCGGCAACGATGATGACGTCGGCGGCGAGGGCCGCCTGGTTCTGGGTGAGGAAGTTGGAGAACGAGCGTGATCCGAATTCCTCCTCCCCCTCGATGAAGACGGCGAGTCCGAGGTCGAAGTCGGTGCCGACGGTCGCGGCGAAGGCGCGGATGGCGGCGACGTGGGACATGACGCCGGCCTTGTCGTCGGAGGCGCCGCGCCCGTACAGGCGGTCGCCGCGCACGGTGGGCTCGAAGGGCGCGGAGTCCCAGGAGGCCTCGTCGCCCTGGGGCTGCACGTCGTGGTGCGCGTAGAGGAGGACCGTCGGGCGGCCGTTGCGGGCCGCGCGGGTCGCGAGCACGGCGGGCTGGCCGAGGGTCTCGGTCGATCCGATGGGGGCACGCGCGATCTCGACCGACTCGAAGACGCCGACGCCGTCGAACAGGGCCTTCACGGCGTCGGCGCTGGCGGCCACGTGGGCGGGGTCGAAGCCGTCCCACGAGACGGACGGGATGCGCACCAGGCTGGAGAGATCGGCGATCGCCGCCGGCAGTCCCAGCTGCACGGTTTCGCGCAGAGCGTCGAGCGAAGGGTGGGAGTTGGCGGGGTTTGTCTGCTCGAAATCTGTCATGCAGGTAATCTTAAGGCGACCCCAAGCGCAAGGACTCATCGTGGCCAGGAACTCCAACAGCTCGACCGATAACGAAGTCGGTTACGAACTGAACCAAGACAGCATCTCCACCGGCAAGGGCCGTCCCACGCCCACCCGCCGCGAGAAGGAGGAGGCGCGCAAGCGTCCCCTCGTTTCCAACGACCGCGCGGAGGCGCGTCGCCAGTCGAAGGCCGCCCTCGCCACCGAGCGTGAGAAGCAGCGCATCGGTATGGCGAACGGCGTCGAGAAGTACATGCCCGTGCGTGACCGTGGCGTGCAGCGCCGCTACGTGCGCGACTACATCGACGCGCGCACCAGCATCGGCGAGTTCCTGATCCCGATCATGGTCGTCGTGCTGATCCTGACGGTCTTCCCCCAGCCCGAGGTGCAGGTCGGCGCGTTCGCCCTGCTCTGGCTCTTCTTCATCGCCGCGGTAATCGACACGGTGATCGTCGGATTCATCATCCGCAAGAAGCTCAAGGCGAAGTACGGCGAGGACAACGTCGAGACCGGCCTTCGCTGGTACGCCGCCATGCGCGCCCTGCAGCTGCGCCTGATGCGTCTGCCGAAGCCGCAGGTCAAGCGCCGCCAGTACCCGAGCTAGTCGGGACAACGACAAAGGGGATCGAGCCGACGGCTCGATCCCCTTTTGCGTCGGCTCGCTAGCCGCGCAGTGCGACCAGGCCGCGGTTGATCCGGCGGGCCCAGAGCGGACCGAGGTAGAGGAACCCCGTGTAGCCCTGCACGAGGGTCGCACCGGCGTCGAGCCGGGCCGCGACATCCGCCGCCGTCTCGACCCCGCCGACGGAGATCACGCAGAAGTCGGCCGGCACGAGCGAGCGGATGAGCACGAGCAGCTCGAGCGAGCGGGCGGCGAGGGGCGCTCCGGAGAGTCCCCCGGCGCCGGCCGCCTCGACGACCGCGGCGTCGGTTGCGAGCCCCTCGCGCGAAAGCGTCGTGTTGTTGGCGATGATGCCGGCGAGGCCGAGGCGCAGGGCGAGCTCGGTGATGCGGGCGACCTCCTCGTTGCTGAGATCGGGGGCGATCTTGACGAGCACGGGCGTGTCGCCGGCTCCGCCCTGCACGGCGGTCAGCAGCGGGGCGAGCTTGTCGAGCTCCTGCAGGCCGCGCAGGCCCGGCGTGTTCGGCGAGCTGACGTTGACCACGAGGTAGTCGGCGGCGGGTGCGAGCAGTCGCGCGCTCTCGAGGTAGTCGGAGATCGCGTCATCCACCTCGACCACACGGGACTTGCCGATGTTGACGCCGATGACGGGCCGGGACGGGCGACGGGCCTCGCGGGCTAGCCGGTCGCGGGCGGCGGCGGCTCCGTGGTTGTTGAACCCCATGCGGTTGACGACGGCGCGGTCCGGCACGAGGCGGAACAGTCGCGGCCGCGGGTTGCCCGGCTGCGGGCGCGCGGTGATCGTGCCGACCTCGACGTGGCCGAACCCGAGCTGGCCGAGACCGCGGATGGCGTTGCCGTCCTTGTCGAAGCCCGCGGCCACACCGAACGGCGAGTCGAACTCGAGACCGAGGGCGCTGACGGCGAGGCTCGGGTCGGGTCGGGTGAAGCGGCGCACGAGCGCACCGATGCCGAGCAGCGGCAACCGCTGGATCACGACGAACGCGAGGTGGTGCGCGCGTTCCGGGTCGATGCGGGTGAGGACCGTGGAGAAGAGGAGTTTGTACATGCTGGGGTCAACGCTACAGCGCGTGCCCATACGCACCTGTCCCCGCGGGTGTTATTCCGCGACGAGCGGTGCCGGCTTCGACTCGTGGCTCACGCGCAACAGCGTGATGGCGCTTTCAAAGTCCTCGAGCGAGTCGAAGCCCTGGTAGACGCTGGCGAAGCGCAGATAGGCGACCTCGTCGAGATCACGGAGGGGCGGCAGGATGGCGAGCCCGATGTCGTTGGCTTCGATCTGCGCCGCGCCGGTGGCGCGGATGGCCTCCTCGACCTTCTGCGCGAGGACGGCGAGGTCGGTGTCGGTGACCGGTCGGCCCTGGCACGCCTTGCGCACGCCGCTCACGATCTTCTCGCGGCTGAACGGCTCGACGACCCCGTTGCGCTTGATGACCATCAGGCTCGCGGTCTCTGTGGTGCTGAAGCGGCGCCCGCATTCGGGGCATTGGCGGCGTCGACGGATCGACATTCCGTCGTCGCTCGTGCGGGAGTCGACAACGCGGCTGTCGGGATGGCGGCAGAAGGGGCAGAACATAGTTCTTCGATCTTAAACCCCGTACCCCGAAAGGGTGGGATGTTGCGGCTACCGGGTGAACCGCGCCGTGATCGCGTCGCCGTGGGCCGGGAGGTCCTCCGCCGAACTGAGGGCCACGATGCGGGCCTCCACCTCCTGCAGGGCGCTTCTCGAGTACTTGACGATCTGCTGCGGGCGCAGGAACGTGTACGCGCCGAGGCCGGACGAGAAGTGCGACTGGCCGCCGGTGGGCAGCACGTGGTTGGAGCCGGCGAGGTAGTCGCCGAGGCTGACCGGCGAGTTCTCGCCGAGGAAGATCGCTCCCGCGCTGTCGATGAGGTCGAGCACGGCGCCCGGTTGCTCGGTCTGGATCTCGAGGTGTTCGGGACCGTAGGCATTGCTGAACGCCGCGGCGGCCCCCATGTCGGCGACCAGCACGATCGCGGACTGCTGGCCGTCGAGCGCCTCGATGACGCGCGCGGAGTGGTGCGTGCTGGCGGCGATGATCTCGAGCTCGGCGCGCACCCGGTCGCCGAACTCGGCGGAATCGGTGACGAGCAGGGCCGCCGCCATCTCGTCGTGCTCGGCCTGGCTGACGAGGTCGGCTGCCACGAGGCGTGCGTCGGCCGTGGCATCCGCGATCACGAGGATTTCGGTCGGACCGGCTTCGGAGTCGATGCCGGCGACGCCACGGACGAGACGCTTGGCCGCGGCCACGTAGATGTTGCCCGGGCCGGTGATGACCTGCACCGGGTCGAGGCCGAGCGACGGCACGCCGTAGGCGAACGCGCCGACCGCGCCGGCACCGCCCATGGCGTAGACCTCGTCGACGCCGAGCAGGCCGGCCGCGGCGAGGATCGTGGGGTGCACGGAGCCGTCGAACTGCTTCTGGGCCGGCGAGGCGAGAGCGATGGACGAGACGCCGGCGACCTGCGCGGGAACGACGTTCATAACGACGCTGGAGGGGTAGACGGCCTTGCCGCCGGGCACGTAGAGGCCGACGCGCTTCACCGGCTGCCAGCGCTGGATGACCTCGGCGCCGTCGCCGAGCTGCGTGACCTTGGCGAGCGGAAGCTGCGCCTCGGACGCGGTCGTGACGCGGCTGATCGCCTCTTCGAGCGAGGAACGCACGGCGGGGTCGAGGTCGCGCACCGCGGCGCCGATCTCCTCGGCGTGGATGCGCACCTGGGCGGGGCGGACGCCGTCGAGGCGCTCCGCCTGCTCGAGCAGAGCCTCTTCCCCGCGTTCGCGGACGGCGTCGATGAGCCCTCTCGCGATGTCGGTCGCGACCGAGAAGTCGGTCTTCGACCGGGGAATGAGGTCGGCGAGGTCGACACGGTTAGGCTGGATGTCCCGGAGGTCAATGATTTGAATCATGGCTTCACCATCGTAGTTGCGCGCCAGCGTGCGGATAGACCGCCCGATACCCGGCCGTCGGGAATGAGCATCCCTCTTCAGAGATTGAACCCGTTAATGACCGACGCATCCACCTCCCCCAGCGACCTCGAGGCCTTCAAGCAGACGTTCCGCCGGCACGCCGCCGGCGTCGCCGCGATCACCTCGGTCGCCCCCGACGGCTCCCCCGTCGGATTCACCGCCACGTCGCTGGCGAGCCTCGCGGCCGTGCCGCCGCTCGTCACGTTCAACATGGCCCGCATCGCGAGCGCGTGGCCGGCGATGACGGTGGGCAACTACGTCGCGATCCACACGCTCGGTCCGCGCTCGCGTCACCTCGCCGAGAAGCTCGCCGCCGACAACGCCGTGCGCTTCGTCGGCGACCACTGGCACGAGGGTCCGCACGGCGTGCCCGTGCTCAACGACGTCACCGCGTGGATGGTCGGCCGCATCATCGAGGTGCACCCCGTGCACAACAACGCGGTCGTCATCGTGCAGATCGAGGACGGCGCGCTCGGCGACGAAGACGAGGCGCTGCTGTACCACGAGCGCACCTACATGACGCCGCGGGCGCTGTAGAAATCCAGAGCCGGGCCGCGGCTGGGAGATGAGAATCTTCCCAGCCGCGACTATTCAGACCAGGCAGCCGGGCCCGAGCAGGCTCTTCAGCTCGCCGAAGAAGTCGCCGGTGGTCTGGACCGAGTACGGGAGCTCGTAGATGCGCCCGACGTCGCCCTTGGTGAGTCGAAGGCGCACCTCGCCCTCGCCTTTGTGTCGCACGAGCATCTCTTTGAGCGCGCGGATCGTGGGCGGCGTGGCCCGGGTGTCGGCGAGCGAGATCATGATCGATCCCGCGGTGCCGCCCTGGCCGAGTTCGGGCACCATCAGGCTCGAGCCGTGCAGGTTCATGCCGTCGTCGCGCATGCTCACCCGGCCGCGGATAACCACGACGGAGTCGTTGACCAGCTCGGGCGCGAACTCCTGGTACGCCTTGCCGAGGAACATCACGTCGATCTGCGCGCCGAAGTCCTCCACCGAGATGATGCCGTACTGGTTGCCCGAGTTCTTGGCGACGCGGTGCTGCACGCTCGTGATGAGGCCGGCCACGGTGACGTGTTCTCCGTCGCCTGCCACTTCGCCCGCGAGCAGGTCGGTGATCGTCGCGCTCGCGTGTTTGGCGAGCGCGACCTCGAGCCCGGCGAGCGGGTGGTCGGAGACGTAGAGGCCGAGCATCTCGCGTTCGAACGCGAGCTTGTCGCGCTTGGCCCACTCGGGCCGGTCGGGGACCTTGCTGGTCTCCTGCGGTTCGTCGAACAGGCTGTCGAAGTCGAAGCCGGCCTGCCCGGTGGCCTCCGTGCGCTTGACGTTGACCGAGCCGTCGACGGCGTCCTCGTGGATCTCGAGCAGCGCGCGCCGGGTCGAACCGAGCGAGTCGAACGCGCCGGCCTTGATGAGCGATTCGACCGTGCGCTTGTTGGTGACCTGCAGCGGCACCTTGGCGAGGAAGTCGTGGAACGACTCGAAACGCCCCTTGGCCTCGCGCGACGAGCGGATTCCCTCGACCACGTTGGCTCCGACGTTGCGCACCGCGCCGAGTCCGAAGCGGATGTCGCCGACGGTGCCGTCGGCGCTCGGAACGGCGGTGAAGTCGACGAACGACTCGTTCACGTCGGGCGCGAGCACCTTGATGCCCATGCGGCGGCACTCGTTGAGGTACATGCCGAGCTTGTCTTTGGAATCGCCGACGCTGGTGAGCAGCGCGGCCATGTACTCCGCGGGGAAGTTGGCCTTGAGGTAGGCGGTCCAGTAGCTGAGCACGCCGTAGCCGGCCGAGTGCGCCTTGTTGAAGGCGTAGTCGGCGAAGGGCATCAGGGTGTCCCAGAGCACCTTCACCGCGGCGGCGCTGTAGCCGTTGCCGATCATGCCGGCCTCGAAGTCGGCGAACTGCTTGTCCAGCTCGCTCTTCTTCTTCTTACCCATGGCGCGGCGCAGCACGTCGGCTTGACCGAGCGAGAACCCGGCGACCTTCTGCGCCACGAACATCACTTGCTCTTGGTAGACGATGAGGCCGTACGTGATGCCGAGGCTCTCGCGCAGCGGCTCTTCGAGCTCCGGGTGGATCGCCTCGATCGCCTGCAGACCGTTCTTACGCAGCGCGTAGTTGGTGTGCGAGTTCATGCCCATGGGGCCGGGGCGGTAGAGCGCGATGACGGCCGAGATGTCTTCGAAGCTGGTCGGCTTGAGCTGCTTGAGCAGGGCGCGCATGGGCCCGCCGTCGAGCTGGAACACACCCAGCGTGTCACCGCGGGCCAGCAGGTCGTAGGTCTTCTGGTCGGCGTCGAGGTCGAGGTCTTCGATCACGAGCTTGGAGCCCGTGTTCTTCTCGATCATCTTGAGCGCGTCTTCGATGATGGTCAGGTTGCGCAGACCGAGGAAGTCCATTTTGATCAGCCCGAGGTCTTCCAGCGGCGGCTGGTCGAACTGGGTGATGATGGCGCCGTCGTCTTCGCGCTTCATGATCGGAAGCACGTCGAGCAGCGGTTCGGCCGAGAGGATGACGCCGGCGGCGTGCACACCCCACTGGCGCTTCAGGTTCTCGATGCCGAGCGCCGTCTCGAAGACCTTGGCGGCCTCCATGTCGGTCTCGATGACCGCGCGGATGTCGCTCGCCTCTTTCCAGCGCGGCGCATCCTTGTTCATGATGTCGCCGAGGGCGATGTCCTTGCCCATGATGGCGGGCGGCATCGCCTTGGTCAGCTTCTCGCCGACCGAGTAGGGCATACCGAGCACGCGCGAGGAGTCCTTGAGCGCCTGCTTGGCCTTGATCGTCCCGTAGGTGACGATCTGCGCGACGCGGTCGTCGCCGTACTTGTCGGTGACGTAGCGGATCACTTCGCCGCGTCGCCGGTCGTCGAAGTCGACGTCGACGTCGGGCATGGAGACGCGGTCGGGGTTGAGGAAGCGCTCGAAGATGAGGCCGTGGGCCAGCGGGTCGAGCTCGGTGATGCCCATCGCGTACGACGCCATGGAACCGGCGGCGGAACCACGGCCGGGGCCGACGCGGATTCCTTGCTGCTTCGCCCAGGTGATGAAGTCGGCGACCACGAGGAAGTAGCCGGGGAAGCCCATCTGCTTGATGACGTCGACCTCGTACTTGGCTTGCGCGAGGTGCGCCTCGCTCGGCGCGTTGTGGAAGCGGCGCATCATGCCCGCCGCCACCTCCTTCTCGAACCAGCTGGCCTCGGTCTCGCCCTCCGGCACCGGGAAGCGCGGCATGAGGTCGCGGTGCTCGAAGTTGACCTCGCAGCGCTCGGCGATCAACAGCGTGTTGTCGCAGGCCTCGGGGTGGTCGCGGAACAGGTGGCGCATCTGCGCGGCCGACTTGAGGTAGAACTCGTCGGAGTCGAACTTGAAGCGGTTGGGGTCGTCGAGCGTCGACGCCGACTGCACGCAGAGCAGAGCCGCGTGCGCGGTCGAGTCGTGCGCGTGCGTGTAGTGCAGGTCGTTGGTGGCGACGAGCGGCAGGTCGAGTTCTTTCGCGAGGCGGAAGAGGTCTTCCATGGTGCGGCGTTCGATGTCGATGCCGTGGTCCATGACCTCGGCGAAGAAGTTGCCCTTGCCGAAGATGTCCTGAAAATCGGATGCCGCCTGCCGGGCCTCCTCGTACTGCCCGAGCCGCAGCCGGGTCTGCACTTCGCCACCGACGCAGCCGGTGGTCGCGATGATGCCCTTGCCGTACTGGCTGAGCAGCTCGCGGTCCATGCGGGGCTTGAAGTAGAAGCCCTCGATCGAGGCGAGCGACGACAGCCGGAACAGGTTGTGCATGCCCTCGTTGTTCTCGGAGAGCAGCGTCATGTGGGTGTACGAACCGGAACCACCGACGTCGTCCTGGTTCTGGTGCTGACCGCCCCAGCGCACACGAGTGCGGTCGCCGCGGGCCGTGCCCGGGGTGATGTACGCCTCGGTGCCGATGATCGGCTTCACGCCGTTGGCGGTCGCCTGCTTCCAGAAGTCGTAGGCGCCGAACATGTTGCCGTGGTCGGTCATGGCGATCGCGGGCATACCCTCGGCCGCCGCCGCTTTCATCAGCGGACCGACGCGCGCCGCTCCGTCGAGCATCGAGTACTCGCTGTGGACGTGCAGGTGAACGAATGAATCGTTACTGGGCAAAACAACTCCGACTAAGAAAGAACGAACGACCGGAAGAAGTTAAGACTAAGCCTCACGGAGGACATTGAGGGCGTGCTGCAGGTCATCCGGATACCGGCTCTCGAACCGCACGCGGTCACCCGTGCCGGGGTGCGTGAATTCGAGCTTCATGGCGTGCAGCCACTGCCGGGCGAGTCCCAGGCGGGCAGAGATGGACGGGTCGGCCCCGTACATGGCGTCGCCGACACAGGGATGCCGCTGCGCAGCCATGTGCACCCGGATCTGGTGCGTGCGGCCCGTTTCGAGGTTGATCTCGAGCAGGGACGCGCTGGGGAACGCCTCGAGCGTCTCGTAGTGCGTGACCGAGGGTTTGCCGTCGGCGGTGACCGCGAACTTCCACGAGCTGCCGGGGTGGCGGCCGATGGGGGCGTCGATGGTTCCCGCGAGAGGGTCGGGGTGGCCCTGCACGACGGCGTGGTAGATCTTCGAGACCTCGCGGTCGTGGAACTGGCGCTTGAGCTCGGTGTAGGCGCGCTCCGACTTGGCGACGACCATCAGGCCGCTCGTGCCGGCGTCGAGGCGGTGCACGATTCCGGCGCGTTCGGCGGCCCCGGAGGTCGACACCCGGATGCCGCCGCCCGCGAGGGCGCCGAGCACGGTGGGTCCTGTCCACCCCACGGAGGGGTGCGCGGCGACGCCGACGGGCTTGTCGACGACCACGAAGTCGTCGTCGTCGTAGACGATCCCGAGGTCGCTCACCACGACGGGCACGACCACAGGGGCGTGCTTGTTCTCCCACGAGACCTCGAGCCAGGAGTCGGCGGTCAGGCGGTCGGACTTGCCGAGGACGACGCCGTCGGCGGTCACTCCCCCGGCCTCGGCGACCTCGGCCGCGAACGTGCGGGAGAAGCCGAGGAGCTTGGCGAGGGCCGAGTCGACCCGGACGCCTTCGAGACCGTCGGGGACGGGCAGGCTGCGGTTCTCCATCAGGAGATGTCCTGAGCCGCGGCATCCGCGGTTCTGCTGGTTTCTCGACTGCCGGCGAGGCCGACGCCCTTGATGGTCAACACGATGAAAATTCCCATACTGACGACGATGGCCATGTCGGCGACGTTGAAGATCGCCGGAAACCAATAGATCTGGATGAAGTCGATGACGTGGCCGACGCCGAAGCCCGGTTCGCGGAAGAGACGGTCGAACAGGTTGCCCAGGTTACCCCCGAGCAGCAGGCCGAACAGCACGGCCCAGGCGATGGAGCGGATGCGTCGGGCGAAGACGACGATGAAGACGGCGACGGCGGTGGCGATGATCGCGAAGATCCACGTGGTGCCGCTGAACAGCGAGAACGCCGCACCCGGGTTGCGCACGAAGGTGAACTGCAGCAGCTCGCCGATGACGGCGACCGGCTGGCGTTCGGTCAGGTTCTCGACGACGAGATACTTCGCCACCTGGTCGATCGCGAACACGCACACGGCAACGACGGCCAGTACGACGAGGGCCAGAATCCTGACCTTCGGCGCACTGGCCGTCGCGGCAGTGCTAGTTGTTTCCGCCAAAGCCCGTGTAGTTGGCGCCCGCTGCGGGCTGCGCGGCGGACTGGGCGGCGTACGGCGACGCTGGGGGCGTCGACGTGGGAGCCTCGGTGGAACCGATGACGTTGTTCGAGTCGAGCTCGCGCAACTGGCCCTCGATGTAGCTCTTCAGCTTGAGGCGGTACTCGCGCTCGAAGTTGCGGAGCTCTTCGACGCGGTTCTCGAGCTGCTGGCGCTCGGCCTCGAGCTGCTGGCGCTCCGCCTCGATGGTGGAGAGCTTGGCGCGCTGGGCGGCCTCCGCCTCCTGAGCTGCTGCCTGCTGGGCCGCTGCTGCTTCCTGAGCGGCGGCCTGCTGGGCGGCGGTGGCTTCCTGCACGAGGCGGGTCGCCTGCTCCTGGCCTTCGGCGATCAGAGCGTCACGCTTCTCGACACCCTCACGGACGTGCTCCTCGTGCAGGCGGCGGGCCAGCTGCAGGAGGTTGTTCGTGTTGTTGGGGTCGACGGCGGGGTCGGTGACCGGCGCGGGAGCCGCATAGGCCGTGGGCGCCGCGTACTGCGGTGCCGGAGCGACGAACGGCTCGGGCGCTGCGACGGGCTCGGGCGCTGCCTGCTCCTGGACGGGCTCGGCCTGCTCCTGCGCGGATTCGGCCGGGGCAGAGAAGCTCGGCGCGGAGCCGTTCTGGCCGGCGCTGCGCTGCAGCTCGTTGATGCGCGAGTCGCTCGCGATCAGACGCTGGCGGAGCTCTTCGTTCTCCTGGTTCAGGCGACGCAGCTCGACGACAACTTCGTCGAGGAAGTCGTCGACTTCGTCCTGGTCGTAGCCTTCGCGAAATTTGGTCGGTTGGAACCGCTTGTTGACTACGTCTTCAGGAGTCAAAGCCATATCCGTCACCTCTAACACTTTCTTGAACTGGATGTAGCGCTGAGTTAACGCCACTGATACTGCGTCGATGGAACTGTGGATCGCTCCGGATCAATCAGTCCAGAGTACAACGGTGAAGCCGTTACCTGAATCCCGAGACGATCGCGCCGAGAATAATCGCCGCGATGAGTACGATGCTCCAGGAAAAATCGATGACGATCCCTCCCGCGCGCAGGGGCGGGACTACCCGGCGTACAGCCTTCACCGGAGGATCGGTGATCGTGTAGACGAGTTCCGCGACGATCAGCAGCGGGCCACGGGGCCGCCATTCACGGGCGAGCATCGCCACCAGGTCGAGCACGAACCGCGCCCACATGATGAGGACGAACAGGTTCAGGGCGATCGCTAGGATCGTGGCGACGATCGAGACACCGGTATTCATGCGTGGAACACCGCTGTCGCGGCTGGAGCGGGGATCACTGCTGCGAGAAGAAGGATGCTTCGACGTCCGTCTCGGCTTCGGCGTGGTCGCCGCTCACGATGACGTGCGCGGGCGAGAGCAGGAAGACCTTGCCGGTCACGCGCTCGATCTTGCCGTAGAGGCCCTGCGACAGGCCGCTCGCGAAGTCGACCAGACGACGGGCATCGGGTTCGCTCATCTGCGAGAGGTTGATGATGACGGGGATGCCCTCGCGGAAGTTCTCGGCGATGACCTGCGCGTCCTTGTAGTGCTGCGGGTGCACCGTGAGAATTTCGTTCATTTCAGCTGGTCCTGCCTGGCGTGCTGCCGTGGGACGGCGCAGCGGGGTTACCGGGGCGCGCGTCGCGGCAGGCGCGGTGTTGGTGGCGTTCTGGGGCGTGGTGGCGACGGGCGCCACCGGGGCACTCGGCTGCGCTGCTTCGTAGTCGTATTCTTCGTCAGCGAGGCCAAGGTAAACCATGGTCTTGCGCAGTGGGTTGGCCATTGTGATCCTCCGGTGTATAGCTCGTGCTGCAAGATTAACCGGCGACCGGGCGGTTTCCCGTGATTGCCGTGCCTATTCGCAGGTGTGTCGCGCCTTCCAGGACCGCCTCGCGGTAGTCGCCGGACATGCCCATCGACAGGCCCGTGGCACCCGGCGCGAGAGCCGTGAGCCGCTCGCCGAGGGCGCGCACCCCCGCGAAGGCCCGACGCGGGTCGGCGTCGATCGGCGCGACCGCCATCAGGCCGCGAAGCCGGATGCGGTCGGTGGCCAGCACCGATTCCGCGAACGTCTCGAGGTCGGCCGGGTTCACGCCGCCGCGTGCGGGATCGTCGGTCAGGTTGAGCTGGATGAACGCGTCGATCGTGGTGACGCCGGACGCGGCATCCACGGGGCTCTGCAGGGCCGAGCCGAGCGCCGTCACGAGCGACGGCCGGTCGAGAGAGTGGATGGCGGTGGCGAAACGGAGCACGCTGCGGGTCTTTTTGCTCTGCAGCTGCCCGATGAAGTGCCAGCGCAGACCCAGGTCGGCGAGCTCGGCCGCCTTCTCCACCGCTTCCTGCTGGCGGTTCTCGCCGACGTCCACGACACCCAGGGCGGCGAGTTCGCGGACGAGGCTCGCCGGATGGAATTTGGTCACGACGATGGTCGTGACGTCGCCGTCGGCGCGACCCGCCTCGCGCACCGCGTCGGCCACGGAGGACCGGACGAGCGCGAGGCGGTCGGCGAGGGGTTCCACCTACTTCAGGAAGTCGGGGATGTCGAGGTCGTTGTTCTCGTCGTCGTCGAACGTGCGGTCGACGGGAGCCGAGGGGATGCTCTCGGGTTCCGGCGTCCACGCGGCCGGCTCGGCCTTGGGCTCGGCGGGGCGCTCGGCCGGAGCGGCCGAGGTGCCGGCCTCCGCGGCGACGAAGTTGGTGCGCTTGGCGTCGAGTGCCTTCGGCACCGGCTCTCCCCCGTCGAATCCGGCCGCGATGACCGTGACGCGCACCTCGTCGCCGAGGGTGTCGTCGATCACCGCACCGAAGATGATGTTGGCCTCGGGGTGCACGGCCTCCTGGATCAGGCGTGCGGCGTCGTTGATCTCGAAGATACCGAGGTTGGACCCACCCTGGATCGAGATGAGCACACCGTGCGCACCGTCGATGCTCGCCTCCAGCAGCGGGCTCGCGACGGCGAGTTCGGCTGCCTTGATCGAGCGGTCGGCGCCGCGGGCGGAACCGATGCCCATGAGCGCGGAACCCGCACCCTGCATGACCGACTTGACGTCGGCGAAGTCGAGGTTGATCAGACCCGGGGTCGTGATGAGGTCGGTGATGCCCTGGACGCCGGCGAGGAGCACCTGGTCGGCGGTCGCGAAGGCCTCGAGCATGCTGATGCCGCGGTCGCTGATCTCGAGCAGGCGGTCGTTCGGGACGACGATGAGGGTGTCGACCTCGTTCTTGAGGCTGGAGACACCGATCTCGGCCTGCGACGAGCGGCGCTTGCCCTCGAAGCCGAAGGGCTTCGTGACGACACCGATGGTGAGCGCGCCGATCGACTTGGCGATGCGGGCGACCACGGGAGCGCCACCGGTACCGGTACCGCCGCCCTCGCCCGCGGTGACGAAGACCATGTCGGCGCCCGCGAGGGCTTCCTCGATCTCTTCGGCGTGGTCCTCGGCGGCGCGACGGCCGACCTCGGGGTCCGCACCGGCGCCGAGACCGCGGGTGAGCTCGCGTCCGACGTCGAGCTTGACGTCGGCGTCGCTCATGAGCAGCGCCTGGGCGTCGGTGTTGATGGCGATGAATTCGACGCCGCGCAGACCGAGTTCGATCATGCGGTTGACGGCGTTGACGCCGCCGCCGCCTATGCCGACGACTTTGATGACGGCTAGGTAGTTTTGGTTTGAAGTCACGTCCGGCCTCCGCTGGAGAATGTGGGGCTGAAACTCTCAACCTCTACTTGAGGTCTAAAGTTATACTCAGTTTATATTTACTGCTCTGAGGGTAGGTCGGGCCCTCCCCCGCGTCGGGCAGGTTTTCCAGCGTGTCGGAAAGTCGGCGGCGAAAGAGTGTCAGTTGCCTCGTCTCCACGCACCCACCGCGACCCGACGGCCGTGGATCAGCGGGGTGTGACGACGACGCTGCCGGGCGCGGAGACGTCGAACTCGACGAGGGCGTCGGGCTCCTGCTGCGCGACGATGCCGGCGAGGACGCTCGCCTTGTAGTCGGAGCGGTCGGAACTGCCCCACACCACCGTCTGTCCGACGCCGCGCAGCGAAAACGTCACGTTGTCCTTCGTCGTCGCCGAGATGGTGTCGACCTGGGCGAGCAGCTCGGCAGGCAGGCTCAGCAGCACTTCGACGACCGAACGGTAGGCGACGCTGTCCGCGTCCTCCGTGCCGACGTCGATGAGCGGCACACCCTCCGGACGCGTCTCGCTCGTCTGCACCACGATCCCGGCCGGATCGAGCAGCTCGAACTCGGCACCGTTGACGACGGCACCGACCGGCGCACGCTCGACCAGATGGATGACGAGCGTGTTCGGCGGCACCAGCTCGGTGACGTAGCTGCGGATGAGCGGGAACTTCGCGAGCTGATCGGTGATCGTGCCGTAGTCGATGAGGGCGAGCGAGGTGCCGAGCTGGGATTCGACCGCTTCCTGCACCTCGGCGGCGCTCACCCGGGAGGCACCGTCGACCTGCACGGTACGGAGTGCCAGCAGCGGCGAGAACACGGCGACCGCGAGGAGGGCACCGAGCACGACGAACACGCCGCCGACCGAGAGCCAGACCGTCCGGCGCGAGCGCGATCGCCGGGTGAAGCGTTTGACCTCGTCTTTTTCGAAGCGTTTGCGCGCGCGGGCGGCGCGGGCGAGCTCACGACGTGCGGATCGCTCGGTCTGGGCGGCGGCGGGGACCCGGCGGCCCGGCGCGGGCGTGCCCTGCGCAGGTCTGCCCTGTGCGGGCGTGCCCTGTGCGGGCGTGCCCTGTGCCGGCGTCGCGGTCGGCGGAACGACGGGCCCGGACGGCGCCGTGGTACGGGTCGCGCCGGGAGCGTCCGTGGATCGACGCCCGAAGAGGCGGCGCTTCTCTGTCGTTTCCGGTTCCGGTTCCGGCGTGGTCACGGGCGATCCGGGGCGTTTCATCGACGACGCGGAGGCCGGGCGCGCTGACTGCGCTACGGACGGGGCGTTCGCGGTGGGCGGGCTCGCCGACGGAGACGACGGAGACGACGGTGCCGAAGGTGACGGGGACGGCGTCGCGGCAGAGGCGGGCGCGACAGCAGTGCGCGGGCCGGCGGACGACGGCAGAACGGGGCGGCGCGGCGCCGACGGACCGCCGGCGTTCGGCGACGCCGGCCGGCGCGGCGGCGAGGACGGTACGGCAGGGCTGGACGGCGTCGCGGGACGCGTCGACTCCGGCGCCGGTTCCGGACGCCCGGCGGCACCCCCGGGCGCGACCGGACGGGTCGGCGGGCGCACCGGCCGCGTGGGCTGCACAGGCGGCACGGGCTGTGCCGGCTGCGTGGCCGGCTTGTCGCCGCGGCGACGCCGGCCCGTGGGGGTGTCGTCGCTGCCGGGTGCGGGTGGGTCGAAACCCTCGGGACGCTTCATCGGACGGGTTACTCGGAGAGGGCGTCGAGGACCTGCGGCACGATGCGGTACACGTCACCACAGCTCAGCGTCATGATGATGTCGCCCTCGCGTGCGATCTCGGCGGCGTGGTCGGCGGCGGCCTGCCAGTCGGGCAGGTAGCTCACGCGCGACGGGTCGACGAAACGCTCGGAGACGAGCGCCCCGGTGACGCCGGGCACGGGGTCCTCGCGGGCTCCGTACACGTCGAGCACGATCGTCGCGTCGGCGAGCTCCTCGTAGACCTTGGCGAAGTCGCCGGCCATGAGCTGCGTGCGGCTGTAGAGGTGCGGCTGGTGAATAGCGATCAGGCGTCCGCTGCCGACGACGCTGCGCGCCGCGGACAGGGCAGCGGCGACCTCGGTCGGGTGGTGCGCGTAGTCGTCGTAGACGCTGACACCGCGCACGACCCCGTGCAGTTCGAAGCGACGCTCGGTGCCACCGAAGAGTTCGATTCCGGCGAGCACGTCGGACGGGTCGAAGCCGAGTCCGACGAGCACGGCGAAGGCGCCCGCGGCGTTCAGCGCGTTGTGCACGCCGGGGACGCGGAGGCGGGCGGCGTAGTCGACGCCCTGCCAGGTCACGGTGAACGCGACGGGCCCGTCGGCCACGATCGAGTGGATGCGCACGTCGGCCGCGGCATCCTCGCCGAAGGTGACGATGCGCGGCGCATCGGCGACCTCGCGCAGGGCACCGGTGACGCGCACGGCGCCGGCGTCGTCGCTCGAAATCACGACGAGTTCGCGCGCCGTCGACGTGAATTCGACGAACGCCTCGTCGAACGCCTCGTGGCTGCCGTAGAGGTCGAGGTGGTCGGCGTCGACGTTGGTGACGAGGGCGACGGCCTTGTCGTAGAGCAGGAACGACCGGTCGGACTCGTCGGCTTCGATGACGAACAGTTCGCCCGATCCGGCCGCGGCACTCGTGCCGATCGACTGGATGACGCCGCCGTTGACGAAACTGGGGTCGGCGCCGAGCTCGAGCAGCGCCGTGATGATCATGCCGGTCGACGTGGTCTTGCCGTGCGCTCCGGCGACCGCGATGAGGCGCTGGCCGTTGATGAGCCAGGCGAGCGCCTGCGAACGGTGCAGCACCGGGATACCGCGCTCGACCGCGAGCAGGTACTCGGGATTGTCCGGCCAGAGGGCGCCGGTGAAGACCAGAGCGTCGGCGTCGCCGAGATTGGATGCCGCGTGGCCGATGTGGACGGTCGCGCCGAGCTCGCGCAGGGCCTCCGTGTTGTGGTTCTCGCTGCGGTCCGAGCCGGTGACGGTGTGCCCGGCGGCGAGGAAGAGGCGGGCGATACCGCTCATGCCCGAGCCGCCGATTCCGACGAAGTGGACGGGTCCGAGCTCGCCGGGCAGGGCTTGAAAAAAGTCAGGATAGATCATCGGTGTCGATTTTACCGTTCGCGTCGTCGTCAGAGCTGGATGCCGCAGCGGGCTCGGGCTGCACGGGGTGCTCGGCCACCGCGCGGTCGATCAGGTCGACCATGCGGTCGGCGCCGTCGAGCACACCGGTCACGCCGGCGACCGCGGTCATCTCGGCGATGAGCGCCCGATCGAGCAGGAGCGGGACGAGCGTGGAGAGCACCCACTCCGGGGTGAAATCGGCGTCGGCGACGAGCACCGCTCCCCCGGCCTCGACCGCGTCCTTGGCGTTGAACCGCTGTTCGCCGTTGCCGACGGGGTACGGGATGTAGACGGCCGGCACACCGACCGCGGAGAATTCGCTCACCGTCGCGGATCCGGCGCGGGAGACGGCGAGGTCGGCGACGGCGATCGCCAGTTCCATGCGGTTGCAGTAGGGCAGCAGGCGGTAGCCGGCGAGTTTCGGGTCGACGATCTCCGACTTTTCGCCGGCGATGTGTACCACCTGCCAGCCGGCGCCGAGGATGAAGGTGATCGCCTCGGACACCGTGGTGTTGATGTGACGCGCTCCGCTGGAGCCGCCGGTGACGAGCAGGGTGGGCTTTCCCTCGTCGAGGCCGAAGTACTTCAGCGCCGTCGCCCGCTCGGCGCGACGGTCGAGACGTTCGACCTCGACGCGCAGGGGCATACCGACGAGGGTCTTGCCGCGGAGGCGGGTGCTCTGGAAGGCGACCCCGACGTAGCGGGTGACCCAGCTGCCGAGGCGGTTGGCGATGCCCGGCTTGGCGTTGGCCTCGTGCACGACCAGCGGCACCTTCTCCCGCCAGGCGGCGATGTAGGCGGGGGCCGAGGCGTAGCCGCCGAACCCGACGACGACGTCGACTCCACGGTCGCGGATCAGGGCGCGGGTCTCGTCGACCGCGGCACGGAACGCCGCCGGGAACTTCAGCGCCGCGGCACTCGGGCGACGCGGGAACGGGAGGCGCGCGATGGTGACCAGTTCGTAGCCGCGTTCGGGCACGAGGCGTGCCTCGAGCCCCTCGCGGGTTCCGAGGACGACGACCGCGGCATCCTCGTGTCTGTCGGAAATGCGGTCGGCGGTCGCCAGCAGCGGGTTGACGTGGCCGGCGGTGCCGCCGCCCGCCAGAAGATAGGTGGTCACGAGGTGCGCCTCTCTCGCACCGGACGTGCACGCTGGGCGGCCGCGAGGCGCGAACGCTCGGCCGGGGTCTGCTCGACGGGACGGTCGGAACGGGTGGAGGGATCGGGTCCGTCGGCCGGGGCCGGGTGTTCCCTCGCGAAGGAGAGCACCACGCCGATGGCGAGCAGGGTCGAGATGAGGGCCGTGCCTCCCGCGGAGGTCAGCGGGAGCGGCACACCGAGCACCGGGAGCACACCGAGCACCACCGCGATGTTGACCAGGGCCTGGCCGATCACCCAGATGCCGACGCCGGCGGTGACGATGCGGGCGAACGGGTCGGAGTTGGCGCGGAGGATGCGCACGAACGACAGGGCGAGCACGATGAACAGGGCCAGCACGACGATCGCGCCGATCAGGCCGAGTTCCTCGCCGATGATCGCGAAGATGTAGTCGTTGTCGGCTTCGGGCAGCCACGACCACTTGGCCTTGGAATTGCCGAGACCGACGCCGAAGATGCCGCCGGACGCGAGCGCCCAGAGCCCGTGCGTGGGCTGCCAGCAGAAGTTCTCGTACTGCTCGGGGGTGCAGCCGTTGATCCAGGCGCCGATGCGCTCCGTCCGCGACGAGCTCGCGAACGCGATGACGAGGCCGAAGAACGAGAGCACCCCGACCGCGAGGGCGAGGAAGCGCAGCTTGATACCGGCGAAGAAGAGCGCGCCGAGCACAATCGACAGCATGATGACCGCGGTTCCGAGGTCGTTACCGACGAGGACCAGTCCGATGGCGAGGCCGGCGACCGGGCCGATAGGCAGCAGGACGTGCTTCCAGTCGGCCAACAGGTGCTGCTTCGACACGAGCACGGATGCGACCCAGACGATGAGCGCGAGCTTGAGGAGCTCGGATGGCTGCGCGGTGAAGCCGGCGATCTTGATCCAGTTCTGGTTTCCGCCGTAGCCCCAGCCGAGCGGGGTGAAGACGAGCAGCTGCAGGCCGACGCCCAGCGCGATGGCCGGCCAGGCCCAACGCTTCCAGAACGAGATCGGCATCCGGGAGGCGAACAGCATCACGGGCACGCCGATGAGGGCGAACAGTCCCTGGCGGGAGAACGAGGCGAAGAAGTCGTTGCTCTCGAGGTGCGACTCGACCGACGAGGACGACAGCACCATGACGAGACCGAACACGACGAGGAACAGCGTCGTGCCGAGCAGGAGGAAGAAGTTGCCGGTTTCCGCGGCGAAGATCTTGCGCACGCCCACCGTGATGGTGGAGGGACGGGATGCCGCGGGCTGGTCGGCACCCGCCGCGGGCGGGGTACGACGTGCCGCGGGCGGGTTGCCCGCCGGTCGAGTCGGCCGCTTAGGCGGTTGGGGCCCCTGGTTCGCCTGCCCCGTGCCCGGATTCCGAGTGGTCGTCATCCGCTGCACCTCCTGCACTGTCGTCTGCTGAACTGTCTGATGGGCTACGCAACTGATCGAGGACCGCCGCTGCGAAGCGACGCCCGCGGTCTCCGTAGTCGGTGAACTGATCCATGGATGCCGCTGCCGGAGCCAGGAGCACGGTGTCCCCCGGTCGCGCAGCAGCCGCCGACAAGCGCACGACCTCTGGCATTACGTCATCAGTGTCCGTCGCGGCCACCTCAAAGACCGGGAGCCCCGGCGCGTGTCGCTCGAATGCCTCGCGAAGCTCCGTGCGGTCGACACCGATGATGACCGCCGCGGCGAGCCGGGCGGCCTGCCGCTCGACCAGCCGGCTGACGTCGACGCCCTTGAGCAGGCCGCCGACGACCCAGACGACGCGCTCGAAGGCGCGCAACGACGCCTCGGCGGCGTGCGGGTTGGTGGCCTTCGAGTCGTCGACCCAGAGCACGCCGTCGGCTTCGAGGACCGTCTCGGTGCGGTGGTGGTCGATGCGGAAGGTCGCGAGGGCGTCCCGGATGACGGCGGGTGCGACCCCGTAGGCACGCACCAGGGCGGATGCGGCGAGCACGTTCGAGACGGAGTGCGGCGCCGCGAGACCCGCGGCCGCGAGCTCGCCGTGGGTGGTCAGTTCGAACGCCGAGTTGCGGCGGTCGTCGTGGAACGCGCGGTCGACGATGATGCCGTCGACGACTCCGAGGTCGCTCGGACCCGGTGCACCCGTTCCGAAACCGATGGCGCGGCATCCCTCGACCACGTCGGCCTCTTCGACCATGTGCATGGTCGCCTCGTCGGCGAGGTTGTAGACGGCCGCGATGCGGGTGTTGTCGTAGACCTTGCCCTTGGCCGCCGCGTAGGCGTCGGCAGAGCCGTGCCAGTCGAGGTGGTCGTCGGCGAGGTTCAGGCAGACGCTCGCGAGCGGCGAGAGCGAGCCCTCGGGCGTCTGGTTGATCCAGTGCAGCTGGTAGCTGGACAGCTCGACGACGAGCACGTCGAAGCCGATCGGGTCGCGCACGGCGTCGAGCACCGGCACGCCGATGTTGCCGACCGCGGCCACGCGGTGTCCGGCGGCGGCCAGAAGATGGGTGGCGAGCTGCACGGTCGTGGTCTTGCCGTTGGTTCCGGTGACCGTGATCCACTCGGCGGCGCGCACCTTGTCGCGCACCCGCCAGGCCAGCTCGATGTCGCCCCAGACGGGGATGCCCGTCGCGGCGGCCCAGAGCAGCACGGCGTGGTCGGGGTGGAAGCCGGGCGAGACGATCACCAGTTCCGGGTCGAACTCGGCGAGCCGCGGGGGTACCGCGTCGAGCCCCGGGACCTCGAGCAGTTCGGCACCGATGACGCCGAGCAGGTCGGCGTGCTCCTCGGGTGCCTTCGCGGCGACGACGAGGACGGTGGCCCCGAGTTCGACGAGTGTGTCGGCCGCGGCGAATCCGGTCATGCCGAGTCCGAGCACCGCGACGCGCAGGCCCTTCCAGTCGGCGTGCCAGCTGGTGAGAGTTGTCAGATCGGTCACGGTCGGGCCAACGCCCATTCGACGTAGAAGATTCCGATGCCCGCGGCGACGAACAGGCCGGCGATGATCCAGAACCTCACCACGACGGTGATCTCGGCCCAGCCCTTGAGTTCGAAGTGGTGGTGCAGCGGGCTCATCAGGAAGATGCGCTTGCCCTTGGTGAGCTTGAAGTAGATGCGCTGCAGGATCACCGAACCGGTGACGATGAGGAACAGTCCGCCGATGAAGACGAGCAGCAGGTCGGTGCGGCTGAGGATGGCGAGGGCGGCGAGTGCGCCGCCGAGGCCCAGCGAGCCGGTGTCGCCCATGAAGATCTGCGCCGGGCTGGTGTTCCACCAGAGGAAGCCGATGAGGCTTCCCACGATGCAGGCCGCGATGACCGCGAGGTCGAGCGGGTCGCGCACCTGGTAGCAGCGGAACGAGTTCTCGACGCTCTCCTGCACGTTCACGTTGTAGCAGGACTGGTTGTTCTGCCAGAAGCCGATGAAGATGTACGACGTGAAGGCGAGGATCGACGCGCCGGTCGCGAGACCGTCGAGACCGTCGGCCACGTTGACGCCGTTCGAGGCGCTGACCACGATCACGATCGACCAGATGGCGAACAGGATGCCGCCGCCGATGAGCCCGAACGTGGCGAAGTCGAGCCACTCGATGTCACGGACGAACGAGATGTAGGTGTGCTGCACGCCGTCGAGGATCTTCGACACCGGCGTCAGGTCGTTCTCGTCGGGGAAGTTGAGCGCGATCACCGCGAAGATGGCGGCGACGATGACCTGGCCGAGGATCTTCGACCAGCCGCCGAGTCCGAGGCTGCGCTGGTTACGGGTCTTCAGGAAGTCGTCGAGGAAACCGACCGCGCCGAGGCCCACCATGAGGAACATGACCAGGAAGGCGACGAGGGTGAACGGCTCCCGCGCGATGAGGTGCCCGACGAAGTAGCCGAGCACCGCGCCGATGATGAACACGATGCCGCCCATGGTCGGCGTGCCGCGCTTGGCGTGGTGCGACTGCGGACCGTCGTCGCGGATGAACTGTCCCCAGCCGATGCGGTTGAACAGTTTGATGAACAGGGGCGTGGTGAGCAGAGTGAAGACCAGCGAGAAGGCCGCTCCGGTCAGGAGTGCGATCATGCGGACACGCTTTCGATTGTGGCGCCGAGAGCACGAAGCCGGTCGGAGAACGGAGACTTCACGAGGACGACGGTGTCGCTACCCCGCTCGGACAGTTGGTCAGTGAGCAAATCGTATGCCTCCTCGGCGGTGTCGACGAGCACCGACTCCCCGTCCCACGAACCTTCGAGGCCCGCCGCGTTGTGAATGTGCCGTGCCGACTGCCCGATGACGATGAGCGCGTCGATGTTGAGCCGCACGACGAGACGGCCGATGCGGTCGTGCTCCTCGCGCGATTCCTGCGGGCCGGTGCCGGCGGGCAGGTCGAGTTCGCCGAGCACGGCGATCGACCGGGCACTGTCGCGGGTGATCTCGGCGAGGGTCTTGAGGGCCTCCGTCGTGGAGAGGGGCGTCAGGTCGTACCCGTCGTCGATGAGGCGCCGGCCGTGGGCGGATGCCGCGGTCTCGAGGTTCCCGCTCTCGGCGGAGGTGACCGCGGCGAGGGCCGCGACGGCGGTCTCGGGCGGCAGGCCGAGCTGCAGCCCGACCTCGAGCGCGGCGAGGGCGGCGGGCACGTGCCGCTCGCCGACGAGGGCGAGACGCACGGGAAGCGCGACGCCGTGGCGCAGCGCGACGAAACCGGTTCCCTCGACGTCGACCGCGATGTCGGTGGCGCGGGTGTCGGCGCCGGCGGAGTACCCCACGGTGGCGACGGCGTGGTCGGCGCGGATCGTGGACCCGGCGGTGACGAGGGCCGCGTCATCCGCCAGCACCACGACGACCGGGTCGGTGGAGGGTACGAGCTCGCCGGGGTCGCCGAGAAGCACGATCACGTCGCGCTCCCCGGCGGCGGCCGCGACGACCGCGCCCACGAGGGCCGTCGTCGTCGCGAGTCCGCGGTGGGGCGCTACCTGGAGGCTCACGCCCAACCGGCTTCGCGCAGGGCGGCGCGCGCTTCTTCTCGCGCGGAGTACGGCGTGCGGACACCCTCGATGTCGCGGTAGTCCTGGTGGCCGGGGCCGGCCCAGAGGATCGAGTCGCCCTCGCCGGCGAGGCCGACGGCGGTGCGGATGGCGCTCTCGGGAGGGCTCACCTCGTGCAGCTCCGCCTCGTGCTCGGCCAGGTGCGCGCCCTCGACGAGTGTCGCGCGGATGGAGGCGGCGTTCTCGAAGCGCGGGTGGTGGTCGGTGATGACGAGGATGTCGGACCCCTCGGAGGCGACGCGGGCCATCTCGTGCCGCTTGGTGGCGTCGCGGTCGCCGTCGGCGCCGAACACCATGACGACCTTGCCGCGGGTGAACGTGCGCACGGCGGCGAGCGTGTTGAGGAAGGCGTCGGGGCTGTGACCGAAGTCGACGAACACGGCGGGGCCGCGGTCGCCCGAGACGCGCTCGGTGCGGCCGGGCAGGTACGCCTCGATGCCCCCGGACTTCTCCAGTGCGGCGGCGATCTCGTCGAGCTCGAAGCCGGCCTCGACCAGCATGACGATGGCGAGCGCTCCGTTGGCGGCCATGTGGCGGCCGATGATCGGCACGCGGCTCGACAGTTCGCGTCCGTCGGGCGCGGTGAGGGTGAACGCCGTGAACGCGGCCTCCTCGGCCGTGATGTCGACGTTCCAGTCCCCCACGACGCCGGGCGTCGACGAGATGGTGGTGACCGGGATGCCGGCTTCCTCCACGACGCGCGCGCCGTACGGGGAATCGAGCGAGATCACGCCGCGCGTGCCGCGGTCGGGCTGGAAGAGCGGCAGCTTCGCCTGGAAATACTCCTCCATGTCGGCGTAGTCGTCGAGGTGGTCGTGGCTCAGGTTGGTGAACCCGACGACGTCGAAGACGATGCCGTCGACCCGGTGGCGGCTGAGCGCCTGCGCGCTGACCTCGATAACGACGGCGTCGACGGCGCTCTCGCGCATGCGGGCGAGCAGGGCGTGCATCTCGCTCGCCTCGGGGGTGGTCAGGCGGCTGACGACGACGAGGTCGCCGATGTGTCGCTCCGCGGTCGAGCTGAGACCGGTGGTGCGGCCGAGCTGCTTGAGGATGCCGTCGAGCAGGTAGGAGACGCTGGTCTTGCCGTTGGTCCCGGTGGTGCCGAATCGCAGCGGCGGGTTGACGTTCGTGTCGTAGACCCAGGCGGCGATGGCACCGAGCGCGGCGCGGGGCGAGTCGACGACGAGGATGGGCAGACCGGTGTCTGCCGCGAGTTCGGCACCGGCGGCGTCGGTCAGCACGGCCACGGCGCCGCCCGCCTTGGCCTGAGCCGCGTACTTCGCGCCATGGCTGTTCGCTCCCGGCATCCCGACGTACAGGTCCCCCGCGTGCAGGTCACCCGTGCTGAGGGTGATGCCGGTGATCTCGATACCGTCGAGAGAGCCGCGCGATTCGAGCGCGAACTCGGTCGCCAGCGCCGTGAGGGGTTTGGCCGACGGATGCTCCGGTCGAAGTACCGGGGGAATCCTGGCGGTCACGCGATGCTCATTTCTGCGGGTTCTCGTTTCACGTTTGTAGTGGGTCTCACCACGTGAGGGGCAACAGCGGCGAGGGTTCGTCCGACGGTGCGATCCGGAAAGACTTGATCACCTGGGTCGTGATCTTCTTGAAAGTGGTCGAGACGGCGCTCGACGTCTTTATCGTATCCGGCTTGGCGAAGGTCACGACAATCGCGTACTCCGGTGCTTCGGCGGGCACGAGGCCTGCTATGGAGATGATGCGGTCGGAGCCGTAACCGGTGGAGTCGGCGACCTCGGCGGTACCGGTCTTGGCCGCGACGCGGTAGCCCGGGATGCTCAGTTCGTTGCTCAGACCGCCCTGGGTGACGACGTTCTCCATCATGGCGACGGTCTGGTCGGCGGCGGACTCGGAGACGACCTGCACGCCCTCGGTGGAGGGGAGGTCGGTCCAGGTGCCGTCGGCCCACTCGCAGCCCTCGACGAGGGTGAGGGGCATCCGCACCCCGCCGTTGCCGAGCGCCTGGTAGGCGGATGCCATCTGCGCCGAGGTGGCGGACATGCCCTGTCCGAACTGCACCGCGTAGTTGGTGACGGCGTCCCAGCGGTCGGTAGAGAGGATGTCGCCGGCGGACTCGCCCTGGAAGTCCACGGCCGTCTTCTGGTTCAGGCCGAACTTCAGCATGTAGTCGCGACGCGTCTCCTTGTCGGGAAGCAGGTCGGTCAGGTACGAGGTACCGGTGTTCGAGGAGTTGGTGAGCACGCCGGCCGCGGTGTACGGGATGTCGGCGTGGGCCCAGGCGTCCTTGATGTAGGAGCCGTTGCCGAGGTCGCGACGGCCGGGGGCGGTGACCTCGGTCGTCGGTGTGATGACACCGGCGTCGAGCAGCGACGCTACGGTGAGCGCCTTCATTGTCGAGCCGGGCTCGAACGGGGAGGTGAAGGCGCGGGAACCCAGATCGGAGCTCGTCACGCCGTCGACGTTGTTCGGGTCGACCGAGGGGTAGTCGGCGACCGTCATCAGGTGGCCGTCGCTCACGCGGACGACGACGATGGTTCCCCAGTCGGCGCCGAGTTCGACGGACCGCTCGGCGAGGATCTGCTGGGCGTACCACTGCAGGTCCTTGTCGATCGTGGTGTGCAGGGTTCCGCCGTCTTTGGCTTCCTCGGTGGTGACCGTGCTGCCGGGGATGCGGATGCCGTCGGCGCCGCGCTCGTAGGTGCTGGTGCCGTTCGTGCTGCCGACGCAGGAGTCGGCGGTGGTCTCGAGGCCGTTCTGCGGGCCGTCGGTGCCGACGAAGCCGACGAGGTTGCCGGCGACCGCGCCGTTCGGGTAGGTGCGCGCGGGGTGGAGCACGTCGTAGATCCAGGGGATGTCGAGTTCGCGCACCTTGGTGAGCACCTCGAGGGTCATCTCCTTGGCCACGTAGGTGAAGTTGGACTCGGGGTCGCTGGTGAGGGCGGTGGTGATGTCGGCGACGGGCACGGCGGTCACCTCGGCGAGTTCGGCGATCGCCTCCTGCACGGTCACCTCGACGCGGGTCTCGCCGTCGTCGGCCAGCCGGGTGAACGGGTTGACGAGCAGGGGCGACGCGGTGATGTCGAAACGGTCGACGCTGTCGGCGAGCACGGCGCCGTTGGTGTCGACGATATTGCCGCGCGAGCCGTACGTGGTCTGTTGCACGGACCGCTTCTCGAGCGACTGGGCGTTCAGATCGGCGGCGCGCACGACCTGGATGTCAACGAGCCGCACCACGAACACGGCGACGACCGCGAAGATGACGATGATCGCGATTCCGACTCGACGTTTGGACTTGCGCGCATCATTCACTACTGGGTTCCTTACCGTTGACTCCCGCGACGGATCTGGAGCGTTCCGGGGCGGGTGGCCGGGTTCTTAGCGGGTGACCGGTGAGGGCAACGCCACGGGAGTCGACGCTACCGATCCCTCGGCCGCGACGGTCGAAGGCGCGCCAGTGGTCGCGGTAGTCGCGGCGGTGTCGCCGGAAGCATCCGCGGGGGTAGCCGCCGTGACGAGCGGGACGGAGCCGAGCAGGGAGTTCGGGACGAGGCTGCCGCCGCCGACCACGGTCGCGCCGGTTCCGGCCGCCGTCTCGGTGCCGACGATGGCGCCGTCCGAGAGACGTAGGTAGACGGGAGCCGTGTCGCCGAGCGTCATGCCGAGCGACTCGGCCTGGGTGGCGAGGTTCTGCGGCGACGCCAGCAGGTCGATCTGCTCGTTGAGGGCGGCTTCCTCGCGGGTGAGGTCGCGCTGGCTCGTCTGCAGGGCGGCGATGCTGTACGCGCCGTCGGAGACGACGATGCTCAGCAGCAGCTGGGCGATGAAGATGGCGAACATGGCCGAGATGGTGACCACCGCGTAGACGACGCGGGGACGCGCCTTGCGCTGCTCACGGCTCGACACGATCTCGATGTGGCGCGGGTGCTGCTCCTCGCGCGGGGCGGTCAGTGGCGTGGCGAAGGCGAGGTTGGTGCTCACTTGGTTCTCCTCAGTCGTTCAGCGGCACGAAGACGCACGGGGGTTGCACGGGGGTTGACGGCCTTCTCGGCGTCGGAGGCGAGTTCTGCGCCACGCACGAGGAGCTTCAGTTCGGGGCGGTGCTCCGGGAGTTCCACCGGGAGCCCGGCCGGGGCGGTCGAGGCGGAACGGGCGGCGAGCACGCGCTTGACGATGCGGTCTTCGAGCGACTGGTAGGAGAGGACGACGATGCGGCCGCCGACCTCGAGCGTGTCGATCGCGGCGGGGATCGCGCGTTCGAGCACGGACAGTTCCTGGTTGACCTCGATGCGCAGGGCCTGGAACACGCGCTTGGCCGGGTGGCCGGCGCGCTGCACAGCCGCGGGAGTGGCCGCGATGATGACCTCGACGAGCTGCGACGAGCGGACGAAGGGCTCGATCTCGCGGCGCTGCACGATCTTGCTGGCGTAGCGCGGTGCGAGCTTCTCTTCGCCGTAGTCGTAGAAGATGCGGCGCAGTTCGAATTCGCTGTATTCGGCGAGGATCTTCTCCGCGGTGAGCGGTGAGGTCGCGTCCATGCGCATGTCGAGCGGCGCGTCCTTGGAGTAGGAGAAACCGCGGTCAACCTCGTCGAGCTGCAGCGACGAGACGCCGAGGTCGAACAGGTAGGCAGATACCTCGTCGATGCCGAGGGTTTTCAGCGCGGCCGGGATCTCGTCGTAGACGGAGTGCACGAGGTGCACCCGGTCGCCGAACGGGGCGAGCCGCTTGCCCGCGATGGCGAGGGCGTCGGTGTCGCGGTCGATGCCGACGAAGGTGATGTCCGGGAACCGGGTGAGGAACGCTTCGGCGTGCCCGCCCATCCCCAGAGTGCCGTCGACGAGCACGGCGCCGTCGCGCTGGAGCGCGGGGCCGAGAAGCTCGATCGAGCGTTCGAGGTTCACCGGGATGTGGATGTCGTTGTCGTTCATAGGAAATCGGAATCGAGATCGCTGGCGGTGATCCCCATCCGGTCCGACCTGACATCGGGGAAGAAAGTCAGGGCTTGATCGGCTGGGAGTCAGCGCCAGGGAGCTAGAAGAGTCCGGGGATCACCTCCTCGTCGGTGTTGGAGAACTCTGCTTCGGTCTTTTCGTAGTTGTCGTTCCAGGCCTCGGTGTCCCAGATCTCGGCACGTGAGCCGACTCCGATGACCGTGAGGTCGCGGCCGAGGTTGGCGTATTCACGCAGCGACGCCGGGATGGTGACGCGGTGCTGGCTGTCGGGCCGCTCCTGGCTCGCACCGGAGAGAAACACTCGCAGGAAGTCACGCGCTTGCTTGCTCGTGACCGGGGCCTGCCGGATCTTCTCGTGCAGGTTCTCGAACTCGCGCTCGGTGAACACGTAGAGGCAGCGTTCCTGCCCGCGGGTGATCACCAGACCGCCCGAAAGCTCGTCCCGGAACTTCGCGGGAAGAATCACCCGGCCCTTGTCGTCGAGCTTGGGAGCGTGCGTGCCAAGAAACACGGAACACTCCTCTCACTCCCCCGGCCGGTGGATTACCTCCACTTTACTCCACAACGCTCCACAAACCTACGAAATCGATGGCAATTGCGGCACCAATCTCAAAACTTTCCAGTATTTATGCGGGATGCCGCGGTGGAGGGAAATGGAGCAGAAATGCCGTTTCCCGGCCGAAAAAGGGCACAAAAAAAGGACCGACCCGAAGGTCGGTCCTGATTTGAGGCTAAAGCGGGAAGAACGCGGGAGTGGGCCTAGCGTCCGCGCTCGTCTTGGCGCTTGTCCCAGCGGTCGTTGAGTCCGTCCATAAATCCGCCGGACTTCGCCTTGCCCGGCTTGTTCGAGCGGGTCGGGTCGATCGGCGCCTCGGCCCGACGGGGCGGCGCGATGGCGAGCAGAACGCCGCCGAACATGATGACGAAGCCGAGGATGCCGACGAGCGGCTGTTGGATCACGACGCCGACGAGCAGAGTGGCGATACCCAGGATTCCCAGAAGGACGCCGACCACGACGATCGTGTAGTTCGGCTTACCGCGGCGCTGGCCGACGGTGGCGACGAAATCGGCGTCGTTTTGATACAGACCCCGCTCCATCTCTTCCAGGAGACGTTGCTCCTGCTCGGAAAGTGGCATCCTGATCCCCTCCGGCTCGGATTATGTTCGACGCGATGCTGTCGATAATACGCCTCGCGCGGCTCGCTAGGCTATGAGTGTGGCTGAGAGTACGCGGTTAGTTGACCTTGTTCAAGAACGCATCGACCAATTTCTGGAGGAACGTTCACCGCAACTGTCGGCAATCTCCGACGAGATCGGCGATTTCGTGGGGTATTCCCGTGAGGTCCTGAGTGGAGGGAAGCGCTTCCGGGCGCTCTTCTGCTACTGGGGCTGGCAATCCGTGAGCTCGCCGGGAGTCGGCTTCGACGTCGCTGAGGACAGCGCGGCGCTCGATCTGCCCGGTGTCGTCTCCGCGGCCGCCGCGCTGGAACTGTTCCACGCCGCCGCGCTCGTGCACGACGACATCATGGACAAGTCCGATACCCGTCGCGGCCGGCCGGCCGCGCACCGCCGGTTCGAAACACTGCACCGCGAGAGCGGCTGGACCAACGACGCCACGGCGTTCGGCGGATCCGCCGGCCTCCTCCTCGGAGACCTCCTGCTGGGCTGGAGCGACGAGCTCTTCGACGAGGGCCTGCGGGCGCTGGCCGATCCCGCGGCGGCCGCGGCCGGACGCAAGGAGTTCAACCGGATGCGCGCCGAGGTGACAGTCGGGCAGTACCTCGACATCGTCGAGGAGAACGCCTGGCGTATTCACCCCGAGAGCGAGCTTCTCCCCCGCGCCCACCGCGTGATCGTCTACAAGTCGGCGAAGTACAGCGTCGAAGCGCCCCTCGCCATCGGCGCGGCCCTGGGCGGGGGTACGTCGGAGCAGTCGGCCGCCCTGCGCGAGTTCGGCCTGCCCCTCGGCGTCGCCTACCAACTGCGCGACGACCTGCTCGGGGTGTTCGGCGATCCCGCCGTCACCGGCAAGCCGGCCGGCGACGACCTGCGCGAGGGCAAGCGCACCGTGCTCATCGCCCTCGCCCGACCTCTGCTTCCCGGCAACGCGCGCTCGCTGCTCGACGAGCTGCTCGGCGACCCGGAACTCGACGCGCAACAGGTCGAGGTGCTGCAGAACGTGCTGCGCGAGAGCGGCGCGATCGACCGGGTGGAACGGATCATCGCCCACAACGTCGGCCGGGCCAAGACTGCGATCGTCGATGCGCCGCTGAGCGCGTCGTCCCGCACCCAGTTGCTGCAACTCGCCGACACCGTCATCCGGCGTACTGCGTAGCGCGTGAATGCCGAACGCCCGCGCCTCTTATATAGGGCGCGGGCGTTCGCTGAATCTGTCTGCGGTTAGCCGAGAGCCTGGGCGACGCGGCGCACCTCGGCCTTGCGGCCGGCCTGCAGCGCGGCGATCGGGCTGGTGCCGAGGCTGTCTTCGGGGTTCAGCAGCCAGTCCATGGCCTCGTCGTCGGTGAATCCGCTGTCGCCGAGCACGATGAGGGTTCCGCGGAGCTCGCTCATCGGCTCGCCGTCGACGATGAAGGCGGCGGGCACCTTCCACACGCCGTCGATCTTGCGGGCGAGGAGGGCGCGGTCTTCGATCAGACGGCGCACCTGGCTCACCTTGAGGGAGAGGAGCTCAGTCAGGTCTGGAACGGTCAGCCACGTGGCATCGGGGGTATCAGTCACCTCTCAAGCGTGCCACGGGACACCCGAATTGGCAGGCATTGACGTGCGCCATTCGGAAATGTTTCGCGCAGGTTAACCGAAACAACATCAGCAACATTGATTGACTCTCATACGCAACTGTGTCAGTTTTGAGTGTCTGCGCCACGACTGTGGCGCAATCCTGGCCGGGAGCAAGACGGGGAACCTATGACATTCACATTCGAGCACGACGCACACACGACCGAGGGAACTGTTCTCTCCGGCCTTGTTCCGACTCCATCCGCGTTCGCCCGCGGCGAGCGACCGTCTCGCGATGTGAGCAAACTCAGCAAGACGATGTTCGCGACGATGCCGATCATCCTGGTCGGCTCGCTGGCCGTCTCCCTCAATCTCACGGCACCGATCGACCGCATCGAGGCCAAGTCGCCCGTGGGCGACAAGTCGGACGAGGTCGAAGACACCACCGTGAACGACGCCGGCGTCGAGTCCGCCGACGACAGCGTCTCCGAGGGCGAGATCACCACCGCCGCGGCCCCCACCACCTACCAGGTCGTCTCGGGCGACACGGTCAGCGGCATCGCCGGCCGCTACGGCCTCTCCACCGCTTCGGTGCTCGCGCTGAACGGCCTCGGCTGGAAGTCGACCATCTTCCCCGGGCAGGTGCTCAAGCTCGTCAACGGCGCCGTCGCCGCGACGCCCATCGCGGCCACCCCGGTCGCATCGACCACTCCCGCCGCCGGCGGCCGCTACACGATCGTCAGCGGCGACACCATCAGCGGCATCGCCGGCCGTTACGGCGTCACCACCCAGGCCATCCTCACGGCGAACGGCCTCGGCTGGTCGAGCATCATCTACCCCGGCCAGTCGCTCGCCATCCCCGGCGTCACCGCCGTCGCCCCGGCAGCGGCCCCGGTCGCCGCCCCCGTCGTCGCGGCCCCCGTGGTCAGCGCCCCGGTCGTCAGCGCGCCGGTCGTGGCAGCACCCGTCGCCGCCACCCCGGTCGCCCCGGGCAGCTCGACCGTGCACACGATCGTCTCCGGCGACACCCTCTCGGGCATCGCGTCGAAGTACGGCGTGACCGTCGACTCGATCCTCAGCGCCAACTCGATCTCGCTGTCGACCACCATCTACGCCGGCGCCACCCTCACCATCAAGGGCACCACCGTGGCGACGAGCTCGAGCGGCGAGGCGATCACCCTGCTCACCGACGAGATGGAAGCCAACGCGCGCACCATCGTCTCCGTCGGCCGCCAGCTCGGTGTGAGCGATTACGGCCTCGTCGTCGCCCTCGCCGCCGCAATGCAGGAATCCAGCCTGCGCAACATCGACTACGGCGACCGCGACTCGGTCGGCCTGTTCCAGCAACGCCCGAGCCAGGGCTGGGGCACCGTCGCGCAGCTGACGGATCCCACCTACTCCGCACGCCTGTTCTTCGGCGGCGCGAGCAACCCGAACAAGGGCATCACCGCCGGCCTGCTCGACATCTCGGGCTGGGAGTCGCTGACCGTGACGCAGGCCGCGCAGCGCGTGCAGATCTCCGCCTACCCCGACGCCTACGCCAAGTGGGAGAAGTCGGCCCGCTTCTGGCTCTCCGACCTCGGCTAAGAGCCACGTGCGCGCGACCGGGCCAGAGTTTTGGCCGAGCGAGCCGTGTTCAACCGGGCCCAGCGCCCCGCGAACTTTAGAATAGCCCGGTGACTACTAACACCACTGACCCGATGATCGGCCGTCTCATCGACGGCCGATATCAGGTCAAGTCGCGCATCGCCCGGGGCGGAATGGCCACGGTCTACCTTGCGACCGACCTCCGCCTCGAGCGCCGCGTCGCCATCAAGATCATGCACGGCCACCTCGCCGACGACAGCCAGTTCAAAGAGCGATTCATCCAGGAGGCGCGAAGCGCCGCGCGCCTCGCCCACCCCAACGTCGTCAACGTCTTCGACCAGGGCCAGGACAGCGACGTCGCCTACCTCGTGATGGAGTACCTCTCCGGCATCACGCTGCGCGACCTCCTCACCGAACACAAGATCCTCACGCCCGAGCAGACCCTCGACATCCTCGAGGCCGTGCTCTCCGGCCTCGCGGCCGCCCACAAGTCGGGCATCGTGCACCGCGACCTCAAGCCCGAGAACGTGCTGCTCGCCGACGACGGACGCATCAAGATCAGCGACTTCGGCCTCGCCCGCGCGGTGAGCGCCAACACCGCCACCGGCGCCGCGCTGCTCGGCACGATCGCCTACCTCTCCCCCGAGCTGGTCACGCGCGGCATCGCGGACGCCCGCAGCGACATCTACGCCGCGGGCATCATGATGTACGAGATGCTGGCCGGCGAGCAGCCGTTCCGGGGCGAGCAGCCGATGCAGATCGCGTACCAGCACGCCAACGACTCGGTGCCGACGCCGAGCACCAAGAACCCCAACGTGCCCGCCGAGCTCGACGAGCTCGTGCTCTGGGCGACGGCGCGCGAGCCCAACGAGCGTCCGCGCGACGCGCGGGTCATGCTCGAGCAGGTCGTCGAGACCCAGTCCCAGCTGCGCACGGCGCTGCCGACGGGTGCCACCGCCGTCATCCAACAACGCACCACGGTGATGCCCGCGGCCCTCGCTCTCTCGGGAACCGGGGACCAGACCACCGTCATCCGGTCCGCGCAGCCCGCGGCCGCCGCCCCTCCGCTCTCCGACGCGACCGCCGCGCTCACCCGGCAGGCCAACAAGCGGCACTCGCGGGCCTGGTGGTGGATCGTCCTGTTCATCGTGCTGGCCGGCGCCGCCGGCGGTGCCGGGTGGTTCCTCGGCCCGGGCTCGCAGGTCGAGATCCCCACCGAGTCCGTCATAGGCCAGACCCCGGATGCCGCGGCCGCCGCGATCGCGGAGGCGGGCCTCACGTCCGAGGTCGCGGAGGAGCAGGTCTTCTCCCCCACGATCCCCCTCGGTGCCGTCGCCGAGACCGACCCCTCCGCGGGTTCGGTCGTCGCGCGCGACACGGTCGTGTCTCTCAAGATCTCCCAGGGCCCGCAGCCGATCGCGGTCCCCGAGTTCGGCGGACTCTCCGAGGACGACGCGAAGACCCTCGCCGAGGAGACGGGCTTCGTGCCCACCGACAGCGAGCGACGGTTCTTCGACGCGCCCGAGGGCACGGTCATCACCGTCTTCGGCGTCGCCGACGACGGTTCTCGGATCACCCTCGCGACCGGCGACCAGTACTACGACCAGCGCCCGATCACGTTCCTGCTCTCGGCGGGCACCCTGCCCACCGTGGTGAACCTGCCCGTGGACCAGGCCGTGTCGGCCCTCGCCGCGGTCGACGTCACCGGCAACCCCGTCGCCGAGCGCGAGTTCAACACCGACATCCCCGACGGCAACGTCATCCGCATGGAGACGGCGACACCCGACGGCTCGGTAGCGCCGACCGACGGCGTGAACCTGATCGTCTCGAAGGGGCCCGAGCCGGTTGTGATCCCTGATGTCGAGGGTGATCGTCGAGACGTGGCGATATCGAAACTTCAGGCTCTCGGGCTTGTCGTTACTTATCGAGACACCTTCGACCCGTACCCAAACGCGGAAGTGATCGGAACGAATCCAGCTATAGGGGTCGAGGTCCCCAAGGGTTCGACAGTGACTCTCAGTCTCCGGCTCGTCATCTCTGACTGACAGTTAGAGATGACGAAGGGCGGCCCGCCGATGCGGACCGCCCTTCGTCGTTCGAGCTGCTGCTAGTTCACCGAGGCGAGTTCCTCCGCCACCAGGAACGCCAGCTCGAGCGACTGCATGTGGTTGAGGCGCGGGTCGCACAGCGACTCGTAGCGCGTCGCGAGGTCGGCCTCGTCGATGTGCTCCGATCCGCCGAGGCACTCGGTGACGTCGTCGCCGGTGAGCTCGATGTGGATTCCGCCCGGATGGGTTCCGACCGCGCGGTGCGCCTCGAAGAAGCCCTTGACCTCGTCGACCACGTCGTCGAAGCGACGGGTCTTGTAGCCGGTCGACGTGGTGAGACCGTTGCCGTGCATCGGGTCGGAGACCCAGAGCGGCGTGGCGTCGTGGCCCTTGATCGCCTCGAGCAGGGGCGGCAGGGCGTCGCGGATCTTGCCGGCGCCCATGCGGGTGATGAACGTCAGTCGTCCGGGCTCGCGTTCGGGGTCGAGCTTGTCGATGAGGCGCAGCATGTCGTCGGCGGTCGTCGACGGGCCGAGCTTGACGCCGATCGGGTTGCGCACCCGCGACATGTAGTCGATGTGTGCTCCGTCGAGGTCGCGCGTGCGCTCGCCCACCCAGAGGAAGTGCGCGCTCGTGTTGTACGGCGTGCCGGTGCGAGAGTCGATGCGGGTCATCGGGCGCTCGTAGTCCATGAGCAGGCCCTCGTGGCTCGCGTAGAAGTCGACGCGCTTCAGCTCGTCGAAGTCGGCTCCCGCCGCCTCCATGAACTTGATGGCGCGGTCGATGTCGCGGGCGAGCAGTTCGTAGCGCTTGTTCGCGGGATTGCGGGCGAAGCCCTTGTTCCAGCTGTGCACCTCGCGGAGGTCGGCGAAGCCGCCCTGCGTGAAGGCGCGCACGAGGTTGAGGGTGGAGACGGCCGTGTGGTACCCCTGCACGAGGCGCTGGGGGTCGGGCTGGCGCGACTCGGGGGTGAAGTCGTACCCGTTGACGATGTCGCCGCGGTAGGCGGGCAGGGTCACGTCGCCGCGCGTCTCGAAGTCGTTGGAGCGGGGCTTCGCGAACTGTCCGGCCATGCGGCCCATCTTGACGATGGGCATGGAGGCACCGTAGGTCAGCACGACGGCCATCTGCAGGATCGTCTTGACGCGGTTCTTGATCTGCTCGGCGGTGGCTCCGGCGAAGGTCTCGGCGCAGTCGCCGCCCTGCAGCAGGAACGCCTGGCCGGCGGCGGCACGCGCGAGCTTGTCGCGCAGGTCGTCGACCTCGCCCGCGAAGACGAGGGGCGGGAAGCTCGCGATCTGCTTCGACGCCTCGGCGACGGCCGCGGCATCCGGCCATGCTGGCTGCTGCTTGATCGGCAGTTCACGCCAATAGTCGAGCCCGGCGATCACTGCTGGATCGGCGAGAACGACTTGCTCTGACGGGTCTACCACGGTACTTCCTTTGGTTTTGGTCGGTCGGAACGGGCGCACTGGCCCGACGTACGAGCTTATCGGCTCGCGACGGATTGTGACGGCGAGGGCCGGTCAGCGGGCTTTGACGGCCTTGGCGGCGATCTTGTCCTTGACGCTGGTGGCATAGACGTCGACGTACTCCTGGCCGCTGAGGCGGTTCAGCTCGTACATGATCTCGTCGGTGATCGAGCGCAGGATGAACCGGTCGCTCTCGAGGCCCTTGAAGCGGCTGAAGTCGAGCGGCTCGCCGATGACGACGCCGAGGCGCTGCACCTTGGGGATGCGGGTGCCGATCGGCATGACCTTCTCGGTGTCGATCATGGCGACGGGCACGACGGGCACGTTGCCCTCGAGGATCATGCGGGCGACACCGGTGCGGCCGCGGTACATCTTGCCGTCGGGGCTGCGGGTTCCCTCGGGGTAGATGCCGAGCACCTCGCCCTCGTGCAGGACGCGCAGGCCGGTGTTGAGGCTGGCCTCGGACGCCTTGCCGCCGGAACGGTCGATCGGCAGCATGCCGGTGCCGTTCATAAACGCCTTGGTGGCCCAGCCCTTGAGGCCCTTGCCGCGGAAGTAGTCGCTCTTCGCGAGGAAGAAGATTCGGCGGTCGATCACGAGCGGCAGGAACACCGAGTCGATGAACGAGAGGTGGTTGCTCGCCAGGATGACGCCGCCGGTCTTGGGGATATTGTCGAGTCCTGTCACCCAGGGACGGAAGACCGTCTTGAGGATCGGGCCCGCAACGAGGTTCTTCATGAACCAGTAGAACATCGGTATCTGCCTCCGCTTAGACAGTCACTCTAACGCCCGGCCGCGTGGATGCGCGCGAGGTCGGCGGCACCGACCACCCCCGCGTCGTTCTGCAGCTCGGCGACGAGGAAGGCCGGCTCGGGGTGGTATCCCCGCGCCGGGAGGTGCGTGAGGTAGGCCTCGCGGATCGGATCGAGGAGCAGATCGCCGGCGATGGCGACACCGCCGCCGAAGACGAAGGCCTGGGGATCGAGCACGGCGCTGAGGGAAGCGCAGGCCTGCCCGAGCCAGCGGCCGAGCTCCTGCAGCGCGTGCACGGCGCCGGCGTCGCCGGAGGCGATGTGGGCCGCGACGATGGGTCCGGTGAGCACGCCGTTGGCCGCGCGGGCCTCGGCGAGGGCGAGGCCGATGCCGCCGACATCCGCGATCTCATTGGCCATGCGCAGCAGGGCACGTCCCGAGCCGTACTGCTCGATGCAGCCGCGCGCGCCGCACCCGCAGGGCAGGCCGTCGGGCACGACGCGGAGGTGGCCGAGCTCGGCCCCGGCGCCGAAGCCGCCGCGGAAGAGTGCGCCGCCGGTGACGATCGCGCCGCCGACTCCCGTGCCGATGGTGAGCATCGTCATGTCGGTGAGGTCGCGGCCGGCTCCGAAGCGGTATTCCGCCCAGCCCGCGGCGTTGGCGTCGTTGTCGATCGTGATCGGCAGGCTGACGCGGTCGGAGATGTGACGCTGCAGCTGCTCGTTGCGCCAGTTGATGTTCGGGGCGTAGTAGACGGTGGACTGGGCCGCGTCGACGAAGCCCGCGGCGGCGACTCCGGCGGCGACGACCTGCTGTCCGGCCGACAGGCGGTCGATCATTCCGACGACGAGCTCGACGATGTCCGTGGGCGAACCGGCGGGGGTGGGTTCGCGGTCCTCGGCGAGGATCTCGCCCGATTCGCTGACGAGCGCTCCCGCGATCTTGGTTCCGCCGATGTCTATTCCGATGGCATGCACAAGGGATGAGTCTAGTTAGGGCCACGAGGGCGTGCGAGCCACCCCACTGCGGGGGTGTCCGGGGCGATACCCGGAAATCCCGGTTAGAGTGAGGTGAATTGACCGCCCCGGTGCCAAAGGAGTTACCGTGACCGAATACTTCGTCCCTCCCGTTGTGGAGCCGGACCCCGACGCCAACGCGACCGACCTGCTCGTCGCGCGGGTCAAGGCCACGCCGAACGATCCGCTCTTCGCCCTGCCCACCGCCGACGGCGGCTGGTCCGACGTCACGTCCGCCGAGTTCCTCGCTCAGGTGGTAGCGCTAGCCAAGGGATTCGTCGCGAACGGCATCGAGCCCGGAGACAAGGTCGGGTTCATGTGCAAGACCCGCTACGAGTGGACGCTCGTCGACTTCGGCCTCTGGTTCGCCGGCGCGATCATGGTGCCGATCTACGAGACCTCCTCCCCCACGCAGCTGCAGTGGAACCTCACCGACTCGGGCGCGACGTCGATCATCGTCGAGTCGGCCGACCACTTCGCGAAGTTCGACGAGATCCGCGGCGACACCCCCGCGGTCGAGAAGGTCTGGCAGGTCAACCTCGGCGACCTCGACAAGCTCGCAGCGGCCGGCACCGGAGTCTCGGACGCCGAGATCGAGCGTCGTCGCTCGATCGCCGTCGGGTCGGATGTCGCGACCCTGATCTACACCTCCGGCTCGACCGGGCGTCCGAAGGGCGTCATCCTCACGCACTCGAACTTCGTCGAACTCACCCGCAACGCCGCGGTCGTGATGCACGAGGTGCTGGCTCCGGGCTCGTCGACCCTGCTGTTCATCACCACGGCGCACATCTTCGCCCGCTTCATCTCCGTGCTGTCGATCCACGCCGGCGTCAAGGTGGGCCACCAGCCCGACACCAAGCTCCTTCTGCCGTCGATGGCGTCGTTCCGTCCCACCTTCTTACTCGCGGTGCCGCGCGTGTTCGAGAAGGTCTACAACTCCTCCGAGCAGAAGGCCGAGGGCGGCGGAAAGGGAAAGATCTTCCGCAAGGCGGCGGATGTCGCGATCGCGCACTCCAAGGCCCTGGACGAGGGCGTCGTGCCGCTCGGGCTGCGCCTGCAGTTCGCCCTCTACGACCGGCTGGTGCTCAGCAAGATCCGCGCGGCACTCGGCGGCCGGGTCAAGTTCGCGGTCTCCGGTTCTGCGCCGCTCGGCCCGCGGCTCGGACACTTCTTCCGCAGCCTCGACCTGCGCATCCTCGAGGGCTACGGCCTGACCGAGTCGACCGCCCCCGCCACGGTGAACCTGCCCGACAAGTTCAAGATCGGCACGACCGGACCGGCGCTGCCGGGCGTCGGCCTGCGCATCGGCGACGACGGCGAGATCTCGATCAAGGGCGTCAACGTCTTCGGCGGCTACTGGAACAACCCCGAGGCGACCGCCGAGGTCATGGACGGCGAGTGGTTCAAAACCGGCGACATCGGCGCGCTCGACAGCGACGGCTACCTGACGATCACCGGCCGGAAGAAAGAGATCATCGTGACCGCCGGCGGCAAGAACGTCGCGCCGGCCGCTCTCGAAGACCCGATCCGCGCCAACCCGCTCGTCGGCCAGGTCATCGTCGTCGGCGACAAGAAGCCGTTCATCGCGGCCCTGATCACGCTGGACGCGGAGATGCTGCCGACCTGGCTGAAGAACAACGGACAGGACGCGACGCTGACACTCGCGCAGGCCTCGACGAACCCGGCGGTCGTCGCCGAGGTGCAGCGGGCCATCGACGCGGCGAACGCGCTGGTGTCGCGGGCCGAGTCGATCCGCAAGTTCCAGATCCTGGAGCAGGAGCTCACCGAGGCCAGTGGACACCTCACGCCGAAGCTCAGCATCAAGCGCGCGCTGATCATGGAGGACTTCGCCCGAGAGGTCGAGGGCATCTACAACGACGCACCGTCGACAATGGGTGTGAGCCTCAAGTAGCCCACGCGGGCGGGTCGAGCCTGTCGACATCCCTAGGGTTTCGACAGGCTCAACCCGCTGCGGGACCTACGCCCACCACTCCGACTGGCGGATCAGACGCATCGCGTCCCGCTTCGCCGTCGGCTCGAGCCCCTCGATGAAGAGGTGGCCGTCGAGGTGGTCGGTCTCGTGCTGCAGCGCCTGCGCCATCAGCCCGTCGCCGGCGAGCTCGACGGGGTTGCCGTCGAGGTCGATGCCGGTGACGCGGGCGTACGGGTAGCGCATACGCGGGAAGTAGAAGCCCGGCACGGAGAGGCATCCCTCGTCGACGAGCTCGGGCTCGCCCGAGACCTCGGCGAGCACCGGGTTGATGATGTAGCCCACGACGCCGTCGACGTTGTAGCTGAAGGCGCGCTGGCCCACACCGATCTGGTTGGCGGCGACGCCGGCCCGGCCGGGCACCTCGACCGTCTCGATGAGGTCGGCGATGAGGGCCGCGGCTTTCGGGTCGCCCGGCACGATCGGGTCGCATTTCGAGCGCAGAACGGGGTCGCCGAAGAGGCGGATCTGTCGGACACTCACAGCGGTCAGACGACCCGGCGGACGGGCAGGCCGTCGGCGACGAGGGCGGCGAGTTCGCGGGCGGCGTCGCGCGTGATCGGACGCAGTTCGCGGTAGTTCACGACCGAGCCGGCGGCGAGCTGCGGGTCGTACGGGATCCGCACGATCTCGCGCACGCGCGACCGGAAGTGCGCCTCGATCTCCTCGAGCTTGATCAGGTTCGTGCCCTGCGTCGCCGTGTTCAGGGCGACGACGGCGTTGCGCACGAGGTCGCCGTAGCCGTTGGCCTCGAGCCAGGTCAGGGTCTCGGAGGCGAGTCGCGCCTCGTCGACGCTTCCGCCGGAGACGATGACGATCGAGTCGGCGCGCTGCAGAGTCGCCCGCATGACCGAGTGCACGATTCCCGTGCCGCAGTCGGTGAGCACGAGCGAGTAGTAGCGCTCGGTGAGATCGGCGACGACGTTGTAGTCGTTCTCGTCGAAGGCCTCGGAGAGCAGCGGGTCGGTGTCCGAGGCGAGGACGTCGAGACGGGTCTCGTCGCGCGACACCAGGGTCGAGAAGTCGGTGAAGCCGTTGATGGATGGCGCCCTGGTGACGACGTCGCGCACCGTGGCGCGCGTCTGCTTGTTGATGCGTTCGGCGAGGGTGCCGCGGTCGGGGTTCGCGTCGATGGCGACGATGCGGTCCTCGCGCACGTCGGCGAAGGCCATGCCCATGATCGTGGTGATCGTGGTCTTGCCGACGCCGCCCTTGCGTGTGAGCACGGGGACGAAGCGGGCGGAGCCCTCGAACTGACGGTCGATGCGGGCGTCGACGGCCTTGCGGTCGCGCACCTTCTGGGAGTCGCCGAGGTTGACCATGTGGAGCGTGATCGCGTAGACGAACGACGGCCAGCCGCCCTCGGGCGCGTGACGGCGCTTGCCCTTGGTCTCCATCAGCCGGTCGGCCGTCAGCATGGCGGCGGTCTCCGGCTGGTCGGAGACCGCGCCGCGCAGGCGGTCGCGGCGGCTGAACGCGCGCTCGGGGAGTTCGGGGATGACCTTCTCCTCGACGACGGGCTCCTCCGGATGGATGGCCACGTCGTCGGCGATCACGGAGATCGTCGTGGTCGACGGGTCGGCACTGAGCACGACCTCACCGGGGTTGACGGTGTTCTCGTCGATGGCGACGGCGACCTCGTGCTCGGGCACGGAGTGCACCGTCGCGGGCAGGTCGACGTTGATCGTCAGGCTCTCGGGGAGGGCCGTGGCCAGGTCGGCGCCGGGGTCGTGTGCGAGCTCCCCGTGGTAATCGCCGCCGTCGTCGGCGGCGGCATCCGTCTCGGTATTCTCGGTCCCGTGGGTCGGGTCAGTCAGGGGTGAGTCGGCGGTCTCGTCGTCGAGAACCTGGATCGACCCGTCTTCCCTCTTGCGTCTAATAGCCACGGCGGCATTCCCTTTCGGTGCAGTACAACCCTCAGTTTACTGCCAGAGCCGCCCCGGCCCTCCCCCGTGCCCCTATTTGGCGGGGGTGATCTCCACGAGGAGGTCCCCGGCGTCGACCTGTTGGGTCTTCGGGATGGCGAGACGGGACACCGTTCCGGCGACCGATGTCGTGATCGCGGCCTCCATCTTCATGGCCTCGATGGACGCCACGCTCTGGCCGGCGGCGACCGTGTCGCCCACCTCGACCTGCACGGTCACCACGCCCGAGAAGGGCGCGGCGATGTGGCCCGGGAGTGCGGCATCCGCCTTCTCGGCCGTCGCGGACACGACCGTGATGCTGGTGTCGCGGACGAAAACCGGGCGCAGTTGTCCGTTGAGCGTGGCCATCACGGTGCGGATGCCCTTCTCGTCGGCGTCGCCGATGGCCTCGAGGCCGACGTAGAGGCTGACGCCCTTGTCGATCTCGACCACGTGTTCCGCGCCCTGGTGCAGGCCGTAGAGGTAGTCGGTGGTGTCGAGCACGGAGAGGTCGCCGTAGTTGTCGCGCACCGACTGGAAGGTCTTCGCCGGACCGGCGAAGAGCAGGCGGTTGAGTGCCGTACGGCGCTCGGCCGGGGTCCCCTCGAGCGCGGCCCGGTCCTCGGCGCCGACGTCTTCGACGCCGATCTTCACCGTGCGCCCGGCGAGCACCTTGCTGCGGAACGGTTCGGGCCAGCCGCCCGGCAGCTCGCCGAGTTCGCCGGCCATAAAGCCGATGACCGAGTCGGGGATGTCGTATCTGGAGGGGTTCTGCTCGAAGTCGGCCGGGTCGGCGTCCGCCGCGGCGAGGGCCAGCGCCAGGTCGCCGACGACCTTCGACGACGGGGTGACCTTGGGCGGGCGGCCGAGCATCTCGTTGGCGGCGGCGTAGAGGTCTTCGATCTTTTCGAAGTGGTCGCCGAGGCCGAGGGCGATGGCCTGCTGGCGCAGGTTCGACAGTTGGCCGCCGGGGATCTCGTGCTTGTAGACGCGTCCGGTGGGGCCGGCGAGACCCGACTCGAACGGCTTGTACACGTGGCGCACGGCCTCCCAGTACGGCTCGAGGTCGCTCACGGCGCGCAGCGAGAGTCCGGTGTCGCGGTCGGTGTGGGCGAGCGCGGCGACGAGGGCGGAGGCCGAGGGCTGGCTGGTGGTACCGGCCATCGGGGCACTGGCCACGTCGACCGCGTCGGCGCCCGCGCGGGCCGCGGCCAGGAGGGTCGCCAGCTGCCCGCCCGCGGTGTCGTGCGTGTGCACGTGCACCGGCAGGTCGAACCGCTCACGCAGGGCCGTGACGAGCTTCTCCGCGGCGCTCGCGCGCATCACGCCCGCCATGTCCTTGATCGCCAGCACGTGGGCGCCGGCGTCGACGATCTGCTCGGCCAGGCGCAGGTAGTAGTCGAGCGTGTAGAGCTTCTCGGCGGGGTCGAGCAGGTCGCCCGTGTAGCAGACGGCGACCTCGGCGAGCGAGGTACCCGTCTCGAGCACCGAGTCGATCGCCGGCTTCATCTGCGAGACGTCGTTGAGAGCGTCGAAGATGCGGAAGATGTCGACTCCGGTGGCCGCGGCCTCGCGCACGAAGGCGTCGGTCACCTGCGTCGGGTAGGGCGTGTAGCCGACCGTATTGCGGCCCCGCAGCAGCATCTGGATGTTGACGTTCGGCAGGGCGTCGCGCATCGAGGCGAGGCGTTCCCAGGGGTCCTCGCCGAGGAAGCGCAGCGCGACGTCGTAGGTGGCGCCACCCCAGGCTTCGACCGAGAGCAGCTCGGGCGTCATCAGGGCAACGTGCGGCAGCACGGCGACGAGGTCGCGGGTGCGCACGCGGGTGGCGAGCAGCGACTGGTGGGCGTCGCGGAAAGTGGTGTCGGTGACGGCGAGGGCGGTCTGCGCGCGCAGGGCGCTCGCGAATCCGACCGGGCCGAGCTCTCGGAGCTTCTGGCGGGAGCCGTCCGGAGCGGGGGCGTCGAGGTCGACGACCGGCAGCTTGAGTTGCGGGCTGATCACGCCGCCACCGTCGCCGTTGGGCTGGTTGACGGTGACCTCGGCGAGCCAGTTGAGGATCTTCGTGCCACGGTCCTTGGACTGGTGGGAATTGAGCAGCTGGGGGCGTTCCTCGATGAACGAGGTGCTCAGGTCGCCGGCGATGAAGTCGGGGTCGTCGAGCACGGCCTGCAGGAACGGGATGTTCGTGGAGACGCCGCGGAGTCGGAACTCGGCGAGACCGCGGCGGGCCCGGGTGACTGCGGCGGCGAAGTCGCGGCCGCGACAGGTCATCTTCACCAGCATGGAGTCGAAGTGGGGCGAGATCTGCGCGCCGGCGCTCACGGTCCCGCCGTCGAGGCGGATGCCGGCACCGCCGGGCGAACGGTAGGTGGTGATCTTGCCGGTGTCGGGACGGAAGCCGGCGGCCGGGTCTTCCGTGGTGATGCGGCACTGCAGCGCGGCGCCGCGCAGGTGGATGTCCTGCTGCTCGAGGCCGAGCTCGGCGAGCGACTGTCCGTAGGCGATACGCATCTGCGACGAGACGAGGTCGACGTCGGTGACCTCCTCGGTCACGGTGTGCTCGACCTGGATGCGCGGGTTCATCTCGATGAAGAAGTGCTGGCCCTCGCGCTCCCCCGCGGTGTCGAGCAGGAACTCGACGGTGCCGGCGTTGACGTAGTCGATCGACTTGGCGAACGCGATGGCGTCGCGGTACATGGCCTGGCGGATGGCCTCGTCGAGGTTGGGCGCGGGCGCCACCTCGATGACCTTCTGGTGGCGGCGCTGCACGGAGCAGTCGCGCTCGAAGAGGTGCACGGTGCCGCCGTGGGCGTCGGCGAGGATCTGCACCTCGATGTGCCGCGGGCGCACGACGGCCTGCTCGAGGAACATCGTCGCGTCGCCGAACGCGCTGTCGGCCTCGCGCATCGCTTCCTCGAGCGCGCCCCTGAGTTCTTGCTGTGTGTTCACGCGGCGCATTCCGCGGCCGCCGCCGCCCGCGACGGCCTTCGCGAAGATCGGGAAGCCGATCTCCCCGGCCTGCGAGAGCAGCACTTCGATGTCCTTCGACGCGGCGGTCGACTTGAGGACGGGCACGCCGGCGGCGATCGCGTGTTCCTTCGCGGTGACCTTGTTGCCGGCCATCTCGAGCACCCGCGTCGGCGGGCCGATGAAGGTGATTCCGGCGGCCGCCGCGGCCTGGGCGAGGTCGGGATTCTCGGACAGGAAGCCGTATCCGGGGTAGATCGCGTCGGCGCCGCTCTCCTTCGCGACGCGGATGATCTCGTCGACATCGAGGTAGGCGCGCACGGGGTGGCCGGGCTCGCCGATCTGGTACGCCTCGTCGGCCTTCAGCCGGTGCATCGAGTTGCGGTCCTCGAACGGGAAGACCGCCACGGTCTTGGCTCCGAGTTCGTAGGCGGCGCGGAAAGCGCGGATCGCGATCTCGCCGCGATTGGCAACCAGGATCTTTGTGAACAATTGAGCCCTCTCGGCACACCGTCGACGTTTAGGTTCATCCAGACTAGTGAAGGTATTGTCGTTGTTCGTGCATGTACTCAGCGTCAGTTCCCTCAAGGGGGGTGTGGGCAAGACCACGGTCACTCTTGGGCTCGCCTCTGCCGCCTTCGCAAAAGGCCTGAGAACGCTGGTGGTGGACCTCGATCCACAAGCCGACGTCTCGACCGGCATGGACATCGATGTCACCGGCCACCTGAACATCGCCGACGTCCTCGCGTCGCCGAAGGAGAAGGTCGTCCGGGCGGCCATCGCCCCCAGCGGCTGGACCCGCGGCCGTCCCGGCAAGATCGACGTGCTCATCGGCTCGCCCTCCGCCATCAACTTCGACGGCCCGCACCCGAGCATCCGCGAGATCTGGAAGCTCGAAGAGGCCCTCGCCAACGTCGAGAACGACTACGACCTCGTACTGATCGACTGCGCCCCCTCGTTGAACGCGCTCACCCGCACGGCGTGGGCCGCGAGCGACCGCGTGACCGTCGTCACCGAGCCCGGCCTGTTCTCCGTCGCCGCGGCCGACCGTGCGCTGCGCGCGATCGAAGAGATCCGCCGCGGCCTCTCCCCCCGCCTGCAGCCGCTCGGCATCATCGTGAACCGGGTGCGCATCCAGTCGCTGGAGCACCAGTTCCGCATCAAAGAGCTGCGCGACATGTTCGGGCCGCTCGTCCTCAGCCCGCAGCTGCCGGAGCGCACGTCGCTGCAGCAGGCCCAGGGCGCGGCGAAGCCGTTGCACGTCTGGCCGGGCGAGAGCGCCGAAGAGATGGCGCACAACTTCGACCAGTTGCTCGACCGAATCATGCGCACGGCGCGAATCGGCGACTACGCGGAGAAGCGCTGACCAGCATCGCTGAGTGAGCCTGTCGAAATCTGCCGGGCCGGTTGGGGTCTGGGATTCGACAGGCTCGACCCGCGTGGCGGGGTTTCGACGGGCTCGACCCGCTTGGCTGGATTTGACAGGCTCGACCCGCGTGGCGGGATTCGACAGGCTCGACCCGCCGCATGCACGGTTTCGACACAGACCGTAGACGGCCTTACCCGACCACCGGCGGCCGGCGGCCGGTGAGGCTAGGAGGCCTTGCTGACGCGGCGCTTGGCCAGTTCGTCGGCCGGGTCTTCGCCGAGCACGGAGTCGAACTCGATGAGGCTGGTCTCCACCTCGCGGAGCACCTTGCCGACGGCGATGCCGAAGACGCCCTGTCCGCGGCTGACCAGGTCGATGACCTCGTCGTTGCTGGTGCAGAGGTAGACGCTGGCGCCGTCGCTCATCAGCGTGGTCTGGGCGAGGTCGTTGATGCCCGACTCGCGCAGCTGGTTGACGGCGATGCGGATCTGTTGGAGGGAGATGCCGGTGTCGAGCAGGCGCTTGACGAGTTTGAGGACGAGGATGTCGCGGAAGCCGTAGAGACGCTGCGAACCGCTGCCCGCAGCACCACGCACGGTGGGCTGGACGAGCTCGGTGCGGGCCCAGTAGTCGAGCTGGCGGTAACTGATGCCGGCGGCGCGGGCGGCGACCGCTCCGCGGTAGCCCGTGTCGTCGTCGTGGTTGGGCATGCCGTCGGTAAAGAGGAGGCCGAGGTCGTAGCGGGAATCCTCGCTACGGCTGAGTTCACTCATGGCTTTTTCCTCTTAACCTTCATCGTGAAGTTGACGCTTAATGTTGTCGAACTCCACGGTACCGAGACAGCTGTCGGTCAGCCCGCACATCCGAGAAAACTGCTCGGCGTGTCGCCGCTGTTGATTACCGACGCTACTACGAATCGAGGCGCGTGAGGGCGGAGCGGATGAGACTGCTCCGCACAATTTCGAGTTGGCTCGCGATTTCGCGCGCCATTTCCGCGGCTTTCGCGCGGCTGGACGCGTCCTTGCGGCGCGCGACCGGCATCAGCGCGTTCTCGATCAGACCGAGTTCGCGCTCGGCCGCCGCGCGGAAACCGCGCAGGTGCCGCGGCTCGATTCCGGAGCGCTGCAGCTCGACGAGCGACTTGAGCACGGAGAGCACGTCTTCGCCGAAGTGGTCGGCCGGCACGATGAGCGAGGCGGAGACCGCGTCGTTCAGCAGCATGGCGTTGGCGCCGGCCTCGCGGATCAGCTCGTCACGGGAGAGACGGCGCTCGGAACTCAGCATCGACGGCGCCTGGACCGCACCGCCCGGGAGTTCGGGCTGGCGTCCGGCATCGAAGTCGTCGAGATAGCCGCGGATGACCTTGAGCGGGAGGTAATGGTCGCGCTGCATCGTCAGCACGAACCGCAGCCGGTCCATGTCGGTCGCGGAGAACTTGCGGTACCCCGAGTCGGTGCGCGACGGGGTGATCAGCTGGCGCTCTTCGAGAAAGCGCAGCTTCGACGGGCTCAGTTCGGGAAACTCGGGATTGAGTTTCGCCAGCACCTGCCCGATGCTCAGCAGGCCACTCGCCCCGGGCACTCGGGCCTGGGCGGTTGCTCGCACCACTACTTGCCAGCCGTGTTCGCGAGGTCGCGGCGAGACGCGTAGAACGTGAGGCGGAACTTGCCGACCTGCACCTCGGACCGGTCGCCGAGCGGCTCCGACGCGATGCGCTCGCCATTGAGGTACGTGCCGTTGAGAGAACCGAGATCCTTCACTTCGAAGTTCGTGCCGTGACGGAGGAACTGGGCGTGACGACGGGAGACCGTGACGTCGTCGAGGAAGATGTCGGCTTCGGGATGACGGCCGGCCGTGGTGACATCGGCGTCGAGCAGGAAACGCGCGCCCGCCGTGGGACCGCGGCGCACGATCAGCAGGGCCGAACCGGACGGCAGGGCCGCGATCGCGTCCTGCTCCTCAGCGGAGACCTCCCCCTCGAGTGCGGCAAGCTGGGCGCCGAATTCGCTGCCGAATGTGAGCGTCGTGTCGTTTTCCTGGGGCACGTTGGCTTTTTCCTCTTGCACGTCGGGGGTCTCCTGGGGTTCAAACTCGGTGGGCTCATCCGGAATCTCGGACTCATTCATCGCGAACCTCCTGCTAGCTACACAGCCGGGCTAGGTCTCACTAACCGCTGGTTGTCCAGCGTATCCGAATCGCGGGGGCGGCGAGACGAAAGAATTGCATTCCTAGCCGAGCTTCGCGACGCGGACGGCCTCACGCAGGTAGAGCACACCGGCCCACCAGTACAGAAACGCTCCCCAGAGCGCGAACGCCCAGCCGACCGGGTCCGCCACCGGCGCGGTGGCCGGGAAGGCCTGCGCCACCATGATGATCGGCAGGGCGTAGTAGAGGCAGAACGTGGCGACCTTGCCGAGGTGGTGCACGGGCAGCGGCCCGTACCCGACGTTCGCGAGCCCGACGCCGATGACGAGCAGCAGCACCTCGCGGCCCAGGATGACGGCGAGGAACCACCACGGCAGCACCCCGCGAACGGCGAGCCCGATGAGCGCGGCGAAGATGAACAGCCGGTCGGCGAGCGGGTCGAGCAGCTGGCCGAGCCGGGTGATCTGGTGGAACCGCCGGGCGATGAGCCCGTCGAGGAAGTCGGTGACGCTCGAGATCACCAGCACGAGCAACGCGAGCGCGTCCTCGCCGCGCAGGATCAGCACGAGGAACACGGGCACGAGCGCGAGGCGAAGGAAGCTGAGCAGGTTGGGCACGGTGATGACCCGGTTGCTGATGGCCGGCCCGTCGGTGCTCACGAGCCAGATTCTAGCGAGTGGCACCGCCCCGGCCGCGGTCGACGTGGCCGAAACGCCGCCAGCGTTTCCGCGATGCCTCGGCGGGCGGCCGGTAGCGTAGGAGCATGTCTTGCATCCGCTTCAACACCCCGGCCCAGCGACAGGCGATGCGCGACCACGCACCAGTGATGCTCACCCCCGAAGAGGCAGCGGCACTCCACCACGCCCCCGCGGTGACCGAGTCGAAGATCGCGCGGCTGCGGTTGCTCGCGACCCATACCAACCCGAAGATCCGGGAGAGCGTCGCCAGCAGCTACCATGCGCCGGAGGACCTGTTCGAGACTCTGGCCCACGATCCCGAGGTGAGCGTGCGCGCGTGTCTCGCCCGCAATGAGGCCGTCCCCTGCGACATCCTGCGCTCCCTCGCCGACGACGAGTCGGAGACGGTACGCGGCTGGCTCGCGGTCAACTTCTTCGTGCCCGCCGACGTGATGGAACGTCTCGCCGAGGATCCCGACGACACCGTGCGCTCCCTGGTGCGGTGGAAGTCGGATCTCGCCGTCGCCGGCTAGATCCGACGATCTCGGCCTCAGACGGTCGTGCGGCCGTTGCGCCAGTAGCCCATGAAGGCGATCTGGCCGCGGTCGATGCCGACCTCGCGCACGAGGTAACGGCGGATGCCGGTGATGGCCTCGGCTTCCCCCGCGATCCAGGCGTAGAGCCCGGCCCCCGTCGGCGCTTCCGGGACGTCCCAGACCAGATCGTCCGGCCCCGTGGGCTCGGCCACGAACTGGGCGGATGACGCGAGCGTCGTATCCACGATGTCGTGACGGTCCGCCACCCACGCGCGTACCGCGGGCAGCAGCCGCGAGCCGGGCGCTCCGCCGTCGCGCGGGATCCAGCGCACCGTCGCCGCCGCGGAGTGGACGAGGTCGAGCGCGTCCTCGGCCTCCGGCACCTCGATGATCGCGTGGGCGACCCGGTCGGCGGGCAGAGACTCGAGGATCGCGGCGATCGCGGGCGCCGCCGTCGCGTCGCCGACGAGCAGGAGCGAGTGCGCGTCGCCGGGGTGGAAGTCGATCCCGGCCGTCGACGGCGGGCTGACCGCGTCCGGCCCGATGACGACGATCTCGTCGCCGGGCGCCGCCACGGCGAGCCAGCGCGCCGCCGGTCCGTCGCCGTGCACCACGAAGTCGACGTCGAGTTCGAGACTCTGCGGGCGGATGGCGCGCACCGTGTAGACGCGCAGCGGGTTGCGCAGCTCGTTCGGCAGGGCCCGCCAGCGCGCGTACCAGGCTCCGTCGACCAGCGTCTCCGCGTCATCCCAGCCGCAGTCGCTGATGCCGACACCGGGCAGCGGGAAAATCAGGTTGATGCGCTGGTCGAGACCGGCCGTGCCGAAGGTCGCGAAGTCGGGCCCCGTGAACGTGACGCGGGTGAAATGCGGGCTGAGCTCGCGCACCGCCACGACCGACGCCCGGAACGGACGGTAGGCGGGGCGGGGCTGCCGCGCGGCGGGCGAGACGGGGTCGGAAGCCGCGGTCTCGTCGGCGGTCGAAGTAAGCATTACCTAAGTATCGCATCCCCGCGCGGAACACGGACAGGCGGATGCCCAGCCTGCCCGCCCGAAGTCCCCGTATTCTGAACCCATGACGAGGCGCGGCGCGGAACCCATCTACAGCACGGCGATCGGCGTGGGGCGGGCCCTGTTCGGCGCACTCCGGGTCAAGCCCGCGATCACCGGCGCGGAGAACTTCCCCGCCCAGGGTGGCGCCGTGCTCGCCATCACCCACTTCGGCTACCTGGACTTCGCCCTCGTCGAGTGGATGATGTGGAAGGCCAACCGCCGCCACATCCGCTTCCTCGCCCAGAAGGGCGCGTTCGACAAGCCCGGCGTCGGGTTCGTGCTGCGCGGGATGCACCACATCTCCGTCGACATGACGGCCGGCGCCGACGCCTACCGCGCGGCCGTGCAGGCGCTGCGCGACGGCGAGGTGCTCGGCGTGTTCCCCGAGGGCGGCGTGAGCGCGTCGTTCGAGGTGCGCGAGCTCAAGTCGGGTGCCGTCCGCATGGCCGCGGAGGCCGGCGTACCCGTCATCCCCGTCGCCGTCTGGGGCGGACACCGTCTGAAGACCAAATCGGCCGGCTCGTCCCTGCGGGAGAAATTCGGCGTGCCCGTACGGTTCGCCGTCGGCACACCCTTTACACCGAGCCCCGAGGATGACGCGGCCGACGTCACCCTCGGCCTGCAGCGGTCGCTGCAGACCCTGGTCGGCGCCCTGCAGGCCGACTACCCCGTCGACGGCACCGGAGCCTGGTGGCAGCCCGCCCGCCTCGGCGGTTCGGCGCCCACCCCCGAGGTCGCTGCCGTCGAGGAGGCCGCCCGCAAGGCGCGCAAGGCCCGCGAAGCGGCGGAACGACGCCGGTGAGCACCCAGCCGAAGCCGCCGTTCGTCCCGCCGACCTCGGTGCGGGTCGACAGCTGGATCTGGGCCGTGCGCGTGCTCAAGACCCGGTCCGCGGCGACGGCGGCGAGCAAGGCCGGCCACGTGACGGTGAACGACGAGCGCGCGAAGGCCGCGCAGTCGGTGCGCATCGGCGACGAGGTGCGCGTGCGCACCGGCGAGGGCGAACGCACGCTCGTCGTGCGGCGTCTGATCGTGAAGCGGGTGAGCGCGGCCGTCGCGGCGGAGTGCTTCGAGGATCTGACTCCCCCGCCGCCGCCCAAGGAGGAGCGCGTGCTGACCGCGGTGCGCGACCGGGGTGCCGGCCGACCGACGAAGAAGGACCGGCGCGAGATCGACCGCCTGCTCGGCGAGCACGTGTGAGTCGCTTCGGCAACGGCTGGCGTCATCCGGCCCGTCGACGTAGGGTCGCGCCATGAGCGATTCGACCTACACCGCACACCTCATCGGCGACGACGGAACGGAGACGGTCGAGCTCGACCTGATCCAGGGGCTGCCGCAGAAGAGCTTCGTGCGCGCCGGCAGCGGGGACTTCGAGGGCGAGGAGGTCGTCTGGGAACTCGTCGAGGACGGCGAAGACGAGGGCCTGCACGAGTACCGCGAGGCGGGTCGCCCGGGCGCCGACTACGCGTGATCACTCGCCGATGAGCCGCACCGTCGACACCTGGCGGTCGCACCTGCTCACCACCTTTTCCGGCGAGAGCGACGGGAAACCGGCGTGGGTCGCGAGAATCGCGGAGGGCGACGACGCGGGGTTCTTCGGCCCCGGATCGGCGGCCTGGGCGGTGCACGGCGGGATTCCGACGCTCGTCGCCGGCATCCGCGCCCTGCTGATGCAGACGCTCCACCCGGGCGCGATGGCCGGCGTGCACGACTGGTCGCGCTACCGGGACGACCCGCTCGGACGCCTGTCGGGCACCATCCAGTGGCTCGTCACGGTGACCTTCGCCGACACCGCCGTCGCGCGCGCCGAGTCGGCGCGGGTGGGCAGGTTCCACGAACGCGTCGTCGGCCGCTATCGGGACGCGGACGGCGTGGAGCGGCCGTACGCGGCCGGCGATCCCGAACTGCTGTCGTGGGTGCACGTCGTCTTCACCGACGCGTTCCTCTCCTGCCACGAGCTGTGGGGAGGCGGCATCCCGGGCGGTGCCGACGCATACGTGCGCGAATGGGCGACGGCCGGCGAGCTCGTGGGCGTCGACGACCCGCCGAGGTCGGAGGCCGAGCTCCGCGGCCGGCTCCGGGCATTCGGCGATGCGGGGACGCTGAAGAGCGACGAACGGGTCGCCGAGGCGGTGCGGTTCATCCGCAATCCGCCTCTACGGCGCGGCATGATGCCCGCCTACCGGGTGTTGTTCGCGGGCGCCGTGGCGTCGATCCCCGACGAGTATCGCGACCTGCTGGGCCTGCGTCGTTCGCGGCTGCCCGTGGTGTGGGCCACCGGGATCGTCCTCGGACTGGTGGGACGGGTTCTCGGATCCCGGTCCACCTCCGAGTCGGCCGCTAGGGAGCGGCTCGCGAGACTGGCGGTTACTCCCCCAGAGCCCGGGTCGACGCGAGCGACTCGGCGACCGTGAGCGTTTCGGCGACCTCGGCGAGGTAGCCGGCGCGCTGCTCGTCGGAGATGAACGAGGCCACGAACGAGTTCGCCGCGAGCGTCGCCAGTTCGACGGAGGTCAGGCCCATCTCCCGCTCGATCGCCGCGAAATTGTCGTCGACGTAGCCGCCGAAGTACGCGGGGTCGTCGCTCGAGATCGTGACGAGCAGCCCCTCGTCGAGCATGCGGCGCAGCGGGTGGTCTTTCAGCGCGGGCGGTGCGGTGCGCAGCGCGACATTGGACAGCGGGCAGACGGTGAGCGGGATCCGCTCCGCGCGCAGGCGCTCGACCAGTGCCGGATCCTCCAGCGCGCGGTTGCCGTGGTCGACGCGTTCGACGCCGAGCAGGTCGAGGGCCTCCCAGACGTACTCGGGACCGCCCTCCTCGCCGGCGTGCGCGACCCGGTGCAGTCCCTCGGCGGCCGCCATCGCGTAGACCTTCTCGAACAGCGACGGCGGGTATCCGATCTCGGTCGAGTCGAGTGCCACGCCGATGAACTGGTCGCGGAAGGGCAGCGCCGCCCGGAAAGTCTCCTCCGCGGCATCCGGGCCCAGATCTCGGAGGAACGACAACAGGATGTCGGCGGAAATGCCGACCGTCTCGCGGGCCTCCTGCACGGCGGAGGTCAGCCCGGCGAAGACGACGGCGAGATCGACGCCGTTGTTGATGTGGGTCTGCGGGTCGAAGAAGAACTCGGCGCGGCGCACGCCTCCCGCGGCGGACCGTTCGAGGTAGCCGAGGGCGAGGTCGTGGAAATCGCGCTCGGTGCGCAGCACGGTGAGGTTGGAGTAGTGCACGTCGAGGAACGACTGCAGGTCGGCGAAGACGTAGCGCGCCGACAGCTCGGCCGGGTCGTAGGTCGGCAGGGCGATCCCGTTGCGGCGGGCCGCGGCAACGAGGAAGGGCGACTCGACGGTCCCCTCGATGTGGATGTGCAGTTCGGCGGTGGGCCAGATCACGGTCGCTCCTTCGTCGGGTGGGGTTCAGCTTGGCACGGCCTGGGTGGTGCGCGCAGTCTCACGCTTCGTCGGGCACGTCGACCGGTGGCGAGACACGGAACGCCCCTCCCGCGAGTGGGAGGGGCGCTCCGTTCGGTGCGGCTAGATCGACGGGGTGGTGTCCGCGGGAGCCGTCGCGACGGGCGCCGTGCGCGGCTTCTGCGCTTTCGGAGCCTTCGCCGCGGGAGCGGTGCCGGCGGCCAGCGCGTCGCCGGCCGCCGCACCGGTCGCCCGGCCCGTGACGATCTCGGCGATATCGATGCCCGTGAGGTCGCGCACGATCTGGGTCGCGGTCGCCAGCTGGGTGGCGACGTTCTGCCCAACCTGCTCGGTTCCGCTGCCGTCGGACGAGATGACCGTCATGTTGTTGATCGCGGCGAGCGGCTCGGACGCCGCACGCACGATGTCGGGCAGCTGGCCGATGACCTGCTGGCGCAGCAGGTCGTCGGCGCGCTCCTCGAGCGCCTCGGCCTTGGCCCGCGTGGCCTCGGCCTCGGCGGAACCCTTGACGCGGATCGAGTTGGCCTCGGCCTCGCCCTCCGCGCGCAGTGCCTCGGCGGCCGCGATACGACGGTTCTTCTCGGCGACACCCTCGGCCTCGACGGCTTCCGCGCTCGCCTTGCGGGCGTCACGGTTGGAGTCGGCGGCGGCGACGGCGGCCGCGGCGGATGCCTCGGCGTTCTTCAGCACCGCGTACGCCTCGGCGTCGGCGACGGCGCGGATCTCGGCGTCGAGTTCCTGCTTGCGCAGGCCGACCCGGGATGCCGCGTTGATTTCGTCCTGGGCGATGACACCCTGCTGCGCGATCGACTCGGCGAGCGGGCGGGCGGCGGCCGCCTCGGCGCGGGCCTTGTCGGTCTCCTTCTGGATCTCCGCGTTACGCAGGTCGAGCTTGCGCTGCTGCTCCGCGACGGCCTGGTCGGCGGAGATGCGCGCCTCTTCCGAGGCCTGGCGCGAAACGGACTCGGCGATCTCGGCGACCTGCTTGACGCGGGCGGCTTCGGCGCGGCCGAGGTCGCGGATGTAGCCGTTGTCGTCGTCGATCTCTTTGATCTGGAGCGTGTCGATCTGGAGGCCCTGAACGTCGAGGGATTCGCGCACGGCCTCGAGCACCTGGCCCTGCAGCGCCGAGCGGTTGGTGATGATCTCGGTTACCGTCAGCTGGCCGACGATGGAACGCACGGAACCGCTCAGCACCTCTTCGGTCGAGGTCTCGATCTGGTCCTGCTGGTTCAGGAATCGCTGGGCGGCGGCGCGCACCATCGACTCGGAGCCCCCGACCTTGACGACGGCGACCGCGTTCACCTTGATCGTGATCGCGTCTTTCGTCTGGGCGGTGGCCTGCACGTTGAGCTGGCGCGACCGCAGGCTCAGCTTGAAGTGGGCCTCGACGATCGGCATCACGAAGACGCGGGATCCGAAGACGACGCGCTGGCCGCCGTTCTCGTCCTCGTCGCCGGGCTTTTTGACCGTCTTCTGCCGGGAGGTGACGATGATCGCCTCGTCGGGCTTCGCGACTTTGATGCCGCGGAGGAACGTGAACAGGACCGCGAGGATGAGGACGACGAGAACGACGACGACGACGCCTCCGACGAGGGCATCCGAGGGCAGGGGGGTTTCCATGTGAGCTCTCCTGGGGTTCGTGGTGCCCTCCCAGTATGTCGGAGAGTGTGGAATTCCGCTCAGTTGTTAGGCGGTGCCGCGGGCGGCCACGGCGCGTCGCGTGAGCCGGTCGCCGAGGATGCCGGCCGGGATCAGCAGCAGGAGGGCCCAGAGGCCGACGCCGGGGAGCACCAGCACGATGAGCAGCACCACGAGCATCGCGACCGTGCTCGTGGCGGCGGCGTGGATCGTCAGCGTGCCGCGTCCCTCCTCGGCCTGGATCGCGGGGTTCCTGATGGCGATCCATTGGATGACGGTGATGGCGGCCGAGGCGACGCACATGGTCGCCACGTACAGGCCGGAGGTCAACGGGTCGTCGATGCCCGACGGTGCGACGAGCTCGGTCGGGAACGGCAGGAAGGCGATGCTGCCCATCCAGAGGAAGTTCGCCCAGAGCAGCGGCCGGGTGTAGCCGTCGAGCCGGGTGAACACGGCGTGGTGGATGAGCCAGAACCTGCAGATCACGGCGAAGCTCAGCACGAAGGCGAAAAGCTGCTCCCAGTGGTCGGCGAACAGCTCGCCGAGGCCGCCGGAGCCCAGCTCGGACGCGGTGTCGACGAGGGGCAGGATCAGCAGGGTCGCGGCGATCGACACGACGGCGTCGCTCAGATTGACGAGTCGGTCGAATCCGCGCTGGGCTGCCATGCTGCCATTATGCGCCGCGGGACGTGGTCAGCGGGCTGCCTCCACCGGCACCGGAGTGACGGTGCAGATCTCGACGGCGGAGTCGAGGTTGCGCAGCAGGTAGCGGTAGGCGTCCGACCGCTGTTCCTCGTCGTAGTCGTCCCGGTAGCTCCAGCTCACCGTGACCCAGGCGACATTGCTGCTGACGCTCTCGATCGACCCGACGGTGGCGACCACCTGGACGGCGTCGTCGTCCTTCTCGTCGTCACGGAAGGCGTCCATCACTTCGTCGGGGCTGGTGATCGCCCGGCTCGCCGTGTCGGTGATGACGATCGAGGGGTACGCGTAGCAGCGCGCGATCGCCTCGAGGTTGTTGTGGGTCAGCGCGTCGCCGTACCCGTCGAAGAACTGTTCTGCACGGTCGCGTTCCAGCTGCGTCATAGTAGCTCCCCCAATGTGAATTACGCTCAATCGTAAATCCGGCTAATTCGGTTAGGACAGGCTTAGTCGCCGAAATTAGGTAATCGGGCGACCTGACCTCGGTAGTTTTCCTTCGTCACCTCGGTATCCCGGTGCTACATTCGTGCCGTGGCAGAGCAATGGATCGCTTTCCACCGTCCGAGCGACGGGGAGCTGACCGGATACCTCGACCCGTCGGGCGAGGACGGGCGATTCGTGCCGCTCAACCTGATCGGCCATCCGCTCGGCGAACCCGGCACGCGCACCGAGGCGGAGTCGGTGCTCGGAGACCGCGGCCTGATCTCGCTCGCCAACTACTGGTGGTGCCTCGCACCCCGCCCGCTGCGGGATGACTCGGACCTGCGTCATCCCGAACCGCACTGGGAATGGCGACGCGTCGTCATCGTCGAGCTCGACAAGAACGAGTGCACGGTGCGGGTGGCGTTGCCCGACCCGGACGAGGAAGACGCGGTCGCGACGATCACGCTGCCGGCCGACGACGTGCTGCGGGTCGGCCCGCCGCACCGCGACTGACGAGTTGCTCGACCGACGACGGTTCAGGCCGCTTCGAGGTCGGCGATGACGATCTTCTGCATACCGAGCATCGCCTGCATCACGCGACCCGCCCGTTCGGGGTCGGGGTCGCCGAGCAGCTCGCCCAGCCGCGGGGGCACGATCTGCCACGACAGGCCGAAGCGGTCCTTGAGCCAGCCGCACTGGCTCGGCGCTCCCCCGTCGGCGATGAGAGCGTCCCAGTAGCGGTCGATCTTCTCCTGGGTGTCGGCCTGGACGAAGAACGAGAACGCCTCGGTGAACGGGAACTGCGGGCCGGCGTTGAGGGCCTGCACCTCGAGGCCGTCGAGCACGAACGACACAGACATCACCGATCCCGGCTCCCCCGGGCTCCCATCCGGGTAGCGCCCGACGTTGAGGATGCGCGAGTCGGGGAAGAGCGAGACGTACAATTCGGCCGCCTCGTAGGCGTCCTTGTCGAACCAGAGGAAGGGGCTGATGGACGACATGATTCTCCCGTTCGTCGTTCGCGATGACTCAGGATAACGATGCGATCGCCCGCCCCGCCATGCTTCACACTGGACGGATGACCTCGACGAGCCCCGCCCGGCAACGCCCCACCCCCGAACAGCTCGTGCCGTACTTGAAGGAGCGCGTCTACGTCTCGTTCATCGGGCTCGCCGTGCTGCTCGGGCTCAATGCGCACGCGTCCGACACCGAGCCGCTGACCGCCGTGACGTCGCTGCTGATCGCGGCCGTCGGCGCCGGCTCGGCGGGACTCGTCAGCGACATCATCGCCCACCTCGGCGTGCACGGCCACCTGCCGAAGGCGGCGGAGTTCGCCGGCCTGGTACGGGTGTCGTCGGGCGCTCTCGCCACGGTCGTGCTGCCGGTCGTCGTGCTGGTGCTCGCCGTCGTCGGGTGGATCCCGGTGGAGACGGCCCTCGCGGTCGCGATCGCGATCATGGCGCTCACCCTCGGCGCGGTCGGCTACCTCGCGGTGTTCCGGTCGTCGCTGCGATGGTGGGCGAAGCTCGCCGTCTTCTTCGCGCTCCTGGTCTTCGGCCTGGCCGTGATCCTCGTGCAGCTACTCGCCCACGGCTGACGGGGCCCGCCGCCGCTCGCAGTAGGCGTAGAAAGCGACGTAGGCGAGCAGCGACCCGACGAGGCCGACGATGAGCGCCGCGACGACGGGACGCGGGCCGACCAGATCGGCGCGGGCGATGACCAGCGCCAGCACGATGAAGCCGAGGCTCACCAGCTGCGCCTGGAAGATCAACCGGAACGCGCTCCACCGCGCGTCGCGCAGCAGGAACAGGTTCACCGCGCCGGGCAGGGTCAGGATCGCCCCGACCACGCGGGCGGTGAGCGGGGTGAGCGACCACGCCCAGGCCTCCGTCGCGAGCGTCGGCACGGCGAAGAGCGTCAGCCCGCAGACGAGCGACGCGGCCCCCACCACCGCCAGCAGCGCCCGGGCGGGCAGTGGGATCGCGAAGTCGCCGCGGTCGGGCGTCGCCGGGTCGGCATCCCAGTTGCGCAACGTCACCGCCAGCACGGCGAACGGCGTCGTCAGGTACAGCGTCGTCCAGGTGATGAACGAGATGTGCCCGAAGTGGAACCGGTCCCAGTGCAGCAGTGTCGCGATACCGAGCAGGCTGGCGAACAGGATGACGGCGGGAAAGCCGTACTTCACGTGGTGCCAGCGCCGCGCGCGCAACACCCGGCCGAAGAACCAGATGCCGCCGATGTAGGCGCAGCCGAGGAACATGGCGCTGAGCCGCGGCTCGATCGTCCAGGCGAAGAGCTCCCCGGTCGTGGTCGGCAGCAGGTAGAGAAGCACGCTCGCCACCACGAGGAACGGGATGATCACGGCGGCCACGACGCGCGTGGCCGTCCGTACCGCGTCGGTCATTCGAGGGCCCCGGATGACGGCCGGCTGACGGTCACCGCTGCCGGAGGGGCGTCCGACAGTGCCTCGGCGACCGCGTCCTCCGCGGAGAGCTCCCGGCCGAGCACGCGGGCGGTCGCGAACTCTCCCGCCCGGTCCCCCGCGAGGATGCGCTCGACGATGCCGCGGTGGAAGGAGAACGCGGCGGCGTTGAAAATGCCGCGCTCCTCGCGCAGCCGGTCGGCGGCGCCGAGCAGCCGCCCGGCCCGGTCGACGTCGCCCTCGGTCGCGACGACGGCGACGAGCCCCTCGAGACCGTAGGCGATCCCCTCTTCGTGGCCGAGCTCGGCCGCGAGGGTCACGCTGCGTGCGAACAGGCCGCGAGCCGCACCCAGGTCGCCGCCGAGCAGCTTGGCCCAGCCGAGATGGTGCAGCGCGATCGTCTCACCCAGGCTGTCCCGCTCGCGCCGAGTGATCGCCAACCCCTCGTCGAACCGGTTGATGGCGCGGTGCAGCTGGTTCTGCAGCAGCGCGACCCGGCCGAGCGACACCAGCACGAGGGACTCTCCCCAGGCGTCATCCGACTCACGGAACAGCGTGAGACTCGTTTCGAGCTCGTCGTCGGCACGGGCGGGGTCGGGCGGGTCGTCCGCGAGCATCGCGAGGGCGAGCGACACCCGCGCGAGCGCCTCGCCCGCCGGGTTCTGCTCGCGCTCGAACAGCTCGGCGCTCTCGGTGAGTCCCGCGACGACGACGACGGCGGGGTCCTGCCAGAAGGTGATGGCCCGGGTGAAATAGAGCGCGATGGCCCGGGTCTCGTCGCGGAGCTCGTCGCCCGAGGAGAGCGGCACGTCCATCCAGCCGCGCACCTCGCCGAGCAGACCGCCGATCCACCAGTACAGGTAGAGGTACCAGGCGAACTCGGCCGCGCGGTCCCACTCGCGACGGTCGAGCAGATAGCGCACCGTCGCACGAAGATTGGGGGTGTCCTCGCGCAGCTGCTGCACGAGCTCGCGCTGGCGGTGCCCCTCGATAGCGATCTCGATGTCGCGCCCCGATTCGATGAAGAAGGCGGCGTGCCGCTCGCGGGTCGCCGCCAGGGTGCCGTTCTCCTCCAGCCGTTCGAGCGCGTACTCGCGCACCGAGGCGAGCATGGTGAAGTACGACCGCTCGCGCAAGTCCTGCTGGCGCACGAGCGAGTTGTCGACGAGCACCGCGAGGTTGCCGAGGGCGTCGTCGCCGCCGACCGCCTCCGCGGCCTCGAGCGAGAACCCGCCCTCGAAGACGCCGAGCATGAACAGCAGGTTCTTCTCGCTCTCGCCGAGCAGCCCGGTGCTCCACTCGATCGTGTTGCGCAGGGTCTGCTGGCGCTCGGGCAGGTCGCGCATGCCCCACACCGGCAACGGCAGCCCGCGCTCGTGCCGTTCCAACATCGCGGCGGGGGTCAGCACCCGGATGCGGGCCGCGGCGAGTTCGAGCGCGAGGGGCACGCCGTCGAGCGCCACGCAGATGCGCGCGACGGCCTCGACGTTCTCCGGCGTCACCTCGAAGTCCGGACGCACGGCGTGGGCGCGTTCGACGAAGAGGGCGACGGATGGCGCGGCGAGCACGTCGGCGACGGTGAGACCCCGCCCCAGCGTCGGCAGCGCGAGCGGGCCGACCTCGACGCTCTGCTCGGCGGACACGCGCACCAGGGCACGGCTCGTGAGCAGGAGGGTGAGTCCGGGTGCCGCGCGCAGCAGGTCGACGAACAGCGGAGCGGCGCCGAGCACCTGTTCGACGTTGTCGAGCACCAGCAGCAGGCGGCGGGTGCGGATGGCGGTCGTCAGCTTCTCGACGAGCGGCGCATCGCCGGGGTCGCGCACGCCGAGGGCCGCCGCGATCGCGTTCACCACGAGGGCCGGGTCGTGAACGGGCGCGAGGTCGACGAACACGACGCCGCCCGGGAAGTGGTCGGCCGCCCGCGACGCCGCCGCGACCGCGAGCCGGCTCTTGCCGATGCCGCCCGGGCCGGTGAGGGTGATGAAGCGGGCCGAATCGCGGCGCAGCAGAGCGTCGAGCCGATGCACCTCGGCGTCGCGGCCGATCAGCTCGGTGAGCTGTGTCGGCAGCGAGATCTCGGAGCTCTGCCGCGGAGTCTCCGCGGGCGGCAGTTCGTCGGCGGACGGCGGCGCGGCGGCCGTCCGGGAGGCGTCGAAACGCTCGGCGAGCAGGGTGGCGAGGTCGTTCTCGAGCAGCTGCCCGAACTCGCGCACCGAGGAGTAGTACTTGAACGAGGCGGTGTCGTCGGTGCGCACGCGGTCGAGCAGCTCGACCAGCCGTGGCTCGCGCTCGTCCACCGGATCCTTGATGTAGATGAGCTTGGGCAGGTGCCGTGGGGCGAGGTTGTACTCGTCCTCCAACCCCGACACTTCCTCGCCCGGCGCGACCCAGCCGTACCGCTCGGCGTAGAGGCCGACGAAGACGTCGCTCTGGGCGAGATAGGCGCGGTAGAGGTCACGGGGCGCGTGCGGGCGGGCACCGAGTTCGAACATCACGGGGGCGAGATGCAGCCGCTCCGCCGCGGCGCGCGCCACTCTGCGTTCGGGCGCGAGCTCTTTCAGCGTCGAGCTGATGAAGACTCGGAGTCGTTGGTCGGGTGTGCGAATGGAGCCAGTCATTCGTTCCATGGCTGGCAGTCTGCGCGCGTCGCCGCGTGCTGTCTAGTGAGTGCGCCGACCTGCCCGGCCCGTGTAGGCCTGTCGCATGACGAATCCCGACCCCGCACCCCTGCCCGTCGTCCTTCTGTCGCTCGCCCACCCGCCGGCTCTGACCTTCACCGCCGACGAACTCTCCAAGCGGCTCGGCGCCGACTACCGCGTGCTCGCGGTCGCCGACGGCGGGGAAGAGCAGCTCTCCCGCACCGCCGCCGACGGTCACCCGGCGGCTCTCGTACTGAGCGACGACGTGACCGGTACGCTCTTCGCCGCGACCCGCCGCCTGTTCCCCACCGCCCGCCGCGCCCTCGTGATCGAGTGGGGCGACTGGGCGGACCCCGACGTGGCCGCGGGCGTGCTGCGGCTGATGGCGTCGACGCTCATCGACTACTACGTGGTGCGGCCCCGCCAGCCGGCCGACGAGTACTTCCACCGCACGGTGACCGACCTGCTGCTCGACTGGCGGCGCAGCACCGACGACTCCCCCGCCGACATCACGGCCGTGCGCGGCGACCCCGACCTCGCCCGCGCGCACGGTCTGTCGACGGAGCTGCCCGCCGAACCCGTCGACCTCGCCATCGTCGGTGCCGGACCCGCCGGTCTCGCGGCGGCCGTGTACGCGGCATCGGAGGGCCTGTCGACGCTCGTCGTCGAGCAGCGGGCGGTGGGCGGCCAGGCCGGATCGAGCTCGCTGATCCGCAACTACCTCGGCTTCGCCCGCGGGGTGTCGGGGGTCGAGTTGGCCGAGCGCGCCTACCAGCAGGCCTGGGTGTTCGGGGCGCGGTTCGCCCTAACCCGGGAGGTCGTCGGGATGTCGGTGATCGACGGCCGCAGCGTGCTCGCCGTCGCGCCGAACGAGACGGTCACCGCGCGCAGCGTGATCCTCGCCACCGGGGTCTCCTACCGTCGGCTCGCCATCCCCGGGCTCGACCCGTTCGTCGGTACCTCGGTGTTCTACGGGGCGTCGGCGCTCGAGGCCAAGGAGCAGACCGGCCGGGTCGTGCTCGTCGTGGGCGGCGGCAACTCGGCGGGACAGGCGGCGCTGCACCTCGCCCGCTACGCCGCGTCGGTGTCGCTCGTGGTGCGCGGCGCGGATCTGGCCGACAGCATGTCCCAGTACCTGATCGACGAGCTGGCGGCGGCGGATGTCGCGATCCTGACGGAAGCGAAGGTGGCGGGCGGCGGCGGCACCGACGGGCGGCTCGACCACGTGGTGCTCGCCGACCGCGTGTCCGGACGCCGGTCGACCGTGCGCTGCGACGCGCTGTTCATCACGATCGGCGCCGCCCCGCACACCGACTGGGTGCCGCCGGAGGTTCTGCGCGACCGCTGGGGCTACGTCATCACCGGCGCCGACGTGCTGACCGAGGGTGGCCGGCGGGCGTGGCCGCACGAGCAGCCTCCCGCGCCGCTCGAGTCGTCGCTGCCCGGCTTTTTCGCGGTGGGCGACGTGCGACGCGGCTCGGTGAAGCGCGTCGCATCGGCGGTCGGCGAGGGGTCGGTGGTGGTGAGCTCGGTGCACGCGTACCTGGCTGCGCACCCCCGGACGGACTAGGCGCGCGGGTTGCCGCGGGCGTACTAGATCGCGAGCGTGAAGTCGGCGAAGTCGAACCCGGGCGACACGAGACAGCTCACGAGGGAGTCGTGGTCGGCCGGCAGTGTCCGCTGCCAGACGTTCGGGGCGATCTCGAACTGCGGGGTCTCGCCTGCGGCGGCGTCCGCGCCGAGCCGCACCGTGGCATCCGTCGCCGGTGTTTCGCCGGACCCGCCGGTCTCGAGGACGACGGGGCCGAGGCCGCCGCCGATCCAGATCTCGGTCGACGCGACACGGTGCCAGGCCGAGGCCTCGCCCGCGGGGAGCAGGAAGACGATGAGCGTGCCGGCCGGACGGTCGCCCGCGGGTGTCGCGACCGTGTCGGCCGAGGCCCAGGTGCGTCGGTACCAGCCGCCCTCGGGGTGCGGCTCGAGTTCGAGGTGACGGGCGAGGGGCGGCACCTCGAGCTCCTCGACGAACGCGCCGTCGGCCGTGCGGCGCACCGCCCTCACGAGCGGCCCTTCAACTGCGGGAACTGGTCGTCGCGCCACTCGTCGGGAAGGCGCAGCCCGGCGGCCGCCGCTTCGTTCTCGCGCTCGCGCAGCTCGACGCGGCGGATCTTGCCCGAGTTGGTCTTCGGCAGCTCGAAGAACTCGATGCGGCGCACCCGGAAGTACGGCGGCAGGCTGACGCGGGCGTGGTGCAGGATCTCGAGCGCGGTCGCCTCGGACGGCTCCCACCCGGCGGCGAGCACGATGTACGCCTTGGTGATGTTGAGGCGCGTGTCGTCGGGCGCCGGTACCACCGCGGCCTCGGCGACGGCCGCGTGTTCGATCAGCGCGCTCTCCACCTCGAACGGGGAGACCTTGTAGTCGCTCGATTTGAAGATGTCGTCGGTGCGGCCGACGAACGTGATGTAGCCGTTCTCGTCGCGCACGGCGACGTCGCCGGTGTGGAAATACCCGTCGCGGACCACGTCGGCGCTGCGCTCGGGATCGCCGTGGTAACCGGCCATCAGGTTGACCGCCGGCGAGGAGAGATCGAGGCAGATCTCGCCCTCGTCGGAGAGCTCTCCCGTGAGCGGGTCGACCAGCACGACCTTCACGCCGGGCAGCGGGATGCCCATCGAGCCGGCCTTGAGCGCGGAGCCGGGGGCGTTCGCGATGATCGCGGTGGTCTCGGTCTGGCCGTAGTCGTCGCGGATCACGAGTCCCCACGCGCGCTGCACCTGGCTGATCACCTCGGGGTTGAGCGGCTCGCCCGCGGAGAGCGCCTCGCGCAGGTGGGACGGCTTCGCGCCGAGCTGCGACTGGATCAGCATGCGCCAGACGGTGGGCGGGGCGCAGAAGGTAGTGACCTCTGCCCGCTCGAGCTGGACCCGCAGGGCGGCGGGGTCGAACCTGCTGTAGTTGTAGACGAAGACCGTCGCCTCGGCGTTCCACGGGGCGAAGAAGCAGCTCCACGCGTGCTTGCCCCAGCCGGGCGAGCTGATGGCGAGATGCACGTCGCCGGGCTGCAGGCCGAGCCAGTACATCGTCGAGAGGTGGCCCACCGGGTACGACGACTGCGTGTGGACGACCATCTTCGGTTTGCTGGTGGTGCCCGAGGTGAAGTAGATGAGCGACGGGTCGCCCGTCAGGACGGCGACGGGCGTGGGCGCCGCGGTCTCGGCGGCCGAGTCGGTGTACGGCACCCAACCGGGCAGGCTGTCGCCGATCAGGATGCGCGTGAAGCCGTCGCCGAGCGCGTCGAACTTCGGCGCGTCCTCGACGTTGGCGATGACGTGGGTGACGCCGGCGCGCTCGATACGGTCGGAGAGATCGGCGGAGGTGAGCACGGTCGAGGTCGGCAGGATGACGGCGCCGGACTTCATGATGGCGAGCATCGATTCCCACAGCTCGACCTGGTTGCCGAGCATCAGCATGACGTGGTCGCCCGCGCCGACACCGAGGCGCTGCAGCCACGCGGCGACCTGGTCGGAGCGGCGGCGCATCGCGTCGAAGGTGACCTTCTGCTCGCTGCCGTCCTCCTCGACGATCCACAGAGCGGTCTTCTGGTTGCCCTCGGCGATCCGGTCGAACCAGTCGACCGACCAGTTGAACGCGGGACCGACGTCGGGCCAGGCGAACTCGGCCGCCGCCGCCTCGTGGTCGAGCCGTAGCTCGAGCAGTCGGTCGCGGGCGGTGCGGAAGGCGGTGGTGGGGGTGGCACGGGACATTCCTCCATCATCCTCCTCCGGGACCTTGTGCCCTGTCTCTGAGCATCGCTCGCGGCCTAACCTCGGAGGACACCGGGAGAAAAGAGAACACCATGATCGAGCGGACCGCCCACGGGCGACACGGCCACACCGTGACGGAGGTCCGGTGGACGACGCTCAAGGCCGATTACGCGCGGCGCTGCAGTTCGCAGCTGGCCGTGGCGGCGGAGCACCGCGCGGCGACGCTGCGGCGGCAGGCGACGGAGATCGAGCGCGACCGTGCGCTGAGCGGCGGGAACTAGTCCTCTCCGGTGAGGCCGGTGGCGTCATCCTTCACCGTGGTATTCGACCCGACCAGACGGCGGGCCAGCCAGGTGATCCCCCACAGCAGGACGCCGATCGCCAGCAGGACGCCCGCGATCTCGTACTGCTCGACCGGGCGCCCCGACGACCACGGCAGCACGAGGTAGGCGCAGGAGAGGGCCCCGATCACGGGGAGCACACGTCCGGCGTGGAAGTGCTCGTGCTCGACCATGTCGCGCCGTAGCACGAGGACGGTGCCGTTGACGACGGTGAACACGGCCAGCAGCAGGAGCGACGTCGTGCCGCCGAGCAGGGCCACGACCGACCCTTCCGTGTCGAGCGACACGTAGCTGATCAGGCCGACGGCGATGGCCGTGGTGAGCAGGATCGCCGCCCACGGGGTGCGGCGGCCGGGGTGGACGCGGCTGAGGAACGACGGGAGGACTCCGCGCTTGCTCATGCCGTAGAGCAGGCGGCTGGCCATCATCATGTTGATGAGCGCGCTGTTGGCGACGGCGAACATCGAGATGAACGGGATCAGGTCGGAGATCGGGAAGTCGGGGGCTGCCGTCTGCACGACCGTCACGAGCGGGGTCTCGTTGCCGGCGAGTTCGCCGATCGGCACGATCGCCACGGCGCAGATGGAGACGAGCACGTAGATGACGGCGGTGATGCCGAGGCCGGTGAGCATGATCCGCGGGAAGATGCGGCTCGGGTCCTTGGTCTCCTCCGCCATGTTGACCGAGTCCTCGAACCCGACCATCGCGAAGAACGCGAGCGACGTGGCGGTGCTGACCGCGACGAGGACGCCCTTGTCCTCCGGTGTCTCGAACGCGACGACCCGGGAGAAGTCCGCGTCGCCGCCGGCGATCGCCCAGAACCCGATGAGGATGACGAGCAGGAGGCCGGAGAGTTCGACCAGGGTGAGCACGACGTTGAGCATGACGCTCTCGGTGACCCCGCGGAAGTTCACGAGCATCACCAGCAGGATGAACCCGACCGCGATCGCCAGCACGGCACCGACACCGACGTCGAGCCCGAATCCGGCGACGAGGTTGACGGCGAAGGCCCGGGACGCCGCCGACGCCGACGTCAGCCCCGAGGACATCACCACGAAGCAGACGATGAAGCTGAAGAACTGGATGCCGAAGGCCTTGTGCACGTAGAGGGCGGCGCCGGCGGCCTGCGGGTACTTGGTGACCAGCTCGAGGTAGGAGAACGCGGTCACCGTCGCGACCGCGAACGCGACGAGGAACGGCAGCCAGGCGGCGCCGCCCACCTCCGCCGCGACCTGGCCGGTGAGGGCGTAGATGCCCGTGCCGAGGATGTCGCCGACGATGAAGAGCAGGAGCAGTTTCGGACCGATGGCCCGCTTCAGCTCGGTCGTCGGGGCGACGGTGGTCTGCATGGAACTCATGGTCCCTCCCGCTCTGCCTGTGAGGATGTCCCGTCGGGGGCTTACGTGCCCTCGATGATGCTCCTAGACGGGCGTCGTGGCAAGAGCGCGGCCGCGGGGAGCCGCGGCGACGACACCGCGCTGCACCCAGAGCACCGTCATCACGGCGAGCGAGACGGCGGCGAGGCACATGACCTGGCTGGCGAGCAGCAGGGTGTGCGTGGTCGCGAGCGACCGGTCGAGCGCGAGCGTGGCCGCGAAGGCGACGCTCGCCACGACGAGAACCACCCCGATCACGGCGCCGAGAACGAGGAGGGCGCGGGTTCCGGTGCTCGACCGCACGGGGACGGGGCCGCGATCGGGCAGGAGCAGCTGGGCGAGTGCCATCACCGCGACCACGAGCAGCAACCCCGCGATCACATCGCTCGCCCGGTGCCAGCCGAACTCGAGCAATTGCACGACGACGACGCCCAGCACGATCGAGGAGACGAGTGCGGCGACCGTGCGCGGCCGGGTCGGCAGCACGACCAGCAGGGCGCAGACGATCGAGGCGTAGGCCACGGTGTGCCCGCTCGGCAGGGTGTTCGCCGAGACATCGCCGAGGTAGTCGGGGCGGGCGAGCAGACCGTTCTTGAGCAGTTGCGACAGCACGGTACTGACGACCACGATGGCCACGCCGCGCACCGTCGCGCGCACCCGCCGCAGCGCCAGTCCGAGGAGGGCGATCACGGCGAGGGCGATCGCGAGGTTGAGGGGGCTCACGAGGGCGAGCAGTCCGCCCGGCCGGTCGAGGTAGGTGGAGGCGTCGAGCGCGCGGTTCTCGACGATCTGCCCGGGCCGGGTCAGCACACCGGCGGCGTAGACGAGGGCGAAGCCGACCGTGCTCGCGACGAGCACCACGACAGAGGTCGTTCGGGGCCGCTCCGACCGCCCTGGAATACGCACCCGCCAAGGGTACAAAGTCTGGCTGGGTTCTGCCTGCCGACGCGGCGCAAGCCCCGAGACCCGGTTTTCGCGGCGGCCCGCTCGCGGAGGATGATCCTTGGTATGCCCACCATCGCGCCCATGCTGGCCAAAGCCGTCGATTCCGTGCCCGCCGCCGACAGTGTCGAGGGCGGACTCGCCTACGAGCCGAAGTGGGACGGCTTCCGCGCGATCGTGCACTACGACGGCGAGTCGGTCGTGATCGACAGCCGCGGATCGAAACCGCTGACGCGGTATTTTCCCGATCTGGTGGATGCCTTCGCCCGGCTTCTCCCCGGACCGTGCGTTCTCGACGGGGAGATCGTGGTGCGCAGCGGAGCCCTGGGCAACGAACGACTGGACTGGGAGGCGCTCTCCGCCCGGATCCACCCGGCGGAGAGCCGGGTCGCCCAGCTCTCCCGGCAGACGCCCGCGAGCTTCGTCGCGTTCGACCTGTTGTCGCTCGACGGGGAGAGCCTCCTCGACTCGCCGTTCTCCGAGCGCCGCGCGGCCCTGGAGGGGTTCGCGTCGGGACTCGGCCAGCCCCTGCACCTCAGCCAGATCACGACCGACGCCGAGCTCGCCACACGTTGGCTCACGGAGTTCGAGGGCGCCGGGCTCGACGGGGTCGTGGCGAAACCGCTCGCCGCGGTCTACTCCCCCGGCAAGCGGGTCATGCTCAAGGCGAAGCACCACCGCACGGCCGACGTCGTGGTGCTCGGCTACCGCGTGCACAAGAGCGGCAGCGGGGTGGGGTCGCTGCTGCTCGGCCTGTACGGCGACGACGGCGAGCTGCGGAATGTGGGCGGGATCTCGGCGTTCAGCGACAGACGCCGGGGCGAGCTCGTCGACGAGCTCGAGCCGCTCGTGCAGCGCGACGACGCCGGGGACGCGGTGCGGGGCGAGACGGAGCGCAGCCGGTTCTCCGCGGGCAAGGACGTCTCGTACGTGCGGCTCGAACCGACCCGGGTGGTCGAGGTGCGCTACGACCAGATGGAGGGCTCGCGCTTCCGGCACACGGTGCAGTTCGATCGCTGGCGGCCCGACCGCGACGCGCGCTCGTGCACCTTCGAGCAGCTGGAGATCCCGGTGGCGTACGACCTACGGAAGGTGCTGGCGTAGCGGGGCCCTGCCTGTCGAAGGCGGTCCCTGAGCCTGTCGAAGGCGGTCCCTGAGCCTGTCGAAGGGCGCTAGGCCTTCCGCGCCCTGCTCGGCTGCACGCGCGGCGGCTCCCCCGGCATCTTCGGGTAGTCGGGCGGGAACGGCAGTTCGCCGAGCCCGTCCGCCAGGTCGCGCTCCCACCAGCCGAGCAGCACGTCGATCGTGCCGGGCTTCGCCGCGAACGACGCCCACGGGTCGCCCGTGCTGGCGAGCCGGGCCGGGACGGTCAGGATCGTGAACTCCGCCGGGTCGGTGTTCTCGAGTTCGGCCCAGTCGAGCGGCGTGGAGACGGGGGCGTGCGGCAGGGGGCGCGGGCTGTACGCGCCCGCCATGGTGCGGTCGCGGTTGGCCTGGTTGTAGTCGACGAAGATCCTCTCGCCGCGCTCCTCCTTCCACCACGCGGTCGTGACCGCCTGCGGCATCCGTCTCTCTAATTCGCGCGCTGCGGCGATGACGGCGTGACGCACCTCGAGGAATTCGTGGGTCGGTTCCACCGGGGCGAAGACATGCAGACCGCGATTGCCGGATGTCTTCACGAACGTCTCGAGGCCGGCTTCGGCGAGTACCTCCCGCAGTTGCAGCGCCGCCGCGATGGCGTCGTCGAAGTCGGTCCCGGGCTGAGGGTCGAGGTCGATGCGCAGTTGGTCGGGGAAGTCGCTCGCATCGGCGCGGCTCGGCCACGGGTGGAAGACGACGGTGTTCATCTGCACGGCCCAGACGGCGGCGGCGATCTCGTCGATCACGAGCTGCGGGTGGGTGCGTCCGCTCGGGTAGACCACGGGCACGCTGCGCACGAAGTCGGGCGCCCCCTTCGGCGGGTTCTTCGAGAAGAACTGCTCGCCGTCCACGCCGCCCGGGAACCGCTGCAGCGACAGCGGGCGGCCGCCGTTCGCGGCGAGGAACGCGTCGCCGACCTCGACCACGTAGTTCGCGAGGTCGAGTTTGGTGATGCCGGGTTCCGGCCAGAGCACACGGCTCGGGCTGGAGAGCCGCAGCTCCCGGCCGCCGACAGACAGGGTGGTTGCTTCGCTTGCCATGGGGCCAACCTACCGACGGCAGCCGGGAGCGGACAGGCCTTGCCATAGCCGCCCCATAGGAACCTCACACCCGCATCCCGGCTGCGACCTTCGGTACTCCTAGATCGCGTGCGTATTCCTGAGACATGCGAAAAAGACAGCGCAATCTCATCATCGGCGGGGCGCTCACCGTGGCGCTCGTCCTCGGCGGCGGCACCTACTGGGCGCTCGACCGGTTCGTGATCGAACACGTCGCGATCTCCGACGTCGACGCGTACGAGGCGGAGAACTCGACGACGACCGCGACGACGACCGACTCGGACACGGCCGTCACCACCGACACCGGCTACGAGTCGGACGGCGCGACGATCACCATCTCGACGGTGGTCGAGGGTACGGGCGACGACACGGTCACCTACTACGTGGCCGACGTGCAGATCACCGACGCGACGGTGCTGCAGTCGGCATTCGCCGACAACAGTTTCGGCGAGAACATCACCGAGACGACGTCGGACATCGCCGAGGACAACAACGCGGTCTTCGCCATCAACGGCGACTACTACGGCTTCCGCGACACCGGCATCGTGATCCGCAACGGCGTCGTCTACCGCGACGAGGGCGCCCGCGAGGGGCTTGCCTTCTACACCGACGGCAGCGTGGAGGTGTACGACGAGACGGAGACCACCGCGGCGGACCTCCTCGCCGACGGCGTCTGGAACACCCTCTCGTTCGGTCCCGCGATCGTCGAGGACGGCAACATCGTGGACGGCATCGAAGACGTCGAGGTCGACACGAACGTCGGCAACCACTCCATCCAGGGCGAGCAGCCGCGCACCGCTGTCGGCGTGATCGACGACAACCACCTCGTGTTCGTCGTGGTCGACGGGCGCAGCCCCGGCTACAGCGCGGGCGTCACCATGACCGGGCTCGCCGAGATCATGCAGGGGCTCGGAGCGACGACGGCGTACAACATCGACGGCGGCGGGTCGTCGACGATGTACTTCGACGGCGAACTCGTGAACAACCCGCTCGGGACCGGGACCGAACGCGGCACCTCCGACATCCTCTACATCGAGGGGTGACGGCCGTGATCGTCCTGATCCCCGCCTTCGAACCGGGCGCCAGCCTCGCCGACGTCGTGCGCCAGTTGCGCATCGCCTCCCCCGCAACCCGGGTGCTCGTCGTCGACGACGGCAGCGGGCCGGCCTACGACCCCGCGCTCCGGGCGGCCCGTGCCGAGGACGCCGAGGTGCTGCGCTACGACGTCAACGCGGGCAAGGGCCACGCGCTCAAGGTCGGGCTGCGGCATATCCTTTCGACCTACCCCGGCGAAGACGTGGTGACCGCCGACTGCGACGGGCAGCACTGCACCGCCGACATCCTGCGGGTCGCCGAGCGGCTGCGCACCTCCGGCGGCGCGATGGTGCTGGGCGGCCGGCGGTTCGCGGGCGACGTGCCCGCTCGCAGCCGGTTCGGTAACGCCGTGTCGCGCGTGGGCTTCCGGCTCGTGACCGGCCTGTCGGTGCACGACACCCAGACCGGGCTGCGCGGATTCCCGGCCGGCATGCTCGACTGGCTGCTCGCCCTCGACGGCGAGCGGTTCGAGTACGAGCTGACGATGCTGCTGCGGTCGCGGGACGCGGGGGTCGCGATCGACGAGATCCCGATCGAAACGATCTACCTCGAGCAGAACGCGTCGTCGCACTTCCGCCCCGTGGTCGACTCGCTGCGGGTGATGCGGCCGCTGATCGTGTTCGCGGCGGTGTCGTTCGGATCGTTCGTCGTCGACGTCGTGGCACTCGAACTGCTCTACCTGGCGACGGGGTCGCTCGCGACATCCGTCGTCGGTGCCCGGCTGATCAGCGGTACCGGCAATTTCTTCGCCAACCGCCGGGTCGTGTTCCGCACGTCGGGCGGCGGCGTTCTGAGGCACGCGAGCCGCTACCTTGCCCTCGCGCTCACGCTGCTGGCGGCGAGTTACGGAGGTCTAGCCCTACTGACAGGCGTCGGGATGCCGCTGCTGGCGGCAAAGCTCATAACCGACGCCGCACTCTATGTCGTGAGCTATCTCGTGCAGCGCTGGTTCGTCTTCGGGCACGGTCGCCGGGGCGGCTACGGCAACCCGAGGAGCCGCAGACCCGCAGCGGCCGCCGCACCCACGATCACGACGACGAGGAACGGAGCGCGGAGCCACAGGGCGACCGCGGCGGCGACGAGCGCGCCGATGCGGGAGTCGACTACCAGGCCCTGACCGGTGGCCACGGTGTTCACCACCGTGAGCGACGCGAGCAGGCCGATGGTCAGCGTGCCGGCGACGCGGGCGAAGCGCGGATTGGCGAGCACCTTGCGCGGCACGAGGTAGCCGAGCAGCTTGGTGAGGTAGGCGACCACGCAGGCGACGAGGATCCAGAACCAGAGGCTCACGAGGTGGCCTCGCGCTTCGGTTCCACGTCGGGCTCGAGCCCCTCACCGCGGGGGCCGCTGCCGAACCAGCCGATCGCGGCGGCGACGACCGCCGCGACCAGAATCGGCACGCCGGCGGGCACGAACGGCACGGCGACGACGGTGACGAGGGCGCAGGCGACGGCAATCGCCCCGGCCTCGCGCGAGCGGAGACGCGGCCAGAGCAGGGCGAGGAACGCGGCGACCGCTGCCCCGTCGAGTCCCCACTGCTTCGGGTCGCCGAGGGCGTCGCCGGCGAGCGCCCCGACGAGGGTGAAGAGGTTCCAGAGCACGAAAATGCCCAGTCCCGCGACCCAGAAGCCCCGCTTCTGCTCGACCGGGTCGGTCTGGCCGGTGCTGGTCGCGAGTGACTCGTCGATAGTGACGTGTGCGGAGGCGAACCGCCGCCAGCCGGTCGGGTGCAGCAGGGCGTTCAGCTGCATGCCGTAGACGGTGTTGCGGATTCCGAGCAGGGCGGCGGCGGACGCCGCGGCTATGCCCGACCCGCCGCCGGCGATGACGCCGATGAAGGCGAACTGGGATCCGCCCGAGAACAGCAGCAGGCTAAGCACGCAGGTCTGCCAGACGTCGAGGCCCGACGCCACGGCGAGCGCCCCGAACGACATGCCGTACAGCCCCGTTGCCACGGCGATCGATGCCCCGACTCGCGCGCCCGGGGAATGTCGGAGGCTCGCGGTCACCGGTCAATCGTGCCAGTGCTTGTCCGGCCTGCGAAACCGGCGAGCCTTCCCAGACCGCAATTGGCGGGATACCGTCGGTACATGACCAAAACTCGCCTGATCGGTCCCGTCGTCGGTGTCGCGGCCGTCCTGCTGCTCGCCGGGTGTGCGGGTTCCGGGTTTTCCGTGCTCGACAGAGAGCAGACGGCGGAGGACGAGCTGCCCGACCGGATGGTGGACGGGATGGAGCTGGACGAGTACGACCTGGAATCGTCCCGGTTCTCGGGCACTCATAACGGCGTCGACTTCTACCTCGTGAGAAACGAGGACATGGACGATCCCTGCCTCGCGTTCTCCGGCGACAACGACTTCGAACTCGGCATCGTGTGCGGCGGGGAGGTACAGACGACGATCTCCGGCTTCGACGCCTGGCTGGTGCGGGATACGGCCGCCAGCAACGACGAATGGACGGCGATCAGCGACAACCTCCTGGTGCGCGACTAGCCCGCCAGGTCCTATGGTCGTTCCATGGAGAGCACCGGAGCATCCGTCCGTTCGTTCGTCGACGCCGTCCCTGGCGCCGTGAGACGCCGGGACGCCGAGACCCTGCTCGAGCTGATGACCCGCGTGACCGGCGAGGCGCCGCGCATGTGGGGAACGTCGATCGTCGGGTTCGGCGAGTACCACTACGTCTACGCCACCGGCCGCGAGGGCGATGCGCCGGCCGCCGCGTTCGCGCCCCGCAAGCCCGCGACCACCGTCTACCTCGCACAGGGCGTCGAGAGTTACGGCGACGATCTCGCGCGGCTCGGCCCGCACACCACGGGCGTCGGCTGCCTGTACCTGAAGGACCTCTCGACGGTCGACCTCGCCGTGCTCGAGGCCCTGGTCGACCGGTCCTACCGCGCGATCATGGCCGGCGACTGGCCGAACCGCCCGACGGACGGCTGACCCCGACGGGCTGCTGACCCCGACGTGCGGCTGACCCCGAAGAGCGGCGGGCGGCGGGCGGCCGACGGCGTTCGCGGGCACCTGATCGGTCGCGCGCCACAGGGGCGGTCCCTGACCCGTCGAGCCTGGGTAATGACGCGCGGGCCACAGTCGGGACCGCCCCGCCGGCCGAATTGCTCGTTCGCTACTCCGCCGCGACCGTGAAGTAGAACTTGTACGACGCGTCGCCGTCGCTCAACAACGGGGTCTCGAACTTGTAGGTCAGCCCCGCGAAGTGGCTGTCGCCCGTGCGGCCGGCGAGGACCGCCAGCTGCTTCGGCGTCAGCGTGTTCTGGGCCGACCCCATGACGTCGTCGCCGACGATGCCCGCCACCCAGGCGGCGATGTCGTCCCCCGCCTCAGCGACTCCCGCGATCACAGCCGCGCCCAAGAGCGGACCGACGTACGGAATCAGCGTGACCAGACCGGCGACCGCGGTGCCGGCGGCCTGGACGGCCTGTTTCGCCGCACCGACGTAGCTGTCGGGACTGCCGTAGTCGTGCTCGATCACCGTGGAGCTGATCGTGAGACCGGTGGGGCGGCCACGGTACAACTCGACCGCGTCGGCGTGGGATCCCCCCGACCGGATGTCGCGGCGCGGGGTACGCGTTGCGAACCGGGACTCGGCGCCGACCACGCCCAGCACGCCGTATGTGTTGTCGGTGGGGCTGCCCGACGAGACGCCGAACGCGTGCATGCCGGCGTAACGCACGACGACGTGGTGCAGTTCGATGGCGTCGGTGTCGGGCCACCAGTACACCTCGCCGCCTTGGAAGACGGAGACACGGCCGCCCTCGTCGAAGTCGAGCTCGTCGCTGACCGGGTAGCCGAGGAACGACCGCTCCCAGCCGAGGAACTCCCAGCGGGCCCGGATGGCCCCGTAGACGACGTGCGCCCCGGTCGCCGGCGTCCAGTAGATCGAGCCGCCCTGGAAGTGGTTGAACCGGCCGACGCCGTCGGGGGTTCCGGTCTCGTCGGTGAGCGGCATCCCGAGCAACGACGCCGGACCGCCGAACGCGAGGTACTTGTCGAGGATGGCGCCGTACACCTCGAACCGCCCCGTGGGCGAGTCGAACATGCGGCCGCCGTGCGGCCCGCGCACGAAGACGTGCACGAGGCCGGGATCGATGTCGATCCGGTCGCGGTTGACGACGAGTCTGTTGTCAGGCATGGGAACTCCTTCTGTGGTGGCGACACGCAGCGGATGCCGCTTTACGCCCGATACCCATGAGGAGGCCATGGCGGCCGGTCTGATACGCGGTCACCAACCGGAGCCGTGGCAGACGAACGGGGCGACGATCCCGGTCTCCCGACCCGCGGCGGCGAGCGCCTCGGCGGGGCCGTCGCCCGCAGCCACCCGGGTGTGCAGAGCGCGCAGGAGGTGCTCGGCCGCGGTGTCGGCGATGGCCGACGGCGACGAGATGACGCAGTGGGCACCCGCGTGCAACCAGGCCCGCGACATCCCGAGGGCTTCGATGCCCCACCGGGTGGCCGAGCGTCCCAATTCGCAGGCGGAGAGCACGACCACCCGCGGTACGCGCTCGAGCTGGTCGATGTCGTAGCCGTACCAGGCCCCGTCGGCGAGCTCGAAGGCGGAGAACAGCGGGTTGTCGGCCGAGTGCCTGCCGTGAGCCGCGACGTGCAGCAGGTCGACCCGCGGGGCGAGCCGGGAGACCGCGTCCGCTGTCGCGGCCCCTCCGCTGAGTATCGCCGGTTCGGGCCACGAGGATGCCGCCGCGAGCACCTCCGCCTCGGCACGGGCCACCCCCGGGCCCGCGACGAATCCCGTGGCGGACAGGTCCGCGACGGTGCCGCGCCCGGCCAGCCACTCGGCCGCGGACCCCGGCACGGCGACGGCCCGCCCCGCCAGCGACGGCAGCATGCCCCACGGCACCCCCGCGAGCGCGCCGGCCGGGGTGATCACGACCCGGTCGCCGGCCGGCAGCATCAGCGGCGCGACGAGCAGCGCGTCGAGGCGTGCCATCCGGTCGGCGAGCCCCGTCCGCACGGCCTGCCGCAGTGCGGACGGGAGGGCGGTCGCCGCCATGTCGAGGTCCGCCAGCAGGCCGGCGAGCAGGGCATCGACGGGCGCCCACTCCCCCAGATCGACGAGACGGGTGCCGCTCGGACCGACGACGAGTGCGGTGAGCCGGTCGACCGTCCAGAGGTAGGACACGAATACGGCGCCGTCCTCGGCGAGCGCGGCGGCCAGGTCGGCGAGCGCGACCCGGGGTTCGCGCGTCCCCCCGCCGTCGCGCGTCCAGCGTCGGCGGCGGATGCTCTCGCGCAGCTCCGTCTCGCGCGTGTCGAGTTCGCGGCCAGCGGCGGCGTCCGCCCCGGAGGCAGCGGCACGGAGTGCCCGGAGTTCGGCGAGCTGGCCGGCCGCGTCCGGGTCGGACGGTGCCCGCACGACCGCCACCCGCTTCGACAGGGCGCGCACCCGTTCCGACCACTCGAGCACCGTGCCGGGATCGCCCGTGCCGACGGCGACCCGCACGCCGAGAACCGCGAGTGTTCGCCCGTGCGCCGCCGCCGCGCTCTGCAGTTCGAGGCTGCCGAAGGCGGACTGCCAGTCGCGCAGCCGGTCGAGTCCCGCGGCGGCCCGGCGGAGCGCGCCGGAGGCACTCCCCTCTGCTTCCGCGATCTCGGCGAGCACCTCGTCGGCGAGCAGGCGGGTGACGATCGGCGCTGACTCGCGTACCCGTACCCGTCGGAACGGGTCGCCCCCGCGCACCTCCGCCCGCACGACCTGGAGGCGCAGCGCGGCCGCGTCGTCGACACGGCGTGCCGCGGCGAGCGCCGTCGCGGTCTGTTCGGCGGCCGCGCGCACGGCGGGTCCGCCACGTCCCCCGGCGATGGCCGCCCCGAGCGCGAGGGCGTCGGCCCGCACCGCCCAGCTCTCGCTTCCGCGCGAGCGGAACCGCCGCGCCGCCCGTCGCGCGATCGTGGAGGCCTCCAGCGGCGACTCGGCGGAGAGCGCACGGGCCAGCGCGAGCTCCGCTTCGGCCTGCGCCTGCCGCAACCGGCGCAGACCGTAGACGCGCGCCACCTCGCGCAGCACGCGCACCGCCTCCGTCGTCATCCCCGCGGCGAGCAGCACCTCGGCGCGGTCCGCGTCCCCGACCGCGGCGGCCACGGGCGAGAGCGCGGCGAGCACCGGCCGCGCCGCGTCCATCGACCGGATGGCGGTGACCAGATCGCCGGTGAGCATCGCCGCGTAACCCTGGTTGTGCAGCGCCTTCGCCTGCTCGACCGGCTCGCCGCTGCGGTCGAACGCCTCGGCCGCGCGGCCGAAGTCGCGCAGGGCGGCCGCGGGTTCGGTGCGGTCGAGGCGGACGAGACCGCGGTTGAGCAGCGCCCTACCCTGCCGGGCGGGGTCCGTATCGAGACGGGCCGCCGCCGCGGAGAGGTGTTTCAGAGCGGCATCCGCATCGCCCCGTCTGAGCTCGATCAGCCCGGTCTGTCCGGCGAGCACCGCCCGCGTGTGGGCGGAGAGCCGCGGGTCGGCGGCGGCCGCCAGACACATGGCGAGGGCGGTGTCGGCGTCGCCGGTCTCCGAGACGATGTAGGCGAGGATGCCGGTGACGAGCGCTTCGACGTCGGGGTCGGGATCGCGCGCGAGCGCCGCGTCGAGCTGGCGCCGCGCCGCCGCGTGGCGCCCCGCGTTGGCGAGGTCGATACCCCGCTGGTAGAGCGTCGCTGCCGTCAGCACGCGACCAGTATGCGCCGGGGCATCCGGGCCTGTCAGGGAGTGGACGCGAGCACGTCGGCTGTGATGCGGGTGGCCCGCTTCACCCGGTCGTCTCTGTCCGCCGTCCTCACCTCGGTGTGCAGTGCGGCCGCGATGCGCCCCGCGACGACCGGCGCGGCGAACGAGGTACCGCTCCAGACGGCGAACCCGCCGCGGAAGTCGTCCGCGTCCACCGTCTCGCGCGTGCGCGCGTCGGCCGTCGTGCGGGCGATCGGCTCGGCGCCTCCCGGGTGCGCGGGCATCGTGCTCACGACCGCGGCGCCCGGGGCGTAGCAGCGCACCCACGCGCCCGTGTTGCTGAACAGGGCCGTGGAGCCGTTGGGGTTGAGCGCCCCGACCGAGACGAGGGGCGCGGCGTCCGCCCCGCCGCGCCACGGCACCTGGTCGGCCGGTGTCGACTCCCAGTCGCCGAACGCGGCGGGGAACATCGGGCGGCTCGTGCCGTCGTTGCCCGCCGAGCAGACGACGACCGTGCCCGCCCGGCGGATGCGCAGCAGCTGCTCCGCGAGCGTGATGTCGATGAGCGTGTCTTCGGGGGTCTCGTGGTAGTACCCGAGCGAGAGCGACAGCACGTCGATCAGCAGCTGGGGTTTCCCCTGCGGCGTCGCGGTGGCGGACTCGATGAGCGTGGCCAGGGCCGTGATCGCCGCACCGACCTCGGACTCGGAGATCGCGCCATCCGCCCCCACCACCCGCCACGCGGCGATGTCGGCGTCCGGCGCCGCCTGGTGCACGAGACCGGCGATGAACGTGCCGTGGCCGGTGAGCGCGTCGGTCTGCCCGTCGAGCGGGCCGACCAGGTCGGGGTGCAGTTCGGGATCGTCCGCGTCGTCGGTGTACCCGATCATCGGCAGCCCGGTGAGGTCGCGCCGGCAGCGGTCGAGCCAGTCGTGCGCGCCCAGCCCGGTGTCGAGGGTGGCGACGATCACGCGGTTCCCGGCCTCCGTGCGCGGCGGCGTGGGCAGCACGACGGTCACGGGCTGCCGTCCGCCCGATCCCTGGAACAGGTAGGCGCCCATCGGTGTGCCGCCGCCCGAGGGGTCGAAACCCCCGGCGGGCGTCGAGTGGTAGGGCGTGGAATGGTATGGGGTCGAGTGGTAGGGCGTCGAATGGTACGGCTCGGCCGAGAACCCGGCGTGCACGCTGAGGATGTGGTCGAGTCCCACCCCCACGAGCCGGCCGCCGTCGAGTTCGCCCTGCCGCCGGCGGGCGTCGCGCAGCACGATCCAGGCGTCGGGCGGCAGCGCGCCGGTGCGGGCGACGAGCAGGACGCGGACGAACCCGAGGTCGCCGGTGGCCCACGGGTAGCGCGACCGGCGTTCCTCCCGCTCGCGGTCGTCGACGGGCAGCACCGCCCGGTACTCCCGGTCGTCCACCAGCTCCCAGCCGTAGGCCGCCGCCGTCTCGTCGAGCAGCGTCCGCGTCCGCCCGCCGTCGTCGAGCAGGGCGGAGACGAGCAACCGGTCGGTGACGTACGCGGTCGGGTACACCGGGTACGGCTCGCGCTGGTCGGTGCCGGGGTTGAGCACCGCGCCGCGCGGACGCACGCGGTCGAAGCGCAGCCGCCAGTCGTCTGCGGCGATGCGGGACGGGGTTCGGGCCATCGTGGTTCTCCTTCGCGGTTACAGTTCGAAATCGGGGGTCACGAGGGGCACGGATGCCGCGGCGTCCTGCCGCGCCGACACCGTCAGCCGCGCGGCGCCCGCGGGCACCCGCGCGAACTCGAAGCGCCCCTCCGCACTCACCACAGCTGTGGCGTCGTCCCCGGCGTCGCGCTCGAGCAGTACGCTGCCCGCCCGCCCGGGCACCACCCAGCCGTCGATGCGGACGTCGCCGCCCCCGCCCGGACCGCCCCCGCCCGGACCGTCCTCGCCCGGGCCGCCCTCGAGGGGACTCACCCGCAGCAGCACGGTCGCCGCGCCGTCGCGCCGGGTCGCGGTGAACTCGAGCACCCGCGCCTCGCCGTCGCCGCGCGTACCGGCGAGTTCGCGTGCGTCGCTGACGAGGGTCAGCACCTCGTACTCGTCGGCGACGTCGGCGGTCGCGAGGGTGACGAGCACATCGTCGACGAGGCCGCGCGGCGGCGGGTCGAGGCGCTCCCACATGCTCCTGAGGTCGGCGAGCAGCCGTCCGTCGTCGGCGCTGGTCCCCGTGTGCCCGTTCATGACACTCCCCCGTTCTCACGCACGGCGGTGCGCAATTTGTCGAGGCAGCGGCCCCGGGTGGGACCGATGCTGCCCACCGCCATGCCCAGGTCGCTGGCGATGCGCGCGTAGTCGGGCCGCGCGTCGAAGGCGACGATGCGCAGCAGGCGCTGGCAGCGCTCGTCGAGGGTCGCGACCCCCGCCCACAGCCGGCGGTGCTGGTCCTGCTGCACGGCGCTGTCTTCCGCCGACTCCCCCGCGTCGACGACGACGTCGAGCACCTCGTCGTCGACGGCGACAGTGGTGGCCGCCCGCTTCGCCGCCCGCCACGCCTCACGCCGGGCCGTGACGGTGAGCCACGCCGCGACCGCCTGCGGGTCGGCGATCGAGCCGGCGCGGCGCACGAGTGCGAGCCAGGTGGTCTGCACGACGTCGCGGGCGAGTTCCTCGTCGAGACCGTACGCGCGCACCACGTGCCAGAGCACCGGCGTCATCACCCGCACGAGCGGATCGACGGGGTCCGCACCGGACTGCCACCGGCGGAAGGCGTCGGCCGCGGCATCCCACAGCGCCCTCTCGGACGCCCCAGTCGTCGGACCTGCCGTCGACGGCCCGGTCGTCGACGGCACTGTCTCGGCGCTGCTCATGGTGTGCATTGTGATCTCTCCGGTCGGCGGGCGACAAGCCCCCTCAGTTGCCGTACCACCACTGCTGCAGCACCGACGGGCGGCCGAGCGGAGCCGTCTGGCGGATCGTGTCGTCGGCGTGGCCGAAGACGTTCACCGCGGACGGACGGCCGTGCGGCAGCACCCGGGCCGGGTTGTGGTGGTCCGAATCGGTGTAGAAGGTGGTCGGCGAGTAGGAGTCGTCGCCGATCACGGCGGACAGCCAGTTCGACACCATCGGGGCGCCGAGGCCGGCGAAAAACCCGTAACGCCAGGTGACCCGGTCGTTGATCCACATCACGGTGCGGTAGCCGACGGCCGAGTGCAGGCCGCGGAAGATGTCCCACCAGACGTCGAACGAGGCGGACGTGTCGATCGGGGCCGGGATCACCGAGCAGGAGTGGATCACCCAGTGGGCGAGCGAGCCGAGGTCGAACGCGCCGCCGTAACCGTCGGCGGGGATGTCGGCGAGGCGCACGATGTCGGTGTCGTCGCCCTCCGTGGTGAACAGCCACCAGTTGCCGTGCCCCTCGGTGAGCGTCACGTGCACGGAGTCGACGAACGACCGGTTCTCGTTCTCGTACAGCCTCGGATACGCCCAGTAGTACTGCCGGTCGACCGGCGAGACGCCGCCGAAGATCGCCGAGGCGCGCAGACCGCTGAGGAAGTCGTTCGCGCTCTCGACCCAGCCGGCGTTGTCGTTGCGCACGACATACCGCCCGAGGCCCGGGCGGGCGGCGGCGGCACGGCGGGTGGTGAGCGCGGCCTTCGCGGCCTTCGTCACGCGCGGTTGCAGCTTCTGCGGCTGGATCGTCAGCGGCAGGCGGTCGAACGCTTCGAGGGCCGGCACGTAGCCGACGAGACGCGCGGAGTTCTCGTCGCCGACCGCCGCCACGAAGCGGTAGACCGGTTGGATGAGCTGGTTGTCGCCGTCGTAGTAGACGAGCTCGACGCTCTCGACGCGCACGTCCTTCTCCTCGGCGACGGGGGCGAGCGACTCGGTGATCGCGTCGGCCACGCGGCGGCGGTCGATATCGGCGCCGGAGTACTCCTCGACCCGGTCGGCAGGCCGCCAGTTGTGGGCGAACGACTCGATGCCGTCGGCCGACACGCTCACCGTGGCCTGGGATCCGTCTCCGACGACGGGCACACCGTCGATGCGGCGCTGGATGCGCGCGGTCGCGAGGTAGTCGGCCGTGTCGGTGACACGGCGACGGGAGGCGGCGGCCCCGTGCAGGGTCGTCGGGTCGAGCACGGCGAACTCGGTGCCGTCCCGGGGAACCAGTCCGTCGTCCTCGGCGAGTTCGTGTGCCGCGCGCGCGGCCCGGTCGGCGAGACCGTCGCCCGGGGAGAGCAGCTCGAGCTGCGGGAAGCTGCGCGACAGGGGCCCGTCCGGGTCGGCGTAGGCGACGAACCGGTCGTCGACGTACAGGCCGGTCGCGCTGTCGCCGAGGGAGCGCGCCTCGGCGTCGGGAGCCGCGGACTTCGCGAGCTCGAGCACACGCTCGGCGCCGGCGGAGCGGCGCTCGCCGAGTCTGAGGACGCCGAGCACACCGTCATGGGGGCGGATGCTCTCGGGGTCGATTGAGACGGACATTGTGGTTCTCCTTTCACCGCTGATGCGGGTGAGGAGCGGGCACCCGGTCTTCTGATACGGATTTCCCAGGAGCACGAGAATTTTCACCCCCCGAACGAGTACCCCCAGTTCGGGGGTGCACGCGGAATCGAGGCCGCCGGAAGGCACCGTCCGGCCGGCGTGCGGTCCGGTCGGTCGACGTGGGCGGAGTCCGCTCGTTCGCAGAGCCGCTCCCGCATCGGGAAACCCGCAAGTGCTGATCAGGGGCTTGTTATTTCCTCGTCATGACGACGGGGAGCGGAACGAGGACCAGAGTGACACACCCTCGAACGCCGGGGGAACCCGCATCCACTAGCAGTGATCGTGTTTCGGGAAAGTAAACATTCCGGGTGTTGACGAAAATCGAGGGCTCTGTCGTTATTGCTTCTGTAGTCGAAAGGGACAACCGCGGCGTCCTACCCGAAGTCTGGCGTCGGTCACGGTTCTCCTCGAAACACCGGGGACCGATGTAGCTCCAAGGGGAATCGTATCGGCGCGCCTACCCGCCCCTTAGTGCAAGGAACCCGAAACCATGCGCACAGCAATAGCGTTATTTGTCGACTCACAAACCATCACAGATTGGCGATCCGTCCTCGACTTCCTCGGGTCGGTCGCCCCGTATTTCCCGCTGGCGATCGCCGGATCTATCGTCTGGCTGCTCTGGCTGTACCGGGTCATCCTCTCTGCGACAGCCAAGCCGATCGAGAGCGACTTCCGTTCCAGCACGTCGGTTATCGTGCCGTCGTACCACGAGGACCCCGACATCCTCATGCGCTGTCTCGAATCGTGGCGAGAGCAGAACCCGACCGAGATCATCATCGTGCTCGACGTGATGGACGTCGAGGCCTACGACCGGATCGTGGCTCTCGGCGACGACAGGGTCGTGCCGGTGCTCTATCACCACGTCGGCAAGCGATCGGCACTCGGTGTGGGAGTGCGGCGCGCGACATCCGAGATCCTGGTCTTCGCGGACTCCGACACGTCGTGGCTGCCGAATCTGCTCGAGAACGTGCAGAAGCCGTTCGCCGACCCTCTCGTCGGCGGCGTCAGCACCCAGCAGAACGTCTACCAGCGCACGACGAGCATCTGGCGCCGTGTCGCCGACTGGCTCGTCAACCTGCGCTACTACAACTACGTTCCCGCCATGGGCCGCGCCGGCGCCGTACCGTGCCTGTCCGGCCGCACCGCCGCGTACCGCCGATCGGCAGTGCTGCCGGTGCTCGACAACCTCGAAAACGAGTTCTTCCTCGGCAAGCGCTGCATCTCCGGCGACGACGGCCGGCTCACCTGGCTCGTCCTCGCCTCCGGATTCAAGACCGTGCACCAGTCGTCGGCCAAAGCGCTGTCGATGTTCCCGTCGAGTTTCAGCGCGTTCGTCAAGCAGCGCGTGCGCTGGAGCCGCAATTCCTACCGCTGCTACCTGACCGCCATTGCCAAGGGCTGGCTCTGGAAGACCCCGTTCGTCACCAAGGTGACCGTGCTGCAGATCCTGCTCACGCCCCTCACCATGGGTCTCACCATCGCCTACATCGTCATGAGCAGGCTCGACTTCACCGTGATCGGCATCACTGCGACGGCGGTCTGGCTACTGCTCACCCGCGGCATCCGCGGCTTCTCGCACCTCAAGCGGCACCCGCAGGAGATCTTCCTGCTGCCGGTCGTCGCGCTGGTAGTGATCCTGATCGCCCTGCCGATAAAGCTCTACGCCTTCGTGACGATGAACAAGCAGGGCTGGCTCACCAGGCACGCCGACACCGTCGGCGGCGACGGACAGACGGCGCGAACCCTCGTGGCCGATGACCCCGCGCAGAACAACCAGTTCGCGAACGACACCACCGACTCGGTCGCGGCATGAAGCGCCTGACCCTGCTCGCGGGGACTGCTCTGACCGCCGGTCTGCTCGTCGCCGGTCTCGCGGTGCCCGGCGCGGCATCGGCCGCGACATCCCTGTCCGTCGACACGACCCCCTCACCCTCGCCCAGCGCGACCGAACACGACGACAGCGTGGCCGGGGAGACCTACCGTGGCGACGCCGAAGCGGAGGCGCTGCTGGTCGCGACCGAGGACCGGCGCATCGCCAGTGTGCGCGCCATCGCAAATGCCGCTGACTGGAGCGGCGCCGCGCAGTACAAGCCGTACCGACTGGCCACGGGCAAGCTGTACACGCTCGTGCTCGTCGCGAGAGACGCGCCGTACACGATCGACGACCTCCAGGCGCTCGCGCCGCGTACCTTCGCCCGCCAGCCCGACGGCACCTTCCTGCTGAGCGAGAACATCGTCGTCGACGAGGGCGCGAGCCTCGAGTTGACCCACCCCGACGGCCTCACACTTCACCTCGCCTCCAACAGCGAGTCGTTCGTGTCGATCATCACGCTCGGAGGATCGTTCACCGTGAAGGGCACGCTTTTGGCACCGGCGACCGTCAGCAGCTGGGACATCACGACGGGCAAACCCGACGTCGATACCACGGACGGCCGCTCCTACATCCGGGTGGTCGGCGGGCACGCCGATCTGGATGCCGCGTTCTTCTCGAACCTCGGATTCTGGAGCGGCGCGACCGGCGGAGTGTCCCTGACCGGCACAGACGCGCTCGACATCGAGACAGCCGACCTCGCCACGGGCAAGGACCAGCGCATCGCCGAGGGCGACGCCGCCAACCCCGAGGTCTTCGGCCAGGAGCTGATCCCCGCCGACGAGGGTGCGGGACTGCTGCCGATCGACGCCGACCTCACGAGCTACGGATACGTGTCGGCCTTGATCAACAACGTCACCTTCGACGGCAATGCCTTCGGCTTGTTCGTGACCAGCGCGGAGGGCGTCGTCATCAGGGACTCCGAGGTGCGCGAGAGCCTCGTCGACGGCATCATCTTCCACCGCTACGTCACCAACAGCGAGATCTCCCGCACCGTCTCCCACCACAACGCGATGGACGGTGTCAAGCTCACCCGTGGCACCTCCGGCGTTATTCTCGACCGCGTCACCTCGACCGACAACGGCGCCAACGGTATCTCGCTCAACGGGCGCCCGCTCGCCGATGGGCCGAGCGCCACGGGAACCGCCGTCGGCTCGTACGGCAACAACGAGGTCTCCAACAGCACGGCTAACGACAACGTCAGATACGGCATCGACGTGCTCGGCGGCAACGGCGTACACCTCGACAGCAATGCAGTCCGCAACAACCTCATGGGGATCGTCGTCGGTGCCGGCGCCGACGAGGTGGTCGTCAAGAACAACATGGTCGAGAGTTCGCTGAAACAGGGAATCGCGATCCGCGAAGCGGGCACCGACGCGCTCGTGCAGGGCAACACGATCGTCGGCGGCGAGATCGGCATCTACGTGAGAGACGCCGGCGGCAGGTTCGAACGCAACACGATCGAGAACGTCTCCAACCACGCGATCACACTGATCGGCGCCACGGGGGCCTCGGTGATCGACAAGAACACGGTCTCCGGCGCAGGACCGAGCGCGATCGACGTGGCTCGGGCGGCCGATACAGAGGTCACCCGCACGAACGACGACGACTGGCGCAGTACGAAGCCTCTCGACGTCGTGCTCCGCAGCATCTTCCAGCCGTTGACCGTCATGTGGTTGTTCCTGGGGCTGCTGCTGCTGATCTCCGCCTTGTCCAGCGTCGGGCGCAAGCACACAGGCTTCCGCCATCCCTATTCCAACCTCGCTCCTCTCAGCAGCTACAGCAAGGGCATCGTCGACCGTGACTCCCTCGAACGAATCCGCCGCGGTCAGACAGGAAAACACGTATGAAAACCTTTTTCCTCCGCCACCCGATGATCACGATCGTCGCGGCCGCGGTGATCGGCGCTCTGCTCGCGGTAGCCGTTTTCACGGTCGCGACGGCGACCGCGCAGAACGACGGCGCGCCGACCGGGGAACCGGCCGGCCCCCGGCCCGAGGCGACACCGACGGCGAGCTCCACTCCCACACCGCCGGAGGATGCCCCGACGCCCTCCGCCGGCTCGTGCGATCTGTCGTCCCCCACCGTCAGCGACGCCTCCGAGCTCGAAGCCGCCCTCGCCGGCGCTCAGCCGGGCGCGGTGATCGTGATGGCGCCGGGCAGCTATGTCGGTAACTTCGTCGCTACGACGTCCGGCACCGCGGCGAGCCCGATCACCCTGTGCGGCTCGTCGGAGAGCGTGCTGGACGGAGACGACGAGAGCGACGGCTACGTCTTCCACCTCGACCACGCCGAGTACTGGAAACTCGACGGCTTCACCGTGACCAACGGACAGAAAGGCGTCATGGCCGACGCGACCGTCGGGAGCGTCATCCAGAATCTCACCGTCACCACAATCGGGGATGAGGCCATCCATCTGCGCAAGGGCAGCACCGACAACAGCGTCATCGGCAACACGGTGAGCAATACCGGATTGCGCAAACCGAAGTTCGGCGAGGGGGTCTATATCGGGTCGGCCGAGAGCAACTGGTGCGACGTCAACGACTGCCAACCGGATGCCTCGGACCGCAACCTCATCGAGGGGAACACCTTCAGCGGCACCACCTCGGAGAGCATCGACCTCAAAGAGGGTTCGTCGGGCGGGATCGTCCGCGGCAACTCGTTCGACGGCTCGGCGCTGGTCGAGGCCGACTCGTGGGTGGACGTCAAAGGAAACGGCTACGTGATCGAAAACAACTCGGGGGTCAATTCCCCCATGGACGGCTTTCAGACCCACGAGATCCTCGAGGGCTGGGGAACCGACAACGTCTTCCGAGGCAACACCGCAGCCGTCAACGGCCAGGGCTTCGGATTCTCGCTCACCCCCGAACTCGACAACGTCGTCGAGTGCAGCAATACCGCATCGGGCGCCGCAGAAGGGTTGACGAATGTGACCTGTTCTTAGGCGGCCCGCTCCTCAGCTGGCGGGGGTGAACCCGAACCTCACCCCCGTCTCCACGCACCACACCTACCGACAGAAAGGCTTACCCGTGTCTGAACTGCAGCCCTACCCCGCTCTCACGCCCATCGTCGACAACCCTCGTCTGACCGTCATCGGCACCGGCTACCTCGGTGCTACCCACGCGATCTGCATGGCCGTGCTCGGCTACGACGTACTCGGCGTCGACGTCGACCAGAAGAAGATCGACGACCTCAGCAACGGCATCGTGCCGTTCTACGAGCCGGGCCTGCCCGAGAAACTGCGGGAGGCGCTCGACTCCGGCCGCCTGCACTTCACGACCGATTTCGACCACGCGGCCGAATTCGGCGACGTCCACTTCGTCTGCGTCGGCACACCCCAGGCGCCCGGCTCGCAGGCGGCCGACCTGCGCTTCGTCGAGTCGGCATTCTCCGAGCTCGCGCGTCGCATCGACCGCAAGGCGCTTATCGTGGGCAAGTCGACCGTTCCGATCGGCACCGCCGCGCGTCTCACCGCGCTCGTCCAGCAGATCTCGCCGATCGGCGCCGAACTCGAACTCGCCTGGAACCCCGAGTTCCTCCGCGAGGGATTCGCGGTGGAAGACACCTTGCACCCCGACCGGCTGGTCTTCGGCGTGGCGTCCGAATGGGCCAAGCGCCAGCTCAGCGCGGCGTTCCGCCCGATCCTCGCCGTCGACACGCCCCTGGTGATTTCCGACCTCGCTACGTCCGAACTCGTCAAGGTCGCGGCGAATTCCTTCCTCGCGACGAAGATCTCGTTCATCAACGCGATGGCCGAGGTGTGCGAGTCGACCGGCGCCGACGTCAACTTGCTGGCCAGCGCGCTCGCGCTCGACGACCGAATCGGCGGACGCTTCCTCAAGCCGGGCCTCGGCTTCGGCGGCGGTTGCCTCCCGAAGGATATTCGGGCATTCGCACACCGCGCGGAAGAACTGGGAGTCGGGCATGCGGTGGCCTTCCTGCACGAGGTCGACGACATCAACAACCGCCGGCGCCTCCGAACCGTCGACCTGATCCGCGAAATGGCTGGCGGCGACCTGAACGGGAAGCGCGTTGCGGCGTTCGGGGCGGCATTCAAACCGAACTCCGACGACGTACGCGACGCCCCGGCACTCGATGTGGCCCGCATGCTCTACCTCGAAGGCGCCATCGTGACGGTCTACGATCCCGAAGCGAACGAGAACGCCCACCGCGTCTATCCCGACCTCAACTTCGCGGACAGCATGGTTGCGGCGGCGATCGATGCCGACGTCGTCGCGTTGCTCACCGAATGGCAGGAGTTCAAAGACGTCGACCCCGACGACCTCGGCCGGATCGTGCGCCACCGTCGGATCGTCGACGGCCGGCACGCGCTCGACGCCGACGCCTACGTATCGAACGGCTGGGAGTACCGGGCTCTCGGTCGACCCGCTCAGGCCCAGACGGTGGGCCTGACGGTGGATGCGAGAGACGAGGTCGATGCCGCCTGAGTAGACGAGGGAGCCCGGCGACTTCGGAATCGCCGGGCTCCCTCCGTCGACGGGCGGACGGCGCCCGAGCGGCTCCGGTGCCCGGCCGGAGCCGTCGGATGGGCGGCCGGAGCAGGCCCGATGACGACACGACCGCCGCGACGGTCTACCGTTGAAGCATGACGTCCCCTGACACCACCACGCCCGGCGCGGAAGATCCTGCCGCTCCCACCATTACTTTCTCCGAACTCGGGCTCGGTGATGCAGTACTGAAGGCCCTCAAGGATGTCGGGTACGAGACCCCGTCCGCCATCCAGGCCGCCACGATCCCGCCGCTGCTCGCCGGCCGCGACGTGCTCGGCGTCGCCCAGACCGGAACCGGCAAGACCGCCGCGTTCGCACTGCCGATCCTGTCGCGCATCGACCTCTCGCAGAAGAGCCCGCAGGCGCTCGTACTCGCCCCCACCCGCGAGCTCGCTCTGCAGGTGTGCGAGGCGTTCGAACGGTACTCGGCGCACCTCAAGGGCGTGCACGTGCTGCCCGTCTACGGCGGACAGGGCTACGGCACCCAGCTGTCGGCGCTCCGCCGCGGCGTGCACGTGGTCGTCGGTACGCCCGGCCGCATCATGGACCACCTCGACAAGGGCACGCTCGACCTGTCGCAGCTCAAATACCTCGTCCTCGACGAGGCCGACGAAATGCTGAAGATGGGCTTCGCCGAGGACGTCGAGACGATCCTCGCCGACACCCCCGACGAGAAGCAGATCGCCCTGTTCTCGGCGACGATGCCGGCGCAGATCCGCCGCATCTCGCAGAAGTACCTGCACGACCCCGAAGAGATCACGGTCAAGAACAAGACCACGACGTCGGCGAACACCACGCAGCGCTACCTGATGGTCTCGTACCCGCAGAAGATCGACGCCCTGACGCGCATCCTCGAGGTCGAGAACTTCGAGGGCATGATCGTGTTCGTGCGCACGAAGAACGAGACGGAGACGCTCGCCGAGAAGCTGCGCGCCCGCGGGTACTCCGCCACGGCGATCAGCGGCGACGTGCCGCAGGCCCAGCGCGAGCGCACCGTCGAGCAGCTGAAGAACGGCAAGCTCGATATTCTGGTGGCGACGGATGTCGCGGCCCGAGGCCTCGACGTCGAACGCATCAGCCACGTGGTCAACTACGACATCCCGATCGACACCGAGTCGTACGTGCACCGTATCGGCCGCACGGGCCGCGCCGGACGCAGCGGCGCAGCCATCAGTTTCGTCACCCCGCGGGAGCGCCGCCTGCTCTCCGCCATCGAGAAGGCCACGCGCCAGCCGATGGTCGAGATGCGCATGCCGAGCGTCGAGGACGTCAACGTGACGCGCCTGACCCGCTTCGACGACGCGATCACCGAGGCGCTCGGCCAGGCCGACAAGCTCAACGCGTTCCGCGACATCATCGCCCACTACGTCGAACACCACGATGTGGTCGAGTCGGATGTCGCGGCCGCCCTCGCGGTCGTGGCACAGGGCGACACGCCCCTGCTGCTCTCGCCCGACGACCCCCGTTTCGCGCGACGCGAGCGCGAGCGCATGGACCGCGACCAGAACGACCGCCAGAACCGGTCGGAGCGTTCGTTCCGCGACGACCGCCCCGACCGTCCCGAGCGCGCCGAGCGTCGCCCGCGCGACCCGAACAAGCGCCTCACCGCGTACCGCATCGAGGTCGGCAAGCGCCAGCGTGTCGAGCCGCGCCAGATCGTCGGAGCACTCGCGAACGAGGGCGGCCTCAGCCGCGACGACTTCGGGCACATCGACATCCGCCCCGACTTCTCGATCGTCGAGCTGCCGGCCGACCTGTCGCGCGACGTGCTCGACAAGCTCAGCGACACCCGCATCAGCGGCAAGCTGATCGAGATCAAGCCCGACCGGGCACCGCGCCGGGAGTCGTATAGCGACCGCCCGCCGCGCCAGCCGCGCCGCGAGTACTAGGCACGCAGGACAGAACCCCCGGAAATCGTCATTTCCGGGGGTTCTTTCGCGCCTACTTCGCCAGGAACTCGAGCACTGCCGCGTTCCACTCGGCGGCGTGACTCACGGTGACGCCGTGCGGAGCACCCGCGATGACGACGAGTTCGCTGCCGGGGATCGCCTCGTGCGTGCGCGCGCCGGAACCCTCGAAGGGAACCGTTCCGTCGCCGTCGCCGTGGATGACGAGGGTCGGCACCGATACGAGCGCGAGGTCGTCGCGGAAGTCGGTCGACGCGAATGCCGCCATGCTTTCGAGCGCGGCGAGCTTGCTGGCCTGGGCTGCGAGGGCGAGGGCCTCCTGGCGCTGCGCCTCGGTGACCTTGAGCACGCCGTCGACCGAGTAGAACTGGGTCGTGAAGTCCTCGAAGAAGGCCTCGCGGTCGGCGGTGAGTCCGGCCGTCATCCTCGCGGCCTCGGGGGCCTCGAGCGGGCCGTCGGGGTTGCTCGGCGTCTTCAACAGGAACGGCGGCACGGCGGACGCGAAGACCACGCTGTGCAGGCGCTCGTGTCCGTACTTGCTGAAATAGCGGGCGACCTCGCCGCCACCCATCGAGAAGCCGACGAGCGTGACGTCGTCGAGATCGAGTTCGACGAGCAGCGTGTGCAGGTCCTCGGTGAGGGTGTCGTAGGTGTAGCCGGTGAGCGGCTTGTCGCTGCGGCCGAAGCCGCGGCGGTCGTAGGTGATCACGCGGTAGCCGGCGGCCTGGAACGCGGGCACCTGCTCGGACCACGACTCCCCCGAGAGCGGCCAGCCGTGGATCAGGACGACCGCGCGGCCGGAGCCGCCGGTGTCGTCGACGTGGAGCTCGGTGTCTCTGAAAATTCCGTGGTGGGCGGTTATCTCGGTCATCTCGCTGTCCTTTCGGCCCTGCGCCGGTGGCGGGGCGTCGACAGTGGTTCGGACCGTTCCCCCGGGCAGTTTGGGCGTGCCCGGGGGGCTGTCGTTCTGCCGCGTCTTTTGCTACGCGGCCGGGATCAGCTTGTCGGCGCGGTAGCGGTCGAACAGCGCCGTGAACGAGTCGACGGTGCGGTGGTGCGTGCCGAAGCCCGCGAGGCGGGACTTGCTGATGTCCGCGACGACCTCGATCTGGCGGCCGAGGTCGGCATCGGAGTGCCACCAGCTGGCCAGACGGGACAGGTTGGATTCCACGAGCCCGTGCTCGGTGGCGATGCGTGCCCACGCGTCATCCATGCCCGCCATCTGGGTCTCGAGGGTCTGCGGTTCGGCACCGGGGCCGACCGGCTCGAGGCCGAAGTAGTCCGCGAGCTGCGCCCACATGGAGCGCCAGCGGAACACGTCGCCGTTGACGACGTTGAATGCCTCGTCACGTCCGGCCTCGTGGGTCGCCGCCCAGACCAGCTGGTCGGCCAGGATCGTCGCGTCGGTCATGTCGGTGAGCCCGTTCCACTGGGTCTCGCTGCCCGGAAAGACGAACGGCAGACCGAGGTCGCGGCAGATCGACGCGTAGACCGCGAGGGTGAGCCCCATGTTCATCAGGTTGCCGACCGCGTGGCCGATGACGGTGTGCGAGCGGTGCACCGACCAGGTGAAACCGTCGCGAGCGGCGGCGGCGAAGAGCTCGTCCTCCTGCGCGTAGTAGAAGTTGGCGGCGTCGAGGCGCGGCTCGTCCTCGCGGAACGGCGTCTCGGGGATCGGTCCCTGCCCGTAGGCCTCGAACGGGCCGAGGTAGTGCTTGAGGCCGGTCACGAGCGCGACATGCTCGACGGGGGCGTGACTGAGGGCGGCGAGCAGGTCGCGCACCATCCCGCCGTTGACCTCGATGTTGAGCTGCTCGGTGGCCTGGCGTGCCCACGCGGTGAAGAAGACGTGGGTCGGATGCCGCGTCCCGAGCGCCCGGCGCAGGTCGTCGGCGGATCGCAGGTCGGCGGGGATCCACTCCACGCCGTCGCGGGCGGCGCCGGGGCGGCGCGAGAGGGCCAGCACCTGCCAGCCCTCGCTCACGAGCTGGTCGACGAGCGCGGAGCCGCCGATGCCGGTTGCTCCCACGACGAGGGCGGTGCGGGAAGTGGACGTAAGGTCGAGCGGTGCAGAAGTCATTACCGTGGGCAACACTTGTCGCGCCGCACTAATTCCTAACCGCCGTTGCGCAGTTCGTCGCCGTGGGCGATCAACGCGTAGATCACGATGATGTCGATCGCGATCACGAAGAACGACCACCACGGTTGCGCGGGAACGAGCACCAGCGCCACGACGGCGCTCACGATCGCGAGGAGAACCGCGCTCAGCCGCGCCCAGGTCGCTCCGCTGAGCAGTCCGATCGAGGTGGCTATCTGCAGCACACCGATAATCAGGTTCCACCAGCCCCAGCCAGCGGCGTTGAACAGGAACAGCTCGCCGTCGAGTGCCGCGTAGTATGTGTCGGGCCCGACGATCGCCACCAGCCCCTGGATGACGCCGAAGAATCCGTTGATGAGCAGCACGACGGACGCGAATCCGACCCACCCTGCCCAGCCGGTCCTCGTGGATGTCGACGCGCTCATGCTGTCACCGCTTTCTTCCGATCTGCCGCGATTGTCGTGCGTGCCACGGGCACCCGGTTCACCCGCTGTGGATGAGCGGCGGCGGCGGTTTCTAACCCGCCGCCCCGTTCGTCCGCCGCGTCCACCCCGAGACCACCCGCGCCACCGCGATCACCAGGAACAGCTGCCCCGTGATCGCCTCGGCGATGGCGACGCTCTGCACGCCGGCGCTCACGGGGACGATGTTGCCGTACCCGGTCGTGGTCAGGGTGGTGAACGAGAAGAACAGCTGGGTGGTCAGCGAGTCCGGCTGGTCCGGCCCGAACGTCGCGACGGACGAGACGAGCGCGATCACGTTGTACACGAACGTGAAGAACATGCCGACCAGGATGTAGGCCGCGATCGCCGCGAGCAGTGCTTGACCGTCGACGCGGTCCCGGCGCACGATGTGCGCGATGATCGCCATCGGCGCGACGAGATAGGCGAGGGCGGATGCCGCGGCGAGCACCACATCGAGGTAGAAGCCGCTCGCGCCGAGGAGGCTCGTACCCGCCGTCGCGATACCGGCGACAGCGAGCACGATCCAGCCGATCCGGCGGAGCCGCGGCCGCACCTCCGCGACCCACAGGATGACCGCGACCGTCGCGAGTTGCACGAGAAAGGCGACTCCGCTGGGGTTGGGCCCGGTCTGGAGGGCGCAGAGGGTGTACGAGACCGCGATGAGCACGAGCACGAACCAGTACTCGGAGCGCCAGAGCGGTCGTCGCCTAGTCATCGTTGCGCTTCCGGGAACGACTCGGACGTTCCGCGGAGTCGTTCCGGCGGCACCCGGAATCCCCCGGTCCTTGCCGGACGCGTCCCGGCACACCCCCGCATTCCCCGGAATTCCCCGTCATTCCCCCGGATACGCCCCGGCATTTCCGGGAATTGCCCCGTCCCTCCCCGGCATTCCCCGGAGACCCCCCGGCATTTCCGGGAAGTGCCCCGTCCCTCCCAGACACGCCCCGGCACGCCCCGGAGATACACCGGCGCTGGCCCGCGCCGCCCCTGCCGCGTCATCCGCCGCCCTGCCCTCCGCCGTGGGAATCGCGCACGGGCACCCGCACGTCGGCGCCGCCCTCCGGGGTCAGCCGCGTGCCCATTGCCACGAGCGCGGGCGCCGCGACGAAACCGCCGGCGAAGAGGGCCTCCCCCTGCCGGAACCGCGGCGACCGGGCGAACATCGACGGCGGCACGAAGCCGAAGATGCTCGCGAGCTCGTCGAGGTCGAGCGGCGACGTCATCTTCATGAGGGCGAGGTTGTCGCACTGCGAGACGATGCTCTGGTGCACCCGCGACGGCCGCTGGGTCGACAGCAGCAACCAGAGCCCGAACTTGCGCCCCTCGGCCGCGATCTGCACGATTCGGTCCCGCACCGCCGTGTGCAGCGGGTCGGCCGGTTCGGGCGAGCAGAGGTTGTGCGCCTCGTCGATGACGATCAGGATCGGCCGACGGCTCTCGCGCCGCGCCCAGAGGTCGTCGAGCACGGCCATCGCCACGACGAGGTGCTCGTCGGGGTTGGCGAACCCGCCGAGGTCGAGCACGGTGGCGTCCGGCCGTGACTCGACGATCTCGTTCGCTGTCGCCCGGCCGCCGGCCCAGACCGGCCACCCGGTGAGGCCGAGGTTCTCGATACGGGCGGCGAGATCGACGGCGGCCTGCGTGCCGCGGGAGCGTAGTGCCGGGACGATCGCCTCGGGCGCGAGCCCTCCCAAGGTCTCCTCGAGGTGGATGAGCTCGTTGTACTCGGCCCGGTCGTCGAGCGGGTGCAGGTGCAGCACGGCGCCCTTCGACCGCGTCGGGAGGTCGACGAAGCGGACCCGCAGGGAATCCGGGTCCGGCGAAGACGGGCGAAGAATCCGGATGTCGCGGCCGGCCAGCGCGTCGCCGTCGCCGAGTCGCACGAAGTCCGCGTTCGGGTCGAGGATCACCATCGGCAGAGCGGTGTGGATGAGCAGTTGCTCGAGCACGACGCCGAGCGCGTAGGTCTTACCGGATCCGCTCTGCCCGCACCAGAACGTGTGCCGGTTGAACCGGTGGGCGGCGATCGCGGCTTGAGTCTTCGGCCCCGACAGGTACGTCCCGATGCCGAGGGTCGCGCCGGCGCTCGCCTGCAACGCCTCGACGGTCGTCGGTAACGCGTCGGAAAGGTCCGCCGCACGGAACGCCCTCGTGTCTCGGGTGTCGACGTTGCCGTCGGGCGACACGACGCCGAGCAGGCGGCCCGCGCCATGCGCTCCCGCACCGCCCGGATGATCTACGTCGTCGATCTGCCCGAGCTGGGCGATCCCGTCGTGGTGGAGCGTCACGAATGCCCCGGGCTCGACGGCGGGCGTCAGCACGTCGTCGAACCGGAACAGCCGGCCGTCGGGCGATGTGGCGGTGGACTGGGTCATTGCCGGTTCCCGTCTGTGGCGGCCGGGTGTTCCGGGTTCTCCGTCGCCGCCCGGTGTGCTGGGTTCTCAGTCGCTGCCCGGTGTGCCGAGTTCTCTGCCGCCGCCCGGTGTGCCGAGTTCTCTGTCGCCGCCGCGTTTGCCGCCGGTTCGTGCGTCTCGGTCGAGTGCACGATCATCTCCGGGCCGCGGGAGACGATCAGCCACGCCGGCAAGACCGCGATGCACAGCACCGGCAGCACGGTGATGCTGCCCGTGACGGCGACCGCGATGAACAGCGAGATCCAGCCGTCCCGGGAGACGGCGAGCACCATGCCGAGCACGCCGCCCGCGACTCCGACGACCAGAGGGATGCCCGGCAGCAGGTCGTTCGCCAACACGCCGAGCGCGACGCCGACGAACACGGCCGGGAAGATCCGGCCGCCGCTGAACCCCGCGGCAGCGCTCACGACGAGGGCGAGCACTTTGACCACGACGATCAGCACGACGGCGACAGCGTCGAACGCGTCGCGTTCGGCGACGAGCCGGCCCATCTGGGAAAGCCCCTTGAACAGCGTGATCTCGCCGCCGACGGCGCCGAGCAGTCCGAGCACGACTCCGCCGAGGGTGATGTACAGCGCGGGGTTCCGCAGGAGTCGGAACAGCCGGTGCACCCTCGGCATCGCGACAGCGGCCGCGAGTCCGAGAAGCGCCCCGATCGCGGCGACGACGCTCGCGCTCAGCAGGTCGGCCGGGGCGACCTCGACGTAGGCGGGGAGGTCGACGGAGAAGCTCGGGGTCGCGAGTGCCGACGTCGTCAGCGCGCCGGACGCGGCGGCGAGGAGCGGCAGGAACAGCCGGTCCCAGAGGGCGTCGCCGCCGTGCGCGTTGTGTCCCGAGCGCGCCCCGACCAGTCCGGTGAAGACGAGTGCCGCGGCCACCGGCGTGCCGAACAGGGCTCCGATCGTGCCGGCGGCCGTCACCATCACGACCGATTCGACCGGGATCGCCGGCCACAGCTTCCGGATCAGGGCGACGAGCAGGGCCGTGTTGATCGCGATCACGGGGGCTTCGGGGCCGAGGCTCGCTCCCCCGGCGAACCCGACGACCGCGACCAGAGCCAAGGACGGGAGCGTGCTCAACGGCAGCGGCGGGGCGATCAGTTCGACGGTCGCCGAATCGCGGCCTCCGTGGCCGGGCACGAGCCAGACGACCAGCCCGACGACCAGGCCCGTCGCGGTGAGCACGCCGAAGATCCACCAGCCGGATGACGCGTCGATCCCGAGCGCGTGCGGCAGCAGTTCCCACACGCCGTTCTCGAGCTCGTGCACGACCCACTCGACGGCGAACAGCATCAGCGCCGAGACCACGCCCACGACGATGGCGGGAAGCGACAGCGTGAGCAGCGTCCGGACCGTCGATGTCGACGGGCGGTCCACGGGAACTACGCCGGCCGGCTCCATGAGCGGATTGTGCCGTGGTCGGGTAGCCCGTTCCTCACCCCGCGGAGGTGACGATTCGGGACGCGGTCAGCCCTTCTTGGCCGCGGCCTTCGCCGCCTTCTTGAACTCGCGGACCTTGGTGAGGGATCCGGGATCGACGATATCGGCGACGGACCGGTAGGAACCCTCGGTGCCGTAGTCTCCGGCGGCCTTTCGCCAGCCGTCTGCGGTGACGCCGTACTGCTTGCCCAGCAGCGCGAGGAAGATCTTGGCCTTCTGCTCGCCGAAGCCGGGCAGGGCCTTGAGGCGCTTGAGGATTTCCGCGCCGTCGGGGTCGCCGCTCGTCCAGATGGCCGAGGCGTCGCCGCCCCAGGTCTCGACGATCTCCGCGGTCAGTGCTTGGACGCGCCCGGCCATCGATCCGGGGTAGCGGTGGATCGACGGTGTGATGCGGAATACGGCCTCGAGCTCGTCGGCGTCGTAGTCCGCGATCTTCTTCGGGTCGAGGGTGCCGATACGGTCGAGCAGCTTGGCGGGGCCGGCGAACGCGGTCTCCATCGGGACTTGCTGGTCGAGCAACATTCCGATGAGCAGGGCGAGCGGACTGGTCGACAGAAGCTTGTCGGCGTCGGCATCGTCGGTGATGTGCAGGTTCGCGTTCATATCTCGATGGTGTCACGGGTCCCCGATTTCCCGAAAGCGCTGGCGCTCTGGCCGTGAATCCGACAGAAGCAACGAAGCAACCCGATCTCCTGATCCCGTTACCGGAGCGATCGACGAGTCATCAGGTGCCGGTCGGCACGGCCAGCACGGGCGCCGCGAGTTCCAGTTGGGCAGCGGGCGCCGCAAGTTCGCGTTGCAGATCGCGCATGGCGGCGCTCTTCGAGGGCATCAGGACTCGGCGCTGTTGCGGGTCGACGTCGGTGGGCGGGATCAGGTAGTAGTCGGACCCCTCCCGTTCGATCTCCCAGCCGTTATTATGCATCAGCAGGTGGTGGAACTTGCACAGCAGGATCCCGTCTTTGATGTCGGTCCGTCCTCCGTCTCTGGCCCAGTGGTGGATGTGGTGCGCCTCGGCCATCGACGGCGGCCGGTCGCAGGCCCCGAACCGGCAGCCGCCGTCTCTCACCGTCAGGGCGATGCGTTGTTTCCGGGTGAAGAACCGTTGTTCGCGGCCGACGTCGAGGGCCTGCCCGGTGTCGTCGAAGACCACCTCCGTGGTGGTCCCGGTGCAGACCAGACGCTCCACTGTTTCGATCGAGACCGGGTCGGGTGAGCCTTCGATGCGCCCGTGACCGGTGCGGGAATCCAGAGTGGGAGCGGTGACGAGGACCCGGATCGCCGCACCGCCGTCTCCCAACAGCTCGGTCGGGTCGGCGGTGGCGCCGGCCTGCAGCAGGCCGAGCATCGTGTCGGAGGCGAGCTGCTCGATACTGCGTGGGTCGTTGAGGATGCGGTCGGCGGTCTCCTGATGCGGGCCGCTGACGAACCGGACGCCCCGTTTCGGCGACGTCGCCCGGTCGTAGAGCTCGGTGACTACCGCGTAGGACTCGGGGTCGAGGTCCCAGACCAGACGGCCCATGCCGTTCGACAGGCGGTAGTGCTTGAGCGACCGTTTCTCGAACCGCTCCCGTTCCCGGTCGGCGATCCCCGCCTCGTCGAGGTCGTCGCGCAGTTCGCGGGCGCGTCGTTGCAGACGGTCCGGGTCGAGAGTCGCGGCCTCCGCGACGAGAGCCGAAGCGGCCTCGGAGAGGGCCGCGGAAGGCACGTTCTCGGTCGGCACCCCGAGCCCCGCCCGGATCGCATCCGCGCCAGCCACCGAGAGTGTGCCGGCCGCGACCGCGGTAGCCACGGGCGCGAGCCACGGCTCCGACGACGTACACAGCGAACCGGTCGCCGGGTCGGGCGTGCCCGAGAGCGCCGCCTCCCGCACCATCCGCCCCACCCGCACCGCGGTCACGGCCTCCCGCCCGGTGGCTCCGGTGGTCGCTTTGACGAACTCTTCCGGTGACCGGTACCCCTCCCGCTGCGCGAGCCCGTCGTGCCCATGCGAGCGCGTCGACCGCGCGGCGATCTCCCCGGCGATCAGCGCGAGGTGGGCGTCGGCCAGCTGCTTCTCCTGCGCGGCCATGCGACCGAGCGAGACGAGAGCCGCGTCATCCAGCGCACTGAAAACCGAGACGGAAGTCGGCACCGCAGCCACAGCCGCCACCGCGGTGGCGAACTGGGCTGCGAGCGTCGATGACATGCATCAATTTTTCCAGCCCCAAGACACGTTCGATGGCGAACGAGCGAGTTGGTGCACAACCCCCGGCTAGAGGGCGCATGTGCAGGACAAGAGCCCTAGTGCTTCTCGACAGCTTCCGGGTCGGTCTCCGTGGCGCTCTTCGCCTCAAGGTCCTGATTGCGCGTCTTGCGCAGGCTGAGCACCGTGGCCACGGCGACCGTGAGTCCGATGAAGAGCAGCGAGAACCAGATCGGGATCTCCGGGGCCCAGAGGATGTTCTCTCCACCGTTGATGAAGGGCAGCTCGTTGACGTGCATCGCGTGCAGCACCAGCTTGACGCCGATGAAGGCGAGGATGACGGCGAGGCCCTGTGCGAGGTAGACGAGGCGTTCGAGCAGTCCGCCGATCAGGAAGAACAGCTGGCGCAGACCCATCAGCGCGAACGCGTTGGCGGTGAAGACGATGTACGCCTCTTCCGTGAGCCCGTAGATGGCCGGGATCGAGTCGACGGCGAAGACGAGGTCGACGAAGCCGATCGCGACGATCGTCAGCAGCATCGGGGTGAAGAAGCGCTTGCCGTCGATCTTCACCGTGATGCGGTCGCGGTGGAAGTCATCGGTGATCGGCAGGATGCGGCGGGCGAACTTGACGACCTTGCCATTGGCGGGGTCGCTCTCGTGGTCGCTGAACGCCTGGCGCCAGGCCAGCACGAGCAGCAGCGCGCCGAAGATGTAGAAGATCCACGACACGTTCGAGATGAGCGTCGCGCCGACCGCGATGAAGATTCCGCGCAGGATCAGCGCGATGATGATGCCGATCATCAGCACCTTCTGCTGGAACGCCTTCGGCACCGCGAACCCGGTCATGATGATCAGGAACACGAACAGGTTGTCGATCGACAGCGCCTTCTCGGTCAGGTAGCCCGCGAAGTACTCTCCGCCGAAGCCCCAGCCGGAGAAAATACCGATACCGACGCCGAACAGCAGGGCGAGGCTGATGTAGAACACCGACCAGCGGGCGGACTCGGCGATCGACGGTTCGTGCGGCTTGCGCACGTGCACGAAGAATTCGTAGACGAAGAAAGCGATGGTCACGGCGATGGTGATCAGCCAGGTGGTCAGGGTCACGTTCACGTGAGACTCCAAGGGGTCGTTGAGACAGAAACTAAAGTCTCATCCGCCACTGCAAACCAGTGACCGTAGCTCCGGAACTCTTCGATGGGTCCGTACTGACGAAGCGTACGTGGTGGATTACTCCCCTTATGCCTACGAATTTAGCATGGATGACGCGGGGAGCCGCACCGCGACCGTTAGACGGCCTCGTACACCCGCTTGTAGCCGTCGACTCCCCCGAAGCGGAACGGGCCCGTGGTCTCGCGCGCGGTGACGAAGTTCGCGACATCCTCGGGGCTGAATCGCTGCAGTTCGAGGTACCGCTCGTCGCCGATGACCGTCCGCGCGTCCAACAGGGCGAGGTTCTCCGCCGCCCGCGACCGCTCACGGTAGCCGGGCTGCACGATGCCGGTGAAGAACTCGGAGACGGCGCCCGACCCGTAGCTGAGGAACCCGAGGCGCTTGCCGGCGAGGTCCTCGTCGCCGTCGAGCAGGGTGGCGAGCGCGAGATAGATCGTCGCCGTGTAGCTGTTGCCGATGCGGCGGTTGTACTCGAGCGTTCCGGCCACCTGCGCGTCGGCCGCTTCGTCGTCCAGCCCCGCGACGGATGCCGCGAGCTTGCGGTGCGCCTTGACCGCCATTCGCGTGAACGGCTGGTGATAGCAGAACCGCTCGATCGAGTCGTAGGCGGGGCCGCCGCGGCCGGCGAGGTCCTGCCAGGCCGAGATCGCCGCGGTGATGTACGCCGTGATCGACAGCTTGCCGTCGACGATCGCGGTGGTGTGGTCGTTGGGACGCCAGAAGTCCATCACGTCTTCGGTGTACAGCCCGGTGATCGGCTCGATCTCGAGGATCGCGGGGTCGGCGGTCACGAGCATCGCCACTGCCGCGGCGCCCTGCGTCGCCTCCGCGTTCGAGTCGAGCTCGTAGCGGGCGACGTCGCTCGCGACCACGAGCACGGCCTCCTCGGGCGAGCGGGCGACGAGCGCCGTCGCGAACTGCAGCGCGGCGGTGGCCGAATAGCAGGCCTGCTTCACCTCGACGACGCGCACGTCCGAGCCGAGGCCGAGCAGCCGGTGCACGTAGACGCCGGCCGACTTCGACTGGTCGATGCCCGATTCTGTGGCGAAGATGAGGGTGCGGATGGCGCGCGAGTCGCCCCGGTCGAGAATGCGCTTCGCGGCCGTCGCCGCCATGGTCACCACGTCCTCGTCGTTCGCGAGAACGCTCATCTCGCTCTGCCCGAGTCCGACGTAGTACTTGTTCGCCTCGACCCCGTGCCGCGCGGCGAGCTCGGCGAGGTCGATGCGGTGGCTGCCGGTGGCGAAGGCGATGTCGTGGATGCCGATGGAGAGAGTCACGCTGAAGTGCCGTTTCGTTCGAAGTTGAGGTGGGCGGCCATGAGCTCGCCCGGGTTGGTCTGTGCGCCGAGCAGCGACAGTTCGCCGCACCAGACGCTGGCCGCGGCGAGCACGGCGAGGCGGCGGGCGTTGTCGCCCACGGGCCGGTCGTCGCGGCAGCCGAGGCGCTGCAGGTTCTCCTCGACGAAGCCAAGTCCCTTGCCGTTGCCGACGGTACCGACGATGAGGTTCGGCAGGGTGCAGGAGAAGTAGAGGTCGCCGTCGACGATCTCGGCCTGGGTGAGCCCCTGCGAGCCCTCGACGATGTTCGCGCCGTCCTGGCCGGTGGCGAGGTAGAAGGCGAGCAGCATGTTCGCGTAGTGCGCGTTGCCCGAGCGCAGGCTGCCGGCGAGGATCGAGCCGACGAGGTTCTTGCGGGTGTTGAGCTCGGCGATCTTCTCGGGCGTCGTGTGCAGGCGGCGCTCGACGACCTCGCGCGGGATGATCGCCTCGGTGATCACGTTCTTGCCGCGGCCGAGGATGCCGTTGACCGCGGTGGCCTTCTTGTCGGAGCAGTAGTTGCCCGATATCGAGCCGTAGCGCAGCTCGGGCCAGGTGTGCAGCAGGTGGGTCATGAGCGCGTCGGAGGCGAGCGTGACCATGTTGTGCCCGGCGGCGTCGCCCGTGCGGAACTCGAACCGCAGGAACAGCAGGCGCCCCGCGATCTGGCTGTTGATGCCGAGCAGTTCGGCGAAGCGGCTGGTCTGGCCCACGACGGCGCGCAGCTCGTCGATGCGCGCCTCGACCTCCCGCAGCACGCGCAGCGATTCGCCCGCGTGCGGCAGCTCGAAGTAGACCGAGCGCGTCATGCGCTCGTCGACGAGCGTGGACCGGATACCGCCCTCGATGAGCGTGGAGATGCGGGCGCCGCGGCGCACCGACGGCCAGAGCGTGGTCTCGTAGGTCGCGAGCGGCACCTCCTGCTCCCCCTCGACGACGTTGCCGCTGAGCAGCAGCGGTCCGACCCAACGCAGGGGGACGGCGGCAAAGGAATCGGTCACGGGGTGCTCCTTGTAGTGTCTGGTCTGGTCACGACGGCGAGGTCGAGCGGGCGGATGCCGCCGGCCGACCAGTCGGCCGCGAGGGCCGCGCGGTCGACGTCGGGACCCGCGAGCGCGATGCCGCAGTCCCCTCCGCCCGCGCCGGAACTCTTGGCAGCGGCGCCGCGCGCCTCGGCGAGGTCGCACAGCGCGGTGAGCGCGGGCGTTTCGATCTCGATGCCGGAGAGCGCGGCGTACCGGCCGAGCCCGGCCCGGGCCGAGCGGATCGCCGTTTCGATGCGGGCGGTGTCGTCGGCGCGAATCGCGTCGGCGAGCGAGGCGACGGTGGCGTCGCTCGCGGCGAAGAAGGAACGGAAGTCGGCGTCGGAGGCGGCGCGCGACCGGCGCGATCGTTCGACGAGCGCGGCGGTGCTGGCGGGCGAGCCGGTCCAGCCGACGAGCAACGCCAGAGCGCCCGGGGTGGGAAGCGGTTCTGCCAGGAGGCCCGGCCACGGCTCGGCGACGGCGGCGGCGACACCGACCCGGTCGCGCAGCGCGAGCGCCGCCGCGGCGTCGGCGGAACGGTAGGCGAGCCAGCCGCCGAGGGTGCTCGCCGCGACATCCCCGCCCGAACCGGACGGGTTGATGCGCCAGGTGGCGAGCAGGGCGAGGCGAAGCAGTGTCTGGTCGTCGAGGGGCAGGTCGTGGGCGGTGGCGAGGGCATGCACGAGGGCGACGACGACCGCGCCGCTCGAGCCGAGGCCGAACTTGGCGCCGTCGACGTGGTCGAGGTCGCTCTCGACGGCGATGTCGAGCGTGAGTTCGGGCCGGCCGGATGCCGCGGCCAGCGCCTCCACGACGTCGAGGGCCGCGCCCACCACGTCGGGCTCGCGCGCACCGTCGATCGCGACGCCCTCGCCGTCGCGCCGCCAGGTCAGCGGCTCGGTGTAGTGGTCGGAGCGCAGGGTGTTCGCCGCGGCATCCCTCACCCGCACCCGCACGAAGCGGTCGACGGCGACGAGCACGGCCGAGCCGCCCGGCTCGACGACGGCGTACTCCCCCGCGACGAACAGCTTTCCGGGGGCACGGGTCTCGATCATTCGGACGACCCGAGGAGACGCACTCCCCGGCCCGCGCGGGCGGAGAGGAAGCGGGCGCCCGGGTCGACGGTGGCGAGGTGCGCGGCGACGCGGTCCGCGTCGTCGGGGCGGCAGAGGAACTTGACGTTGGGGCCGGCGTCCATGGTGGCGTAGGCCTCGACGCCCGCGGCGCGGAGCTCGCCGGCGGCGTCGACGAGCGCGATGCTCGCGGCGGTCTGGTAGCGCACGGGCGGCCAGGCACCGGCCATGGTCGCGTGCATGCGCAGGCTGTTCGACTCGGCCAGCTCGCCGACCGCGGTGAAGTCGGCCCGGTCGAGCGCGGCGAGCATCTCGTCGAGCTGCGCGGTGGTCGACTCGGCCCAGGCGGGGTAGAACGGCGAGGTGGCCGTCGTGCGGTTCATCGCGACGGTGCTCGAGATCGTCTTCGGCCCGGCGTCGATGATCGCGACCACCATCGCGAGGTCGAGGTCGGCGGGCACCGGTTCGGCGTAGGACGACGCGTCGTCGCCCGGGTACCAGCGGACGATGCCGCCGAAGACCGACCGGGAGGCCGATCCGGAGCCGCGGCGGGCGAGACGGGAAAGAGCGCGGTCGTCGAGGCCGAGGCCGTAGGCGGCAGAGGCCGCGGCGGCGAGGGCGGCGAACGCGGAGGCCGAGGAGGCGAGACCGGCGCCGGTGGGAATCAGGTTGACCGAGTCGACGCGGGCGCGCTCGGTGCGCCCACTGAGAGCGCGCACGAGGTCGAGGAAGACCCGCACGCGTTCGGCGGGCCGGGCGGCCTGCACGACGCCGCCGAGCACGAGCTCGTCGGCCGCGAGGGTGTCGTCGAGGGTCACGGTGGTGCGCGTGGGCGCGGTGTCGAGGGTCAGTGAGAGGCTTCCCGTGACCGGGAGGTTGTAGGCCGCATCGGCCTTGCCCCAGTACTTGATCAGGGCGATGTTCGGGTTGGCTTCCGCCGTCGCGGTGCCCGTCACAGCCGGCACGGCCGTCACGGTCGTTGCCCGGCGGCCGTGACCACCCAGCAGTTGACGGCGCCGGCGGCGGTCAAGGCGTCGACGACGCCCGCGGCGTCGGCCGACGAGGCGACGAGGGCGACGACGCAGCCGCCCTGTCCCCCGCCGGTGAGCTTGGCGCCGAGGGCACCCGCGCCGACCGCGGCGTCGACGAGGCGCGTGATCGACTCGTGCCCGGCACCGAGCTCGGTGAGGATGGCGTGGGCTCGCGACATCCGGCCCCCGAGTTCTTTGCGGCGGTCGCCGGCGAGGTCGACGGCAGCGTCACGGGTGAGCTGCTCGAGCTGGTCGAGCAGGGCGGCGGAACGCTCGGGGTTCGCGACCCCGTAGGCGGCGACGTCGCCGACGGCGATCTTGGTCGAGCCGCGGATGCCGGTGTCGGCGATGACGAACACGCCGCCGAACGCGACGTCGAGGCTCGTGACAGCGCCCTGTTCGAAGAGGATGGGCGCCGGGGCGCGGGTGGCGCGGGCGTCGAGACCGCTGGGGTTGCCGTGGGCGACCCGTTCGGCCGACTGCACGAGTTCGAAGCGCTCGTCGTCGTCGAGGGTGCCACCGAACAGCTCGCGGATGGCCTCGACGATGGCGTGGGCCACGGCGGCGCTCGAGCCGAGGCCACGGCCGATCGGCACGTCGCCGTGCACGCACACCTCGACGTGCGACTCGGGCTGCCCGAAGTGCACGAGGGCGTTGCGGATCGCGGCACCGACGGCGTCGAAACTGGCGGGGGCCTCGGCGAGCGGCCCGGTGTAGATGTCGGTCTCGAGCAGCAGCGGCCCGTCGGTCACGCGCGCGACGGCACGAACCCACATGCGCGGCAGCGGCATGCCGATGGCGGGACGGCCGTAGACGACGGCGTGCTCGCCGAGCAGGATGAACTTCGCGTGGGCGGAGCCGGTGCCCTCGTCATCGCGGAGGAAGCCGTCCGCTCCGCTCTCGTCGGTCGCCGACACATCGACAGCGGGATCGATAGCGGCGACCAGCCGTCCAGCGCCGGCTGGCGAGTGTGAGGTCATCAAAAAGCTCCGGATTCACGGCAACGACGGTCCAGGATCGGGCCGCCGATTTTTTTACGCACGCCCGCGATCGTACAAGGCGTAGGGCGAAAGCGCGTGACGCTCGCCGGTCGAGGCGCGACGAGCCGCGCTACCGCGCCTTGTTATCCGCCACGCTCCAGCCGAAGGTCGTAGTCGTCTTCGTGCCGTCTGCGGCGAAGGCCGAGAACGTCTCGGCGATCGTTCCCACGGTGAACTCGAGCGCCGCGGAGGACCCCGCCGAGCCCTTACCGGTCGTCGTCGAGGTGAAGAGGCCGGTGAGCACGACCGAGCCGACCACGCGCTTCGAGGCGTCGTAGGTCGCGATCGTCAGCTTGCGCTCCCGCCCGTCGACGATACCGACCAGCGCGGCCAGGCCGGAGTTCGCGATGTCGAGCCGCAGCGGTCGGATCGAGGTGCGCGCGGCCGCGGCGGCCTCGAGGTCGAGGCAGACCGGGGCGGAAAGGTCGAACGCTTCCCTGAGGGTGGCCGACGGTCCCTGAGCCCCGTCGATCGTCGCGACCTGCACGCTGCCCTTGGGGGTCGCGCAGCGGCCGTCGGCGAGAGGGGCATTGTTGCCCGCCAGCAGATCAGCGGTCGCCGACACCAACACGGTCGACCTGCCCTGGGCGGTGACGGACAGGGTCTCCCACGGGAGGGCGACGAACGCGCTGCCGCTGCCCGACATCGGCAGGTTCAGCGCGTCGATTCCGAGGTTGCCGAAGGTGTAGACCAGCGACCCGGTGGCCCGGGCACACCCGGACGGCTGCGCGGCGGCCGCGTCACAGGTCGCGCCGGCGGCCGACTCGCCGAGTTGCACGCGCATGCCGGTGATTTTCGAGCCCGTGAACTTCGCGTTCGACAGCCGGGTGGCGATGCCGGAGGGGTCGAGGTTGAGGTACGCGTCGGACCAGGTCACGGCCGACACGTTCGGGATCGAACTATTCGTGTAGGACGCGCTCGCGGTGCTCATCACGCAGAACCCGACGCCGTCGACCGCGGCAGTCGTGCCGCCGGCAAAGGTGAAGGTCACGAGCGGCGAAGCCTCTGCGGTGCAGCCCTCGGGGAAGCCCTGTGCCGGGTCGACGGCGGATGCAGCTTCGCCCGCGGGCCCCGCCGGCCCCGCCGGCCCCTGCGGGCCCGTGGCACCGGTGTCGCCCGTGTCGCCCTTCGGGCCCTGCGGCCCGGTCGCGCCGGTGGCGCCGGTCGCGCCTGCCGCGCCGGTCGCCCCGTCGGCTCCTGCGGCGCCCACGGCACCGGTCGCGCCCTGGATTCCCTGCAGACCCCGCGGGCCGGCGATCCCCTGCGGCCCCGCGGCGCCCGGAGCAGCGATCTGCACCCACTTCGTGCCGTCGGAGCCGGGCGTCACCGCCGTGCTGCCGGCGACCGCGACGTAGACGCCTCCGCCGTGCGCGACGACGCTGGAGGGCGGTCCGGCCGTGTACGCGGTCGTGGAGCGCCACGGCGTCACGGACGACCAGGCTGCTGAGCCGGTCGCACCCTTCGCACCCGTGGCGCCGGTTGCCCCCTTCGCGCCCGTGGCGCCGGTCGCGCCCTTCGCGCCTGTCGCACCCGTGGCGCCCTTCGCCCCGGTCGCCCCGGTTGCGCCCCTCGCCCCGGTCGCACCCGTGTTGGTGACCCACTTCACGGCGATCTCGGTCGTCGCCTTGCACAGCGCCGTCGAGGTCACCGTGCGGAGCACACCCGTCGAGGCGTTGTAGCACCCGGGCTGGGACACGGCCTGCGCGGGAGCGGCGACAGCGATCGCCCCGACGGAGCCGAGAGCCACGACCGCGACGACGGCGAGCGCACGGGCGGCGCGGGGGTGCTTCCAGCGGGAAAAGGGCAGCTTCATGGTCGGTATCCTCCGGGATGTCGCCCGCATGGGGCCCGCCGACGGCAGCATCCATCGCTCCGTCGTCAACAACGTCGGCCAATTAGATCATGAACGCAACGCTTTGTCGGGTTTTTTGGGCGGGCCGCGGTGCCGTTGACCCGAACTGGGGGCAGGTCGGTCCAGCGGATGTCGGAGGGACGCACGCCCCGCGCCGAGTAGCGCGCTCACCACCCCGCGGGACCGCTGCTCCCCGCCTCGTACTCCTCGAGGGGCGTCACGCCGTCCGCCCACGCCGTGACCACGGGGCTGACGATGCGCCAGCACTGCTCGGCGATGTCGCCGCGCACCGACAGCAGGGTGTCGCCGTGCAGGATGCCCGCGAGCACCCGGGCGTAGGCGCCGAGCTCGACCTCGTCGGGGATCGCGTCCAGACCTAGCTTCTCGAGGCTCCCGCTGTCGCGGGAACCGTTGACGAGGATGTCGAGGCCGACGCCGCCCGTCTCGAGCGAGACGAGCAGCACCCCGTCGTCGGAGCCGGCGCTCAGCCCCGTCGGCACCTCCGCCCGCCGGAAGTGCACGGCGACCTCGGTGCGCGGCGAACCGATGGCCTTGCCCGACCGCAGCACGAACGGCACACCGGCCCAGCGCGGGGTGTCGACCTGCAGCAGCAACTGCGCGAGGGTCTCGGTCCCCTGCTCGGCGTCGACGCCGGACTCGTCCACGTAGGAGGGGAAGAACTTCCCGTCGACGCGCCCCTCGGTGTACCGGGCGCGGCTGGCCGTGGCGGGATCGTCGTGCCAGAGCCGCGTGACTCCCAGCACCTCCGCCATCCGGTCATGCACCGCCGTCGCGTCGACGGAATCGGGACGTTCCATCGCCGCGAACGCGAGCACCATCAGCAGGTGGCTCTGCAGCATGTCGCGCAGCGCGCCCGTGCCGTCGTAGAACTCGGCGCGGCCCTCGAGGCCGAGCTCCTCCTCGTAGACGATCTCGACCTTCTCGATGCTCTCGGCGTCCCAGCCGGCCTCGAGCAGCCGGTTGCCGAAACGCAGTCCGAGCAGGCCGTACGTCGCGGCGTTGCCGAGGAAGTGGTCGATGCGCCAGAGGCGGTCCTCGGGGATCACCGCGGCGAGCGCCTCGTTGAGCGCGACGGCCTGCTCGAGGTCTTCGCCGAACGGCTTCTCGATGGCGACGACGAGGTCGTCGGGCAGGTCCAGCTCGGCGAGCGCGGCGGCGACCTTGAGCCCCATCGCGGGCGGCAGGGCGATGTAGAGCACGGGCGACGACTCGCACGCGGCGAGCAGCGCGGCGAGCTGTTCGGGGTCGGAGGCGTCGGTCGGCACGAACAGCGCGGTCGACGACAGCTCGTCGACCGTCGCGGCGGAGATCCCGGCGTCGCCCAGGCTCTGGCGCACGAGAGCGCGCCACTCGTCGGTCGGCTGCGGCGACCGCGCGGCGCCGACGATGCTCAGCGCGACGGGGTTGCGGCGCTCGCGGGCCGCGTCGACCACCTGTCCGAGGGCCGGGATCAGCAGCCGCTCGGTCAGGTCGCCGTTGGCGCCAAGGATGGCGAAGGTGCGGGCGGTGGACGCGAGCCCCTCCGCGGTGGGTATTCCGGTGTGCTGGCTCATGTGTCTTCCTTCGTAGCCGGAGCGCCGATCGGCTGACCGGGGTCCCCGGCCCGCGTCGGGCGAAACGTCCCGCAAGGCTACCCGGCGCTACTGCACGCTCACTCCCGGCCGGGCGTGCCCTCCGCGAACACCCGCACGTCCCAGGCGCCGAGCGTCACGGTGTCCCCGGCGGCGAAAGCCGTGCCGTCGACGACATCCGTCACCGCTGCCGGCAGTTCGAAGACGCTCTCCTCCCACGCCCAGTTGTGCACGAAGCGGATCCTCTCGCCGGCACGGTTGGTCGCTCCCGTCACGGTCTGGGACGGCGCCGTGGGCCGCCAACCGCCCGATTCGCCCGCGCCGACCCGCGCGGCCCAGTCCATCAGTGCGGTCGCGAGCGGCAGATCGGGCACCGTGCCCACGTAGGTCACCCGTCCCGCACCGTGGCGACGCGTGGTGACGGCCGGGAAGCGCCCGAAGTGCGGGTGCTCGTACGAGACCAGCACGTCCGCGTCCCCCGCGACCACGCCGTCGGCCCAGAGTGCGGCCGTGGACCCGGGTGCGAGCGAGAAGCCGTGGGCCGCGGCATCCGCCCCCTCGCGTACGGGCAGCGGTTTCTCGAGGTTGCTGAACTCGTCGTAGAAGACGCCGGCGGCCTCGGCGAGGAACGCCGGTTTGCGCTCGACCCGCGCCCGGGCCTCGTGGTCCTCGTACCCGGTGCGGATCCCGACGACGAGGTGTCCGCCGGCGGCGGCGTAGGCCTCGAGCCAGCGCAGGTCGTCGTCGGTCGCGATCGTGAACGCGGCAGCGACGAGCACCGGCCGCGTGCGGGCGAACTCCGCCGGGTCGACCGCGGCGAGCTGCGAGGGGTGGACCGTGTTGGCTTGCAGGCCGGCGTCGAACGCCCCACGGGCGAACGCGTCGAAGACCGTCTGGAAGGAGCGGCGTTCGGGCGCCCCGGCGTCGGAGAGGTTCGGGTACCCCTCGAGCGCCCACTTGCTCGGGTTGGAGAACAGGATCGCGACGTCGCTGTCGGGCGTGAGCTCGGTCACCCGGTCCCCCGCCGCCGCGAACTCGGCGCCGAGTGCGGCGATCTGGGCGTACACGCGTCCCGGTTTCAGACTGTGCGGCAGCACCCCGCCCCAGTAGGTCTCCGTGCCGGCGTGCAGGGTGTGCCAGTGCCAGTACTCGATCATGGTGGCGCCGCGCGAGACGAGTGCCCAGGCCACCTGACGCCACTGCCCGTCGTACCCGGGTTCGTTCGACCACGGGAAGCCGATGGCCTGCGCGTCGGTCTCGGTCACGAGGAACGGCGCCTGCTTCGAGCCGTACATCCGGTCGGCGGTCGCGTAGAGCGCCCACGTGCCGGTCGTCGTCCAGTGCTGGTCGTAGGGCTCGGCCGACGGCAGGGCGAGCTTGTCCTGCATGCGGTAGTACGGGTTGCCGGCGGTGATGTCGAGTCCGACGGTCAGCAGCTCGTCGCTCACCGTCTTGCGCTCGTACGAGATGCAGGTCGTGACGAACTGGTCGTCCCGCGCGTACTCGCGCACGATGTCCGCCTGCCAGGTGATGAACGTGGTGGTGAGCTCCGCCTGGAACGTGCGCCAGGCCAGCGAGTACTGCGGCTGTGCGTTGCCGTCCGGCGTCCAGAGGTCGGCCCAGGTCGAGAGCCGGTGCGACCAGTAGGTCAGCCCCCACTCCGCGTTGAGCGACTCCACGCTGCCGTACCTGGTGCGGAGCCAGTCGACGAAGCGCTGGAACACCTGCGGGTTGGCGAAGATCTCGTTGCCCGGCTCGTTGTCGACCTGGTACCCGATGACCGCGGGGTGCTCGGCGTACCGGGCGACGATCCGGCGGATCACCCGCTCGGCGTGGAACAGGAACGCGGGGTGCGAGTAGTCGATCTCCTGCCTCGCGCCCCACCCCATCGGTTGTCCCGAGCGGCGCTGCACGTTGACCTCCGGGTACAGCCGGGCGAGCCACAGCGGCACCGCGTAGGTGGGTGTGCCGAGAATGACCCGGATGCCGTGCTCGTGCGCCGCATCCAGCACGGGTTGGAGCCAGTCGAGGTCGAAGCGGCCGTTCTCCGGCTCCCAGGTCGACCAGACCGATTCGCCGACCCGGATGACGGAGAAGCCGGCCTCCGCCATGAGGCGCATGTCCTCGGCGAGCCCGCGGGTCGGCTGGTATTCGTAGTAGTACGCGGCCCCGAAGAGGATGCGGTCGGTGAGGTGCTGCATGGTGTCCTTGCTCAATCGGTGGTGGTGGATTCGACGACGACGGCGACGCCCTGGGGCGGGAGCCGGAGACCTTTCGCGGGTGATCCGCTCAGCAGGTCGACGCCGTCGGCGAGCAGTTCGGCGTGGTCGGCGCCGTGGTTGATCACGAACAGCGCGGTACCCCGCCGCACGGCCTCGACCCGCTCCCCCGTCGCGACCGGGTCGGGCAGCGCGATGCCCGCGTCGGCGACGATGCTCTCGGCGAGCCGGCGGTGTGCGGCGGGGTCGGGCAGCGTCGCGACGTACCAACCGGAGCCTCCCCCGGTGGAACGCCGGGTGACGGCCGGCCATCCGGCGAGGTCGCCCGCCGCGAAGGTCGCCAGCGTCGCGGCATCCTCGACCCTCAGGTATTCGCCCCAGACGTGCCCGGCCGCATCGCCGCCGACCACCTCCCCGGCGAGCGCGAGAGACGGAGCGTCCGCGATCCCGGTCGCCCGCAGGTCGGGTCCGGCGGGCGGGGCGAACTCCTCGATCCACACCCCGAGCGCGCGCCGCAGCGGTTCGCCGAGGTAGCCGCCCAGCCGCACTCGCAGGTTCTCGTCGGTGACCGCCGTGCCGAAGCCGACCACGAGCGTGCCCGTCTCCGCGTACGACGCGAGGTTCTGCACGGCCGCGTCGCTCGCGGCGAGGTGGGCCGGCACGACGACCAGCTGGTAGCGCGACAGGTCGGCGTCGGCCCGCACGAAGTCGACGGTGAGGCCCAGCGAGGTCAGCGCGCGGTGCCAGGCGAAGAGGATGCCGAGGTAGGGCACGTCCGTGGGCGACGCGGGCTGCTCTACCGCCCACCAGCTGTCCCAGTCCAGGGTGATCGCGACGTCGGAGGGCACGCGGCTCCCCGCGACCGCGTCCGACAGAGCCGCGAGCTCCCGCCCGAGCTGCTCGACCTCGCGCCAGACGCGGGTGTCGGTGCCGGCGTGCGGCACGAGGCCGGAGTGGAATTTCTCCGAGCCCGCGGCCGACTGCCGCCACTGGAAGAAGAGGATGCCGTCGGCCCCGCGGCCCACCGCCTGGTACGACCAGGCGCGCATCTGGCCGGGCGCCTTGGGGGCGTTCCTCCGCCGCCAGTTGACCGCGCTCGGCGCCTGCTCCATCAGCAGCCAGGGCTTGCCGCCGCCGAGCGACCGCATCAGGTCGCGCACCATCGCCGCGTACGCCGGCGAATCCGGGTCGACGGGGTCGGGGTAGGTGTCGTCGCTCACGATGTCGACCTCGGCCGCCCACTTCCAGTAGTCCACCGGCTTGAAGAAGCCCATGAAGTTCGTGGTGATCGGCACCGTCGACCGCTCGCGGATGATCGCGACCTCCGCCCGGTAGCAGTCGAGCAGCTCGTCGCTCGAGAACCGGTCGAAGTCCAGCAACTGGGTGGGGTTGCGGAAGCTCGGCGCGGCCCGCGGCGGCGTCACCTCGTCGAACGAGTCGTAGCGCTGCGACCAGAAGGCCGTGCCCCACACCCGGTTGAGCTCGTCGACCGAGCCGTACTTCGCCCGCAGCCACGCGCGGAACGCCACAGCCGACACGTCGCAGTAGCACCGGCTGACGTGGCAGCCGTACTCGTTGTTCACGTGCCACAGCTCGAGCGCCGGGTGGTCGGCGTAGCGCTCGACCAGTCGTCGCACCAGCTCCGCGGCGTGTTCCCGGTACACCGGCGAGCTCGGGCAGTACTGCTGCCGGCTGCCGACCGACAGCCGCACACCGTCCTCCGTGACGGGCAGGGTCTCGGGATGGCGCACGGCCAGCCACGGCGGCGGTGACGCGGTCGCGGTCGCGAGGTCGACGCGCACGCCGCCCGCGTGCAACAGGTCGAGCACCTCGTCCAGCCAGGCGAAGTCGTACTCCCCGGGACGCGGTTCGAGACGTGCCCACGAGAAGACTCCGACGGTCGCGAGCGAGACGCCCGCGGCATCCATCAGTCTGACGTCGTCGTCCCAGACCTCGCGGGGCCACTGTTCGGGGTTGTAGTCCCCTCCGTACCAGATCGTCATCGTCAGCCTTTCACTCCGCCGCTCGCGAGACCGGACTGCCAGTACCGCTGCAAAAACAGGAACGCGATGACCAGCGGCAGGATCGACACGAACGACCCCGTGATCACCGTCGAGAACAGCGCCTGCGATCCGCCGCCCGCGCTCGCCGCCGCCTGCAGCTGCGCCAGCCCCACCGTGATCGGGTAGAGGTCGGAGCTGTTCAGCATGATCAGCGGCAGGAAGTAGTTGTTCCAGGTCGCGACGAGCGAGAAGAGGAACACCGTGACGAGCCCGGGGCCGAGCAGGCGCAGCCCCACCTGCCGGAAGATCCGGAACTCGCCGGCGCCGTCGACACGGGCGGCCTCCAGCAGGCTGTCGTCGATGGCGTCGGCCGCGTACACCCGCATCAGGTAGACCCCGAACGGGCTCACCAGCGACGGGATGATGACGGCCCACGGCGTGTCCGTCAGGCCGGCCTGCGAGAACAGCAGGTAGGTCGGCAGGGCGAGCGCCGTGAGCGGGATCATCACCGCCCCGAGGGTCGCGCTGAACAGAGCCTTTTTGCCCGGGAAGTCGTACTTCGCGAACGCGTAGCCCGCCATCGTCGCGAGCACCGTCGCGCCCAGCGCCGCCGAGACCGAGTAGACCAGCGTGTTCACCAGCCAGCGCACGAAGATGCCGTCGCGCACCGTGAACAGGGTCTGCAGGTTCTCGAACAGCGAGAAGTCGCCGCCGAACCAGAGGCCGAAGGTCGAGAACAGGGTGGAGTTGTCCTTCGTCGACGACACCAGCAGCCACCAGATCGGCAGCACGAAGTAGAGCACGCAGAGCCAGAGCAGCACGGTGAGCAGGATGCTGCGCCGCTTGTCGGGGTTGTACCGCCGGCCGGTGCGCGGCGGCACGATGGCGGCATCCGTCGGGCGGCTGTCGAGGGCGGTCATGACATCCTCATCTCACGCCGCTCGCGGCGTTGCTCGCCGAGCTGCACGACGTACGAGACGACGGCGATCACGATCCCGAGCAGGAAGGCGATGGCGGCCGCGTAGTTCAGCTCCTGGTTGATGAACGCGAGGTTGTACGCGTAGTAGTTGGGCGTGAACGCGTTGGTGATCGCGTCGGGGGCGATCGCGTTCAACAGGCTCGGCTCGGCGAACAGCTGGAACGAGCCGATGACCGAGAAGATCACCGTGAGCAGGATGGCGGGGCGGATCGCCGGGATCTTCACGCTCCAGGCCAGGCGGAACTGCCCGGCACCGTCGATCTCCGCCGCCTCGTACAGCTCGGCGGGGATCGACCGCAGGGCCGCGTACATGATGATCATGTTGTAGCCGACGAACTCCCACGTGACGATGTTCATCATCGCGCCGAGGATGCTCTCCGGGGCGAGGAAGTCGGGGGTGCCGAAGCCCACCGCCCGGGCGATCTGCGCGATCGGGCCGAAGTCGGGGCCGTAGAGGTAGCCCCACATCAGCGTCGCGACCACGGCGGGCACCGCGTACGGCATGTAGATGAGCATGCGCACGGCCTTCGAGCCGTGCGCCCGGGCGCTGTCGAGCGCGAGGGCGAAGAACAGCGCGAGGCCGAGCATGATCGGCACCTGCACGACGAAGAACAGGGCGACCCGGCCGAGCCCGCCGAGGAACGCGGGGTCGGTGATGGCCCGGGCGTAGTTGGCGAAGCCGGCGAAGACTTCGCCGCCGATCAGCTTGCTCTCGAACAGGCTCAGGTAGCCCGCGTAGACGAGCGGCACGACCAGCATCGCGACGAACACGACGAAGAACGGCAGCAGGAACAGGTAGGCGGCGAGGCGTTGCTTGCGCTTCGCGAGGTTCGTGCGTCGCGGGGGCGACGGGGTGATTGTGCGCTCTCCACTGAGCGCCGGGGCGTGCGTCATTGCAGCTCCTTCTCTGGGGTGACGGGGTCGGCCGAGCCGGGATGCCGGGCGCCGCCGCTCGTGGACGGCGCCCGGCGGGCCTCACTCGACGGTGAATCCCTGGTCTTCGGCGTAGGTGACGAGTTGGTCCTGCCAGTCGTCGAGCGCCGCGGAGATGTCGCCCTTGTCCGCGATCACCGTGCCCATGGTCTCCTCGTACGTGGAGTACACGTAGTCCATGAACGGGAGCCATTGGAAGTCGGTGTCGACGGTGTCCGAGATCTCGGCGAACAGCTGGTTCACCTTCTGGCCGCCGTAGAACTCCGACTCCTGGTCGACGAACGCGGGGTCTTCGAGCACCGAGACCTGCGGCGGGAACAGGAACTGCTCCGTCGCCAGCCGCATGGCCGACTCCTCGTCGTTGTTGATGAACTTCGCCAGCTCGTAGGCCGCGATCGGGTTCTCACTCGACTCGAGCACCGCGTCGGACGAGCCGCCCCAGTTGCCCGAGATCTCGTCGCCCGCCTGCCACTGCGGCAGGCTCGACGCGCGCCAGAGACCCGACGTGTCCTCGGCCGTGCCCTGCAGGAAGATCGGCCCCCACGCGGCGGTCAGCCAGCCCGCGTACTTGCCGCTCGCCAGGCCTTGGTACCACTCGTCCTGGAAGTCGACGTCGGTCGAGACCAGGTCCTTCTGGATCAGGTCGGTCCAGTACGCCGCCACCTTCTTCGCCTCCTCGCTGTTGACGTCGATGGTGACCGTCTCGCCGCCGTCGTAGCCGAACGGCTTGGCACCGGCCTGCCAGAAGAAGCCGATCATCTGCCCGGCCTGGGTCGCGCCGAGGTTCGAGATGTACGAGCCGGTCGCGGTCTTCACCGTCTGCGCCGCGGTGGCGTACTCGTCCCAGGTCGCGGGCGGGGTCGTGATCCCGGCCTGGGCGAGGATGTCCTCGCGGTAGAGGTTGCCCATCGGGCCCACGTCCTGCGGGATCGCCCAGACCTCGTCGTCGGGCGACACCTGGTTCCACGCCCAGTCCACGTAGTCGCCGGCGAGGTCGTCGCCGCCGAACGCGGTCAGGTCGAGCAGGGACTCGTTCAGCACGAACGACGGAATGTACTGGTATTCGATCTGTGCGACATCCGGGGCCCCTTCGCCCGCCTCGATGGCGCTCCTCAGCTTCTGGTAGTGCGGAAGACCCTGGCCCACGTTCTCGACGGTGACGTCGATGGCGGGATACTTCTCCTCGAAGAGCTCGACCTCGTTCTCGATGTCGGGCACCCAGGTCCAGAAGGTGAGTTTGGTGGGCGTCGTCATCGCCTCGTCGATGTCGTCTTGGCTGACCGGGCCCTGTGTGCCGCCGCCGCCCGAGCTCGGCGAGCAACCGGTCAGGAGCAGTCCGATGGACACGGCGCCGCCAACCAGCGCCAGTGCTGTTCTCCGTGTCTTTGTCTTCATGGTGACTCTTTCTTGTGGGTGTGTCGGATCGCAGGATCCCTGGGTGCTCACCGGCTGGGGCGGGTCGGCATTGACCGCGCGACCGGTGAGACGTGCGTGGCCCTCGAGACGTCCGAGATGGGCATGAGGGCGATGGATGCCGCGGGCGTCGGCGATGCGGACGGGCGCGGTACTCGGTTCGAGAAAATCATCTGAGGCAGACTCCGTTGTGAGCGTCAGGACGAGAGATCGTTGGCAAATGTTGTCGATAACATTTGCACGAGGCCATAATGTTGCCGATAACATCACGGTGTCAAGAGTCAGTTTTCGTGCACAGCTTTCTGCGCGGGGATGAAGCGGAAGGAATGGGTATGAGCGGCACAGCAGAGTCATCCGAGATCGCCCGCGCGCCGTCGTCGGCTCCACCCAAGGCCGCGACAATCTACGACGTGGCGAAGGCGGCGGGCGTCTCGCACCAGACCGTGAGCCGGTTCCTCAAGGGCTACGAGGGCATCCGCCCGCAGACCCGGGACCGGGTCGAACTGGCCCTCGACGAACTCGGCTACCGCCCCAACCTCACGGCGCGCAGCCTCAAGTCGGGACGGTCGCACCGCATCGGCGCCCTGACCCACGAGATCGCCCACGTCGGACCCGCCCGCATCGTCGAGGGAGCGAGTGCCGCCGCCCGCGAGGCCGGCTACGTGCTCGACATCGTCTCGCTCGACACCCGCGACCCGAGCGCCATCGAGAAGTCGCTCGCGCTGATCACCCAGCATGATCTCGCCGGCGTGCTGGCGCTCGGTGTGACCGACGGCATGACGCACGCGTTCGAGGCCACCGCGTTCCGGGTGCCCGCCTACGTCGCCGCCGAATCCGACAACCTGGCCGACGATCCGCGGGCGGCCCTCTCCCGTCTGGGCCTCGCGGCAGTGGTGTCGCACCTCGCCGGACTCGGACACCGGCACTTCGTGCACATCGCGGGTCCCACGGAATGGTCCGCGGCCCGCAACCGCATCCGCGCGTACGAGAACGCCATCGCGGCGAACGGCGTCCACTCCGTCGGCACCCTGCAGGGCGACTGGTCGGCCGAGTCGGGGTACCGCGCCGTGGCCGGCCTCGCCGCGCTGCCCGGTGCCACGGCGGTGGTGTGCGCGAACGACCAGATGGCGCTCGGCGCCATGCTCGCCCTCAAAGAATCGGGCCTGCGCATCCCCGACGACATCAGCGTCGTCGGCATCGACGACATCCCCGAGGCGGCCTACCTCGATCCCCCGCTGACGACCGTGCGCAACGACTTCGACGCGCAGGGGCGCGCGGCGATGCGGCAGCTGCTGGCGCGCATCGAACACACGGAACTCCCCCGCCCCGTGGCGCCGACGCCGCTGCTGATCGTGCGGCGGTCGTCGGGGCCGGTGCCGACCAGCCCTTGAATTGCGGCAACTCCGGGCAATATCGTCGCGACGAGCCCGCGCTCACCTGAACGGAGGACGCCCATGCTGAACAAGGTCGCCGATGGCGTCTACGTGCACGAGAGCGAGTTCATCCAGAGCAACACGACGGTCGTGCAAGGCCGGCACGGGGTGCTGGTCGTCGACCCCGGCATCACGGACGCCGAACTGGCCGACCTCGCCGACGACATCCGCGAACTCGGGCAGCCGGTGGTCGCCGGCTTCTCGACGCACCCCGACTGGGACCACGTGCTCTGGCACCCCGACCTCGGCGAGGTGCCCCGCTACGGCACGGCTCGCGGCGCTGCTTTCATCAACGAGGTCCTGACCCATCCCGACTGGCGGTCGGAGGTCGCCGAGGGGCTCCCGCCCGAGCTCGCCGACGAGATCCCGACCGATCTGTTCGGCCAGATCACCGGTCTCCCCGTCGACGCGACGCACCTCCCGTGGGACGACCCCGCCGTACGGATCATCGAACACCGAGGCCACGCCGAGGGGCACGCGGCACTGCTGGTCGAGGACCGCGGAGTTCTCGTCGCCGGCGACATGCTGTCCGACATCCTCATACCGTTTCTCGACCTGCAGACCGACGACCCGGTCGGGGACTATCTCGCCGCACTCGCCCTGTTCGACGAAGTCGCGGATCAGGTCAACGTCGTCGTCCCGGGACACGGCTCCGTCGGCCACGACGTGCGCGCCCGCATCAGCCAGGATCGCGCCTACCTGGAGGCCGTGCGCGCCGGCCTGCCCACCGACGACTACCGCGTCGGCCCGTCGGCGCCGCTCTACTGGCTGCCCGAGGTGCACGACTGGCAGGTACAGCGCCTCAGCGGTGCCTAGCCTCAGATCTCTTTCGACCAGATGTCGAATGCGCCGTGCTGTCCGGGCACCGTCTCCGAGATCGTGCACTCGATGATCACGTCGCGGGTGGGCGCCCCGATGCCGTCCACCACGGTCGCGTCGTAGGTCAGCACGACGGTCTCCCCCACGGCCTCCGCGGTCGATGCGTCGTCGTCCCAGTGCATCTCGTACTTCTCGTAGTTCATGACACCGCCGGTGTCGCACGAGCGTTGCGCGGCCAGCAGCGTCAGCCCGAGGGCGATCTCGTCCCCGGGCGGGAGCGGCTCGGTCCAGTCCTCTTCGGCGGTCGCGGTGGGCCGGGCGGTCGGGGCCGCGAGCATGGCGCTCGTCGGGGACGTGCAGCCCGTCAGCAGGAGCATCCCTGCGGCGAGAACGATCGGCGTGATTCGCATGGATCCTCGATTCTTTATCGGAGGATACCTCAGGCAGACCACGATAGGGGCCGGATGACGCGGGCGCTTGGCCCGCGTCATCCACGCCCCTCGCACTCGGGCCGACCAGCGCTGCCGTCAGCCGGCGGCTTTAGTGACCAGCGCGGCGAGCATCGCCAAGTCGTCCTCGGTCATCTCGTTGTGCACGGCGAACGCCGTCGCCCACACCGCGCCGTCGTCGAGGGAGGCGGCGGTGTCGAACTCGAACGTCGAGTAGCGCACCTTGAACTTCGACTTCGGCTTGAAGAAGCAGACGACCTTGCCGTCGCGCGCCCAGGCCGGGAATCCGTAGTAGGTCTTCGGGTCCAGCTGCGGGGCCGCGGCCACGACCATCGCGCGGATACGCTCGGCCAGCTCGCGCTCGTCGTCGGGCAGTTTGGCGACCGCTTCGTCGTTCGCGGCCGCGTCGTTGCCCTTGTCGGCGGCGAGCTTCAGCTCCTTCGCGCGGGCGCGCATCGCCTTCTTCTCTTCGGGGCTGAATACTTCCGAGCTCTTCGTTTCGACCATGCGCCCAGTGTACGAAGTCCGGGCGGCGGGAGGCTTCTCCGATCCTGCTCGGACCGCTGGTCAAGACGTCGTCGCGACCCCTGGGCTGCGACGACACACGGCCGCGGGGTCAGGCCTGTGTTCGCCCCGCGCGTGACGAACAGGGTCCGCGGCTCGTCCTACTGGTGAGAACTCTCGAAACGGAGGAACCGATGCCCAGATCACGATTCGCCCCACACCGCCAACGCGCTGTCTGGTTCGCCCTCGGCACGGGCATAACCGCCGTGATGTTCATCGCATTCACCGTCCTGATCCCGCTGCTGACCGTGATCGGAACAGCGAGCGGAGCGGCGTGGTTCGTGCGCGTCCCCTTCGACAGGATCACGGTCGCTGTGTTCGCCGGCTATCTTCTATCCGCGGGACTGCTCGCTCTCATCCTCCGCACACGACGGGGTCCGGCCGCCTGGATACTCGCGGTGGCCGCCGCCGTCGCCGCGCTGATCGTCTCGCTCTACCCGGTCGTCGCCGCCGCGGTTGCGGGCGCCGAGCAAGCCGACGAGATCATTCCGTTCATCAGCGAACTCATCGGCTCTGCTGTCGGCTTTTTCGGTTCGTGACGTCAGCCGTCAGGACGTCGCTGACGAAGAAGCGTCGACACGCTTTTCTCGAGCGACGCGACCCCGTGAGAAAATACCTCTCGAGTTCCAGAACAAGAGGGGGCGCCAATGCCCGGGCGTATAGGTCGTTTCTTTATGCGGAACTGGCGCCATCAGCTCATGCTCCGCGCCCCGATCGTCCCGTCCCCTAGCGACGAGCCGACGATTCGCCCGGCGTCGGAGGACCCCGACCTCGTCCTCATCCTCGGCAATGGAACCGCCCACGGATGGGGCGTCACCACGTACCAGCTGGCTCTGCCCGGCCAGCTCTCCCGTGAGATGGAGCGTGTGACAGGACGCGAGTGCCACGTGCACTACATCGGGGATGAGTCGATGGACGTCTCCTCCACGCGGCAGTGGTTATCCGACCACGATGCGAGCGTCTACGACGTGGTGCTCGTTGTCGTCGGAGTGAGCGACGCCGTGCAGCTCACGTCGGAACAGCAGTGGACAGAGGCACTCGATGAGCTCCTCACGGATCTCCGACAGCGGACGAAGCCCGCCGCGCGATTCCTGTTGGCGGGGATACAACCCCTGCGCTCTATCGTCACCCTCGACTCCGCGCTCGGTGGCGTCGCAGACCGCCACGCCACCCGGCTAAACCTGATCACCCGGGCGATCGCCGCGTCGGACAGCAAGACCGAGTTCTACCCGTTGCCGCCCGCGGCTTTCGAGCAGGGCCAGCCTTTCGGCTCCGCGGGCCTCTACAAGAGCCGAGCACAGGAATTCGCACCCGCGATCGCACCGCTCGTCGCCGCTGTCAGGGCTGACGAAGGAGGCTCCCGGACTCCGCGACGGCTCTGAGTACGATGGTTGCCGTTCTGGCGCGGCCGGAGCGCCCGCTGTGGCCGACCGCGACAAGTGTCCGCTGCTCTCGATTTGGACCTGCGACCCCTTGGGGGTTCAGGCGCTGTTTTTGATCCTTACCGAATGCCTCCGAAAACCCTCGGATTCCCTTGTATTGACAGGGAACCGGGCGGTTGCTGTCTTCGATTGTACGCGGTCGCGTCGAGTCGATTACGGGCGTTTTTGATGGGTAAATGATGGCCATTTGAACCGCTTTTGGCGCTACCGGGCGTCCATCAGGCCCCCTCATGCACGGCCGCGTCTAAAATTGGGACCGCGCTATGCACCTTGGTCGGATGTTACGGGAAGAAGGGTCGGAGGTGCTCGCGGAGTGCAGGGTCGCTGACGTACACGTATGTACCCAGAATGCCGCGAGTGAGCAGGACCGCGTAGATGTTTCTGATGAACCGCAGCAGGTCGGTGTCGGAGTACGACTTGCCCGATGTCTTGTTGTTCTCTTTACCCTTCGCATCGAAGTACGAAGCGCGGTCGATGACCAGACCTTCCAGGGGGTCGAATCGCAGGTCGGGGCCGATTATGACGCCTGCGTAGTTCAAGTCATAGCCCTGCACGGTGTGGATGGAGCCAACTTCGTCTATGGATTTCGGCGAAGCGATCCAGTCCGATTGGGTGCTGTTCCACCGGAACGAGGTGCCGTCGATTTCGATGTCGTACATCGTCTTGTCCGTCTTCGTTTTCCACGGCCACGCGTATCCGGCTATGAGGCGCGACAGCCCTGATTCTGCGTCGCGCTCCCGGATTTCGTCGCGCATTTCGGTGATGCTGTCGAACATGCGGAGGTCGTAGTCGCCGAAAGCCTCGGCGGAATAGGCGGTCGGAACGCTCGAGGGTGCGGGTGTGCCGAGCATCTGCCTGATGTAGGAGACGTAGTCGGTGCCGGCTTTCACCCGCATCTGCGAGATCAGCGGGTAGTGGCGGTTTTCCAATTTCGCCGTGGCCACAAGCGCGTTTAGTAGTTCGGGTGGCACGTCTGCCGGGCGAACGCTCTGGGCCGCATCGAGCAGGAGGATCTGGTGGTGGCTTCTTTCGCGGATCCAGTCGAGCTGCGTCTTGGTCTTGTCGTCGACTCCGAAGAGCTTCGTGGTGATGTCGATGAACTTCTTGTTCTGTACACCCGACGGCTGGTTAGCGCGCTGGTTGAGGCGATGCGCCTCGTCCACGATCAGGAGATCGAACTTGATGTCGGATGCGCCGACGTCGAAGGCGGTCATCACCATGTCTGGCGACAGACCAGGGGTCTTCTTGAAGACCTTCTTGATTGAGTTCCTTAGCGACTGCTGGGGAACGACGAGGCCGATGTGCAGACCGGCGAGGAGCTCCGGGTAGCCGGCGGCAAAGAAGTCGGCGAACATCGAGTCGCTGTCGAGGTCTTCTGGCTGCTGGGACGTCGCAATGTCCGATATCAGCTTCAACAGGTAGATGCCGATTACGGTCTTCCCCGTTCCCGGCTCGCCTTGCACGACGATTGTGCTGCCCACGCCGGCTTTGCGGTCCTCGAAATAGCCCTCGAGGATGCTCTCGACCGCCACGCCCTGGTCGGTCGTCAGAGCTTTGAACGGGGACAGTTTGAACAGGTCGCTGTTCTCGATCTCCGGAATGGTGCGGGTGAAGACACCGTCGTCCTTGAGATGATCGAAGACGTCTCGGAACGTACCGCGGTAAAGGTCCCGATCGAAGTAGTCGCCCTCGGTGATGCCGTCGTTGCGGTTCAGCACCCGGTATGCGCCGTCGCCGGCGAGCATCCGGATGAGGAACGACTCCAAGTCCAGACACACCGACTTGTTGAACCTCTCATCGAGCACGACCCGAAGTGTGCCGAGGTGCTGCTTGTCGGCGGATTCGAGGTGCTGACGCATCCGTGCCGCCGCGTTCCGCGACTCCCCCACGTATACGTCACTGCTCGTCGAAGCACCCGTCACCGTGCTCGTTCCGTCCAGGACGTAGACCACGGGCCAGTCGGTGTGCCGACGATTTAGTGCGGCCCACGCCGTGACGGACTCCTTGCTGAATGGAATCCGGTCTATTTCAAAGGGCGTCATATTTTGTACTGCGTCCCCGCGCTCTATCCGCCGGATATTTCGTCCGTGTCAGCTCGAGCTTGTCGAGCACGATCTGGTCGGGGTCGACGCCGAGTCGATCGGCGAGAAGCAGGCAGTATGTGAGAACGTCAGCCAACTCCTCCTTCACGGCATCCGTGTCCGCGTCTGCGTTCCACTGGAAACATTCGAGCAACTCGGCAGCCTCGATCGAAATGCTTTTCGCAAGATTCTCCGGAGTGTGGAACTGTGCCCACTCGCGTTCAGCGACAAAAGCGCGAAGCGCGTCACGGACTAGAGGATCGGTCATTCGGTCAACGTATCAGGAACCGAACTTTTGCATAGACCGTGTGTTGTCCGTGTTAACAGAGAACCGGATGCGGCGCCCTAGCTGGACGCAATAGGGCGGTCGGAAGACCTCGCGTCATCTCCTCGGCAAGAGAACATTCGTCAGCCTTAACCGATAGCGCGTGGATCTTCCCTGCAACTCCCACTCCCCCCGCGTTGCGACGCGTGGCAAGCTAGCCGAGAAAGATCAGCGTGCAGACAATCGAAATGGCGAGCATAGGCGCACGGTATTGCGTGATCGCGATGCTGAGATGAACATCACCTGCTGCGGGCCGCCGCCATTGCCGACAATGGCGATTATGTCAAGTGCGCCGAGGTGCGCCCCCTTTGAGCCTTCTTCCAGTCCGGTGCGTGTTTTTGGCGGCACCGCCGACACCTCTTTCGCGAGCCATCTACCTCGCTAAGCAGATAGCGTCGGCAACCCCGGACGATTTGGGCTGCCGACGTAGGTTCTGAGCAGCAACCGGATTGAACAGACGTCAGAGGAAAACCGCATCAATGCTCCCGCGCACGGCTAGTCTGCTTCGCTTTTGCGGCGTGCCGCGATGAGGTTTCGTCGTCTAGGAGGGAGTAGGCGGTTACGGTGGCCATAGCTCGCGAATGGAGATGAATGTCTACCAATTTCAGCACACTCGTCCTTAAGGACGTGATGATGCACCAAGTAGTCCGCAATTCGGGGTCATCTGGACCGCGTTTTTCCTTGCAAATCACGGACATGCCTGTTGTATTGTCCGGACCCAATCGATCGTTTCTTGAGCAACGTTTCATAAAAGCTCTTTCTCAGAGGGCTCTTCCAATTGTCGAAGACAAACAAGTCGGTTCGCCAACGCCGGACCGAGTACGAGCCTTTTGGAGCGACCGTGACGACCTAGTGGTGACGTCACAAGGTATGGCGGAGGATCTGGCGCAGCTTCAACCCGGAACGGCGCTGGCTGGCCTCCTTGTGCTCGCAGAGGTCCAGCTGAGCTCCGGACCGGCTCTACTCGTTGCGAAGGTTGAACACCAAGACGCCATGCGAATCGAAGCGCAAGTAAATGAGAATGGCGAGCGAATCTTCTCGATAGAGCGTCTCAAGGAACTTGTTTTTGGCGACGCCGCTCGCATCTACAAGATCGCGATTCTTTCGAAAGCAGCTTCCGCTGCGGGCCTTGTCTCTGGCGAAGTCGTTGACGATCAAAATAGCGGTTTCGCGGCGTATTTCTTGGGCAAGTTCATGGGCATGAAGCTGCGCGAAGAGCCTGCTGTGCTTACGCAACACTTCTTGGAGCGAATGACGACTGCCATCAATAAGAGTTCGCTCGTCTCTGAAGCTCGGCTGGACCTCCAGTCGGCGTTAGTTGCGGAAGTCGCGTCAAACGCTCGTCAGCTAGATCCCCAGTCGTTCATCCAGAACCACGTGCCGCAAGGCGCGCAAAGCGAAATCGCAGCGATTGCCGCGGACCTCCACGTGCCACTAGTTGTGTTCCCCAAAGACACAACACGGGTCCAGTCCCAGTTGAAACGCTTGCGTCTAGATTTGTCCAACGACATTCACGTGATTGCGCCTCCAGAAGCCGTCGGGGATGGCAAGGCCGTCCAGATTATCGCGGGAGAAGGGGATGAGGAAGGAACAGACACCGTCGTCATAACAGGCGGCAAACTAGTGAAAGTAAAAGGAAATGGCAGCCGCTAGCAGCCCCAGCGCAAGCCAGGTTTACGAGGCGTATCGCAAAGACGTTCAGTCCTACATAAACGCGGCGGATGAATTCAGAAAGATCATCGAGAGAGTCCTAAGCGCTTCTGACGTTGGCGGAACTGTTTCAGCTCGTCATAAAGATCCGGTCGAGCTCTATAACAAACAACGAAAAAAGGGGTATTCCAACCCCTGGATAGATTGTCCCGACCTCGCCGGCGCCCGAGTGATCGTGCCGATAGTTACCGACAAACAAGTGGTAGTAGACGCCCTGAAAGCATCGGCCGAACTCGAGATATTCGAGATCGAGGATCAGCGCACGGACGCTTCCCCCGACGCGCTTAGATACGCCGGCCTACATGTTCACCTCCGTGCACCAGGCGTCGAAGATTGTCGCGGGCGTGCAATACGCTGCGAAGTCCAGATTCGTACTGCAGCGGAGGACAGCTGGGCGCAAACTGAGCACAAGTACATCTACAAGAAGTCGAGCAAGCTTTCTGCTGAAACTCGACGCGTGTTCAGTCGCTTGTTGGTGCTGATAGAGCTATTCGATCAGGAGTTGGCGAAGGGAGTTGACATGGTGAAGCTAGAACCTAGCTTCGGGCAGTTCAGCCTTGCGCAACACTTGAGTGCAGAGTTCCAGTCGCTTACTGGTCTTCCCGGCAATAGTGACTTGACCCTCGAGAACGTCGAGCACGTTCATGTCGCAGGCGGCCACACCATCGAGGAACTGCGCGAGACAGTGGACAAGTTTTTGGGAAGCAATAGGGCCTCGTTGGAAGAGTTGCTCGACAAGCATGGGCCGAGAAGCGAGGGCTTCGACATTGACTCCGATTGGATTACGTCTCAGCCCGAGGTGATCCTGTTGTTGGCGCTATTAGACGACGATGAATATCAGTTACACAACGCACTAGACGGTAGCGACTTATTCACTTTCGTCGAGCCCTTGGCGATCTGGAGTGATCACCCTGGATTTCTGCGAGCCTGAGTTCGACTCTGGGCGCAAATTTGCGGCGCGAATTCGGAGACCCGTGTCAAATGGGCGAATCGTGTCATGCCAATGAAACTGTGTCTGTGGAGCAGGGGATGATTGAACAATGACAAGTCCAACTGAACTCGAGAGGAGTATTCGGTTTGGGCTGGGCACCCTCACCGAGACCAACTCGCATCACGACTTCGAGACCATCAGCCTGGGCCTTGCTCGAAAGCGAATCGCCACAAACCTCATGCCAGCAACCGGACCTGTTGCCGCGGGCGGTGACCAAGGACGAGACGCGGAAAGCTACTGGACCAACCTCACCAACGAGGGGGCGCCAAGTTCGCTCTTTGTCGTCGGCGCAACAGACGAGAACGTTGTCCTTGCTTGCACCACTCAGCAAGCTGACATCCCGAGCAAGATTCGGGCGGACTTGCAATCGATTTGTAGTCGCGGAGAACCGGTCGACCGTGTCGTGTATTTCACGCTGACCCCAGTTCCTGTGGGGAAGCGTCACGAACTTCAAGAACACGCACGCGCGAATCACAGCGTCGCCCTCGACATCTGGGATGCCCTCGCCATCTCTAGAGAACTCGCCGAGCACGACTTGTATTATCTCGCCGTTGACTACCTTCATTTGCCGGCCGAGCTGGCGCCCGAACGACCGGTGTCCCTCACGTCGCGACCTGAGTGGTACGAGAACGATCTCGCTCGGTGGCGAGCGAAGGCACTTCCAGCGTCGACTCTGGGAGAACTCGTCGACTTGCGAGACGGGCTCCGCCTCGCAAGCAACGACGCGTCGCTTGCTAGAGACCTGCCTGAATGGCTCAGAATGGCAGAGGCACTCCGCGAGAACGCTGCTACGGACGAAATAGCCGTCCGGGTTCAGTTCGAGATCGCTTGGGCAACGATGCGCGGCACTGAGACTCTCCGCCCCGCCGACGAACATGTGAGGGCGTTCTTCTCGCTCGTTCCCGAGTCGTTGGACGACCCCGGAATCTTGCGCGATGCGACGATGTTGCTCGACCTCGGCTACGCAGCGATGCTGCGCCAAGTGACGGGGATCCCACGGGCCGAGTTGGAGACTTGGCACGAGACGCTCGTCGACAAGATCGACAGCCAACTTGCGGAAGACCCGTACCCCAACACTCGGGCGCTCTTGTTATCGCTCGAAGCTTACCTAGCACTGCATCAGAAGTACCCGTCCGACCTCCTCCCCCAAAAAGGCGAAGTTCTTTCCTTGCCGGAAACGGCCGCCGCGGTCCGGAATCGTGTCCGTACTGGCGGTCTGCCTAGCATTGCCGGCATCGAGCTAGTAGACGTCGACAAAGGTATGAACGCGCTGCGCACGCTCGTCGACGCTCTCGAAGACACACCTCTCTTCCCTGTGGGCGACACCGCGGACATCTTCGGCCTGTACACGACCAAACTGGCCGACCATCCTTCCTACGAACATGTGCGCGATGGCCTTGACGCGGCCGTCGAGCGCATAGAGGGGGAAGCGGCCCGTGGCAATCGAGCTCTTGACCGCGCCTTCCAGTTCAACAGCGAAGGCCGGCTGCTCGACGCGCTCCACGAGATTCACACAGCGAAGATCAATTGGTGGCATGGCGACACCCTGGACGGCGCCATCAATATGCTGCTGCTCGTCGCAAAGATCTACTACCAGCTGAACCTGCCGCTCGCAGCGAAGCAATATGCCCTGGCGGCCTCCGTCGTGGCCCGTGGCGCGAGCGATCCGGCGCTGAAGCACTATGTCGCCGAGGGCTTTTTGATCGCAGCGACCTGCGACCACCACGCCGGTCAATCCGTGACCGCAACGCATACGTTTTGCCTCGGTGTGCTGGCCCAACGTGCATACGTCGAAAATCCGATGGATTCGGATAGCGACTCGACGCTACTGAACATGCTCCAGGACCAATGTCACATCCTCCGAGCGGCCCACACTGTTCGCCCGACCCTCGTGCCGCTCCTCGAATCGATTCTCGAACCTGCAGGGGTGATGCCCTCGATAACAGCCATGCTCGAAGCCGTGAGCGAACTGCCCACGTCGACAGAGAACGAAATTGCTGAGATCACCGACAAGTCAGGGATGGGTCGTCTCTTCAGCGACGTGGGGGCCCATCGCAACTACAGCTGGAGCGCTCTTGGACTGACCTGGTCAGTACGATGCGCAAACGAACGAGTCGCAGTTCTCACGACTGAACGCTTCATTGCCGCTGCTCAAGTCGTCCTCGCGGACTTCGCACGACACGATGCACATTTCATCCGCGGGACTCTCGAGATCGAGATCCGAGCGGACGCGACGAACGGCCAAGGCGGCGTGAACTCAGTCGAGCGCTCTTCGGGTGGAGTATGGAGACTGCACCTCACGCCCGCCGCCGGGTGTGACCTCGACGCACTGCACCTCGAGACCATTGGCGCGGTCATGCATTTCCTGGTGACTCAGTCTTTGCTCTCCCAGCAGGACTTCTCTGATCTGATGGAGACCACTTTCGCTGGCGGTCTAATGCATAAGTCCACAATTGTCCGCCCCTACGACGAGTTGGCTGACTTCATCACGACCGAGCAGCTCCAAGTGATGTCTGCGCGGCCCGAGCTATGCATCGGGTGGAGTTCGACACCCAGCTTGATCAACCCGAGTCCGGACTTGCAGCCACGCAAGAGCCTCGCTTCGACATATAAGAAGAACCGCGCGCAGATCTTGGAGAACATCGCCTACCGATACGAGACAATTCCCTCAGTAATCGGCCCAACCCTCGCATCATTGCTGCAGAACGCCCAATTCACAAGTACCGCGCGAGTCCTAAAGTCCGAAGGATGGCTCGACTGGCACCTGCTAATCGCCATTGTCAATATCGTCATAAACCGCCGTGCCGTCTCCCGAGGAATGGCCCTGACACGGCAGATGACAGACACACAACGGCAAGCTTTTATCGACCTAGCTCATACGCCCGCCCTCGCGACGGACCCAGTACTCCCGCCCGAGATTTTCGACGAAGATGAGCTCCGATTCCACTTGGCTTCGGCCGCCGCTTCTGGCGTAGCTAGCATTGGTCTGACCATCCATGCAGGCTCAGTACCGACAGATGCGATTTTAGAGTTTCTTGGCGAGAGGTATCGCTACTGGAACGACGACACTCCTCACGACCCGCTTCTTGACGAGCCTGCGTAGCGGTTCTAGCGGGGACAAATTGTCAGCGCACTGGCTCACGACGTAGCTTTTCGAGTGGCAGAAAGCCTGATAATTCTCGCCGGTCAGCGCCATTACGCGTCCACTAACTGCTGCCACGGGTGTGAGTCCTAGCAGTGGAGTCGCCACTTTGTACGCGGAAGCAGTGTGCAGAGAGTCGGCGACTGGCGGGCAGGTTAAGCAATTTGGTTGCCGCGACAATGGCGGCAAGGATGAACCCGACCGCTGTTCAGAACTTCGCCAGGTAGCCGAATGGCGCCGCGAAGTCTCTATTTCGGATGGCCGCTGCGGTCGAATCGACGACCAGCATCAGGTCGTCGAAAACGGCACGCGGCGAGAAGAGCACTATGAGACCCAAACATGCGGGGCGCGAACGCCCGACTAGCCTCCGTAAGCGCGCTCGGAAATTGTTCTTCTGCGCCTTACTCTCGCCACCTCAAGGCATGTGAGTTCAACCCCAACGCACCGGCTAGTTGGTTTAGCAGAGCTCTTACGCGCTCGATTGCACTAGCTGCGTTCTGTCGTGGAGGAATTGACGTTGGCAAGGCAAAAGTCGTCGTTGATCTTGATCACAAGCGCCGTGATCAAACGCAAGGCGACGAGATAAGTATTGAAATGCGTGGACTCGTCATCTGCACCGGTCTGCGACCCGTGCAAGTACCTATTGCGCAGGTTCGGTCCGTTGCTGAATCCCACCTTGTTGAGAAAGTAGTTGAAGTAGTCGCCTTCAGCGTCGGTGAATAGAGATGAACGTCGCGTTGCCCACCCTCGTGCAACTAGTGCGTCCGCTTCTACGCGGCCTGTGATCGACAGATGGTGGTAATTCGCCGCCTCGGTGTTGTTGAAGTAGCTAAGGATCAGCGTTTGCTCCATATTGGTTAGCTGTACGCGTGTGCCTGTGTTTCTCAGAACGCCAAGCTGGATCAGATGGTCGACGGACGGCCTCTGGTATTCGCGGAAATCCTCGTATGCCACTTCGCGGGTGAGGAGGAGCTTTACGGTGTTCTCAGCTCTGAGCGTTTCGTCAATGTATTTCAGCCTCGATTGGTCGGAAAAAAGCAGATGGAGGACGCCGGCAATTTCCTCGCTTTCGGACGGATAGAGGTATTTGCCATCGAGCAGGCTAGGTATCGTTTTGTATCGAACCTGCTCGGCGCTCATTGTCATCAGGTCGCGGTCCAATTCACCGTTCTCAGCAAAGAGGGTGAATTGGTTCGCCACGCTCTCCATTTCAGCAAATAGGTGTCGAACTTTCTGAAGGTACGACCTATCGCCGGCTGACGGAGCAAAGGAAAAGCCCGTGGCTCCAAATTCCTCAACGAGATATGTTTGAAAGAACCAAGCTATGACGCGCTCCAAGTCGACTTCTTGGGTCAGTAGGAACTGACGGTACATGCGGGTCTGGAGCAGCGTCCGCGCGTCCGCGGCCTGAAAATTTGATCCCACCTTGTACTCGGTAGTCCCGGTGAGGCCCATGGTGCGCTCGAGGACTCCAAAGTTCGCTCGATAAGACGGAAGCGTCAGAAGGACTTGTTGATCGGCAAACTCGAACAGATGCTGGAAGTTGTTTAGAACGCTCGCGTTACTGGAAGCGACTTCCAGCCACCGCTTGCTGTAGACATACTTCCGAATCGACCCTTCGGATGTGTCTACTTTGAGCCGCACCGGTTCGTCTTGGTCGTCAGAGATGCTTACCTCACATCCGGTTTTGAATCCTTTGTTCTCTTCGAATAGCTTGGCGTTGAGTTCGCTAGCGCGCCGTTTGGCTCGGAGCTTCAGCTTCGCGTCGATACCGATCTGCGCGTTGTCGTTCGCGGACGCAATGAGCCGCACATAGTTGAGGTTGGCGTCTTCGCTGTCAATGTAGCGTTCTAGAAGGTCACGACAGTCCGCCGGGGTGAAACTTGCGGGAAGTTGGATGGCTCCACGCGGGTCTTTTTCTAGATACTTCCGGACGAGCAGTTCGGCGCCTCGAGGCAAGGCTAGAAGCTCGTTTCGCATTTCAGTGTCATAGGCCTGCACCAATTTCTTGTTCGTCAGCAATTGGCCGACGTGGAAGCCCGCGCTCGTCAGTGCAGGCAACGCAGAGCCGCTTGGTATGCGCTCGAAGGCCTTGCTCCGGCCAAGGACCTCTATAAGGTCCTCGCCATATTCGAGGTCAACGTCCGCGACCAGCTGAGCAAAGTTCGAACCATCGACCGCGCCAAAAAACTTGGCGACGGCGCTTCGAATCTGCGGCACTAGCGCCACGAGCCTTTCCACATCTTCCTCAGGACACGACCTTGGCAGCATCCGATGTTGGAGGTATTGCTGCACATTGTGGAGCTCGAGGACATCCATTACGCTTTTCGGCGGATCCGCGGGATCAAACCGATCGGCGATCTCCGCTACCCGCGGGGCATGCCAGCCAGACGCCAGATCGTGCGCGCCATAGAAACGAACTCGTTCTAGCTCATCTTCCTGCCCGATCACCGAAGCTCCGTTCCGTTGCGTACCTAACGTTCTCTTGGTCTCCGATTGCTACGTATTGAAAGCAACTCGGTTCGATTCCAACTTTCGCAGGATAGGCGTGCCACGTCCGGCCGCATTTAGATACGGTGGCACCTTCGTGAACCGTCCTACCACACGCGGTTGAGCCGAAAGCCGTGGAGCTGCTCGCCTTCGGTGAGGACGATCCCCTATTGAGGCAGACAAAACTAAATCGGCAATCGGTCGGCAGCGAGCTCAACTCCGAAGCTTTCGAGAACGACGATAAAAAGTCGCGCGCGACATTCCCAAGTCGCGCGCAACCTGAGCAGCCGGTTCGCCGCTGTCAACTAGCCGCAGAGCGCTCTTGATTTGGCTTTCGCTGATCGACTGCCTACGCCCGCCGAGATCCTTTCCGGCCTCTCGCCGCTTATGAACGGAGTCGAGGACACGCTCACGTTTGATCTCGAGTTCCATCTGAGCCAGTGCCGCCATGATCGTGAAGAGCATCGCGCCCATCGGCAATCACGGGCGGGATGCGCCCTTCGTGAAAGAAATACTTCAGCGCATCGATCAGAATTGGGACCAAATAGCAACTCTGCGGGCAAGCGTTGAACTCATTG